>CAKRFN010000001.1 GCA_934320655.1 uncultured Eubacterium sp.
CTGATAAAGGAAACTCTGAACAGGTGGAATTTTCGAATAAGCTTGCATCTGTGTATGATGCATATCAGAAATTATTGGGTCCTGACGCAAAAGAGTTACTTGAGCAGGCAGGTTGTGATGATGCGGCATATCATTCATGGAGGGATGCTCCGGGTGAAAAAATTGAGGCAATTATAGAGGTAGTACAGCTTCCGGAAGAACCATTAACGGATGATGCAGATACATCTGCTGAAAAGTTTGAAAATGAAGATCATTGGCCGGATGTCGAAGAATTAGTCAATCAAAGGGGCGATGAGACTACGGTTTATTTGCTGGTAGATGGTCGCTATATGGATCGTACAAATTCCTAAAAGTATAGAGGTTTAAAGGGCCTGTATGAAAGAAAGAGAATTCTATGTCGCGTTTCTGGAAAGATTGGAAAAAACGGAGGCTCAGGTAGCTTATGATATGACTTCTGAGGAAAAGCAGACACAGGAACTTAATTCATTTAGAAATATTCCGGATTCCTTTAAGAAGATTGTGATAGTAAATGGGACGAAGAAGCCGTGGAGAAATGAGGAAGGTTTTGTAATTATGGGAATGAAATATTTTTTGCTCAATGCGGATAGTTTGGAGTTTTAGTATGGAATTGTCAAAGACAGGATCTATTGTTTAGAAAGTATTTAGAAAATAAGTTCTCAATAGAAAGAATGGATAAGCAGTCATGGATGCTTGACAACCTGACACTTGTTAGCTAAAATAGACCTAACAAGTGTTAGGAGGACGGGAAATGAGAAGTCGCTATCAGATCGCAAGGAAATGGTTGCTTTTCTGGTGTTTATTTATAGGAATTGGAGCAGTGGCAGGCAGCACAGCAATGTTCATTGCTCCGGATGGCAGTATTCTGGGCATGTCCGGGATGCTGCCTTATTTTCAGGTACTTCCGTTTGCCGATGTGCTGTTTCAGGATTTTCTGTTTTCGGGAATTGCACTGCTGATTGTGAATGGTTTATCCAATCTGACAGCCGCAGCGCTGCTATTGGCAAAGAAGAAAGCAGGCATCGTTCTCGGAGGCGTGTTCGGAGTGACATTGATGCTTTGGATCTGCATTCAGTTCTATATGTTTCCTGCTAATTTCATGTCCACGATTTATTTTATTTTCGGACTGATTCAGTCGTTGACCGGATTTGCTACATACATCTTTTTCAAGCAGGAGACATTTGCACAAATGGAAAAAGAGCGGCTGCAGGGGCTGGACACAGACACCGCCTGGACAGGTTCGCCGGACACGCTGATTGTCTATTTTTCCAGAATGGGCTATGTGAGACATTATGCATATGAATTAAAACAGAAATATGATGCGGATATTTATGAGGTGATATCCACAGAGCGCACGGAAGGAACGCTTGGGTTCTGGTGGTGCGGACGATTTGGAATGCATCGCTGGCAGATGCCGATTGAACCGATTCGTGTAGATCTGGAAAAATATGAGAAAGTGATTATCTGTACGCCGATCTGGGTATTTCAGTTATGTGCGGCAATGCGCAGTTTTTGTGCACAGGCTTCCGGCAGGATCAGACATGCAGAGTATGTGCTGGTGCATTTCCAGCGGGCGCGTTATGAGAATGCATGCAGGGAGATGGATGGGCTCTTAGGCATTCAGCACCAGAAGGCATGCAGTATCTGCGTCCGTCAGGGGAGAGAGGTAGCGCGCTATGAGCTTTAGAACGACAAAGGAGCGTATTATTTACGAGAGCCTGAGGCTGTTTTCCGAAAAAGGGTATGATGGTGTTTCCATGCGCCAGATTGCAGCGGCAGTGGAAATCAAGGCGGCATCCCTCTATGCGCATTTTGATGGAAAGGAAGCTATTTATCAGGCGATTGTGGACACGATGAAGCAGCGCTACAATGAGAAAGCCATGCTACTGCAGATTGATGGAAATAACCCTGATGCAGATGTTGCGGTGTATGAAAATATTTCCACGGAACAGTTATATGCCATCGGCGAGCAGTTATTTTTGTTTTTTGTGCATGATGAGTACACGAAAATGTATCGCAAGATGCTGACGATTGAGCAATTTCGTAAACCGGAGCTCGCGGCGGAATTTTCAAAGAAATATTATGATGAGGCGATTGCGTATCAGAAGAATTTGTTTGCGATGCTGGCGGAAAAAGGGAATTTTATAGAGGCAGACTATGAAATTATGGCGGTACATTTTTATGGTCCTATTTACACGATGATAACGATTTGTGACAGACAGCCGCAGCGGGAGCAGGAGGTGCTTGATTTGTTGAAACGGCATATTCGGCAGTTTGTAAAAATTTATTCTCAGGGCATAAAGTAACCGCAAAAGGAATATTTTCAGGCACTCAACAAATAGAAGGAGGTATCGTTATGAGCAAATATGATCCTTTATGGAAGTGGATCGCACAAAACAAAACAGACAATTTTAAACTGACTTATGCAGAAATAGAGGAGATCGCAGGTATTCCGATCGACCATTCGTTTTTGACGTTCAAAAAAGAACTTCTGGCGTATGGCTTCCGGGTCGGAAAGATATCCATGAAAGAGCAGACGGTGGCATTTGAGGTGGACAAATGAGGAAAACATATCTGGATAATATCAAATGGATCACGGTCGTTCTGGTCGTTGTGTATCATGTGATCTATATGTATAACGGCATAGAGGTGTACGGAGTCATCGGGCCGTTTGATCCGGTTCAATATCAGGATGCGTATCAGTATATCGTCTATCCGTGGTTTATGCTGTTATTGTTTGTTGTTTCCGGCATGAGCGCAAGGTTTTATCTGGAGCGGCATACGCATAGGGAATTTATCCGGACGAGAACAAGAAAATATCTGGTGCCGTCCACAGTAGGTCTGCTGGTGACCGGCTGGATGCTCGGATATTATAATATGCAGATCGCAGGTGCGTTCGAGCAGATGGCAGCCGCACCCAAACCGGTCGTCTATCTGATTATGTCGGTCAGTGGATGCGGGGTGCTGTGGTACATACAACTGTTGTGGGTCTTTTCGCTGCTGCTCGTCGTGCTACGGAAGATCGAGAAAGACCGGCTGTATCAACTGGGAGCGAAAACTCCGGCGTGGCTGGCTGCCGCGTTTGCAGTCCTGATCTGGGGTGCGGCACAGATTCTGAATACGCCGGTTGTGGTTGTGTACCGTTTCGGCATTTACGGAACCGGATTTCTACTGGGCTATTTTGTGTTCTCACATGATGAGGTTATGGACCGGCTGTCCGACCGGTGGCTGTTGTTTACGGTTGCGGGAGTCATCTGCTGCGCCGCATTTGTTGGCTTATTCTGGGGAAAGCCGTATGCGGAGCATGAGGTTTTAGATACATTTCTGTGTAATCTCTATGCATGGCTGGGAACGCTTGGTGTGCTCGCGTTTATGAAAAAATGGGGCGGCTTTACAACGCCGTTTTCCAGTTTCATGCTCCAAAATTCATGGGGCTTGTATTTGTTCCATTACCTGCCGCTTGCAGCCTGTGCCTATTACTTAGCGGAATATGCAAAGGGGCTGTCGGCGGTGCTCTGCTATGCGGCATGCGCAGTCGCCGCCTTTGGCGGGGCGTATGTTCTCTATGCATTGTTTAGCCGCATACCGGTGATACGGACACTGACCTGTGGATTAGGAAAGGGATAAATCGCTTGCATTTTCATTTGGCTGTTGCTAAAATATACTTGCACAATAGTACGGAAGTTATGAAAGTATAACAATATAACTCCGTTGCTGTTGTATGGGTATAATAATATAACGCCGTGGAAATAATGAAAATGTGGAGGTGCTTTTATGGCGATCGTAACGGATGAACAAGTTATTAAGGTACTGCGGCAGTACAATCCGTGGTGGCGCAATCCCGCTGTCATCAAGGAGGAGAGTAAGCCGCAAAAGCGGATTGCTTATTACGAAGCGCTAAAAATGATGCAACATCGGACACTCAGGCGGTTTGTTGTGTTATCGGGTGCAAGGCGCGTCGGTAAGACTACGATTATGTACCAGATGATCGATTATTTGATAGACGAAGGTGTCAGCCCATGCAATATCCTGTATGTTTCGTTTGATAATCCGATTGTAAAACTCGTCAATGTGGAGACGGTGCTTTCCATTTATGAGTCGCTTTATCCAATCAACGGGACAAGGTATATTTTCCTCGATGAAATCCAGTACACAGAGCATTGGGAATTATGGATGAAGGTCATTTATGACAGCAGAAAGGATATTCGTCTGACGGCAACCGGTTCGGTGGGTCCGATATTGGAAAAAGGCGCAACGGACAGTGGCACAGGAAGATGGAGTGTTTTGAAAATACCGACCATGTCCTTCTATGAGTATTGCCGTCTGCTTCAAATTGAAGAACCGATTTTGCCGGATCATCTGCAACTGAAAAAACTTGTGGAAATGAGCCGTGCACAGCTTGGTGATCTGATGGACAGGTTTGCACCGTTGGAGGGGCACTTTAACCGTTATCTTATGCTTGGCGGTTTCCCGGAACTGGTATTGTCCGATGATGATATTTATGCGCAAAGGATGCTGCGTGAAGATGTCGTGGACAAGGTGATCAAACGTGATGTGCTGACACTTTTTAATATCCGCAGTCCCTTGTTGATGGAAAAGCTGTTTTTATATCTTTGCATGAATTCGACAGAGATATTCAGTGTGACGAAAGCTGCGAAGGAATTGGAAAATATTTCTGTCAGCACGATTGACGGTTATATCAAAGCGCTGGAAATGTCCAATCTGATCTATCAGGCAAAGCCCATTGATGTGGGAAGCAAGGGTGCATTGAAAGGAAGACCCAAGATATTTATTGCAGATGCCGCGATCCGCAATGCCGTATTGATGATTGATGATGTATTGTCGGATGAAAAAGAACTGGGAGTCATGGTGGAGACTACCGTTTATAAGCATATCGTTTCCTTTTATCAGGGAAGTACCGCACAGCTCGGTTATTTCAGAAAGGCAAAGGACAATCAGAAGGAGGTGGATGTGGTGATTGAACTCCCTCGTGAGAAGATTCTCTGTGAGGTCAAGTACCGCAACAATTCCCATATTCCTGCTTCTGATGCCATTGTGGAGCTATGCAGGGACGAACATTCCAAAGTTACAAATGCGTTTTTAATTACGAAACAGTTAGATGATTTTGGTATCGCAAAGCACGAAACAAAAGTGCCGATTATGCGGGTACCGGCAATCGCATTTTTGTATCTGCTTGGGAAAGCAGAGGCTGACGGACAAAGCGGAAAAATGTAATAGCAGATTTTGCAGAACACTGTCTTGCACAGTAGATCGAAATCACGTATAATACGAGTTACCATTGGAAAGGGGGGACACTTTTATGAAAAAATTTTTGATGACAATGTGTTTTTTGTTTGTGTTATGCGTGGGAATCGGTGGATACACCACATCGGCGCAGGCGGCGGATTATGAGTGTGTGGTCACGAAGAATCATCTCGTGACATGGACGGACGGAACGAACCGGATCTATCTAAACCGCGCCGGTAATAAGCTGTATCTGAAGGACGAAGCAGGGACGGTCAGACTGCTCAGGAGCTTCAAGACGGATGAGGATACTTCTTATAATATTGTGCAGGTGTATGAGGAAAAGATCTACCTGCAAAAGATGCATATCTTTACGACTCATTTATATGTCTATGATCTTGGAAACGACACTTATAAGCGGGTCAAAAAGAACTGCAATGTATTGAATGTTTCGGGGAAATATATGATCACGACGACTTATCAGCCGTCTGATATTACGCCGTATCCGGCATATGTGTATGAGCGTACACAGACCGGGATCAAAAAGGTGGCGACACTTGGCAGATATGTTTCACAGCCGTTATTTGCGGACGGAAAGATCTATTATGCTTCTTATCCGAAAAGCGGTATCAATGTGATGCATGTCTATCGGTGTGAGGAAAACGGAGACAATCCGGAATTGTTGTTCACCAGAAAGGCAGCCCACCGGTCGGGTTATATTGTCATGACGGAAGTGACGGACGGTAAGATTTTGTTTGCACAGAATGATGATGTTGACAGTGAACGCATTTGTTATGCATACGATCTGGCGACCGGAAAGATTACAAAGAGTAGAGAATCGTATTAAAGGAGTAATTTATGGTATTTAGCAGTTTGTTGTTTCTGACACGGTTTCTGCCGTGTGTGCTGCTTGTTTATTTTATCGTGCCCGGCTGCATGAAAAATATCTGGAGAAATCTGATCCTGTTTGTGTTCAGTCTCGTTTTTTATGCGTGGGGCGAACCGATCTATATATGGCTCATGTTATTTTCGACCGTCGTTGACTATGTCAACGGCGGTTTAGCTGGTTATTTTGTAGAAAAAGACCGCAAAAGCATTGCGCGGATCTTTCTGGTGCTGTCTGTTGTGATCAATCTGTCACTGCTGGCGGTGTTCAAATATACCGGTAAATATGCATTGCCGATCGGCATTTCGTTCTATACGTTCCAGTCGATGTCGTATACGATCGATGTGTATCGCGGCAAGGCAAAGGCGGAGAAAAATATCATCAATTTCGGAGCTTATATTTCACTGTTTCCACAGTTGATCGCGGGACCGATCGTGCGGTTTTCGGACATCGCCGTGCAGCTGCGGGAGCGCCGCGCAGACTTATCGCGTATCCGTTACGGAGTCGTTCGTTTCTCCTGTGGACTGGGGAAAAAAGTTTTGCTCGCAAATCAGGCGGGAGCGATTTTTCAGACCGTGACAGGGTATCAGCCACAGCAGATGACGACGCTTGCGGCATGGTTTGGCATACTGGCATTTATGTTCCAGATCTATTTTGACTTTTCCGGATATTCCGATATGGCGATCGGTCTGATGGCTGTTTTCGGCTTTGACATACCGGAAAACTTTGACCATCCGTATGAGTCGAAAAGTATCACGGAGTTCTGGCGGCGCTGGCATATCTCACTCGGCAGCTGGTTCAAGGAATATGTGTACATACCGCTTGGCGGCAGCCGCAGAGGAATGGTACGCACATGGATCAATATTTTTATCGTGTGGTTTCTGACCGGACTATGGCATGGTGCGACCGTTAATTTTGTGTTGTGGGGACTGTATTTCTGTTTCTTTTTACTGATGGAAAAGACATGGCTGCTGCGTCTGCTGAAACGGCTGCCGGGCTGGATCTCACATGTTTATGCACTTGTTGTTATCTATTTTGGATGGCTGCTGTTTGCATGGGAAGATATCAGGGGACACCGTGTATATGTAAAGGCGATGGCAGGGATCGGAGCTGCGGGATGGTATGATGCGCAGAGCGTCTATCTTGTCATGAGCAATGTGATCCTTTTGGCGGTGCTGGTGATTGGCGCGACTTCACTTCCGCAGCGCATCGCGGGCGTTTTGACGAAGCGGAATGACAGTGCAGCGTCTTTGTTACAGAGCGGCTTTGTGGCTGTGATGCTGTTGCTGTCGATTGCGTATCTGGTGAATGGCACGTACAATCCGTTTTTGTATTTTCGGTTTTGATGGGAGGCAGAAGCGTATATGAAGATAAAAAAATATATCAGACAGCTCCTGCCGGTTGTCGTGTTCGCAGCGATCATTTTTGGGCTGACCGGAGGTAGTATTTTTTCGCAGAAGCAGGAATATTCCGCGTCGGAAAAGCGCGTGTTGCAGACGATGCCGAAGCTGCGGTGGAAAGCGGTGAAAAAAGGCAGATTCCAGACAAAATATGAGACGTATCTCGCGGATCAGTTCCCGGGCAGGGATGGCTGGGTGCGTGTGCAGACGGATGTCTCCCGTATGTTTGGCAGGACGGAGAGTAACGGCGTCTATTTCGGAAAAGACGATTATCTGCTGGAGCATTATGAGGCATCGGATTTTGAGAATTCACAGGCGGAAAAGAACGAGGCGGCATTGGCAAAATTTGTAAAGAAAATGAGCAGGAAGCGAAGGGTATCCGTGATGCTTGTGCCAACAAAAACATGGATTATGCAGGAGAAGCTACCGGCATTTGCACCGACGTATGATGAACAGCAGATGTATGACCGTATGGAACAGCAGTTGGGCGGTCTGGCGGATACGGTGCTGGTTCCGGCAGCATCGGAATTGAAAAAGCATACCGATGAACAGATCTATTACCGGACGGATCACCATTGGACGACGCTGGGCGCGTGGTACGGGTATCTGGCGTACGTGGAGGCGAATGGAGGAGATGTCGTGCAGGCGCAGAAAAAGCGCGAGTTCCAATGCGTCAGCAGTCAGTTTTACGGAAGCTCCTATGCGAAGATCAATCAGGCGCCGCGTGCGGATGAGATTGATGTGTATGAGCCCATGCAGCCGCTGACGGTCGTCTACAATATGGGAGAAAAGACGACGGATACGCTTTATGATGCGTCGTTTTTAGATACACAGGATCAGTACAGTTATTTTACCGGAGGTAACCAGCCGGTGATAGAAGTCACGGGAGGAAGGGCAAACGGCAGAACACTGCTGATCATCAAGGACTCGTTTGCCAATAGTATGCTGCCGTTTCTGGCAGAGGATTACGAAAAGGTCGTGATGGTCGATCTCCGACAGCTCAATATCAAGTGTAGGGATCTGGTAAAGATGTTTGATCCGACCGATGTGCTGGTGCTGTACAATACGGCGCAGTTTGCCGGCGACCGGGAGTTCGCGATGAAGTGCAGGTAAAGTTTGAATAAAAAATTTCCAGTTTTTAGAAACCAAATGCAAAGAACTGTGTCATAATAGATAGAACGGTAGTTCAAACGCATATTCATTAAAGGAGGAAGAACATATGAGAGTAAAAAATGTATGTAAGAAGCTGGGTGCACTGGCACTCGCAGCAGCCATGATCGCAGGTACATGGGCAGTATCCGCACAGCCGGTGGACGCGGCAACAAAAGCAAATTATCACGTAAAGAAGGTCAGCTATTCCAAAGACTATACACTGGATGACGGAACGACCTATTTTACCGTAAAAGGTAAGTTCCCGCAGATCACGGATGATTCTGCAACTGCAAAAAAGATCAATGAGGCATTGGTAAAAGAACAGGAAAAACTCATCAGTGGATGGGAAACAGATTCCGTGACTTATAAGGGTGAGTATACTTCCATGATGGAAGAGGCAAAAAAGGAAGGTTATGACTTCCAGTGGACTTACGGTGACGCTATTGCCTGCAAGGTCACGGCAAACAATGACAAATATTTCAGCACCGTACTCACCGGCTATCTGTTTACCGGCGGAGCACACGGTATGCCGTACCGCATCAGCATGACATTTGATGCAAAGACCGGAGAGCAGTTGACAGCAGCCGGACTGTTCGGGATCAGCAAGGCAAAGCTCAATCGCAAGGTAAAGAATCTGTATCTGGCAAAGTGCGACAAGGAGGGCGAGGACGCAGGCTTTTATTTCTATCCGAGTGACGATATTCGTGTCACCTTGCAGAATAACTTAAAAGCACTGGATTTCAACAATGCCTTTTATGTAAAGAATAACGGCAAAGCAGTCTTTTATGCAGATCCCTATGCGGTAGCGCCTTATGCGGCAGGCTTTGTGGAAGTTTCCACAGCAATTAAATAACAGAAAAGATATTTTGCGGGTGCATAATTTTGCGATTATGCACCCGCAAATTGCGTTGTGATACATCCGAAGAAACCGCCGGTGGAAGATTCTGTAGGTATTACGACAACCATTTTATATGGAGTGAGAAATATTCTTGCATAAGGGCTTGAATTTTGCAGATGTTTTTGATACAATAGCAAAGATGATGCGAAGTGTTGATCACAGATGAGGGGATTGTTAGTTAGAAGATATGTTACGTTTTTACTGGGTCATTTTTTGGAATTTTTATCATATTTATATGATTCCGAAAATGGGCTATATGGCCAGACATACCGAGAAATTTGATGAAGCCAAGCGTTATCGGATCGCCAGACGGGCTATTTATTATATGATGCGCACCGGAAATATCAAGACGGTAAGTAAGGGCTTGGAGAACCTCCCGAAAGAGGGCGGTTATGTACTGTATCCCAATCATCAGGGCAAATTCGACGCACTCAGCATTATGATCACACATCCGAAGCCTTGTTCCGTCGTTGTGGACGACGCGGTTTCCTACGGCATCCTGATCAAAGAGTTTATTGATCTGGTAGAAGGCAAGCGAATGAAGCTGGGGGATGTGCGTCAGGCACTCGGGATCATCAAGGAGACGTCTACCGAAGTGAGGGAGGGACGTCGATATATTATTTTTTCAGAAGGTGGTTATACAAATAACGGCAACACACTTCAGGAGTTCAAGCCGGGCAGCTTTAAAATGGCGATGATGGCAAAAGCCCCCATCGTTCCGGTGGCATTGATTGACTCATACAAGGTGTTTGGAGAAAATTCCCTTGTTCCGGTGACTGCACAGGTACATTATCTGGAGCCGCTTTATTATGAGGATTACAAGGGTATGAACTCACGTGAGATCTGTGCGCTCGTCAAGTCGCGCATTCAGCAGGCGATTGATGACGAATTGGAAGCACGCAGAAATAAGCGAAGCTGGTTTCATCGAAAATAAAATAATATACTGCTCCTAAAAACGAGCAACCGTAGTCTAACGGATAGAACGCAGGACTCCGACTCCTGTAATGTGGGTTCGATTCCCGCCGGTTGCATTTATTTAGAGAAAGTTCGTGTGTTTATTATTTTAGGAGGTAGTAAAACAAATGGCAAATCAGAACCAGAAAAAAGATCAGATCAATCAAGAACAAAATACTCAGAATACAGATTCTGCTAAACATAAAAATGAGCAAAAATTAAATAAATCATCGAATACATCTCAGAACGATGGCGGCTTTGACGCCGGAGCATTTTTGGAGCTTGTGAAAAAGTACAAGCGTTATATTGCTGCCGGTGTTCTTTTCGCGGCAATGGTAGTTGTGCTTGTAAAGTGTACCGGACCGCAGAGTACCCCGACAAAGCCGGTGCAGGACGAGCAGACGGATCAGGCGGATCTCACCGAGGAATTTCAGGTGGATGCGGTTCCAGAGATCAACACGCTCATTGCGGATTATTACAAGGCTTATCAGGATGGCGATGTCAATGCATTAGAGACATTGGCGCAGCCGATTTCCGATACGGAAAAGAGCTATATCAAACTGTTCAGCGAATATGTGGATTCCTATGACAATCTGCGCTGCTATACCAAATCCGGACTTGGCGAGGGCGAGTATGTCGTGTCTGTCTATCTGGAAATGAAGTTCAAGGGTGTTGAGACAGCCGCTCCCGGATTGGACTTCTTCTACGTGAGAACGGATGAGACCGGGAAACCGTATATTGACAATGCTTACAGCCAGTTCAACCAGTCTAACATGGAGAACAGCACACAGGCAGATGTGCAGGCGCTGATCAATGAATTTGAGCAGGCGGATGATGTCGTTGCGCTCCAGCAGGAGGTACAGCAGAAGTATGATCAGGCGATTTCATCGGACGAGCAGCTCGCAGCGATGGCAAATGAGACGATACCGAATGCAATTACGGCATGGGTACAGTCGCTGACACAGGCAGGAGCAGACAATCAGGATCAGCCTGCGGATGATACCACACAGCAGCCGGACGATACGAAAGACAACACCGATCAGGCAGACGATCAGACGGATAATAATACGGACGATACGACGGATAACGCAGATAATTCTGATGCCGATACGACAGATGAGCCGGAGCAAAGTTCGGATGGCAAGGCAAAGACAGCCTATGCACTGGATGGTATCAATCTGAGAAAGGGTCCCGGAACCGACACGAAGGTTGTGACACAGATTGCACTTGGGGACAAGCTCAAGATCTATCCGGATACAAAAGAAAACGGCTGGGTGAAGGCTTCTTACCACAAAAAGAAGGGTTATGTGAAGCTGGAGTATGTTACGACTGACAAGTCCGATATCAAGGGAACGCCTACGGACGAGAATGAGCCTGCAAAGGCATTGCCGGAGGGTAAGGAGATCACACTGAGTGATTCCGTCAATGTGCGTGTTTCCATGAGTGAGACGGCGGATCGTGTCGGACTGGCATTCCAGGGAGATACGGTAAAGGTTATCCAGAGCTATGCGGAAGGCTGGACAAAGGTAGAGTGGAACGGTCAGACCGGATATATCAAGACGGAACTGATTAAATAGTATTGTTTGAAACAGAATCATTCAAAGGAATAAAACAAATGATGAAAGGCGGTTGCTGGGTAGCGGTGCATAATGCATCTGCATAATCTGCAGCCGTCTTTTTCTACACAAATTATGGTGGGGTGTAACATGGATCAGAAACAGGAAGGAATCCGTATCAACAAATATTTGAGCGAAGCGGGTGTGTGTTCCCGCAGAGAGGCGGACCGTGCATTGGAAGCCGGACAGATCCGTATTGGGGAGCGTGTGGCGGTGCTGGGCGATAAGGTCATGCCGGGCGATGTTGTCTCTTACAAGGGCAGACCGGTTGCGAAAGAGACGGAGCGGATACTCATTGCATTCCACAAGCCGCGCGGAGTTGTCTGCACGACTTCTAAAAAAGAGGGTGTGAATATCGTTGATTATATCAATTATCCGAAACGGATCTATCCGGTCGGCAGACTGGACAAGGATTCCACCGGACTGATCCTGCTCACGAATGACGGTGACATCGTAAACAAAATGATGCGTGCTGGAAACCGGCATGAAAAGGAATATGTTGTGACAGTGGATCGGGAGATCACGGATACATTTATTATGCAGATGTCGAATGGCGTGGCGATCTTAGATACCGTCACCAGACCGTGTAAGGTGCGAAAGAGTGGAACGAGAGAATTTCATATCACGCTGACACAGGGACTGAACCGGCAGATCCGGCGTATGTGTGAGGCGCTCGGATATCATGTGAGGACACTTAAGCGTCTGCGGATCATGAATATCCGCCTTGGTGATCTGAAGGAAGGGACGTACCGCGATGTGACACAGGCGGAGTGGAAGGAATTGCAGCGCCTGATCCGTCATTCATCCAATGAGACAGTGAAATAATGTGAGGTAAAATAAAAGCTATGGAACAACAGTATACAAAGACGGCGTATGAACAGCTGAAACAGACGATCGATGAGCATATGAATCATTACTATAATGAGGATGCGCCAACGATCAGTGATTTTGAATACGATGCACTGATGCGTGAGCTGAAAAAAATGGAGGCTGAACATCCGGAATGGGTGCGTGCGGATTCGCCGACACAGAAGATCGGCGGGGTCGCAAAGCGCGAGGCGGGAGTCACGATCACACATCATGTACCGATGCTCAGCATTCAGGATCTGTTTACAAAGGAAGAGGTGGCTGCGTGGGTCGGTCAGGTGAAGCAGATGCATCCGGATGCCCGTTTTTCCGTGGAGCACAAGATCGACGGGCTGAGTATGTCACTGCGCTATCAGGACGGTGTGCTGACGTTGGCGGAGACACGCGGCGACGGCATGGTCGGCGAGGATGTGACGCTCAATGCGAAAGTGATACCGGATGTCCGGCAGACGATCCGGGAGACAGACTATGTAGAACTGCGCGGTGAAGTGTATATGAGCCACGAGGACTTTGAAAAGTTTAATGAGAGACAGGAGAGTCTCGGCAAAAAGACAGCCGCCAATCCGAGAAATCTTGCGGCAGGTACGCTGCGCCAGTTAGATCCGCAGATTACGAAGGAGCGTGGGCTGCGCATGTTTATTTTCAATGTGCAGGATGCGACCGGTGCGAGTGCACATCTGATGGAAAATCATACCGTCGGACTGGATGAACTGGCGGCACAGGGCGTGGCGGTCGTACCGCATGTGTGCTGTGAGACAGCGGAGGAGGTGCTGGCTGCGATCGATGCGATCGGAGAGCAGCGCGGAGATTATGACTATGATATTGATGGTGCGGTTGTGAAGATCGAACAGATTGCATACCGTGCGGATTTTCCTGCCGGCAGCAAATATTCGTCGGGACACATCGCCTATAAATACCCTCCGGAGGAAAAAGAGGTAGAGATCGAAGAAGTGGAGGTCGGTGTCGGCAGAACCGGTAAAATGACGTTCCGCGCGCGGTTCAAGGAGCCGGTGCGTCTCTGTGGTACAATGGTACAGTATGCGACGCTGCACAATATGGATTATATCGAAAGTCTCGGTATCGATGAGGGATGTATGGCGGTCTGCCGCAAACAGGGCGAGATCATACCGGCGATCATCAGGGTAACGAAGCCGACCGGAACCGTTTTTCCGGCACCGCATGTGTGTCCGGTGTGCGGACATCCGCTCAGCAAGGAGGAAGGAACGGCAGACATCTGCTGTGATAACCCTTCCTGCCCGGCGCAGCTGAAACGCACGCTCGCTTATTTCGCGAGCCGTGATGCGATGGACATTAAGGCATTCGGTTCGACGTATGTGGATACGCTCGTAGAGGAAGGCTATCTGCACAACTATACGGACATTTACCGTTTGCGGGAGCATCGGGACGAGCTGATCGAAAAAGGCATCATGGGAAAAGAAAAGAATACGGATAAGATACTGGCGGCGATCGAGGAGAGCAAGCACAATTCGGTCGATAAATTTCTTACAGGGTTGGCGATCCGGAATGTCGGAAAAGCATCGGCAAAGGAGATCATGAAGCATTTTGCAAATCTGATGGAGCTGGCAGATGCGAGTGTCGAGCAGCTGACGCAGATCCCGGATGTCGGCGGCATCACAGCGGAGTGCATTCACGAGTATTTTGCAGATGCAGAAAACCGGAAACTGTTATCCGAGGTGGCAGAGCTTGGCATGAATCTGGAGTCAGAGCAGGCGGCGCAGGGCGCGGCACTGGCGGGGCTCACGATCGTTGTGACCGGTACACTGCCGACACTCGGACGGAAAGAGGCGGCAGAGCTGATCGAGAACAATGGCGGAAAATGCACAGGCTCTGTCAGCAAAAAGACAAGCTATGTACTCGCGGGCGTGGCGGCAGGCAGCAAGCTGGAAAAAGCGCGTTCGTTAGGGATACCTGTGATCACGGAGGAGGAACTGCTTGCGATGCTCGGCCGGTGATGTGGCGATCGGGAGTTGATTTTGCGGGTGAATCAGTATAGAATGGTAAAATGGAATTGGAATAAAAATGAAATAGAATTAGAATGAAGCTGGAATTGTTAAACAAAGGAGATTAGATATGCCTGTAAAGATTAAGAGCAATCTGCCTGCAAGGGAGATTCTGGAGAATGAAAATATATTTGTGATGGATGAAACACGTTCCGCGCATCAGGACATTCGTCCGATTGAGATTGGTATTTTGAATTTAATGCCGTTAAAGGAGGACAATGAGCTGCAGACGCTGCGTTCACTGTCTAATACCCCGTTGCAGGTAAATGTGACATTTATGACGGTGTCAAGCCATGAATCGGCACATACGTCACAAAAGCATCTGGATCAGTTTTATGTGACACTCGATGATATCCGCGACCGCAATTTGGACGGACTGATTATTACCGGAGCACCGGTCGAGCAGATGGACTTCGAGGAAGTGGACTACTGGGATGAGGTGTGCGAGATCATGGACTGGGCGCAGACGCATGTCACCAGTACGCTGCATGTCTGTTGGGGGGCTCAGGCAGGATTGTATCACTATTACGGGATTAAAAAGCACCGGATGGATAAGAAGGTGTTCGGTGTCTATGAGCATCGCGTGATGAACCGCAAGGTGCCGCTGGTACGTGGCTTTGACGATTATTTTATGGCACCGCATTCGAGACATACCGAGATGAGCAGGGAGGATATCGAGTCAGAGCCGGATCTGACGATTCTTGCGGAATCAGAAGAGGCAGGTGTATTTTTAGTCATCGACAATGACGGACGTAAAATTTTTCTGATGGGACATCCGGAGTACGACCGTCTGACACTGCACAAGGAGTATATGCGTGACAAAAATCAGGGATTACCGATCGAGGTGCCGGTGAACTATTACCCGGACGACGACTGTACGAAAAAACCGCGCCTGCAGTGGAGGTCACACGGGAACATTTTATATTCCAACTGGCTGAATTATTACGTGTATCAGGCGACGCCTTATGATTTCATCCACACGAGTGAGATCATTGCAAAGTAGTGTGAAGTATGAGAGTAGAACATGAATTTGAACCGGTGTATGATACGCATTCGCAGGTTCTGATCCTAGGGACATTTCCGTCTGTAAAATCAAGAGAAATGTCGTTTTATTATGGTCATCCGCAGAACCGTTTCTGGCGGCTGATCGCGGCGCTGACCGGGGAGGAAGTGCCAAAACGGGAGGATATTGCCGCGAAAAAGCAGCTCTTACTGCGGCATAAAATCGCGGTGTGGGATGTGATCGCAGCCTGTCAGATTACGGGCTCCAGCGACAGCTCGATCCGCGATGTCATACCGAACGACATCGGTGCGCTGCTGCAAAAGACGGACATCACGCATATCTATGCCAATGGCACCAAAGCGTATGATCTGTACATGAAATACGTGTATGGGCAGACAAACAGAGAGATCATCCGGCTGCCCTCTACAAGTCCTGCAAATGCTGCGTACAGCTTTGAGCGGCTGTATCAGATCTGGAGGGATGCGTTCAGTGACAGTCAGATTTTTGTTGACAAATCCATAAAAAAATAGTAGCATGACAGCCATAACAAACATGCGATGAGGCATTCTCGGACGGGAGTGCCTCATTTTTTAATTGGACTAGGAAGTCCTGCGGACAGGATTCTTTTTATGAAGGCGGGTGATGTTATGAGAGAACTGGAAACGAATGACTGGATGTTTTTGAACCGGATGATTTATAAGATCTATACCGTGGAGGATCTGGACCAGATGCGCAGACAGTTTCTGGAACAACTGCAGATGCTCGTGGATTTTGACAGCGCAGATTTTTATCTGGCTGCGCCGGGCGGTGAGTATAAGCTGGGAGCGCTGATTCAGCTTCATGGAGAGGTCAAGCGGCACGATTCGCTGCAGGTGATACTCGAAAAGGATCATGAGCTGACAGGTGTCGTGACCTTGTACCGGTCGGCTGGAAAAGCGAATTTTGAATACAGTGACATGTTTGTGCTCGATGTACTCAAGGATCATCTGGCATACCGGCTGTGGCAGCACCAGAAGGATGCGGATGTGTCGGATCACAAGATCACGGTGTCCGAGGCGGTCAGAATGTACGAGCTGACGAGGCGGGAGCATACGGTGCTCAAGCGACTGCTGGCAGGTGAGGACAACGCGCAGATCTGCGAACAGCTCATGATCAGCGAGAACACTCTGAAAAAGCATATCCTGAATCTGTACCGGAAACTGGGCATCAAAAATCGTGTGCAGTTGTTCAAAATGATCAGAGAAAAAGAGAAAAATACTTAAAAAGTAGTAGAAAAGAGGTATTTTCGGGTGATTGTGTAATCCGGGAGAATGGCATATAATGCACCTAAATTAAAAAAAGAGCAAACAAAAAGCGAAGGAGCTTACCCTTGGGGGTAGGCTCCTTTCTTTGTTGGAAAGGGGAATGTGTATGAAAGAATTAGTAATGATTATCCGACCGGAAAAGTTAGAGGCAATGAAAGCGATTATCGATGAAGTGAATTGTGGAGGTATGACGATTTCAACCGTCATGGGCTGCGGCAGCCAGAAAGGATCAATTCCAGAGACTGGTGTCAATGAGATCCGCGGATTAAAGACAACGATCAACCTGCTCCCGAAGATTCAGGTGAATGTCGTTGTGGCAGACAAAGAGGTAGAGCCGCTGATTTTGAAGGTTCGTGAGAAATGTGCGACGGATCATGTCGGAGACGGAAAGATCTTTATCAGAAATGTAGAGGATGTTGTCAGAATCAGAACCGGTGAGAGAGGCAGCAAGGCAATCTAAAACGAAGTATAAAGCGAGGTGATTTCATGGGTTATATCGTTGAAATTAACGGAGTCAACAAAATATATGGAAAAAATCATGTCGTAAAAGATCTTGATTTAAAAGTAGAGGAAGGCGAATTCCTCACATTGCTCGGTTCCTCCGGCTGTGGTAAAACGACGACGCTTCGTATGGTAGCCGGATTTGAAGAGCCGACATCGGGAAGCATTCTCGTGGAGGGAGAGCCGATCGAGGAAAAGGAACCGTTTGAGCGAAATGTCAACACCGTTTTCCAGAGTTATGCGTTGTTTCCGCACATGACGATTTTTGACAATATCGCATACGGTTTAAAGATCAAAAAAGTGCCGAAGGCAGAGATCAAAACCAGAGTGACCGAGATGATGGAGCTCGTCCAGTTGGAAGGCTTCGAAAAGCGATATCCGAGTCAGTTATCCGGTGGACAGAAGCAGCGAGTGGCGATCGCAAGGGCGCTGATTAACCGGCCGAAGGTGTTATTGCTCGATGAGCCGCTCGGAGCGCTCGATCTCAAGCTGAGAAAGCAGATGCAGCTCGAACTGAAACGGCTGCAAAGAAAGCTCAACATTACATTTATCTATGTCACGCACGATCAGGAGGAGGCGCTGACGATGAGCGACCGTATCGCGATCATGCATGACGGCATTCTCGATCAGCTCGGCACACCGACTGAGATCTACGAGCAGCCGAAGACAAAGTTTGTAGCGACCTTCATCGGCGAGACAAATATTTTCGACGGATCGATCGCAGAGATGGATGGCAACAAGGCATTGATCGCTGTAGAAAATGGATCGATTGCCGGATGCGGAGAGGGTTTCCGGGAAGGAGAGTATATTTCCGTATCTGTCCGGCCGGAAAAAATGAAGTTTTCCGATACACCGGTGAAGGATTTTTCCATCCATGCAGTCGTCAAGGATTACATATATGTCGGCTCAGTCATCAAATGTATTGTGCGTTTGTCAAACGGTAATGAGTTAAAGATCGAGCGTCTGGCGGGCGAGGAGCTGCCGGAGCCGGGTGCGCTGATCTATCCGTACTGGAATCCGGAGGATGCGGTGCTGATCCATACGCAGTCGGGCAAGATCTTTGAAGCGATCGAAAATATTACATTCAGTTAGGGGGCGGTCATATGGAAAAAGCGCACGCAAAGCATCAGTGGCGGTCGAATACATTGCCGGCGCTGCTCACGGTAGGACCGGTAACGCTGGTACTCGTCCTGCTTGTTGCGATCCCTTTGATCTATGTAGTCGTCATGAGCTTTTGCTCGATCGACCAGTATTATAATGTACAGATGCAGTTCACACTTGATAACTATAAGCGTCTGGTCAGTGCCAATTATCTGAAGATCTATGCACAGTCGATCATGATTGCGTTTGTAACGACGCTGCTGTGTATTCTGATCGGATATCCGTTTTCCTATATCATAGCCAGAACACACAGCAAGCGCAAAAAGCTGTTTTATATGCTGGTCATCATCCCGTTCTGGACAAATTCACTGATCCGTATTTACGGATGGCGGACGTTCTTGGGTACAAACGGATGGCTCAATACGGCATTGCAGTTTCTACATCTGACGAAGGAACCGCTGGATCTGTTATACAAACAGGGAACGACGGTACTCGGTATGGTTTACTGCCTGATTCCGTTTATGATCCTGCCGTTATATACGGCGATTGAAAAGCTGGACGGCAGTCTATTGGAGGCATCGGCGGATCTCGGGGCAAAACCTGCGCTTACATTTGTGAAGGTGATTCTGCCGCTCACATCCAGTGGTATTTTTTCCGGAAGTATCATGGTATTTATTCCGTGTCTCGGTTATTTCTTTGTATCCGATATTCTCGGCGGAGGTAATTCGGATGTGATCGGAAATCTGATTGAACGTCAGTTCCAGAGCGGTAACAACTGGCCGCTCGGCGCAGCACTCTCTATCATACTGATCGTGATTACGCTTATACTGGTGAAGCTGTATCAGCGGATGGGCGGAGACATGGATAGTCTCGGCGTATAAAATATTTAGGGAAAAGGATGTGATAGGATGAGCAGAAACAGCAGAAAAAAGGCAAAAAAAGGGCTTAGCGGAGTGTTCTGCGCACTGGTGTATATCTTCCTGTTTTTACCGATCTCCGTGATCGTTGTAAACTCCACAAATGCTACGACATCCAAGCCGTATCTCTCGTGGAAGGGATTTACGCTGGACTGGTATGTAAAGCTGTTTGACAATACATCGCTTTTGCAGGCATTTGGAAATACGATGGTGATCGCGGTGGTGAGCACGCTGCTCGCGACGATCATCGGCACGATCGGTGCGGTCGGTATTTACCGGTATCATTTTCGCGGAAAAAGTATCATCAACGGACTTTTGTATATTCCGGTCGTCATACCGGAGATCGTGCTTGGTATCTCGCTGCTGACGATCTTTTCAAAGGTCAATATCCCGCGCGGTATGCTGACACTGATACTGGCGCATGTGACATTTTCGGTTCCGTTTGTCATATTTAACGTGCGGGCAAGGCTCAGCGGCTATGACAAGTCGATCGAGGAGGCGAGTATGGACCTCGGGGCGAACCGGCTGACGACATTCCTGCGGATCACCCTGCCGGTGCTTGCGCCGGGTATCGCGGGCGGTGCACTGTTAGCATTTACACTGTCGATCGATGATGTGATTATCAGCTATTTCGTAAACGGACAGACAAAGACCTATCCGCTCAAGGTAATGGAAAGTATTAAAAGCGGTGTCGCACCTGATGTCAATGCATTGTCGACACTGATTCTGATCGCGACGATCCTTTTAGTCGTATTGACACAGAGTGGTATTTTTTCAAAAAATAAAGAACATTCATAAAATTTTTATTTTGAGGGAGGAATGGAATATGAAAAAGAAAATCATGAGTATGGCATTAGCAGCAGTATTGGCAGGTTCCATGTTAGGTGGATGCGGTTCTTCGTCTGACACTGCATCCGCAGGTGAGCTGAACATCTTTATATGGACGGAATATGTCTCACAGGAAGCAATCGATGCATTTGAAAAGGACACCGGAATCAAGGTCAATGTCTCTACTTATTCATCCAATGAGGATATGATTGCAAAGGTAAAATCAGAGTCCGAGGGAACCTATGATATTATCCAGCCGAGTGATTATGCGGTGGAACAGCTCTCCGGACAGGGTATGCTGGAAGAACTTGACAAAGAGAAACTGACGAACCTCGGAAATATCGGTGAATCTTATCTTGATCCGTCTTATGATCCGGGCAACGTTTATTCTGTACCTTATCAGGGTGGTGTGGCAGCGATCGCGGTCAATACATCGAAGGTAGATAAGGAGATCACAAGTTATGGCGATCTGTTTGATCCGTCATTGTCGGGACAGCTCGTGGTGCTGGATGACTACCGTGCGGTGATCGGTATGACAGAGCGCAGCATGGGGCTGAGCATGAATGAGACCGATCCGGGTACATTATCCGGTGTGGAGGAAAAACTGCTCACCTTAAAGGACAATATCGCGCTGTACGATTCAGACAGTCCGAAGTCTGCAATGATTTCCGGTGACTGTTCCGTCGGCTATATGTGGAGTGCTGAGGCGGCATTGGCAATGGAAGAGAATGCGGATATCCAGATCGTATATCCGAGTGAGGGAGCCTATGTATTTATGGATAACTGGGCGATTCCCAAGGGAGCAAAACACTACGATGCAGCGATGGAGTTTATCAATTATATGCTGAGTGTCGATGCGGCAAAGATGAATATCGAGGAGTTCCCGTATCTGTCAGCAAACAGCAAGGCAGTAGAGGCAATGGGTGAGGAATACAGCTCAAATGAGGCAAAGAATCCTCCGGCAGAGGTTATCGCGGCAGGCGAATATGTATCAAATCTGGATACCGATACACTGGCAATCTATGATGAGATGTGGACAAAGTTAAAAGAGTAATCACGGTCGAATCAGACGATAAAAAGTAAGAAAGGAGCCGGGCACATGGCAGAACGGATCACAGGCAGCACGCCGTCGGAGGATGGCTATTATATGCCGGCAGAATATGAACCACAGGAAAAAATATGGATGATCTGGCCAAAGCGCCCGGACAACTGGCGCGATCAGGCGCGGCCCGCGCAGCGGGCATACGCAGATGTGGCGGCAGCAATCAGCAGGTTTACACCTGTGACGATGCTCGCGGCAGCGGACGCATACGAGTCCTGCCGGGCGATGCTGCCGGAGCGCATCCGCGTCGTGGAACTGCCATCCGATGATGCATGGTGCAGAGACTGCGGACCGACCTTCCTCGTGGATGGTCATGGCGGGCTGCGTGCCTGTGACTGGAGATTTAACGCATGGGGCGGCTTGGTTGACGGATTGTATGCGTCGTGGGAGCAGGATGATGCGGTTGCACGCAGAATCTGTGAGCTGGAGGACGTCGATTATTACAGTCTGGATGATTTTGTGCTGGAGGGCGGCTCGTTTCATGTGGACGGAGAGGGAACGGTGCTCACGACCGAGATGTGCCTGCTGAGCAAGGGCAGAAATCCGCATCTGACGAAAGCCGAGATCGAGCAGTATTTGTTAGATTATCTTGGATGCAGCAAGGTTCTCTGGCTGCCGGACGGTATCGATCCGGAGGAAACAAACGGGCATGTGGATGATGTCGCCTGCTTTATCCGTCCCGGAGAAGTCGCGTGCATTGATGTGGAGGATCCAGACAGTCCGTTTTATGTGGCAGCACAGTCGGCGCAGCGGATACTCGCGCAGGCAACAGATGCGAAGGGCAGGAGGCTTAAAGTGCATAAGCTGTGCATGACTGCACAGCCGGTGCGCTTACAGGGCGCAGAGACGATCGTGCAGACACCGGGATCTGCAAAGCGTGAAAACGGCGATCTGTGTATCGCCTCCTATCTGAATTTTCTCATCACAAATCGAGGCGTGATCGTTCCGCAGTATGACGATGAAAATGATGCGCTGGCGTTAGCGCAGATCCGGCAGATGTTTCCGGAGCGGGAAGTCGTCGGTGTGCATACGCGGGAGATTGTATACGGAGGTGGAAATATCCACTGTATCACACAGCAGCAGCCGGATGTGGGTGGGCGCAGATCATGAATATCGAACCGTAAAAAAGAGGTCATCAGACCTCTTTTTTCCTCGTCCCGACATCTGAGCTTGCCACACATCAGGGAAAATGTTACACTTAATCGTTGGAACTACAAGTGTAAAAACGGAGGATTAGTAATGAAACGTGAATCTTTTAAATCCCGGCTCGGATTTTTGCTCGTGAGTGCGGGATGTGCGATCGGAATCGGAAACGTATGGCGTTTTCCCTATGTGGTGGGACAAAACGGTGGCGGCTTGTTTGTACTGTTTTACCTGATATTCCTTGTGGCAATGGGACTTCCCGTGCTTACGATGGAGCTGGCAGTCGGACGCGCCAGCCGCAAAAGTGCGGTGCAGGCATACGAGACGTTGGAAAAGCCGGGCAGCAAATGGCACCTGCATGGCTGGGTGGCGATTTTTGGCTGCTATGTGCTGATGATGTATTACACGACAGTTTCCGGCTGGATGCTGACTTATTTTTATAAGTTTCTGACAGGAACCTTTCAGGCAGGAATGGATGCCGATACGGTGGGATCGGTGTTCACGGAGCTGCTGGCAGACCCGATACAGATGGGATTCTGGATGGTTGTGACTGTGCTTGCGGGATTTCTCGTGTGCAGCCGGGGGCTTCAGAATGGACTGGAAAAAGTCAGCAAGATTATGATGAGCGCTCTGCTTGTATTGATCATTGTACTTGCGGTTCACAGCTTTACGCTGTCCGGCGCCGGAGCGGGTGTTTCGTTTTATCTCGTGCCGAACGTGGATACCGTGCGCGAGGTCGGGCTTGGCAATGTGATCGCAGCCGCGATGAACCAGTCATTTTTCACGCTGAGTCTCGGCGTTGCGGCGATGGAGATTTTCGGCAGCTATATGGACAGGGAACATTCACTGGCAGGGGAAGGCGCGCGGATCTGTGCGCTGGATACGTTCGTGGCGATCATGTCAGGACTGATCATTTTTCCGGCATGCTTCAGCTACGGTGTGGAAGTCACTGCGGGTCCGAAGCTGATTTTTGTCACGCTGCCGAATGTATTTGTCAATATGGAGGGCGGCAGACTGTGGGGCTCACTGTTTTTCCTGTTTATGACGTTTGCGAGCTTTTCTACGATCATCGCGGTATTTGAAAATATTATGTCGTTTTGCATGGATACGTTTGGCTGGAGCAGAAATAAGACGGCGCTTATCAACTGTGTTATCATCCTGATCGCGAGCCTGCCGTGCGTGCTCGGCTATAACGTGTGGAGTGATCTGCATCTGATCGGCGGCCGTGATGTGCTCGACAGCGAGGATTTCATTGTAAGTAACCTGTTGCTCCCGATCGGTTCGCTGATCTATCTGCTGTTTTGTGTGACGAAATTCGGATGGGGCTTTGACCGTTATATTGAGGAGGCAAATACCGGATCGGGTCTGAAAATGGCAAAGTGGCTCAAGCCGTATTTCCAGTTTGTTTTGCCACTGCTGATTTTGATTATTCTCATTCAGGGATTAGTGTAGGCGCACACCCGTGCAGAGCGTTTTGTGTGATAGGAATTTCCTGTCACACAAAAAAGAAAGACCTGCGCGTGGCAGGTCTCTCTCTAGGGGAGGATAAAGTATTTTTGTATCTTTCGCACAACCGAAGCCTTGGGGGTAACAAATGCTCCGGTTAATCGTAGTATATCCGGTTTTTCGGGTGTTATACAAAAAATACTTTGAAAAATATGTGCATATGAGTTATACTATGTAAGTGCACACAGATTGTGCCTAAATTATTTTACTAAAGGACGGATGAATTATGGCATTATTACAGGAATGGCAGAAGATTGCCTATAATGAAAAAGCAGACAAAGGAAAGCTCCAGAGATTCTGGAACAATTATTTCTTATTAGAAAAAGGTATCTACGAGCAGCTTCTTAACAATCCGGACGAGAAGGTCGAGGGTACGGTCAAGGAGCTCGCAGAGAAATATCAGATCAGTGTCATGGAGATGACCGGTTTCCTCGATGGTATCAATGAATCACTCGTAGAGGCAAACCCGATCGAGACAATGGAGGAGGATACAAAGGTCAACCTCATTTTCGATAAGGAGAAGCTCTACAAGAACATGGTGGATGCCAAGGCTGACTGGCTGTACGAGCTGCCGCAGTGGGATGAGATCTTTGATGCGGAGAAGAAAAAGGCACTGTACTTAGAGCAGAAAAAGTCAGGCACGATCCGCCGCGAGGGAAAGAAGATCGGCAGAAACGATCCGTGTCCCTGTGGAAGTGGCAAGAAATATAAGCAGTGCTGCGGAAAAAATGCTTAAAACGCTTCATTGTACAAAATAAGTACACGAATTTACTTTACATGATGCAGGAAAAGCGTTAGAATGTCTAATCATAATCAATACGGAATATGTATAACACGATGAAGAGACTAACCAACTCTGAGTGCCCCTAATCAGGGCCGGTGATACCGTTATCATCACAAAAGTGACTGGGACAGGATGCTGTCCGGTAACTGGGGTGGAACCGCGAGCAATCGTCCCCGGTGTCAGTGATCTGGCGCCGGGGATTTTTATATTGATACGCGTCTTATAGTTATGAAGTATGTCGCGGAAGCGACCCACCGCAGGCGGATTCTTTTTTAATAGAAAGGAGAAGAATATAATGAAGGTGCTGGTGAAACTGGTGACAAAGCTGATTCCGGATGTCGGAAAAGCGATTAAAAAATTCTGGGATTCTCTGGATGAGGTTACGATGATCTCCAAACGGGAATTATTTTTAGAGATTGTGGCGACTGCGTTGGCGGGTATTGTGCTCGGTATACTTCTGACACCGAAAAAATCGGTTACGATCGGCAGCCATAATTGCGGAAACGGCCATAATGTCGGAAACGGCAAAATGCCGGATGAAGATGAAGAATAAACATATGATAAGAAAGATAATAAAGGAGAATTGACATGAAAATCACATTAAAAGATGGTTCCGTAAAGGAATACGATCAGGCAAAATCAGTGTATGAGATTGCACAGGATATCAGTGAAGGACTGGCGCGTGTAGCATGTGCCGGAGAGATAAATGGAGAGATTGTAGATCTGCGTACACAGATCAGTGATGACTGTGAACTCAATATCGTGACTGCAAGTGATCCGGAAGGACTGCGTGTGATCCGCCATACGGCGTCACATGTGCTGGCAGAGGCTGTCAAGCATCTGTTTCCGGAGGCAAAGATCACGATCGGACCGGCGATTGATGATGGTTTCTATTATGATTTTGACCATACGCCGTTTTCAAGAGAGGATCTTGACAACTTAGAGGCAGAAATGAAAAAGATCATCAAGGAAGGTCATGAGATCACACGCTTTACTCTGCCGCGGGCAGAGGCGATCAAGTTCATGCAGGAGAAGGGTGAGCCTTACAAGGTAGAACTGATCGAGGATCTGCCGGAGGATGCCGAGATCAGCTTTTACGATCAGGGCGGATTTGTCGATCTGTGTGCAGGACCGCATCTGATGAGTACCAAGGGTGTCAAGGCGTACAAGCTGATTTCTTCTTCCATGGCTTACTGGCGGGGCAATTCCGATAAGGCGCGCCTGCAGCGTATTTACGGTACTGCGTTTAATAAGAAGGACGAATTAAAGGAGCATCTTGCAAAGCTGGAGGATGCGAAGATGCGTGACCACAATAAGCTCGGACGCGAGATGGGTCTGTTTACGACAGTCGATGTCATTGGACAGGGACTTCCGCTGTTTACACCGAAGGGAACCAAGATGATCATGAAGCTGCAGCGCTGGATGGAGGATCTCGAGGATAATGAGTGGGGCTATGTGAGAACACGTACACCGCTGATGGCAAAGTCTGACCTCTATAAGATCTCCGGACATTGGGATCATTACATGGATGGCATGTTTATCTTAAATAAGGATTCCGACGATAAAGAGACGATGGCACTGCGTCCGATGACCTGTCCGTTCCAGTATTATGTATATATGAACGAGCAGCATTCCTACAGGGATCTGCCGTATCGTATGGCAGAGACTTCTACGCTGTTCCGTAACGAGGATTCCGGCGAGATGCATGGACTGACCCGTGTCAGACAGTTTACGATCACAGAGGCTCATATCATCCTGCGCCCGGATCAGGCAGAGGAAGAACTCACCAGATGTACAGAGCTGTGCCACTATGTCATGAAAACGCTTGGAATTGACGGAGATGTGACCTACCGTCTGTCTAAGTGGGATCCGAACAATAAGGATAAATACCTCGGTGATGACGAGTACTGGAACAGCACCCAGCAGTATCTGCGCGATGTCATGAATGAGAACCATATTCCGTTTACTGAGGCTGACGGCGAGGCTGCATTCTACGGTCCGAAGATCGATATTCAGGCGAAGAATGTCTACGGAAAAGAAGATACAATGGTAACGATCCAGCTCGACTGCGCAAGTGCAGAGAAGTTCGGTATGTACTATATCGATGAGAAGGGCGAGAAGGTGCTGCCGTGGATCATCCACCGTACATCCATGGGATGCTACGAGCGTACACTGGCATGGCTCATCGAGCATTATGCAGGAAAGTTCCCGACATGGCTGTGTCCGGAGCAGGTTCGTGTACTTCCGATTTCCGATAAGTACCTAGATTATGCAAATAAAGTTGCCGCAGAGCTCAAGAAAAACCATGTCGATGTCACCGTTGACAGCCGTTCCGAGAAGATCGGCTACAAGATCCGTGAGGCAAGACTGGACAAACTGCCGTATATGCTTGTTGTCGGACAGCAGGAGGAGGCAGACGGTACGGTATCTGTCAGAAGCCGTTTTGCAGGCGACGAGGGCGTCAAGCCGCTCACAGCGTTTATCGATCAGATCTGCGAGGAGATTCGTACCAAGGAGATCCGCGAAGAGGTCGATCAGGAACAAAAATAATCGCATAAATTTTCTCACATAGATCATACTAATCGTGCACAGGATATGTGGATATGTGCATGACTTATGATTTATGGAAAGGAATGAGCGATCATGACAAAGTTAGACTGTAACGTTTCAAACTGTATGTATAATGCAGACAAAAAGTGTTCCAAGAATGATATTCTCATTGACGGCAGCGAGGCATCCATGCCGCACGAGACCTGCTGTTCAAGCTTCCGCGAGCAGGGCTGCAACTGTAGCAAGAATGCGGTAGGCGAGCCGAAGACTTCACTGGATGTCCGGTGTAAGGCAACGAATTGCACCTTTAACAACAATGAGAAGTGTCAGGCAGACCATATTGGTATCAGCGGTGTGAATGCGTGCGTTGTCGCAGAGACAGAGTGCGCAAGCTTCCGTTGCAAGCAGTAGGAGCACTGCACAGACGATGCATCCCTCGTGTCTGAATTACAGATGCGGGGGAATTTCGTTATCATGCATCCGGGATGCTGGTTTCGCGGAGTGCGCATACAGGGTGATATTTTCAAATGTAAAAAGGGTAAAAATTTATGAATATGAATATCAATTTCCCAAATCTTCACATTTACCTGAGTCATGTTGGTAAATCAATCCATATCGGCAATTTTGAGATCGCTTTTTATGGATTGACGCTGGCATTTGCAATGTTGATGGGATTGCTTGTCGCTTTGCGCGAGGCAAAGCGCAGTGGGCAGAATCAGGACGACTATTTTGATCTGGCGATCATCGCCATTATCTGTTCTTTGATTGGTGCGCGTATCTATTATGTTGCGTTCGCCTGGGACAGGTACAAGGACAATCTGCTGCAGATATTTAATCTGCGTCAGGGAGGTCTGGCAATCTACGGTGGAGTGATCGCAGCGATTATCACGACATTTTGCTTTTGCAAAAAGAGAAAACTGAACTTCCCCCTTGTGTGTGATACGGCGGGACTGGGACTGGTCGCCGGACAGATCATCGGCCGTTGGGGAAATTTCTTCAACCGGGAGTGTTTTGGGGAATATACCAATAATCTGCTTGCGATGCAGCTTCCGGTCAATGCGGTGCGTCAGGGGGAGATCACGGAATCGATCGCAGCCCATAAGATGGTGATTGATGGTGTGGAGTACATACAGGTGCATCCCACGTTCCTCTATGAATCGTTGTGGAATCTGGCACTGCTGTTGTTTCTGGTATGGTATATCCGGCGTAAAAAGTTTGACGGGGAGGTATTCCTCATGTATCTGTGTGGCTATGGTGTCGGCAGATTCTGGGTGGAGAGCCTGCGTACCGATCAGCTGCTTGTCCCGGTGATCAGAGTGCCTGTATCGATGGTAGTCGGTGCGGCCATGGCAGTGACCGCTGCCATCTGGATTGCGGTTGTTCGTTCGAAAATAGCAAAAAGTGGAGGAGTTCAAAAGATAGATGGCATCCAAAACGACAAAGGAACGGGAGGCGCTGCTGCGTCAACTGGAGAGGGAGCGAAAGAAACTGAATGAAGCAATTTTAAAAGATGTATGTTCGGAGGAAAGTCTGGCGTGCAGCAGGCGCGTAGACCGGATTCTGGAGCAGTTGATAGAAGAACCGTGAGGCAGCCGGTGGAGCAATCCACCGGCTGCTTTTCCGTTTCGACATAAATAGACAGGCAAAAAAACATACGTTCCGTTGATTTTTTGCCCAAAAGAGAGTATAGTAAGGGTCATAAGTGGAGGAAAGTGGTATATAGGTGGCAGAAAGTGGTGGATAAGTTCATAACTTTGTGAATAAGTAAATGAACAGAACCGGATGCCATGTATATATGATGAGGACCCAGAATGTTTACCGGTGAGTACAATCATAGTATTGATGCAAAAGGCAGAGTGATCGTCCCTTCCAAGTTTCGCGAGCAGTTGGGAGAGGAGTTCGTCGTGACCAAAGGTCTCGACGGCTGTCTTTTCGTGTACCCGAAAAGCGAGTGGGAGGGCATCGAGGAGAAATTCCGCGCATTGCCGTCCAACGCACAGACCCGCCGGTTTATGAGATTTTTCTTTGCGGGTGCGGCGACCTGTGAGGTAGACAAACAGGGTAGAATTCTGATTCCGACAAATCTTAGGGAGCATGCGGATCTGCAGAAAGACATTGTATCTGCGGGTGTGCTGAACCGCGTGGAGATCTGGAACCGTGACCGCTGGGTGGAGAGCAGCAATTTTGACGACATGGATGAAGTCGCAGAACACATGGCAGAGCTGGGATTTAGTTTTTAAGAGTGAGGGCTGACGAATGGAATTTAACCATACTTCCGTGCTGTTGACGGAGACAATCGAACAGTTGCATATTCGTCCGGACGGGATCTATGTGGACGGCACGCTCGGTGGCGGTGGACATGCCTATGAGGTGTTGAAGCGGCTCACTGACGGCGGACGGCTGATCGGCATCGACCAGGATGCGGATGCGATCCGGGCAGCCGGCGAACGGTTGCGTGAGTTTTCGGATCACTTGACGATCATCCGCAGCAATTATGCCAATATGAAGGAAGAACTCGGACGGATCGGTATTTTCGGTGTGGATGGGATCGTGTTGGATCTGGGTGTGTCTTCGTTTCAGTTAGATACACCGGAGCGCGGATTTACCTATCGCGTGGAGGATGCGCCGCTTGATATGCGGATGGATCAGCGCGCGCGGATCAGCGCAAGGGACATCGTCAACACCTACAGCGAGGGTGAATTGTATCGGATGATCCGCGATTACGGAGAGGACCGTTTCGCAAAAAATATCGCAAAGCATATTGTCGCTGCGCGGGAAAAGGAACCGATCGAGACGACCGGACAGCTCAATGCGATCATAGAGGCGGCGATACCGAAAAAGGTCGCAAAAACCGGAGGACATCCGGCAAAACGCACCTATCAGGCGATCCGTATTGAGTGTAATCATGAGCTGGATGTGCTGAGGGATCATCTTGATGAGATGATCGGGCTGTTGAATCCGGGCGGCAGGATCTGTATTATTACGTTCCATTCGCTCGAGGACCGGATCGTCAAAACGATTTTTAAAACAAATGAGAATCCGTGTACCTGTCCGCCAGACTTTCCGGTATGTGTATGTGGGAACGTATCAAAGGGAAAAGTGATCACACGAAAGCCCATTCTCCCCTCACCGGAGGAGATGGAGCACAATCCACGCTCAAAAAGCGCAAAGCTGCGGGTGTTTGAAAAAGCGGAAGATACGCAAAAACATTAGGAAATAAATTTAGGAAGTAACGGTATCAGGGATGTACCGAAAATGAGGGGAAAACAGTTATGGCAGAGTCAGGAAGAGATTACAGAAGAATGACTTATATTGAGGGAAATGTCGTGCGCCGCATGGATGCGATGCCGGACAACTGGGAGCAGGAGCGGCAGCGCCGCAGGGAGCGTGAGCAGCAGGAGCAGCGCGAGCGTCAGAGACGGCGCAGACAGCGTGCGATCGCCAGACGCAATCAGGACCGGGCGCTCGTCATGGATCGCAGCTATGTCGTTTTTTTGACGTTTGCTGCAATTATTACTTGCCTAACGGCAGTATTTTATATTAAACTACAGTCAGATGTCACCATCCATCTGAACAATATCGCGGCACTTGAGTCGAGCGTCAATCAGTTAAAAACTGATAACGATGCGACGGACAAGCGTCTGGCGACAGCCATACAGATGGATACTGTGAAGGAGCGGGCGATGGGTGAGCTGGGCATGACCTATCCCACGCAGGATCAGATCGTCTATTATCAGATTGACCGCGCAGATTTTATGTCACAGTATGGTGAAATACCGGAATAAAGAGAGATTGATAGATTTTGGCGAATCAGCAGCGAAGACCAAGAAGAAAAACAAAAAAATTTACGATCAGCATGAAAAAGAAGCTCATTTGTCTTTTTCTTCTGATCAGCGGAGCGCTCATCGGACTGGTGTGCAGAATCATTTACATCCAGTATGTGAAGGGTGCGACGTATGAGAAAATAGTGTTGTCACAGCAGGCATATGACAGTGAGACGATCCCGTTCCGCAGAGGGGATATTCTGGATGCAAAGGGAACGATCCTCGCGACGAGTACGGATGTATACAATCTGGTGCTGGACTGCAAGGTGCTCACAAGCGATGTGAGCGGAAAGCAGCCTTATCTGGAGCCTACACTGACAGCTCTTTTTTCATGTTATCCGCAGTTGGACGAGAGCGAGGTCCGGCAGCTTGTCAAGGATTCTCCGAACAGCCAGTACAATGTGCTTCTTAAAAAGCTGAGCTATGAGGAAATGTCCCAATATTCGTCACTGGCGGCAGATACGGAGAACCATCCGGATCTCAAGGGCGTATGGTTTGAAAAGAGCTATATCCGTTCGAATCCGTACGGGGCGCTGGCGAGTCCGGTGCTCGGATTTACACGCTCGGACAATGTCGGAATGATCGGACTTGAGAGCTATTATGACGATGTGCTCAGCGGCACGAACGGGCGCAGGTTCGGCTATCTGAATTCGGACAACGATCTGGAAAAGACAGTGCGTGAGGCGGTAGATGGCGATTCGATCGTGACGACACTGGATGCCAACCTCCAGAGCATTGTGGAGAAAAAAATTCAGGAATTCTGCGATACCTTTCAGGATAACGATAGAGAGGGCGCTGCCGCGAGCAATATCGGCGTGCTGATCATGAATCCGAAAACCGGTGAAGTGATGGCGATGGCGCAGTATCCGACGTTTGACCTGACAGATCCGTGGAATCTGGAGGACCGCTATACAAAAGAAGAACTCGATGCAATGTCGGAGAAGGAAATCGACGATGCGCGAAACCGTTTGTGGACGAATTACTGCGTTTCTTCCACCTATGAGCCGGGTTCTACGGCGAAACCGTTTACGGTAGCTGCTGGTCTGGAGACAGGCACATTAAAAGGAAATGAGACGTTTGTCTGCGATGGCGGGGAGACGATTTCCGGACATAAAATTAAATGTGTGAATGTATATGGTCACGGTGTGGAGACAATCCGCAAATCACTGATGGATTCCTGCAACGATGCACTCATGCAGATGTCGTACCGGATCGGTGTAGACAATTTCTGCAACTACCAGAGCATTTTCGGTTTTGGTCTGCGTACCAATATCGATCTGCCGGGTGAGGCGCGTACTGATACGCTGCTGTACCATGCGGAGGATATGAAAACGGTCGATCTGGCGACGAACTCGTTCGGTCAGAACTTTAACGTGACGATGATCCAGATGGCGGGAGCATTTTCTTCACTGATTAACGGTGGAAAGTATTATCAGCCGCATCTGTTATCAAAGGTGCTGGATGAAAACGGCAATGTGATCCGAACGGTCGATCCGGTGCTGATCAAGCAGACGGTCTCAGAGGAGACAAGTGCGCAGATCCGCAGCTACTTATACGATACAGTATCAGAGGGAACCGCACGCTACGCGAAGGTGGCAGGCTATTCGATGGGTGGAAAGACCGGAACGGCACAGAAATCCGTCGGCGGTTCAAAGGATGCGGATAACTACTTAGTATCATTTATCGGTTATCTGCCCGCGGATGACCCCGAGCTTTTAATCTATGCGGTTGTGGATGAGCCGAATGCGCATGAGCAGTCACACAGTACCTATGCACAGAATCTCACACGAGAGATTTTAGAGGAGGCGCTGCCGTATCTGAATATCTATCCGGACGAGATTGCACCTGAGGGCGCGCTCACACCGGAGGAGACAGACTTTTATACCGGACTGGACGGTGTCGCTGTACCGTCCGCAAGCGGAACAAAGATCGATGAGGATGGAACGCAGCAGCCGGATGAAGCTGCCGGAGACCAGACCGGAGATCCGGCAGGAGATCAGACGGGAGAGACCACTGGGGATCAGACCGGAGATCAGCAGCAGCCGGAAGGCGATACTGCCGAACCGCAGGAGGGTGATACTGCCGGAGAAAATCAGTAATCGTATCATAACCTCATAAGAGCAGTAATAAGCTATAGTAACTGCTTTTATGAGGTTTTTGTATATGGCGGAACGGGAGGAATGGACAAAGTATCACAATCGGAAAAAGATTGTGCTCATGTTTTTTGTAGTTGCGGCATGTCTTATGTTTCTGGTCGGCAGACTCGTGTATCTGATGGTGTGGGGATCGACTTATTACGGAGGCAGGGCGCAGGATATTCACGAGCGCGAGCGCTCGATCAAGGCGGCTCGCGGAAATATTTATGACCGGAACGGTGTACTGCTGGCGGCAAACAAAACCGTCTGTACGATCTCTGTGATCCATAGCCAGATCGAAGATCCGGAGGCTGTCATAGCGGCGCTGTCAAAGGCACTGGATATGGATGAGGAGAAGGTGCGTGCGCGTGTGGAGAAGGTGAGCTCGATCGAGCGCATCCGCTCAAACGTGGATATAGAGACCGGAGATCAGATCCGGGCAATGGAGCTGGCAGGTGTGAAGGTCGATGAGGATTACAAGCGCTATTATCCGCACGGGACGATTGCCTCGAAGGTACTCGGATTTACCGGAGGGGATAATCAGGGCATTGTGGGACTGGAGGTAAAATATGATAAGCTTTTGCAGGGGGAACCCGGAAAGATACTGACACTGACCGATGCGAAGGGCATCGAGATCGAGGGCGTCGGCGAGTCGCGGAAAGAGCCGGTGAACGGCAATGACCTGTACTTAACACTCGATTATAATATACAGACTTATGCGATGCAGGCTGCCGAGAAGGTGCTGGAACAAAAGGATGCGGACAGTGTGCAGATTATTGTGATGAACCCGTCCAATGGGGAACTCTATGCGATGGTGGATCTGCCGGAATTTGATTCCAACCATCCGTTTACGCTGCCGGATGACTATGAGCCGCAGAAGGGTGTGAGTGAGAATGATGCGTTGAATCAGATGTGGAGAAATAAGTGCCTGAATGACACTTACGAGCCGGGCAGTATTTTTAAGATTATCACGGCTTCCGCAGCGCTGGAAAAAGGCGTGGTGTCGGAGGCGGATCATTTTTTCTGCCCGGGATATATCACGGTGGAGGATCGGCGGATCCGCTGCCATAAAGTGACCGGACATGGCAGTGAGACATTCGCACAGGGCTTGCAGAATTCCTGCAATCCGGTATTTATCACGATCGGCCAGCGGGTCGGCGTAGATGACTATTTCAAATATTTTAATCAGTTTGGGCTGAACCGGCTGACCGGTATTGACCTGCCGGGTGAAGCGGGCACGATCATGCACGCGAAAGAGAATGTCGGACCGGTCGAGCTGGCGACGATCTCCTTCGGACAGAGCTTCCAGATCACGCCGATCAAGCTGGCGGCGACGGCGGGCTCGCTCGTGAACGGCGGACTGCTGATCACGCCGCATCTGGCACTTGAGGCGCGAAATACCGACGGTGAGCTTGTGCGAAATTTCCGGACAGATTATGAGGTCACGGAGCGCGACCGCATCGTATCGGCGGATACCTCGGCGCTGATGGCGCGCCTGCTCGAGACTGTCGTGAGTGAGGGCGGCGGAAAACGTGCATACATCGATGGATATAAGATCGGGGGAAAGACGGCGACTTCCCAGACGCTGCCGCGAAGTGCGCACCGCTATATTTCTTCGTTTCTCGGATTTGCGCCCGCAGACGACCCGCAGGTGCTTGTTCTGGTCGTGATCCATGACCCACAGGGCATCTATTACGGCGGCACGATCGCAGCGCCGGTCGCGCATGATATTTTTGCGGATATTCTGCCTTATTTGGAGATCGCGCCTTGCACTGAAACAGAAAATAACGTATACTAGATAAGTTGAAGTGGAATTCAAAAGAAAGAGGGACATAAAAGGTGGAAGTATTTGATATGACAAATGTATGCATTTTTGCCGTTCTGATCTCGTTTGCGATCAGTGCAGTGTTGGGACCGGTGCTCATCCCGTTTTTGCGGAAGCTGAAGATCGGTAATACGGAGCGTGAGGAGCTGGCATCCCATCAGGTGAAAAATGGAACACCGACGATGGGCGGACTGATGATCCTGATCGCGATCACCGTGACGAGCCTGATTTTTATGAGAGCTTATCCAAAGATCATGCCGATTTTATTTGTGACGCTCGGCTATGGCATTATCGGTTTTCTGGATGATTACTTAAAAGTGGTGCTCAAGCGTTCGGACGGTCTGCTGGCATGGCAGAAGATGCTCTGCGAGATTTTAGTGACGGGTGTGTTTGCGGTGTATTTAGTGCGGGCGGAGATTCCGATGACGATGCTCATTCCGTTCAGCGGTGGCATGTATTTGAATCTCGGCTGGCTGGCATTTCCGGTCATGTTTCTGGCTGTAATCGGAACGGTAAACGGCGTGAATTTTACGGATGGTCTGGACGGTCTGGCAAGCAGCGTGACGATTCTGGTAGCTACATTTTTTGCGGTCGTAGCGATCGGTACGGGCAGTCAGGTCGCACCGATCACCTGCGCGGTTGTAGGTGCGCTGTTAGGCTTTTTACTGTTTAACGTGTATCCGGCGCGTGTGTTTATGGGAGATACCGGTTCGCTGGCGCTCGGCGGATTCGTTGCGGCAACGGCATATATGATGCAGATGCCGATCTTTATCCTGATCGTTGGCATGATCTACTGGATCGAGATTTTATCGGTGATGCTGCAGGTCGGATATTTCAAGCTGACACACGGCAAGCGGATCTTCCGCATGGCACCGATCCACCACCATTTTGAGCTGGGCGGCTGGTCGGAGACAAAGGTCGTGGCAGTCTTTTCGATCGTGACCACGTTGTTGTGTCTCGTTGCGTATATGGCATTGTAAGGAGTGTGTAGGACATGAGAATACAGATGGATCTGGAAGATAAAAAGGTACTTGTAGTGGGAACCGGCATCAGCGGTGTCGCTGCGGCGGAGCTGTTGGAGGCAAATCATATCGGTTTTGACATTTTTGATGGCAATGAGGCGCTGACGGAGTCTGACATCCGAGAAAAATCAAAGGCATTGTCGGCGTGCGGTGTCTGGATCGGGGGTCTGCCCGAGGCGCAGATGGACAACTATTCCTATGCGGTGCTCAGCCCCGGTGTGCCGACCGATCTGCCGATGATTGAGAGCCTGCGTGCCCATGGTGTGCATATCTGGGGAGAGATCGAGCTGGCATATGCATTTTCCGAGGGGGATGTGCTGGCGATCACCGGAACGAATGGCAAGACGACGACGACTGCGCTGACCGGAGAGATCATGAAAAACTATGTGAAGGATGTACAGGTCGTCGGTAATATCGGTATTCCGTATACACGGATGGCACTGGATATGACATCTGAGACAGTGACAGTCGCAGAGATTTCGAGCTTTCAGTTGGAGACGGTCTGGCATTTTGCACCAAAGGTATCTGCGATCTTAAATATCACACCGGATCATCTGAACCGTCATCACACGATGGAAAATTATATCGCGGCAAAGGAGCGCATCACTGAGGGACAGTCTGCGGAGGATGTGTGTGTGCTCAATTATGAGGATGCTGTGCTGCGCGCCTTTGGCGAACAACTGAAGCAGCGGATGCATGTCGTGTATTTCAGCAGTGCGCGGGCGCTCGACGACGGACTGTATCTGGCAGGTGATGAGATCTGGCTGGCAAAAGATGGTGAAAAAGAACTCGTCTGCAATGTAAAGGATCTGAACCTGCTCGGAAAGCATAATTATGAGAATGTCATGGCAGCGACAGGTATTGCGTACAGCTATGGTGTGCCGCTCGATAAGATCCGCGAGGTTTTAGTCAGATTTACGGCGGTAGAGCATAGAATAGAGTATGTGACGGAGATCGACGGGGTCAGATATTACAATGATTCCAAAGGCACAAATCCGGATGCGGCGATTCAGGGCATCCGTGCGATGGACCGTCCGACCTGTCTGATCGGCGGAGGCTATGACAAACAGTCGGAGTACGACGAGTGGATCGGGGCCTTTGACGGAAAAGTGAAAAAACTCGTCCTGATCGGCGCGACAGCGAAAAAGATTGCGGATACATGTGAGCGGATGGGATTTCACGATTATGTGTTCGCGGATTCGTTGCAGGAGGCGGTAGATATCTGCCACGCGGCAGCGGTCAGCGGAGATGCGGTGTTACTGTCACCGGCATGTGCGAGCTGGGGCATGTTTGATAATTATGAACAGCGCGGACGCATGTTCAAGGATATGGTCAGGGCATTCGAAAAGTAATAGTAATGGATATGAGGGAGTGGTCATATGGCAGGACGGCAGAAGAAAAAGCGGAAAATTAAATATTTCGACTACAGTCTGCTGTTTATCATCATATTTTTGATCTGTTTCGGTCTGGTGATGCTCTACAGTACGAGTGCCTATGATGCGCAGAATACATTCAAAGACCCGGCGCATTATCTGAAGCGGCAGGCGATGGCGTTCGGACTTGGTCTTGCGGGTATGTTTGTGATCTCAAGGATCGATTACCGCAGATGGAAAAATATGGGAACGCTTGCCTATCTTGTGGCGCTGGTGCTCTGTTCACTCGTTCTGATCCCAGGCATCGGAATCGAGCACAACGGTTCGCGCAGATGGCTGGGTATTCCAAATTCCAGTATGGAATTTCAGCCGTCGGAGTTTGCGAAGCTGGCGGTGATTATGTTTTTGGCGAGCCTGATCAGCCAGATGCCAAAAAAAATGGCAAAATTTTCGATGGTCATCCGTGTCATGCTCGTCATTATACCGATTTTCGGACTGATCGCTTATAACAACCTGAGTACGGCGATCATCGTGCTGGGTATCGGAGTGGCGATGGTATTCGTATCGAGCCCGAAATATTTACAGTTTTTTATTGTTGGTGGTGCCGGAATCGGTGCGATTGTGCTATTCCTGATGCTGCCATCGGCGGGCTACCGCAGCGACCGTATTGCGATGTGGCGGCATCCGGAGGACTTTGAAAAAGGCTTCCAGACGCTACAGGGACTGTATGCGATCGGTTCGGGCGGACTGTTCGGCAAAGGGCTTGGAAATAGTATGCAAAAGCTCGGATTTGTGCCGGAGGCACCTAACGACATGATCTTCTCGATTATCTGTGAGGAGCTGGGCTTGTTCGGTGCGATCTGTGTCATTTTACTGTTTTTGCTGTTGATGTGGCGGTTTATGGTCATCGCGAACAACGCAAGGGATCTGTACGGTTCCCTGCTGATGACAGGCATTCTGGCACATATTGCCATTCAGGTCGTATTAAATATTGCGGTCGTGACAAATTCGATTCCGAATACCGGTGTGACGCTGCCGTTTATCAGCTACGGAGGTACATCCGTTGTATTCCTCATGGCGGAGATGGGGCTGGCACTTTCGGTATCGCGTGGAATCCAGTTTGAACCGGACGCATCGGAGATCGCTTATGATTAGAGAACAGCGCAGGGAAAATGAGCGCAGACGAAAAAGAAAACGAAATATATTGATGATTTTAGGACTGCTCGTGCTGCTGATTGGAATCGGTGTTGTGCTCATCACGCAGGTATTTACGGTGAAGAAGGTCACGGTAACAGGCAATGAGTTTTATACGGATGACCAGATCCGGGAGCTGGTGCTCGATGATGACTATTCATGGAGCTCGCTTTATGTGTATATCAAATACCGTTTCCTGCGCACCGAGAAGCTGCCGTTTGTGGATGAACTGACGGTGGGACTGAACCCGCAGCATCCGCACGAGCTGACCGTAGAGGTATATGAGAAGGGCATTCTCGGCTATCTGTATATTACTTCGATTGACCAGAATGCCTATTTTGATAAGGATGGATTCGTGGTGGAGACCTCGCAGGAGGTCATTCCGGATGTGCCGAAGATCGAGGGGTTGACCTGTGATTCGGTCGTATTGTATGAGAAGCTGCCGCTTGAGAATGATACGTCACTCAAAAACCTGTTGTCATTGACGCAGCTTTTGCAAAAATACGAGATACCCGCCAAGCGCATCAGCTATGATGAGGCATCGGGGGAGATGACCGTCTACAGCGGAAAGATCACGATACTTGTCGGAAATGCGGATAATTTAGCACAGAAAATTCTGCGTCTGCAATATATTCTGCCGCAGCTTACCGGCAGAAAAGGTACGCTGCATCTGGAAAACTGGACGAGTGAGACGACCGATATCATATTTGCGCCTAAAAAAAGTAAAAAATCAAAATAAGTAGTTGATAAATGTTTGAAGAAATACTATTATAAATATGATTGGGAGATTCTTAACAGTTTCGGAATTTTGGGATAAGGCGTGGAAATTGCGCGCAGATTTGAGGATATTAGAGGAGAATAGAGGAGGACAAGCTCTTGTTAGAGATTACAACCACAGGTGCAGACAATAATGCGAAAATCATTGTGATCGGTGTCGGAGGTGCCGGAAACAATGCAGTAAATAGAATGATTGACGAGAACATCGGAGGTGTCGAGTTCGTAGGGGTAAATACGGATAAGCAGGCACTGGCGCTCTGCAAAGCGCCCACACTGATCCAGATCGGTGAGAAGCTCACAAAAGGACTGGGTGCAGGTGCGCAACCCGAGATCGGCATGAAGGCAGCCGAGGAGAGTGCGGATGATCTTTCGAACGCGATTCAGGGCGCGGATATGGTATTTGTCACCTGCGGTATGGGTGGCGGAACCGGAACCGGTGCAGCTCCCGTGGTAGCTAAGCTCGCAAAAGATATGGGTATTCTGACGGTCGGAGTTGTGACGAAACCGTTTAAATTTGAAGCAAAGCAGCGTATGGTAAACGCAGTTTCAGGTATTGAGCGTCTCAATGACAGTGTCGATACGCTCATCGTGATCCCGAATGACAAGCTGCTCGAGATCGTAGACCGCCGTACGACGATGCCGGATGCATTGAAGAAGGCGGATGAGGTATTGCAGCAGTCCGTACAGGGTATTACCGACCTGATCAACCTGCCTGCACTGATCAATCTGGATTTCGCGGATGTACAGACCGTCATGAAAGACAAGGGTCTGGCACATATCGGAATCGGAGAGGCACACGGTGACGACAAGGCACTTGAGGCTGTCAAGCTGGCAGTTGCGAGCCCGCTGCTTGAGACGACGATCAACGGTGCGTCACACGTGATTATCAATATTTCCGGAGATATTTCCTTGATCGATGCCAGCGATGCAGCTGGTTACGTGCAGGATCTGGCAGGCGATGATGCGAATATTATTTTTGGTGCGAAGTATGACGAGTCTATGACGGATACGGCGAAGATCACCGTGATTGCAACTGGACTGGAGGCAAAGAAACCGTCTGTGACACCGCTGATGAGCGGTATGAAATATTCGACTACCCCGACTGCAGGCGCAGCAACGGGTACACGCCCGATGAACAGTGGGCTGACGAGCCGCAGCGGACTGGGTGCTGCCGGCAACGCATATTCACGTGGGCTGAATGCAGCAGGCACGACAGCGGGTGCAACAGGTACAGCACCGGTAAATCCTACATTCACAGGCATCCAGAAGCCGAAAAAGCCGGAGAGCAGTGTGCCGGAGAAGGATATCCAGATCCCGACATTTTTAAAGAATCCGAGAAGATAACTCGCAAATTCAAGTTGTTCAGTTCGAAGAATTATAAAAAATAATTATAAATTAGATAAGATAGACAATTCTGATCGTGGATTGTCTATCTTTTTTTGTGTTCACCTATCGGAAATGACAAAATCTGCATCGCATCAGCGGTATAATCATTTTTATCAAAGCAACGGGGAGGGAATGCATATGTGGAGCTGACAGTTTACATAGATGTCCTGTGGCTGCGCACGTTTTTTGTCGAGCTGCAGGTCTGTTTGTTTGTCAATCTGTGGATGAAACGGGAGAGTCCCGTGATACATATTTTATGGGTGAATGCGGTGGCTGCTGCGGTGCAGATTCTGCTGTTTGTGATCGCCGGATACGGGGCGGTCGTTATGGCTGGCGGTCTGCTGCTGCGTGCGTTTGTGATTCTGGTGTTGTTCCGCCCGCAGACACCCGCTGTATTTTTGCGGCTTTTTTTATGGGGAATGGCGGCGACCGTCGTCGCCGGAGGGATTTTTGGCATTGCACAGGCGCATCTGCCGAAGGGCTGCTGGTTTGCCGCGGGGTGTATCGTGTCCGCGTGCAGTCTGTTGGTTTCACTGGTGTTGGAGGAGCGGCGGATGGTACATGATGGCAGGCTGTACCGTATGACGCTGCATCAGGGGGAAAACTCGGTAGAAGTCATGGGGTTGTATGATACGGGCAACCGCCTGAGTGACCCGTATGTCCATGCGCCGGTGTATATACTGGCACAGCAGGAGTACCGTCAACTCGTGGGAGACGAACCGGCGGCGCGTTTTATTCCGTTTGTGACCGTCGGTGCAGGAAACCGTTTGATGGAGGTCACAACGGTGGATGCGCTGGAATGGAAGGGTGGCAGACAGGCGAAGGTTGTGGTCGGCAGGGCGGATCAGGAGGTCTTTGAAGGAAAAGATTACCGGATGATTCTGCCGGCGGCGTTTAACGATTGTTTGAAAGGAGACAACGGATGTACATAAAAATCAATGTACCGAATCGCTTTCAACTAAAGATGATACCAACACTATATACCATGCTGTTTCGCAGGGAACGGGAGATTCACTATATCGGGGGTGCGGAGGTACTGCCGCCGCCGCTTGAGGCGGAGCGGGAGCGCGAATGCATCCTGCTCATGGGGGATAACTGCGCGGAGGCGCGCAAGGAGCTGATCGAGCACAATCTGCGGCTTGTTGTCTATATTGCAAAAAAATTCGACAACACGGGTGTCGGCGTGGAGGATCTGATCTCGATCGGAACGATCGGGCTGATCAAAGCGATCAATACGTTTGATCCGGATAAAAAGATCAAGCTCGCGACCTATGCCTCCCGCTGCATCGAAAATGAGATACTCATGTATCTGCGGCGCAACAGCAAGACACGCATGGAGGTGTCGATCGATGAGCCGTTAAATGTGGACTGGGATGGAAATGAACTGCTGTTATCGGATATTTTAGGAACCGATGAGGATGTGATCTCAAAGGACATCGAAAATGAGGTCGAAAAAAAGCTGCTCGGCAATGCAATCCAACATCTGTCAGACCGCGAGCGTCAGATCGTGGAGCTGCGCTTCGGGCTGAACCAGCCGGATGGAAGGGAGCTGACGCAAAAGGAAGTTGCCGATACGCTCGGTATCTCACAGTCCTATATTTCAAGACTGGAAAAAAAGATCATGAAACGACTGAAAAAAGAGATAATTCGCTTTGAATAATCAGAAAAAAGTGATAAAATAATACAAAAGAGTGAGTTTTCGGAAATGAGCAAAAGAGCTTGATAAAAAAGCGTAAAGGAGATGGGTATTATGTTATTGGAATTTTTGGGTGCGGCCCATGAGGTGACCGGCAGTTGTCATTTTTTGCAATATGAAGATAAGCATCTGCTCGTGGATTGTGGTATGGAGCAGGGACCGGATTTATATGTAAATCAGGAGATTCCGGTCAATGCGGCGGCGATCGATACCGTGCTCGTGACGCACGCGCATATCGACCATTCCGGTCTGCTGCCGTTATTGTATGCACATGGATTCAGAGGGCGTATTTACTGCACGCAGGCGACGTATGAGTTGTGTGTGATCATGCTAAAGGATTCCGCACACATTCAGGAGTTTGAGGCAGAGTGGCGCAACCGTAAGGCGAAGCGTTCCGGTGGCGCACAAATTGAGCCGTTGTATACGATGGAGGATGTGCAAGGGGTATTAAACCTGTTTACACCGTGTATCTACGGTGAGACCGTACAGGTCGACGATGCGTTAAAGATCCGGTTTGTGGATGCGGGGCATCTGCTCGGTTCGTCTTCGATTGAGCTTTGGGTGACGGAAAAAGAAAAAGAGGTCAAACTCGTATTCTCCGGTGATATCGGACAGGGCAACAAGCCGCTTATCAAGTCCCCGACATTTTTAGAGGAAGCGGACTATGTCATCATGGAGTCTACCTATGGGGATCGCGAACACAATCTGCCGGTAGACTATGCAACCGAGCTGGCAGAGGTCATCAAGCGCACCTTTATCCGCGGCGGCAATCTGGTCATTCCGGCATTTTCCGTCGGGCGTACACAGGAGATGCTCTATTTCCTGCGCCGGATCAAGACAGAGCATCTGCTTCCGGAATTTGAAGATTTTGAGGTATATATCGACAGCCCGTTAGCGATCGAGGCAACCAATGTATTTCACAAAAACGTGCGCGAATGCTTTAGTGACGAGGCACTTGAACTGGTAGAAAAGGGGATTAACCCGATCCAGTTTCCGGGACTCAAAACCGCGGTAGACAGCAATGCCAGCAAGCAGATCAATTTTTTAAAGAAACCGGTCGTGATTATTTCCGCATCCGGTATGTGTGAGGCGGGACGCATCCGCCACCACTTAAAGCATAACCTGTGGAGGGATGATTCGACGATTCTGTTTGTAGGTTATCAGGTGCCCGGTACGCTCGGTCACGCGCTCTTGAACGGTGCCAAGGAGGTCAAACTGTTCGGAGAGATGATCGAGGTGCGTGCGGAGATTGTTAATCTGCCCGGCATCAGCGGCCACGCAGACCGCACGAAGCTGACCGAGTGGGCGGCAGCGTTTCAAAAGCATCCGCCGAAACGCGTATTTATCGTCCACGGCGACGACAAGGTGACAGACGAATTCGCGCTGCATCTGCATAAGGAGCTTGGCTATGAGGCGGTCGCACCGTACAGCGGCGATATTTATGACCTGTTCACGAATGCCTGTATCAAACAGGGCAGCCGCATGATGCTGCCGAAAAAGACGAAGAATTCCAGCAAGGCATCCAGCAATGTATTTGCCAGACTGCTTGCGGCAGGTCAGAGGCTGCTCGCGGTCATCAACAAGAGCGAGGGATTGCCGAACAAAGAGCTGGCGCGTTTTGCCGATCAGATCAATTCGCTCTGCGACAAATGGGACCGCTAGTGTGGTTATGATTTTATTTTAGATAGTTTTTCATATGGTTGAGGGCAGATTTTTCGAGTCTGGATACCTGTGCCTGTGAGATATGGATCTCCTGCGCGACCTCCATCTGGGTCTTGCCCTCAAAAAAACGCAGCTTTATGATATAGTTTTCCCGCTCGCCGAGCCGCTCCATTGCATCAGACAACGAGAGCGACTCGATCCAGCGGGATTCTTTATTTTTCTTGTCGGCGATCTGATCCATGACATAGAGCGTGTCGCCGCCGTCGGTGTAGACCGGGTCGTAGAGGCTGACCGGACTCTGGATCGCATCGAGTGCATAGACGATCTCCTCCTTGGTAAGCCCTGATTCAGCGGCAATCTCCTCGATCGTGGGCTCCTCCTGCGTGCGGTTCATGAGCTGTTCCTTGGCATGGATCGCTTTGTAGGCGGTATCGCGCAGCGAGCGTGAGACACGGATACTGCTGTTGTCACGCAGATACCGGCGCACTTCGCCGATGATCATTGGCACAGCGTAGGTCGAAAATTTGACACCGAGCGTCGGGTCAAAGTTATCGATTGATTTCATGAGTCCGATGCAGCCGATCTGAAACAGGTCATCGATGTTGTCCGTGTGACCGGAGAAACGCCGGATGATTGAGAGTACCAGACGCAGGTTTCCTTTGATATATTCTTCTCTTGCGAGCGGATCGCCTTCACGGATGCGCGCGAATAAGGCATCCTTTTCATCTTCCTTGAGTATGGGGAGTTTGGCGGTATTGACACCGCAGATCTCGACTTTGTATGCAGACATGAGGATATCCTCCGAAACGTTATTCTGATTTGAGCGACCGGTTGGGTGGCTCCATGCGTATGCATTTGTTACTATCAGTGTGTACGTCTGGCAAAAAAATATTCACATCGGGTGTCATTTGCGCAGCTTGCGGTTGAATTATTTTTACGCATCATATATAATAGGTGGCATGAAAGATTTGATTAAAGAACGCGATGAAAAAGAAAAAATGGAGCACAGTATTATAAAGTGGTGGAATGTGCATTATATGACACCGGAGGAACTGCGTGCTGCGCAGCAGGAGGACGAGCTTTCGCAGGCAAAAAAATCCGCACAACAGGAGGGGTTTTCGGAGGAGGCGCATCAGTTGCGGATTGCAGAGGCAGAGCTGCATGCGGCGGAGGAGATCATCGAACGTCTGCAGCGTGAGGCGCAGGATGTCGAGAGCAGCAAGCGCAGGGAGATCGAGCGTATGCGGCAGGAGGTAGAGGCGAATGCTGCTGCCAGCGCACATGCAGATGCTCAGCAAACCGGTGAGACGGATACGACGGAGGATGAACAGATACAGGCGATTCTCGCGGAGAAGGACGACGCGCTGCGTGATCTGATCGAGCACACCGAGGAAGAGATGTAACGGTCTGTAGTTACGGCGAAAAAGATAGAAAATAAGCAAAACAAAAAAACGCTATGCGTTTTTTTGTTTTGCCATGAAACATATACCAAAGGAAAGGAAACGGATATGAAGAAGTTATTAGACCAGATCACCCAGACAATGGAGGGCGCTTTTGAACAGCTCGGCTTTGACAAAAGCTATGCCCGTGTAACGGTTTCAAACCGACCCGATCTCTGTGAGTTTCAGTGTAACGGAGCGATGGCACTCGCAAAACAGGCGAAGAAGGCTCCGATCGACATTGCGGAGCAGATCGCGGCGGCACTTGCCGGAAATGAATTGTTCGAGGAGGTGCAGGCTGTAAAACCCGGTTTTCTGAATCTGAAGCTGGCAAAGACATATCTGGCTGCCTATCTGAAGGAGATGGAGAAGGGTGCGTCGAACAGGCATTATGGATGTGAGCGTGTGGCGAAACCGCAGACGGTCATGATTGACTACGGCGGACCGAATGTGGCAAAGCCGCTGCATGTCGGACATCTGCGTTCCGCCGTGATCGGTGAGAGCATCAAGCGTATGGGTATTTTCCTCGGAAATACGATGATCGGTGATGTCCATCTTGGAGACTGGGGACTGCAGATGGGGCTGATCATCACGGAGCTGCGTGAGCGCAAGCCGGATCTGCCGTATTTTAACAATGCCTTTGCGGGAGAGTATCCGAAGGAGGCTCCTTTTACGATTGCTGAGCTGGAGGAGATCTATCCGACTGCCAGCAAAAAGTCCAAAGAGGATGAAAAATATAAGGAACGCGCGATGCAGGCAACCTATGAACTGCAGCACGGCAACCGCGGATATCATGCACTCTGGCAGCATATTATCAAGGTATCTGTGACAGACTTAAAGAAAAACTATAAGAGACTGAATGTTTCATTTGAATTATGGAAGGGCGAGAGCGATGCCCAGCCCTATATTCCGGAGATGGTGCGCCGCATGAAGGACGGCGGCTATGCGTATATCAGTGAGGGCGCGCTGGTTGTTGATGTCAAGGAGGAGACGGATACAAAGGAGATCCCGCCGTGTATGATTTTAAAATCAGACGGTGCATCCCTGTACAATACAACCGATCTGGCGACGATCGTACAGCGTATGATATCTTACAATCCGAATGAGATCATTTATGTGGTGGACAAGCGGCAGGAGCTGTATTTTACGCAGGTATTCCGGTGCGCGAAAAAGACAGGCATCGTAAACGATGATACAAAGCTGTATTTCCTTGGCTTTGGCACGATGAACGGAAAGGACGGAAAGCCGTTCAAGACACGTGAGGGCGGCGTGATGCGTCTGGAAACGCTGCTGACCGGCATCGAGGATAAGATGTATGAGAAGATCATGGCGAACCAGAACGAGAACCAGACGATGAGTGAGGAAGAGGCACGTGAGGTCGCTGCACAGATTGCACTGTCAGCGGTCAAGTACGGAGATTTGTCTAATCAGGCATCCAAGGACTATATTTTTGATGTAGACCGCTTTACATCCTTTGAGGGAAATACGGGTCCGTATATTCTGTATACGATTGTGCGTATCAAGTCCATTTTAAATAAATATGTGCAGGCAGGACATTCCATTGAGGGGCTGTGTGTCGGCGAGGCGCATTCAGACAGCGAGAAAGCCTTGCAGCTAGAGCTTGCCAAATTTAACGGCGTGATCGAGTCGGCATTTGCGGAGCTCGCGCCGCACAGAGTGTGCGCATACATTTATGACCTGGCAAATGCGCTCAACCATTTTTATCATGAGACCAAGATCCTTGCAGAGCCCGATGAGGCATTGCAGCAGGCGTATATTGCCTTGCTTGATCTGACACGTGGTGTGCTGGAGACCTGTATTGATGTGCTCGGCTTCTCCGCACCCGATAGAATGTAACATGTTGTTAGAAGTAAGTAACAGAATGTAGAAAGAAGGCATAACAATGACAAAGATTGACATTGTATCCGGCTTTTTAGGTGCCGGAAAAACAACATTTATCAAAAAAATGATCGAGGAGGTTTTTGCCGGACAGAAGATCGTTTTGATTGAGAATGAATTTGGCGAGGTCGGTATTGACGGTGGATTTTTAAAGGATGCCGGTATTGAGATTACAGAAATGAATTCCGGTTGTATCTGCTGTTCACTGGTCGGTGATTTCGGAAAGAACTTAAACGAAGTAATCGAAAAATTCCATCCCGACCGTATCTTAATCGAGCCGTCCGGTGTCGGCAAGCTCTCGGATGTGATGAAGTCTGTCATAGATGTGGAAAAGACACACGATGTAGTATTGAACGGTCTGATTACTGTCGTCAATGCCACCAAAGCGAGCAAGCAGATGAAAGCATTCGGCGAATTTTTCAACAATCAGATCGAGTATGCGACGACCATTATTTTGAGCCGCACACAGAATGCGACACCGCAGCAGCTGGAGTTATGTGTCAAGCAGATGCAGCAGTTAAATGAGAAGGCTGCGATTATCACAACACCGTGGGATCAGATCTCCGGTGAGGCGATGCTGAAGGTGATCGAGGGACAGGACTCTCTGGAAATGAAGCTGATGGCAGAGGAGCACGCAAAGCACGAGCATCATGACCACGATCATGAGCACGACCATGAACATGAACACGAGCATCACTATGATGAGAACGGGGTATGCTCCTGCGGACATCACCATGACCACGAGCACGGACATCACCATGCCGATGATGTATTTACGAGCTGGGGCAAGGAGACACCGCATAAATATACAAAGACTGAGATTGAAAGTATCTTAAAGACGCTCAGCGACGACGAATTCTACGGCACGATCCTGCGTGCAAAGGGAATGGTCGAGAATGCAGAGGGCGGCTGGATCTATTTCGATATGGTTCCCGGTGAGTATGAGCTGCGCGAGGGCGATCCGGATTACACCGGCAGATTGTGTGTGATCGGCTGTGATCTGAAAGAGGACGAGTTGGAGAAACTGTTCCTGCTCGCATAGGCTGTCTGCTGTTTTAGATAAAATAAACAGCGATATAAGGAGATGTAACGAATATGCAAGAAATACCTGTATACCTGTTTACCGGATTTATGGACAGCGGAAAGACTTCGCTGATCTCGGAGACACTTTTTGAGAATGAATTCGGCAAAGATGCTAGAACACTCATCATTTTGTGCGAGGATGGGGATGTAGAGCTGGACGAGCAGAAACTGGCGGGCATCGATGCCAGCCTTGTCATGCTGGACGATGTGACGCAGATCACACGTGAAAAATTCCACGAGCTGCACAAAAAATACCATCCGGATCAGGTGTTCATTGAGTATAACGGTACATGGGAGCTGGCTCCGCTGTTGGAGCTGGACGCACCGGACGGCTGGACGATCGTACAGACGCTCACGACCGTGGATGCGACGACCTACGAGATGTACCTGAACAATATGCGCACGATGATGCTCGAGCAGTTTTTTATCTCGGATGTCGTGATCTTTAACCGCTGCGACGACGAGACACCAAAAGCGCGTTTCCGCCGCAGTGTCAAGGCGAAAAACCGCAAGGCGCAGATCGTATACGAACGCGCGGACGGTTCGCTGGATGAAAACTATGACGATGAGCTGCCCTACGATATCAATGCGGATTTCTTAGATATTTCCGACGCGGATTATGGCATTTTCTATCTGGATATTATGGACAATCCGAAAAAATATGTCGGAAAAAAGGTGAAGTATCTGGCACTTGTCTATAAGCCGAAGGGCAAGCTCAAGAGCGATGTGTTTGTGCCCGGACGCTTTGCGATGACCTGTTGCGCAGAGGATATCCAGTTTGTCGGACTGAAATGCAAATATGAGAAAGCAAATACGATCGAACACCGCTCGTGGGTATGGGTGACGGCGGAGGTTGCGTATGAGTTCGCGATGGAATACAAGGGAAAAGGTCCCGTGCTGCATGCGATTGAAGTCGTACCCGCCGAAAAGCCGGAGGATGAGCTCGTTTATTTCTCATAATTTCATGATTTCCGGGAGGAGAACATATGGCATCTGAAAATTATCAGGCTGCGAGAAGGCTGGCGCAGAAAGCAGCCAGATCGGCAGTCTCAAATGGAAAATATCCGTATTTGCCCGCACTTGACGAGTTTGTCCCCAGAGATGCGATCTGTGGGGAGGAACCGCTTGGCGTCATCGACATACCGCTGAGCAAGGTAGCGGGTACACGTACGAGCGGGCGGAAAAATTCGTTTGCCAATAACTTTATGCCGCTGCTCGACGAGGGGACGGAGTTTTCGCGCAAGTGGAGCAATCTCTACGAAGCACAGATGACGGAGGGCATCCGTGATCCGATCCTCGCATACGAGTACATGATGCGCTACTATGTGCAGGAGGGCAATAAGCGTGTCAGTGTGCTCAAATTTGTGGAGGCGGCGAGCATTTCTGCGAATGTGATCCGGCTGCTCCCGAAAAAGACGGATGATCTGCAGGTGCAGATCTATTATGAATATGTGGATTTTTATGAGGCATCCAAGCTGTGTCTGCTTGATTTTTCGACACTGGGTGCTTATGAGGAGCTGTGCAAATTCTACGATAAAGGCTGGAAACAGCCGTGGACGGAGGAAGAACGCAGGCAGCTGCGCAGCGATTTCCAGCGGTTTGAACAGGTATTCATCCACATGGGCGGCGAGCGGCTGCGCGTGACGGCGGCGGATGCTTTTTTGGTGTATCTGCGTGTCTATGGCAGGAAAGAGCTGCCGTACCGGTCCAATTCCGACCTCAGAAATGAGATTGACCGTATCTGGCATGAGTTTCTGACGCAGGCGCAGGACCGGTCAATGAAGCTGCTGTTAGAGCCGACGGAGACAACGACGACCGCATCGCTGATCAAGAAGCTGCCATTTCTCGGCGGATCGAATAACCGCAAGCTGCGGGTAGGCTTTATCTACGGAAAGACCCCGCAGACATCCGCGTGGACGTATGCGCACGAGCTTGGCAGACTGTATCTGGAGAGTGTGTTCGGAGATCAGATCGAGACAAAGACCTATTGCCATGCGGACTATACGTTTTCGCCGTTAGATATTTTAGAGCAGGCGATCGATGACGGAAACGAGATCATTTTTACAACGATCCCGTATCTGAGTGCTGCCAGCCTTAAGGCGGCAGTCGCACATCCGGAGGTCAAGATCTTAAACTGTTCGACGAACTCGACCTACAACAGCATCCGTACCTATTACTGCCGGATGTATGAACCGAAGTTTTTGCTCGGTCTGATCGCGGGCTCACTCGCCGGATCAGATCGGATCGGCTATATTGCGGATTATCCGATTTTTAGCACGATCTCCAATATCAATGCGTTTGCACTTGGGGCAAAGATGGTGAACCCGCAGGCAAAGATTCAGCTCGTCTGGTCATCACTCAAAGGTGTAGAGCGACCAGAAGAACAACTGGATGCGGACATCCGTCTGGTTTCTGACAAGGACTTTATCGTTCCGGAGCATCCGAGCCGCAGATTTGGCTTGTATGAGCGTGGTGGGGAGGAACTGCACAGCATAGCTACGACCGTCTGCCACTGGGGAAAATTCTACGAACAGATTTTAGAGGGTATCCGCAAAGATACGTGGACAATGGATCTGACGGTCAACCGGAACCGGGCGATCAACTACTGGTGGGGCATGTCGGCAGATGTGACGGAGCTCATCTGTTCGGGTAAGATACCGTTTGAGACGAGACGGCTCGTAACGGTTATGACCGAGCTCATACGAAAAGGACAGTTCCGCCTGTTCGATACTGAACTGACAGACAATGAGGGTGTGTGCCGCCAGAAGGAGGGCGCACATATGAGCCATGCGCAGATCGTGAAGATGGACTGGCTGTTAGACAATGTCGAGGGCAGGATACCGACGTTTGGCGAGTTGAAGGACGAGGCGTTGCCGCTTGTGATGCTGCAGGGTGATGTCGCACCGGATGAATCATAGAAGCATGAGGGAGAACTACCGTGTATGAAAATATTGACACTGGCAGATGTTGAGTCAAAAGCCTTATGGGAACATCTGGATCGGGATTATCTGAGAAAATTTGACATGATACTGGCGGCGGGAGACTTAAAGCCCGATTATCTCGAGTATCTGAGTCTGTATGCGCCTGCGGATATTCTGCACGTGTTTGGCAATCACGACCACACGCACGGCAAACAGAGTCCGGGTGGCTGTGTCTGCATCGAGGACCGTATCTACGAGTATAAGGGTGTCCGGATCCTTGGGCTGGGCGGCAGCATCCGCTACAAGCCGGGACCGGATCAGTATACGGAGGGCGAGATGGAGCACCGGATCCGAAAGCTCCGCAGACAGCTGAAACGCAGTGGCGGATTCGATATTCTGCTTACACACTCGCCTGCAAGAGGGCTTGGTGATGCCTCGGATCCGACGCATACCGGCTTCGAATGCCTGAAAAAGCTGCTCGATGATTATCAGCCGAAATACATGATACATGGGCATGTACATATGAATTACGGTGTGAACAAGGAGCGTGTGCGTGCCTACGGTTCCACGACGATCATCAATGCCTATGAAAAATATGAGTTTGAATATTAGGTAACAGTTTAGCCATCACCTAGAAAATATGCGAGTCATGCTTGCATGAATGAGCATATTTCGCAGGTGATGAGGTGAGCGCCCGATGATGAGCAAAGTTAACTGCGTAGCAGTGGGAAAACGCCGTTAGGCGTCTTTGCGAATGGTGCGACCTGAACTGTTACTTATTTTTTTGACGAAAATGAGAAAATTCGTTGAAAAAAGGGTCACTTTATTTTATTATGGTATTAGTGTGCTATATCATAGTGCGGAAAGAACAACATGCGACTGTGAAGGTACTGCATGGTTGCAGCATCTCGTGATGAGAGGATTGAATGAATGGAGGAAAAAGTATGTACCCGATCGTGAAAAAAGAGATTTTGGCTGATAAGATCTTCCTGATGGAAGTGAAGGCAGAGCGCTGTGCAAAGTCCTGTCTGCCGGGTCAGTTCATCATTGTAAAAACGGATGAAAAAGGTGAGCGTATTCCGCTGACGATCTGCGATTATGACAGAGAGGCAGGAACGGTGACGATTGTTGTACAGGCAGTCGGCGCTTCCACTGAGCGTATGTTAATGAATATCGATACGATGGAATCCTTCCAGGATTTTGTCGGACCGCTCGGATGCCCTTCGGAGTTATGCCTGGAGGAGAATCTGGAGGAGACAAAGAAAAAGAAGATCGTGTTTATCGCCGGAGGACTCGGAACTGCGCCGGTATATCCGCAGGTAAAATGGCTGCATGAGCACGGTGTGGATGTAGATGTGATCATGGGTTCAAGAACCAAGGATCTGCTGTTTTATATGGATGAGATGAAGGCAGTCGCAAAGAACTGTTATATCTGTACGGATGACGGCAGCTTTGGTTTCCACGGAGTAGGTACTGCACAGTTGCAGGCACTCTATGATGAGGGACAGACCTATGACCAGTGTGTAGCGATCGGTCCGATGATTATGATGAAATTTGTCTGCCTGCTGACGCAGAAACTGAACCTGCCGACGATCGTTTCCATGAACCCGATCATGGTAGACGGAACCGGTATGTGCGGTGCCTGCCGTCTGGTAGTTGGAGACAAGGTAAAATTTGCATGTGTAGACGGACCGGAGTTCGACGGACATCTGGTAGATTTTGATCAGGCAATGAAGAGAATGCAGCAGTATAAGACCGAGGAAGGCAGAGCCAAGCTCGCGTTAGAAGAGGGCGATACGCATCACGGCGGCTGCGGACATTGTGGAGGTGACAAATAATGGAAGGAATGACAAGAGTACCTGTTCGTGAGCAGGATCCGAAGGTGCGTGCGACCAATTTTGAGGAAGTATGTCTCGGATATAATGAGGAAGAAGCCGTTGAGGAGGCAAAGCGCTGTCTCAACTGTAAGAACCCGCTGTGTGTACAGGGATGCCCGGTATCGATCAATATTCCGGCATTTATCCAGCAGGTAAAAGAGCGCAACTTTGAGGAAGCATATCAGATTATCAGCCAGTCATCCGCACTGCCTGCTGTCTGTGGCCGTGTATGTCCGCAGGAGAGCCAGTGTGAGGGCAAATGTATCCGCGGCATCAAGGGTGAGCCGGTATCGATCGGAAAGCTCGAGCGCTTCGTTGCTGACTGGGCACGTGAGAATGGCATTAAGCCGAAAAAGGCAGAAAAATTAAACGGACATAAGGTCGCTGTGATCGGTTCCGGCCCCGCAGGTCTGACCTGTGCCGGAGATCTGGCAAAGCTCGGCTATGAGGTGACGATTTTTGAGGCACTGCACGAGGCGGGCGGTGTGCTCAGCTACGGTATTCCGGAGTTCCGTCTGCCCAAGACGAAGGTCGTAGCGGCAGAGGTAGAGAATGTAAAATCACTCGGTGTCAAGATCGAAACAAACGTTGTCATCGGAAAGTCTACGACGATCGACCAGTTGATCGAGGATGAGGGCTTTGAGGCTGTATTTATCGGTTCCGGAGCAGGACTTCCCAGATTCATGGGTATCCCCGGTGAGCAGGCAAACGGTGTGTTCTCCGCAAACGAGTTCCTGACCAGAAACAACCTGATGAAAGCATTTATGGATGGCTATGATACACCGATCAGCCGCGGCAAAAAGGTCGTTGTTGTCGGCGGTGGAAACGTGGCAATGGATGCCGCCAGAACCGCACTTCGTCTCGGCGCTGAGGTACATGTCGTATACCGCCGTGGTGAGGCAGAGCTGCCCGCGCGTGTGGAGGAAGTACATCACGCAAAGGAAGAAGGCATCATTTTTGACCTGCTGCAGAATCCGACCGAGATTCTCGTTGATGACAATGGCTGGGTAAAGGGTATCCGCATCATTAAGATGGAGCTCGGTGAGCCTGACGAGTCAGGCAGAAGAAGTCCGGTAGAGATCCCCGGATCAGAGTATGAGATCGAGGCAGATACCGTGATCATGTCACTCGGAACTTCTCCGAACCCGCTGATTTCTTCTACGACAAAGGGACTGGAGACAAACCGCAGAAAATGTATCGTAGCGACAGAGGATACCGGAGCAACTTCAAAGGAAGGCGTTTATGCCGGTGGAGATGCCGTGACAGGTGCAGCGACAGTTATCCTTGCAATGGGAGCAGGTAAGGCTGCCGCAAAGGGAATTGATGCATATTTATCTGCAAAATAACAAAAGACAAAGGGAAGTTTAGGGATGAAAAAACTATGGGAAAAGTGGACGGGCATCAGCCTTGTTGTCCGCATTGTAATTGGTCTGGTGATCGGAGCAATTTTGGGAATTGTTGTTCCGCAGGCGGCAGCGATTGGTATTCTGGGAGATATTTTTGTCGGTGCATTAAAGGCAATCGCACCGTTACTCGTATTCTTCCTCGTGATCAGTTCGCTCAGTAATGCGACAAACAGCCACGGCGGTGTGATCCGTACCGTTATCATACTGTACATGTTCAGTACGTTTCTGGCAGCGATCATTGCAGTTATTGCAAGCAAGCTGTTTCCGGTTCAGCTCATTCTGGTGGATGCGGTCACAGACACGGCAGCACCGCAGGGTATTTTCGAGGTGCTGAAAAACCTGTTGTTAAACATCGTGGCAAACCCGATCAGTTCACTGGCAAATGCAAACTATGTCGGTATTCTCGCATGGGCAGTATTGATCGGACTTGCATTTAAGGCTGCCAATGATGCGACAAAGAAAGTGCTGGGTGATATTTCCAACGGATTGTCACAGGTGGTTACATGGATCATCAATCTGGCGCCGTTTGGTATTCTCGGTCTGGTGTTTACGACTGTATCACAGAACGGACTGGATATCTTTACATCTTACGGAAAGCTGTTGTTAGTGTTAGTCGGATGTATGCTGTTTATCTACTTTGTGACCAATCCGATTCTCGTATACTGGTGTATCCGTAAGAACCCGTATCCGCTGATCTTTAAGTGTTTAAAGAAGAGTGCAATCACTGCATTCTTTACGCGCAGCTCCGCTGCCAATATTCCGGTCAACATGAAGGCATGTGAGGAGTTCGGTCTGGATAAGGATACTTATTCTGTGACGATTCCGTTAGGTGCTACGATCAACATGGACGGCGCTGCGATCACGATTACCGTTATGACGATGGCAACTGCCTACACGATGGGTATCGGTGTGGATATTCCCTCAGCAATCATTCTCAGTATTCTGGCTGCATTGTCAGCCTGTGGTGCCTCCGGTGTTGCAGGTGGTTCACTGCTGCTGATCCCGCTTGCATGTTCACTGTTTGGTATTTCGGATGCGATCGCTTATCAGGTCGTCGGAGTCGGATTTATCATCGGAGTCATTCAGGACTCAGTAGAGACTGCACTGAATTCATCTTCGGATCTGCTGTTGTCTGCATCTGCTGAGATGCGCCAGTGGAGACTGGAAGGAAAAGAAGTGAAATTTTAATATAAAAAATGGATTCTGCAAACGCAGAATCCATTTTTTGTGCTTTATTCTAAGATACATTCCATCAGCCGGTCGTTCATTTCCGGTGACATGATACAGAAACGGATGTAACGGTCGTCGAGGAACGGGAAGGTTGAGCAGTCGCGGATCATCATGCCGCGGCGAATTGCTTTGTCAAACAGCGACTCGCTTGTCTGATCCTCACGCAGCAATCTGACGAGCAGGAAGTTGGCGGACGGCTCATACACACGGTAATCCGGATGAGAGGAGAGCATGTTGTACATGCGTTCCCGCTCAGAGGAAATCAGTGCACGTGTCTGTTCGACATATTCCTGATCGGTAAACATGATCTCACCGGCGATCGCGGCTAAGGAGCTGATGCTCCACGGGTTCTGTCTGGTGCTCAGATTCTTTAACAGATCACGGTTGCCGGTGATCGCATAGCCGAGACGCAGTCCCGGTGCGGCGAAAAATTTGCTCGTGCCACGGAGAATGATCAGATTGTCATAGAACTTTGTCAGTGGAACCGCGGTGACGCGCTCTACATCGGTCGCGAACTCCACATACGTTTCATCGACCATCACAAAAATGCCGTGCTCTTTACATGCGTCGAGAATGCGGCGCATCTGTTTACCGGTGATACACGTACTGGTCGGATTGTTCGGGTTGCAGATAATGAGCATGTCGATCGATTCGTTCAGCTTCGAGATAAAATCATCCGGCTGCATACAGAAGCCGTCACTCTCGCGCAGCGGATAGTAGATCGTCGTGCCGCCGCCGAGCTTGACCTCGCGCTCGTATTCGGAATAGGTTGGTCCGATGATCATGGCTTTTTTCGGATGCTCGATCTGGATGATCAGCGAGATCAGCTCCGTAGAACCGTTTCCGACGAGGATATTTTTCATGTCTGCGCCTACATAATCGGCAATGCAATTACGCAGGGAGGTGTATTCACGATCCGGATAGGTGGTGATGGCATCTACATGTGAAGCGAGCGTCTCGCGCAGCTTGGGCGAGATACCGAGCGGATTTACGTTGGCGGAAAAACTGGTGATATCCTCCTTGCGGATGCCATAGATCTTTTCGATCTTCTCAAGATCACTGCCGTGAAAATGCTCTTTGGGTTTTATTTTCTGATTGTTCTGATCCACGATTCTGGTGCCTCCTAATCCAAAAATGATTGCTAACAACTACTAAATATTGTATAATGTTATCTGATAGTATACCATAACTATAAATAAATTCAACTAATAAAAACAGGTGTGGACGTGTACAGAAGAATTGAAGAACTGGCAGAGGGAAAAGTATATACCGATGTACCGGTTCTGACCATCACGCCGGATCAGATTCGTCTGGAGCCGGTCGAGGGGGTCAGCACGAGCGGAACATTTATGATCGAGAGCATTCGCCATGTGCCGATGAAGGGCGTGATCTATTCCACGGATCTGCGCATGGAGATCAAGAATCCGCAGTTTCAGGGCGAGCGGGCAGAGATCTCCTATGAGTTCCACGGTGAACATATGCAGGAGGGCGAGGTCGCTACCGGTACGTTTTTTGTGATCAGCAACGGTGGGGAGTACGATTTATCATGGTCAGTTGCGGTCAAGCGTCTGTATGCGGAGACTTCGATCGGGCGTATCACGAATCTGGATGATTTCGTACGGCTCTATCGGACAAACTGGAGAGAGAGTATCCATGTGTTTTCTGCGCCCGGTTTCCGGAAGCTGCTGCGCAGCACGAGTGAACAGCTCTACGACAGGCTGCTCGCCGCAAAGCCGGTGACGCGGACAAATATTGAACAATTTCTAGTGGCATGCGGGCGGAAGAACCGTGTGCTGATCACGCTCCCGAGTCATGAGGCGGAGCATCTGCAGGTGTCGGAGCCGTTGGAGGAAGTGTTACAGATCCGGCGCGGAGACTGGGGCTATGTCGAACTGACCGTATCGAGTGATGCGGATTTTTTAGTGCCGGAAAAGGAACGGATCACCAGCGATGATTTTAACGGTGACCATATGGAATTCCGTTACCGGATCTATCCGGAGCTTATGCATGCAGGGAAAAATTATGCCAGACTGACGTTCAAAAATCCGATGCAGCGGGAATTATACGAGATCACTGCTGTCAAGCAGGCGGTGCTGGATCTGGAGCGTGATGACCGCCGCAGGATCAGGCAGGAGAATTTGCAGCTCTACCGCGATTACGAGCGGTATTTAGACGGCAGTATCGTGCTTGGGGAGTGGGCAAAACGGACGACGGAGTGCCTAAAAAGAAGACGCGACCGCGAGGAGCATACGGATATGGATGCGCTGTGGTGCGCCTATGCGTACCTTTGTAACCGCCAGTTGCAGGAAGCGGCATGGATCATGGACGAGTACCGTCACAGCCGCAGTGCCGGCACGGATCGGGAGTGGGCGTTTTTCTTATATTTATGTACACTGACGGAAAAAGAGCCGAAGCTGCTTGAGAAGCTGCACGAAAATATCCGCGCGATTTACCGCGAAAAGCATACCGATCCGTGGCTGCGGTTTATTATCATGCAGATCGCAGACCATTCGCCGGAGGTATCGGCAAGACAGTTAAAGCTCATGGAACAATGGTTTACCGGAGGGCTGTGCAGTCCGTTTCTGTATGCGCTGGCAGCGGATATCTATGTCAAAGAGCCGTATCTGCTCCTACAGCTCGGACGGTTTGAACTGCATGTATTACACTGGATCTGCCGTCATCAGAGGTTTACCGAGGATCTGTGCAGACAGATCGTGCGGCGTGCGATCGGCGTCCATACATATGAGCGGCTGCTGGATGATATTTTGCAGGCGTGTTATGAGGCATATCCGCAGGAGGAAATGTTAGCAGGTGTGTGTGCTTACCGGATCAAGGGACAGCGCTTTGATGCGGACACGCACGCATGGTATGAGCTGGCGATCGAGCACGACCTTCAGATCACGGGGCTGTATGAGGCGTTTATGGCATCACTCGACCCGAGGGAAGTACGGCAGCTCCCGAAAGCGGTTCAGCTCTATTTTCAGTATACCAATCATTTGAATTACCGCCAGAAGGCGGTGCTGTATGTCAATATTATCGCGCACAAAGAGGATCAGCCGATGGTGTACGAGCGCTATCAGCAGATCATGCTCGATTTTGCAGAGCAGGAGATTCTCGCCGGACATATCGATGATAATCTGGCGGTTGTGTACGCGCATACGCTGGAACGTCTGCCGATGACGGAGGCGCTCGCACACGCACTGGCGAAGATCCTGTATGTCAATCAGTTCACCTGCCCGGAGGATTCCTATACACATGTGATTGTGCAGCAGGAAAATCTCAGATCCCCGCAGCATGTTCCGATCGTCCACCATCAGGCTTACGTGCCGGTCTATCCGGGAAATTATGTGATTTTATTGCAGGATGCGCACGGCAGGCGTTATGCGCTGCCGCCGGATGCACAGATGGTGCGCCTGATGAATCCGGGCAGATATATTCGAAAGTGTCTGGAGCAGGCACCGGAGGAACTGCCGTATGTCCTGCATCACATGAACGGCAAGACGAAGCTTTTGCATATGGATGAGCGGATGGCGGGCTATGTGCGGACGCTTGTGCGCTCGGAGGCGGTTTCGGATGAGTATAAGAGCCGGATCAGCCCCGGATTTTTAGATTACTGCCGGGGGGAGGGGTTCGCCGGTGATATTCGTGATTATTTAAAAAAGATTGATTTTGGCAGGCTCGCGCGCAGCGCGAAGGATCAGTATCTGGAGTCGCTGATCCAGCTGCACATGTACGGTGAGGCGTGGGCATTCCTGATCATGTACGGTATCGGAAAAGTATCGCTCGATGCGTTGCAGGAGATCGTGCTCGCACAATTACAGGCACAGCAGATGCAGGAAGAAGAACATCTGTTATATCTGACCCTGCAATGTTTTTTGCAGGGCAGTAGAAAGCGTCCGGTGTTAGAATACCTGTGCAGCTATTATCAGGGACCGGCGGCGCGGATGGTGGAGATCTGGCGTGAGGCGATGAAACAGCAGATCAGGACATCGGAGCTGGAGGAGCGTCTGCTCATACAAATGATGTTTACCGCGGCGTTCACGCCGGATGTACAGAAAGTTTTTGCGGACTACGCCGCAGGTCATGGGCGGGAGCAGGTATGCATGGCGTATCTGACCTATTTCTCCTATGAGGTATTTGTGCAGCAGACACCGGCGGAGCCTCAGATGTATGTGTATCTGGAGCAGCATGTGCTCGGCAGGAGACAGCCGAATCCCTATGTGCGTCTGGCGCTGTTAGAGCACTATGCCGATCAGGAGGTGCTCACAGCCGATCAGGAGCGCTTTGTCGATGAACAGCTTGAGACATTTATGGAACAGGGACAGATCTATGAATGCTTTTTGCGGATGCCGGACCGGCAGCTGGTGCGCCACCATCTGTATGACCGGTATGTGATAGAGTACCGCCAGTCGGTTTCCGATTCGCAGGTATGGCTGAATTACCGGATGAGTACCGGAGACGGCAGCTTCCGGAAGGTGCTTATGGAGACTGCGATCGCCGGTATCTGTCTGTGGAACATTCCGATGATCGGCGGGGAGCAGTTAGAGTATTATATCTGTGAAAAGAGTGACCGGATGGAGACGATTACCGAGAGTCATGTGGTGGAGCTGCCTCACTATGCAGCAGTTCCAAAAAACAGCCACGCGAGACTGTCGCAGATGGTCGGAAGTGTGCAGGCGGATGAGGCTGCGCAGTTACAGACACAGATGGAGGAATATCAGGTCTATGACAGCCTGACGGAAAAGCTGTTCCGTGTGCGCTGAGGATTGATGGAGTTTAGATACAGGGGTTGAACAATGGCAGAAAATACGGATAGAAAGATATATGTCGGGATTGATCTGGATACGAATGCCGCGATGGTGAGCTATTCCTATGGGAAGGGCGAGCCGGAGACAGTCAGCCCGATGGCAGGCAGCGAGATCTTTTCAATCCCGCTGGCGGTGGCACTGAAAAAGGACGGCAGCTGGGCATATGGTGAGGAGGCGCGCCGGGTTGGGAAAGCGGGGCTCGGACGCTGTGAGGACCGGCTGCTGGAGCGCGCGCTGCGCGGCGAGCAGGTACAGTTGGACGAGCATATGTTTGCGCTGTCCGAGCTGCTTGCGAGATTTTTAAAGAAGATGGTCATGATGGCGGGACGGCTCGGACCGAAGGCTGTGTTAGAATGTCTGGTGCTCACAACGCATGTGCTTGATCTGCCGATGATCCGGCTGCTCAAGGAATGTGTCGCGTTTATGGAGCTGTCGGAGGGACATGTGCATTTGATCGATCACAAGGAGAGCTTTTTCTATTATGGCAGCAACCAGCCGGCGGAGTTTTCCTCCCATGATATGGGTTTGTTCGCCTGTGACGGACGGCAGATGCGCTTCTGGTGTCTCGAGCGTGGCAAAACCTCCAAGCCGCAGTTATTATCGGTGCGGGAGGAGCGCTATGGATTTGAGATGCAGCAGGCGGATGAGATTTTTGCGCACATTATTCCGCAGGCGTTCGGCAAACAGATCATCACAACGATTTATCTCGTCGGTGATGGCTTTGAGGACGGCTGGATGAAGCAGTCATTAAAGCTGCTCTGTCAGGGGCGGCGTGTATTTCTCGGTAAGAACCTGTTTTCCAAGGGTGCGTGTTTCGCAGCGATGCGCATGGCGGATGCGCGGACACCGCAGTATGTATATATCGGCGAGCATGAAATGAAGTGCAATGTCAGTCTCAAGGTATATGAGCGGGGCAACCTGTCATTCTATACGTTGATCACGGCGGGAAAGCCGTGGTATGAGATGCAGGGGAGCTGTGAACTCATCATTGACGGCACGCCGACGGTGGATTTCTGGATCCAGCATCCGAACAGCAGGGAGGCGCGGATCGAGTCCGTTGAGCTGGCGGCGCTGCCGCCGAGGGAAAACCGGACGACGAGAATCCGGATCGACGCAGACCCGAGGTCGGATCATGAGGTGATGCTCACGCTGACGGATGTCGGGCTGGGCGAGCTGGTTCCGGGAACCGGTAAAAAATGGGAGTATTTATTGAATTTGTAGATAACACGGTAGGAAATGAGTGAGAGCGCTTATGGGACAGTTGATCTTATGTCGGACACCGCGGGCACAGGTGCCGTATTACATAGAGAGTGGACAAGTAAATATCTATTCGCTGGAGGAACTGATGTATTATGTCCAGTCGGCGCGTTTTGTGACACGCGATGATTTTATGAATGCGGTGTTTATCGACTGGATCGGGCAGGAGCTTCAACTGCCGGAGCTGGCGGTACTGCTGCGTGCCAAGCTGGACGGTGAATCGGGGTTAAAAGATTTCTTTTTGCCACTCGAGGCGGCGAACGGCTATCTGACGACGAGCGAATTGCAGATATTAAATGTACAATTACAAAAATATGACCACATGAGCGGGCTGGAGGCGAAAAAGCTGTATGCGGATCAGTTCATGCATCAGCATCAGTATGTGCGTGCGATCCATGCCTACCGCAGACTGTTGAACGATCCGGAGGTGATCAAAAAGCAGGGACATGTGGCAGGGGATATCTGGAGCAATCTCGGCTGTGCGTATGCGAGGCTGCAGGATTTTGCGGAGGCAGTGGACTGTTTTTCAAGGGGCTATCTGTTGAATCACCGGATTGAGACGCTGCAGGAGGCGGTCGACGCCGCCTGCCTGTCCGGAAAACAGCAGCTTTTGGAGCGTTTATCCGAACGCTTTGCGGCGAACGCACCGCAGATCACTGCGGAGCGCACACATATGGAACAACTGCTGGCGCAGACGCGGGCGGCAGGCGCGGATACGTTTCAGGGACAACAACTGTTGCAGTGGATGAACGAGTATCGCAGCCGGTGCGAGGGCTAGGAACCGTTTGGAATATTCAGGAAAGGTCAGGATGGAAATGGGCTGGTTCAGGAGAAGACGGAAAAAAAAGGAATTATTACAGGAACCGCAGAACGAATGGGAACAAGCGGAAAATAGTCCGGCTGATCCGGCGTTGGATCAGAGGGAGATCGGACACCATGTGCTCGATCACTGTGAGCAGATCATCGAGGCGGCGCGTGAGGTCAGCGAGGAGCGCAAAGAGTACGACATTGTTACCAGTTATTTAAAGGACATAGAGACACTGACAGATCTGCCGGACGAGCAGAAAGAGCCGATCCGCAAAGTCGCGGAGCGTATCAGCCAGCTCGACCATACGAGAAACGAGTATCTGAATACGTCCAAAAAGCTCTCGGATGTACAGTTTGTGATGATGGAGCAGATGGAGGCGGATATTCCGGATGCGATCCGCAGGCTGCAGACGAACGAAGCCTATCAGACGACGGTCAAGAGCGACATGGCGTATCTGGAGGGCGAAAAGATGCAGTGGACACTGCTGCGGAGTGACCTGCTGCATGAGCAGTACGTGTTACGGATGGCATCACTCATCGTATTTTCGGTGTTTGTTCTGCTGATGGTGCTGCTGGTCGTCTTACAGATCGGTTTTTCGGTAGATATTACATGGGGCTGGATCGTGATCGCGGCATTGGCAGTGGTCGGCGGAGCGTTTATTTTTATCCGCTACCAGAATGCAGCGACCGGTATTGTCCGCGCGGAGATCAACGCGAACCATGCGATTGAGCTTTTGAACCGCACAAAGATCAAGTATGTCAATATCACAAATGCGGTCGATTATGCCTGTGAAAAATACCATGTGAAAAATTCAAAGGAATTTGAGTATCAGTGGGAGCAGTATCTTGAGGCAGTGAAAGAGCGTGAGCGCTATATGCGCGCGAATGATGAGCTGAATTACTGCAAGAAAAAGCTGGTCGGACTGTTGAAAGGGCTCGGTCTGTATGACTCACATGTATGGATTGACCAGCCGTATGCGCTGTTGAAGCCGGGTGAGATGTCGGAGCTCAAGCACAATCTGCTCGTGCGCAGACAGAAGCTGCGTGCGCGTATCCAGTATAACAGCGATATTGTGGAAAAGGAGCGTGCGCAGGTGGATCGCCTGATGGAGCTGCACCCGGAGTACGAGGAAAAGATCAGGGATATTATCCAGTCCGTGGATAAGCTGACTACGGGAGCTATATAGGAGGAAGAGAGATTGAGTACACATACGCATGTGCTGGAGGACGGCACAGTCGTTACGCATACACACGAACATGGAGAGGATCACGGGCACACGCATGATCCGAAGGAGGTGCGGCAGATCGTCAACCGTCTTGCAAAGGCGATCGGACATCTCGAATCGGTCAAGCGGATGGTCGAGGACGGCAGAGACTGCTCGGAGGTGCTGATCCAGCTCGCCGCAGTAAAGTCTGCGCTGAATAATACCGGAAAAGTCATACTCAAACAGCACATTTCACATTGTATTGTGGATGCGATCGAGACCGGAGATGACGAAGCATTAGAAAATCTGAACCAGGCGATCGATCGTTTGTTATAATTTTAACTATTTATATAAAAAACTTGCATAATTCTATTAACATTTTGCATAAAAAGAGCTATAATAAGAAGCGGATTTTTGAAAAAACGGTGGTCCGGACGGACCGAAAGGAGTAACAGTTATGAACCTCATACCATTCCTTATCTGCTTCCCGTTTGTGGCAGCTATTTTTATGTATTTTATAAGGAATAACAAAATTCGTAACAGGGTGGCATATGTCTCTGTCGGCGTGATCATGTTGGCTACGCTCTGGCTGCTGGTGGATTTTTTATCCCACGGCGGACAGGCAACGGTGATTCTCGTTGAAAATGAGCTGGTCGATGCGGTGATTCTGATTGCCGAGATTGGGTTGATGCTGCTCGTAACCTATCTGTGTTTCAAGTATAAAAAGCTGTGGATCAGCCTGTTGTCGATCGTACAGACGCTGCTCATCATATGGCTGGAGAAATGCGGTCCTGCATTTGAGGAGACACCGCAGCTTCTGGTTGACCGTCTGTCAGTGCTGATGATCGTTATCGTCGCATTTATCGGCGGAATGATCACAGTTTATGCAACCGGTTATATGCACGGTTATCATCATTACCACAGGGAATTTCCTGACCGGAGATATTATTTCTTTTCCCTGATCTTTGTATTCTTAGGAGCCATGTTTGGTCTGGTACTCTCAAAGAGTATGCTGTGGCTGGATTTCTTCTGGGAAGTGACCAGTATCTGTTCATTCCTTTTGATTGGATATACCAAAACGGATGAGGCGGTTCACAATTCATTCCGCGCGCTGTGGATGAACCTGCTCGGCGGACTGATGTTAGCGATCGGTATCGCATGCTCGATCTATGAGATCGGATGTGTGGATGTGCAGACGATCGTTGCGCAGGGCTTGACGATCCCGATTGCCTGCTTTGCATTTGCGGCACTCACAAAGTCTGCGCAGCTTCCGTTTTCACGCTGGCTGCTCGGCGCGATGGTAGCACCGACGCCGTCCTCTGCGTTATTACATAGTGCGACGATGGTCAAGGCGGGTGTCTATCTGCTGTTTCGTCTCTCTCCGGCGCTGTTTGGCACGATGACCGGAACGATGGTCAGCTTTATCGGAGGTCTGACGTTCCTGCTCGCATCACTGCTTGCGATCTCCAAATCAGACGCAAAGGCAGTGCTTGCGTACTCGACGATCTCCAACCTCGGACTGATCGTGGCGTGTGCCGGTGTCGGTATGCGTGAAACGATCTGGGCAGCGATCTATCTGTTGATTTTCCATGCGGTGAGCAAGGCGATGATGTTTCAGGATGTCGGTGCCGTTGAGAACTCGCTGCACAGCCGTAATATTGAGAATATGCAGGGTCTGATCTACCGCCTGCCGCGTCTGGCATTTATTATGCTGATCGGTATCGCCGGTATGTATCTGGCTCCGTTTGGAATGCTGATTGCGAAGTGGGCTGCATTCAAAGCATTTGTCGATGCAAGCAATCCGCTGCTCATTATCTTTATCGCGTTCGGCAGCTCCACAACGATGTTCTACTGGACAAAATGGATGGCAAAGATCATCGGACCGCCGCGTGTGGATACGCCGCTGCGCGATGTGACGAAAAAGGATGAGTATGCATCACTCTACATTCATGTCGTGATCATGCTCGTTGTCTGCCTGTTGTGTATTCCGATGTCAAAGTATGTCGTTTTACCGATCGAGCTGAGTCTGTTCGGAAGTTCGACAATGACATTGGACAGCGCAGATATTATGGTTATGATTATCCTGCTCATAGCGATCGTTGTACTTCCGTTTGTATGCTATCTCGGAACGAAGCGGCATAAGAGAAAGCATGTCATTTCCTATATGAATGGTGTCAATGCCGGAGATAATAAGAACTTTATCGACTCCTATGGGGAAGAAAGGCAGCTCTATACCGCGAACTGGTATATGATGGATTATCTGGCAGAGAACAAGCTGCTGACTCCCTGCGTGATTGTCAGTGCGGGTGTGCTGGTGATTATGATGTGTCTGATCATAGGAGGTGCGGTATCATGGATGTAAAACCGATTTTATTTGTGATTTTATATATCGTAGGAGCACCGTTTATCGGAGGTTTTCTGGACGGTGCCGACAGAAAGATTTCTGCGCGTATGCAGGGCAGGAAAGGACCGTCGGTCTTTCAGCCGTTTTATGATGTGATCAAGCTGTTTCAGAAAGAGCCGCTGGTCGTGAAACGTTCCCAGACGTTCCTAGTTATGACATACCTGTTGTTTATGGTCATTGCGGGTGGGCTGTTTTTTGCGGGAATGGATCTTTTGCTGTGTTTCTTTGCGCTGACGACCTGTGCGATGTTCCTCGTGCTGGCGGCATCGTTTACACATTCTCCGTATGCGTCGGTCGGATGTCAGCGTGAGCTCGTGCAGATGATGGCGTATGAGCCGATGGTACTGCTCACGGCGGTTGGATTCTATGTCGCTACCGGCACATTTTATGTGAAAGATATTATTCATATGAACACGAGTGCGATTGCGTTCCTGCCCGGTGTGTTTGTCGGATTTTTATTCATTCTGACGATCAAGATGCGAAAGTCACCGTTTGATCTGTCTACCGCACACCATGCGCATCAGGAGATCGTCCGCGGTGTCACACAGGAGATGGTCGGCTCCAATCTGGCGCTGATCCATCTGGCAGAGTGGTATGAGGTGGTATTCCTCATGGGTGTTGTGGCACTGTTTATTGTCAACAGCAATCCGGTCAGCTATGTGGTTGCACTGATCGTGATTCTGGCGACTTATTTTCTGGAGATACTGATTGATAATACCTCTGCGCGTGTCAACTGGAAGGTATTGCTCGTGAGTACATGGGTCGTGACGCTTGTGGCAGGCGGAATCAATCTGACAATTTTAGTGCTGATGCATCGATAGGAGGAGAAAAATGGCAAACGTAGCGAGATCACCGTGGCTGCTGCATTATGACGGAAGCAGCTGTAACGGGTGTGATATAGAAGTTCTGGCGTGTCTGACACCTGTATATGATGCAGAGCGTTTCGGAGTTGTAAATACAGGCAACCCGATGCACGCCGATATCCTGCTCATCACGGGCGGAATCAATTCGCAGAATGCATCTGTCGTAGAGCAGATCTACAGCCAGATGCCCAATCCGAAGGTCGTGTGTGCGGTCGGAACGTGTGCATGTACCGGAGGCGTGTTTAAGGAGTGCTATAACATCAAGGGCGGCGCGGATACGGTCATTCCGGTAGATATCTATGTGCCGGGCTGTGCGGCGAGACCGCAGTCGATCATCGACGGGATTGTGCAGGCGGTTGCCCTGTTCCAGAAAAAACACGAGGCAATGAAAGCCGGACAGAATGATAAAAATGATAAGAATGGGAAATAGGGAGGAGGAGCCACAGTGGCAGATACAGGATGTGAACTGATTCCGGTGACGACCGGAGAGTTTTTGATGAAAGTCATGGAAATGAAGGCGGAGAACTACCGTCTGATGCAGGCACACGCCGTGAGCATAGAGAACGGCTACGAGCTGAGCTATACATTTGGAAAAGACTATGAGTGGGTCTCCCTCCGGCTGGTGATTGATGAGAATGAGGAGATTCCGAGCATCACACATATTTATGATGCGGCTTTTCTGTATGAGAATGAGATGGCAGAGCTGTTTGGCGTAAAGATTAAAATGATTTCGGTGGATTATCATGATAAGCTGTACCGCATTGATGATACCACACCGATGAAAACACTGTAGGAGGTTCGATCGATTATGGCAAGTAAAAAAAGTGTGGTTCCGTTTGGACCGCAGCACCCCGTATTACCGGAGCCGATTCATCTGGATCTCGTACTGGATGATGAGCGCGTCGTAGAGGCGGTTCCGTCCATCGGATTTGTACATCGTGGACTGGAATCACTCGTAAAAAAGAAGGATTTCAAGGAAATGCAGTATGTCGTGGAGCGCACGTGTGGAATCTGCAGCTTTATGCACGGCATGACCTACTGCGAGACGGTTGAGCATATCATGGATGTGGAGGTGCCCGCGCGCGGACGTTACCTGCGCACGATCTGGTGTGAGATGAGCCGCCTGCATTCGCATATGCTGTGGCTGGGACTGCTGGCAGACGGCTTTGGATTTGAGAGCCTGTTCTACCAGTGCTGGCGGATGCGGGAGCAGATTCTGGATATGTTTGAGCAGTCGACCGGCGGGCGCGTGATCTTTTCGGTCAATGCTGTCGGTGGTGTATTGAAAGATATGCCGTCGGATATGTTACATGCATTTGTGGAAAAATTAAACGGATTCGAGCAGGAGCTGCATCACATCGCAGATATTTTCCTGAATGATTATTCCGTACTGACACGTTTAAAGGGTGTTGGTATTCTGACACCGCAGGAGGCGCATGACCTCGGTGCATGTGGGCCGATGCTGCGTGCGAGCGGTATCGCAAGAGATACGAGAAAGCTGGGATACGCCGCCTACGGCGATCTCGATTTTGATATTATTACAAGTGACGACTGTGATTCGTATGCGCGCTGTGAGGTGCGTATCAAAGAGATGTACCAGTCGATCGCGCTTATCCGTCAGGCGGTTGACAAGATTCCGGAGGGCGATATCGCAGTACCGGTCAAGGGCAATCCGGACGGGGAGTATTTCATGCGCGTAGAACAACCGAGAGGAGAGGCAATTTATTATGCAAAAGGAAACGGAACGAAATTTCTCGAGAGGATTCGTATCCGCACGCCTACGTTTGCCAATATTCCGGCACTGTTAAAGACGTTGAAGGGCTGTCAGTTTTCTGATGTGCCGCTTTTGATTCTGACGATTGATCCCTGTATCAGTTGTACAGAGCGATAGGAGGAAATGGGAAATGTCTAAATTTATGCCCTTTGCGGGAACGATGTTAAAAAATCTCTTTTCCAGGCCGGTCACGACCTTGTATCCGGAGCAGCCTGCGGTCTATCCGGAACGCAGCCGTGGACATGTGGATATCGATATCGCACAGTGTATTATGTGCGGACTGTGCAGCCGTAACTGTCCGCCGCGGGCGATCACGGTAGACCGTGCAGGCGGTACATGGACGATCAACCGGTTTGACTGTGTACAGTGCGGGTACTGTGCACAGGTATGTCCGAAGAAATGTCTGACGATCACACCCGGTTATCAGACACCCGGCGCAGAGAAAAAAGAGGCGGTGTATCAGAAACCGAAGGAGCCTGAGAAACCGGCAGAAACTAAAAAGGAAGAATAACAATATGTGTGTGGCTTTACCCGGAAAAGTAGTAGAGATTTATGAAAAGGACGCGTTAGTGGATTTCAGCGGAAACCGTGTGCGCGCGATTTCCGGACTTGTGCCGATTGCGGTGGGAGATTATGTGCTTGTTCACGCGGGATGTATTCTTCAGAAATTATCTGCGGGTGAGGCACGGGATATGATAGAATTGTTTGAGGAAATAGAACAAGCATGACAGATTTTAAGATTGACATGGATCGTCAGATCACAAAGATCAAAGCATGGCTGGCAGCGTATGACGGGCCGGACATCTCCATTATGGAGGTGTGCGGCAGTCATACCGCTGCTATTTCTAAATATGGGATCAGTGGGCTCTTATCGTCCAGACTGCACCTGATCAGCGGCCCCGGCTGTCCGGTCTGTGTGACACCGACCGCCTATATTGACCGGCTGCTGGCACTGTCGCTCGAGCCCGATACAACCGTTGTGACCTTTGGGGATCTGATGCGTGTGCCCGGCAGGGAGCGCAGTCTTGCGGATGCCAGAAGTGAGGGCGCACAGGTGGAGATGGTGTATTCACCGATGGATATTCTGCGTCTGGCAAAGGAACAGCCGCAGCGCAGATTTGTATTTGCGGCAGTCGGCTTTGAGACAACGACACCGGTGTACGCGATGCTGCTAGAGCAGTTGATAGAACAGAAAATCGAAAATGTACAGCTGCTCACGGCGTTAAAGACGATGCCGGAGGTCATTGCGTGGCTGTGCGAAAACGGGAGTGGGATCGACGGATTTTTAGCCCCCGGACATGTGGCGGCAGTGACCGGCGCGAAACTGTTTGAACCGCTGGCGGCGCGTTATCAGGTGCCGTTCGGCGTTGCCGGATTTGAGGCAAAAGAGCTGCTGTTTGCAGTCTATGGCACGTTCCGGGCGGCAGTGCGCTGCCGGGAGGAGCGCGGGTGTGCGGATGTGAAAAACTATTATCCGTCGGTCGTGACACATGAGGGAAACGAGCTGGCACAGCGCATCGTGGACAAATATTTTGAGGTGTCGGACGCTGCGTGGCGCGGCATGGGTGTGATCCCTGTATCGGGGCGGCTGCTGCGTGCGGAATATGCGGGCTTTGATGCCGGAAGTGCGCCTTTGATACAGGATCACAAGAAAAATCAGGCGTGCAGATGCGATCAGGTGCTCATGGGGCGGTGTCTGCCGGGTGAGTGTCCGCTGTTTGGAACGGTATGTACACCGCAGAATCCGCAGGGTGCCTGTATGGTATCCGAGGAGGGGAGCTGCCATCAGTATCTGATGTATCACCGGACGAGATAGCGGGTGGGAGCATTCACACGATAAGTAAGGAGATAAAAGTAACATGAAGATAACAATGGCGCATGGAAGCGGCGGGCGTGCCACGAGCGACCTGATCGCAGAGGTGTTTGCACGGGCATTTGACAATCCGGTGCTTGGTGCGATGGAGGATGCGGCAGTCGTGCCGGCGAGTGCACGGATTGCCGTTACGACGGACAGCTTTGTCGTGGAACCGCTGGAGTTTCCGGGCGGGGATATCGGCAGGCTGGCAGTCTGCGGCACGGTCAATGACCTGCTGATGCGGGGAGCTGCCCCGCAGTATCTCACCTGTGGATTTGTATTGCAGGAGGGGCTTGAGATCGGGCTGTTGCAGCGGATCGTGGATTCGTTTGCACAGACGGCACGGGAGGCAGGCGTTCAGGTCGTAGCCGGAGATACAAAAGTAATCGAGGGAAGAAAGGAAGAAAGCGGCGGGCTCATCATCAATACGGCGGGAGTAGGCTTTGTGCCGGAGGGCTGTGCCATCGGTGCTGCCGGTGCGAAATCGGGGGATGCGATACTTGTATCCGGCAATCTCGGGGATCACCATGCGGCGATCCTGTCAAAGCGGCTCGGGATCGACAATTCGATTAAAAGTGACTGTGCACCGCTCGGTGAGATGGTGCAGGCGCTGCTCGCGCAGAACATACAGGTACATTGTCTGCGGGATGTGACGCGCGGAGGGCTTGCGACCGTTTTAAAGGAGCTGGCAGAGCGTTCCGGTGTCACGATGGAGCTGGATGAGGAAGCGCTGCCGGTTGATGCGCAGGTGCGTGATTTCTGCGGACTGATGGGGCTCGATCCGCTCTATATGGGCAACGAGGGCAAGCTGGTCGCGGTCGTAGCCGCTGAGGATGCCGCGCGTGCGCGTGATGTGCTGGCAGGCTGTGCTTACGGCGCAGATGCGGCGGTGATCGGAAGAGTCACGGATGAGGCACCGGGAACGGCATATATCCGCACGCTGATCGGTGGAAAACGTGTGCTGGATGTGCTGTACGGAGAGGGACTGCCGCGTATCTGCTGATTTTGTTTTTATTTGCCGGATGAAAAATGGTTGTCGGTAAGAAAGAAATACACAGAGGAAGTTATATGTTCGATAGATTCAGCGAGTCGCAGCGCGCCGCGATTACACAGGGCGACGGTGCGACACTTGTACTGGCGGGTCCCGGATCGGGGAAAACAGCCGTCATTACAGGGAGAATCCGGTATCTGATCGAGGAGCGGAAGGTTGCGCCCGACCGGATACTGGTGATTACTTTTACAAAGGCTGCCGCAGGAGAGATGCGCCTGCGGTTTCAGGCAATGGTGGAGGGACGGCGGCTGCCGGTGCAGTTTGGCACGTTTCACGCGATCTTTTTCTCAATTCTCAAGCACGCCTATCATTATCGTGCGGATCAGATCATAACCCCGGAGTGGAAGTATGCGTTTTTGCGTGAGATACTGTCTGGTTACCATCTCGCGGAGGATGAACAGCAGGAGCTGATGGAAAACCTGCTGGGTGAGATCAGTGCGGTCAAAAATGAACAGCTCGATCTGGCGCACTATTACGCCAAGTGCTGTGGCAGTGCCCAGTTCCGGGAGATCTATGCCGCCTACGACAGAAAGCTGCGCGAAAACAGGCTGATCGATTTTGATGATATGCTCACGCTCACCTACGAGCTGCTCAGACAGCGGGAGGATCACCTGCACGCGTGGCAGCAACGGTTTCAGTATATTTTGGTCGATGAAGTGCAGGATATGAACCGGCTGCAATACGAGGTGCTGCGGATGCTCGCAGCGCCGCAGAATGAGCTGTTTTTAGTCGGGGACGATGATCAGTCCATCTATCAGTTCCGCGGAGCAAGACCGGAGCTGATGCGCAATTTTATTCGGGATTATGCAGATGCAAAACAGTTGTATCTGAGGGAGAACTACCGCTGCGGATCACAGATCGTGCGCGTATCGGGCAATCTGATCTCGTACAACCACAACCGGTTTGAAAAACAGATTGAGGCTGCCAGCGGGCAGGAGGGACAGGTGTCGGTGAATGAATATCCCTCGGCGCTGCGTGAAAACCGTGCGATCATTGCCGGTATCCGCAAACGGCTGTCGGAGGGTGTGAGGCTGTCAGACATGGCGGTGCTGTTCCGGACAAACCGGCAGTCCGGCTATCTGCTCGAGATGTTTACGCAGGAGGGCATCCCGTTTTATGCGAAGGAACGCGTGCCGCTCATCTATGATCACTGGATCGCCAAGGATGTGATCTGCTATTTGCAGCTCGCGGCGGGAGACCGCTCCAGAGGATTGTTTTTGCAGATTATGAACCGACCGGTGAGGTATCTGAGCAGGGATGTGCTGGACGAGCCGCAGATCGATCTGGACAGCTGGGAGGCAGTCTATGAGGAACAGCCGTGGATCGCGAGGCGGATCGGGCAGTTGGCGGAGGATTTGCGGGTCATGTCCCATATGGGGCCATTTGCCGCGATGAATTATGTGCGCAAGGGGATCGGTTATGAGGAGTATGTTGTTGACTATGCGCAGACGCACGGACAGGATGCGCAGGAGCTGCTTGCTGTACTTGACGAGCTGCAGCAGTCGGCGGTCGGCTTTGGGTCGCTGTGCGAATGGCAGGAGCATGTGCATGCATACCGTATCCGGATGCAGGAGGAGCAGAAAAACAGAAACCGGCAGGATGCGGACGGGGTACAGATCCTGACGCTGCACGGCGCAAAGGGTTTGGAGTTTGACACGGTGTGGATTCCGCAGTTGACAGAGGGGCAGCTTCCCTATAAAAAGGCGGTGCTGGATGCCGATATCGAGGAGGAACGCCGCTTGTTCTATGTTGGCATGACGCGGGCGAAACACTGTCTCGTTCTCTCGCACAGTAAAATGCTGTATAACAAAGATGCCGCAGCCTCCAGATTTTTAAATGAACTGGAAACTGCGGCACCGGAAGTACCGGATCGGTAAATACAGATCAGACAGTAATCGGGGTTACGGGAGTTCGTTGAACTCCTGCTCGTCCAGATACTCGTCAAAACGCTCGGATACTTTTTCAAATTCTTCTTCGGTTTCGATATTTTCGAGGGAAGGAGTTCCGTCCTCGTCCTCATAGTAGCGGTAGATGTATACTTCTCCTTCTTCCATCGGCTCGTCGTCCTCATCGACGGGGACGAGTACGATATAGTCCTGACCGTCTACCTCGAGAATCGTCAGGATCGCGCATTCGGCGCTTGTTCCGTCATCCAGATCGAGGGTGACGCGGTAATCGTCGGGATTGTCTTCCAGATCATTGTCAAAGATTTCATTTTCACTCATATGGGTTCCTCCTATGCCTGAGTTGATGCTAGTACCGTCATTATAGGTGAAAATGCACGGTGATGTCAAGTCGAGGGTAACGATAAAAAAATGTATGCAAAGAGGAGGTAAACTGTTATAATAGTGTCGTATCAGGAAGATCATATAAGAGGCGGAATAGTTATGACAGAACAGATCACAGAAGGAACTTACGGCAGATTCGGTGTCAGCAGACTGGCAGATGGAATCTGTTTTACATTTGAGGGAGAAAAAGAACAGGATTGTGCCGTGCGTATTTATGACAAACGCGCACGCGCAGATGGGCGGATGTACCGGGATATTCCGGTGCCGAAGGACTATTGTGTCGGTGCTGTGCGCTCGGTCTGCGTGCGTGGACTGAATCCGGTGCGGAATGATTATAATTATATGATTGACGGCAGGGAAGTGGTCGATCCGTATGCGGGTCGGATTGTCGGCAGGGAAAAGTGGGCGGACATCAGACGCTATGATTCCGAAATGCAGGTGCGCAGCGGCTTTGAACTGGCAGAATTCGACTGGGGAGCGGATGTACACCCGGAGATCGGACGCAGTGAGATGGTTATGTATAAGCTGCATGTCAGAGGTTTTACAAAGGATGCCGGGAACAGAGTCAGACATAAGGGCACGTTTGCTGGCGTTCAGGAGAGCATTGATTATTTGAAAGAGCTTGGCATCACGACGGTTGAGCTCATGCCTTCCTATGAATTTGAAGAGCTGATGGAGCCGGAGCACGACGAGCAGACAATCGATTTTTCGAGCTGGTCGCCGCAGGCGGTCGCAGGCTATCAGATGATGCAGCAGGCACAGCGTGAGCAGGAAAAGCGCACGCCGCGGATCAATTACTGGGGCTACGGCGCGGGAAACTATTTTGCACCGAAGGCGAGCTATGCCGCCGGGACGGATGCCGCGGGTGAGTTTAAGGAGCTCGTGCGGGCATTGCATGCCGCCGGGATTGAGTGCGTCATGGAGTTTTACTTTGATGCGCAGGAGAACCCGAACTATGCGGTGGAGGTGTTGCGCCACTGGGTGCTTCACTACCATGTGGACGGTTTCCATCTGATCGCGCCGCAGCGCGTGATCTCAGGCGTGATCTGCGATGTGTTGCTGCGCCGCAGTAAGCTGTTTGCGGCATCCTTTCCGCAGGAGGCTTGGGATGCGGCAGACGGATACCCTCATCTGTATGTGTACAACGATGATTTTTTATATACGGCGCGCAAGCTGATCAATCATCAGGACGGCAATCTGATCGAATTTTTCAATCAGCAGCGCAAACAGCATCCCCAGATCGGATTTGTGAATTATATTGCGAACAATAACGGATTTACGCTCGCGGATGTGTTCAGCTACGTGAACAAGCACAATGAGGCGAACGGCGAGGACGGCGCAGACGGAAACGACTGGAACTATAGTGTCAACTGCGGTGTTGAGGGCGCATCCCGCAAGAAGAAGATTTTGCAGCAGCGGACACAGCTTATGAGACAGGCAGTGGCGGCAGTCGTTTTTGCACAGGGTGTGCCGCTCATTCTGGCGGGCGATGAATTTGGCAATTCGCAGAACGGCAATAACAATGCCTACTGTCAGGATAACCGGATTGGCTGGGTGAACTGGCGGCAGAAAGAAAAGAATGCTGCGTATTTTGAAACGGTAAAGGAGCTGTTGGCGCTGCGCCGGGAGCATCCTGCTGTGCGGAGTGAGCGACCGCTGCAGATGTGTGATTACGAGGCACACGGACTGCCGGATCTGTCCTACCACGGCTCGCAGGCATGGAGCGGTGAGATCTATCCTTCCATGCAGGCGCTCGGTGCCGCCTATTGCGGTGCGTATGCGGGTGAATCGCAGAATCTGTATATCGCATGGAATTTTTCACAGGCAAAAGCAGTGCTGGCGCTGCCGAAACTGTTTGACGGAACGCACTGGGAGATCATAAACGGCGACGGAACGGTGAATGGTGAGCAGCTCGAATTGCCGGATCTTGGCGTGACGGTGCTTGTAACTGTTCCTGATCCGGCGGAGAAACCGAAAAAATCGGGCAAATCAAAAAAGTAATTTATGTGATTGCGAAATTATTTATGTAGTGTATCGAGACATGCTTGCGGGAGCCGTGTAACTCATTATAATAACTGTATGGAAGGAGCCGGATATCTATGGCGGAAAACAAGCGGATCGGTCTGTCGGTCTTTGATCTGAAATGTATCGCAGTCGCGACAATGCTGATCGACCATATCGGCGCATTTTTGTATACCGATCAGGTGTGGATGCGCTACATCGGCAGGCTGGCATTCCCGATCTACTGCTTTTTGATCGTGGAGGGATATTATCACACGCGGGATGTCCGCAAATATATCGGAAGGCTCGCACTGTTTGCACTGATCTCCGAGGTGCCGTTTGATCTTGCGTGTGCGGATCAGGTCGTCTATATGGAGCACCAGAACGTATTTTTTACACTGACGCTCGGACTGGTCTGTATCTGCGTGATCGACCGGCTGTCGTCGAAATGGCTTGCGCTCGGTATTGCTGCCGGAATCTGGCTGCTGACCGGCTATGTGATCCGGTCGGATTACGGTGTCGGCGGTCTGCTCATGATTTTTTTCTTTTATCAGTTCCGCAGCCAGTGGCTGTACCGGCTGTTATCGGTCGGTGCCATCAACTGTCTGTGCTACGGGCCGATCCAGTGGGCAGGGACGGTCGCATTGCTGCCGATCCAGTTTTATAACGGGGAAAAAGGGCCGTCCGCAAAGTATTTCTTCTACGCATTTTATCCGGTACATTTATTACTGCTGTACCTGATACGGAGGTATTTATTCAATGTCACTTAAAAAAGCATACAAGCACTTAAAAACCGTATGCGCACATCGCAGACAGGTGCGGAAAAACTGTTTTCGCATGGGACTCTACTGGCAGGGGCTGACGCATGACCTGTCCAAGTTCTCATGGGCGGAATTCCGCATCGGAGCAAAATATTTCATGGAGGATCAGAGCCCGCACAACGGCGAGCGTGCCGAGTACGGCTACTCAACGGCGTGGCTGCACCACAAGGGCAGAAACAAGCACCACCTCGAATACTGGATCGATTATGATGTCAAGGGCGACCAGCATATTGCGGGCATGCGTATGCCCGAAAAATATGTCGCAGAGATGGTCGCTGACCGCATTGCGGCATCCAAAATCTATAAAAAAGAGAAATATACCGACGCTTCACCGCTTGAGTATTACATGCAGAAACGCGATTACCATATCCTGCATCCAGAAACAAAGGCGCTGTTGGAGAAGCTGTTAAACATGCTCGCCGAAAAAGGGGAGGATGAGACCTTCCGCTACATCAGGGAGGAAGTGCTGAAAAAATAGTACAGACCGAAGTGCGGGAAAATAAGTGGGAAAGGCACAGGAAAGCTGTCCGGGACATAAAATGTATTAAGTTCGCTTTGATAGATCGGAGAGAAGCGATTGAAAACATTTTTGCCCCCTCTGACGCAGCCGGAGGAAAAGGAATATATCGCACGGATGAAAAGCGGGAGTCAGGAAGCGAAAAATGTGCTGGTGGAACGGAATATGCGGCTCGTCGCACACATCGTCAAAAAGTACCAGAATGTGGACGAGGAGACGGAGGAGCTGATCTCTATCGGCACGATCGGTCTGATCAAAGCAGTCGGAACTTACAATGACACAAGAGGCAGCCGTCTGGCGACCTATGCCGCGCGGTGTATCGATAATGAACTGCTCATGTATCTACGCTCCAAGCGGAAGACCTCGCGCGAAGTATCACTCTACGAGCCGGTCGGTACAGATAAGGAGGGCAACCAGATCCGCCTGCTGGACATCTGCGAGAGCGATGATCCGGATGTTGTAGAGACGCTGGATCTCAAATGGCGGATCAGCCTGCTGCGCAAAATGATTCCGGAGATTTTACACGGGAGGGAGCGGCAGATCATCGTACTCCGCTACGGACTCGACGGAGCAAGACCGCTCACGCAGCGGGAGATCGCGGCACAGATTGGCATTTCACGCTCCTATGTCAGCCGGATCGAAAAAAAGGCACTGAAACGCCTGCGGGATGAATTCGAGTCGATCGAAATGCCTGCACATGAATCATAGAATTCTTTTGGAAAGACTTTAAAAAAGATGCAATCCATGTTACAATGAATGCATCTTTTTTTCGTTAAATCATAATTTCCCGATGTAGCGCGCAGAGAGGAGACGATATGTACAGTATCGTGACAACTGCGATCCTACAGGGGATCGATAGTCTGCCTGTTTGTGTGGAGGCAGATGTCAGCGACGGATTGCCGGTCTTTGAGATGGTCGGCTTTCTTGCATCAGAGGTACGTGAGTCGAAGGAGCGCGTGCGGACGGCACTGCGCAACTGCGGATACCAGCTTCCGGCGAAGCGTATCACGATCAATTTATCCCCGTCAAATATCAGAAAAAGCGGAAACGGCTTCGATCTGCCGATCACGGTGGCAATTCTTATGGCGCTCGGAATCGTTCCGGAGCATGCGATGGATCAGACGCTTGTGATCGGCGAGGTCGGGCTGAACGGTGCAATTCTGGCAGTGGATGGGATTCTGCCGGTGCTTCTTATGGCGCGGGCGCATGGAATCCGCCGCTGCATCATACCGGAGCAGAATTACCACGAGGCGGCGGTCGTGGACGGCATCGATATTTTTCCGGTCAGCCATATAAAAACAGTCATGGAACTCTGCAGTAGTGCATATACCGTAGAGAAAACGATCCCGGAGCTGCCGGCTCAGACGCAGTGTGCACATCCGGCAGCGGATTTTTCGGATGTCAACGGACAGCGGATGTTGCGCCGTGCCTGTGAGATCGCGGTGAGCGGGATGCATAACCTGCTGATGATCGGGCCGCCCGGAGCCGGAAAGACGATGATCGCCAGACGGATTCCCGGCATTCTGCCGCCTATGGAGCGCATGGAACAGCTTGAGGTATCGAAAATCTACAGCGTGAGCGGCATGCTGCACAAAAACAGCGGTCTGATCACGGAACGCCCGTTTCGCGCGCCGCATCACACGATCAGCCCGCAGGGGCTTGCAGGCGGCGGTCAGGTGCCAAAGCCAGGGGAGGTGTCACTGGCACATCGGGGTGTCCTGTTTTTGGACGAATTGCCGGAATTTCAAAAGACGACACTGGAGATTTTGCGCCAGCCGATGGAGGACGGCTCGATCACGATCACGCGCGTGAACAACAGCTTTGTCTATCCGGCAGATTTTCTGCTGGTCTGTGCGATGAATCCGTGCAAATGCGGGTTTTATCCGGACAGGAGCCGCTGCCGGTGCAGCAATACGTCGATCCGGAGGTATCTGACGCGGATCAGCCAGCCGTTACTTGACCGGATCGATCTGTGCGCGGAGGCGGAACCTGTCAGCTATCGGGATCTGACAAGTGCGGCGCACGGGGAGTCCTCCGCGCAGATCAGGGAGCGCGTGTGGATGGCGCACCGCCTGCAACAGCAGCGCTACGCACGCGAGCAATGGTTTTTCAACAGCCAGATACCGGGCGGGCGCATCGAACAGTTTTGTGGGCTGGATCAGAAGGGTGTCCGCTATATGGAGCGGATGTACGAGAAACTACAGCTTTCGGCGCGCGCTTATCACAAGATCTTAAAGGTGGCACGCACGATCGCCGATCTGGATGCCAGTGAAAAGGTCACGGTACGCCATCTGACCGAGGCAGTCTGCTACCGCAGTCTGGATAAAAAATTCTGGGAGGTGCAGTGATGGGGAATGCGATGGAGGAAAATGATATTTTATACGCATACTGGTTGGCAAATATTTCGGGCGTAGGCACAAAGACGATCCATCAGCTCTACAAATACTGCGGCAGTGCGAAGACCGTTTATGAGATGAGCGCGCGGGAGCTGAGCCAGCTCTACGGCATCACGGAGGAATCCGCCATGCGCATCAGTGATGCAAAAAAGAAGTGGGATCTGTACGGTGCTTGGGAACGCCTTGTGAGCCGCGGCATCTCGTTTGTCTCGCTGGAGCAGCCTAATTATCCGAAACGGCTCAGACACCTCTATGATCCACCGTATGGTCTGTATTATATCGGGCAGCTTCCGCCCGATACACCGTCCGCCGGAGTCGTCGGCGCGAGAAACTGTTCCAGCTACGGGAAAAAGATGGCACTCCGCATCGGAAAATGCCTTGGCTCAAACGGTGTCTGTGTCATCAGCGGTCTGGCGCGCGGCATTGACGGCTACGGGCATCAGGGCGCGCTGGAGGGTGGCGGGAAGACGTATGCGGTGCTCGGCTGCGGCATCAATATCGTCTATCCGCCGGAGCACGGCGCATTGTATGAGCAGATCGCCGCGCAAGGCGGGATTTTGTCCGAATATCCGCCGGACATGCCACCGAGCCCCGGATATTTTCCAATGAGAAACCGGATTATCTCAGGGCTTTCAGATGCACTGATTATAATAGAAGCGAAACAAAAGAGCGGCTCGCTGATCACGGCGGACTGTGCATTGGAGCAGGGCAAGGACGTCTACGCCGTGCCCGGACGCATGACAGATCCGCTTAGCGCGGGCTGTAATCACCTGATCCGGCAGGGCGCAGGGATCTTATTATCACCAGAAGAAGTTGTGTCCGAACTGGGGCTTTTATCTGAAAAAAATAAATTGCCACTTGAAAAGTCTCAACGCTTGGTGTATAGTTGCCTTGATTTGCATCCAAAATCTATGGAAGAGATCAGTGGGGAAACGGGACTCGATCCGGTGACACTGGCACAACTGCTGGACGGATTAGAGGAACGGGGACTGGTCAGGGAGACATGGCAAAATCATTATATATCGGTAAACTAGAGGAGATACGTGGATAATGGCAAAATATCTGGTCATTGTGGAGTCGCCTGCGAAGGTGAAGACGATTAAAAAATTTCTCGGAAAAAATTATGAGGTGGCAGCATCCAACGGACATGTGCGTGATCTGCCGAAAAGTCAGCTCGGCTTTAATGCGGAGAATGATTTTGAACCAAAATATATCACGATACGCGGAAAAGGCGATATTCTGGCGAATCTTCGGAAGGAAGTTAAAAAGGCAGACAAGATCTATCTGGCAACTGACCCGGACCGCGAGGGAGAAGCCATCTCGTGGCATTTATACTATGCATTGAAGCTGAAGGATATGCCGGACAAGAAAGTATACCGGATCACCTTTAACGAGATCACGCAGTCGGCAGTCAAGGCATCGCTCAAGCATCCGCGTGAGATCAACATGGATCTGGTGAATGCACAGCAGGCGCGCAGAATGCTCGACCGTATGGTGGGCTATCGGATCAGCCCAGTGCTCTGGAGCAAGGTAAAGCGCGGATTGTCCGCAGGGCGTGTACAGTCCGTGGCATTGCGTCTGATCAGTGACCGGGAAAACGAGATCAACGAATTTATACCGGAGGAATACTGGACGGTAGATGCGCATCTGTCTATCCCCGGAGAGAAAAAGCCGCTCATCGCCAAGCTTGACAGCAAAGACAAGGAAAAGCTGTCCCTGTCCAAAAAAGAGCAGGTAGAGGCTGTGAAGAAGGAGTTAGAGCACGCCGATTTCCATGTGACAGAAGTCAAAAAGGGCGAGCGCATCAAAAAAGCACCGTATCCGTTCACGACGAGTACCTTGCAGCAGGAGGCATCCAAGCGCCTGAATTTTTCCACGCAGAAAACAATGCGTCTTGCACAGCAGTTATATGAAGGCGTAGACATCAAGGGACAGGGCACGGTCGGCATTATCACTTACCTGCGTACTGATTCCGTGCGTGTTGCAGAGGAGGCGGAAATCGCCGCACATGCATACATCAGCGAGAAATACGGTGAGCAGTATGCGGCAGAGCATACCGGGGACGCAAAGACCAAGGGCAAGATTCAGGATGCGCACGAGGCGATCCGCCCGACCGACATCGCGCGGATGCCGGTGCTCATCAAGGAGTCCTTATCCAGAGACCAGTTCCGCCTGTACCAGTTGATCTGGAACCGTTTTGTGGCGAGCCGCATGAATCCGGCGCGCTATGAGACGACCTCCGTAAAGATCGGGGCAGGCAGCTATCAGTTACACGTATCCGCATCAAAACTTGCGTTTGAGGGATTTTTGTCTGTCTATACCGCAGACGATGAGGAAAAAGAAGAAAATAATGTACTGCTCGGATCAATCAGTGAGGAGACAAAGCTGTCTTTACAGGAGATCGATGCAAAGCAGCATTTTACACAGCCGGCACCGCATTTTACGGAAGCATCGCTTGTAAAGACGCTGGAGGAGCACGGCATCGGACGGCCGAGTACCTATGCGCCGACGATCACGACACTGTTAGCGCGCCGTTATATTACCAAGGAGCAGAAAAATCTGTATATGACGGAGCTTGGAGAAGCGGTCAATTCGATCATGATGCAGGCGTTTGAGACGATCGTGGATGAGCACTTCACCGCAAACATGGAGTCACTGCTCGATATGGTCGAAGAGGGCAAGGTGCAGTGGAAAACGATCATCAGCAATTTTTATCCCGATCTGGAGAGCGCGGTCGCAGAGGCGGAAAAGAAGCTCGAAAAGGTCGAAATTGCCGATGAAGTCACGGATGTAGTCTGTGAGGAGTGCGGACGCAACATGGTTGTAAAATATGGACCGCACGGCAAGTTTCTGGCGTGTCCGGGCTTTCCGGAGTGCAGAAATACCAAGCCGTATCTTGAAAAGATCGGTGTACACTGTCCGTCCTGCGGCAAGGAGATCGTCCTGCGCAAGACGAAGAAGGGCAGACGTTACTATGGCTGTGAAAATTATCCGGACTGTGAATTTATGTCATGGGCAAAGCCGGTAGAGAAAAAATGCCCGAACTGCGGCGGCTATATGGTCGAAAAGGGCAATAAATTAGTCTGCGCGGATGCACAGTGCGGCTATGTCGAGATGAAAGAAAAGCAAAACTGAAATTTGCAGCCAAATATTTGATCTTTTCATTGTATTTTCAGAAAAATGGGTGTATGATTCTCATATATCCATTTTTTGGCACACAATAATAGGAATATATTGACGAGAGACAGCCGTATGATGCACAGAACCGGCGCGTGGCGGAGGGCTTTCGTAAGTGAAAGGGAAGAGAACTATGAGTGTACAGCTTCTGGACAAAACAAGAAAAATCAATAAACTGCTGCATAACAACAATTCCTCAAAGGTCGTGTTTAACGATATCTGTGAGGTGCTGACGGATATACTCGCATCCAACATCCTTGTCATCAGTAAAAAGGGAAAGGTGCTCGGCGCCAGCCAGTCCGTCAATACACAGGAGCTGAGCGAGCTGATCGTTGATGAGGTCGGCGGCTTTATTGATCCGATGTTGAACGAGCGTCTGCTCGGTATTTTGTCTACGAAGGAGAATGTGAATTTAGAGACACTTGGCTTTGTGACCGACATCAAAGAATACTCGGCGATCATCGCCCCGATCGATATTGCGGGTGAGCGTCTCGGAACGCTGTTTGTCTACCGCATGGAACAGGCGTATGATATCGATGACATTATTCTGACCGAGTATGGCACAACTGTTGTCGGACTTGAGATGCTGCGTTCGGTCAATGAGGAGAGCGCAGAGGAAAACCGCAAGATCCAGATCGTAAAATCAGCGATTTCCACGCTGTCATTCTCCGAGCTGGAGGCGATTATCCACATCTTTGATGAACTCGGGGGTAAGGAGGGTATCCTTGTGGCGAGCAAGATCGCTGACCGTGTAGGCATCACCCGTTCGGTGATCGTCAACGCGTTGCGCAAATTTGAGAGCGCCGGTGTGATCGAGTCCAGATCATCAGGAATGCGCGGCACGTACATTAAGGTGTTAAATGATGTGGTGTTCGATGAACTTGAACAGGTCAAGCGCGAGCAGAAACACAACTGAAAATATGCGAAAACAAACGGATTTGCAGGAAAAGTAAAGGGATTTACCATCTGGTAGATCCCTTTGTTGCGCCTACATGTAGTACATATTTGGTGATAATGACACAATATTATGCAAAAAATACTTGTGTTTTTGGAAAAATAAATTATACTATAGATAGTACATGGATGTAGTGGGCTCATTTTGGGCTTTGAGAAAATAAATCATATCAGGAAGGAACCGACAGAAGAAGGGAGTGGACGTATGCTGCAGACCGATGCATACAATTATATCAATGTTCTGGACAAGGCACTGGACGCCAGCAATTTACGTGAAACAGTGATCACAAACAATCTGGCAAACATCAACACACCCGGGTACAAACGCCGCGAAGTGGATTTTCAGAGCCTGCTCAGACAGGAGCTGGATAAGATCAAATGGAATTCACTCGATGAGAAGATGAACGACGTACAGTTGAGCCATCTGAATGCCGGAGTTCATTTTGATATGCAGGCATATGGGTATGACTACCGTCTGGACGGAAATAATGTGGATGTGGATGTGGAAAATACGGAGCTTGCATCCGAGCAGCTGCGGTATCAGCTGATCTCAGACAGCGTGACACAGGAATTTTCCAGATTGCAGAAGGCAATGGGCAGGTAGTTTTTTAGAGGAGGAATAACAAATGGGACTTTTCCAGTCATTTGACATCAGTGCGTCCGGCATGACCGCAGAGCGTTTCCGGACAGATATCATTGCACAGAATATAGCGAACGTAAAGACCACCCGTACCGAGGATGGGACACCGTACCGCAGACAGGTTGTGACCTTTGCGGAAAAGAGAGTGAGCCCGTTTCAGGAGGTACTTGCCGGACATGAGCAGAAGTTCAAGGGAACCGGCGTCAAGGTCACCAGTGTTCAGGAGGACACGACCAGTGATTATATCATGGAGTATGATCCTTCCCACCCGGATGCAGACCAGAACGGATATGTATCGTATCCGAATGTCAACATCGTTACGGAAATGACCAACCTGATCGATGCCAGCCGCGGCTATGAGGCAAATGCGACGGCATTCGAGGCGAGCAAGGCGATCGCACAGGCAGGCATTCAGATCGGCAAGGGTTAAGGAGGCACTTTAGATGGAGATAGGAGCACTTCGTAATGTGCAGTCTGCGGCGATCCAGCAGGCGGCAAATCAGAAAACAGTCAACGGGGATGGTGCGTTTGATTCGATCTTTGCAACAGCGATGAATATGCTTGATGAGACGAATCAGTTGCAGAACACGGCAGAATCGCTGGAGATCCAGTTTTTGCTCGGAGAGGCGGAGAACACGCATGATCTTCAGATCGCACAGCGCAAAGCGACCACGGCATTGGATTATACGATCGCGGTGAGGGACAAGGTACTCGATGCATATAACAATATCATGAATATGCAGATGTAGTGTCTGGCTGGTATGTCATAGCCTGTAGCGTTAGAAATGTTAGAAGTGAGAACATACATAAACGGGAGAGATAAAAGACCATGCAGGAACGATTGAGACAGTTACTGGAGCGGATCTTAGACTGGTGGAAAAAATTCAATAAAAAGCAGAAGGCACTTTTGATCAGTATCGTGGCGGCGGTAGTCATCGCGGTCGGACTGACCGCGTTTGTCATGACGCGCCCGAAAATGATCGAGCTGACGACCTGTGAGGATACCAAGCAGGCAGGAGAAGTCAAGCAGCTATTGACGGATAACAATATTGCTTATGAGGTCAGCAGCAATGGTCTTGTGTTTACGATCAATGCGCAGGATGAGGCGAATGCACGGATTTTGCTCGGTTCAAACAGCATTCCGGTGAGCGGCTTCACGATTGATGATGCCTTAAAGGGCGGCTTTACAACGACCGAGCAGGATACGACACGCCGCTATCAGGTATATTTAGAGCAGCAGTTAAAAGAAACCATCGAATTTCTGGATAATGTCAATGAGGCAAAGATCCGTATGAATATCCCGACGGATGACGGCACACTCATTGCCCAGCAGGAGCCGACCTATGTAGCGGTAGCGCTGGATCTGAACGGCGAGATGGACGAGGAACAGGCGGCAGGACTGGCGAGACTGATCGCGGTAGCTGTCGGAAATGATAATACAGACGAGATCACCATTATGGACACGAACAACAATACGCTGTTCGCGGGCGGTGATGAGACGACAACGATCGGAGCAGCCAATTCCCAGCTGTCACTGCGCCAGAAATACGAGCAGGGCTTTAAAAAGGGCGTCAAGGACATTCTGATCGGCACGGAAGTATTTAATAATGTCGAAGTGGGTCTGAATCTCGATATGGATTTTTCCAATGTCGATATTATCGACCATAATTTTTATGCGCCCGACGGACAGACACAGGGCTATCTCGATTCCGAGCAGACGTACGATTCGTCGGCAACCGGCGGTCTTGCGGCAGTTCCGGGAACCGACTCGAACGACAATAATTCCTATGTGCTGGAAAACGGACAGGTGACCGAGTCCACGGTCAGCGAGGTAAAGAAAGACTATCTGCTCAGTGAGCGTCTGACCAAGACCTACGGAGCAGCGGGTAATATCAACTACGATACATCTTCAATCTCGGTCGTAGCGACATCCTATGTCACCTACAACGAGGACACGATGAAGAAGAACGGTCAGTTGGACGGAACAACGTTTGATGAGTTCAAGGCGAACAATTCTGCGCGTATCAAGACGACGGTAGATCAGGATTTTTATCAGCTTGTGTCAAATGCAACCGGAATTCCGGTCAACAATATATCAATCGTGGCTTACGAGGTGCCGGTATTCCAGTATTCGACCGGCAGCGGACGTACAGCAGCCGATTATTTCCAGATCCTTCTGGCAATCCTCATTTTTGCACTGCTTGGCTATGTAGTATTCCGCAGTACGAGAAAAGAGCAGATACAGGAGCTGGAGCCGGAGCTGTCCGTGGAGTCACTGTTGGCTTCTACAAGAGAAAATGAGAACGATATGGAGGATATTTCTTATGCTGAGAAATCAGAGGCACGCCTCCTCATTGAGAAGTTTGTAGATGAAAAGCCGGAGGCAGTAGCATCCCTGCTGCGCAACTGGTTAAACGAGGATTGGGATTAGGAGATGAAATTCCATGGCTAATGAAGAACTTACCGGTGTGCAGAAGGCGGCGATCCTTCTTATTGCATTGGGACCGGAAAAATCCGCAACAATATTTAAGCATCTCAAAGAAGATGAAATAGAAGAATTGACACTGGAGATCGCGAACACCCGTAGTGTATCTCCGCAGACAAAAGAAGTCGTACTGGAAGAATTTTATCAGATCTGTCTGGCACAGCAGTATATTGCAGAGGGTGGTATCGGCTATGCGAAGGAGCTGTTGGACAAGGCGCTCGGCGAGGAGCAGGCGCAGGCAGTTATTACCAAGCTGACCGCATCCTTACAGGTGCGTCCGTTCGAGTTTGTGCGCAAGACCGATCCGTCTCAGGTGCTGAACTTCATTCAGGACGAGCACCCGCAGACGATCGCTATGATTTTGTCTTACTTATCATCCGGACAGGCTGCCATGATCCTCGGAGCATTGGCACCGGAGAAACAGGCAGATGTCGCAAAGAGAATTGCGATGATGGATCGTACATCGCCGGATGTCATCAAAGAGGTGGAGAGTGTGCTGGAGCGAAAGCTGGCATCGCTGGCAAATCAGGATTACACGATTGTCGGTGGCGTAGATGCGATCGTCAACATTTTGAATACGGTCGACCGTGGTACAGAGAAACATATTATGGAGTCTTTAGAGGTCGAGGAGCCGGAGCTGGCAGACGAGATCCGAAAGAAGATGTTTGTGTTCGAGGATATTCTTTTGCTCGACGACCGTGCGATTCAGCGTGTGCTGCGTGATGTAGAGAACTCCGATCTGGAGGTGGCACTGAAGGGATCAAACGAGGAAGTAAAGAACGTGATCTTAAAGAACCTGTCAAAGCGTCTGGCTGCCATGATCGAGGAAGACATCGAATTTATGGGACCTGTGCGTATGAAGGATGTCGAGGAAGCACAGCAGAAGATCGTTGCGATTATCCGCAAGCTTGAGGATTCTGCTGAGATTGTAATCTCCAGAGGTGGAGGTGACGAGGTCATTGTCTAATTTTTATCATGGTAATTATGTGGTCCGCGGGGAAGAGGTTCGCCGCGTGATCAATGCAAATGACCGCATCGCCCAGAAAATGCAGGAGATTGAACGGGAACAGAAACAGGCACGCAGGGAAGAATTAAAGCGTCTGCGTCAGGAGGCGATCGACAACGGTACGATCGACGAACATCCCGAGTTTAAAGAGGGTTTGTTCGCACAGGAATTGGAGCTTGAGCCGGAGGCAGCACAGGAGCCGGAGATCGATTATGTCGCACAGGCAAAGGAAGAAGCTGCACAGATTTTAGAGACTGCACAGTCGCAGGCGGCACAGATCCATGAGCAGGCAGTGGCAGAGGCGGCGCAGCTGCGGGAGAGCGCAAAGCAGGAGGGTTATAGAGAAGGACACGATACGGCAGCGCAGGAGGCGGATGAGCGGCAGCGTGCGCAGGACGAGGCATATGCCGCAAAGGAGCAGGCGCTTCAAAACCGTTATGACGAGGCACTGTCGGGGCTTGAGCCGCAGCTTGTAGATACGATGCTCACCGTGTTCGATGAAGTGTTTGGCATGCAGTTCCGCGGAAAGCGCGAGATGCTGTTACAGCTCGTCAAGCATGCGATGCGCGGCATCAGGGAGACAAAATATTATAAAATACGTGTGTGTGAATCAGAAGTGAAATATCTGCGTGAGCACAAGGAAGAACTACAGGAAAAGGTCGGCGAGGATGTGATGATCGAGATCGTGATGGATCCGGGACTTACCGAGAGCCAGTGTATCATTGATGCGGATTCCGGCGTCTATGATTGCAGCCTGGATGTGGAACTGGACAATTTGACGCGTGATCTGAGGAGCTTATCGCTCGGCTGATAGTATTTGTTTGATTGCATATAGAAACAGCAGGATGATTTTGGAGTACAAAACGGATGAATATGGGCTATGATGTGAGCAGGTATCTGCAGGTCACAGACCGTTTTTTTTATAATTGTTATGGAAAAGTGGCAAAGGTTGTCGGCTTGACGGTGGAATCGATCGGACCGGAGGCAAAGCTGGGTGATCTTTGCCGTATTGTTGTAGAAAAAGATACGAATAGCTGTGTCATGGCGGAGGTCGTCGGATTTCATGACAACCGCCTGTTACTCATGCCCTATGAGAGCATGGATGGAATCGGAGTTGGATGTGTCGTAGAGAATACGGGACATCCACTTACTGTTTCTGTGGGAGCGGAGCTGTTAGGACATACGCTGGACGGTCTCGGCAGACCGACGGATACGCAGGAGGAGATCGTACTCCCGACACAGTATCCGGCAGACCGGCTGCCACCCGATCCGATGAAACGAAAGATCATCGATCAGGTGCTGCCGTTAGGTGTGAAAGCGGTTGACGGACTGCTCACGGTCGGCAGAGGTCAGCGTATCGGTATTTTTGCCGGTTCCGGTGTCGGAAAAAGTACGCTGATGGGTATGTTTGCCCGCAACACAAAGGCAGATATCAACGTGATCGCGCTGATCGGAGAGCGAGGCAGGGAGGTGCGTGAGTTCATTGAGCGTGACCTCGGACCGGAAGGTATGGCGCGCTCGGTTGTCGTTGTGGCGACCTCCGACAAACCGGCACTGATCCGAAAGAAAGCCGCGATGACAGCGACGGCGATCGCGGAATACTTCCGTGATCAGGGCAGGGATGTCCTGCTGATGATGGACTCGCTCACCCGTTTTTCGATGGCACAGCGTGAGATCGGCCTGGCATCCGGAGAACCTCCGGTAACGCGTGGTTATCCGCCGAGTGTGTACGCGGAGCTGCCGAAGCTGTTAGAGCGCGCAGGTACATCCGACCGCGGATCGATCACGGGACTGTATACGGTGCTCGTCGATGGTGACGACTTTAACGAGCCGATCACCGATACCGCCAGAGGTATTCTCGACGGACATATCGTACTCAACCGTAAACTTGCACAGAAGAACCACTATCCGGCGATTGATGTGCTCGCCAGCATCTCCCGTGTCATGAGCTCAATCGCATCGAAGGAACAGAAGGACTATGCAGGCAGGCTGAAAAACGTGATGGCTACCTATGCAGAGGCGGAGGATCTGATCAATATCGGAGCGTATAAGAGCGGTTCGAACAAAGAGATCGATTATGCAATCTCAAAAAATCAGGCAGTCAATGAATATCTGTTGCAGCGCACGGATGAGAAATTCGACTTTGAACAGGAAGTGGAGATGCTGCAACACATATTTACAGAATAAGGATAGCGGATCATGGCGAAGTTTGTATACCGGATGCAGAGCATACTGGATATCAAATATAAACTGGAGGAGCAGGAGCGGACGGCATATGGAATTGCCAGTCAGCGTCTGCAGGAGGAGAACACAAAGCTGCAGCAGCTCATGCTCCGGCGTATGGAGTATGAAAAACATGCCGCGGAGCTCGCAATCGGACTCATTGATGTGCGGGCGATACAGGAAAATAAGCGCGCGATTGATGTGATGAAATCACTGATCCGCGACCAGATCATGAAGGTACATGCGGCGGAGAAAAATCTGGAGCTGGCGCGCAAGCGGCTGAATGCGGTCATGGTGGAACGAAAAGCGCATGAAAAGCTGCGCGAGAAGGCATTTGAACAGTTTAAGCAGGAGCTTGCGGCGGAGGAAGCAAAGGAGATCGACCAGCTTGTGAGCTTCAATTATCACGAACATACAGACGAAACATAAAGGCGGTGTTACATATGGCAGAAGAACAGGAAGTAAAGAAGTCAAGAGCGGAGCTGATACAGGAAAAGGCAGCCAAAAAAGCAGAGAAAGTGGCTGCGAAGGAAGAAAAGCGCAAGGAGAAGCTGCGCAAGCGGGGCTTTGACCCGGACGACCCAGATTTTGAGGATGACGGCGGGGTAGGCGGAAAACTCGCGATATTCCTCGCGACCGTGATCATTATTGCGATCTGGATGGGTATTCTGATACTCGTGATCAAATGGGATGTCGGCGGTTTCGGTTCGACTGTCATGTATCCGATTCTAAAGGATGTCCCGTATGTCAATAAGATCCTGCCCGATGTGGAGGAGCCGATCGAGCAGAAACAGTATCCGTACACGACGCTCGATGAGGCAACCACCTATGTGAAGCAGTTAGAGCAGGAACTGGCAAAAACACAGCAGAAGCTGGACAAGAAAAATGATAAAATCCAGGAATTGAAGGCGCAGCTTGAGAAGCTTTCCGTCTATGAACAAAAAGAGGCGGAATTCGAACAACTGAAACAAAAATTCGACGAAGAGGTTGTTTTTTCAGACAATGCACCCGATATAAGTAATTATCAGACATACTATGAATCGATCGATCCGACGAATGCGCAGATCATTTACAGACAGGTGCTTGAACAGCAGAAAAAGAGCCAGGAGCTTGAGGATTACATCAGCACCTACTCTTCAATGAAAGCGAAAAATGCGGCAGCGATTTTTGACACGATGGTCGCTGACAATGCACAGCTTGTCGCCGATATTTTAAACGGTATGGATGCACAGTCACGCGGAAATATCCTCGCGGCGATGAACGCGGATAACGCGGCGATTGTCACAAAGATCTTAGAGCCATAGGCTTTTAAGATAAATAAAATATGTAAAGAGAAAGGAGGAACACAATGACACAGATAGCTGGTTTGGGTATGGGAAATACCAATGTAGCGGCAGGAAAGACAGCCACCGAACCGACCAAAGAGGCGTTCGAACAGTTTGCCAGCATCATGAGCCAGAATGCACACGGCTATTTCAATCTCAAAGCGGACAGCGGTTCTTCGAACGGGCTTTCTGACCGGCAGAGTGTGAAGGCGGGTGACCGCGCAGATGCGGCGAGTCAGAATTACGCTTCCATGCGCAGCAATAATCGCCAGATCGCACAGGCAGACCGCACGGATACAAAGACTGTGGATTCCGTGTTTGCAGAAAAGGTGCAGAAACTCGGAGAAGATGTGAAGGATGCCGTTCAGGAAACGATGGATGTGTCGGAGGAGGAACTGACACAGGCGATGGAACTGCTTGGTCTTACGGACATGGATCTGTTGCAGCCGCAGAATCTGATGCAGCTTGTCGGACAGCTCACAGGCAGTCAGGATGCAAGCGCACTGCTGACCAATGATGGAGTCCAGCAGCTCATGCAGGATGTGACAGCACTGTTTGCTGATTTCCAGCAGCAGAATGGAATCACCGGTGCAGAGTTTAACGATCTGCTCGCACAGCTTTCCATGAACATCGATGAGTTGGAGGAGCTGGCAAAGCAGCAGCTTGGTCTTGCGGATGAATTACCGTCCGATGCACAGGCGGATCTTCTGGCAGAGACGGCTGTAGTGGATGAAGTACAGACTGTACAGACGGAGGAGACAGCAGAGCAGAACGGTGTATTTTCTTCGATCCTGCAAAATCCGAAGGAACAGGTAACGGATGCAGTGCAGGCAGAGCAGCCGATCGAACAGGCGCAGGAGAATGATGCGACAACGGTACAGACACAGATGCCGACAGAGGAAGCTGCCTCACAGACGACCGGAGATGAGACCGGCAGCTTGATGAATGATGATTCCGATGCGCAGAAGGACAATGGCTTTGACAAGCAGATGGATCTGACCGGAGAACAGCAGTCCGTATTATTCCGTGATCAGACGCATGTGCAGACCGATCCGATGATGCAGGCGGCAGAAGTACCGCAGGCAGATCCGATGATCCGGTATGAGACACTGATGAATCAGTTGGAGGGTCTGGCACGGGCATTTGCTTCGACCGAGGGTACAACGCTTCAGATGCAGCTCAATCCCGAGAGCCTCGGCAGACTGGTACTGACGGTGACAGAGAAGCACGGAAATGTGACCGCGCAGATCACCGCAACCAATGAGCAGGTCAAGGAAGCACTCCAGACACAGATGGTGGAGCTACGTTCGACCTTACAGGCACAGGGCATCAAAGTCGAAGCCGTAGAAGTGACAGTAGCGACCCATGAGTTTGAACAGAACCTTGACGGAAATGCATCCGCAAACGCACAGATGCAGGAACAGGGTGATTCACAGGCACAGGGCAGATCAGGCGGCAGAAGAAACCTCGATCAGAGTATGCTGCAGGGCATAGACGGTCAGTTGACGGAGGAAGAAGCCCTGGCGGCACAGGTGATGCGTGACAACGGCGGCAGCGTCGATTACACAGCATAGTACTTCGTGAAACATAAAACAGACAGAAAGGAGAGAAACGAATGGCTTTATGGCAGAAAGTGGAAAACGGTAAAGTGGTAGATACATCAGCAAGCGCAACATCGTCTTCCAAAGAAAAGACAAACAACAAGCTGGATAAAGAAGATTTCTTAAATCTGCTCGTTGCACAGATGAAATATCAGGATCCGTTAGAGCCGCAGTCCAATACCGAGTATGTATCGCAGTTAGCGACCTTTACACAGGTAGAGGCGACAGAGAATATGGCGAATACGGCGGAGAACGTGCAGGCAAGTAATCTGGTAGGTAAGACTGTTATCATGCGTCCGACCAATTCTGTGACCGGGGAGACGAGTGATGTAATGGGAGTCGTTGATTATATGATGAAAGAGGGCAGCAATGTCTATCTGTCAATCAACGGTGCACTGTACAATCTTGATGACCTGTATACGGTAGCGGATACAGAATATATGGATGCAGTTCTTATCGCGGATGATTTTGAGTCGACGATCAGCCAGTTACCGGATGCCGACCATGTATCTCTGGCAGACGAGGAGACATTCAAGCAGATCCGTGAACAGTACGATAAGCTCACTGATTATCAGAAAGAGTATATCGAAAAATACAGCAAGGATGCGCTGGATAAGTTTACCGCAGCCGAGACCGCACTCAAGGCACTGATCGCTTTACGTGACCTGATCAATAAAGGTGATGGCACGAATAAAGATGACAGTGATAAGAAGGATGACAACAAGACAGAGACGGGAGATGGAACGGAAGCCACAACCCCGAAAGAATAATGCGATACTTCCGGGATGGGAGTGAGAACATGAATCAGATCAATCAGACAGGTGCGATCCGAAACGGATTTCATTCGATCGAACAGGTCACAGACACTTATCTGAAAAAGGGTGTCAAGAATTCCGGCAAAACTGCCGAAATATCCTTTGATGAGGTGCTGCGGGCGAAACAAGAGGCGTTGGAGCCACTGAAGTTCTCCAAACATGCCACAAACCGCCTGAATGACCGGAACATCAGTCTTTCCGAGGATCAGACGAAGCGTCTGACAGATGGAGTGTCAAAAGCCGGTGAGAAAGGAATCAATGAATCACTGGTGCTTGTGGATTCGCTGGCATTTATCGTGAATGTGCCGAATAAGACGGTTGTCACGGCGATGGACCAGTCGGATGCAGGCGAAAATATCTTTACAAATATTGATGGCGCAGTGATCGTATAACCGCCGGACCTTACAAGGAAGCGAGCGTCTCTGACTGACAGACGAGACGAAGATTATGATACGAGCGCCAAAGAATGGAGGTCATTTCATTATGATGAGATCACTTTACTCTGCTGTGTCAGGTTTAAAGACACATCAGACAAAGATGGATGTAATCGGTAACAACATTTCCAACGTAAATACCGTTGCATTCAAATCTTCCAGCGTTACATTCAGTTCCATTATGTACCAGACGTTATCAAGTGCGTCCGGAGCAAATGCAGAGATGGGAACCGGTGGTGTGAACGCAAAACAGATCGGACTTGGTGTAACAACCGGTTCGACTTCTATGAGTATTACATCGGCAGGTGCGTCAGAGACGACCGGACTGCCGTTTGACTTGAGAATCACAGACAAGAGTACAAGCAGCTTCTTCGTTGTCAACAACGGATCAGAAAATGTCTTTACAAAGGCAGGTTCGTTCTATGTGGACGGCGCAGGTAATCTGTGTATGAAATCTACCGGATATACGGTTATGGGCTGGGGCGTAGATCCGGCGACCCAGACGATCAAGAAGGACACTGTGACAGCACTCAAGGTCATGTCACCGGAAAATATGACATCCGAGCCGGAAGCAACGACAAAGGCACGGTGTACCGGTGTCATCGACAGCAAGAGCACACAGGTGACATCCGCCACCGGATCGGTCATGAACCTGCTGATCTACGATAACCTCGGATATCCGTATACCGCACGTTTCGCTATTCAGTCACAGGATGTCAAGGGTGGAAAATATGCGGTCAATCTGACAGATATTATCGATTCAAAGGGTAATTCGATTCTGACATCGAATGTGGCACTCGGCGAGTTGTTCGGACCCGGAACGGGTAGCAGTGCACAGGGCAGCAACACTGTGATCACAGATAACTATGCGTTCGCAACCGGAAAGAGCAAGACCGATATCAACCGTGCAATCCAGACAAACGCGACGAATAAGGCGACTGCTGCCGGAAACGGGGCAACACCGACTTATGCGTATTATATGGATGCTTCAGACATCAATGCACAGCTCGATCTGACCGGAAATCAGGCATTGCCGGACGGCTATCGTCTGAGATTCACATCCGGAAAAGTTACTTATACGGATGCACTTGCCGAGTTGCAGGGAATGGATGGATCTGCTGCTGACAAATATGTTTACATAGAAGATGCAGCCGGAAATGTTGTGGCAAGAGGTAAGGCATCGGTGCTTGCTGCAAACACGGATGAGACAGTAGATAATCAGGCATACAAGGTATCCGGCGTGAAGTGGGAATTTGAAAACGGCAAGATCGACACAACCGGAAATTTCGTGACGGATGCAACGACACCGACCAGTACATTTACGCTGACAAAGAAACAGACGCTGGAGGATTATACGTCACTCGGAACGGTTGTGACGAGTGATCAGGGTGTTACCGGATATAAGTTTAATGTCGAAGATATCAGAGATGCGCTTGGTCTTGATAAAACAACATATCCGGAAAATTCCGTGCTTTATTACTGGCCGACCAATACCACAGGTGGCACCATTACAGTAACGGATGCGACCGGAACAAAGACCTTTAAGAGTCTGGTTGCATTGGAGGACGGAAGTGACGTTGCTGCACCCGCAAAATATACTGGACCGGAGGAATTACTCAAAGATTATTCTTATACGACGATCACTGGTGGAGATCTGGCAACTGCGACTGCAAATACCGGTTCTATCTTTACCGAGGAGCTGCCGAGTGATGCAGAACTTCGCTACAATATGTTTGGCGGCAGCTACAACATCGTGACACCGTCTAAGGATGGATTTACGTTGCAGTTTAATACGGTAGACGGTACACTGACAAATGTCGGCGGCGGAAATAATCTGTCACAGACATTGAATCTGTCCAAGCTGGCAGCCGCTGGCTATGACGGTTTTCAGGATGTGACGATCGATTTCTCATCCCTGCTCAACTACAACAACAGTGGTTCAACGACAGCAGCGATGAGCGGCGGAGACGGGGATGGAGTCGGAAAAGGTAAAAAGCTCGGTGCGATGACCGGTATGAGCGTTGACCAGAGCGGAAAGATCTATGCATCCTACGACAACGGTAATACCGTACTGCTCGGGCAGATCTCAGTTGCACAGTTTGCGAATGCATCCGGACTGGAGGCAACCGGTGATAACTGCTATCGCACGACGTTAAACTCAGGTGAGTTTGACGGTATCGGCGTGGAGATCGATGCAGACGGAAGTACAATCACTTCCGGTGAGCTGGAGATGTCCAACGTGGATCTGGCAGGAGAGTTCACATCCATGATCACGACACAGCGTGGTTTCCAGGCGAACTCACGTGTGATCACGACTTCGGATTCTATGCTTGAGGAGCTGATCAACCTGAAGAGATAACAGTTCAGCTCGCACATTTTCCAGACGATGGCTAAACTGTTAATTTATAATTTATAATATGTTGGGAATGGGTTTACATCCATCCCCAACATATGGTATAATCGGTGTGATTAGGGAAAATTCGACCATAATCGTGCCGATTTTTCATTGTAAATAGGGAAAAATGTAGCTGTTTTGGGGGTGATTGGATCGCGAAAAACCGGACAGTTACGAAAGGATAGGTGAGAAAATTTGGATTTAGCGTCTTTGCTCGGTATGATCTTCGGTTTCGCAATGGTTATCTTCGGTATTGTGACCGGTGACGGTGGCTTTTCTTTGCTACATAACTTTATTGACCTGCCATCAATTATCATTACGATTGGTGGTTCATTGATGGGTGTTCTTGCATCTAATAAGCTGTCCTTTATGGGCACTGGATTCAAGGGTATAGCATTAAGTATGAAGGAGCCATCCTATGATCCAGCGGCGATGATCTCGAACATCATCAATCTCTCCAATGTTGCGAGAAAGGAAGGTCTGCTGGCACTTGAAGAGGCGGCGTCTGAGATCGAGGATACATTCCTGAAAAAGGGCATTATGCTGATTGTCGACGGTACAGACCCCGAACTGGTGCGCGGTATTTTGGAAACTGATCTGACCTGTACCGAGGACCGCCACAAGCAGGTATTTGCATTCTGGGAGAAATGGGCAGAGTTAGGTCCTGCATGGGGAATGATCGGAACGCTGATCGGTCTGGTAAACATGTTGAAGAATCTGGAGGATGCGTCAACGATCGGACCGAACATGGCGGTTGCTTTGCTGACGACATTGTATGGATCACTGATCGCGAACTGGCTATGTAATCCGACAGCAACAAAATTAAAATTAAATCATGCGGATGAGATGATCATCAAACAGATTATTGTGGAAGGTCTGTTATCGATTCAGGCAGGAGAGAATCCGCACGTGATCGAAGAAAAATTAAAGACGTTTATTAAACCAACGGATCGTGAGGTACTTGGCGGCGGAGCCGCAGGTGGAGGTGAAGAGTAGTGGGCAAGCAGAGAAAACAGGAAGATCCGCCCGCTGGCGCTCCTGCGTGGATGAACACGTTCTCCGATCTGATGAATCTGCTGTTGTGCTTTTTCGTGCTGTTGTTTTCAATGTCTACGGTGGATGCGGAAAAGTTTGAAGTGATTATCGCTTCTTTTCAGTCACATTTCAGTGTGCTGCAGGGTGGCGGCTCGGCGATCGGAGACGGAGAGATGGTCGGTGCCGGTATCAACCAGCTCCCGTATTATGATACCTTTTACAATCCGGATGCGAACAGCTCCGGAAAAGGTCAGTTTCAGGAAGACGGCAACCGCACGAATGCGGATAATAGTGTGATCGACCGGGCGGATCCGGAGGATGGCACGACGCAGGGCGGTGACGATCCGGATGCGGTTGATAATCCGGATACGAATCAGAATGAGCCGCAACTGACAGATCAGCAGCTTCAGGAGCAGTATGAGCAGAAGGGTCTGGAGGAATCGGAGCAGATCTCGGAGCAGGTACAGGAGAATGCCGCTAAATACGGTATACAGGATCAGGTAGAGGTATCGTTCAACGCGCAGTATGTCATGATTACATTAAACGGCGCGGTGTTGTTTGACTCCGGCTCGGAAATGATCCGTGAGGATGCATTGCCGCTGGTGGACAAGGTCGGCAGGATTCTTGACCATTATAAGAGCAATATGATCGAAGTGGAAGGACATACCGACAATGTTCCGATCCATAACGGAAGATTTGAAGATAATAATGTGTTGTCGATGTATCGTGCATTGTCTGTCGCGGATCGTCTTCGAGAGGTGACAAAGCTTGATCCCGCGCATATCAAATCGTCCGGGCGCGGTGATTATGTCCCGATTGCGGATAATTCGACCGCTGAGGGACGCGCATTGAACCGGCGTGTTGTGATTAAGATATACAATTCCTACAATCTGGAAGAACAAAGCTAACAAAGTAAGATAAAGAAAGGATGACTGCCGGACGCACAGGCAGTCGCAGGTAACGGGATCATGAAGAAGAATCTGATGTCAGTGCTCATATTGGCACTGCTCGTTGTAAATCTTGTACTGACGGCGATTACGATGATCAGCATCGTACCGTCTGCAAAAAAGAGCAATGAATTGATCACACAGATCTGTACAGCACTGAATCTGGAGTTGGCAAGTGGCAGAAATGCGAACCTTTCAAATGTTCCGATCGAAAATTTGCAGTCCTATACACTGGATGATACAATGACGATCAATCTGAGGGACAGCGAGGATGGCAGTTCCCATTATGCGGTTTTAACCGTTGTGATCTCGATGGATAAATCAAATGAGGATTATTCGAAGCTCGGATTGGAAGGCATCGAGGCAGGTCTGTATGATTCGAACATCAAGAGCATCATCAATGATGTCATCAGAACTTATACATACGAGGAGATCCATAATCAGCCGGAACAGGCACAGAAAGAGATTCTGGAGAAGCTGCAGGGCTTCTTTGATTCAAGCATGATCGTTGATGTCGGATTCCCGACCATTACCTGCGAATAGATGCAGGCGATAGAAGCTGTACAGACAGCATATTCAGGTACTAAGGTGGTGAGGGTGAATGGGTGACGTACTGTCACAGGGTGAAATAGACTCGCTGCTGCAACAGTTGAGCAGCGGTGAGATCAATGCAGAAGAAATCAAAGACAATACTGACAAACAGGTCAAAAATTATGATTTTGCGCGTCCATCCAAATTCTCCAAAGAACATCTGCGGACGCTCGAGATTATATTTGAGCATTATGGCAGATTGTTATCGACAAATCTGCCGGTATATTTGAGAAAGAATATTCAGGTGGAGGTCATGAACTCGGAAGCGGTGACTTATTCGGAATTTACGAATGCGCTGTCGAATCCGGTGTTGCTTGGAGTGGTAGAATTTGCTCCGCTTCGCGGAGATATTTTGATGGAGCTGGCATCTTCGCTTGGATATGCGATTGTGGATCGCATGCTGGGCGGCATGGGTGTTCCGTTGGAAAAGGCTAGAGACTTTTCAGAGATTGAGCTGCTGATCATCGAGCGGATCATGAATGTGTGCGTCAATCTGCTGCGTGAGCCGTGGGAGAATGTGACGGAGATCCATCCGCGGTTGCAGCGGATCGAGACAAATTCACAGTTTGCACAGATTATTTCACCCGGTGAGATGATCGCGATCGTGACGATCAACTTAAAGATCGGCGATGTTGAAGGATTGATGAATATCTGTCTCCCGTTCATTACATTGGAGCCTGTCATGGACAAGCTGAATACGAAATTCTGGTATTCCAATATGCAGATTAAGGATGAAGAGACTTATCATGAAGTGATTGAGAGCCTGATTGATCGTGCACCTGTATCCGTGAAAGCGGTGCTCGGCAAGAGTCTGATTTCGGTATCCGATTTTGTGAATCTCCAGCCCGGAGATATCATCAGGGTAGATACGAATGTTGACGATGAGTTGGATGTATATGTTGGTAACATAAGAAAGTTCACCGCATTGCCCGGGTCTTCCGGGACGAATTATGCAGTGCGTGTGACATCAGTGATCAGAGAGGAAGAATAGGCAGATGGATGGAGTATTATCACAGGAAGAAATCAATGCGCTGTTAAATAGTCCGGATGATTCGCCAGAAACAAAATCCGGTGCGGCATCCACAGAAGGAGCCAGCCCGGACGAGGCGCTGACAGAAAAAGAAAAGGATGCGATCGGAGAGGTCTCTAATATTAGTATGGGGACGGCTGCTACGACACTGTTCTCACTTGTCAACCGCAAGGTAGAGATCTCTACACCGATTGTAGCTATGGCAAGGTGGGAGGATGTTGTCCAGAACTATGAGCGTCCGTGCGTATTTATCAGAATTGCATATACGACAGGTCTTGATGGAAGCAATATTCTGGTTTTGAAAGAACATGATGTCAAAGTCATCACAGATCTGATGATGGGTGGTGACGGAACGAATACATCGGAGGAACTCGGAGAGTTACATCTGAGTGCGATCAGTGAAGCGATGAATCAGATGATGGGAAGTGCTGCGACTTCTCTTTCGTCCATGCTCAACAAGACGATCGATATCTCACCGCCGGTCGCAGATCTGATTGATCTGCAGGAGAGCGTGGATGAGGGTGCGATCGATGAATTTTTAGAGGGTACGTTTGTAAAGATTTCTTTTAAGATGGAGATCGGGGATCTCGTGAATAGTGAGATCATGCAGCTCTATCCGGTTTCGTTTGCGCGTGAAATGTGTCAGGCGATTGCGAAAAATATGGAGAGGGATGCTGAGGAGGCACAGATCGGTTTAGATCATACACAGCCGGAGCCTGCACCTGCAGCGTCTCAGCCGCAGGCAAACCAGAATATGGCGGCTCAGCCGATGAATCCGCAGATGATGAATCCTCAAATGATGAACCCGCAGATGATGAATCCCCAAATGATGAATCCGCAGATGATGAACCCTCAAATGATGAATCCGCAGATGTATCAGCAGCCGGTCAATGTACAGCCGGCGCAGTTTACACCGTTCTCTGGAGAGTTTGCGGCACAGTTTGCAAAGGAAAACATTGATCTGATTATGGATGTTCCGCTGGAGGTGACTGTGGAGCTTGGCAGAACGTCGAAGTCTATTTCGGAGATTCTGGATTTTGCACCGGGTACGATTATCGAGCTCAACCGTATTGCCGGTGAGCCGATTGATGTGCTTGTAAACGGCAAATTTGTGGCAAAGGGTGAGGTAGTAGTCATTGAGGAGAGCTTCGGTGTGCGTATTACCGAAATCGTAAAATAAATTATGATTATAGCAGCGACAAATTTTATGAATAGTGTGATCGAACTGATCACGGTACTGGTGATTTTCCTGTTTGTGCTTGCACTGACATATTATGTGACGCGCTGGATTGCCAGTTATCAAAAGACAAAGACGGCACAGGGCAACTTGTCCGTGATCGAGGTGATCCGCATTTCAAATAACCAATATGTGCAGATCGTGCGCGCCGGAAAAGAACAGTATTTGGTCGTAGGTGTGAGCAAGGATCGGATGACGTTGCTTGCCACACTGACGCAGGAAGAATTAAAGGAATTGCCTCAGCATACAGATGTTGGGATTTCCGCAAAAGCCGGAAAGGGCTTTTCGGAGATACTGGAGGAATTAAAGAAAAAGCATGAAAAGTAAGGCAAAAAAGATTTATTGTTTCGTTTCATTTATAGTCGCAGTCTTTGTGTTATCGTCGGTACTGGTACTGTCCGTGACCGGACAAACCGCGTATGCATCTACGACGGATCTGCCCAATAATGCGGGTTCCCTGACCTCACAGCAGGATCAGGATATGTCCGATATCCGCAGTGACGATGTAAACGGACTTTCTGTGATATACAATAATTCGAATGGAACGATGTCTGCGACTGTTCGGATCGTCTTGCTTCTCACGATTCTTTCGTTGGCACCTTCTATTCTGATCATGATGACATCTTTTACCAGGATCATCGTTGTACTGCATTTTCTGCGTACAGCGCTGGGCACACAGACAACGCCACCGAATCAGGTACTTATCGGTTTGGCGCTGTTTTTGACGTTTATGATTATGTCGCCGGTGTTCACCCAGATCAATGAGAATGCGATCAAACCGCTCGATGCGGGCACGATCACGCAGGAGGAGGCGCTCACGGCGGCGATAGATCCGTTGCGTGAGTTTATGTACCAGCATACCGAGCGCAAGGATGTGGATCTGTTTTGTGATATTGCGAATGTGACGTATGAGACGAACGATGATATTCCGACGACAGTGCTGATCCCGAGTTTTATCGTGAGCGAGCTGCGCAGTGCGTTTATCATCGGATTCTTTATCTATATACCGTTTATCGTTATCGATATGGTCGTGTCATCAATCCTCATGTCGATGGGTATGATGATGCTGCCACCAACGACGATCTCAATGCCATTCAAGATTCTGTTGTTTATTTTAGCAGATGGATGGGATCTGGTGATCGGAAACCTCGTGAAAACGTTTTATTAGCCAAATGAGAGAGGATAGGTGATGGGATATGTTATCCGAAGGTGTAGTTTTAGACGTTGCAAGACAGGCGTTTACGACAATTATCGTCACTTCGGCGCCGGCACTGCTTGTATCGCTGGTCATTGGTCTGATAATTAGTATTTTTCAGACGGTGACATCCATTCAGGAGCAGACATTGACATTTGTGCCGAAGATCATTGCGGTATTTCTGACACTCATGTTAGCCGGTGGCTGGATGCTGCAAAAAATGACAGAGTTTATGACACAGTTGTGGAATAATTTTAGCTTGTATATCGGATGATCAATTATACGTTTTCATTACTTACATTTGAATATTATCTGTTGGTACTGGTGCGCATCGCCAGCTTTATTGCGGTGGCGCCTTTTTTTGGACTTAGCAGCGTACCGACGCGCGTAAAGGTAGGATTTTCCGCGACACTGGCGATACTGGTAGCGCAGGCGATGCCCGGAACGGTCACTTATGACGGGATGCTGGAATACGGCATCATCGTCGGCAAGGAGGCACTGACCGGGCTTTTAATCGGAATGACTGCGAATTGCTGCACCTATATTATAGGTTTTGCCGGGCAGCTCATGGATATGCAGATTGGTTTGTCTATGGCACAGGAGTACAATCCGCTCACCCGCACAGAGGAGAGCGTGACCGGTAATCTGTATTACTATTCGATTATGCTTTTGTTGTTGATTTCTGATCTGTACCGCTATATTATCAAGGCGATCGCGGACACATTTACTTTGATTCCGGTCAACGCACAGGTTTTTCAGTGGGAATATCTTGTGAATGGTATGGTACAGTTTGTCACGGATATGCTGATCATCGGTTTCCGGATTATGCTGCCGGTGTTTGCGTGCTGTATGATTATGAACTGTATTCTTGGTATTATGGCGAAGGTCGCACCGCAGATGAATATGTTTTCGATTGGTATCCAGCTCAAGATTTTTGCAGGGTATGCGGTGTTTATAGTAACAGTGCTTATGCTGCCGCGGGCAGCGACGCTCATCAGTGATGAGATCAAAACGATGCTTCGCATGATAGTAAAGGGGATGTATGGAGCTGGCTGAGCAGACGATTTTCATTCAATATGACCTGCAGTTTTTCGCGAAGGATGGACCGGGCGGAGAGAAAACAGAGCCTGCGACATCCAAGAAGCTGAGTGATGCCCGCAGCGAGGGACAGGTGTGCAGGAGCCGGGAACTGGACCAGGCAATTATGCTGGTCGGACTTTTCCTGACGCTGAAAATGACGGTTGCTTCGATGGGATCGACTTTTTTGGAGATCTTTTCGGTTGTATATAATAAGATTCCGGAGACAGAGGCAGCGAAGGAGCTGACGACGACTGTGGTTATGTCCTATATACAGCATGTGGCATTGCAGTCATTGAAACTGGCAGGTCCCTTTTTTGCAGCGGGTTTTCTGATCGCATTTCTGAGCAATCTCGTTCAGGTGAAATGGAAGGTCAGCACAAAACCGCTCAAACCGAGGCTGGATAAATTCAATCCTGCCAATGGATTCAAGCGGATGTTTTCGAAGGATTCGCTGTTTGAACTGTTAAAATCTGTCGTGAAGATCATCATGATCGCGGTCATTGCCTATACCTCGATCCGGTCACACGCAGAAGAAATATTTTTGATGTATCATATTACATTAAATCAGGCAATCGCACAGATCGGCTCGATTGTTATTGACGTAGGGCTCAAGATCGCGTATGTTTATTGCGTGGTCGGTGCGGTCGATTATGTGTATCAGAGGCACAAGTTTAATGAAGATATGAAAATGACGAAGCAGGAAGTCAAGGATGAGATGAAAAACTCAGAAGGAGATCCGCAGATCAAGGGTAAACAGCGTCAGCGGATGCAGGAGGCTTCCAGACGGCGTATGATGCAGAATGTGCCGCAGGCAGATGTCGTTATTACAAACCCGACGCATTATGCGGTGGCACTGAAATATGATGCGGGTACCGGTACGGCGCCGGTACTGCTCGCAAAGGGTGCGGATCTGATCGCACAGAGGATCAAGGAGATTGCCAAGGAAAACAAGGTGGAGATTGTGGAGAACAAGCCGCTTGCCCGTATGATCTATACAAATGTGGAGATCGGGCATGAGATACCGCCGGAGCTGTATCAGGCGGTTGCCGAGATTTTAGCGGCAGTCTACCGCGCGCGCAATCAGGTGTAGCGGCCTGCCGAGCTGTTACTTAAAGAAATAAACGAACGACACGAGAGGAAAGGAGGAAATACGCATGATAAAACGTGGTGCGGATGTAGGTGTTGCCTTATATCTGATGGCAGCGATTGTATTTTTTATTGTGCCGATTCCTCCTGCACTGCTCGATGTGCTGTTGATTTTTAATATTTCGATTGCACTGGTGATCCTGTTCAACTGTCTGTTTGTACAGGAAGTGCTGGATATGTCGTTTTTCCCGACGCTGTTGTTGTTCACGACGATTTTCCGTATTTCGCTGAACGTGTCGTCGACGCGACTGATCTTAAATTCCGGCGATCCCGGAAACGTTGTCCGTACCTTCGGAGATTTCGTCGGTGGCGGAGATATGGTTATCGGTACGATCATTTTCATTATTCTGTTGATCGTACAGTTTGTCGTTATCAATAAAGGTTCTGAGCGTGTATCCGAGGTAACGGCACGTTTTACATTGGACGCGATGCCCGGTAAACAGATGGCGATCGATGCCGATCTGAACACCGGAGCGATCACGGATGAAGAAGCAAAAAAACGTCGTGACAAGATTCAGATGGAGAGCAGCTTCTTCGGTGCCATGGATGGTGCGACCAAGTATGTAAAGGGAGATGCGACCGCAGGTCTGATCATTACGTTTGTCAACCTGGTTGGTGGAACGGTGCTTGGAATGACCCGTAGCGGTCTCGCTTTTCAGGATGCGATTCTCGAATACGGAATCCTTACGATCGGTGACGGACTGAGTTCACAGATCCCGTCGCTTGCGATCTCCATGGCGACCGGTATTCTCGTCACAAAGGCTTCCAAGGAGGCAGATTTCGGACAGGTGCTGATCGGTCAGTTGTTTGGTATCCCCAAGGTACTGATTATGGTAGGTTCGGTGATCTGCTTTTTAGGCGTGTTCACACCATTGAATCTGTTGCTGTGTCTTGGAATGGGAGGCATTTTCCTGATCGCGGGTCTCAATATGAACAAGACGATGGATGTCGAGCGCATCGAGGAGGAGACCGGCGTGGCAGAGTCAGAGGCGGAGGAGATCCGCAAACCGGAGAACGTGGTATCGCTCTTATCGGTAGATCCGATCGAGCTGGAGTTTGGTTACGGTATTATTCCGCTAGCCGATGTCAATCAGGGCGGCGATTTGCTGGATCGTGTCGTTATGATCCGAAGGCAGATCGCACTGGAGCTGGGTACGGTTGTGCCGATTATCCGTCTGCGTGACAATATCCAGTTGAACCCGAACCAGTATATTATCAAGATCAAGGGTATTCAGGTGACAGAGGGAGAGATCCTGTTTGATCACTATATGGCGATGAATCCGGGCTATGTGGAGGAGGAGATCACAGGTATTCCGACCTTTGAGCCGTCGTTCCACCTGCCGGCGATCTGGATCACGGAGAGCCAGCGTGAGCGCGCGGAGAGTCTGGGTTATACGGTTGTCGATCCGCCGTCGATCATCGCGACACATCTGACGGAGGTTATCCGCAGCCATATCGCAGAGCTGCTCACCAGACAGGATGTCCAGAACCTCATCGACAATGTCAAGGAGAACAATCCCGTGCTTATCGACGAGCTTGTACCCAAGCTGCTTGGAACGGGTGAGATCCAGAAAGTATTACAGAATCTGCTGGCGGAGGGTATCTCCATCAGGGATCTGCTCACGATTTTTGAAACGCTCGCGGATCATGCGACAACGACAAGGGATACGGATGTGCTCACGGAGTATGTGCGCCAGAGCCTAAAGCGTGCGATCTCCAGCAAGTATTTTCCGGCGAATGAAAAGACGAGTGTTGTCACGCTCGATCCCAAGATTGAACAGGAGATCATGGGCGCTGTCAAGCAGACCGAGCAGGGCGCTTACCTGACGCTCGATCCGGCACGGACACGTGCGATCATCGATGCGACCGAGGCGGAGGTGACAAAGCTCGAGAACCTCGGAAAGAACGCGATCGTTGTGACTTCGCCGATTGTCCGTATGTACTTTAAAAAATTGACAGAAGAATACTTGAAGGATCTGATCGTTGTATCATATAATGAAATAGAATCCAATGTTGAATTAGAATCTGTTGGGATGGTGACCGCATAATGACGATAAATAAATTTCAGGGAAAAACAGAAGAGGAAGCGCTGGAGAAAGCCAGAAGTGAGATGGGTCAGGGACTCGTCATCATGAATGTGCGCGTCGTAAAGCCGAAGGGTCTGTTTGGATTTTTAAAGACTCCTTATTATGAGGTGACAGCCGCGATGGAGGACAAGGAGCCGGTATCCGTTGCTACCACGTCAGGCAGTGAGCGCAGACGGATCGATCTGGCTGCCGATGAACAGATTGAGCTGCCGGGAATGACAGAGACTGCTTCCCGCGTGTCCAGACCGTCCGTACCGGTGTCAGAGCCGATCTCGGAGGCAGCACGTGCAGTCGGTGATATTTTAAGCGCCCATGCAGCGCAGCAGAACCAGCAGACCGGTTACACAGAAAAAAATACGGAAAATAAAAATTCAGAGAAAAAGAGCACGGAGAGCGATACGGATCTGATCGAGGAGCGGCTGGAGAACCTGCAGCAGTTTCTCGAGAAAAAACTGACAGACGATGCGGGTGAGCGCGAAAAAGGCATGGAGCATGATCCGGTGCAGACAGAGGATGACGCACAGCGCGTGCAGATCTTCCGGATGCTGTACCAGACGCTGCTCGATAATGAGGTCGATGAGATCTATATCAACCAGATGCTTGACGACGTCATGAAGGCGGTGCGCCGCGGTTCGAGCATGGATTTTATTCTTTCGAATGTATATCAGAAGATGATATTAAAATTCGGCAATCCGAAGGTGATCCAGCCGGCGGAGAAAGGACCGCAGGTGATCTTTTTTATTGGTCCCACCGGCGTCGGAAAGACGACGACGATCGCAAAGATCGCATCGAAATTCAAGGTGGAGCAGGGGAAGCGTGTCGCGTTTCTGACTGCGGATACATACCGGATCTCTGCGACAGAGCAGTTGCGGACATATGCCAATATTCTTGAGGCACCGCTGACGGTGGTTTATGCACCGGAGGAACTTCCCTCGGCAGTGGAAAAAATGTCGGATTATGATCTGGTCTTTGTCGATACCGCCGGATTTTCCCATAAAAACAAGGCGCAGCGGGAGGATACCAAAAAGCTGTTACAGACGCTGGATGCTTCGGTTCCACAGTCTGTGTATCTGGTATTGTCGGCGACGACAAAGTACCGGGATCTGAAGGAAATCTGCGATATGTACCGCAGTATTTCTGATTTTTCAATGATTTTTACGAAACTGGATGAAACAGGTGCCTATGGCAACCTGTTGAATATCAAGCTGTATGCGGATGCAGACATTTCATACACGACCAACGGACAAAACGTGCCGGATGATATCACGGTGTTCCAGTCACAGGAAATCGTAAAGAAACTGTTAGGAGGAGAATGATATGGACCAGGCTACAGGACTGCGGAATGTGTTAAAAATGCAGCATTCCAGTCAGACACCGAAGGCGCGTGTGCTCACGATCACAAGCGGAAAAGGCGGTGTGGGAAAATCAAATACGGCAGTCAACCTGGCGGTACAACTGAGCCGGCTTGGGAAGAAAGTCATTATTTTTGATGCAGATATGGGACTGGCGAACGTGGAAGTGATGTTCGGGGCGATTCCGAAATACAATCTCAGCGATGTGCTGTACAAGGGAATGGCGATGCGGGATGTCATTACGAACGGACCGATGGACATCGGATTTGTGTCGGGAGGCTCCGGCGTGGTCGGGCTGAACAATCTGACAAGGGAGCAGATCTTAAGTGTGGTCGGCAAACTGTCTGAGCTCGATTTCCTGGCGGACATCATACTGATCGATACGGGAGCGGGAATCTCTGACAATGTCATGGAGTTTGTGATCGCAAGTCCGGAGGTGCTGCTGATTACGACTCCGGATCCGAGTTCACTGACCGATTCCTATTCACTGATCAAGACGCTGGATCGCAGCCGTCAGTTTAACTATACGGATACGGTGATCAATGTGATCGCAAACAAGGTCAATTCGGAGGCAGACGGGCAGGCGGTTTATGACAAGCTCAATTCCGTTGTGTCGCAGTTTTTGAACTGGAATGTGAACTATCTGGGACTGGTACCGAAAGATCCGGTGATCGAGAAAGCGGTCCGACAGCAGCAGGTCGTATCGATTTATGATCCGGAATCCGTTTCGGCACAGGCGTTTGAAAAGATCGCGGAGAGCCTGATCAGCGGCGAGAACAGATACTATGAAATGAAAGGCGGATTCTCACGCATGATCTATAATTTTCTGAATCGAAAATAGCTTATGCGGGGTAACACATAAATGATACAGGATATATTACAAATCGGAAATAAAATAGACATCTGCTCATTGGAAAAAGAAGACCGCAAAAAATACGACGGAAAAAAGATGCCGATTCTCGTGAGCCAGCTCGAAGGAGTCGATGACGACGGGGAGCTGGTGATCCAGATGCCGATGTACAAAGGAAAGATCATACTGCTTTCCCTCGGGTCGCGCTACGAGCTGATGTTTTATACAAAGAAGGGCTTGTACCGGGCAGTCTGCCAGGTGACAGACCGCTATAAGGAAGATAATTTTTTCATGGTAAAGGTCGTGCTCAAATCCAACCTTGCCAAGTATCAGCGTCGGGAGTATTTCCGGCTGGAGTGCATCATCGGCATGGATGCGTATGAGCTGAGCCGCGATGATGCGATGATGCTGGCAGGTCAGAGACTGGAACAGCGCGTACAGGATCCGGAGATTGCACAGACCGAGAGCAAGGCGGTCATTGTGGATATCAGTGGCGGCGGCATCCGGTTTATCACCGAGCGCAAGCATGAGGAAGGCGATTATCTGGCGGTACATATGACACTGAGCAATGAGAATATGGAAAAAGATATTTGGGTAGTTGTATCGATCGTGTCTTGCAGGAAAGCCGCACCGAATATGGAACGATATGAGACGCGCGCAGAGTATATCCATCTGGGAAACAAGCTGCGCGAGGCGATCATTAAGTACATTTTTGATGAGGATCGCAAGATCAGAAAAAGGGATATGGGTGTCTAGTTATGAAGAAAAACATATTAGTTGCAGATGACTCTGCACTCATGAGACGTGTGATCTGTGATATAATCAATTCAGACGAAAAATTCCAGGTGACCGATGCGTGCAGGGATGGATTGGAAGCGTATGAGAAGCTGAAAAAGCAGAAGTACGATGCGGTGCTGTTGGATGTCTATATGCCCCGTCTGGACGGACTTCACTTGTTGGAGCGTCTGCGTGACGAGCATATTAAGGCGACCGTCGTTATGGTGAGTACACTCACGACCAAGGATGCGGCAGTCACTTTGCAGGCGATGGAGCTGGGTGCGGTCGATTTTGTGACAAAGCCCCAGAATATCATTGAGGCAAAGGGCAAGGATTTCCGCAATGAGCTGCTTGGCATGCTCAAAGCGGTACTTCATACGGAGATGATCCGCTCGCAGGCTGCACCTGTGCAGACGGTGACACATCTGCGCAGTACGGCGGACAGCAACAGGATTTCACCGCGCAAAGGAAAGCAGTTAGTGGCACTCGCGTGCTCGACCGGAGGACCGAAGGCACTGCATTCCGTGATTCCGCTGCTCGATCCGAATATGGATGCGCCGATGATCGTTGTACAGCATATGCCGGTAGGATTTACCCAGTCACTGGCTGAGCGGTTAAATGCCCTGAGCAAAGTACAGGTCAAGGAAGCAGCAGAGGGCGATGTGCTCGAAAAGGGCAAGGTGTATATCGCACCGGGCGGCAAGCATATGGAGATCGTATGCACCGCCGGCGTACATAAGGTACACCTGAGCAACGCACCGGCGATCGGAGGACTTCGTCCGTGTGCAAATGTCACATATGAGTCACTGATCAACAGTCAGTATGACGATATCGTATGTGTGGTGCTCACCGGAATGGGCGCAGACGGGACGGATGGCATCCGGCAGTTAGACCAGAGAAAGCCGGTTCACGTGATTGCGCAGAGTGCACAGACCTGTGTCGTATACGGTATGCCGCGTGCGATTGCAGAGGCAGGGCTGGTTGATGAAGTCGTTCCACTGGAATTAGTTGCAAACACGATCATGAAGAATGTGGGGGTAAAATAACATGGATGTAAGTCAGTATCTAGAGATTTTTATTGATGAGACCAACGAACATATTCAGAGCCTGAGCGATAATATTATGGCGCTGGAGCAGGAGCCGGATAACAAGGATGTCGTTAATGAGATCTTCCGTGCAGCGCACTCTTTAAAGGGTATGGCAGGCACGATGGGCTTCAAGCGCATGCAGCATATGACGCATGACATGGAGAACGTGTTCCAGGAAGTCCGCAACGATACGATCAAAGTCGACAGCGACATGATCGATCTGTTGTTCCAGTGTCTGGATGCAATCGAAGGATACCTTGAAAATATTAAAGAAACTTCCGATGAGGGAACAAACGATAACGAAGCAATCATCCGCAAGCTGAACGGATTTTTAGAGCATGCGGAGGCGGCTGCGGCGCAGGCATCCGGTGAGCCGGAGGCTGTGGCAGAGGCTGCTCCTGCAGAGAGTGAGAGTGCGGCAGAGTCTGTAGATGGCAAACATTTTTCAGAAGTAGAGCTGGATGAATCAGACAAAAAGAAGATTCAGGCAGCACTCGACGGCGGACACCATGTGTACGGCATGACCGTATATATCCGCAAGGACTGTCTGCTGAAGGCTGCGCGTGCATTCCTTGTATTTAAGGCAGTTGAGGAGTTCGCTGAGATTATCGTATATTCACCGAGCTCACAGGATATCGAAGACGAGAAGTTTGAGAATGATTTCAGCATCTTCTTTACGACGGAGACCGAGCTGGACAAGGTGGTCGCTGCCGCAAAAGCAGTATCAGAGATCGAGAATGCAGTGGCTGATGAGATTACCGAAGAGTTCTTAGAGGAAGAAGAACCGGAGCATACAGCAGAGCCCGAGCTTCAGGCGGCTGCGGTGGAAGAACCGAAGGCAAAAGTACCCGCACCGGTGGCAAAGGCATCGGCAAAGCCGAACGCTTCCCAGAAGAAGCAGGCAGCAAAGCCCGTTACCAGTCGTACCGTGCGTGTAGATATCGAGAAACTGGATGCATTGATGAACCAGGTCAGCGAGCTGATTATCGCGAAGAACTCACTCGTATCACTCAGCGCCAGCAATGTTGTCGGCATGCAGAACCAGTCTTATCAGGAACAGATTGAGTATCTGGAGCGTATCACGACAGGGCTGCATGAGTCTGTCATGAAGGTACGAATGGTGCCGATTGAGAGTGTTGTGAATAAGTTCCCCCGCATGATTCGTGATCTGTCAAGAACATTGAATAAAAAGATGGAACTGGTCATGAGCGGTGAGGAGACCGAGCTGGACCGTACGGTTGTCGACCAGATCGGCGATCCCCTGCAGCATTTGCTGCGTAACTCTGCCGACCACGGACTCGAGAGCGCAGAGGTTCGTAAGGAGCGCGGAAAGCCGGAGGTAGGAACGATCCGCCTGAAGGCATTCCAGGAAGGAAACAACGTTATCATCGAGGTAGGTGATGATGGTAACGGTATTGATACAGAGGCTGTAAAGAACAAGGCGATCGAGCGTGGACTCGTGACACCGGAGCAGGCAGAGAATCTCTCACAGAAGGAGATCATCGATTTCCTGTTTATGCCGAGCTTCTCTATGGCAAAGAAGATCACAGACATTTCCGGCCGTGGTGTTGGTCTGGATGTCGTAAAATCAAATATTGAGGCACTTGGCGGTGATGTCGAGGTCAAGAGCGTATTTGGCGAGGGCTCTACCTTTACCGTCCGTCTGCCGCTTACACTGGCGATCATTCAGGCATTGATGGTGATTATTGGAGATGAAAAATACGCGATCGCACTCGGTTCGATCGTAAGTATCGAGGATATTCCGATCACAGACATCAAGTATGTAGAGGCAAAGGAAGTCATCAACATGCGTGGCACGGTCATTCCGATTATCCGCCTGAATCAGTTGCTGGATATCGAGCCTCCGGCTGAGGATCTGGAAAGCCTGACGATCGTTATTATTTCCAGAGGCGATAAGCAGGTCGGTCTTGTTGTTGATGATCTGATGGGTCAGCAGGAGATCGTTATCAAATCACTCGGCAGCTTTATCGACAATTCAACCAAGATCATCAGCGGAGCAACGATTCTCGGTGATGGAGAAGTTGCGCTGATCCTTGATGTGAATACACTGATGTAAGGGGGACGTAAAAGATGGCAGCATATGTTCAAGTAAATGGTGATGTGACAGAAGAAAAAAAACAGTTCATTGCGGTCAAGCTCAGCAGTGAGATCTATGGAATCGATATCGGATATGTGGATACGATTGTCCGTATGCAGAAGATCACTCGTGTGCCGAAGGCGCAGAGCTATTTTAAGGGTGTCATCAACCTGCGTGGTGAGATCGTTCCGGTTATGAGTATCCGCCTGAAGATGGGATTTGAGGATGATGTGTTTACGAACAGCAGCCGTATCATCATCTTAAAGATCGAGGAGAAAGGCAAGCTCGGCGTGATTGTGGACGAGGTTCGTGAAGTAGTGAATCTGGGTGCGAGCGAGATCGATAAGCCCAGCCATGATACAAAAGAAAACAAGCATTCTTATATCAACGGAATCGGAAAGAACGGCGATGACCTGATCTCATTGTTTGATATCAATGCAATGACAGAGGAAAATTTTAAATAATAAAACGGCAATAGATTGTCTGCATATACACAGACAATCTATTGTTTCTTGACTGAAAGGATTTCTATGGGTAAATTTTCATTTGACAACGTAAACAGTATGTATATCGATGTACTCCGCGAGCTCGGAAACATCGGTGCGGGAAATGCGACAACGGCGATTGCGAGTATGCTCAACCTGACGATTGACATGAAGGTGCCGAATGTTGAGCTGAAGGCGGTCGAGGATCTCGGATCAGCGATCTGTCCGGAGGAGGAGATCATTGTCGGCATCTTTCTGGAGGTGCAGAATGACATTTCCGGCAGTATGATGTTTCTGATGCGTCTGAAATCCGCGCATTATCTGGTTGACCGTCTGATGGGCGGTATGGGCGGCGATAGAGGAGAAGGTGAATTCTCCGAGATGGAACTGTCTGCGATGAAGGAGATCGGAAATATCATTGCGGGCTCTTATTTGTCCGCGCTGTCTACGATGACCAATCTGGTGATTACACCTTCCGTTCCGTATATTGCCGTAGATATGGCAGCATCGATTCTCAGTGTTCCGGCGATTCAGTTCGGACAGTTTGGAGACAATGCGTTGCTGATCGAGACAGAGTTTGGCGATGAGGTGATGATGGAAGGCTATTTCATTTTGTTGCCGGATGAGGACTCTTACGATAAGCTCCTTTCATCACTCGGAATTACATTCTAAAGGGGAAACGGAATATACATATGGGAGTCGTAATCAAAGTGGGGATGGCTGATTTAAAGACAGCGAAGGCCCCAGATTCATTAACCACGCTTGGTCTTGGTTCCTGCATAGGCATTGCCCTGTGGGACTCGACGACAAAGATCGGTGGTCTGGCACATATCATGCTGCCGGACAGTACAAGAATCAGAAATAATTCTAATATAGCAAAATTTGCAGATACAGGTATCGTGGAACTGGTCCGCCAGATGGAGGCACTCGGAGTACCGAGAAGGCGGCTGGTGGCAAAGATCGCCGGAGGCGCAAAGATGTTCGAGGTGTCAGGAACGACATCGGTCGGTAATATCGGGGAAAAGAACGCGATTGCATCGAAAAAGGCACTTCAGGAGCTTGGGATCCCGATTCTGGCAGAGGATACCGGTCTCAATTACGGAAGAACCGTGGAACTGAATTGTTCGAACGGTGATTATATCATAAAGGCAGTCGGGAAGTCGGTTAAGACGATCTGACAAAGGATACAGACACGGATGTTTGATACGGAGGAGGGCTTCTATGAATACAAAGCCGGTTCCTGCGATTGTGATGTTGATTACAGGATTTATAACGTGTATCGTCAGTATCTTCCAGCATTACAGCTTTGGCAAATTTGTAAAGACGGAATTGCTGGTGTTAGTCATTTTCTATCTGTTTGGGTGCATCATCAAGCTCGTGCTCGACAAGGGGTTTGAGGTGATGCAGGATCCGCTCAGCGAGTACGAGGGCATGGAGATGGACGAGGATCTGATTGACGAGATGGCGATGTCTGATGACGAATATCAGGATGATTATACGGACAACTAAACGTGACCACTGACAATTAGCAGCAAAATAGGACGGTTGCAGATGAAAGCATTATCAAAAGAACAGCTCTGGGAGCATTACCGAAAGGCTAAGACACCGGAGCTGCGGGAACAGATCATAATTGAATATGCGCCGCTCGTGAAACTGGTAGCAGGCAGATTGAATATGTATCTCGGATATAATGTGGAATATGAAGATCTGGTCAGCTATGGTGTGTTTGGTCTGATCGATGCGATCGACAAGTTTGATACGACAAAGGATGTCAAGTTTGAGACGTATGCGTCCCTGCGTATCCGCGGATCGATTCTGGATCAGATCCGGAAAATGGACTGGATTCCGCGCACGGTACGCCAGAAACAGAAAAAGATCGATGAAGCGATCCGTGTGATCGAGACCAGAACCGGAAAGACCGCCAGCGATGAGGAGATCGCATCCGAGCTCGGACTGAGTGAGGATGAGCTGCTCGGATGGCAGTCACAGCTAAAGATCACAAATCTGGTGTCACTCAATGAATATGTCGAGCAGGGCACCGAGCCTGTGATGGAGACACGCGGCAATTCCCATTTTATTCAGCCGGAAGAACTGGTTGAACAGAATGAACTGAAGGAAATGCTCAAAAAGGCGATAGATCAACTGACCGAGAAAGAGTCAAAGGTCATTTTGTTATACTATTATGAAGAAATGACGTTAAAGGAGATCAGCAGGGTGTTGGAGGTCTCCGAGTCGCGGGTGTCGCAGTTGCACACAAAAGCATTGTCAAAGATGCAAAAGACAATGGGTAGTTATATGGGTATCTTAGCAAAGGTTTAGAGGTGATGGAATATGTCTGTACGTCCGGTAGATTTCAATGGAATGATGCAGAATCAGCAGAATGTCTCAAATGTGAAACAGCACGAGGACCAGAGACCCGTGCTGCATCAGCAGCAGGCGTTTGTGACTGTGACAAAGCATGAGGAGGCGGCTGCCAGACAGGTTTCAGCGAAGGATGAACCGGCTGGCGAGGAATATCGTTTTGATGCCAGAGACGGCAGTAAAAATGAATATTACGGCAGCCATGGGAACAAAAGGGATAAGAAGAAAGAAAAGATGGATGATGGTCATGTCCGTATCAAGGGAATGTCCGGAGGCTTTGACATGACGGTCTGATCGGTAAGGAGAGAGACAATGACAGGAGTGGAAGCTGTATTGCTATTGATCGGTGTCGTATTTTTGGTTGGCAGTTTTTTTGTCACGGAAAAGCTCTCACCGGCTGATGTGAACAAGGTTGCTGAGCTTAGCGAGGATGAGCTGTGCATGATCGTGGATCGGGAACTGGAGGTTGCGAAGGCGAAAGTATCCGATATGGTCGATGATGCGATGGATCTGACCGTCGATCAGGTGCAGCGCACGATGGAACGGGATACCAATGAAAAGATCATGGCGATCAGCGAGTATTCGGATTCCGTGATGGAAAAGCTCGAAAAAATGAATCATGAGGTAACGTTCCTCTACAGTATGCTGGGAGACAAGCATACGCAGCTTAACGAGACGATCGACGAGCTGCAGGCACTGATCGGTGATTATCAGTCGCTGAGGGAACAGCCGGCAGCGGAGCAACGGACGGTCATACCCGTGGTGGAGGAGCCAGCCGCTGTCCCTGTGCAGACAGCAGTGGTACAGGGTGAAGAGGCTGTAGAAGAAGTACCGCCTGCGGAAGAAGAACCGGAAGAGCAGCCGGAGCCGGAACCCGTCAGTGTCAGGGAACAGATCTTGGAGCGGTATCACGCCGGAGAGGATCTGACCGATATTGCGAGAAATCTCGGACTCGGTTTTGGGGAAGTCAAACTGATCATTGAGCTATACAGAGGGGAAGAAGAACAGTGAAATTAAAGTATTACCTGCGTGGAATGGGTATCGGCATCATTGTAACGACAGTGATACTTATGATCGTATTTGCGCTTCATAAAAATGAGACGCTGACGGATGACCAGATCCGTGAACGGGCGGCGGCACTCGGCATGGTGATGCCGGATGCGCTCAGTGACAGTGAAAAGCTGTCCAATCCGGTGGAGGATGACGGGAATGATACCGCTTCGGATGAGGCGGCAGCTTCGGATCAGAAGGATGCGGCAGATGCGCAGACACCGGCAGCAAAACCGCAGACGAACGGAAAAGACACATCACAAAATGTGGGAAAATCCGATCAGGCAGATCAAACAGATAAATCCGATCAAACGGATCAGGCAGACAAGTCCGATAAAAACAATGTGGAGACGATCGAACAGGTGGAATTGTCGATCGTGGGCGGCGAGTATTCGGATGATGTATGCAAAAAGCTGAAACGTGCCGGAGTCATCGACGATGCCGATGATTTTAACAAATATCTGTCAGAGGGTGGATATGACAGCCTGATCCAGCCCGGAACCTATATCATTCCGAAGGATGCGGACTATGATACGATCATCAAGATGATCACCGAGCGGAATGATGATAAAAAAACGGATCAGAAAAAGGATACAAAAAGTAAAAAATGATTATTTTTTGAAATAAGCGCTTGCATTATGCAGGCGCTTATGTTATATTTGAAAAGCTTATGATTAACAAACACACGAATGGATCATTGTTTTGGTGCCGCAAGGTGGAATGATGGAGCGATATTCGTGGAAGAACAAACCAATGGAGGTAAAAAAATGAGCGTAATTACAATGAAACAGTTACTGGAGGCAGGTGTTCATTTCGGACATCAGACAAGAAGATGGAACCCTAAAATGGCTCCCTACATCTACACAGAGAGAAATGGTATCTACATCATCGACTTACAGAAGTCTGTAGGCATGGTTGACGATGCTTACAATGCAGTTGCAGACATCGCTGCAAACGGCGGAACCATTCTGTTCGTAGGTACAAAGAAGCAGGCACAGGATGCCATCAAGACTGAGGCAGAGCGTTGCGGAATGTTCTATGTAAATGAGAGATGGTTAGGCGGTATGCTGACCAACTTCAAGACCATCCAGAGCCGTATCAAGAGATTAAAGGATATCGAGCGCATGGAAGAGGACGGAACATTTGATGTTCTTCCCAAGAAAGAGGTTATCGCGCTCAAGAAAGAGTTAGAGAAGCTGCAGAAGAACCTTGGCGGTATCAAGGAAATGAAGAAGATTCCGGATGCCATCTTTATCGTAGATCCCAAGAAGGAGCGTATCTGCGTACAGGAGGCTCATACATTAGGTATTCCCCTGATCGGTATCGCTGATACAAACTGTGATCCCGAGGAGTTAGATTATGTGATCCCCGGTAACGACGATGCAATCCGTGCCGTAAAGCTGATCGTTTCCAAGATGGCAGATGCTGTCGTAGAGGCAAATCAGGGAGCATCTGAGGATGCAGTATACGAAGGCGAGGATGTTGCAGAGGAAGCAGCAGAGGCATAATTATCACGACAGATTTGGAGGAAAAATCGATGGCTATTACAGCAGCAATGGTAAAAGAACTGCGTGAGATGACCGGCGCAGGTATGATGGATTGCAAGAAAGCATTAAACGAGACAAACGGAAATATGGACGAGGCTGTAGAGTTCTTAAGAAAGAACGGACAGGCTAAGGCTGAGAAGAAGGCAAGCCGTATCGCAGCAGAGGGTCTGTGTACCGTAGTTATGGACGGAGACCAGACAGCAGCAGTTGTCGAGGTCAATTCAGAGACCGACTTCGTTGCAAAGAATGAGACATTCCAGTCATTCGTAGCAGCAGTTGCAAAGCAGGCAGTTGCTTCCGATGCAGCAGACATGGATGCATTCATGGCTGAGAAGTGGAATGAGGATGAGTCAAAGACTGTAGCTGACGCTCTGGTAGAGAAGGTTGCAGTGATCGGAGAGAACTTAAAGATCCGTCGTTTTGAGAAGGTTTCAGAGCCGAACGGCTGCGTGGTAACTTATGTACACGGTGGCGGCAGAATCGGTGTTATCGTTGATGCCGAGACATCTGTAGTCAACGACGCAGTAAAGGAAGGCATGAAGAACATCGCAATGCAGATCGCAGCATTAGCTCCCAAGTATGTATCACGTGACGAAGTAAGCGCTGATTACATCGCACATGAGAAGGAGATCTTAAAGGCTCAGATCATGAACGATCCCAAGGAGTCACAGAAGCCCGAGAAGGTAATCAACGGCATGATCGAGGGACGTATCAGCAAAGAGTTAAAGGAGATCTGCCTTGTAGATCAGGTATATGTAAAGGCTGAGGACGGCAAGCAGACCGTAGCGAAGTATATCGATGAGCTGTCAAAGGCAGCCGGAGCACCTGTAAAGGTAAAGAAGTTCGTTCGTTTCGAGACCGGTGAGGGACTTGAGAAGAAGAACGAGGACTTTGCTGCAGAGGTAGCTGCACAGATGAACGCATAATCATTGTTTTATGCGATGAGTGAATGATGAAAAGACCTTGAATTTTTCTGTAAGGAGAAATTTAAGGTCTTTTTTTGCCCTGCACATAGCGCAGATGGTTAAGGTGAGGTGTATTTTGTCCGATATGATACTTGTAGGATGATAACAGGTTGGTACATGAACGGATTCATGTGCGGTACACGATTCAAGGAGGAGCAATTATGGGTACAACAATCGGAACGGATGTGTCTTCGGCGGCGAGCGCTTATGCGTCAAAGGCGCAGGGCAGCGAAAAGACGCAGTCCACAGAAAAGAAAAGCAATGTGACAGGTAAGACGATCGGTGAGCCGAAGCTGTCCGACAAGGCGGCAAAGTATTATGAACAGCTCAAGGCAAAATACGGAAATTATGATTTTATTCTCGTGAGTGAGGATCAGAAGCAGAATGCGGAAGCAAACATCGGGAAGTATGTCAACAAAGACCGCACAGTCGTACTGATCAATGAAGAAAAGATCGAGAAGATGGCGACGGATGAGTCTTACCGCAAAAAGTACGAAAATATTCTGACCGGAGCGCAGTCGCAGCTTCAACAGATGGCAACACAGTTGAAAAACACGCCGGGACTCAAGGGCTTCGGCATCAAAGTAAATGACAATGGTGCGGCATCGTTTATCGCGGCGGTTGATAAGAATGCGACAATGGCAGCCAAGGCACAGAAGAAACGTCAGGCAAAGGCGGCTGAGAAAAAGGCGACCGAAAAGAAGAAGGCAGCAAAGAAGCAGGAAGAACAGCGTGCAGAGAAACGAAAAGAGGAAAAACGCACGCAGTCAGAGCGGCTGGATGCCATTCGCGGCGGCAGGGTCGATGACGAGACAGATGATTCATACGACTACGAGGAAGATATCGAGATCGTATCCGCAAGCTCGATTGAGGAACTGGTAAAGAAAGTCCAGAATGTCACATATGCAGCGATGAGTGACAATGTGAGGACAGACGCGGAGCGGGCGCTCGGTGGACATATTGATTTTAAAGGCTGATGCGTATCATATGGGACAGGTCACTTTGTGACCTGTTCTTTTATTGTCTGACAATAGAAAAAATTTTCTTGTAAATTCTAACACAATATTGCAGGAAAGTATGGTAGAATGTAAGTATTCAATTAGGAGTATGTACATTTATGAGTGATTCAAATACAAAAGCAAATGCACCGCAGGGACTAAAAGAGCAGCGCGAACGGAAAGCGCGTGTCAATCGTATCAAAATCGGAATCGTGTTATTCCTTGTGATCTGGCTGGTCGCCTGTATGGTGCTGGATGTGGTTTTGATGGTGCGGGTATCCTCGCTGCAAAACCAGATAGATCTTCTTGCGGAGAAGGTCATTGAGACAATGACTGCGCCGCCGGAACAGCAGACGCAGGATACACAGGCGGACGATCAGGAGACACCGGCAGAGGAGTCCGAGCCACAGGAGGATACAGATACAGCCGCGAACGATGATGTGCGTAAATGTCTTGCAGTGGAGGATAATATCCGCGCAGAGGGCGAGCCGATGAATGTTTATCTGACCTTTGACGACGGGCCGAGCGAGAATACGCCGGAGATCCTTGAGATACTGAAACGGCACAATGTAAAAGCAACTTTTTTTGTAACCGGAAAAGAGGGCGATGATGTAGATGCATGGTACCGCCAGATCGTTGCGGAAGGTCATACGCTTGGCATGCATTCCTATTCGCACAAGTATAGCGTGCTGTATGACTCACTGGATTCGTTTAAAGAGGATTTTACGAAACTTTCGGACAAGCTCGAGAGCGTCACAGGAGAAAAGTGCTGGGTGTACCGGTTTCCGGGCGGCAGTTCGAATCAGGTCAGCAATACCGACATGAATGAGTTTATCGACTATCTCGGTGAGCAGGGAATGACTTTCTATGACTGGAATGTTGTATGTGGAGATGCAACTTCTCAGATATATACGGCGGATGAGCTGGTGCAGAATGTGATGAAGGATGTTGTGAAATATAAAAATTCCGTTGTCCTGATGCATGATGCTGCCGAAAAGGATTCTACAGTTGAGGCACTGGAGATCATTTTACAAAAGCTCGAAGAAATGGATGCACAGGTACTTCCGATCACAAAGGATTCACCCGTGATTCATCATCATTTAAATTAACAACGTACACGGAGGAGAAAATGGGATTTTTCAAAGATTTTAAAGAAGATTTTTCTCAGGCACTCAATGAACTTTTGCCCGGTGAAGATTATCCGGAGGCTGATGATATACAGATCAACACGTTGGATAATGAGTTGGATGTAGAGCAGGAGCTGTCAAAGCTGGATGGTTTACTGGAGCAGGTTGAGAAAAAATCAGCGCAGCCGGAAGTTACGCCGGAGCCGCCTGTGGAGGAAGAACCGGAACTGGCACCGCTCGACGAACTGGAGTTTAAACTTGAGGCGGAGGCTGAACCGGAACCTGAAGCAGCAGAGCCGGAACCTGAACCGGAGGTTGAGCCTGAACCTGAAACCACAGAGCCGGAACCTGAAGCAGAAGTTGAACCTGAACTTGAATCGGAACTTGAAGCAGAGCCCGAAGTTGAACCTGAGCCCGAGGTAGCGGAACCTGAACTTGAAGCACTGCCGGAACCTGAACCGGAGGTTCAGACAGAAGCAGTTGTTGAGGCGATCCCTGAGGTTATCAAAACACCGGAGCCTGAGGTACAGCCGCAGGAGCCCGCTGAGGAAGTGCTGCAGCACATGCAGAAAAAATCAGATGCAGAAATACAGTTGGAAATGATGAAAAAAGAAATGATGAAGGAGGAACATGTAATGGATACAATGACAACAGACAATACAATCGAAGAGGTAGCTTCAGCAGTCACAACTCCCGAGGCACCGGTAGTTACGAAAGAGGAGATCTCAGACGAGGTATCTGTCATCACAGCCGGAACCAAGATCAGAGGTAACATGGAGACCACCGGATCTTTCGAGATCGAGGGAACGATCGAGGGCGATATCAAGTGTAACGGCAAGCTGACAGTTATCGGAACAGTCGTAGGAAACAGCGCATCTTCTGAGTTCTTTGCAGATTCCGCACATATCGAGGGCGAGGTAGTCAGCTCTGGTACGGTAAAGGTTGGACTCGGTTCCGTGATCATCGGTAACATCACAGCGACTTCCGCAGTTGTTGCAGGTGCGGTAAAGGGTGACATCGATGTACAGGGACCTGTAGTGGTAGATACTTCAGCAGTTATCATGGGTAACATTAAGTCACGTTCTGTTCAGATCAACAACGGAGCTGTGATCGAGGGATTCTGCTCACAGTGCTACTCAGATGTGGATGTGGAGAGCCTTTTTTCAAAAAAGAACTAATCGGGCAGTAAAAAACAACAACCTAAAATGAAATAAAACGATCAGGGGGATAGATTGGATGAAACGAATCCTACTTAAACTGAGCGGAGAGGCGATCTCCGGAAATAAAGGCTTTGGTTTTGACGAGGCGATGGTAATCGGAGTCGCAAAGCAGGTAAAACAGATCGTGGATAAAGGCGTAGAGGTCGGTATCGTGATCGGTGGAGGCAATTTCTGGCGTGGACGCACGAGTAATACGATTGACCGCACAAAGGCAGATCAGATCGGTATGTTAGCGACTGTCATGAACTGTATTTATGTCTCTGAGATTTTCCGTTCGGAGGGTATGATGACGAATGTGCTGACGCCGTTTGAATGCGGCAGCTTCACCAAGCTTTTCTCAAAGGATCGTGCCAATAAATATTTCGCAAAGGGAATGGTCGTTTTCTTTGCAGGAGGAACGGGACATCCGTATTTTTCAACGGATACCGGAACGACGCTGCGCGCGATCGAGATCGAGGCGGATGGCATCTATCTTGCAAAGGCGATCGACGGTGTCTATGACAGTGATCCGAAGGTGAACCCGGATGCGAAAAAGTATGATACGATTTCCATAGAGGAAGTCATCGAGAAGAAACTGGCAGTGGTGGATATGACGGCGTCCGTGATGTGCATGGAGAATCATATGCCGATGTATGTATTTGCACTGAATGAAGAAAATAGTATTGTAAATGCAGTGAGTGGCAAGTTCAACGGAACCGTTGTGACTGTCTGAAAATTTAAGAGGAGGATATTTCCTATGGATGAGAGATTACAGGTATATGAAGATAAGATGAAGAAAACGATGAACAATCTGGGCGAGGAATACGGCGGCATCCGTGCCGGCCGTGCCAACCCGCATGTGCTTGACAAGCTGCGTGTGGATTATTACGGCACACCGACCCCGATTCAGCAGGTAGCGAACGTGAATGTACCGGAGCCCCGTATGATCCAGATTCAGCCGTGGGAGGCTTCTATGGTCAAGGAGATCGAGAAAGCGATCCTCACCTCCGATCTGGGTATCAATCCGACTAACGACGGCAAAGTGATCCGTCTGGTATTTCCAGAGCTGACCGAGGAGCGCCGTAAGGAGCTCGCGAAGGATGTCAAGAAGAAGGGCGAGAATGCCAAGGTAGCGATCCGCAACATTCGTCGTGACGGTAACGATGCATTTAAAAAGCTCGCAAAGAGCGAGGATATTTCCGAGGACGAGATCAAGGATCTTGAGGATGCACTGCAGAAGCTCACAGATAAGTATATTGCAAATGTGGACAAGGCTGTTGAGGAAAAGACAAAAGAGATTCTTACCGTATAATGAAACGGAACAGAAAATGGGGCTTGCATTTGCAATGCCTCATTTTTCACATCATTCGGGAATCTGACAGGGAGGAATAAAATGAGTGTTCCGCAGCATATAGCGATTATTATGGATGGCAATGGTAGATGGGCGAAAAGTAAAGGACTTCCGCGAAACGCAGGTCATACGGCAGGCGCAAAGAACGTGGAGAATATCTGTCTGGCAGCAAAAAAAATGGGTGTGAAATACCTGACTCTGTATGCGTTTTCAACAGAAAACTGGTCGAGACCGGAGAATGAGGTAAAGGCACTCATGAAGCTGTTAGCAGGGTATCTCGACAAATGTGTGCAGACGGCGCATGAAAATAAAATGCATATCCGCGTGATCGGGGATATCAGCCGTCTATCGGAAAAATTTCAAAAACAGATCGTAGAGGCAGAACGGATCTCAGCGGTCTATGATGACTTAAACCTCACGATTGCGATCAATTACGGCAGCCGTGATGAGATGCTGCGCGCGATGCGGGCAGTTGGAAAGGATGTCAAAGAAGGACGGCTTGCACCGGAGGAGCTGACCGAGGAGCTGTTCGACAGTTATCTGGATACAAGGGAGCTGCCCGATCCGGATCTGTTGATCCGCACGAGCGGGGAACTGCGCTTGTCAAACTATCTGCTGTGGCAGCTGGCGTACAGCGAATTTTATTTTACGGATGTTCCGTGGCCTGATTTTGATGAAAAAGAATTGAAAAAAGCGATCGATACCTATGGAAACAGGGATCGTCGTTATGGTGGCATCAAGGAGGAGTAATATATGTTTCGTACCAGATTGATCAGCGGAATCGTATTGGTGATTCTGGCACTCGTATTTATTATCAGTGGCGGCTATGTGCTGTGGGCGGTATCACTGGCGTTGTCTTTGATTGGACTGATGGAGCTGTATCGTGTTTTTCAGATACATCGGACGATGCTGGGCGGGCTCGGCTATGCGCTCGTGGTTTTCTATTATGTGCTGCTTCTGGCAGCGACGTCATTTGCAGTACCGACGAACTGGATGCTGTATCTGATGATCGTCATGATGACCTGTCTGTCCCTGATGGTGTGCACGTACCCGAAATATAACAGTAACCAGATCATGCAGGCGGTGTTTGGCATTCTGTATGTCGGCATCATGTTTTCGTTCCTGTATCAGACGCGGATGCTGCCGAATGGAACGTATACGGTGTGGCTGATCTTTTTATCCTCATGGGGCTGTGATACGTGTGCCTACTGCGTCGGAAAGCTGTTCGGAAAGCATAAGATGTCGCCGATCCTCTCACCGAAAAAGTCAGTCGAGGGTGCGATCGGCGGTGTGTTGGGTACAATGGTGCTGACACATATTTACGTGTATATTTTTGCAAAACAGATGGATATTACATATGCGCAGGTGTGGGTGCTGACATTGATCAGCGCGGCAGGCGCATTGATCTCGATGGTCGGAGACCTCACTGCCTCCGCGATCAAGAGATACTATGAGGTAAAAGACTACGGAAAACTCATCCCCGGCCACGGGGGTGTGCTCGACCGGTTTGATTCCGTTATTTTTACGGCGCCGGTTATTTATTTCTTAGCTTATTATTTCATGCAATGAGAATGAATGAGAGAGGACTACAAACATGAAAAAAATTGCGATTCTCGGGTCTACCGGTTCGATCGGAACACAGACATTGGCGGTTGTCCGTGCACAGGGCGACTTGCAGGTGACAGCGATGGCGGCAGGACACAATATCGACCTGTTTGAACAGCAGATCCGTGAATTTTTACCGAAAAACGTGGCAGTATGGGAAGAAAAGGATGCGCTTGACTTGAAAGCGCGTGTGGCAGATCTCGGTGTCAAGGTGCACTATGGCATGGATGGACTGATTGAGATCGCCGCAGATCCGGACAGCGAAATACTTGTGACGGCGATTGTCGGCATGCTGGGGCTGCGCCCTACGATCGCGGCGATCCAGTCCGGCAAAAATATTGCGCTGGCGAACAAAGAGACGCTGGTGACAGCCGGACATCTGATTATGCCGATGGCAAAGGAGTACGACGTACAGATTCTGCCGGTCGACAGCGAGCATTCTGCGATTTTCCAGTCATTAAATGGAGAGCGTGCCAATAAAATAGAGAAGATCCTGCTGACGGCTTCCGGCGGCCCGTTCCGCGGCAAGACAAAGGCAGAACTGGAACAGGTAACGCTGGAGGATGCATTAAAGCATCCGAACTGGGCGATGGGAAAGAAAATCACAGTAGATTCTGCGACTCTGGTCAATAAGGGACTGGAAGTGATGGAGGCAAAGTGGCTGTTTGGTGTGGAACTGGATCAGATTCAGGTCGTTGTCCAGCCGCAGAGTATCATTCACTCGATGGTTCAGTACGAGGATGGCAGCATTATTGCACAGCTTGGCACGCCGGATATGCGGTTGCCGATCCAGTATGCGCTCTATTATCCGAAGCGCAGACCGCTTGATGACAAGCGGCTGGATTTTGCAAAGCTCGGTTCGATCACATTTGAGGAACCGGATACGGACACGTTCCGTGGATTGCCGCTCGCCTATGAAGCGATGACAAAGGGCGGAAATATGCCGACCGTGTTCAATGCGGCGAATGAGGCGGCGGTCGCACTGTTTTTACAGAAAAAGATCTCATATCTGCAAATCACGCAGATCATAGAGGAATGTATGAATCACAGCACATTTGTTGCCGCTCCGAATGTTGAGCAGATACTGGAGACAGAGGCACAGGTGAGAGAGAGCATAGAGAGCAGGTGGTAATTTGAACATTATAATTGCAATTATTTTATTTAGTCTGATTATATTATTTCATGAGCTGGGACATTTCCTGCTCGCAAAGATCAATGGCGTACAGGTCAATGAGTTCTGTCTCGGTCTTGGACCGACGATCGTCGGTTTCCATAAGGGAGAGACCTTTTATTCACTCAAGCTGCTGCCGTTTGGCGGAGCCTGTATGATGGAGGGCGAGGATGAGGATAGTGATTCGGGCAGAGCCTTCGGAAAAAAGAGCGTCTGGCAGCGTTTTTCGATTGTATTCGCAGGACCGTTTTTCAACTTTATTCTGGCATGGCTGCTGTCTATGATTATACTCGGGGTCGCAGGCATTGATGAGCCTACGATCTTACAGACCATACCGGGTTCACCGGCGGCGGAGGCTGGTATCGCTGGTGGTGATACCATTGTGAAATTGGGAAACAAGCCGATCCATTTTTACCGTGAGATCAGCGTCTATACTTATTTCCACAGCGGAGAGACGATCAATGTGACATGGGAGCATGAGGGCGAGCGCCACACCGCAGCAGTGACACCGTCATACGATGAGGAGAGCGGTCGTTATCTGTTTGGTTTTCAGGGCAGTGTTGGCAGGGTAAAAAGCGGTCCGCTGCGCGTGATCGGCTACAGCTTTTATGAGGTCAAATACTGGATCACGACGACGCTGCAAAGTCTCGGAAAGCTCGTGACCGGACAACTGCATATGAACGACCTGTCAGGGCCGGTCGGCATCGTAAAGACGATCGGAGATACTTATACGGAGAGCAAATCCGACGGTATGCTCTATGTATTTTTAAATATGATCAATATGGCGATTCTGCTGTCCGCCAATCTGGGCGTGATGAACCTGTTGCCGCTGCCTGCACTCGACGGTGGCAGACTCGTATTTTTTATCATCGAGGCGATCCGCGGCAAACGGCTTGATCCGCAGAAAGAGGGCATGGTGCATTATATCGGTCTGATCGTTCTGATGGTATTTATGGTCGTCGTGATGGGCAATGATATACGCAAGCTGTTTATGTAGGCGATGAGGTGGCAGCAATGGAAAGCATACATGGAAAGCATACAAATAATTATACAAAAAAGCATACAAAAACCGTGCAGATCGGTGACCGGATCATCGGAGGAGACCATCCGATTCTGATCCAGTCGATGACAAATACAAAGACGCAGGATGTGGAGGCGACTGTCGCGCAGATTCTGGAGTTGGAGCGTGCGGGCTGTGAGATCATCCGGTGCGCTGTGCCGGATATGGACGCGGCAAAGGCACTTGCAGGGATCAAAAAACAGATCCATATTCCGCTCGTAGCCGATATTCATTTTGATTACCGGCTGGCGATTGCTGCGATGGAAAACGGCGCGGACAAGATCCGCATCAATCCCGGTAATATCGGCAGCGCCGAGCGTGTGAAGGCAGTCGTAGACTGTGCAAAGGAGCGTCAGATTCCGATCCGCGTCGGTGTCAACAGCGGATCGCTGGAGAAGCCGCTGCTGGAAAAATACGGTGGTGTGACAGCAGAGGGACTCGTTGAGAGCGCGCTGGACAAGGTAAAGCTCATTGAGGATCTGGGATATGACAACCTCGTGATCAGCATAAAATCATCCGATGTCATGATGTGTGTGCGTGCGCATGAGCTGATCGCTGCACAGACTGATCATCCGCTGCATGTCGGTATCACAGAGGCAGGCACGCTCATGAGAGGAACGATCAAATCATCGGTCGGACTGGGACTGATCTTAGGTCAGGGCATCGGTGATACGATCCGCGTATCACTGACCGGAGCACCGGTCGAGGAGATCAAATGTGCGAAGCTGATCCTAAAGACGCTGGGACTGCGCACAGGCGGCGTGGAAGTCGTTTCCTGCCCGACCTGCGGTCGGACGCAGATCGATCTGATCTCGCTTGCGGGAAAGGTTGAGAATCTGGTTGAGCAGTATCCGCTCGACATCAAGGTGGCTGTGATGGGCTGTGTCGTCAACGGACCCGGAGAGGCGCGTGAGGCAGATTTAGGTGTCGCAGGCGGTATCGGCGAGGGACTTCTGATCAGACACGGAGAGATCATAAGAAAAGTGCCGGAGGCAGAGCTGATCGGTGCATTGAAAGAGGAATTGGATCATTGGGGTGAGTAATCGTGGCGAAAGCGTTTTTTGAAGTGTTTCCGACGCTCGATGTGGAATCGGACATCAGACAGCTGCTTGGTAATGTACAGATCGAGAAGGTCAGCACCAACCGTGCAAAGGATGTTTACCGGATCTATCTGTACAGTACGAGGTTAATTCCAAAAAAATATATTTTCCGGCTGGAGCGCGACATTCATCAGCAGATCTTTCAGGGCAGGGATCTGAAGGTGAAGATCAGGGAGCGTTACCAGCTTTCTGCGCAATATACGGCAAAATCGCTGCTCGATATTTATGATGACAGTATCCGTCTGGAGTTAAAGGACTATTCTGCGGTACTTTACAGCCTGTACCGCGGCGCGCCGATGGAGTTTGTGGACGATACGCATCTGACGATACATATGCCGGGCACCGTGCTTGCACAGGAGCGCGGCGAGGAACTGATCGATATTTTAGAAAAGATCTTCTGCGACCGGTGCGGGATGCAGCTCATCATTGATATCCGGTATGAAGAGCCAAAGACGGACAGCCGCAAGGAAGAATCTGACAGACAGATGGAGCTGGCGATCCACCGGATCGTGCAGAATTCTTCATTTTCCGGAAAACAGGAGCGCGAGGACGGCAGCCTGATGGAGCTTGGGGACGAGCCGCAGGAGCTGGCGGATGCACCGGCACAGCCGCAAAAGAAAAAGGATGCGGACAACGGACAAAAGCCGCAGAAGGAGCGTCCAATGCCGCCGTCACAAAAGACATTTTCTGCGGGCGGCGCCAGGGGAGCCGCGTCCGGTTCGTTTGGCAAGGGTGGATTTACCCGCAAGCGCTCGGACAATCCAGATGTGTTATACGGCCGTGATTTTGATGAGGAGGAGCTGCCGATTGCCCAGATTCAGGGCGAGATCGGAGATGTCGTGATCCGTGGCAAGATTGTGGCGACCGATGAGCGCGAGATCCGAGGGGAAAAGACGATCCTGTTTCTCACGGTTACGGATTTTACCGATACAATGGTCATCAAGCTCTTTACGAGGAATGAGGATCTGGACGAGCTGCGCGGATCGTTAAAAAAAGGCACGTTTGTCAAGATCAAGGGTGTGGCATCACTCGACCGTTTTGACCATGAGCTGACAGTGGCATCCGTCATGGGTATCAAGAAAATTCCGGATTTCACAACAAAGCGTATGGATCAGTCGGTGCGCAAGCGTGTGGAGCTGCACTGTCATACAAAGATGAGTGACATGGATGGTGTGTCGGATGTCGGTGATATTATCGCGCAGGCAGTCGCGTTCGGACATCACAGCCTCGCGATCACGGATCACGGTGCGGTGCAGGCATTCCCGGTCGCCAACCATGCGATTCCAAAGGGTGCGGATTTCAAGCTGATCTACGGCGTGGAGGCGTATCTTGTAGACGATACAAAGCGCATCGTCAAAGACCCTGAGGGGCAGGATTTCCGCGGTGATTTTGTCGTTTTTGATCTGGAGACGACCGGCTTTAGCCCAAAGAAAAATAAGATTATCGAAATCGGTGCGGTAAAAGTGCAAAACGGAGCGATCACGGAGCGGTTTTCTACGTTTGTGAATCCGCAGATTCCGATTCCGTTTGATATTGAGGAACTGACAGGCATCCGTGACGATATGGTGATCGATGCACCGCTGATCGGGGAGATTCTGCCTGAGTTTATGGAATTCTGCAAAGGCTGTGTCATGGTGGCGCACAATGCGGAGTTTGATATGAGCTTTATCCAGAAAAACTGTGAGGATCTGCATCTCGCGTGTGACTTTACCGTGGCGGATACGGTCGCGATGGCGCGTTTTCTGCTGCCGCAGCTCAACCGCTACAAGCTCGATACGGTTGCAAAGGCGGTCGGTGTGTCTTTGGAGAACCATCACCGTGCGGTGGATGATGCCGCATGTACGGCAGAGATCTTTGTCAAATTTATCGAGATGTTCGAGAGCCGGCATATCACAACGTTAGACGAGCTGAATGAGAAAGGCATTCCGACCGCTGAGGCGATCTGCAAGATGCCTACTTATCATGCGATTATATTGGCGAAAAATGACATCGGGCGTGTGAATCTGTACCGGCTTGTGTCGCTGTCGCATTTGAAGTATTACCACAACAGACCGCGTATTCCAAAAAGTGAGCTGCAAAAATACCGGGAGGGACTGATCTTAGGCTCTGCGTGTGAGGCGGGAGAGCTTTATCGGGCGCTGTTAAACGGCAGACCCGCACAGGAGATCGCGCGGTTAGTGGAATTTTATGATTATCTGGAGATCCAGCCGGTCGGAAACAACGCATTTATGCTGCGTGATTCCAAGAGTCCGGTCAATTCCATTGAGGACATACAGGATCTGAACCGGCAGATCGTACAGCTGGGCGAGGATTTTCATAAGTTAGTCGTGGCTACCTGCGATGTGCATTTTCTGAATCCGGAGGATGAGATCTACCGCCGGATCATTATGGCGGGCAAGGGCTTTTCCGATGCGGATGAGCAGGCACCACTGTATCTGCGCACGACCGAGGAGATGCTTGCCGAGTTTGAGTATCTCGGCAGCGAAAAGGCGGAGGAGATCGTCATTACGAACACGAATAAGATTGCCGACATGTGTGAAAAGATCTCACCGGTGCGTCCGGACAAATGTCCGCCGGTCATTGAAAATTCTGACCAGATGTTACGCGACATCTGTTATAACAAAGCGCACGAGATGTATGGTCCGAATCTCCCAGAGATCGTATCCGAACGGCTGGAGCGTGAATTGAACTCGATTATCGGCAATGGCTACGCCGTGATGTATATTATCGCGCAGAAGCTTGTGTGGAAGTCGAATGAGGACGGCTATTTGGTCGGTTCGCGTGGATCGGTCGGATCATCGTTTGTAGCGACGATGTCCGGTATCACGGAGGTCAATCCGCTCAGCCCGCATTATTATTGCAAAAACTGCCACTTTGTAGATTTTGATTCACCCGAAGTCAAGGCGTTCGCGGGACGTGGCGGCTGTGATATGCCCGACCGGTACTGTCCGAACTGCGGCGAGCCGCTCGAAAAGGACGGATTTGACATTCCGTTCGAGACCTTCCTCGGATTTAAGGGTGATAAGGAGCCGGATATCGATCTGAATTTCTCTGGCGATTACCAGAGTAAGGCACATAAATATACCGAGGTGATTTTCGGCGCAGGACAGACGTTCCGTGCGGGTACGATCGGTACGCTGGCGGATAAAACCGCCTACGGCTATGTAAAAAAATATTTTGAGGAGCGCGGGGTACATAAGCGCAGCTGTGAGATCGAGCGGATTCTGGCGGGCTGTGTCGGCGTGCGCCGGACGACCGGACAGCATCCGGGCGGTATTGTCGTTCTTCCGGTCGGTGATGAGATCTATTCCTTTACGCCGATCCAGCATCCGGCGAACGATATGACGACCGATACGATCACGACACACTTTGAGTACCATTCGATTGACCACAACCTGTTAAAGCTCGATATTCTCGGACACGATGATCCGACAATGATCCGTATGCTCGAGGATCTGACCGGCATCAATGCACAGAAGATTCCACTCGACGATGCGAGTGTCATGTCGCTGTTTCAGAATACGAATGCATTGCAGATCACGCCGGATGACATCAGCGGCTGCAAGCTCGGCGCGCTCGGCATCCCGGAGTTCGGGACGGATTTCGCGATGGGCATGTTAATCGATACGCAGCCGAAGGAGTTTTCCGATCTGGTGCGTATCGCGGGACTGTCTCACGGAACCGATGTGTGGCTCGGCAATGCGCAGACACTGATTAAAGATGGAACTGCGACGATTTCGACCTGTATCTGTACACGTGATGATATTATGACGTATCTCATCGGTATGGGCGTGGAGTCGGAGGAGTCGTTTAAGATCATGGAGGCTGTGCGAAAAGGCATGGTCGCAAAGGGAAAATGTGATAAGTGGGACGAGTGGAAGAAAGACATGCTCGACCACGATGTGCCGGACTGGTATATCTGGTCGTGTGAGAAGATCAAGTACATGTTCCCGAAAGCACACGCGGCTGCGTATGTTATGATGGCATGGCGCATCGCCTACTGTAAAGTATTTTATCCGCTCGCATACTATGCGGCATTTTTCTCGATCCGCGCCAAGGCATTTAACTATGAGGTCATGTGCATGGGCAAGGAGCGGCTGAACTATTATATGCAGGATTATGAGCGGCGCAGCGCGGAGGCGGCAAAGGAAAATAAGAAACTGCCGCCGGTGGAGCAGGATGCATACAGGGATATGCGTATCGTGCAGGAGATGTATGCGAGGGGTTATGAGTTTCTGCCGATCGATATTTATCGGGCGGATGCGAGGTATTTTCAGGTCATTGATGGAAAGCTCATGGCTTCGCTGAACACGATCGACGGCATGGGTGATACGGCTGCGGATACGGTTGTGGAGGCGGCAAAGGACGGGCCGTTCTTATCGCGCGATGATTTCAGACAGCGCACGAAGGTATCACAGAAAATCATAGAGAACATGGCAGATATGGGAATGTTCGGAGATCTGCCTGCGACGAATCAGATCAGCCTGTTTGATCTGGTGTAACAAACAGAAAGTTGAGAAATATTTATGAAGGATCTATCAGAAATCAGGAAAGAGATCGATGTCATTGACGGACAGATCATAGATTTGTATAAAAAGCGCATGGGGCTGACGACAGAGGTCGCAGAATATAAGATCTCGACCGGAAAAGCCGTGCTCGACAGGGAGCGTGAAAAAAATAAACTCGATACGCTGACGAAAATGGTCGATACGGAATTTTCGAAAAACGGTGTGCGTGAGCTGTTCGAGCAGATCATGTCCACCAGCCGCAAGAAACAGTATCAGTTGCTGACGGAGCAGGGACGCGCCGAAGATCTGGGGCTGACTGAGATTGCGGGGCTGGAAAAAGAGCATGCCCGCGTCGTTTATCAGGGTGTGGAGGGCGCCTATGCGCATCTGGCGCTGATTTCCTATTTTGGTGAACAGACGGAGAAATTCCATGTAGACACGTGGCGTGATGCGATGGAGGCGATCAAACACGGACAGGCGGATTATGCGGTGCTGCCGTTTGAAAATTCTTCCGCCGGAATCGTCGCGGAAAATTATGATCTGCTGCGTGAGTACGGCTATTATATCGTCGGTGAACAGACGATACCGATCAATCACTGTCTGCTCGGGCTTCCGGGTGCGTCGCGCAGTGACATCAAATGTGTGTATTCACACCCGCAGGCACTGGCACAGTGCTCACGGTTTTTAGAGCAGCATCGCGCGTGGGAGTCGATCCCGCAGAAAAATACGGCAATGTCCGCAAAAAAGGTATGCGATGACAAAGATCCCACGCAGGCGGCGATTGCCAGCCGTCTCACAAGTGAGCTGTACGGTCTGCATATTTTGGACGAAGGAATCCAGAATAACAGTATGAATGAGACGCGCTTTATCATTGTCAGCCGGAAAAATGAGTACATTGCAGGTGCCGGAAAGATCAGTATCTGCGTCCAGTTAAAGCATGAGTCCGGAGCACTGTACCACGCGCTCAGTCATTTTATCTTTAACGGGCTGAATATGACGAGCATTGAATCCAGACCGATTCCCGGACGCAACTGGGAATATCAGTTTTTTATCGATTTTGACGGAAATCTGAAGGAGGCTGCCGTACAGAACGCGCTGCGCGGGCTGAAGGAGGAGACACTGGATCTGAAGATTTTCGGTAATTATTAGTGATAGGTTTAGAAATGGCAGGATTTGAGGGAGAGGAATATCTATGAGCGTGACAACGTTTGCGGCAATTTATGTAGGTTCCTATGAGGTGAGCCTGAAGGTATTTGAGATTTCGGAAAAGAAAAAGATCCGCGCGGTCGATTTTATACGCAGCCGCGTAGAACTCGGAAAAGACGCATTTCACGGGCGCAGGGTCGGCTATGAGCTGGTCGATGACATCTGCGACGTACTGCTTGAGTTTTGCGGGATTATGGATGGATACCGCGTGGATGCATATGAGGCATATGCGGGACCGGCATTGTATCAGGCGGCAAACTGCCTGTTTGTGCTCGACCAGATCGAGCGGCGCACCGGTATCCGGCTGCGGCTGCTGCGCAATTCGGAGCATCGGTTTTTATCCTATAAGTGTGCGACCTCCAAGCCGGAATTTGACCGGATGATCGCAGAGAGTGCGGCGTTTGTCAATGTCGGCGGCGGAGAACTGCAGATCACGTTATTTGTGCATGGGGCGGTGCTCACGACGCAGCATCTCGTGCTCGGAACGATGCGTCTCGCGCAGCTGTTTTCCGACGGCAGTATGCGTCCGGAGCATATGCGCAAGCAGATGAAAGAGCTGATCGATAAGGAAATGGGTGTGTTTCAGGCACAGTATTATCAGAACCGCACGATCAAATATCTCATACTGACCGGAGATTACAGCACGGAGATCATGCGCTGCATGGATAAAAACCTCGACGATATGACGGTGGATGCGGGAAAGCTCTCCGGTTATCTCAAGCATCTGGAGAAGCGGGACAACGAACAGATCGCGGAGGAGCTTGGACTTTCGGATGATTCCGACCGGCTGCTCATCCCGTCGATCATTTTATACCGGCGGATCGTGGAAACGCTCTCGGCGGATGCCGTCTGGGTGCCTGGTATCGACATCAGCGATGGCATTGTCTATGACTATGCGCTGCGTCACCACTATATGAAGCCGGTGCATGATTTTGAAAAGGATGTGATCTCGGCGGCGCGTTCACTGTCGCAGCGCTATATGAGCTATTCACCGCACATCGATGCGCTCGTGGAAATGAGCAGCCTGGTCTATGATGCGATGAAAAAGACACATGGAATGGGCAGGCATGAAAAGCTGCTGTTGCAGACGGCGGCAGTGCTGCACGACTGCGGCAAGTATGTGAGCTTTGCCAATGCGCCGCAGTGTGCCTATGATATTATTCTCGCATCGGAGATCATGGGACTTTCGCATCAGGACCGCGTGATCGTCGCCAGTATCGTCAAATACAACACGTATCCGCTCGCTCCTTACGAACAGGTCAGCGATGTGCTCGATCAGGAGAGCTATCTCATCGTTGCAAAATGTGCGGCGATCCTGCGGGTCGCAAATGCAATGGATCGCAGCCACAAACAGAAATTTAAAAATGTGCGCGCGATCCGCAAAGGCAAGCAGCTCATCATATCCGTGGAGACTTCGGACGGCATGATGCTCGAAAAGACGATGTTTGATACGAAGGCGGGCATGTTTGAGGACGTATTCAGCGTGCAGCCGGTTGTGAAGGAAAAACGGATCTATCATGTCTCTGAATAGTATGCAACTGCAAAATGATGGCGGACGGAGACAGAATGGGGGAAGTATGGAAAAAGAAAAAACAATAGATTATGCAAATGCAAAATATTATGAGAACCGCGAACTGAGCTGGTTGAAATTCGATCACCGCGTGCTGGCGGAGGCGCGTGATAAATCGATCCCTTTGTTGGAGCGGACAAAGTTTGTCAGCATCACCTCATCGAATCTGGATGAGTTTTTCATGGTGCGTGTCGCCTCCTTAAAGGATATGGTGCACGCAAAATACAAGAAAACCGATATTGCGGGGCTGACAGCCACGCAGCAGTTAGAGAAGATCAACCGGGCGACCAGACAGCTTGTGGAGCTGCAATATTCGACGTATAACCGTTCCCTGCAGCCGCAGCTTCGGGCACAGGGCATCTATGTGTATGACCAGATGTCAGAACTGAGTGAGGCGCAGCGCCGCTCTGCGGAGCAGTATTTTGATGAGATCGTATATCCGGTGCTCACACCGATGGCGGTAGACGCATCGCGGCCGTTTCCGCTGATCCGCAACAAGACGTTGAATATCGGTGCGCTGATCCGCAAAGAGGAAGAAAACGTGTTTGCGACCGTACAGGTGCCGTCCGTGCTGCCGCGGCTCGTTCCGCTCCCGACAGAAACGGAGGATGAGTACGCATTTGTTCTGCTGGAGCAGTTGATCATACACAATATCGGCAGGCTGTTTTCCAACTATCAGGTGTTGTGTACAAGCCCTTACCGGATCATGCGAAATGCCGATCTGCCGATCGATGAGGATGAGGCGAATGATCTGCTAAAGGAGATCGAAAAGCAGTTAAAGAAACGTCAGTGGGGCGAGGTCATCCGTCTGGAGGTGGACAGCAGCATTGATAAGGAGCTGCTTGCGATCCTGAAAAAAGAGCTGGATGTCGCAGGGGAGGACGTATTTAAGCTGAGCGGTCCGCTGGATCTGACCTTTTTAATGAAACTGTACGGACTCGACGGAAAGGACGAGCTGCGCTACACGCCGTACCAGCCGCAGCCCGTTCCGCAGCTTGTCGGCGCGGACAATATTTTTGATGCGATCAAGCAGGGCGATATTTTGCTGCATCATCCGTATCAGACATTCCAGCCGGTTGTGGATTTTATCCGGCAGGCGGCGAATGATCCGCAGGTACTCGCGATCAAGCAGACGCTCTACCGTGTGAGCGGCAATTCACCGATCATCGCATCGCTGGCACAGGCAGCCGAGAATGGCAAGCAGGTGACCGTGTTAGTCGAGCTGAAAGCGCGTTTTGACGAGGAAAACAATATCGTATGGGCAAAAAAGCTGGAGAAGGCGGGCTGCCATGTGATCTATGGTCTGGTCGGGCTAAAGACACACAGCAAGATCGCACTCGTCGTGCGCAAGGAGGAGAACGGTATCTGCCGCTATGTGCATTTAGGCACCGGCAATTACAATGATTCGACGGCAAAGCTGTACACTGATTGCGGGATCTTTACCTGCTCCGAGGCGATCGGAGAGGATGCAACTGCGGTGTTTAACATGTTATCGGGCTATTCCGAACCGCTGAGCTGGAATCATCTGGTTGTGGCACCGATCTGGCTGCGCAAGAAGTTTTTAAAGCTGATCCGTCGGGAGACCCGCAATGCACTGGACGGCAAGGAGGCACGCATCGAGGCGAAAATGAATTCGCTGTGTGACCAGCAGATCATTGCGGCATTGTACGAGGCATCGGCTGCGGGCGTACAGATCGATCTGATCGTGCGCGGAATCTGCTGTCTGAAGGTCGGCATCCCCGGTGTGAGTGAAAATATCCGTGTGCGCTCGATCGTAGGCAATTTCCTTGAGCACAGCCGTATTTTCTATTTTTATAATAATGGCAATGAAGAATATTATATGGGCAGCGCCGACTGGATGCCACGCAATCTGGACCGCCGCGTGGAGATTATCTTCCCAGTGCTCGATGAGGAGCTGCAGCGGCAGGTGCGTCATATTTTAGAGGTCGAGCTGGAGGACAATGTAAAGGCACATCTGATGCTGGCAGATGGCACTTATGCCAAGCAGGACAAGCGCGGAAAAGTGCTCGTCAATTCCCAGCAGCAGTTCTGTGATGAGGCAGTCGCACAGAGCGCATCGGAGGACGATGGGTTCCGCGAGCGCGTATTTATTCCCGCAGAGCCGAAATAGGACGTAACAAATGAGAAATGTTGTAATACAGTAAGGAACAGAAGCATGAGTAAGATTATATTTTCAGATTTAGACGGCACATTGCTGACAAGTAAGAAACATGTATCAGAGGGAGACAGGGAGGCGATCCGGCGCGCGACAAGAGCCGGACACTCCTTTGTGATCGCGACGGGCAGACCGTTTGAGAGTGCCAAAAGGATCTCCGATTCGCTCGGACTGAATGAGGAGGGCTGCTATATTGTCTCCTATAATGGTGCGCATGTGTATGACTGCTACCGGAAAGAAGTGCTGCTGCACCGGACGCTTGCGCGGAGTGTCGTAGAGGAGCTGTTTGCGCGTGCGGACGCGGCAGGGCTGTATATTCACACCTACCAGAACGGGGAGATTTTGACGAAGGCAGACACCGAAGAACTGGAGTGGTATGTCAGCCGCACGAACCTGACACCGATGCCGCGCGCGGACGTACTGGATTACCTGACGACCGAGCCGAGTAAAATGATCGTGATCAGTATCCGTGAGCATGACAAGCTGGAGCAGTTCCGCGTACAGAACGAGGAGTGGTCGCACGGAAAATGCCGGATGATCTTTTCGAGTCCGCAGTATTTAGAGATCGTTCCGGACGGTGTATCAAAGCAGATGGGGATTCATTTTCTGGCAGATAAGCTGGGCGTAGATCCGGCAGATACGATTGCTGTCGGGGATGAGATGAATGACTGTGAAATGATTGAGGCGGCAGGTGTTGGCGTTGCGGTGAACAATGCCAATCCGCGCGTTAAGGAGATTGCCGATTATGTGACAACGGCGACCAACAATGAGAATGCGATCGCCGAAGTCATCAACCGGTTTGTACTCGTATAAACGGATCGGGAAAATAGTAAATTATGAGCGGGCTGCGAGAATCTCTGCGTGTTTCTGTTGGATTGCATTCAGCAGGGAATACGGAATGTAGAGTTTTCCGCGGCCTTTTCCAAGGGACAGATCCGGTTTGTTTGTTCCGTGGAAATCGGAGCCGCCGGATATGAGCAGCCCCTCGGAGCGTGCAAGCTCTTTGTAGATCTGTTCATCGGCGGGTGTATTTTCGGAGTAGATCGCTTCGATGCCGCACAGTCCGTGGGCTTTCATTTCGGCGATCATGCGCATGAGTTTGGCGCGCTCCATATGATACATGACCGGATGGGCGAGGATCGGCACACCGCCTGCCGCTAAAATGTAGTCTACGGCATCCATCGGGGTGACCTTGGGGCGGCCGACGTAGCAGGGGCAGCCCTCGCCGATATATTTGTTGAATGCGGTCCGTATGTCGGGAATATAGCCGTGGTCGAACAGGTATCTGGCGATGTGTGCACGGGTGATGACTGCATCGGGGAAGCATTCTTCGAGTGCCTCCTGCGTGATGTCAAATCCGACGGCGCGCAGCTTTTCTAACATATAGACGTTGCGGTTGTCTCTGGATGCGCGGAAATCCGCCATCTGCCGCTGCAATGTTTCGTTGTGGACATCGATATACAGACCGACGACATGGATTTCTGTGCCATCGTATTCGGTTGATAGTTCGACACCGGGAATCAGTTCGATTCCGGCTTTTTCTGCGGCGGCAGATGCCTCCGCGATGCCGTCTGTTGTGTCGTGGTCGGTCAGCGCAAAGGCAGAGAGTCCGGCGCGGACGGCTTCGGCGACGAGCTCGGTTGGTGTGCAGGTTCCGTCTGATGCATTGGAATGTACATGCAGATCTATGATACGTGTATCCATTGGATGGACCTCCTTGTTATAGTAAATAAATTTTTTTGGGGGCTGTCTGGCTGCGGGTACAGCAGTATCACACGGCACGCAGCTCCCGCAAGCATAGCTGCTGTGCATATACCGTATCATATTATATCGAAAAAAAGAAGTAGAAAAAACAAAAAAATACTTGACGCGCGGCGGACGCTATGGTACATTTAATGAGTTGAAAACAGCAAGTAGAGTATCCACTCTCACCTTAGCACAATCGCGTGACTCGGGTTTATAAGTATTCGATGATGACTTTGACTGGCTTTATTATTTGCCGGTGATAGGATTATGAGTCGGATGTGACAGGTGGATGCAGATTTGTATCCGCTTTTTTTTCGAGTAAAGGCTGCTGTTTGAGAGACTGTAGTATGAGTCAGATTCAATTTCAATATGAAAAATGGAGGTGTGGTGTCATTAGCGAATTAATGATTAACGAACAGATTAGAGATAAAGAGGTTCGTGTGATTGGAGAGAACGGAGATCAGTTAGGAGTTATGCCGATCAAAGAGGCGATGCGGCTGGCAGATGAAGCAGAGCTTGATCTGGTAAAGATCGCGCCCACGGCAAAGCCGCCTGTATGCAAGATCGTAGATTACGGTAAGTATCGTTATGAGCTTGCACGTAAGGAAAAGGATGCGAGAAAGAAGCAGAAGACGGTGGAACTGAAGGAAGTACGTCTTTCTCCGAATATTGATTCCAATGATCTGAATACAAAGATCAATGCTGCCAGAAAGTTTATCGGAAAAGGAAATAAGGTGAAGATCACACTTCGCTTCCGAGGCAGAGAGATGGCACATATGCAGCAGAGCCGTCATATTTTGGACGACATTGCGGAGCAACTGGCTGATATCGCAGTTGTAGAAAAAGCGCCGAAGCAGGAGGGCAGAAGCCTTGCAATGGTGCTTGGAGAGAAAAAATAAGAAGAACATTTAAAGGAGGAATTTATTATGCCTAAGATCAAAACAAAAAGAGCTGCTGCAAAGCGCTTTACAAAAACCGGTAGCGGAAACTTGAAGAGAAATAAAGCCTACAAGAGCCATATCTTAACCAAGAAATCTACAAAGCGTAAGAGAAATTTAAGACAGGCTGCAATGACAGATGCAACAAATGTAAAGACAATGAAGAAGATCTTACCTTATCTGTAAGAGTTTGTGAAGGAGGAAATAAGAAATGGCAAGAGTTAAAGGTGGTTTAAACGCTAGAAAGAAACATAATCGTACCTTAAAGTTAGCTAAGGGATACAGAGGAGCACGTTCTAAGCAGTATCGTATCGCAAAGCAGTCAGTGATGAGAGCGCTGACCAGCTCATACGCAGGACGTAAGCAGAAGAAGAGACAGTTCCGTCAGTTATGGATCGCTCGTATCAACGCTGCAGCACGTATGAACGGTTTATCATACAGCAGAATGATGCACGGCTTAAAGTTAGCAGGTGTTGACATGAACCGCAAGATGTTAGCAGAGCTGGCTGTAAACGATGCAGAGGGATTTGCAGCATTAGCAGAGGTAGCTAAGGCAAAGTTAGCTTAATCGCTGAATTGTGATTGATATAAAATAAAAGAAGGTGTCAGATATCAGTTTCGATATCCGACACCTTTTTGCTTGCAGGAACATTTGTCCGGCGAAAGAAACGTCTGTCGCGGTCATGGTGTCTGGGCGCGGGCGTCCGTCCGGTATTTTTTCGGAGAGATCCCTTTGATTTTATGGAATGCTTTGGAAAAATAGAGGTTATTTTCAAAGCCGACGGAATTGGCGATCGCTGTGACCGACAGATCCGTCTGTTTGAGCAGCGCACACGCCTGCCGGATGCGGAAATCAGTCAGATATTCTTTGGGCGAACACTGCAATACCTTTTCAAAGGAGCGGAACAGGTGGCTGCGGCTCAGACCGACGTATGCCGCCACATCCTCTACCGTGATCGGATAGGAATAATTGGCGCTGATGTAGGAGGTCGCCTTTTGCACATAGCCGTCGTAGGAGGTCTGCGGCGGTTTTTTCGTGGCTCCCTGCATGAACAATGCGAGTGCCGTATACAGACGTCCGGTCATCTCGACCGCCTGCTCAAATTCATTGCCGCGCACCTCGTAGATGCACATTAACTGGTGCCGGATCTGCTCCCCAAAGGGCGTGTCAGTGATGTAGGGGTGTTCCTTTGTGAAATCGGTGGCGTTTAAAATCGAGAGCGCATCGCTGCCGTTAAACCCGACCCATGCGTATTCCCACGGATCATCGACATCCGCATAGTAGGTGATCTCCTGATTCGGATAAACCAAAAAAGCATCGCCGGCATGCAGCTCGTAGCTTTTTTTATTCTGTTCATAGTGTCCGCAGCCGGAAATCACATAGTGGATCAGGTAGTGGTCGCGCACACCGGGTCCCCATTGGTAGAGCGCGTCGCATTTCTGGTATCCGACATTGTAGACCGATAGCGAAACGAGTTCTTTTTTTGTCGCTTTGTAGGAATTTTTATAGTTCATGGATGCGGCTTGTGTATGCATGGCGGCTGCTCCTTTCCCGTGTCCGTATGGAAATACACATAAATCGCGGATTGCGGTTGTGTTACTGATATTATAACTGCTAAAGCAACATTTTTCCATGTTCCTCATACATTTTTTTCTGGATTTTTCTGCAAAAAGAGTTAGACTAATAGTAAAGATTGATCAAAGAAGAAAGGCGGTAGGGAGCATGGCAATTTTAGTGACAGGTGGCGCAGGATATATCGGCAGTCATACATGTGTGGAGCTGTTGGACGCAGGCTATGAGGTCGTCGTATTCGACAACCTCTCAAATGCGAGTGAAAAATCATTAGAGCGCGTGGAGGCGCTGACTGGGAAAAAGGTCACCTTCTATAAAGGAGATATTTTAGACCGGGAGAGATTAAACGAAGTCTTTGCAAAAGAGTCGATCGACAGTTGTATTCATTTTGCGGGACTGAAAGCGGTCGGTGAGTCTGTGGCAAAGCCGTGGGAATATTATGAGAATAATATTGCAGGTACATTGACACTTGTGGATGTCATGAGACGTAACGGCTGCAAAAACATCATTTTTTCTTCTTCCGCGACTGTATACGGAGATCCGGCAGAAATTCCGATCACGGAGAACTGCCCGAAGGGACAGTGTACGAATCCGTATGGCTGGACAAAATCGATGTTAGAGCAGATCCTGACGGATATCCAGAAAGCAGATCCTGAGTGGAACGTGATCCTGCTTCGTTACTTTAACCCGATCGGAGCGCATCCGAGCGGAACGATGGGAGAGAACCCGAACGGTATCCCCAACAACCTGATGCCGTATATTACACAGGTTGCAGTCGGCAAGCTCGAGCAGCTCGGTGTATTCGGCAATGACTATGACACACCGGACGGAACCGGCGTGCGTGATTACATCCATGTCGTAGATCTGGCACGCGGACATGTGAAGGCATTGAAAAAGATCGAGGAGAAGGCGGGACTCAGCATTTACAACCTCGGCACCGGACACGGCTACAGCGTGCTGGATATCGTGAAGAACTTCGAGGCAGCAAATGATATCAAGATTCCTTATGTGATCAAGGATCGCAGACCCGGAGACATCGCGACCTGCTATTGTGATCCGTCCAAGGCAAAGCGTGAGCTCGGCTGGGAGGCAGAGTACGGTATCCGCGAGATGTGTGCGGATTCATGGAGATGGCAGAAGAACAATCCGAACGGCTATGAATCATAAATTGTTGCTTTTTTCAGAAAAATAAAAAAATTCCCAAAAAACCTATTGACTTTTACCGGATCGTCTGGTAGTATAATAGACGGTTCGTTGGTCAAGCGGTTAAGACGCCGCCCTCTCACGGCGGAAACACGGGTTCGATTCCCGTACGGACTGCTAAAGGATTTCTTGAAAAAGAAATCCTTTTTTGCGTAATGTGAAATATTCTTGACGCGGATTCTGTGTAGACGCATAATTATTTAATATAGGGTATATCGGAAAACGTATAAGGGGGGATTCGAATGGTATACAATAATATTCTGGAAGCAGTCGGTCATACACCGATGGTTAAACTGCAGCGCATGGTCGATCCGGATTGTGCCGATATCTATGTAAAATTTGAGGGACTGAATGTGGGCGGCTCGATCAAGACACGCACAGCACTCAAGATGATTCAGGCGGCAGAGCGTGAGGGACTGATTAAAGAGGATACAATTATCGTAGAGCCGACGAGTGGCAATCAGGGGATTGGCCTCGCGCTGGTCGGTGCAGTACGCGGTTACCGGACGGTGATTATTATGCCGGATTCTGTCAGCGAGGAGCGCAGAAAGCTGATCCGTCATTATGGGGCAGATGTGAAGCTGATCCATGATGCAGGGGATATTGGCGCATGTATCGATGAATGTCTGCAGACGGCGCTGCGGATGCAGGAAAAAGATCCGCGGGTATTTGTACCGCAGCAGTTCGCCAACATCAATAATGTAAAGGCACACAAAAACCATACGGCGCTTGAGATCATGGAGCAGGTCGCAGGGCAGATCGACGGATTCTGTTCCGGCATTGGAACCGGCGGCACGATCACAGGCATCGGAGAAGTGTTAAAGGCGCAGTATCCGGATGTTGAGATCTGGGCAGTGGAGCCGGAAAATGCGGCAATTCTTGCAGGCGGCACGATTGGGACACATTTGCAGATGGGTATCGGTGACGGCATCATTCCGGATATCCTGAATCAGGATATCTATGATAATATCTATGTAATCTCGGACGGTGAGGCACTGGAGACGGCAAAGCGCCTTGCAAGGGAAGAGGGACTGATGTGTGGCATCTCCAGCGGAACGAATGTTGCGGCTGCATTGAAACTTGCGAAAAAGCTCGGACGCGGAAAGACGGTCGTGACGGTATTACCCGATACGGCAGAACGCTATTTTTCCACACCGTTATTTGAAGAATAGAAATAAAAAGAAAAATTGTAAAAAGTGCTTGACAGATAACGACCCTTTTGTTATTATAATAAACGGTTCGTTGGTCAAGCGGTTAAGACGCCGCCCTCTCACGGCGGAAACACGGGTTCGATTCCCGTACGGACTGCTAAAGGAATTTCTCTTTTGAGAAGTTCCTTTTTTGCTTTTTATTGATGAAAACACAAAAATTCCTTGCATTTACAGCGTATAAGTGCTACACTGGCAATAGTTGAATATGTTACTAGTTGTGAGAGTGGGTTGAAAGCCCACTCTTATTTGTTGTAGAAATGGCTTTCTATGACAAGAACCAGGATTCTTTTATAGAAGAGGAAGGTGAAACGATGTCAAAAAGACAGGACTATGAGGCACAGACCGAACGTCTGCTGCTGCCGATTCTTGAGAAATACGGCTTTGAACTCTACGATGTGGAATACGTTAAGGAGGGCAGCACGAACTATCTGAGGGCTTATATCGATAAGCCGGGGGGAATCGCAGTCAATGACTGTGAGGCGGTCGCAAGAGACATGAATCCGCTGCTGGATGAAAAGGATTACATTCCGGATTCGTATGTATTTGAGGTGAGTTCGCCGGGACTCGGCAGACCGTTAAAAAAAGATAAGCATCTGGAAAAGAGTATCGGCGAGGAAGTAGAGATCCACACCTTCCGTCCGATCAACCATGAAAAACAGTTTTTCGGTTATTTAAAGCGTTTTGATGCAGACAATATTGTCATTGAGGATGAAGACGAAACAGAACTTACTTTTGCCAGAACAGATATTGCCTTGATTCGTCTGGCACTTGATTTTTAGGAGGAAAAAGGAAAAATGAAGAATGAATTATTAGAGGCACTCAACATTTTAGAGCAGGAGAAAAACATCAGCAAGGATACACTGATCGAGGCAATCGAGAATTCACTGGTGACAGCCTGCAAAAACCACTTTGGAAAATCGGATAATATCCGGGTGGATATGGATCCTGAGACCTGCGAGTATCATGTATACCAGTTAAAGACTGTTGTGGAGGAAGTCACCGATCCGGTGATGGAGGTTAGTCTCGCAAAGGCAAAAATGATCGATTCCAAGTATGAGCTCGGTGATACGATCAATTTTGAGATCAAGTCACAGGAGTTCGGACGTATCGCAACACAGAATGCCAAGAACGTGATTCTTCAGAAGATCCGTGAGGAGGAGCGCAAGGTATTATTCAGCGAGTATTACAGCAAAGAGAAGGATATCGTGACCGGTATCGTACAGCGCTATATCGGAAAAAATGTCAGCATCAATTTAGGAAAGGTCGATGCGATCCTGACCGAGAACGAACAGGTCAAAGGTGAGGTATTCCAGCCGACTGAGCGTATTAAATTATATGTGCTGGAAGTAAAGCTCACACCGAAGGGACCTAAGATCCTTGTGTCCAGAACACATCCGGAGCTGGTGAAGCGCCTGTTTGAGTCTGAGGTGGCAGAGGTCAAGGACGGCATCGTAGAGATCAAGAGTATCGCAAGAGAGGCGGGCAGCCGTACAAAGATCGCGGTATATTCCAACGATCCAGATGTCGATGCAGTCGGCGCATGTGTCGGTATGAACGGTGCCAGAGTCAACGCGATCGTCAACGAGCTGCGCGGCGAGAAGATCGATATTATCAACTGGAATGAAAATCCTGCAATGCTGATCGAAAATGCATTAAGTCCTGCAAAAGTCATCTCTGTTATTGCAGATGCAGAGGAAAAGAGTGCAAAAGTCGTAGTTCCCGATTATCAGCTTTCACTGGCGATCGGCAAGGAAGGACAGAACGCGCGTCTGGCAGCCAGACTGACCGGATTCAAGATCGACATCAAATCCGAGACACAGGCACGTGAAGCCGGTGACTTTATGGATTATGAGAATGATTATGAAGACGAAGAATATTACGAGGATGAGGAATACTACGACGAGAACGGCGAATATTACGAGGACGGCGAGTATGCGGATGAAGAATATGCCGACGAGGAATATGCGGACGACGGCTACGAAGACGGTGAGTATGTAGAAGAAGGCGATGCTGACGCTGAATATGCAGAAGGTGAATATGCCCACGAAGAATAAAAAGATTCCGATGAGGCAGTGCGTAGGCTGCGGGGCGATGAATGAGAAACGGCTGATGTACCGAGTGATCAAAACGCAGGACGGTGAGCTGCTGTTAGATAAGACCGGACGCAAAAACGGCCGCGGTGCATATGTGTGCCCGAATACGGAATGTCTGCAACAGGCGATCCGCTCAAAGGGGCTGGAGCGTTCCTTTAAAATGCAGATACCGAGGGAAGTCTACGATGCTTTACAAAAGGAGATGGAAACGCAGTGATGCAGGATCAGACGATAAAAACGAGACCGGACAGGGTGCTGTCCATGCTGGGAATTGCTGCAAAGGCAGGGAAAATCGTCAGTGGCGAGTTCGCGACAGAAAATGCGGTCAAGTCAGCAAACGCATATCTGGTAGTGATCGCGACGGATGCATCAGCAAATACTGCGAAGAAGTTTCGTGATATGACCAGCTTTTACGAGGTGCCAATCATCGCATACGGTACCAAGGAGACGCTGGGAGGCTGTATCGGCAAGGATTACCGCTCGTCGCTCGCTGTGACGGATGAGAAACTGGCTGAGGCGGTGGAAAAAAAGTTGCAGGCCCGGACAGAGGCGTCAGACGCTGTCCGGACTGAGAGAATATGATACACGGAGGTAGTTAGTTTATGGCAAAACGAGTATATGAACTTGCAAAGGAGATCGGTGTGGATAACAACTCACTGATAGAATTCCTGAAAGATAATGATATTGCGGTCAAAAGTCATATGAGTAATCTGGATGACGATGCGATCGCAAAGGTAAAAAGTGATTTTAAAAAGCCCGCAGTGAAAGCTGCTCCGGAGCACAAAGCGCCCGCTGAGGAAGAAAAGGGACCGGAGCGCCCGAAAAAGAAGGCGAGTATCACAGCGGTATTCAATCCGCAGAACAGTAAAAACATGAAGGACCGCAAGCCCGCGCAGAAGCGTCCGGCAGGCGAAAGACCGGCTCGTCCCGCAGGAGAGAGACCCGCGCGTCCTGCCCGTCCGGCAGGGGAGCGTCCGGTGCGTCCCGCAGGAGAAAGACCGGCTCGTCCCGCAGGGGAGCGTCCGGTACGTCCCGCAGGAGAGAGACCCGCACGTCCCGCAGGAGAGAAACCCGTGCGTCCCGCTGCTGAGCAGCCGCGTCCGAGCGGTGACCGCATGATGGGCGAGCGTCCGACCCTGCGTCTGACCGGTGAGCGCGTAAATGTAGAGCGTCCGAGCCGTCCTTCAGGTGATCGCCCCGCGCGTCCCGCCCGTGGAAATGACAACCGTCCAAACAGAGGTGATGGCAATGAGAAAAATGAGAGAATGGATCGCCGTGACCGCAAAGATAACCAGAATTATCGCGGTGGTTCCGATTTTAATAAAGGTGATAGAGGTAACAATCGATTCGGTGGCAATCGCCAGGAAAAATCTGGCGGACAGCGATTCGACCGCGAATTAAACAAGTTTAACAAGGATTCTGCAAAGGCTGCGCCCGATGAAGTGCGCACAAAGGAGAGCCGTGATAATAATCGCAAGAAAAATGGCAATAACAATAATAATGCGAAGAAAGATTACGATAAGCTCGGCAGCAAGAAACAGGAGCGTTTTGTAAATCTGGAGAAGCAGACCGGACACAAGAAGCGCAACGCAGTTCCCCAGCAGCCCGCTGCAAAGGAAGACGATACGATCAAGCAGATCACGCTGCCTGAGCATATGACGATCAAGGAGCTGGCTGACCGTATGAAGGTGCAGGCATCCGTGCTGATCAAAAAGCTGTTCTTAAAAGGACAGATGGTGACCGTCAATAACGATATCAGCTATGAGGAAGCGGAGGAGATCGCTTTAGAATTCAACTTTATCGCAGAGCCGGAGGAAAAGGTAGACGTGATCGCCGAGCTGCTCAAGGAGGACGATGAGGATGAAGCTACGATGGTATCGCGTCCACCGGTTGTCTGTGTCATGGGTCATGTCGATCACGGTAAAACATCCCTGCTCGATGCGATCCGCCATACAAAGGTGACAGACAAAGAGGCAGGCGGTATCACACAGGCGATTGGTGCCTATATTGTGACTGCAAACGGTCAGAAGATCACATTTTTAGATACACCGGGTCATGAGGCATTCACGGCTATGCGTATGCGTGGTGCTAATTCGACCGATATTGCGATTTTAGTCGTAGCTGCGGACGATGGCGTGATGCCGCAGACCGTAGAGGCGATCAACCATGCAAAGGCAGCTGGTGTCGAGATCATCGTAGCTGTCAATAAGATCGATAAGCCCGCAGCAAATATCGATAAAGTAAAACAGGAGTTATCCGAGTATGAGCTGATCCCAGAGGATTGGGGCGGCAGCACGATCTTCTGTCCGGTATCCGCACATACCAAGGAAGGTATCGATAACTTATTGGATATGATCCTTTTGACCGCAGAGGTATTGGAGCTCAAGGCAAATCCGAAGCGTAATGCAAGAGGTCTTGTCATCGAGGCACAGCTTGATAAGGGACGCGGAGCTGTCGCAACTGTTCTCGTACAGAAGGGAACGTTAAAGGTCGGCCAGCCGATCGCCTGCGGTAGCAGCTACGGAAAAGTGCGTGCGATGATCGACGACAACGGCAGACGGGTCAAAGAGGCAGGACCGTCTACTCCGGTAGAGATCCTCGGACTGAACAATGTGCCGGATGCCGGCGAGACATTTGTCGCTATGGAATCCGAAAAAGAGGCTAAGGCATTTGCAGAGACTTATATTTCCGAGAGCAAGAACAAGCTGATCGAGGAGACAAAGGCAAAGATGTCACTCGACGATCTGTTCTCACAGATCCAGTCCGGAAATGTCAAGGAATTAAACATCATCGTAAAGGCAGATGTACAGGGATCGGTAGAGGCAGTCAAGCAGTCACTCGTGAAGCTGTCGAACGAGGAAGTTGTTGTCAAGGTTATCCACGGTGGTGTCGGAGCGATCAACGAGTCCGATGTCATCCTTGCATCCGCATCCAATGCGATCATTATCGGATTCAATGTCAGACCCGACCCGATGGCAAAGGCGACCGCAGACCGCGAGGGCGTAGATGTCCGTCTGTACAAGGTAATTTACAATGCGATCGAGGATGTAGAGGCTGCGATGAAGGGTATGTTAGACCCGATCTTCGAGGAGAAGATCATAGGTCATGCGGAAGTGCGCCAGATCTTCAAGGCATCCGGAGTCGGAAATATTGCCGGTTCCTATGTGCTTGACGGTGTTTTTGAGCGCGGCTGCAAAGTGCGCGTGACACGTGAGGGTGAGCAGATCTTCGAGGGCGATCTGGCTTCGCTGAAGCGTTTCAAGGATGATGTCAAAGAGGTTAAGACCGGTTATGAGTGCGGTCTGGTACTGGATGGATTTAACGATATTCAGGAGCTGGATATCATCGAAGCATATAAGATGGTGGAGGTACCTCGCTAATTATGAGAAAAAACAGTATCAAAAATACGAGAATCAACGAGGAAGTGCATCGTGAACTCTCGAATATTATACGCGGTGAGATCAAAGATCCCCGCATCCACCCCATGACAAGCGTCGTGGCGGTGGAGGTGGCACCGGATCTCAAGACCTGCAAGGCATATATCAGTGTGCTGGGCGACGAGGAAGCACAGAAGAGCACACTGGCGGGTCTGCGCAGCGCAGAAGGCTATATCCGCCGTACACTGGCGAAAAATATCAATCTGCGCAACACACCGGAAGTGAAATTTATCATGGATCAGTCGATCGCCTACGGCGTGAAAATGTCAAAGCTGATCGATGAGGTCAACCATAAAAAAGGTGAAGAACATGAAGAAGATTGATGAATTGCTGGACGGTATCACATCTGTGGCGATCGCCGGACATGTAAAGCCGGACGGAGACTGCGTCGGTTCGACACTGGCGCTGTACAATTATATCAAAAATAATCATCCGGATACCGAGGTATGTCTGTATCTGGAATCGATCCCGAATCTGTTCCGCTTTCTGGCGCGTGCGGATGAGATCGTAAATGACTGCACACAGGAGCATGTGTATGACCTGTTTTTTGCGCTCGACTGTGGTGACAGAGGACGGCTCGGTGAGGCGATCCGCTATTTTGACAGCGCAAAGCATACAGCATGTGTCGATCATCATATCAGCAACCAGAGTTTTGCGGACGACAACCTGATCGTGCCTGACGCAAGCTCCACATCGGAGCTGATCTACGGTCTGTTAGACGAGCAGAAGATCACAAAGGAGATCGCAGAATGTCTCTATGTGGGCATTATCCACGATACCGGTGTGTTCCAGTATTCCTGCACTTCCTCCAAGACGATGAATATTGCAGGAAAGCTCATGGATAAAGGCATTGATTATCCGACGATCGTCGACAAGACATTTTTTGAAAAGACGTTCGAGCAGAACCAGATTTTAGCATGTGCACTGCTGAAAGCAAAGCGCTATTTTGACGACCGCTGTATCGCCAGCGTGATTACAAAAGAGGACATGGACACTTATCATGCACTGCCGAAGCATCTCGAGGGCATTGTCGCACAGATGCGCAGCACAAAAGGCGTGGATGTGGCGATTCTGTTGTATGAGAATGCAGATGGCAGCTACAAGGCATCCATGCGGACAAACGGAGCTGTAGATGTCGCTGCGATCTGTGGCAGACACGGAGGCGGCGGTCATGTGCGCGCTGCCGGGGCGACGCTGCACGGCGAGCCGGAGCAGTTGTTAGAGATGCTGCTGGGCGATGTCAGGGAGCAGTTGGCAGACTAGACGGTGAAGGAACGAAGCAGTTATGAATGGAATCATCAACGTATATAAAGAAGCCGGTTATACATCCTTTGATGTTGTGGCAAAGCTGCGTGGGATTCTGCGTGAGAAAAAGATCGGTCATACCGGAACATTAGATCCGGAGGCGACCGGCGTGCTGCCGGTGTGCATCGGCAATGCGACAAAGGTCTGCGCACTTCTGACCGATAAGGATAAGGTGTATGAGGCGGTATTACGTCTCGGTATCACAACAGATACGCAGGATGCGACGGGAACCGTACTTAGTGACCATGGCGGACAGGCGGCATGTCTGGATGAACAGACGGTGCGAGATGCGATCATGGATTTTGTCGGCAGCTATGAGCAGATTCCGCCGATGTATTCGGCGTTAAAGGTTGGAGGAAGAAAGCTGTGTGATCTGGCGCGCGAGGGCATCGAGGTCGAGCGCAAGGCGCGTACCGTGCAGATCTATGAAATCAAAATTTCGCAGATCGATCTGCCCTGTGTGACGATGCAGGTGCATTGTTCAAAAGGCACCTATATCCGTACTCTGTGCGCAGATATCGGTGAACGGCTCGGCGTCGGCGGCATGATGAAGTCTCTGATTCGTACCCGCGTGAGCTGTTTTTCACTCGAAGAGGCACATACGCTTGCACAGATCGAGGAATACCGCGACTGTGGGCGGCTTGACGAGATCCTGCTGCCGGTGGACGGCGTATTTGACAATCTGCCCCAGTTACAGATTTCAGCATCCGCCGAAGCACAAAAAAAGCTGCGCAACGGAAACCGTCTGGAAAGGGATGATCTGACCGGTGATTCCGGCGGTGCGTCATCCGGCTGCCGCGTCTATGATGCGGACGGCAGATTTTGCGGCATCTACGGATGGGATGCTGCGCGCGGCGATTATAAGTGCAAAAAAATGTTTTTGTAGTAGTATCATAAGTATGATAGAAAATAGGGATATACCAATGATTTGTTTGCAGGAAATAGAACAATTTCATATCAGTGAGCCGACCGCACTCACGATCGGCAAATTTGACGGACTGCACAGAGGACATGAGGAGCTGATCCGCCGCTTGCTGCGGAAGCAGAGACGGGGACAGAAGGCAGTAGTGTTTACCTTTGACATTCCCCCAAAAAAGCTCACAGAGGGCGACGGGATGCGGCTGCTGTCCACGAATGCGGAAAAGCGGGCGCTCTTTGAGGAGCGCGGCATGGATTATCTGCTACAGTGTCCGTTCACACCGAAGATCATGAGCATGGAGCCGGAAAAATTCGTGGAGTGGATCGTGGGCGCGCTCAATGTCAAGAGTATTGTTGTCGGCGAGGACTGCGGATTCGGGCATAACAGGCGGGGCGATTACAAGCTGCTTGCGCAGCTGGCACCGGAGTACGGCTATGAGCTGGAGGTTGTCAAAAAGCTACAGTTTGACGGTCGGGATATCAGCAGCACCTATATCCGTGAGGAGATCCAGAAGGGAAATATGGAGACCGCGGCGATGCTGCTCGGCCATCCTTATTCGATTGATGGAACGGTGGAGACCGGCAATCAGATCGGGCGCACGATCGGCATTCCGACAGCGAATATCGAGGCGGAGCCGGACAAGCTGCTGCCGCCGTTCGGTGTGTATGCGGCGTCCATTGACTTTGAGCATGAGCGCTATTACGGAATCGCAAACATCGGCAGAAAGCCGACGATCAAGCCCAAACACGGCGATCAGAATCCGGTCGGGGTCGAGATGCATATTCTGCACTTTCATAAAGATATTTATTGTGAGCCGGTACGGATCTCCTTTCATGCGTTCGAGCGTCCGGAAGTGAAGTTTGATTCGATTTCGGACTTGCAGGCGCAGATTGAAAGGGATATAGTATTTAGTGAGCAGTATTTTGAGAAAATTTAGCGATAGGATGATAGCAGAATAGCAAAAGAGGAGTAAATATGAGCTTAATTTTAACATTGATGGGCGGTCTCGGTCTGTTTTTATTCGGTATGAATTTCATGAGTCAGGGATTGCAGAAAGCAGCGGGTGCAAAGCTGCGTTCCGTGTTGACAGCCATCTCAAAAAATAAATATATCGGAGTGTTGTTCGGCGCGTTGTTTACCGCGATCATCCAGTCCTCCGGCGCGACAACGGTTATGGTCGTCACGTTTGTAAATGCGGGACTGATGGAGCTGACACAGGCGGTCGGCATTATTTTCGGTGCCAATATTGGTACGACGATCACTGCACAGCTCGTTTCGTTCAATCTGACTGCGATTGCACCGGTGATTTTGTTTGTCGGTGTCGTGATGTTTTTATTTATGAAAAAACCGATCTTTAAAAAGATCGGAGAGGTCGTGATCGGTTTCGGTGCACTGTTTATGGGTATCAGTATGATGTCCGGTTCGATGCAGCAGTTAAACGATTATCCGGCTGTTATCAATACGCTGTCACGGCTGACAAACCCGATTTTAGCGATTTTAGTCGGTCTGATCATAACAGTGATCGTACAGAGTTCGTCCGTAACCGTCAGTATTTTGCTGTTGATGGCAGGACAGGGTCTGGTCACACTGCCAGTCTGCTTTTATTTCATTCTCGGATGTAATATCGGTTCCTGTACACCGGCGGTCATGGCGGCGATGGATGCCAAAAAGGATGCAAAACGCGCCGCACTCATCCATGTGCTGTTTAACGTGTTCGGCATGGTCATTATCTCGATCATACTGATCTTTGCGATGGAGCCGTTTACGGCGTTTATCCATGCGATCTCCGGAGGCGACATTAAGCGAAGCGTGGCAAATACGGATACGATCTACAAAGTATTCCAGACCATCATCTTTTTACCGGTAACGACACAGTTCATCAAGCTGGTAAACCGTCTGATCCCCGGAACCGATGTCAAGCAGGAGGGCTTTTCGTTACAGTATATCAATATGACGAGTGTATTCTCGCCGACTGCTGCGATCGTTGAGGCAATGCAGGAGATCGGTCGTATGGGCAGAAAAGCAGAGCAGAATCTTAAGCTTTCGATGGAGGCATTTTTTGACGGAGACCAGTCGAAGATCGATCAGGTTTACCAGACGGAAAAATATATCGATTACCTGAGCCATGAGATCACAGATTATCTCGTGGATGTCAACCAGAGACAGCTGCCGGTTGCCGACAGTCTGAAAATCGGTGGTCTGTTCCATGTTGTCAACGATATCGAACGAATCGGCGATCACGCGGAGAATATCGCGGATGCAGCCGTTCGTATGAAGGAGCAGAATCTGACATTTACGAAGAAGGCGACAAAAGAGATTAAGGATATGTTTGAGCGGGATATGCGTATTCTGACCTGTGCACTGGAAATGTTTGAGAACGAAGACCGTTCCCATATGCAGGAGATCCTCGGGATCGAGGAGGAGGTCGACCAGATGGAGATCGATCTGCAAAACTCCCATATCCGCCGAATGGCAAAGGGCAAATGCTCTCCGGAGTCCGGTCTGGTCTTTACAGATCTCGTGACAGGATTGGAGCGAATCGCGGATCATGCGACCAATATCGCGTTTGCACTGACAAATTCTACAGAGCAGTAGCCGTTACCTGTCGAAGCATGCGATATAATTATTACAGAATTATTACAGAATGATTGACATGTGACAAACGTGTTGCTATAATATTTACCAGATAACAGTAGATGCTATCGTCTACTGTTATTTTTTTGAAATACTATATCAGATCGTTTCATTTGCAGACAGGAGGCATATATGAAACATAATTATGTAGATTTGAAAAAATTCAGCTTTGTTTTTGCATCCGTTCTCGGAACGGTATTATTTTGCGCATCACCGCAGGACACTTACGCGGCAGCACATGCAGGTATGTCGGCAGTGATTTCCGGTTACCTGAGCCAGACGGAGGGGCTTACGATCGCAAACAGCGACATTTCTTTATCACGCGCGGCATTGCAGAATGACAGTGTACCGGTGGCTGCGCAGAGTGTGGACGAGACGGATACAGAGGATACAGAAGACGAAACATTTTGCGGATATACAAATCTGGGACTTGCCAATGTAGACAATTACCTGAATGTCAGGGAGGCGGCGGACGAGACATCCGATCTCGTCGGAAAGATGCCGGCAGGCGCAGGCTGTGAGGTCTATGAAAAAGAAAATGGCTGGTATCACATCAGATCCGGCAAAGTCGATGGTTATGTATCAGCGGATTATCTGCTGACCGGAGAAAAAGCAAAGGAAAAGGCGAAAAAATATATCAAGGAAGTAGCGACCGTCACGACGACGACACTGTTTGTCCGTGAAAAGCCGAATACGGACTGTACGATCATCACAATGGTCCCGATTGAGGAGGAGCTGACCGTATTAAAGAAAGTAGACGACGGCGCATGGTACAAGATCGAGATTGACGATGAGGAGGGCTTTGTGAGCGGTGAGTATGTAGAGATCTCACAGAAACTCCCGAAAGCGATGACGATCTCCGAAGTCAAGTATGGACAGGGTGTATCGAATGTCCGTGTAGATCTGGTACAGTATGCACTCCAGTTTGTCGGCAATCCGTATGTCTGGGGTGGTACAAGCCTCACACACGGCGTAGACTGCTCCGGTTTCACGATGCAGGTATACGCAAAGTACGGTGTTTATTTACCGCACTCCTCACGTGCACAGCCGAACTGCGGACGCTCGATCAGTGCAGCAGAGGCACAGCCGGGAGATCTGTTCTTCTATGGCAGTGGCGGCAGCATCAATCACGTAGCAATTTATATCGGTGGTGGCCGTGTCGTACACGCCAGCAACCACAGAGACGGTATCAAGATCTCGAATGCATATTACCGCACACCGTTAAAAGTAGTCAGCTATTTATAAGAATTTATAAGAAATATGACAGAAAGCAGGCAGTTTGTATAAGCTGCCTGCTTTTTTGCTGCAAAGAAAATATAATTTTTTACAAAAAAGGTGGCGCTTATTGAGAAAATTTGTTAAATTAGTATAAAAGGGTGATTACGCGCCATAACACCCGGGGGAATGCGCGGCGCGATCAAATAATCGCAAAGGAGAAGTAAATCTATGGTAGAGCAAAGCTATTATGAGAAAGCAGATGCGATCATTGGGGAACATGGTGCAAATCCGTCTGCTTTGATCCCAATCATTCAGGATATTCAGAGCGAATATCGCTACCTGCCACCGGAATTGTTGTCGTATGTGGCTGAAAAGATCGGCATCACGGAGGCAAAGGCATATGGGGTAGCCACATTTTATGAGAATTTTTCGTTTGAGCCGAAGGGAAAATATGTGATCAAGGTATGTAACGGTACTGCCTGTCATGTGCGTAAATCCATCCCGATTCTGGAGCGTCTGTACACGGAATTAGGTTTATCCAAGGATAAGGTGACGACAGATGATATGCTGTTTACGCTGGAAACCGTATCCTGTCTGGGAGCCTGCGGACTGGCACCGGTACTTACGGTCAATGACAAGGTCTATCCGTCCATGACACCGGATGCGGCGGCAGAGCTGATTCAGCATTTGAGAGACGAAAAATAGGATGATGGGGAGGAAATTATGCAGAAGGTAGAAAACAGAGAGATTCTGAACAATTTGCGGGATGCCAAGGGGCAACAGATCGCGCAGAGCAGATGCCGCATTTTAATCTGTGCCGGCACCGGCTGTCTGGCGGGCGGTTCCGGTGAAGTGTATGAGAAAATGTGTGAGTTGGTGGCAAACGAGCCGGATGTGGAAGTAGAGTTTGGCGCAGAGATCGCACACGGCGATGGACCGGTCGAGATCAAAAAGAGCGGCTGCCACGGCTTTTGCGAGATGGGACCGCTCATGCGCATCGAGCCGATGGGCATTTTGTATACAAAAGTAAAGCTGGAGGACTGTGAGGCGATCTTTGAGCGCACGATCAAGCATGGGGATGTGATCCGGCATCTGCTGTACAAGCAGAACGGCATCGAGTATCAGAAACAGGAGGAGATACCGTTTTATAAAAAACAGACCCGTCTCGTGCTTGAAAACTGCGGTCATATCGATGCGGAGCATATCGAGGAGTCGATCGCACACGGCGGTTATCAGGCACTCGCGAAGGTGTTATTTGACATGACACCGGATCAGGTGGTCAACGAGATCTTAGAGTCCAATCTGCGTGGACGCGGAGGCGGAGGCTTCCAGACCGGATATAAATGGAAACAGGTGGCGAGACAGCCGGAAAAGATCCGTTATGTCGTATGTAACGGTGATGAGGGAGATCCCGGAGCGTTTATGGATCGCAGTATCATGGAAGGCGATCCGCATAAAATGATCGAGGGTATGATGATCGCAGCCTATGCGGTAGGTGCACAGGAGGGGTATATCTATGTGCGCGCCGAGTATCCGTTAGCGATCAGCAGACTAAAAAAAGCGATACAGGATGCCGAGCAGTGGGGCTTGCTCGGTGAGCATGTCATGGGAACCGATTTCAGTTTCCGGTTACATATCAACCGCGGCGCAGGCGCGTTCGTCTGCGGCGAGGGTAGTGCCCTGACCGCTTCGATTGAGGGAAACCGCGGTATGCCGCGTGTCAAGCCGCCGCGTACCGTAGAACAGGGTCTGTTTGAAAAGCCGACCGTGCTCAACAACGTAGAGACGTATGCCAATGTGCCGATGATCATTTTAAAGGGCGCAGCATGGTACAAGACGATCGGGCCGGAGAACAGCCCCGGAACAAAGGCATTTGCGCTGACCGGAAGTGTGAAAAATACAGGTCTGATCGAAGTGCCGATGGGAACGACGTTGCGTGAGGTCATTTTTGATATCGGTGGCGGCATTAAGGGAGATGCCGACTTTAAGGCAGTCCAGATCGGAGGCCCTTCGGGTGGCTGTCTGATCACGCCGCATCTGGACATCAGTCTGGACTTTGACTCACTCAAAAAGATGGGTGCGATGATCGGCTCCGGCGGACTCGTGGTTATGGACAGCAATACGTGTATGGTGGAAGTCGCACGTTTCTTTATGAATTTTACACAGAACGAGAGCTGTGGCAAATGTGTTCCGTGCCGTGAGGGTACGAAACGGATGTTGGAGATTTTAGAGCGCATCGTTGCCGGTAACGGGGTATTGGAGGATCTTGATTTACTGGAGGAACTGGCAACCATGATCACGGAGACCGCATTGTGCGGACTTGGAAAGAGCGCGGCACTGCCGGTCATGAGTACATTAAAATTATTCCGCGACGAATATATCGAGCATGTCGTAGATAAAAAATGCGCATCGCATACATGTAGTGCACTTCGCCGTTTTGTGATCAGCGCAGAGCTGTGTAAGGGCTGTTCGAAGTGTGCGAGAAACTGTCCGGTGGGAGCGATCTCCGGCAAGATCAAGGAGCCTTTTGTCATTGATGATGCGGTATGTATCAAATGTGGTGCCTGCGAGAGCAACTGTGCCTTCGGTGCCATCCATGTAGAAGCATAAGGAGGGGAAAACGTGAGCGCAGAAAATAAACAGGCAACGAAATATATTACGATAAATAACCGGAAAATTCCTTTTACGGATGAGAAAAATGTGTTATCCATCATCCGCAAGATCGGTATCGATCTGCCGACTTTTTGTTATCATTCCGAGCTGTCCACCTACGGTGCGTGCCGTATGTGTGTGGTGGAGGATGACAGGGGGCGTGTGTTCGCATCCTGCTCGGAGGTACCGCGTGACGGCATGGTGATCTATACGAATACACCCAAGCTGCAGCACCACAGAAAAATGATTCTCGAGCTGCTGCTGGCTTCCCATTGCAGGGATTGTACAACCTGCCGCGAAAACGGTGTGTGTACACTACAGAAGCTGGCACAGCAGTTGGGCGTAGATAAAGTACGTTTCCCGAATACAAGGGAGCCGCTTCCGGTAGACGATTCTTCAAACTGCATTTTTGTCGATCCGAATAAATGTATTTTATGCGGTGACTGCGTACGTACCTGTGAGGAGATTCAGGGACTCGGTATTTTGAGCTTTACACACCGCGGTTCGCAGATGCGTGTCACACCTGCATTTAACAAACCGATGGCACAGACGAACTGCGTCGGCTGCGGACAGTGCCGTGTCGTATGTCCGACCGGAGCCATCACGATCAAGTCCAATGTACATGCCGTGTGGGAGGTCGTATCCGACCGGAGCAAGCGTGTCGTTGTCCAGATCGCACCGGCAGTGCGTGTGGCGATCGGTGACAGCTTTGGACTGCCGAAGGGCGAAAATGCAATCGGCAAGCTCGTTGCAGCCTTGCGGCGCATGGGCTTTGATGAGATTTATGATACAAATTTCGGCGCGGATCTCACAGTCATGGAAGAATCAAAGGAACTGGTAGAGCGTCTGGAATCGGGCGAAAATCTGCCTTTATTTACATCCTGCTGTCCCGGCTGGGTAGCTTTCTGCGAGAAAAAGCATCCGGAATACCGCAAGCATATCTCTACCTGCCGTTCACCGCAGGAGATGTTCGGAGCGCTGATCAAGGAAGAAGCCCGCACAAAGCATGAAGTGGCGATTTCCAAGGGTGAGCCTGCGGACGAGCGTGAGACGATCGTCGTATCGATCATGCCCTGTACCGCGAAAAAGAACGAGATCGTGCGTCCGGAGCATTTTACGGACGGTGTACAGAACGTAGATTTTGTGCTGACGACGGTAGAAGTGACCCGGATGATCCAAGAGGCAGGTATCGATCTGGCGCAGATGCCCTCGGAGGCTTTAGATATGCCGTTTGGACTTTCGTCCGGTGCAGCAGCGATCTTTGGCGTCACGGGAGGTGTGACCGAGGCAGTCTTGCGCCGTCTTGTGAACAGCAGCAGGATCGAGGATCTCGAGGAGATCAGCTTTACCGGAGTACGCGGCATCGACGGCGTAAAAGAAGCGACCGTGACACTCGGTGAGCGCGAGGTGCGGATCGCAGTCGTCAACGGACTCAAGTGTGCGGATGAAGTGCTGAAACAAATGAAGGCTGGTGAGGTTTCCTATGATTTCGTAGAAGTCATGGCATGTAAGCGCGGCTGTATCACCGGAGGCGGACAGCCGACACCGATCGGACCGCGCACCAAGAAAGCGCGCTTTGACGGCATGTATGACATCGATCAGGCAGCCCAGATCAAGCTCTCAAACGAGAATCCGTTTATCAAGACGTTGTATGACGGTATCTTAAAGGGCAGAGAACACAAGTTGCTGCATAACGAGTAGTACCTTGCGGAGTATTTGATGTGACAGAGCAGGAGGTCTTTTTTGACCTCCTGTTTTTGCGCTGTGAAAAAGAGTCGCGAGCGACTCTTTCGCGCCCGAGCGGTATGCGAAGCATATACTTCATTTCCGCGAGGGAGCATGAAGTCCTGTGGACTTCAGATTTGCTCCGACCGAAGTGGCAACGTAGATGCGCATCCTCGCGGAGCGTTTTATGTGATAGGAATTTCCTATCACATAAAATTTTTTGGAGATGTGTCACAATTCTGCTTTTTGGATCGTTATAAAAATATACAGACAGAAATTTTGGCGCATGATATAATAATTACACAACAGGGGGATAAAAGGGAACACAAATGTTATTATATCTGGCACTCATAGATACAGAGGAAGAAAAGCGAAAATTTGTATATTTATATGAAAATTACAGGCAGACCATGTATTATGCTGCGTATCAGATTCTGAAAAATGCGCATTCTGCCGAGGATGCAGTGCATCAGGCATTTTTGCGCGTCATTGACCATCTGGAGCAGATCGATGAAACAAATGTGTCAAAGACGAAAGGCTTTCTTGTAGTCATCACGCAGCATATTGCGATCGACCATTATCGCAGAAGGAAACGTGAATATCTCACGGATTTTACAGAGCAGGAGCCGACGGTCACGGAAACTGGATCTGATCCAGCGTCGTGTGTAGATACGGATCTGATTGTGCAGGCATTGTTGAAGCTGCCTGTCGATGATTCAGCGGTTTTGCGTCTCAAATATGCACATGGTTATAGCGGTGCAGAGATTGCTGCGATACTGGATTTGACGGAGGCGGCTGTGCGTAAGCGTATTTCACGTGCAAAAAAACGGCTGGCAAAGTTGTTAGCGGAGGGAGATGGTGTGTGATGACACAATGGGATATTGACGATGAACTGTTATCCGTATGCGTACCGTGTGCAGAGCAGCTGATGCTCGATCGGATTCCGCCGGAACAGACCTTACAGCATCACTTTTCTATGCATTTCCGCCGAAAAATGAGAGCGCTGTGCAGATATGAAAGACGGTCGCCGCGGATGCGTCAGATCGTCCGCTATACGAAAAATGTTGCGGCTGCCTGTGCAGTGATTGTAGTCGTGCTGCTGAGTGCAGTCATGAGTGTGGAGGCGGCGCGAACAAAAATTTTTCAATTTTTCACGCAAAAGTTTGAGGAACTGACTTCCGTAAAAATATCTGGGAATGGAGGACTTGGTTATCTTAAATTTGAACCGCAAGCTCCAGCTTATCTTCCTGATGGATACAAGAAAATCAATGAAATAACTGATAAAATGACAAATGTGATTGTTTATGCGAATGAAGACGATGAACATATTGTTTATACGCAGGATCTTTTAACTGCAGGCGAACATATTTTTGACACAGAGGATGCAGATACAGAAAATTTATATCTATACGGTCAGCATGTGACACTATCCAAAAAGAAGGGAACAAAGCGTTGTATGATTTTTTGGCATGATAAAAAATATATGTTTTGGATTAGTGGAAATAATATCACGGATCTGGAAATAAAGAAGATGGCGGAGAGTATTATTATAAATTAAATTTTTTTAAATAAAGTGTCACAAATTGTTTCCTTGATTCCAACCGGTGATGATTACAGTGATAGAAAGTAGGAGGAAATATTTTATGAAACAACTGATATTCTGGGGGATTCTTGCAGTGTTAAGTTTTGTGTGTGCCATAATTGATTTTATTGGCTCAGATAAAGTTTGTTTATATGAAGAAGACAGAGAACGGTTGAGAAAAAGCCCGAATAGGAAAATATATCAGCATAAAGCTGCCATTTTAAGCGTGATAAGAGGAGTTATTTCTCTGGTATGCGCAGTATGTACCTATTGGCAGTTGGATAATTATGTAATGGATTGTATTCTCCTCCTACTATTTTTGTTATGCTATTTTGCAACAGGAAGGCTTTGGAAAAAATATATGTTAGAGAGTATTTAGTAATGAGAAGAAAAATGAAAAAGACGAAGAAAAAACTGATTCATGAAATCACGGTTTGTGATAGAATAAGGACAGGTATATGAAGGGAGCATGAAAATTTATGAAAAAGAAATGTGTAGCAATCATCGTTTTGCTGGGATGCTGTTTGTTTGTAACGGCATATACGAAGGGTGAGGCGAAAAATGCGCAGGCAGACTACATGGTAAGTGAAACGGATGATGGATCCGAAACGTTTGAGACGGATCATGGCTTTTATACAGATGCAGACGATGTGGAGCGTGCAGAGAATGAGCCGCAGAATGAACAGACAGATTACATTTTGCATGAAATAGATGGTGCATCGGAGGAAACAGAAACAGACCATGGCTTTTATACAGAAACAGATGATGTGGATGGTGAAAAGGAAAATATCAATTAGAAGTGGGGCAAGGAGGTAGATGGCTATGATGTATCCATTTATGACTTTAAATGATGAGACAGAAATTGTTCATTCCGATATGAATGAAGATGGAACAGTAAAAGTTTATGTTGAGACACCAGATGAAAAAGATGGCTTTCATAATATGACATGTTATTTACCGTCGTATGAGATTACAGAGAATCATGGATATTCATCGCAGGAACTCAATTACTTTTTAGACATCATTAAATCCACAGCGCATTTGATCATGGAGTTTGCGAAAGAGGGAGGATTTGAAAATGCCTCAGGTTTTTAAGGTTGGTTCGTACCAAGGCTGCTTTTTCTGCCTGCCTGCCGATACTGGCTGGGTGGGCATCCTTTTTGTCTGCGGAATACCTTTGTATAATAATTGGAGTCATTGAAGCCGGTTAAATCCGCGATTTCCGTTATGGAATAGTTGGTGGTTGTCAGATATTCCACACTCTTTTCAATCCGGTACTGGGCGATAAAATCAAAGAGTGAAATCTGCATATATTTTTTAAATAACCGCGAGCATTCGCTGCGGCTGACATGGATTGAGCCGGAGATAGCTTCTAACGTCAGGTCGGAAGCATAGTTCGCTTCAATATACGAAATGATGCTGCGGATTCTGTCATATGTTTTCCTGTCGTAAGCGATCTCGTCGGCGCAAGGCTCCGTGTTCAAAAATAATAGTTTCCAAAAAGCCTGTAATCTGCAAAGAATGTCCAGCTCATAAGTCGGAGCTTTTTCTGATTCGAGCTGTGTGATTTCCGTAAGTATAGCGATGACATCCTGATGCCAGTCCGCAGACCGGTCAAAATGAATGGCGGACAACATCTGGTTCTGGATGATCGGTTTGACATATTTTGTATAGATCGCGCTGTTTTCGTAACCGTAAACCAGCTTTGGGTCAAAAGTGACGGACAGATATTCGCAGTCCTGATTCTCAAGCATGGCTCCGGTATGTAAGGTGCTGCTGTTTCCGAACAATGCCTGTCCCTCGCTTAAGACAAAAGAGCGGTTGTTTACGCGGTAAAGCATCGTTCCCTTTGTGATGAGCGTGAGTTCGATTTCCGGATGCCAATGCCAGAGAAAAGCGCCGGACTCATATTTCGACAGTTTTTCCCTACTGATCAGAAACGGAAAATGATAATTGCCGTGTTCTTTTAATTCTTTTTGAAACTGGTTTGTCTGGATCTGCATTTTCTGAACCTCTTTTTATCCAAATCTGCAATATATTACCGATATTTTATAGAATTTTACCATAATCAGAACATACAATCAATATATTACCTGTTTTGCACAAGAATGTTAAGGCTGAAAATAAGTGCATGCATATAATGTGAATCAGATGCAAAAACAGATCGCAGCGAAGGAGGCACATATGAAAACACCAAAGCAGGATGTATTGAACATGGTATATGGAGAAACGGAAAAACAACAGAAGCGTTATGAGCATTTAAGTCAAGTGTATACACAGACTTTTGGCACATCACGGATGGAATTTTTTACGGCACCGGGCAGGACGGAGATCATCGGCAATCATGTGGACCATAATGGCGGAAAAGTATTAGCGGCGAGCATTGACATGGATACGATCGGAGCCGCGTATCCGAATGATTCACAGACGATTGAGATCGTCAGCGAGGGCTATCCGGACAGGATCATCATAGATCTGGAGCGGCTGGATGCAGTTTCCGCGGAAGGGGGCACGGCTTCACTGGTGGCTGGAATGGCAAAGGCTGTCAGGGAATTTGGTTATCGGATCGGCGGATTTCAGGCATATCTCACAACCGATGTGATTTCTTCGGCAGGAGTGAGCTCCTCGGCTTCGTTTGAGATGCTGTTCTGTTCGATGGTAAATTTCTTTTTTAATAGTGAAAACCGGATGAGCCCGGTTACATATGCAAAAATCGGACAATTCGCAGAGAACCGCTACTGGGGCAAAGCCTCCGGTCTGATGGATCAGATGGCTTGCGCGGTCGGCGGAACGATTCTGCTGGATTTCAAAGACGATGTCACATATGAAAAAGTCAATTTTGATTTCGACCGTCTGGGCTATCGGCTCATCATCATAAATACAGGAAAAGGACATGCGGATTTAAGCAGGGAATACAGTGAGGTTCCGGAGGAAATGAGCCTATCACAAAGTCCGGTGATTCTTCGTGGAAGCTGTTGCAGAACTGCTATGCGGTTTCTGATTACAGTGAGCAGAAAGTGGCGCTTACGCTCGCATTGACGGAGCTGTTTCTAAAACGGATCGGCGATGGATGCTGCCGTGTCCACGGCGGCGGATTCGCAGGTGTCATTATGTCTGTGATACCGATGCAGTTTGCAGATGCCTACACGCAGTATATATCTGCCTATGTCGGAGCAGATGCGGTCTATCCGATGCACATACGGCAGATCGGGGCGATACATCTGGAAAAATAAAAGTATTGGCTTGAAAAAAATATGGTTGCGTATATAATTTGAACTGTGGGTAGGTTGAAATAGATATCAGGAGGGTTATGATGGAATACGTAACGGCAACATCTGATATGGCAGGTGCAATTTACGATGTTTTACATACAGCCATTGAAACTGTATATCCGAAGTATTATCCCAAAGAGGTAGTTACCTTTTTTTGCAATCATCATAGTAAAGAGCATATTTTAGACGGAATAAAATCAGGGAATATGGGCGTGTTGATAGACAAAGATCTGGTTGTAGGAACGGGCTGTTTTGATGGTAATCATATTACGGGTGTATATGTTCTGCCGGCTTATCAGAATCAAGGCTGCGGCTCACATATTATGGATTTTTTGGAAACCGAAATTGCAAAAAATCATGATACTGTCATTTTAGATGCATCACTTGCTGCCGTTTGTCTATACGAGCACAGGGGTTACAAAACAGTGGGACATGGTATGTACAAACTTGAAAATGATGTGAAACTTGTTTATGAGATTATGGAGAAAAAATTAGAGAAATAGACTGATAGGGAGCGGCGACCTCATATCATAGTGTTTATATATGCGAAACACCAAACACGCTAGACATATCAGCGCCCCCAATCGATGGTGTTAAGCCATATTATGAATAACGCTATTGTTACCGGAAAAAACCATTGCATTCTATTTTTAGTTATGGTATAGTATTCGAGTATGAGTAAACAGCCACATATTCGGTTTGTCGGACACTCCGACCGCTTACTGAATATCCGGCGATTCTATTTTAAGGAGGAAACAAAGATGTTAGCAAAAGACCAGAAGACAGCAATCATCGCTGAGTATGGCAAGACCCCCACAGACACAGGTTCACCTGAGGTGCAGATCGCATTACTGACCACTCGTATCAATGAGCTGAACGAGCACTTAAAGGTACATGCAAAGGATCACCACTCACGTAGAGGTCTGTTAAAGATGGTAGGACAGAGACGTCGTTTACTGGCTTACTTAAAGGAGAAGGATATCGAGCGTTATCGTTCTCTGATCGAGCGTTTAGGACTCAGAAAATAAACTTTGGAATAGGGCGGAGTTTTTCCGCTCTATTTTAAGTTGCCATGCATCCGCGGGGCTTGCCGGTGGCAGGCTCTGCGGTTATCAACACGGCAGATGACGCTTCCGAGACCACTGAAAAGTGCAAAAGGATTTTGTCTTTTTCAGTAGTTTCGGGAACATCTGCCTTCACAAATCATTTTAAATTATTTTTTATGAAGGAGAACACATATGTACAAGAGTTATTCGATTGAGCTCGGCGGCAAGACACTGACCGTAGATATCGGCAGAGTCGCAGCTCAGGCAAACGGTGCAGCACTGATGAAGTACGGTGAGACAACTGTATTATCCACAGCTACCGCATCCGAAAAACCCCGTGACGGCATCGACTTTTTCCCTCTGAGCGTAGAGTTTGAGGAGAAAATGTACGCAGTTGGCAAAATCCCCGGAGGATTCAACAAGAGAGAGGGAAAGGCATCTGAAAATGCAGTCCTGACCTCACGTGTGATCGACCGCCCGATGCGTCCGTTATTCCCGAAGGACTACCGCAATGATGTGACCTTAAATAACATGGTCATGAGCGTAGATCCCGAGTGCAGACCGGAGATCGTCGCTATGTTAGGCGCAGCGATCGCTACCTGTATTTCCGACATTCCGTTTGACGGTCCCTGTGCAATGACACAGATGGGTATGGTTGACGGCGAGCTGATCGTCAATCCGTCTCAGGAGCAGTGGGACAAGGGTGATCTGAAGCTGACCGTAGCTTCTACTTCCGAGAAAGTCATCATGATCGAGGCTGGTGCCAATGAGATCCCCGAGGAGAAGATGCTCGAGGCGATCTACAAGGCACATGATGTCAACCAGACGATCATTGAATTTATCAACAAAATCGTAGCTGAGGTAGGAAAGCCGAAGCATGCTTATACAAGCTGTGCCATTCCGGCTGAGCTGTTTGAGGAGATCAAAAAGATCGTTCCTCCGGCTGAGATGGAGGAAGCTGTATTTACCGATGTAAAGCAGGTTCGTGAGGAGAATATCCGTCAGATCACAGAGAAGTTAGAGGCTGCTTTTGCAGACAATGAGGAGTGGCTGGCAGTGCTCGGCGATGCGGTATATCAGTACCAGAAAAAGACTGTCCGCAAAATGATCTTAAAGGATCACAAGCGTCCCGACGGTCGTGCACTCGATCAGATCCGTCCGCTGGCTGCCGAGATCGATATCATCCCCCGTGTACACGGTTCTGCTATGTTCACACGTGGACAGACACAGATCTGCGATATCGTGACACTGGCTCCTTTATCAGAGGTTCAGAAGGTAGACGGACTGGATGCAAATGTGACGACCAAGCGTTATATGCATCAGTATAATTTCCCGTCATATTCTGTCGGAGAGACAAAGGTTTCCCGTGGACCGGGTCGTCGTGAGATCGGACATGGCGCACTGGCTGAGCGCGCACTGATTCCGGTACTTCCTTCCGAGGAGGAGTTCCCTTACGCAATCCGTGCCGTATCCGAGACCTTTGAGTCAAACGGATCTACTTCCATGGCTTCTACCTGTGCATCCTGCATGTCCCTGATGGCTGCCGGCGTGCCGATCAAGAAGATGGTAGCTGGTATTTCCTGCGGACTGGTAACAGGCGACAGCGATGATGATTTCGTATTACTGACCGATATCCAGGGTCTTGAGGACTTCTTTGGAGATATGGACTTTAAGGTGACCGGTACAAAGGACGGTATCACAGCGATCCAGATGGATATCAAGATCCACGGTCTGACACGCCCGATCGTAGAGGGTGCAATCGCAAGATGCCGCGAGGCGCGTTTCTTCATCATGGATACCTGTATGTCAAAGGCGATCGCAGAGCCTCGTAAAGAGGTTGGCGCATACGCACCGAAGATCATCCAGATCCAGATCGATCCTCAGAAGATCGGTGATGTAGTGGGACAGCGCGGAAAGACGATCAACGAGATCATTGACCGTACCGGAGTGAAGATCGATATCACAGACGATGGTGCCGTATCCGTATGCGGAACAGATGCTGCGATGATGGACAAGGCGATCGAAATGATCAAGATCATCACAACCGACTTTGCAGAGGGTCAGATCTTCAAGGGTGTGGTTGTCAGCATCAAGGAGTTCGGTGCGTTTGTTGAGTTCGCTCCCGGAAAAGAGGGAATGGTTCACATTTCCAAGATCGCAAAGGAGCGTATCAACCGCGTGGAGGATGTCCTGACACTTGGTGACAAGGTCACGGTTAAGTGCATGGGCAAGGACAAGATGGGACGCATGAGCTTCTCTATGAAGGATGTCGCAGAATCTGAGAAATAAGAAATCGTAATAAAAATGTTTCACAGATACGCCCACGATGGGCAGATATAGATTGATGATGAGGGCAGTCAGAACAAATTGGCTGTCCTCTTTTTGACCTTATTTCCCTTACACGTTCAGATTTGTCCTTGCATAAGATAAAAATAATTCTTTTGGCAGGATATTTCGTATGGAACGTGTACGAAAAATGATTCATACAGAGCTTCCTCACGGGGAAGGATTTTTCGGTAAAGGCTCTACGGTGGCGATTCTGGATACCGGCATTTCGATGCATCCGGATTTTAAAAACCGCATATTGGATTTTCGGGATTTTGTAAACGAGCGAAGCGGCGTCTATGATGACAACGGACATGGAACGCATCTGGCAGGGATCATCGGCGGAAGCGGTGTGCTCGGCGGCGGACGCTATATGGGGATCGCGCCGGAGTGTCAATTTGTCTCCCTGAAGGTGCTCGACGGCATGGGAAACGGAAATATTGAGTCGGTTGTGCGTGCGGTCGACTGGATTTTGAAAAACAGGGAAAAATATCACATACGCTTCTTGAATATTTCGATCGGAATGATGCCGCAGACGCATCTGAGTGAACAGCGCGCATTGGTCGAGGCGATCTGTGCCCTGTGGGAAAACAATATCTGTGTTGTTGTCGCGTCAGGCAATAACGGACCAGATACTTCCTCGGTGACAGTACCCGGCACAATACCGGAGCTGATTACCGTCGGTAGTCTGGATGACAATGACCGCGTTCTTTTGGGTGGCAGCATGCATGTAGGCTACAGCGGCAAAGGTCCGACGAAACACTGCGTGGTCAAGCCAGAGATTTTAGCACCCGGCACGCGGGTCGTCAGTTGCAGCAGACAGGGCGGTTATGTGAGTAAGAGCGGTTCCTCGATGGCGACAGCGGTCGTGACCGGCGGGCTGGCAGTCATGGGAGAGATTTATCCGCAGTTTACACCGTCCGATATGAAGCTGTTTTTGTATAGTAAGCTGCGGCGCAGGAAGGGCTCGAGCGGGTGGGGACATTTTGATTTTGAAGAACTAATGTGATATGATATACAAATGAGCCGTGCCGATCGAGAATGCACAGTCGAGTCATGCGTGCATGGAGAGGGCTGTGCATATCGAGAGCGATTGGGCGAATGCCCATACATCGAGGAAAATCTTTGATTTTTCGAGATGGACAGCGAAGTGATGAAAAAAAGGAAACAACCACTATGAAACGTGCATTTAAATTTCTGACAGGAAGATTGTTTATTATCGGTGTGATGATTCTTGTGCAGATCGCATGGATTGTCTATCTATTATTTGATGTGAGTGTGCGCCACCAGTATTTTTCGGCGGCGATCCGCATCATCGCTATTTTACTGGCATTTTATGTCGTCACACGGTGGTCAAATCCATCGATGAAGCTGTCGTGGATCTTTTTCATTATGGCGGTGCCGATCGTTGGCGTTCCGGTCTACCTGATCTTTGGCAGACCGGGGCTGACACGCACTACGAGACGACGCATGGACGCGGTAAATGCGGGGATTGAGCCTTATCTGCACGAGGATTTGCAGCTTACGGAAGAACTGCATGCGCAGCATCCGCAGGCAGCGTTGCAGTCAGATTATATCCTGCGGGCATCACATTATCCGGTTTATCAGTATACAGACAGCCGTTATTATAGATGCGGCGAGGAGCTTTTTGAGGCGATGTTAGCTGACATCCGGCGGGCAGAGCATTACATTTTTCTGGAATATTTTATACTGGATCACGGACAGATGTATGACCGGCTCATCGCTGAGCTTGTGAAAAAGGTGCAGGAGGGCGTGGATGTCAGACTCATCTATGATGATGTCGGATGCATGGGAAAGATGCCGGCGCATTTTTACCGGACATTGCAGGCGCAGGGGATCAAATGCGCGGCGTTCAACCCGGCGCGCCCGGTGCTCGCGATCATCATGAACCACAGGGATCACCGGAAAATCCTGGTCGTTGACGGAAAAGTTGCCTATACGGGCGGTGTGAATATCGCCGACGAGTATATCAATGAAATTGACCGCTTCGGCTACTGGAAGGATACAGGCATCCGGCTTGAGGGCGCGGCTGTCCGCAGCTTTCTCGTGATGTTCCTTGAGATGTGGGACTATATCGTAGGTGGTACATCCGATTATGAACGCCTGCTGCAGCCGCTTGATCCGTCCGGATTGCCGGTGTCAGAGGGTTATGTCCAGCCATACGGAGATACGCCGCTGGACAATGAAAACGTCGGTGAAAACATTTATCTCAATATGATTAACCGCGCGGAAAAATACGTGTATATCTACACGCCGTATCTGATCTTAGATCAGGAAATGATTGTCGCACTGTGTAATGCAGCGATGAGCGGTGTGGATGTGCGGATCATCACACCCGGCATTCCGGACAAAAAAATGGTATTTTTGCTGACCCGTTCCCATTATGCGCCGCTGCTGAAAAAGGGCGTGCGGATCTATGAGTATACACCCGGTTTTCTGCACGCGAAATGCTTTGTGTGTGACGATGAATACGCGACGGTCGGCAGTATCAATCTCGATTACCGCAGTCTGTACCTGCATTTTGAGTGCGGTGCCTTTTTATACCGGACACCGTCTGTTGCGCAGGTATTGACAGACATGGAAGAAACACTTGCGGTGTCCCGTGAGGTCACACTGGCAGACTGCCAGCGCAAGCATCCACTCGGTATGAGCATGCTGCATGCGCTGCTTCGTCTGCTGGCACCGCTTTTATAATCAGAGGAAAAAGGAAGTGGCTGCTTTTACAAAGAAAAAGCGGAAATCTGCCTGTTCCACATCGGCTGCGGCACGGATTGACACAGAGCCGAGCACCGTGCCGTTTAGCGTGTAGACGGCTTCTCCGATGATGTCATTTTCGCTGATCGGGGCTTCTACGGATTCGGGCAGGGACAATGTCTTTTCGACTGCGGACAGATCACGCCCTTCGGTGTCGAGGTATTTCATGGATGTATCGTATTTGAGCGGAAGCTCATTCGTCGTACCGCGGGAGACCGGGATCGGCGGCAATGCATCCTCATTGGCATCCGTATACAGCTTGCATCTGGAAAATCCGTAATCCATACAGCTTTGCAGATCCTTGACGCGTGACGGAATATCCGGCTCGCCCATCAGGACAGTGATCAGTTGCAGGGAGTCCTTCTGTGCAGTGGCGCTGATACAATATTTTGACTGGGAAGTATATCCGGTTTTCAGCCCGTTGGCGTAGGGGTACTGTTTTAAAAACTTATTCGTGTTGGTCAGACCGAATTCCGATTCGCCCCGTCTGGTGCGGTGAATGATGGAATCCTGCCAGACTGTGCAATAATCGTGGATCTGCGGGTGGTTGTTGATGAGCTCCCTTGACATGAGTGCGATGTCGCGTGCAGTCGTCAAATGTCCTTCGGCTTCGAGCCCGCAGCAGTTTGCAAAGGTCGTGTTTTCCATGCCGAGTTCCTTGGCTTTCGCATTCATCAGATCCACAAAGGCAGGCTCCGAACCGGCGACAAATTCAGCCATTGCGACGCTGGCATCATTGGCACTGGCGATGCTGATGCATTTAATCATATCGTTGACCGTCTGTGTCTCGTTCGGTTCGAGAAATACCTGTGAACCGCCCATGCTGGCGGCATGCTCCGATACAGTCACAACGTCGTCGAGACTGAACTGGTTTTTTTCGAGTGCCTCAAAAATAAGTAACAGCGTCATGATCTTTGTGACGCTGGCAGGGCGCAGCCGCTCGTCGGCATTTTTTTCATAGATGACCGTTCCGGTCGAGGCTTCCATGAGCAGGGCGGATTTGGCTGACGGATCTAAGCCGGATACGGCAGTGTCTGTTGCAGCTTCCTCCAGACTGGCATAGGCTTGTGTACAGTTGCACAGACACGCTCCGACAGCGAGTGCGAAAGACAGCAGTACGGCGGACAGCCACCGTTTGGAATGACGATGAGAAACATAATTATGATAGAAACGCATAACAGAAATCCTTAGGGTTTTTTCTAACAGTTTACGAGGAAAATGCCGGATTTATGAAGGATGGTGAAGGATATTTTATATTTATTGCTCCTAGCTGTCTGCCTGATCGCAGGGTACGTGATCTGGCAATGGCAGGAATTAAAGCATTTCAATCTCACACGCTATGAGATCCACCATGAAAAGCTTGTGGATACGCATCGTTTTGTCGTTTTGGCGGATGTGCATTTATGGCAGTACGGCGCACACAATGAGCGTCTGATCCGTGCGATCCGGCAGGAACAGCCGGAGGCGATCCTGATGCCTGGGGATCTGATCGTACACTCGAAGTCGGAGCGTTTTGCGGTGGCAGCAGAGCTGATGGAGCGTCTGACAGAGATCGCGCCGGTCTATTTTTCCAACGGAAACCACGAGAGTCGGCTCGAACAGCCGACACATGAAAATTATGAGCCGTATCAGCGGCTGAAACGGCAGATGCAATCACTCGGTGTGCACATTTTAAACAATGCACAGATACCGGTCACACTTGGCAGGGATCAGATCACGGTCAGCGGTCTGGAGCTGCCGTTATCCTATTACCGGAAGGGTGTGGACACACCGCTTGGGGAACGGGAGCTTGCGGACTGTCTGGGTGCGGCGGATCATGCGCATTATCAGGTGCTGCTGGCACACACGCCAAAGTATGTGCCGGAATATTTTGCATGGGGCGCAGATCTGTGTCTGTCCGGACATTATCACGGCGGGCTCGTCTGTATTCCGGTACTCGGCAGTGTAATCTCACCGCAGTTTGAACTGTTCCCGCACCACAGCTTCGGACGGTTTGATGAGGGGGCTCATACGGCGCTTGTCAGCCGCGGACTCGGGACACACACGTTCCATGTGCGCATCTTTAACCGCAGTGAGGTGCTGGTCGTCACGGTCGCACCCTAAACGGTGTTTGTTGTTTTTTGCCGGAAAACAGCAAAAAATAAATGATGGTTCCTTATGGATTTTCTTGGGAAAAGACTTGCTTTTTTTGTCTGCAGCGTATAGAATAGGAACAGACATAAACACAATATATAGGGGTTAGCACGATGGATTTGACAGTTAAACTACAAGCCTTTGAGGGACCGCTGGATTTGCTCCTGCACCTGCTGGACAAAAACAAAGTAAATATTTACGATATTCCGATCGTAGAGATCACGAATCAGTATATGGAATATATCCGTGAGATGCAGCGTCAGGATCTGAACGTCATGAGCGAGTTCATGGTTATGGCAGCGACGCTTCTCGATATCAAGGCAAAGATGCTGCTGCCCGCACCGCCCGCAGAGGATGACGAGGAGAGCGAGGATCCGCGTGCGCAGCTTGTACAGCAGCTGCTTGAGTACAAGATGTACAAATACATATCCGCAGAGCTCAAAGACCGCCAGATGGATGCCAGCAAGGTACTGTTCAAGGTGCCGACGATTCCGGAGGAGGTTAGTGCGTATGAGGAGCCGGTCAATTTGGACGAGCTCGTTGCAGACCTGACATTGGACAAGCTCAATGAGATCTTCCGTTCCATGATGAAAAAGCAGGTGGACAAGATCGATCCGATCCGTTCGAAATTCGGCAAGATCCAGAAAGAGGAGATCTCGCTGGAGGACTGCATGGCTTCGCTCGAGGCATATGCCAGAGAGCACAAGCGTTTTAGTTTCCGTGGACTTTTGAACGGTAAAAAATCAAAGACCGAGATGATCGTGACATTTTTAGCCATTTTAGAGCTGATGAAGATGGGTGCGATCTCAATCACGCAGGAGGCGATATTTGACGATATCCGCATTACTTCACAGATCGCAGCCTGACAGATCCGATGCCGGGCATTAAAGGGAATAGCTGTTACTGGAACGAGGTACGGGTGAACAGTAACGAATAGATCAGAGGAGTATATATGAGTGATACAAATTATAAGGCAATACTGGAATCCGTTTTGTTTACGATGGGGGAATCCGTAGCGCTGGGCAAGCTCGCGGCTGCCGTGGAGCTCGAGCCGCAGCAGACGAAGGTCTATCTGGACGAATTGATTGAGGATTATGCAAGTGCAGAACGCGGAATCACGATTATGGAGCTGGACGGTGCTTACCAGATGTGTACCAAACCGGAGATGTATGAATATCTGATCCGTGTTGCCAAGCAGCCCAAGCATCGGGCGCTGACAGATGTCTTATTGGAGACACTGTCGATCATTGCATACAAGCAGCCGATTACACGTGTTGAGATCGAGAAGATCCGTGGTGTATCTTGTGACCATGCCGTCAATAAGCTGTTAGAATATAATCTGATTCAGGAACTCGGCAGACTGGATGCACCGGGAAAACCGCTGCTGTTCGGAACGACCGAGGAATTTTTGCGCAGCTTCGGCGTACATTCGATCGACGATCTGCCGGTTTTGAATTCGGATCAGGTCGAGGAATTCCGTCACGAGGCGGAGGAGGAGATGCAGGTGCAGCTTGGTGTCTGAGTCTGTGTCCCTGAGAAATGTAGACTATGAATGTTAAAATCGTATGTGTAGGAAAAATCAAAGAAAAATTTTACCGTGATGCGGTGGCGGAATATACCAAGCGCCTGTCGCGTTACTGCAAGCTACAGATCACAGAGGTTGCGGATGAGAAAACACCGGATCGCTGCTCCGACACGGAGGCAGATCAGATCAAGGCGCGGGAGGGCGCACGGATTCTGGCTGCGGTCAAAGACAATGATTATGTGATCGCGCTCGCGATCGACGGAAAGGGCTGGGATTCGGTCGGACTGGCAAATCACATCGAACAACTGGCAGTCAGCGGAAAGAGCAGTCTGGTCTTTGTGATCGGCGGATCGCTCGGACTGCATCCCGAGGTGCTTTCGCGCGCGGATGAATCGATCAGTTTTTCGGCGATGACATTTCCGCACCAGCTCATGCGTGTAATTTTGCTGGAGCAGCTCTACCGGAGCTGCCGCATCCGAAACCATGAGCCGTATCATAAATAAGACCGGATGAGGTAATACAGAGTCGCTTGCGGCTCTTTTTTCATTTTCCCAAAGAATGTTATGCTACAAAAAATGAATAATCATGCGGTTTCGTCATAAGATGCAGTATGAGAAAAAAACATCGAAAACAGGAAACAAGCGGAAGCAGTCAGACGTTATACAGCCGCAGGGAAAGTCTGGCAGAGGGACTTGAACTGCCAAAGGATGTCTCCTGCGGGATGGTCATCGTCACCGTGACCGGCAGGCGTTCCCTTGTATTGGAGCATTATCAGGGGATCATCGCCTTTGACGACGACTGTATCCGGATACGGACAAAGGAATGCAATGTCTGTATCTCTGGCGACCGGCTCAAGGTCGATTATTACACGAATGAAGAGATGAAGATCATCGGTGTGATCAGACAGATCAGTTATGAGGTGTGAGACATGCTCTTGTCCGTATTAAAGCTGGTTCAGGGATATTTACAGGTGACTTTGACAGGCAGGGCACCGGAGCGCTTTTTAAATTTTTGTGTGCGCAGGGATATTCTGATCTGGAATCTGAGCCCCAACAAAGCCGAGGATGGTTATGATTTCTGCATCAGCCGCAAAGGGCTTTTAGCGGCGGAGGATCTGCTGCAAAGGACGCAGACTGCCGTCAAAATCAAAAAGAAATGCGGACTGCCTTATTTTCTGCACCGTTATCGCGCGCGCAAGCTGTTTTTGATCGGTATCGGACTGTGTCTGCTCCTGCTGTGGAACTGCTCGAAATATGTCTGGAAAATTGAGATTAACGGCACGAGTGAGCTGTCGGAGGACATGATACAGACATGGCTGGATGAGCAGGGACGCACGTATGGGACGCGCAAATCTGCGGTAGACTGTGCGGCGCTCGAACGCGCGCTCCGCAATGATTTCGAGACGGTCGCGTGGACATCCGTCAAGCTGGAGGGAACAAAAATGACGGTCGACATTCAGGAAAGCCTGCCGGAGACGGACACATCTACCGTGCCAAAGAGCGGGGAGTGGGACATTGTCGCCTCCGAGGATGCGCGCATTGCTTCGATTTTTACAAGGAGGGGAACGCCGCAGGTCGAAAAAGGCATGGCTGTTTCAAAGGGGGCAGTACTGATCTCCGGCAGACTGGATATCCTTGACGATAACGGGGAAATCGCAGAGCAGCACTATGTTGCTTCGGACGGTGATGTGACCGGCATCGTCACACGCGATTACGAGGCATCTCTGCCGCGCGATTACCAGAACAAGATCTATACCGGACAGGAGCACACGAATTATGTGCTGCAAATAGGTAAGATACAACTCCCGATCGGCAAAAAGATATCCTACAGCGCCTGTGAGACGCTTGTTTCGGATCATCAGCTCGAGATTCTGCCCGGTTTTTACCTTCCGGTGCATCTGTTCACAACGACGCGGCGTGCCTATGTTTACCGCCCGGATACTTACAGCAAGGAGGAGGTCGAGCAGCACGCGCGCAGCGGCTGGGAACTGTTTTTGGAAAAATTCACACAAAAGGGTATTCCAATCATAGTAAAAAATGTTAAAATAGAAACGAATGAAAAAAATTGTGTGGTTCGTGGAACGATAGAGGCAGAGATCCCGCTTGGGACTTATGCGCCGACACCGCATGCGGAAGCTCCCGCAAAAGAGGACGATGTCACACAATGAGTGATAGAAAAGGATTAACGCAATGGCATTAACAGAACTTGCATTTGATTTACCGGTAGAACACATGGCAAATGTGTTTGGTCAGTTTGATGAATATATGAAAAAGATCGAACGTGCTCTTAATGTGACCGTCGTTGTGCGCAGTGGACAAATGAAGCTGCTGGGCGAAAGCGATGCGATTAAGAGCGCTTCGCATGTTTTTGAGCAGTTGCTGACACTGTCTAAGCGCGGAAACACGATCACGGTGCAAAATGTCGATTACGTGCTCGAACTGGCACGCGAGTCGAACGAGACGGCGATCGTGGAGATTGATAAGGATCTGATCTGCCATACGACGACCGGAAAGCCGATCAAACCGAAAACACTCGGTCAGAAAGAATACGTGGATGCGATCCGCAAAAAAATGATCGTATTCGGAACAGGTCCGGCGGGAACCGGAAAGACGTATCTGGCGATGGCAATGGCGATCACGGCATTTAAAAATGAGTCGGTCGGACGGATTATCCTGACCAGACCCGCGATCGAGGCAGGTGAAAAGCTCGGCTTCCTGCCGGGTGATCTGCAAAGCAAGATCGACCCGTATTTAAGACCTTTATACGATGCGCTCTATCAGATCATGGGCGCGGAGAGCTTTGCGAAAAATATGGAAAAAGGGCTGATTGAGGTAGCACCGCTTGCCTATATGCGCGGACGGACGTTAGATAACGCTTTTATCATACTGGATGAGGCGCAGAACACGACCCCCGCCCAGATGAAGATGTTTTTGACACGTATCGGCTTCGGCTCCAAGGTCGTGATTACCGGTGACGCATCACAAAAGGATCTCGCACCGGGCGCAAAGAGCGGGCTGGATGTGGCGCTACACGTGCTGCGGAACGTCGATGAGATCGCGGTCTGCCAGCTCACGAGCAAGGATGTCGTCAGACACCCGCTTGTACAGAAGATCGTTAACGCCTACGATGCCTATGAGAACAGCCAGTTGGAAAAGGAACACAAAAAATCGGCACGCAAGGGTGCGTCAGAGAAGAAAATGCGAGGAAAGAAATCATGAGTGAAGCATCCTTTTCCTCCAAGCGGCTCTTGAAGCTGATCGGACTGTTTTTCGTGTCGCTGCTGTTACCGGCGGGCTGCGGACTTCTGCATAACGCGCACATTGACCAGTTGATCGTGTGGTGCTTTATCTGCGGCATGTGTGCGATTTGTTTTGGTGTGTATATGGAATACGAACGGCTGCACGATGGCACCGGCATGGATGCCGGAAATGACTATTCCCTGCTCGCATTTGTCTATCTGATCGGGCTGGCGGCTGCGTGTGTGGCGGCATTTTTCCCGGCTTACACGGCTCCGGTCATGGCGATCGGTGTACTGTGCAACGGCACGTTTCCGTCGAAGACGGGTTCTGCGATGGCTGTCTATTTTGCGCTGCTGGCAGCTGTTTTTTGCGGCAGCGGCACTTATACGGCAGCCGCTTATGTGGCGCTTGCGGTTGTGAGCATCTTTTTGACAGAGCTGGCGCTGCGGCAGGAGCTGCGCATCTGGGCGGTGATGCTCATTGTCAGCATGTCTGTCGTCATACCGGCGTGCTGTTGTTATCTGGACACACATGCATTGCAGCCGTGGATCTTTGCGGTCACGCTGCCGGGAAGCATCCTCACCGTACTGGTCCTGCGGATCGTGCCGAAGCTGCGCGACCGCGTCGTTACTGCGGAGGAGATCAGTTTTGATACGGTGATGGACAGGCAGTACCATCTGCAGCGGATGATCGAGAACTATTCCAGTGTCGATTATGACCATGCGCTGCGTGTTTCCCGCGTTGCGGCAAGGATCGCACAGGAGCTGGGGGCGGATGAAAAGCTGGCGATGGCAGGTGGATTTTATTACCGGATCGGAAAACTGGAGGGAGAGCCGTTTATTGAAAACGGTGTGCGGATCGCACAGCAGAATTGTTTTCCGGCGCGGCTCGTGCGCATTTTAGAGGAGTATAACGGAATCAACTGTCCGCCATCCACTTTGGAGAGTGCGATCGTGCAGATCTCGGATATGATCGTCACGAAGTTTGACCTGTTGGACAAGGATACCTTTTCGACCGGCTGGAATCGGGATATTGTGATCTATCAGTCGATGAACGAAAAATCCTCGGAGGGGCTGTACGATCAGTGCGGGTTATCGATGAACCAGTTTCTCAAAATCCGTGAGCTGCTGGTAAAGGAGGAAATGCTGTTATGACAATATTGTTTGAGGAGGAGACGGAGGTTCCGTTTGCCTTTGACTATGAGTCGCTGGCAGAACAGGTCATCACTGCGGCTTGTGATGCGGAGGAATGTCCGTATGAGGCAGAGGTGAATCTCACGCTGGTGGACAACGAACAGATCCATGAGATCAACCGGATGCACCGTGGCATCGACCGTCCGACGGATGTGCTGTCGTTCCCGATGCAGATCTATGAAAAACCGTCAGATTTCTCGCATGTCGAGGATTTTGTGGAGGAAAATTTCAATCCGGATACCGGTGAGCTGCTCTTGGGCGACATTGTGCTCAGTGTGGAAAAGGTGTCTGAACAGGCGATTGCCTACGGACACAGCGAGATACGGGAATATGCGTTTCTGATCCTGCACAGTATGCTGCATCTGTTCGGATATGACCACGAGACCGAGGAAGAGCGCGCCTATATGGAGGCACGCCAGAGAGCGATTTTGGATACACTTGGGATTACCCGTTGAAAATATATGAGGAAAGAAAAGGAGAACTACATATGAAAAGAACAATTGCTGCTGTCATGTTATTGGTACTGACTGCCGGAATGCTGGTCGTCGGATGCGGAAAGAATAAAGAAGAGGAGCCGGATGTTGTAGATCTGACCGTCCCGCCTGTGACGACGGAGGAAGAGCCGGAGCCGGAAGAACCCGAGGAGCCGGAAAATACGCATGAGGGCGAAGCACAGAGCCTGCTCACCGGAGAATGGCTGCCGGAGGAGCAGACGAAAAACCGCCCCGTAGCGATCATGTTTGGCAATACGACGGATGCGCTGCCCCAGTACGGAGTCAGCAATGCCGATGTGCTCTACGAGTGTCTGGTTGAGGGCGGACTGACGCGCCTAATGGGTGTGATTGACAATTACGAGAATGCACCGAAATATGGCTCGATCCGTAGCTGCCGCCTGTATTATGCGCAGCTTGCGAGAGAGTATGATGCGATTTACTGCCACTATGGTCAGGCGAGCATCGCCAAAAGCTATCTCGACAGCGATGCGATCGACAATCTGAACGGACTTGACGGTGCGGTAGAGCCTGTTATGTATTACCGTTCGAGTGACCGTGTCGCACCGCACAATGTGTTTACCACACCGGACGGAATCGCCGCAGGTATTGAAAAGAAGGGCTACCGGACGACCTATGCGGATGGCTATGGCGGACATTTTACGTTCTCGGACGGCGAGGAGCTGATTACATTAAACGGAGGAGCTGCCGAGGTTATGCAGACGAGCTATCCGATCAGCAAGACATGGTTTGAATACGATCAGGCGAGTGGTCTGTACAAGCGTTTTCATTATAAGAGAGAGCATGTGGACGGAGAGACCGGCGACCAGCTCGCATTTACCAACGTGATCTTCCAGTATGTTCCGGGCAGAGTCATTGACGACAAGGGACGCATGGAGTTTGATACGGTCGGAAGCGGAAAAGGTCAGTATTTTACCGGCGGAAAATATATTGACATCACATGGAAAAAGGATAATCTCGAGTCGCCCTCGCAGTTTTTCGATGCGGACGGCAATGCGCTCGTTATGAATCCAGGAAAGACAAGTATATGTATTATGACGACCGATTCTGCGGATAATATCGGTATCTATGAGACAAAGGAGGCGTGGGAGGCTCACTAAGCCGGTACGCGCGTAACGATCCGACAAGAAAGATAGACAAAAGGATAAATTTCGTTTATGGAGCAGAACAGGAACAGAACACGAAAACAATCAAATAATTCCAGCTTTCTGGTACAGGGCTCGATCCTGGCGGTTGCCTCGATCGTGAGCCGCATCATCGGTCTGCTGTACCGGAGTCCGCTCACGGCGATCCTCGGCGATCTCGGCAATGACTATTACAGTACGGCGTTTGAGATCTATTCGCTGCTGCTGCTGATCTCATCCATGAGCCTGCCGCTGGCGGTGTCAAAGATGGTATCCGCACGCATGTCGCAGGGCAGGGTGAAGGATGCCTACCGCGTATTCCGCGCGGCGATCGGCTTTGCGGTCTGTAGTGGTCTGGCTGCCGGATTGATCGTATTTTTCTTTGCGGACTATTTTGCGGCAGCTTTAAAGACACCGTTTTGCGTGTTTGCATTGCGTGTGCTGGCACCGACATTGTTTATCGTAGCAATCTTAGGCGTTGTGAGAGGCTTTTTCCAAGGACTCGGAACGATGATGCCGAGTGCGGTCTCACAGATCATTGAGCAGGTGATCAATGCGATCGTCAGCGTGGTGGCTGCCTACTATCTGTTTAACTACGGTGCGAGAATCGGCGCGGTACTTGGCGATACGAAAGAGTACAGCGCGGCATACGGTGCTGCGGGAGGCACGCTCGGTACCGGAGTCGGGGCGCTCGCGGGACTTTTATTTGTTCTGTTTGTATTTGTCGTGTATAAACGAGTGTTAAAGCGCAAAATGCGCAGGGAGCGTGGCAATTCGCGGGAATCCTACGGGGTGATCCTGCGTGTGCTGATCCTCACGGTCGTACCGGTGCTCCTGTCTACGACGCTCTATAATCTGAGTGCGATCGTTGATCAGGCGATCTTTAAAAATGTTGCCAATCTGCAAGGGTATACGGCGGACGAGATCCATACATTCTGGGGCGTATTCGGCGGTAAGTACCGCGTGCTCATCAATGTGCCGATCTCGATCGCGTCGGCGGTCGTATCTGCCAGTGTGCCCGCAGTCACGGCTTCCTTTGCAAGCCACGATATGGACGGTGTGTCCCAGAAGATCGGGAATGCTTTCCATTACAGCATGATCATTGCATTCCCTTGCGCAGTCGGGCTTGGCGTGCTGGCATCACCCGTGATGCAGTTATTGTTCCATGACAGTACACCGCTTGCGGCACACATGTTACAGGTCGGTGTGGTTTCCGTAGTCTTTTACTCGCTGTCTACGCTGTCCAACGGTATTTTGCAGGGTATCAACCGGATGAAGGTGCCGGTGATCAATGCGGCGATTGCGCTGGTCGCACAGGCAGGACTGCTCGTGGGACTGATGTATCTTGCCAACTTAAATATTTTCGCCGTGATCTGGGCAAATACGTTTTTTGCCTTTTTGATGTGTATTTTAAACGGCTATGGAATCTACCGGCATATCGGTTTCAGACAGGAAGTAAAAAAGACGTTTCTCCTGCCGGCACTCTGTTCCGGTATTATGGGAATCGCCGTATACGTGGTCTATATGGTCATCCAGATGGTGTTAAAGATCAATGCGGTCAGCACGGCGGTTTCGATCGTGGTCGGTGCCGGCGTGTATTTTGTACTGATGCTGTTATTCAAGGGCATGGATGAGCAGTCACTGCTCGCATTTCCGGGCGGACGCAAGCTCATTTCACTTGGCAGAAAAATGCATTTGTTGTAGTTTTTGAATAGATTTCCATAAATAGGACATACTATTTGTGGTGATGAATATGGAAAAACTAGAACAAATCAAAGTAAAATTATATGTATGTCTGGCAGTGCTGTTAGTGATTGGTGCCTGTATCTGTATCTACCGCGCCACGGTGAGCCGTGAGCAGCAAAAGCAACAGGCGCCCACACAGATGGCAGAGGAACCGCAGGCAGACAAGGCGCAGGGCGCAGAGCGGTTGCAGGAGACCGGTGCGGTGCGTGTGCCAGAGACTCCTTCCGGAGAGAGTGCGGAAGAAGTCCCTGCCGGATACACGATCCAGCCGGAATCGGCGCAGACCACATATACACTTGCGGTGGCGGATGGCTGTCTGCAGGTATATGTCTTAGAGACCGGACAGCTCTATATGGAGACAACGATCGTCTATGATCTGCTGCCGGAGGAAGTGCGCACGCAGATCGATGCGGGAAAGCATTTTGACAGCGAAGAGACACTGCTTGAGTTTTTGGAGAGTTACTCCAGTTAGGAATAGGACATATTGATGGATAAAGGAATGAAATCCAAGGTGGCAGCCGGACACCGTCCGGGTTCAGAAAAGATATGGGATGTGATTGTCGTCGGCGGCGGAGCCGCCGGACTGATGGCGGCGATTCAGGCAGCCAGAGGGGGCGCACAGGTGCTCATACTGGAGCATATGGAGCGGCCAGGCAAGAAAATCCTGATGACCGGAAACGGAAAATGTAACTTTAGCAACGAAATATTGCACACAATCGACGAGTGGCAGGACGGGCATTCATGCAAAAAGTATTATCATGGAGCTTGTCCTGCATTTGTACTGCCTGCGCTAAAAAACTACGATGTTAATTTTACATTAAACTTTTTCGGCGATTTGGGAGTCGTGCCGGTGACACGCAGAGGTGGTTATTATCCGGCGGGCGGACAGGCGGCAGGCATATTGGCTGTAATGCTGATGGAATGCGGGCGTCTGGGCATTTCGATCGAGTGTAATATCGGCATAAGGTCAATCACGAAAGCGGAAAATATATGCGCTAATGGATCAAAAAAAACAGAAATTTTTGTGTTTGAGACAAAAAACGGCAGCTTTTTCAGTCAAAAATGTATCCTTGCGACCGGTGGAAAGTCTTATAAGAAGACCGGAAGTGACGGCAGCGGATTTCTATATGTAGAACGTCTCGGGCACCACATACAAGATTTAGTTCCGGCGCTCGTCCCCTTGCAATCCAGCCTTGCATTTTTCAAAAAGGTTGCAGGAATTCGTGCAGAAATTTCGGCAAAAATCTACATCAATGACCGAGAAATGGACCGTCAGACAGGCGAGCTACAGTTGACTGATTACGGCATTTCCGGTATCTGCATTTTTCAGATGAGTTATCTGGCAGCACAGGCATTTTCAGATGCGAAACGAGCCGGTGGATCAGCGCCCGAGGTGGAGGTCGAGCTGGATTTTGCTCCCGGGATGACAGATCAGGAAACGCATGATATACTAAAGGCTCGTCTGAGCCATCCGTGTGCCGCACACAAGACGGCAGCGCAGAGTCTGATCGGCTGGTTTCCGGACAAGCTGGGCGCTGCTTTTTTGGAGGAAACCGGGATCGCACCGGATCAGCCGTGTGCACGGATCGGTGAAAGACAGTTGATAGAGCTCGGCAAACGGATCAAGCATCTGCGTGTGCCCATCACGGCGACGCGCTCCTTTGAACAGGCACAGGTGACTGCCGGAGGCGTGGATACGTCACAGGTCGATGCGCAGACGATGGAATCAAAGCTTGTCGAGGGCTTGTATTTTGCGGGAGAGATGCTCGATGTCGACGGTATCTGCGGCGGCTTTAATCTGCAATGGGCGTGGTCGAGCGGCGCCGCTGCCGGCAGACATGCGGCATCCGCTGTGACAGGGAGTGACAATTCATGATCAGAATTCAACAGTTAAAATTACCACTCATACATAATGAACAGATGATCGAAGAGAAGATCTGTGCCACGCTTGGCATTCCGATGGGTACAGATTTTCAGTATGATATCATCCGTCGTTCCGTGGATGCGAGGAAAAAGCCGCAGCTTTTTTATGTGTACACGGTCGATGTGACGATGAGCGGCGAGGCAAAGCTTGTAAAAAAATTACATAAGCCCAATATCCAGCTCGTGCAAAAGAGCCGGTACCATTTCCCAAAGCCCGGTGAACTGGCGATAAAGCACCGGCCGGTCGTCGTAGGTGCGGGTCCTGCGGGATTGTTCTGTGCGTATGAGCTGGCGCTGCACGGATACCGGCCAGTCATTTTGGAGCGCGGCAGGCGGGTGGAACAGCGCACGGCAGATGTCGTCCGGTTCTGGGAGGAAGGGATCTTAGACCCGTCCTCGAATGTCCAGTTCGGAGAGGGCGGAGCCGGTACGTTTTCAGATGGAAAACTAAACACGCTGGTCAAAGATCCGATCGGGCGCGGCAGGCATGTGTTAGAGGTGTTCTGCAAATGCGGGGCGCCGTCCGAGATTTTATATGATCACAAGCCGCACATCGGAACCGATATTCTGACAGCAGTGATCCGCAATCTGCGGGAGGAGATCCTGCGTCTGGGCGGTAAATTTTTGTTTGAGACCTGTATGACGGAGCTGGTGTGTGAAAACGGCGCGTTGACAGGGCTTATTGTGCGCGATCCCCACGGTGAGCGGCAGATCGATACCGACATTGCCATACTCGCACCCGGACATTCCGCAAGGGATACGTTTGAGATGTTAGCGCAACATGCGCTTCTCATGGAGCCGAAACCGTTTGCGGTCGGTTTCCGCGTGGAACACCCGCAGCGGATGATCAACGAGAGCCAGTACGGTACAGATCCGGATATGGAGCATCTGCCCGTCGCACCGTATAAGGTCACGGCGAATTTTCCCTCACAGCGAGGTGTCTATTCGTTTTGCATGTGTCCCGGCGGTTACGTGGTCAATGCTTCATCGGAAACAAAGCATCTGGCAGTCAACGGCATGAGCTATTACCGCCGTGACAGCGAAAATGCCAATTCCGCGATTATCGTTGCTGTGACACCTGCGGATTTTCCGGGAACCGATGCGCTTTCGGGTGTACGCTTCCAGCGTGCCTTGGAACGCCATGCCTATGAATTGTGTGATGGCAGAATCCCGCAGCAGCTATACGGAGATTTTAAAGAGCGGCGTATATCGGATGGATACGGTGATTTCACAAGCTGCGTCAAGGGCGCGGCTGATTTTGGCGCGCTACATGAGCTGCTGACCGATGATATGAACCGCTGCTTTGTGGCAGGCATGGAGCAGTTCGGTAAAAAGCTGCGCGGCTTTGACCGCGCCGATGCGATTTTATCCGGTGTTGAGAGCCGGACATCTTCGCCGCTCCGCATTGTGCGCAATGAACAGTTGGAGAGCAGTATCCGTGGACTTTATCCGTGCGGGGAGGGCGCGGGCTATGCCGGCGGTATCACATCCGCGGCGATGGACGGTATCCGGGTCGCAGAGGCGGTCGCGGGCAGGTATCATCCGTAAAATCGTTATAGAGCATTTGATTGGAGAGGAATTTCCTGTCAAATAAAAAAGTCTGAGGGATATTAGAAATAGGAGGAACATGATGGCTGAGTATTCACCCATGATGCAGCATTATTTACAGACAAAAGAGGAGCATAAGGACTGTATTCTTTTTTACAGGCTGGGCGATTTTTATGAAATGTTTTTTGAGGATGCGCAGATCGCGTCGAAGGAGCTGGAGCTGACGCTGACCGGAAAACAGTGCGGAATGGAAGAACGCGCACCGATGTGCGGCGTGCCGTTCCATGCCGCAGATACATATATTAACCGTCTTGTGGCAAAGGGCTACAAGGTAGCGGTCTGTGAGCAGATCGGTGATCCGAAGTTGACGAAGGGGATCGTTGAGCGGAAGGTGATCCGCATTGTGACACCCGGTACGAATACCGATGCCGCATCCCTTGATGAGTCAAAAAACAATTATCTGATGTGCATTTACTGCGATGAGGCAGTGTTTGGCGTATCTACGGCAGATGTATCGACCGGAGACTATTTTGTGACCGAAATCGACACGACGCAGAAACTGATGGATGAGATCCAGAAATTTGCGCCTGCGGAGATCATTTGTAACGAGGCGCTGTTTTTGAGTTCACTCGATATCGAGACACTGCGCAGCAGGTTTGGCATCACGGTGACGGCGCTCGATTCATGGTATTTTACCGATGATACCGCAAAAGGTGTTTTGCTGGATCATTTTCATGTCAGACAGCTCGACGGACTTGGTCTGGCAGATTATCTATCCGGTACGCTGGCAGCCGGTGCGCTGCTCAAATATTTATATGAAACACAGATGAACGGTCTGGAGCACATGACGACGATCAAGCCGTATTCGACAAGCGCTTTTATGGTGCTTGACTCGGCAACGAGACGCAATCTGGAGCTGGTCGAGACGATGCGCGAGAAAAATAAAAAGGGATCGCTGCTGTGGGTGCTGGACAAGACGAAAACAGCGATGGGCGCGCGTCTGCTGCGCACATATGTGGAACAGCCGCTGATCCACAAGGATGCGATTGAGGCGCGTTTTGATGCGATCGACGAGCTGAACCAGAATATTATGAGCCGGGAGGAAATGAGCGAGTATCTGAATCCGGTGTACGATCTGGAACGCCTGATTACGAGAATCAGCTATCAGACGGCAAATCCGCGCGATTTAATTGCATTTAAAAATTCATTGCAGATGCTCCCGCCGATCCGCATGGTGCTCTCGGAGTTTCACGCAAAGGCACTCACAGACTTATTAGAACAGATGGACAGTCTGGAGGATATTTCCAGCTGGATCGACGAGGCGATCGTCGAAGAACCGCCGTTGTCCGTACACGATGGAAATATTATAAAAGAAGGCTATTTTGAGGAGGTTGACCGTCTGCGCAAGGCAAAGACCGAAGGGAAAAACTGGCTGGCACAGATTGAAAGCTCCGAGCGCGAAAAGACCGGGATCAAAAATCTGCGCATCAAATACAACAAGGTGTTCGGCTATTATCTGGAAGTTACAAATTCCTATAAGGATCTGGTTCCGGACTATTATACGAGAAAACAGACATTGACGAACGCGGAACGTTATATCACGCCGGAGCTCAAGGAGCTGGAGGAGACGATTCTCGGCGCGGAGGATAAGCTCGTACAGCTTGAATATGAGCTGTTTCGCCAGCTGCGCGAACGGATCACAGGCGAGGTGACACGTATTCAGCGTTCCGCGAAGGCGGTTGCCGGTCTGGATGTACTGCTCTCGTTTGCGAAGGTCGCGGACACGCAGCACTATTGCCGTCCGCGCATCAATGAAAACGGCACACTGATGATCCGCGATGGCAGGCATCCGGTTGTGGAAAAAATGATGAACAACGATATGTTTATCCCGAATGATACGCATCTCGACAACGGTAAAAACCGCATTTCCATCATAACCGGACCGAATATGGCGGGAAAATCGACTTATATGCGCCAGACGGCGCTGATCGTGCTCATGGCGCAGATCGGCAGCTTTGTGCCTGCGGCTGAGGCGGACATCGGGCTTGTGGACCGCATTTTTACGAGGGTCGGAGCGAGTGATGATCTCGCGAGTGGTCAGAGTACGTTTATGGTCGAAATGAATGAGGTGGCAAATATCCTGCGCAATGCGACATCGAACAGCCTGCTCATTCTGGATGAGATCGGACGCGGTACGTCTACGTTTGACGGACTTTCGATCGCGTGGGCGGTCGTTGAGCATATCAGCAATCCGAAGCTGCTCGGCGCCAAGACACTGTTTGCGACACATTATCATGAGCTGACCGAGCTGGAGGGCAAGCTCGACAACGTGAATAATTATTGTATCGCCGTGAAAGAAAAGGGCGATGACATCGTATTTTTACGAAAAATCGTAAAGGGCGGTGCCGACCGCAGCTACGGTATTCAGGTCGCAAAGCTGGCGGGCGTGCCGGACTCCGTGATCAACCGTGCGAAGGAGATCTGTCAGGAGCTGATCGAAAACAATATCACATGCGGCGTGGAGAGTCTCTCTCCGGATAAGCGCACGCACAAAAAGGTCAAAAAGCTCGACGAGGTAGACCAGAATCAGATCTCGCTGTTTGATACGGTGGACGATGACGATATTTTAAAGGAATTAAAGGGGCTCGATCTGGGGAATTACACACCGATCGAGGCATTAAATAAATTGTATGAGCTGCAGGCGAAGCTTAAAAACCGTTGGTAGTACATAAATGGGATCAATGAAAAGGAGGCTGTCATGCCACAGATTCAATTACTGGATGAGGCGACAATCGAAAAGATCGCAGCGGGTGAGGTCGTGGAACGGCCGTCCTCGGTAGTGAAAGAGCTGGTAGAAAATGCGATCGATGCAAAAGCTACATTTATCACGGTGGAGATCAAGGAGGGCGGATTGTCGTTTATCCGCATCACCGATAATGGATGCGGCATCGACAAAGAGCAGGTGCGCCTTGCTTTTCTGCGTCATTCCACGAGCAAGATCCGCTCGTTGGAGGATCTCATGTGCATCAAATCACTCGGTTTCCGCGGCGAGGCACTGGCGAGTATCAGTGCGGTGGCACAGGTAGAGCTGATTACGAGACCGCGCGGGGCGCTGACCGGCGTGCGCTATGTCATCGAGGGCTCGAAAGAGAAGCTATTTGAAGAAATCGGTGCGCCAGAGGGCACGACCTTTCTCGTGCGCAATCTGTTTTTCAACACGCCGGTACGCCGCAAATTCTTAAAATCCGCACAGACCGAGGCGGGATATGTTGCGACGATCATGGAGCGCCTTGCATTATCGCATCCGGAGGTATCGTTCCAGCTCATCGTGAATAACCAGCAGAAGCTGCATACATCCGGTAACTGTAACCGCAAGGACATTATCTATCATATTTACGGCAAGGATATTGCCTCGAATCTGTTGCCGGTTGAACGTGACGAGTGTGGGATTGGAGTAAACGGATTTATCGGAAAACCGCTGGTTTCCAGAGGCAACCGCAATTTTGAGAATTATTATATCAATGGACGCTATATGAAAAGCCAGATCATCGCAAAGGCGATCGAGGAGGCATATAAGCCGTATCTGATGAATCATCAGTATCCGTTCACGGTATTGTACCTTGCGATGGATGAGGAATTGATGGATGTCAACGTACACCCGACGAAAATGGAAGTGCGTTTTGCCAACGGCGAGCAGCTTTATCAGACGTTACTCGGTATGCTGCGCGATACCTTGCAGGGGCGGGATCTCGTACCGGAGGTGTCTGTCCATGAGGAAAAGACCGGGGTAGGGGAAAAGCCGCAGGCACCGGCAAAACCGGATACTGCTCCTCGTGCACCGCAGCCGTTTGAGCGCAACCGGATTTCCGAGATCCGCCGCTCGATCGCAAAGGACAGCCCCTATGAACTGAAATACGCGCCGCGCCCGCTGCCGCAGCCGGAACAACAGATTGAGACACCAGAGCCCGTAACTAAGGAGCAGCCCGCAGCCGTTTCCGAGCCGGAACCGAAAACTGGGGCTGTGGAGCAGCAATTAGCGCTCACGGACGTATTCCGCGAGGAAAACGGCTACCAGACCGGATTTATTGAGCAAGCGAAAAAATCTAATGTCCATGTGATCGGGCAGTTGTTTGACACCTACTGGCTCACGCAGGCAGAGGATAAGCTCTATATTATCGATCAGCATGCGGCGCATGAAAAGGTACTTTTTGAGCGCAACATGAAAACCTTCGCCACACGTGAATATACGTCCCAGCAGCTCAGCCCGCCGATCATACTCAGCCTGTCCATGACCGAACAGCAGGCATTACAGAGTAATCTTGAGGAACTGAAAAAGCTGGGCTTTGAGATTGACGAATTTGGCGGACGCGAATATGCGATACTGGCAGTTCCCGATAATCTGTACAATCTGGATGCGAAAGCATTGTTTCTGGAGCTTTTGGATGATATGGTATCGCAGACCGCAACACAGGTACTCACAACGGAGATGATCTGGAATAAGGTTGCGACGGCTTCCTGCAAGGCGGCGATCAAGGGCAATCAGAGGATCAGCGCCGCAGAGGTGGAGACATTGATCAAGGAGCTGCTGACGCTCGAAAATCCGTATCACTGTCCGCACGGCAGACCGACGATGATCTCGATGAGCAAGTATGAGATTGAGAAGAAGTTTAAGCGGATTCTGTGAGAAACATATTTTTTCTTGGGTGGCGAGAAATGACGGATGCTGGAACATTCGCGCTGCTAGGTTACTGCCATGCCAGCATCCTGCATCTGGCTGCTGAAATTATTTCGCAAGCGATGTGTAACGCAGGGCTGACGGCTGTGGACACAGTAGTTCCTGTCAACTGCGACTTTTGCACAGCGAAGTGCGAGCTTGTAGCCAAAGCCAGCAGTACTGGGGCAAAACAGAGCGAGACACCGCTGGTGCAATCGGAGCAGCTTGATCAGGATACTACTGTGTTCACAGACAGACAGCCCCGATAAACATACGTTTCGCAATTATTTTATAACTTTATATTTAAGAGGACACATCTATGAACAAAAAAAACATGGTGATTCTGACCGGCCCTACCGCAGTCGGCAAGAGCGCCCTCTCGATCGCGCTCGCCAAGTCACTGGACACCGGCATCATATCGGCGGATTCCATGCAGGTATATAAACATATGGATATCGGCTCCGCGAAGATCACACCGGAGGAGATGCAGGGCGTTCCCCATGCGCTGATCGATGTCTACGAGCCGGATGAGCCGTTTCATGTCGTACAGTTTCAGCACGATGCCAAAGCTGCGATGGAGCACCTGTGGGTAGAAAACAAACTGCCACTTATCGTTGGCGGCACGGGATTTTATATTCAGGCACTGCTATATGACATTGATTTTTCCAAGGAGGATGCGGATCTTGCATTCCGCCGGAGTCTGGAAGAGCTGGCGCAGACCAAAGGCGCACAGGCATTACATGACAGGCTTGCGCAGGTCGATCCTGATGCGGCGGCACAGATCCATGCCAATAATATCAAGCGCGTGATCCGTGCACTGGAATTTTATGAAAAAACCGGCACACCGATCTCTGCGCACAACGAGACGGAGCGTGCCAAACAATCCCCCTACGGGTTTGCCTATTTTGTGCTGACCGACCGCAGGGAGCATTTATACGAGCGGATCGATGCGCGCGTCGATGCCATGATGGAGCAGGGATTGCTCGACGAGGTAAAAAGACTGCGTGACATGGGCTATACAAGAGATCTGGTATCGATGCAGGGACTGGGCTACAAAGAACTGCTTGCCTACCTCGACGGTGAGTGTTCGCTGGATGAGGCAGTCTATATTATCAAGCGCGATACGAGACACTTTGCCAAGCGTCAGCTCACATGGTTCCGCCGTGAGCGGGATGTGATCTGGGTCGATAAGTCCGCATTTGATTACGATGAAGACAAAATTTTATTATATATGTTAAAAGAGATAGAAAAGCGAGGGTTAAAGTAATGGAACAGCAGAAAAATACAGCTTTCGATCTGCAACAGATTTACGCACAGATGGGAATTGACGAGCCGGTCTACCGGTTCGGTGAGAAAATAGCGACAGAGCTCGAACCGCGTTTCGCAAAGATCGATCAGGTCGCAGAGTATAATCAGCTCAAGGTCATCGCGGCGATGCAGAAAAACCGTGTGAGCGCCGAGTGCTTCAACGCATCGAGCGGTTACGGCTACAATGACCTCGGACGCGACACACTCGAACAGGTCTATGCGGATGTTTTTCATGCCGAGGCAGCACTCGTGCGCCCGCAGATCACCTGTGGCACACATGCGCTGGCACTGGCACTGATGTCCAATCTGCGTCCGGGCGATGAACTGTTATCCCCGGTCGGCAAGCCCTACGATACACTCGAGGAAGTGATCGGTATCCGTCCGTCAAAGGGCTCACTGGCGGAATACGGCATCACTTACCGCCAGGTCGATTTTCTTCCGGATGGCGGGTTTGACTATGACGGCATCCGTGCCGCAATCGGCGAACATACAAAGCTGGTGACAATCCAGCGCTCCAAGGGGTATCTCATGCGAAAGACACTCTCGATCGCACAGATCGGCGAGCTGATCGCGTTTGTAAAGAGCATCAAGCCGGATGTGATCTGCATGGTAGACAACTGCTACGGCGAATTCGTAGAGACGATCGAGCCGAGTGATGTCGGTGCCGATATGGTCGTCGGCTCACTCATCAAAAATCCGGGCGGCGGACTGGCTCCAATCGGCGGCTATATCGTTGGCACGAAGGAATGCGTCGAAAATGCGGCATACCGCCTTACTTCGCCGGGACTTGGCAAGGAGGTCGGCGCATCGCTGGGCGTGATCCAGTCGTTTTATCAGGGACTGTTTCAGGCTCCGCTCGTTGTCAGCGGCGCGTTAAAGGGCGCGATTTTTGCCGCAAACCTGTACGAGCGCCTCGGCTTTACGGTACTGCCGGACGGCACGGAGAGCAGGCACGACATTATACAGGCAATCGCACTGGAGACACCGGAGCGGCTGTGTGCGTTCTGCGAGGGCATTCAGGCGGGCGCGCCCGTGGACAGCTATGTGACACCCGAACCGTGGGACATGCCCGGCTATGACAGTCAGGTCATTATGGCGGCAGGTGCGTTTGTACAGGGATCATCGATTGAACTGTCGGCAGACGGACCGCTGCGCGAGCCCTACAATGTGTATTTTCAGGGCGGACTGACCTGGCACCACGCAAAATTCGGCATTCTGATGTCTTTACAAAAACTTTATATTCGTAATCTTGTTAATAAGGAGCATCTGTGCTAAAATAATTTGATAGTATGTTCTGCGTTGTGGCTGCGATGAGGAGAGAGCAGAAACGAGGGCATATGACAAACCATATTACAACAAAAGAACTTCCGTTATCGGAACGACCCTACGAAAAGTGCCTGCTGCACGGAGCAGGGGCATTGTCGGACGCGGAGCTGCTCGCCGTCATTTTAAAGAGCGGCAGTTCTGGGATGAATGGCATCCAGTTAGCACAGCAGATTTTACAGTCCGGCAGAAAAAACTTATTAAATCTCCATCACCTGTCAGTGGAAGAACTGATGTCTTTTCCGGGCATCGGTGAGGTCAAGGCGATCCAGCTCAAATGCGTGGCAGAGATCTCGCGCCGGATCGCACAGACCGCGCGCAGGGAGCAGATCGAACTGAGTGACGCGGCATCTGTGGCAGCTTACTATATGGAGCGGCTCCGGCATGAGCCGAGAGAACAACTGATCCTCAGCATGTTCGACATCAAATGCCGTCTGCTGGGCGACTGCGTGATTGCGACCGGTTCGGCGCATGCGGTATACGGATCTCCGCGTGAGATCTTTTTACAGTTATTGGAGAAAAGGGCGGCTGCGTTTATCCTGCTGCACAATCATCCAAGCGGCGATCCCGCTCCGAGCATGGAGGATGTACGGCTGACAAGGCGGATCAGGGACTGCGGCACACTGATGGATATTACAATGTCTGACCACATTATAATTGGGGATAATAAGTATTACAGTTTCCGGGAAAACGAACAGATTTTAGTTTAGGAACAGAATTTAGGAGAAAAACAGTATGAGCAGCAATGTATACGGAATTGATCTTGGCACGAACAACCTGAAAGTGTTCTGCAAAGCGAGCGGCCAGATCTTAAACGAGAAAAATACAGTGGCGATTGTCAATAAAAACCAGTTATATGCATATGGAGATGAGGCATATGCCATGTATGAGAAGGCACCCGATACGATACAGGTATCATTTCCGGTCATTGGCGGAGTGATCGCTGAGTATAATTTCCTGCAGACGATGATTTTTGAGTTTTTAGAAAAGCACTCAAAGGGAAAGGTGCGCGGTGCGGACTTTATCGTGGCGGTTCCGACCGACATTACAGAAGTAGAGAAAAAAGCATTTTTTGATATGTTTTATAAGAGCCGCGTGAAGCCCAGACTCGTTCAGGTCTGTGAAAAGCCGATTGCGGATGCAGTAGGTCTCGGACTTGATGTCAACGAGCCGACCGGTGTTATGCTTGTGGATATCGGTGCGGACACGACAGAGATCTCCGTGATCTCACTCGGCGGACTGGTCATCAGCAGCCTGCTTCACTTTGGCGGCAACCAGCTCGATGAATCGATCATTTCCTATGTGCGCAAAAACAACAACCTGCTGATCGGCAGAAAGACCGCATGTGCATTGAAGGAAACGATCGGATGTGCGCTGCCCGGCAGCGAGGAAACGATGCTGATCGTCGGCCGCGATGTTGTCAGCGGTCTGCCGATTGAAACAGAAGTGACTGCGGCACAGGTACATGAGGCGATCCAGACGGATCTGAATGACATCTGCAATTCGATCAAGATGACGCTGGAGCACACACCGCCCGAGCTGGCACGCGATATTATCCATGCAGGTATTTATATCACCGGCGGTTCTTCACGCATCCGCAAGCTGGATGAGCTGTTTGCACAGATTACCGGCATGCGGGTCAATACATGTGAGGATCCGGAAGAGTGTGTGGCAAGAGGTCTGGTAAAGATTGTCAGTGATACCAAATTCAAGCACCTTGCATACACGTTAAAGGCAAAGATCTATAAATAATCGCTGAGGTTTGAATCAAAATGGCACGTGTGAAACGTAAAAATAAAACATCGATTCCCGCAAAATATATACTGCTGGCATTGACCGGAGTCTGTTTCCTGCTGATGTTCGGCAGCTTTACATTCGGCTGGGTATCGGGACCGGTGGGGGATGCCACCAGCTATGTCTTTATCCCGATGCAGCGCGGACTGACGACGGTCGGCAACTGGATCTCGGACAAGACCTACGAGCTGGCCAATCTGAAAAACGTCATGAAAGAAAACGAGGAGCTCAAGGCGCAGGTCGATGCGCTCACCGACGAGCTGAACACGCGGAAGCTCGAGCAGTATGATACCGAGGATCTGCGGGCGCTGCTGGCACTGGATGAGGGCTATTCCGAATACAACAAGGTCGCAGCCAGCGTCATCGGCAAGGATGCCGGCAACTGGTTTGATACCTTTTTGATCGATAAAGGCAGCAAGGATGGGATCGCCGAGGGGATGAATGTCATTACCGGACGGGGTGTGGCAGGTATTATCACAGAGGTTGGACCCAATTATGCAAAGGTCCGTTCGATCATCGATGACATGAGCAGTGTGAGCGGCATGGTATTATCTACCTCCGACAACTGTGTGATCAAGGGTGATTTACAGACGATGGACGAGCGGCAGATGATTACCTTCAGCAATCTGAAAGATACAGACAATAAAGTGGCTGTGGGAGATCAGGTCGTCACTTCCTACATCAGTTCCGAATATGTACAGGGACTTCTGATCGGATATATCAGTGAGATCCATGTCAATTCAAATAATCTGACGAAATCCGGTTTGATTTCACCGGTTGTTGATTTTGAGCATGTGAAGCATGTGCTCGTGATCACTGACCTGAAGACAACCACACAGACTCAGGAGGAATAGAGCGCCTATGCGTCGAAAAATCACGGTATTTCTGATTGTTGCCGTCTGTTTTCTGTTGCAGACGACATTGTTTCAGTCCATATCATTTCTCACGGTTGCGCCGAATCTGCTGATTATCGTAACTGCATCATTCGGTTTTATGAGAGGAAACAAAGAGGGCATGTATATCGGGCTGCTGTGTGGGCTTCTGGTCGATATATTTTATGCCAATATCCTTGGCGGATATGCATTGTTGTATATGTATATCGGATATATGAACGGCTTTTTCCGCAAACTGTTTTTTCCGGAAGACTTTAAGCTGCCGATGCTGCTGATCTCAGCCAGCGATTTTGTTTATAACTTTGTGATATATTTTTTCCTGTTCCTGTTCCGTAACAGGCTGGATTTTCCTTATTATCTGTCACATGTGATCCTGCCAGAGCTCGTGTATACGCTGCTCATGATGATTGTTCTTTATTTTGTGATCTTAAAGATCAACCGACGGCTGGAGGAAATAGAGAGAAAGAGAGCTGCAAAATTTGTTTCGTAATATTAAGAGCTTTATTAAACAGATTTTTCAATCGAGAATCGTTTTTCTGGCGATCCTATTTATCGGAATGGCGATCTGCCTGCTGCTTCGTCTGTTTCAGCTACAGATCATCAACGGAGCAGACAGCCAGTCAGATTATCTGATGCGCGTGATCAAGACCCGCAGGCTCAACAGTACACGCGGCAATATCTTTGACCGCAACGGCAAACTGCTCGCCTACAATGAGCTGGCATACGGCATCACGATCGAGGATAACGGCAGTTATACGAGGGATGGTGAGCTCAGTGCCACACAGGTGAAAAACCGTTCGATCAACGAGGATCTTGCAAATGTACTGCACACGATGGATCAGAACGGCGATGTGATTGACAACGATTTTTCGATTTTGTTGAATGAAAATAACGAGTATACGTTTACGGTCAGCGGCAGTAAGCTGCAACGTTTCCGCGCGGATATTTACGGAAAGACCGCCACGGATGAGCTGGGTTATGACAAAACCCTCGGCTATGACACGGCTGCGGCGACTCCGGATCAGATCATGGCATACCTGGCGAGTGATAACAGCAACTGTTTTGACATCTCATCGGATTATTCTAAAAATGACGCTTACCGCATTGCAATTATCCGTTACCGTATGCGCCAGAACAGTTATCAGAAATATATTGCTGCGTCCATTGCATCAGACGTCAGCGAAGAGACCGTTGCCTATGTCAGTGAACATTCCGATGAGCTGCAAGGTATTGAGGTCACAGAGGATACGATCCGCCGTTATAACGATAGCAAATATTTTGCCCATCTGATCGGCTACACCGGCCAGATTGATGAGGAAGAGTATCTGGCTTTCGGCGGTGATACAGAGGGCTCCGAATATTCGCGCAACGATACCGTTGGAAAATCCGGTATCGAGCAGTATATGGATGCCGAACTCAAAGGAAAAAAGGGCGAGGAAAAACTCTATGTAGATAACCTCGGTAAAGAGTTAGAGACGATTGAACGGACGGAGCCGGAAGCCGGGAATGATGTCTATCTGTCGATTGACATGGATCTGCAAAAAGCAGTCTATGATCTGCTCGAGCAGGAGATCGCAGGTATTGTTTATTCCAAGATTATCAATGCAAAGGAATATCAGGCTTCCGGTGCTTCGGATATCAAAATACCGATTGATGATGTGTATTATGCACTGATCAACAACAATGTGATCCAGATGGATCATTTTTCCGCGGAGGATGCGTCCGATACGGAGCAGGCGGTCTACCGCGTATTCAGCAGCCAGCGCGAAAAGGTACTGAATGCGATTGAAAAGGAACTGACCAAGAGCAATCCTGCCGCCTACGGAGATCTGTCCGAGGATATGCAGATGTATATGAGCTATATCGTGTCGATGCTGATGGATACAGAAAATCCGGTTATTTTAACCGATAAGATTGACTGGAATGACGAGACTTACATCGCATGGAAAAACGATACGATCAGTTTACAGGAATATCTCTACCATATTATCAATGAACAGTGGTTTGATGTGACCAAATTCCCGTCGGATACCAGATATTCGGACTCCGAGGAATTTTACCAGTTGTTTGTACAGTATATTCTCGATCACCTGACCACTGACGAGGGCTTTTGTAAACGGATCTATAAGCATATGATCCGTGACGACCTGCTCTCAGGCGTACAGGTCTGCCTGATTTTATACGATCAGGAGATTCTCGATTACGATGATGAGAAGATCGCAGAGTTGAAAAACCATGCGCTCAGCCCCTATGATTTTATGATGGAGCGCATTAAAAACCTTGAGATCACACCGGCACAGCTGGCGCTCGATCCGTGTACCGGTTCCTGCGTGATCACCGATGTGAACAGCGGTGAGCTGTTGGCGTGTGTGACTTACCCCGGTTATGACAATAACCGACTGGCCAATACCGTAGACAGTGCCTATTTCGCGTCGCTGATGGATGATCTGTCATCGCCGTTCTATAACAATGCGACGCAGCAGAAGACCGCACCCGGTTCTACCTTTAAGATGGTGACTGCTACCGCCGGCCTGACTGAGGGCGTGATCTCTACGACAACGCGTATTCAGGACAAAGGAAAATTTGAACGTGTAGAGGATGGACCCAAGTGCTGGATCTATCCGGGTGGCACACACGGCAAGATCAATGTATCAGAGGCACTCCGGGATTCATGTAACTATTTCTTCTATGAGCTCGGATGGCAGTTCTCACAGGTTGGTGACAACTATGTGGAGTCAGCCGGCATCAATGTATTGAAGAAATACGCAGAGATGTATGGTCTGGGTGAAAAGACAGGTATCGAAACAGTCGAGAGTACACCGGAGATTGCAGATGCATATCCGATCACGGCTGCGATCGGACAGAGTAACCACAACTATACGACCATCGCATTATCCAGATATGTCACTGCCGTGGCCAATTCCGGAACGGTCTATAATTATACGCTGTTAAACAAGCTGACCGATACAGAAGGAAATGTACTGAAAACCTATACACCGTCCGTGCATAATGAGATGGATGAGATCTCATATACGACATGGGATGCGATCCACCGCGGAAACCGGATGGTTGTAGAAAATCTAAGCTCCTTTGATGATTTTGAACGGATTGAGGTCGCAGGTAAAACGGGTACTGCCCAGCAAGTCAAGAACAGACCCAACCATGCATTGTTTGTCGGATATGCACCGTACAATGATCCAAAAGTATCGATCACAACACGTATTGCATATGGATATACGTCACACAATGCGGCGGATGTCTCTGCCAATATTTTGAAATATTACTTCCGTCTGGATACGGCAGACAATCTGATCACCGGAAAAGCAGCAAATGTCGGAAATAATTCAAATTCATTTACCGATTAAGTGATTTTGCGTTATACTATAATTATCTGAAGAAATCTAGTAGAAATAAAAACGAAAAAGAGAGGCGAACAGCATTGCAGAAACAGCCCGTGATTATCAAAAGCTCGAAAAACGGTATCAATTTAGTGCTCGATAATGCACTCCCGTTTGATACACTGTTAGAAGAGATCAGACAGAAGTTTGTGGAATCAGAAAAATTTTTCAAAAATGCGAAGATCGCGATTTCCTTTGAGGGTCGTGCGCTTAGCGAGGACGAGCAGTATGCGGTCATTGATGCCATTCAGCAGAATACGACGATCTCCATTGTCTGTATCATGGATCATGATGATCTGATGGATGAGGTGATCCAGCGCAGGATGGATACTTACGTTGAGATGCACTCACCGCAGACCGGACAGTTTTACAAGGGTACCTTGCGCTCCGGTCAGCAGTTTGAATCAGAGACGAGCCTGATTGTGCTCGGGGATGTCAATCCGGGCGCAAAGGTCATTGCAAAAGGCAATATTGTGGTTTTAGGCGCCTTAAAGGGTACCGCCTACGCGGGTGCAGACGGAGACAGCAGTTGTTTTGTGGCAGCATTAGAGATGAATCCCGTACAGATCAAGATCGGGGATTACATCGGCCGCTCCGCAGACCGGAAAGAGCCGGTGCGCGGTTTCCGCAAAAAGGTCAAAGAGGAAGCCGGCGGACCACAGATCGCGACCGTCTATGAGCAACAGATTTTAATTGAGCCGATTTCATCCGGCTTGTTAAAAAATATGTAGCTGTTTGATACAGTTACCAAATGTTATTTGGAATGAATTAAGTATTAGGAGGAATTAGTACATGAGCGAGGTTATCGTAATTACATCAGGAAAAGGCGGTGTCGGCAAGACAACTACCACAGCAAATGTGGGCACCGGATTAGCACAGCTGGATAAAAAAGTAGTTTTGATCGACACAGATATCGGACTTCGCAATCTGGATGTCGTTATGGGATTGGAAAACCGGATTGTATACAATCTGGTCGACGTGGTAGAAGGTAACTGCCGCATCAAACAGGCGCTCATTAAGGATAAAAAATATCCGAATCTGTTCCTGCTTCCCTCCGCACAGACGAGGGATAAAACATCCGTAAATCCCGAGCAGATGAAAAAACTGATCGAAGATCTGCGCGAAGATTTCGATTATATTTTACTGGATTGCCCGGCTGGTATTGAGCAGGGATTCCAGAACGCGATCGCCGGAGCGGAGCGCGCACTGGTCGTAACGACACCGGAGGTATCTGCGATCCGTGATGCAGACCGTATTATCGGACTGCTCGAGGCAAACGAGATCGGCAAGACAGAGCTCATCGTCAACAGACTGCGTATGGATATGGTCAAGCGGGGAGATATGATGTCTGTAGAGGATGTCTGTGAGATTCTGGCGATTGACCTGATCGGTGCAGTACCGGATGATGAACAGATCGTTATTTCTACCAACCAGGGTGAGCCGCTCGTCGGTTCCGACTGTCTGGCAGGCAAAGCATACCTGAATATCTGCCACCGGATCTTAGGAGAGGAAGTACCGTTCCTTGACCTGAATGTCAAAGAGGGCTTCTTCAGTAAGCTGGCTGGCGTGTTTAAGAGATAACAGGGGGATACATACATGGGATTCATGGACATATTTAAGAAAAAAAGCTCCGGTGATGTAGCAAAAGACCGATTGAAGCTGCTGTTGGTTTCCGATCGCGCGGATTGCTCCCCGGATGTGATGGAAGCGATCAAAAATGACATCATACAGGTAATTTCAAAATATATGGAGATAGATGCAGAAGGACTGGATATCCAGATCACGCAGACCGAATCGGAGACAAACAACGGTACGGTACCTGCGCTGTATGCAAATATCCCCATCAAGGATTTAAAGCATAAATGTTAAAAAGGTATTCGATTCGTAATTACAATTTCAGACTGGTGATTTATCTCGTTGTGCTAACGGTTCTCGGAATTCTCGTGATCGGCAGTGCAAAGGAGGGAAATAACCAGAGCAGACAGATTATGGGACTGGTTCTCGGACTCGCTGCCATGGTTTTTATATCGCTGCTGGACTACAGTTTTATCCTGCGTTTTGCATGGATCTGGTACGGACTGAACCTTGTGCTGCTGACTGCGGTCATCGCAGGTCTGGGTTCGAGCCACAAGGGTGCGACGCGCTGGATCGAGATCGCGGGCATCCAGTTCCAGCCGTCCGAGCTCTCAAAAATCGTTCTGATCCTGTTTTTTGCGGCATTTCTCCAAAAACACAGGGAAAAGGTAAACAGCTTAAAAATACTGTTTATCTATGCGCTGTTGGCAGGCATCCCACTATTTTTAGTATTTAGGGAGCCGGATTTGTCGACAACGATTGTTACGGCACTAATTTGTCTGACCCTCTTGTTTATCGGAGGATTAAGCTATAAAATAGTATTGGGTGGTCTCGCAGTGGCGGTGCCCTCGCTGCTGGTTGCATTGTATGTGATCGCATCCAGCCCGCCGGGAGCAGATGGTGCGCTTGAGGGTTATCAGAACGTCCGTATTCTGGCGTGGCTCTATCCGGAATTGTATCCGCAGCAGGCGCTTCAGACGCAGAACTCGATGATGGCGATCGGTTCCGGACAGCTCAGCGGAAAAGGTCTGTATAACACGGATGTGACTTCGATCAAAAGCGGCGGCTTTATCGCCGAGGCACATACGGATTTCATTTTTACAGTTGTCGGCGAGGAGTTAGGCTTTATCGGATCGGCACTCGTTGTGATCCTGATGGCTTTGATCGCACTGGAATGCCTGATCGTCGCCAGACGGGCGAAGGATCTTTCGGGCAGACTGATCTGCTGTGGAATGGCAGCGCTGATCGCCTTTCAGTCATTTGTAAATATCTGTGTAGTAACCGGTCTGTTTCCGAATACCGGAGTGACACTTCCCTTTGTCAGCTACGGACTCACTTCGCTGGTGACGAACTTTGCCGGAATGGGGTTTGTATTAAATGTCGGATTACAGCCAAGAAAATATGGAACGGGGGAAATTACATGAATGTAGGATTGATTGCCCACGATGCAAAGAAAAAGCTGATGCAGAACTTTTGTATTGCATATCGGGGAATATTAAATAAGCATACGCTTTATGCGACCGGAACGACCGGACGGCTGATCGAGGAGGTCGCAAATCTGAATGTCCACAAATATCTTGCCGGTGCATTGGGCGGTGACCAGCAGATGTGCGCACAGATCGAGAATAACGAGTTGGATATGGTTATCTTTCTGCGTGAGCCGGTATCACCGCGCTCACATGAGCCGGATGTAAACAATGTCGTCCGCCTGTGCGATATGCACAACATTCCATTGGCGACAAATCTTGCGACCGCGGAGCTTTTGATCCGCGCACTGGACAGAGGAGATTTAGACTGGCGTGAAATGTATAAATAAAAGAATACTGCTGGCGTTTGTGTTGTCTGCTGGACTGTTGTTATCCGGCTGTGGGCAGGATGTCAGCATTGAAGATCCCTATGACATCGGCACTTCTGCGACCAATGCGAAGAGTGCATCCGGAACAGAGCTGGTTTCCGGTTCTGCGGACGCGGTTCATTTTTTTGCAGAGAATTTGTGTGTGGCAGAGGAGGAAGAGACACAATCCGATGCCGTCACTTCACAGGTCGTGGAGGCGGCAGGCGTGTTTTTGCCGACGGACGGGACGATTTCCTATCAGAAAAATATATATGAAAAGATGTATCCCGCGAGTACAACCAAGATCATGACCGCTTATCTGGCGCTCACACAGGGCAATCCGGATGACATTGTGACGGTCAGCGAGCATGCGGTTGACCAGCCGAGCGATTCTTCGGTCTGTGGTCTGCGTGCCGGAGACCAGATCAAATTGTCAGATCTGTTGTATGGGCTGATGCTAAAGAGCGGAAATGATGCAGCGATTGCGATCGCGGAGCATATTTCGGGCAGCGTGGAGGAGTTTGCAAACCTGATGAATGAGACCGCGCGTTCTTTCGGCGCAACGAACACGCATTTTGTCAATCCGAACGGGCTGCATGATGACGATCATTATACGTGTGTCTATGATCTGTATCTGATCTTTTCACATGCAATCGAGCAGGAGCAGTTTGTGAATCTGATCCAGACGACGAGCTATACCGTATACTACACGGATGCGAACGGCAATGAGACCAGTCAGTCGTGGACAAACACGAACAAGTATCTCAACGGTGAGGTGACACAGCCGGAGGGCATCACCGTATTAGGCGGAAAAACAGGCACCACCAACGCCGCCGGATACTGTCTCGTATTGCTTTCGGACAACGATAAAAACGAGCCGGTGATCTCTATCATCCTCAAAGCGGATGGCAGAAGCAACCTCTATTATGTTATGAATCAGGTTCTTGCAAATTTTGCAAAATAGAGTTGTATTTTATGCGAAAATATTTTATAATTTATCTATAGAAAAGCACCGCCGGAGTGAAAATTTTTATACAATTTCACAAAACGGCCGTGTAGTAAGGAAAAGCAGGAGGAGATAGCGATGGTTGAAATTATTGCTGGTGAAAAAGGTAAAGGAAAGACAAAATATTTATTGGATAAGGTAAACGAATCAGTAAAATCCGCATCCGGTAACATCGTATATCTGGATAAGAGCCAGAAACATATGTATGAGCTGAGTAACAAGGTTCGTCTGATCAATGTAACAGACTTCCCGGTAACAAACTGTGATGAATTCCTCGGATTTATCTGCGGTATCGTGTCACAGGATCACGATTTACAGGAAATGTATCTCGACAGTTTCCTGACGATTGCGAATGTAGAGGATGGACAGATCAATCATGCGATCGAAAAGCTGGATATTATCAGCGAAAAATACAATGTAAAGTTTGTTCTGAGCGTATCCAGAAATGAAGCAGATCTTCCGGAATGTGCAAAGGCAAAGATCATCGTTTCTCTGTAATAAATAAAAAATGAAATATAAGGTGCCTATTTTTTAGGCACCTTATTTCTTGTGACAGGAAAATCCTGTCACATGCAGTTTTTTATTATGTTTGTTATCCGATGGAACGGATACGGCCATAAGCGCTGATCAGATACAAACCGGCAATTCCTACCAATGCATAGATAATGCGGGACAGCCAGGACATGTTTCCAAATAAAAAAGCAACGAGATCAAACTGGAAAAATCCAATCAGTCCCCAGTTGACTGCACCGATGATCACTAATGTGAGCAGGCAGTAATCCCAGAACTTTGAATTCATAATAAATACCTCCTTTTTCACATAGTATTCCTTTTTTTCGGAAAGCTATGCAAAAAATCAGAACAAATTAGAGTAATGAAAAAAAACAGTAAAATTATTAAATATCCAAAAACATTGAATATCAATATCGGCGTTGTGTTTTTTGCGCTTATTTTTATATATCTGCTATTTAACGTATACTCTTATCTGACCGCCAAGCATGTGTCCTACTATGAGGTGGATACGGGCAGTATCCGCATCCAGACGACCTATACGGGACTGGCGCTGCGGGAGGAACAGCTGGTATATGCCGCAGAGGGCGGGTATGTCAATTATTACCTCAAGGACAATTCCCGTGCCAAACAGGGATCGTTGATCTGTTCGGTCGATGAAAACGGCAATGTCGCCGATCAGATCGCACAGGCGGGCGGTAATGACAACTCACTGGACGCAGCCGCGTACCAGATGCTTGTCGAGCAAATGAAAGATTACAGCAATTCCTACTCGGATACAGCCTTTTACAATACCTACACGTTTAAAAACGATTTACAGGCAGAATTGATGGAAGCAGTCAATCTGAGTGCACTCAGCTCCATGTCCGAATATGCTGCAAACGCAGAGGCGGACAAGACCTTCCACCGTGTGACGGCATCTGAGCCGGGGATCGTATCCTATTATTATGACGGATACGAGGGTGTGACAGCCTCCAATTTTACCGTAGGAATGCTTGATGCCTCCGGCTATGAAAAGGACAACCGCAAGGCGGCAACACATATTGAGGCGGGAGATCCGCTGTTCAAGCTGATCACATCGGAAAACTGGCAGATCGTATTTGCGATTGACGACGATTTAAAAGCCATGTTAGAAAATGATTCGGCCATAAAGGTTCGCTTCAAATCCGATGAGACGACTGCGTGGGCGACATATGAGATCCAGAACCGCGACGGGAACAATTATCTGATCCTGTCGTTTACAAACTCGATGATCCGCTACGCCTCCGAGCGTTTTATCGATGTCGAGCTGCTGCTGAACAGACAGAGCGGACTCAAGATTCCGAACCAGTCGATTGTGTCAAAATCGTTTTTCATTGTACCACAGGAATATTTCACGAAGGGTGGCAATTCCAATTCACTTGGTGTCTTGACCGAGACGACGGATGATGCGGGTGAAAAGGTACAGAAGTTTATCGCGACCAATATCTATGCATCCACGGAGGACAGTTATGATATTCATGAGGATGGTCTGGAAAAGGGCACGAAGATACTTAGTCCGTCCGGAGGAGACAGCTATACGCTCAGTGATATGGAAGAACTGAAAGGTGTGTATAACATCAACAAGGGTTACGCCGTATTCCGTATTATTAAGATTATATATCAGAATGAAGATTATACGATCGTGGAGCGCGGCACAGATTATGGATTGTCGCTCTATGACCATATTGCACTCGACGGATCAATGATTACCGAAAACGAAATTATAAATGAATAGGAGAGAAAATCATGTTAAAAGATAATTTAAAGCAGGTAGAGGACAATATTGCAAAGGCATGTGCACGTGCCGGCAGAGACCGTTCGGAGGTGACTCTGATCGCCGTCAGCAAAACCAAACCGGTAGAAATGCTTCAGGAGATCTATGACGAGGGCGTGCGGACGTTCGGAGAGAATAAAGTACAGGAAATCTGTGAGAAATATGAGCAGCTTCCGAGTGACATTGAATGGCATATGATCGGACATCTGCAGCGCAACAAGGTAAAGCAGGTGATCGATAAGGCAGCGTTGATTCATTCAGTGGATTCCTACCGTCTGGCACAGGAGATCAGCGTGCAGGCACAGAAAAAAAATATTTGTATGCCGATTCTCGTAGAGGTCAATATTGCGCAGGAGGAGAGTAAATTCGGCATCTCTGCGGATGACACGGTACAGCTTGTGGAGGAGATCGCTGCGCTGCCGAATCTGGAAATCAAGGGGCTGATGACGATTGCTCCGTTTGTGACAGATCCGGAGGAAAACCGCACGTATTTTCGGCAAATCAAACAATTATCTGTTGACATAAAAAACAAAAACATTGATAATGTAAGTATGGATGTCCTGTCTATGGGTATGACCGGTGATTATGAGGTTGCCATCGAGGAGGGCGCGACGATGGTTCGTGTGGGAACCGGTATTTTCGGCGCACGTAACTACGCAAACAAATAAGCAGATAAACGAATACAAAACGAATACAGACAGCACAGGATAGGAGTATATAGATCATGGGAGTATTTGATGGATTTTTAAATATGATGCGTCTCGGGCCGGACGATGATGATGATTTTTATGATGACGGCTACGAAGACGAAGTAGAAGAAAAGCCCAAGGCATCTGCCCGCAGCATTGCAAAGAGCAGTGTGGATGTGTCGGAGCCTGAGCCGGTGATCGATCGCCGTCCAAAGGAAAAGACGCAGAACAAGATCACACCGATGCGCAGTTCTTCCAGACGCGCACAGACATCCGGTGGCATGGAGGTATGTGTCATCAAGCCGACGACCTTTGATGAGTCGCGTGAGATCACGGAGACACTGCTTGCCAACCGTACCGTTGTCCTGAACGTTGAGGGACTGGATGTCGATATTGCACAGCGGATCATCGATTTTACATCCGGTTCATGCTTTGCGATCAACGGCAATCTTCAGAAGATCTCAAATTACATATTTATCATCACACCGGAGAGTGTAGATATATCTGGTGATTTCCAGTCATTGATGGATAGCTTTGATATTTCAGGAATTTAAGGAATTTGTAAATAAAAATCATGAATGAAAATTATGAATGAAGAAGCGTTATATATCAGTAAACGCCTGATAGATCTGTCCAGACAGGCGCAGCGAAAAGGGATCGTGCTGTTTAGTGATTTCCTGTCGCTGAATGAACAGACGATCTTACAACAGAACAAGGATCTGCTGGAGTCTTCCTATGAGATGTCCGGTGGGTACGAATATGCAGAGCGTCAGATGGTAGCCTTTATCCCTGATGCTCTCTTTTATGAGTGGGATTATCCGATGAAATGTGTACGCGTCCTTCCGGCATATCCAAAGTTTGCAGAAAACCTTTCGCATCGGGATGTGTTGGGTGCGCTCATGAGTCTTGGTATCGAACGCAGCCGGATCGGAGATCTGATCGTCAATGATCGGGCAAAGGAGAGTGAAATATTTTTCTTCGCGGAAGATGGGATCACGCCATACATTATGGATACGCTGACCTCCATCCGTCACACGGTCGTGACGCTGGAACTTCTGGATGATTACCGGATCGATTACGTTCCGCATTTTCAGGAGAAAGAGGCGATCGTCACTTCGAACCGTCTGGATGCTGTCATTGCAGCGATTTGTAAAATATCCAGATCGGCGTCCCTGCGGTTGATTCAGGAGGGCAAGATTTTTGTGAACGGAGCAGAAAGTTTACATAATACTTATTATTGTAAACAAGGCGACGTTTTATCAATCCGTGGGTTTGGAAAAGTACGTTTTGGCGAGACACTCGGAGTGACCAAAAAAGACCGTATCCGGTTTTCGTACCAGCTCTTTGATTAAATATCCGCTCATCGGGGAAACGTGGACTGGTAAAGCGGATGGCTACGGGGAATTTTTATATCGAGTTTATATCGGGAAAGGAAGTAAAAGATGCGAAAAGAGATTGATGTCCATTATGAAGGAGCGCATTGCTACTATATTACGTTAAACAGTACGTTTGAGTCTCTGTGCAGCGATCTGGCAGACGCGCTCGGAGCGGATCAAAGCCGAAAAGTCTGCATTGTATCGGATTCAAACGTGGCAAAAATATACTTAAATAAGATCGAGCAGATCTTAAAGCCGCAATATCCGCAAGTTTTTTCGTTTGTTTTTGATGCCGGAGAGCAAAGCAAAAACATGGATACTGTACAGAAATTATATGAGCATTTAATAATTAACAAATTTGACCGCCATGATTTTCTCATTGCACTTGGTGGTGGAGTCGTTGGAGATCTGACCGGTTTCACAGCAGCGACCTATCTGCGTGGGATTGACTTCGTCCAGATACCGACTTCGCTGCTGGCGCAGGTGGATTCGAGCATCGGAGGCAAGACCGGCGTTGATTTTCAGCAGTACAAAAACATGGTCGGCGCTTTTTACCAGCCGAAGCTCGTCTATATGAGCATGGAGGTGTTTGATTCGCTTCCGGATCAGCAGTTTGCAAACGGCATGGCAGAGGAGCTCAAGCATGGTCTGATCAAAGACCGCGATTACTATATGTGGATGAGGGATCACCGGACAGAGATTTTACAGAAAGCACCGGAGACCATGATCGGAATGTTGGACATCGGCTGTAACATCAAGCGCGTGGTTGTTGAGAATGACCCGAAGGAAAAAGGAGAGCGCGCGCTGCTCAATTTCGGTCATACGATCGGACATGCCGTTGAAAAATTATCCGATTTTCAGCTGTATCATGGGGAATGTGTAGCGATCGGCATGGTGGCTGCCGTCTATCTTTCCGTCAAAAAGGGCTGTTTATCATCCGAGGAACTGCTGGAGCTGGAACAGGTGCTGCGTGACTATAAACTGCCGACACGGATTCACGGATACGATGCGGCGCAGATTCTCGCAACCACGAAATCCGATAAGAAAATGATCGGCGGAAAAGTGAAATTTACCCTGCTGCGCGCATTTGGAGATGCTTACTCAGATCTGTCCCTGACCGACGAGGATCTGCTTGAAGCGATTAACTATGTATTGGAGTGATAAAAATGGAGCATACAAACAATAACAGCTGCGTGCGGAGCTATGTCATCGGGGCAGTCATCGCCGCAGCCATGATTTTTCTCGATCAGGTGACAAAGCTGCTCGCTGTGTCAAAATTAAAAAATCAGGATGCGTTTGTGATCTTGAAAGGTGTCTTTGAACTGCATTATCTGGAAAACCGTGGTGCGGCATTCGGTGTGATGCAGGGCAAAAAGATTTTTTTTGTCGTAATCACAATCATAATGGTACTGTTTTTGATCTATGCATACGGCAGGCTGCCCGCAGAAAAGCGTTTTTTCCCGCTGCACGGCATCTGTATCACGTTATTTGCCGGTGCAATCGGCAATTTTATTGACCGCATCGTCCATAATTATGTGATCGATTTCTTTTATTTTTCACTGATCGATTTTCCGATCTTTAACGTTGCGGATATCTATGTGACCTGTGCGGTTGCATTGTTTGTTATTTTGTTTTTGTTCTATTATAAAGAAACGGATCTGGATCGCCTGTCTGCCTTGATTTTTCACCGCAGCAGGACACGGGAGCAGTAACAGGAGCACACGATGAATGAATCGGTAATTGCAAATTTTGAAGTAACCTATGAATATGAAAACGAACGACTGGATAAGTTCTTAGCCGCCATATTTCCCGAGCGGTCAAGAACTTATTTTTCAAAGCTGATCAAGGATGGCCACGTGACGATGGATCAGAAGGTGCTGAAGGCGAACTACCGCCTGCACACGGATGATCTCATCACCGTGGAAACACCGCCTGCCGAACGTGTAGAGATTCTGCCGGAAAATATACCGCTTGACATTCTGTATGAGGATGCGGCATTGTTAGTCGTCAATAAACCAAAGGGCATGGTCGTCCATCCGTCTGCCGGACATTACAGCGGGACGCTGGTGAACGCCGTCATGTACCACTGTGGGGATGAGCTCAGCGGGATCAACGGCGTTGTCCGCCCCGGAATCGTACACCGGATCGATAAGGATACGACCGGCTCGCTTATTATCTGTAAAACAGATGCGGCGCATATACACATCGCGGAGCAGATCAAAAACCATTCCTGCAACCGCAGATACCGCGGGATCGTTGTGGGTAATGTTGCAGAAGATCACGGTACGGTGACAGGTGCGATCGGCCGTGATCCCAAGGATCGCAAAAAAATGGCAATCAATGAAAAAAACGGCAAACCTGCGGTCACACATTATACGGTTTTGGAGCGTTTTGGAAATTATACTTATATGGAATTTGCCTTAGAGACCGGCAGGACGCACCAGATCCGCGTACACATGGCGAGTATCGGGCATCCGCTGCTCGGTGATGAGGTGTACGGCGGCAGGCATGTGAGTGGCAAATGGCATTTGCAGGGTCAGACACTACATGCAATGCATTTAGGATTTATTCACCCGACAACCGGTGAATTTTTAGAAATCAATGCAGAATTGCCAGAATATTTCGAAAAAATATTAGCGGAATTGCGTCGAAAGTGATATAATACAATTACAAAATGTACTTTGAAAGGACGTGATTCTATGGCAAAAATTATTTATACCATCGGACGAGAATTTGGAAGCGGAGGAAAGGATGTTGGACAGAAGCTGGCTGAAAAGCTGGGTATTCCGTTTTACGATAAAGAGCTTTTGACACGTGCAGCAGCGGAAAGCGGGCTGTGTGAGGAGATTTTCCATATGCAGGATGAGAAGCCGACGAGCAGCTTTTTGTATTCGCTCGTGACAGACACTTATTCGTTCAGCAATTACCACGGAAATACTACCTATATGGATATGCCGCTCAGCCAGAAAGTATTTCTGGCGCAATTTGACACGATCAAGCGAATCGCAGCCGAAGGCTCCTGTGTGATCGTCGGCCGGTGTGCGGACTATGCATTATCGGAAGAACCGAACTGCATCAATGCATTTATTTACGCAGACAAAAACTATCGGATCAAGCGCGTGGCACATGATCTGGGCGTTTCCGAATCCAAGGCAAAGGATATGATCAACCGCACAGACAAAGAGCGTGCCAGCTACTACAATTTCTATACAAATAAGAAATGGGGCGATTCCCGCAGCTATGATCTGGCATTAAACAGCGAGAAGCTGGGAATCGACGGATGTGTGGATATGCTGATCCGTTTTGCGGACATCAATCATCAATAACAGGCCAATCCGATAACCGTGCATTTGTAATGGCATGGAAAAATCTTTTTTTCACACCCGGATTGTCCCGATTGATCTGACGGACCAGTTGTTTGACATATTCCCGTCGGGTCGAACCGTCCGCCGGACAGTCATTTTTTCTGACCGGTAACTGATAGCGGTTCTTGAAACCGATCACATCAGATTCTGATACATACATGAGCGGACGGATCACGGTGAGACCGGAACGGTCAAGATTGGTGACTGGAGGAAACGCATAGAAGTTTCCCTCGTAGATCATAGATAAAAACATTGTTTCTATGATATCGTCCATATGATGCGCATAGGCGACCTTATTACAGCCAAGCTCCAAAGCAGCCGTATTTAAGGCACCTTTGCGCATCTTTGCACATAAGGAGCACGGCGCGTGTTCCTTGCGTTCCTCAAAGACGATTTTCCCAATCTGTGTAGGTACGACCTGATAAGGAACCTGCAGCTTCTGACAAAGCGTCCGGATCTGTGAATCGTCGTTCGGTGTATCTGTGTCACTGGGTGCAAAACCAAGATCCACACAGATGGCGGTCAATTCAAAGGCATGCGGATAAAAGTTACGCAGACCCGCAAGTGCATATAATAAAGTCAGCGAATCCTTGCCGCCGGAAATACCTATGGCAATTTTATCACCGGTATCGATCATGTGATAATCGTCGATCGCACGGCGTACCTGACTGTAGAGTTGTTGAAGCTTCATAGGGCAGTTCCTTTCTAACTATTCGCAAAAGTCTAGTTTAACGAAAAGTTACTAGCATAGTTCCGCAGAGTCCAGAATAATCGTAAACGGACCGTCATTAAGCAGTTCCACCTTCATATCAGCGCCAAATGAGCCAGTTTCGACCGGAAACTGTGTGCGGCACTGTGCAATGATATATTCGTACAGTTCGTTGGCAAGCGTCGGATTGCCGGCATTTGTAAAGGATGGACGATTTCCTTTGCGGCAGTCTGCATACAATGTGAACTGGCTGACTAACAGTAACTGTCCATCGACGTCGCGCAGCGATAGATTTGTTTTTCCGTTTTCATCCTCAAAGATGCGAAGTCCTAACAGCTTTTTGATCAGCCTATCAGCGATCTCTTTCGTATCGGTTTCCGCGATACCAATCAATACCAAAAAGCCTCTCCCGATTTTTCCGATGACTTGATCTTCTACTGTCACAGATGCATGTGATACTTTCTGAATGACAAATTTCATAATTCCTTTGTTCCTTTCTCTTTGCTTTCCGGCAAAAATGCGTTAAACTAAGTATAAGGTTTTTACCTGATGGATGCAAGAAAAAAGGAGTAACTGTCTGCTATGAAAGAAAAAGCATATTATGAGAAGGTAAATATTACAAACGCGGTACGGCTGCGTGAACAGCTTCAGGTGCTGCCGCGGTTTTGCAGGGAATATTTTGTCGGCATTGAGCCTACGACCTCCTCACGTACCCGTCTGGCATATGCCTATGATCTGGGTATTTTCTTTGAATACATACATGATAATAATCCGGTTTATCGGAAAATGGACATTACCGAATATCCGTTGACGCTTCTAGATGAGGTGACGGCACTGGACATCGAAGAATATCTGTCCTACTTAAAATATTATGAAAAAAACGGAGTGGAACATACGAATGATGAGCGTGGTGTTGCAAGAAAGCTCGCCAGTCTGCGCAGTCTGTACAATTATTTTTTCAGGAAAGAACTGATTACGAAGAATCCGCCGTCACTCGTTTCTACACCGAAAATTCACGATAAGAATATTACGCGGCTCGATGTGGATGAGGTCGCACTGCTGTTAGATCAGGTGGAATCCGGAGAAAAGCTGACCGAGCGACAGAAAATGTATCATGAACAGACAAAAAAGCGAGATCTGGCAATCATGACACTGCTGCTTGGCACCGGAATCCGTGTCTCGGAGTGTGTTGGACTCGATATCGACGATCTGGATTTTAAAAATAACGGAATCAAGATCCACCGCAAAGGCGGCGCAGAGGTTGTTGTATATTTCGGCGATGAAGTCGCGGATGCGCTGCTCGATTATTTGGAGGAGCGCGAAACGATCGAGGCTGCGGAAGGACACGGCAATGCCCTCTTTTTATCGATGCAGAAAAAGAGAATGCAGGTGCGTTCGGTTGAAAATCTCGTAAAAAAGTATTCCAGACTGATTACGACGGTGAAAAACATCACACCGCACAAGCTGCGCAGTACCTACGGTACGACGCTTTATCAGGAGACAGGTGATATTTATCTTGTTGCAGATGTGCTCGGACATAAGGATGTCAATACAACAAGAAAGCATTATGCGGCGCAGGCTGACGAACGCCGCCGTATGGCAGGACGTGTCGTACAGTTACGTGAAAAACCCCAGGAATGATTTCCCGGGGTTTTGTTGTCATTGCTATCCAGTTGTTATAAATGAGCGTTGGTCACGCAGACAGTTACGGTCTCTTTGAACCGCAGTTCTGGCAGAAATTGCCCTGATTGACTGTACCGCAGCTACACTGCCAACTGCTCGGCTGCGGCTTGGGTGAACCGCAATTCGGACAGAAGTTACCGGTTGCTGTTGTACCGCAGCTGCACTGCCAGCCACCCTGTGCGCTTTGTGCCTGCTGAACCGGCTGCTGGGGCTGGGGTATTGCTTGCTGTTGCTGCTGCATTGCCTGCTGCTGTTGACCCATGGAATACAGGTTCTGGACGTTCATGCCACCGGCATTCATTGCCATATTCATACCCATAAAGCCTGTCATTGCGCCTGCGGAATTGTCTGCCGCCGTGCGCATGGCATCTGCCTGTGCACCGGCGAGTGTTGCGGCTGCCATCGTAGGATCGCGCAGAATCGCTGCCTGCTGTGCCTTTTTGATCATTTCCTGATCTTCCGGCGGTAATGTCACACTGCCGAGCGCTACAGATATGATCTTCAAACCACGCAGCTGTGTCCACTTCTCGGATAATGCCTGATTCATCGCACTTTCCAGCTCTGTTGTGTGCTGGGGAATCTGGTTCGGTCTCAGTCCGAGATCTGACAGACGGCCGAATGCAGGCTGTAAAGCGCTGACGAACTCTGTCTTTAACTGTGTATCGATCTCATCGCGCTTGAACGCATTCTTGACATTTCCGGATACGCTTGAGAAAAACAGGATCGGATCTACAATCTTATAAGAATATACACCGGAAGCACGCACGGATACATCCAGATCCAGACCAATATTCGTATCTACGACACGGAACGGAATCGGGGTAGGTGTTCCGAATTTGTTATCCATCATTTCTTTTAAGTTGATGAAGTAAACGCGCTGATCCTTTCCGGTATCACCGCCAAATGAAAAACGCTCGTCGATCGTAGCAAATGTCTTTCGCACGCTGTCTCCGAGATCACCGGTAAAGATACTCGGCTCGGTAGATGCGTCAAAGATGTATTCGCCCGGCTCTGCACAGACATCAACGATCTTTCCCTGCTCTACGATCACCATACACTGTCCGGCTGACACAGCGATTTTGCTGCCTTGTGTAATGATATTGTCATTGCCCTTGGTGTTTGATGAATGTTTGCCGACACGCTTCTGTCCGCGAACGAGTAATGTATCGGCTGAAAGTGAATCACAATAGATAAACTCTTTCCACTGATCCGCGAGTGTACCGCCGACCGCGCCGATTGCTGCTTTAATAAGTCCCATATGAAAATACCTCCTCCAAATGATCTTTTTCTACTGATATCCATTGTATAGCATTTTCCGTCAGAATTCTATCCCTAAATACAAATTTGTTGCTGTTCCCCGTACCACGTTCCGGCAGCATCCACAACAGTATGCACAAATCCATCTATTAGAGCGGACAGATTTTGATCAGCATCAGCCATGCCAGACCGTAGTAAGTGAGTACCGCCACCAGATCGTTCATCGTCGTAATAAGTGGACCGGAGGCAACGGCAGGATCGATGTGGATCTTATGAAACATCATAGGAATCAACGTTCCGACCAGACTGGATATAATCATGGCAACAAGCAGTGAGATCCCCACGCATCCGGAAATCAAAAATGCCTTTGCCAGAATATGGTATTTAAACAAATAGGTATAGCATCCCACAAATACAAATGCCAATACTGCCAAAAACAGTCCGTTCAAAAATCCTACCTTTGTCTCCTTCATCACGAGGAAAAATTTTTGTTTTCCGGTCAGATGCTCGTCTACCAGTACACGGATCGTGACAGCTAATGACTGTGTGCCGACATTTCCTGCCATATCCAGAATCAATGACTGGAAACAGATCACGATCGGAACAACCGCTACAACCGATTCGAATACGCCGACTACAGAGGAGACACCCATGCCTAAAAACAACAGGATAATCAGCCACGGAAGGCGCTTTTTCATACTCTCAGCAGCAGTCTCATTCAGATCCTCGCTCTCGGTCAGACCTGCCAGCTTTGCATAATCCTCGCCGAGTTCCTCATCCACGAACTCAATAATATCCTGCGCCGTGATCGCACCAATCAGATGTCCCTGATCCGATAATACCGGAATCGAATCCTCTGCGTAGTCCTTGATGCGTTCTACACAGTCCTCCATCTTTTCATGTTCGTTGACATACGGGTAGGATTTACTGATCAGTTTCTCCAACACATCATTTTCGCGCGCGACAATGAGATCGGTCAGGTCGATCGCACCATAAAAACACCCCTGCTCGTCCACTACATAAACTGTCAGAATATTGTCATTTTCGCCTGCCTGCAGGATCAGCTCGTGCATCGCCTGACGAATCGTGAGATGGCGGTCAATAACTACATAGTTGGTCGTCATTTTACTTCCGATCTCATCCTCCGCATAAGATAACAGCATGCGCAGATCATCCCGCGCATCCGTGTCTAGCAGGCCTGCCAGACGGCTTCGCAGTGCCGGATTAACCGTTTCGAGGACATCGACTGCATCATCCGAATCCATCTCGGAGAGGACATCTGCTGTTGTCTGCAAATCCAATTCCCCTAAAAACGTACCGGCGTGATCCATATAGGGGATGATCTCCGCCAGCCGCCGGACACCTAACACCGGATATAACAGCCTGCGCTCATCAGCAGAGAGCTGCTGCAATGCATCTGCAATGTCGTTCTCATGGTAATCGGCGATCAGCTCCAAAAACTGCTCCGTGGCAGCGTGATCGGAAACATTCCGGATATAGCGGCGGATCATCGCCAGTAATTCATCGACGTAGCTGTGTCTGTATAATAATTCGTTCGTTGTTCTGTTCATATTGTCTGTCTCCTTTCTGCCTGAAAAAGAGTCGCCCCGGCGGTATGCGAAGCATATATTTCATTTCCGCGAGATGCGCATAAAAAAGTGCGCAAAAAAACACCGCTTTCAAAAAAGCTCTCTTTACCAGTTATCGTGTAAAATCGCTCATTTTATGCGGTGTTAGACAATATAAACAGAAGCGCCGCGTCTCCCGCGCGCCTGAGTGATATGCACAGCATATCCCATCAGGTACGATCTGCGTATCTATGTTCAAGAGATCATGGACACGCTGTGCCTGATAGATGTTTGCCCGTCACCGCAAATAATACTTCGACTTGGACTACCACAACCGTCCATATCTCTCACCTCCTATATAATAACCTGATAACTTAAGAATTAAGAACCATCATTTTACCTTTTTCATTGAAAAGCATAAAATCGATGATCACATATTTCTAATGTCTGATTTGAACCGTTGTTATCATAGGCTATATTTTTATGTTTGTCAAGCTATAATACCGTCTTTACCGGAACTAATATATAAGCGCCCGCCTGAATGCGGTCAGAGTCCAGTCCGTTCAGCGCCTTCATCTGTTCTACAAACTGCTCCGTATCTGTAGTACCGCGATACTGCTGCGCAAGACTCCACAATGAGTCGCCTCCACTGATATAAACACTCTCATAGGTCGTCTGTGTCTGACGCTGTGCCGCCTGTGTATGCCCTGCCGTCGCTATCGCGCTGAAAGAAAAGGTACAAAGTAAAATCACACTCAATGTCACGAGTACAAATAAAAGATTCCGGATCGAAAAATAATTTTTAGAAATATCATGTGAAGTTCTCATAAGTATGTCCTCCATTCCCGAACAGCTGTTCTGCTACTAATATAGCATCAGAACATTTGTTTGTCAATCAGAAAATCGAACAAATTTTCGGAATATATGTTTGATTTTTCTGGCTTCATATGATACACTGAATAAGAGAAAACGAACATATATGCATCCGGTTACTTTTCGGTTCCGGCTTAGGAGGATCATTTATGGCAAATGGAAAAATCAGCGACAAGCAACGCGAAATATTAGAATATATCAAGCAGGAGATCTTACAGCGCGGCTATCCGCCGGCTGTCCGTGAGATTTGTGAGGCGGTGAACTTAAAGTCTACTTCATCCGTTCACTCCCATCTGGAGACACTTGAGAAAAACGGTTATATCCGCCGTGATCCGACGAAGCCCCGTGCGATCGAGATTCTGGATGATGACTTTAACCTCACGAGGCGTGAGATTGTAAACGTGCCGATTATCGGACAGGTCGCTGCCGGTGAGCCGATCTTTGCCGAGCAGAATATTCAGGATTATTTCCCAGTTCCGGCAGAGTACATGCCGAATGTGGAGACCTTTATGTTGAAGGTAAAAGGTGAGAGTATGATCAATGCCGGCATCCTGAGCGGCGATTCGGTACTTGTCCAGAGACAGTCTGATGCCAGAAACGGTGATATGGTCGTGGCACTCGTTGATGATTCTGCCACAGTAAAGACATTTTACAAGGAGGACGGTCATTACCGCCTGCAGCCTGAAAATGATACGATGGATCCGATCATCGTGGATCACTGTGAGATTTTAGGAAAGGTATTCGGTGTTTTCAGGCTTTATAACTAAAATAAATGAGCTGCCGGTCTGGCAGCTCTTTCGTTTTATAACTCATCCACAGATACTTCTTTTCCATCTGTCCAGATACGCTCTAAATCATAGAACAGACGGTCTTCTTTTGAGAATACATGCACGATCACATCGCCGTAATCCATCAAAATCCATGTGGAGTTGCGGTTTCCCTCGGTCTGCTTTAACTGGCAGCCCGCCTTGTACAGTTCTTCTTCCACAGAATCACACATTGCCTGCAGCTGGTTCTGGTTTGCACCGTCTGCGATGATAAAATAATCTGCGATCGGTGAAATCTCACTGATGTCAATAATCTTGATGTTTTCACCTTTCTTATCAGCTAAAGCCTCATAAGCCACCTTTGCAAATTTTGCACTTTCAGCCATTGTTCGTTTCTCCTTTCTGATGATAATACTCGTAAGTCTCCTGCGTCATCGGATCGACCGTATTCGGTGAATCCGACAGGTAATTTAACGTGTCCGTCAAAATCATTTCACATGCCTGATCCAGATCCTGAAATGCCGTATAGCGGATCTCGTCCAGATGCCGCGCCCGGTCACGGTGCGGCTCGATATAATCGGCAATAAAAACAATCTGCTGTAACGGCTTCATCGCCGGCGCACCGGTCGTATGTGTCGCAATCGCCTGACAGACATCCTCGCTGTCTACCTCATATTTTTCACGGGCAAGAACTGCGCCCAGCTTTGCATGGATCAGGGCGGTATTCTGCCGTTCCACCTCTGTCAGCACGACACCGTATTTTTCACACAGCTCAAATTTTTTCTCATCCGAATAGCATTTCGCACAATCGTGGAGCAGTCCGGCTGTAAGCGCCTGTTCCAGATCAACGTCATGGCGCATGGCGAGTGCCGCTGACGTATACATCACGCCTAACGTGTGCTCATAACGGTATTCATTGAGCTTTTTTTTCATTTTTTTCTGTAGATCCAGAATTTTGTCATTCATTGCACATATACTTCCCTGTTAGATCCTGATATAATTGTTTTTCCAAAATATAATCGCGCACCGTATCCGGCACCTGATAGCGGATCGATCTGCCCTCTGCCGCCCGCAGACGCAGTTCACTCGATGTGACAGACAGATTGGGCGTATCGAGCAGACAGACATCTGCTGAAAACAGCTCCCGCAGCTCCTCTGCATACATCTGAAGATGTTCCCGGTCACATTCATCACGGATCGCAGCAACTAATGTCGCGCAGCTACAGATCCGCTCCGGGTGATACCATGTCTTAAAATCGCGCAGCGAATCGCCGCCCATGATAAAATACAGCCGGTCGTCCGGCGCTTCCTCCCGCATCTGCTCCAAGGTCAGATAGGAGTAGCTTAACCGGTCACTGCGCAGCTCCCTGTCATCGGCCAAAAATGCCGGATTGCCGGCAATCGCCAGTTCCACCATACGCATGCGGTCTGCGCCGTCTAAAATGTGTTGTCCCTGTTTGTGCGGTGATCTGCCGGTTGGCAGAAACCGTACTTCATCCAATCCGAGCTGTTCATATGCGTTCTCCGCGATCAGCAGATGTCCGTTATGGATCGGATTGAACGTGCCACCCATGATACCGACCTTCTTCATTAAAGCCGCCTCCTATTTTGGAAGTACAATTTTCGGATTTTTCTTATTCGGACGATATAAAACGATCTTTTTTCCGATCACGATCACAACGTCGGAATGTGTGCGCTCGGCAATGATCGTTGCCAGCTCATGCGGATCATCCATGCAATTTTTCAATACGGAGATCTTGATCAGCTCTCGTTTTTCAATCGCATCGTCAATCGCCTGAACCATCGTGGGCGTGATCGATGATTTGCCGATCTGGAAGATCGCATCCTCCGCGCTGGCAAGTCCCTTTAAATAAGAGCGCTGTTTGCTTGTGAAATTCATGGTTTTCCTCCCATTATTTATAATAGTCAAAACTCAGCCCATACATACGCACGGTATCGCCGTCCTGAATGCCACGGTCTTCGAGTTCTTTTAAAATACCCTGTTCCTTTAAGAACTTCTGGAAGAACAAAAAGCCCTTTTCCGATTCGATATTCGTATAACCGAGCATCTTTTCGATCTTCGGTCCCTCTACGACATACTCCTGCTTTTCCTCATCGTAGGATACGGTATATGCCTCATTTTCAAACACATGAAGCTCCGGGAAATACTCCTGCTCATAATAAACCGGTGTATCGTCCATCTGATCTAACATCTGTTTCACTTCACTGATGAGCTCTTTGACACCTGCACCGCTGACCGCAGAGATCGGGTATACCTTCCAGCCCTTCGGCTCAAATTCCTCGCGCAAAGCCGCGATTGTCTCATTCTCGCCCTCGTAAAAGGCATCAATTTTATTCGCTGCAATGACCTGAGGCTTGTCTAACAATGTCGGATCAAACGCCTCCAACTCCTTGCAGATCGCATGGATATCCGCGATCGGGTCGCGTCCCTCGACGGAAGCCGCGTCTACCATGTGGATGAGCACCTTGCAGCGCTGCACATGCTTTAAAAACTCGTGTCCGAGTCCGATGCCCTCGGATGCTCCCTCGATCAGCCCTGGAATATCCGCGATGACAAAGCCGTCTCCCCAGCCCATATCCACGACACCTAAGTTTGGATTCAGCGTCGTAAAGTGGTAGTTCGCGATCTTCGGCTGCGCATTCGTCACACGCGATAAAAACGTTGATTTACCGACATTCGGAAATCCTACAAGACCGACATCCGCAATCACTTTCAGCTCCAGACGAACCTCCAGCTCAATCGCTTCCTGTCCGGGCTGCGCGTACTTCGGCGCCTGCATCGTGGAGGTGGCAAAATGCTGGTTGCCAAGTCCGCCTTTACCGCCGCGCAAAATGATCTGGCGCCGGTTCTCTCCCGACATATCGGCGATGACTTTATCGGTCAGTGCGTCACGGATAATCGTTCCGGCAGGGACCTTCAAAACCAGATCCTCACCCTTTTTGCCGTGACAATTCTTTTTGCCGCCTTCCTCACCCGCCTGTGCCGCAAATTTGCGCTTGTGGCGGTAATCATTTAACGTATTCAGGCTCTCGTCGACCTCAAAGATCACATCGCCGCCCTTGCCGCCGTCACCACCATCCGGCCCGCCGTCCGGCACATATTTTTCGCGGCGGAAGCTCACGTGTCCGTTGCCGCCTTTTCCAGATTTTATAATAATTTTTGCTGTATCAGCAAACATAATTGTCTCCTAAAATATGATGGTAAAAAATGAGCTGTTACAAAAACTGCAACAGCCCACCTGATTCTTATTCGTTTTCAGCTACCGGATAAACACAAGCCTGTTTCTTGTCTCTACCCTTTCTCTCAAATCTTAAAATACCACTTGTCAGAGCGAATAAAGTATCATCTCCGCCGATTCCAACGTTCACGCCGGGATGGATCTTGGTTCCACGCTGTCTGTAAATGATATTACCAGCCTTTACGAACTGTCCGTCTGCTCTCTTTGCTCCTAATCTCTTTGACTCGGAATCACGACCGTTCTTGGTAGATCCAACTCCCTTTTTATGTGCAAAAAACTGAAGGTTCAATTCAAACATTGGTTACACCTCCTTGAAATCTAGTGTCAGGAATTTCTTCCCGTAATTTGTTTGTATTCCTTGTAAGCCTAAAATCATCGCATCTACTAAAAGTTTTGCCTGAGCTTCACAACCGGACGGGAAGTTCACGTGAATCGTTCCCGTATCCTGATCGGCATCTGCGAGAATCGTCGTCGTCGTAAGCTGCTCCACCGCATTGATCGTATTGATCACGAGCGTTGAAATACCTGCACATACGATGTCCTCACCTGCATCTGCATAACCGGCATGTCCCTCACAGGAAAAACCTGTAAATGCTGTTGCTTGATTTGTGTAAATCGTTACATGTGTCATAACAATTCACCAGTATCAATTAGCCATTAATCTTTTCAATCTTCACCTGAGTGAAAGCCTGTCTGTGACCGTTTTTCTTATGATAACCGGTTTTTCTCTTATACTTGTAAACGATAACCTTCTTGCCGCGTCCTTCTTTTACAACGCTTGCAGTTACAGTTGCGTCCTTGACATCATCTGCAACCTTCATGGTTCCGTCGTTTACAGCAATCACCTGATCAAAAGTAACAGTCTCGCCAGCTTCTACACCAAGCTTTTCAATGGTAATGATATCGCCCTCGGATACTTTGTACTGCTTACCACCTGTTGCTATAATTGCGTACATATGGCACCTCCTATTTTATCATTACTCGCCAGTTGTGGTGGTGTCCGTAAAAAAGAACACACTTTTAGACCTCACTGTGCGGCATACCTCTGTATAATAGCATTTCAAGGCATATTCGTCAACTGTTTTTCTAAATTTTTTTGCAATTTCTGGATGTTTCCGTGCATCATCCCTGTGCATGTCCATTCACTGTAAAAAACTGCTCGCGCAGAGGTTTGCGCACCTTCTGCCTTGTCAGCTCCATCAGACCCAGCTTTGTCAGGTCTATTACTTCGGTTTTGACGGAATCTGTCCGTACCAGCTTTCGCATTTCTTTAAGCAGTAACTGACGATCCTCCTCATCATCCAGATCAATAAAATCAATGATAATAATGCCGGAGAGGTTACGCAGGCGGATCTGCCTTGCGATCTCATGTGCCGCCTCGAGGTTTACCTGAAGATGTTGCTGTTGCGGCTGCTTCTTTCCGACATGCTTTGCGCTGTTGACATCGATGACCGTCAGTGCCTCGGTCGGCTCAATCACAAGGTTCGCGCCGGACTTCAGCCAGACGTTCTTTTGTAAGGCACGTTCCAGTTGTACCTGAAGTGCATACAGCTTCTGAAGTTCCAGCTGCGGATCTTCATAAAAACACAGTTTTTCCTTTAACCCAGGCAGTGCATGGGTATCTGCAAACCGTACCAGACCGGCATATACATCCGCGTCATCCGTGATAACCTGTTCGATTGCCCCGGCACCCTCAAGCGGCTGATTCTGCAAAATTCTCACATATTCCGGTTCTGCCGCATACAATACGGAGTACAGGCTGCGGTACGGTGCATATTGCAGCAGTTCGCGCATCTGCTGCTGGAGCCTTGTAACCTCATCGACCAGAAGCTCTTTTGGAATCTGTGCCGCATTTGTGCGGATAATCAATCCAAGATTATTGTCGTAGACTCCGTTTACCGCTTCCTTTAACCGGCTGCGTGCTGCGGCATCCAGCTTGTTTGATACGCCCAGCTTATGTCTGCCGCTCGTCACGACACTGTAGCTGCCGGGCAGGGACAGATTGGTGGATACCTGCGGGTCTTTGGTCTTTACCGCCTCACGCACAACCTGGACCAGCAGCTCATCCCCCTGTGAGAGCACCTGTTTTTGTGAGATCCGCTTGACAAACACCGCATCCTCCACATCAGAAAGCGGCAGAAAACACTTTTTTCCTTTTTCGATCTCGACAAATGCAGCGCCGATATTTTTGACGACCTGCGAAACACGTGCTACATAGATGTTATTCAATATTTGTACGGGAGCATCCTCCGGTATGCCCTGTGCTTCAACGATCCGATGATCTTCACAGATTGCACAGACAAACGGATGCCTGTCAAAAAGATCCACCCGCGTGATTACCAGCCGCCGGCTCATGGGATGACCGCTCCCATATCATTTAATGCAACAAAACCGGTCTCTTTCGTGCCGGTATAGACATCATGCCGATGTGTCTGGAACGTAAAGTCAGCCAGCTCCAGCCCGAGATATTTATAAAAATGCTCCATGACCAGCTCCGGCTTCGTGTTGTCCGTGCTTCCGGTCGATACCTTCAGGTAAAATGCCGGTTTTCCTTCAACCTCAACGACCTTGAAGTCATACACGAGCTGCTTTAAGTCGATGATCTTTTCGGACTTTTTCGTCTGTTTTACGACCTCAATCTTTTCAGGCACTTCATAAAATGCATGAACCCCTTCCTGTAGCTGTTCAACCGTAAGCTCCGTCTCATAGCCCTCACGGTAAGTCAGCGTATAGTCCGCACACGAGACGATCGACATCGCAGTCTTGGCGTTATCCGGCAGCTCGCGGTAATCCAACACCCGGAAGCCCTCTACCATCGCAGCGTTCAGGGCAGCAACCGCATCCGCTGTCGATCCGGTCGAGTGAACCTCGATATCCAGATATTCGCCGTCACTCGTGATGCCGACACCGAGCGGTGCGGCAAAGGACATGATCTGGTGCGGTGAAAATCCGGTCGAATAGGCAATATCAATATCTGCCCGGCGCATCGCTTTCTGAAAATACCGCATCGTATCCAGATGTCCGATAAACTTCATGTTTCCGGATTTTGCGAATTTAATTCTGATTTTCAAAGCACACACCTCCTCCGTATTTTCTCGCTCCACAGCCGGAACAGCCCATGCGGCAGTTCGGCGTGACGGTCTGTTCACAGGCTTTCTTCCACTCGCGCGTGAGAAACTCCTTTGTCACACCCGCGTCGATGAAATCCCACGGGAACAGTTCGTCCAGCTCCCGCTGGCGCAGCGTATAGAAAGCGACATCGATACCGGTCTCGGCAAATGCTTCGAGCCAGCGTTCATTGTCAAAATATTCGGACCACGCATCAAACAGCGCGCCCTTTTCATACGCACGTTCGATCGCGGCTGCGATCCGCCTGTCACCGCGTGCAAACACTCCCTCAAGTACCGTCACATCTGCTTCATGCCAGTTGTAACGGATGCTCTTGCGGTTCAACTGATTTTTAACCGCCTCATTGACGACCTTCGCTTTTCCAAGATATTCATCCACCGTACACATCGGTGCCCACTGCAACGGCGTAAACGGCTTCGGCACAAAAAAGGAGGTAGAAATCGTGATCTGGCATTTTCCGTTGCGCTGATCCTTCGGTATCTCATAATAGCGCACGGCAATATCATTGGCGAGCTCTGCGATCGCCTGCATATCTTCTACGGTCTCGGTCGGCAGCCCGAGCATAAAGTACAGCTTTACCTTCTGCCAGCCGCCCTCAAACGCCTGTCCCGCACCGTTTAAAATAATCTCCTTTGTCAGACCCTTGTTGATCACATCACGCATGCGCTGTGAGCCTGCCTCAGGCGCGAACGTTAAGCTGCTTTTTTTAATATCCTGAACCTTTCCCATCACATCCAGTGAAAAGGCATCGATACGCAGCGACGGAAGGGAGATATTGACCCCTTTTTCGTGGAAGTTATCGATCAAAAAGTTGACCAGCCCCTCCAGCTGCGAATAATCACTCGAACTGAGAGAGCTCAGTGAAATCTCCTCATGTCCGGTGCTTTTTAACATCTCATAAGCATAGGCTTTTAACTGTTCAAGGTCTTTCTCACGTGTCGGGCGATAGATCATGCCAGCCTGACAGAACCGGCAGCCACGGATACAGCCTCTCTGAATCTCCAGAACGACACGGTCCTGCGTTGCCTTGATAAACGGCACGAGCGGCTTTCTCGGATACGGCGCCTCTGTCATATCCATGACTAACTGCTTTTCGACCTTTGCCGGAATATCTTCATATTTCGGCGTAAATGCACATAGACAGCCATCCTCGCCATAAGTGACCTCATACATCGAAGGCACATAAATACCGGGGATCTGCGCTGCACGGCGCAAGAAATCCGTCCGGCTATAGCCCTCCTGGCGGCACTGCTTATATAATTCGAATAAGGCATCATAGCTGATCTCACCCTCACCGATATAAAATAGGTCAAAAAACTCTGCAATCGGCTCCGGATTGTACGTGCAGGGACCGCCGCCGATCACGATCGGCATATCGTCCCCACGCTCACTCGCATGAAGCGGAATCTGCGAGAGATCCAGCACCTGTAAAATATTTGTATAACACATCTCGTACTGTATCGTAATGCCGAGAAAATCAAACGCTTTGATCGGATCCTGTGTCTCGAGCGCAAACAGCGGGATCTGCTGTTCCTTCATGATCCGGCTCAGATCCGGCCACGGAGAATAGACGCGCTCGCAATACACATCACTCCTGCGGTTAAACATATCGTATAAGATCTGGATGCCAAGATGCGACATGCCGATCTCATACACATCCGGAAAACACATCGCAAAACGAATATCCACCGAAGCCGGATCTTTTTTTATCATATTTAATTCCCCGCCGATATAGCGCGCCGGCTGGTCAATCGTCAGTAATATCTCATCAGACAATGCGAGTCTGCTCATAAGTACCTCCATATGCTTTTCTTACACTATTTATCTGCAAATAGCATCATAACATACTTTTCGGCATTTGTATAATCATCTTTTTCAATCTCAGAGGCGATCGTTGTTGTTGAGCAGTCCAATACTTTGTAATCGGTAATATCCGCCAGCACAAACAGTAAAAACAACAGGATTCCGAGTACGATACGGAGTGCCAGCGTCCTGCCGAGCACGGTTTCCTCCTGTGCGGTGCTTTCATGTCCCCAGTCATTTTCCTGTTCATGGAAGGATTCCCTTGCCCTGCGGACGTATTCCTTTCGTGCATCAATCTGATCGTATGTCATCGTGTCTGCTCCCTCCCATCATCGCTTGCATCCGATGTTCCTTTGTTAGCATAAATTTATGCAGTTGCAGACAAACTATGCGTAATTTTCCGGGGAAAGTTCTGCTTACCAGATCGCGAACAGCAGCCGTCTGCGGTTGCCCGCCTGATCCGTTGCTTTCAGAAAATAAATGCCCCGCTTTCTTAACGTAAAGTCAGCCTTCACCTTTTTTTCGTTCAGACGGACTTCACGCAGCAATGCATTATCGCTCACATGGATCCGGCGGCTTTTATGATAAAAGCGCAGATGTCTGATCCCTGATATGACCGGACGTTTGCGGTCGATCACAAAATAGTTCGTCTGCTGTCTGATGATCCGGTCTCCGTAAACAAGCTGAAAGATCACGCGCCGCGCACGCATATCCAGTCTGTCCTCCGTGAGCGTCAGGGACGGCGTATCCATCGGTATCCATTCTGTCTGTGAGGCAGTTTCGCCCAGATGAATGATCTGATAGCTGCATACCGCACCGTCCGGCATCGTGACATCAAACCGCACATCCTTTTTCGTATAAAAGACTGTATCATCCGCCTGCGTTTCTTCCAGCAATACAATTCCCTGCTGCGAAATCTGAATATGCACCGGCACATTTTCCGACTGCGCATGATTCTTTTCATCGGTTCGCGCACCGGTCAGGTGGGAAGTGCCTGCGGCAGCTGTATCTCCACGCGAATCACTTCCAGTTGAGGTATTTCCGGTCGAAGAACCTCCACTTGAAGAACCTCCGGTAAAACCTCCTCCGGAAGAAGATCCTCCGCTTGAACTTCCACCTGTGGAACCGCCTGTGCCTGAAGCATTTCCGTTGGAACTATCTCCGGTGGAATCTCCATCGTCAGGATTACTTTCACCGTCAGTGTTTTCGTCAGATCCGGACGCTCCGGCAGGCGGCTGTGAGGGATCTGTCGTATCCGTATCTGTATCCTGATCTCCATCGGTGTCCGTACCTGTACCGGCATCTGTGCCCGCGTCTGTATCTGAATCTGTATTTGAATCCTTATCGGCGTCGCTGTCTGATTCCGTACCGCCATCCGCATCCGTACCTGTATCTTTATCCGTATCGCCATCCGTATCACCGTCTGCATCGGTATCGCCATTTGTGTCACCGTCAGAAGGTGTGGTATCGTCCGTATCCGGTTTCTGTTCGATCAGATCTTCTTCTGAATAACGGTTTTTTCCGGCATCTTCGCTCACATCCAGAGACGCCGACAGTTCATATGAGACATCATCAATGATCAGCCGGAACTGATGTGTTCCTACTGTCGCCAGAAACGTAAAATAACCGTCTGCGTTTGTGACGACCTCATAAACGGTTCCATCCAGTTCAAATGCCATCGGATATTCTGCTTTTCCGGTGTGGATCGTAACGAGCCGGATCGGTGCACCTGCGAGGTCTCGGAGTTCTCCCGCAAAGTCCTCCGGCACATAGATCTGGATATTCGGCGCAATCTGATCCAGCCATAAAATAGCATCCTTTCTCGTGACTGACACACAATTTAAGGTTTCATCCTGTGACAGACATACGTTTGCCCGTGTACGGATCTGCTCCTCACCAAATGAGACGGTTTCCTCCTCGATCGTAATCGGTGCAAGGGAGCAGTTCAGCTCCAGCAGCAGCTCCGACTGGCTGACCGCCAACGGCTCATGGATCTGCCATGTACCGCGAAAGACGAACGACGCGCGTTCCAGCCGAATCTCGCAGGTTCCTTCCGGAAGCAGCACCCGCAGCATCTGGTCTGCCGGTGTGAGCACATGTTTTTCTCCGTTTAAATACAGGTCGTAATTGTCCGGTACATCCGGTGTAAATGTAACCTGGAACAGCCGTGTTCCGTCTACCTGGCTCAGCGAACCCTCGCAGGTTTCATAGTCCGGTCTCTGGTCACCTTCAAAGATCAGTGTTGCTCCCTCTGCGACCAGAATCCGCCGGATCTTTACTACATCCTCCATACGCACCGTGACAACTGCGCTGCCCTTGATCTCCAATGTATCCAGATCCGTCCGCCCGAAAATCAGCCGGTGTGATCCGCCATCGATGGTCAGCGTGTTGTCACTGATGCCGCTGATCGTGTAATCGCCGCTGTATTCATACGTTTGGCCTTGATAGCGGTAGGAATTCTCATAAATCTCAGCTCCTGCGGCTGCCACATCCAGCCGTCCGTATGCATGTAACTGAAAGGTATTGTACTCTGCGGCGCGTCTGATACGGATCGTCGCTCCGTAGGGTCTGCTGTCGTTCATCCGCACGCGCTGTGTTCCGATACCGAGATAGGTGGATAACTGCCCGCTGCCGTCCAGCCGCGTCGAGGTCCACAATTCATTTGCAGATGCCGAAACCGCCTGATTTGCCAATTCTCCTCCGGTCTTTAACAGACATCTGGAACAGCTTGCCTCCTCCGAATTTCTGATTTCCGCGGACGGCACAAAATCACCGCCTAAAATAGCTGTCAGATCGGTGGTGATCACCGCACCCTTGACGATTCCGTTGATCGCACCGCCGATAAACCGCTGATCGCTGTAGACGGACGGATTGGCATAACCCGCCCACCGGCTGCCTTTTTCACCCGCACAGGCTGTGACCGTCCATTCACTGTTCTCTGAATCGATTCTGCCGCCGTTACCGTCTGCCGGATGATAGACATTCTCATAGTCACCGGAAGTTGTTCCGTACATGCTCATTTCATAGTTCCGATAATCTCCGGCATTTGCACCGCAGGCGGCTGTCTCACAGGTAATGAAGGAGTTTCTTGCAATGACCGTACCCCCGTTGCCGCCTCTGGTTCCTGTGACATCATAGCTGCTTCCGGCCCCTGCGGTGATGTCCGAACGCACGAGGTTGTGGCCGTTTCCGCCGCTGGCGATGTCCTTTGCAGAAAGTGTCGAATCCGTAATCTCTACCATGACGCCGTCAAGCCCTTTTTGCGTACCGCCTTTGCTGATTTCCGGCAGATCCTGCTGCTTTGCCACATTTCCGCCGACAACGACCGTGCTGTGATTGCGGATGCTGACCGGCTGCGCGCTCTGTGTCGTACCGGAAATATGGTCGTAATAGTTGCCTGCAATACCGCCTTCTCCGCCTTTTCCGCCGATCGCAATGTTGCCGCCGACCGATACCTCGCTCTGGTCGATCACTACCGTTCCCGCGGTGCCTCCGTCGGACGCATCCGCAGTCCATGAGCCCAGACTTCTGATTCCGTTACCTCCGCAGGCGATATTGCCATGAACGGTTAATCTGGAACGGGAAATCGACACACTGGGAGATGCATTGCTGCCGGGCGACGCATTTGCGACTGTCACACTGCTTCCGTCGATCGTATAATCGATGCCATCCCTGCCGCAGCCCAGATCCTGACAGACAAAAGTACAAGACTCAATCTGTATGTTTGCACCGGTCTGCGTCGTACCTGCACTGCTGCAGGCGACCTGTCCCGCGGAGAGCATCGCATCCGGTGTCTCGCCCTTGATCAAAACGTTGGTATTTGCTCCGCCGACCGCCAGAATGTCATACAGGCTGCTGCTCCCTCGCAGCAGGACAGTCACACGGCAGCCATCCGAAACCGTGAGATTTGCCTGATTGACGACATTGTCCAGAATAATGGTACAGTCCGTCATCGCCTGAATCGGAACTGCATATGCACGTCCGGGACTGCCGTAAAGCCGCAAAATGCTGCCTGGTATATGGATGTTCAAATTGGAGACATAGTCGAGTGATACGGATGAGATCTGGCTTTCCGCATAAGTATCGCCGGCATATACGACTGCCGGTGTGTGTGAAACCGCGCAGCAAAGCATCAATACCGCCGCCAGAAGCTGTTTTTTCCGCTTTAATGTTTGTAATATCTGGTTTGTTTTCATGAAATTCCTCCGTTGCACTGAAAACCGACCGCATGAAAGCTGTGCAACAGGGTAAAAAAGAATAGGATGTTATTATACACACAATGTGCTAGAAAAATCAACTGGTAAAACCAACAAAAAAATGTATGCACAATTTTCACATTGTGCATACATTTTTTTAACGTTGTGCTAATTCTTTAGTGACGTCTTCCCATGTCACTCCGGTTTCGACCATCATCGCGGTCAGATAATACAACAGATCCGAGATCTCATACTTGATGTGCTCGGGATTCGGATTTTTCGCGGCGATCACGACCTCCGTCGTCTCCTCGCCGAGTTTTTTCAACATCTCATCAAGCCCTTTATCGAACAGCTCGCTGATGTAAGAGCCCTGCTTCGGATTCGTCTTGATGTCCATAAGTGACTGGTAGCTGTTTTCAAACACCTTGAGCGGATTTTTCTCGACATACTCTTTTTTGACAATCTCATTGAAAAAGCAGGTCGGGCTGCCGGTGTGGCATGCCACGCCGACCTGTGATACCTTTGCGAGTATCGTGTCATAGTCACAGTCCGCCGTGAGCGATTTGACATACTGTAAATGTCCGGAGGTAAGCCCTTTCGTCCACAGCTCGTTCCGGCTGCGGCTGAAATAGGTCATTTTGCCGCTGGAAAGCGTCTTGTAATACGCCTCTTCATTCATATAGGCAACCATCAGCACTTCATCCGTGCGGTAATCCTGTACGACACACGGCACCATGCCGTCCGAATTTTTCTTTAACTGTGCCCACTGGATCTCCGGCTTGAAATTGTCCATCCAAAGACCTGCCTCATCCAGATTCGTCTTGTACTGCATAATATCGGTCTGTGGGTCATTGAAGAGTGCGCCGCAGATTCCGCGCGCATTTTCACGCTCTAAGAGCGCATAGATCTCTGCAAAATCCGATCCGTCGTACAGCACGACGTAGGGAGTGTTCGACAGATTGTCCACCGCATCCAGCACCGATTCATCCATGACGAGCACCTCGTGAAACAGCTCGTTCATTTCCGCCTGATTTTTAAATATAAAGTCGACATTATGCACAGATACGAGAATACGGTCTTTTCCGTAACGATCCGCAGCCATACGCGCCAGATCCAGACAACCGCCCTTTGCCGCATTAAACATGATCTGTTTGCAGCCGGCATAAATAAGTTTTTTCACATCCTCCATCCGGCGCAGATTGCCGCCACCGCAGGTCGGAATGTCGATCATGCGGTTGAGCTCGCGGATCGCCTCTATGTTTTTGGCGTGTTCATCGTCATCGTCGGACAGATCAAATACGAATATTTTGTCAATACCGCTGTCATTATATATTTTTGCATAGGTTTGCAATTCACCGATCGGCGTCAGGTCGCGATAATTCCTGACTGGTTGTCCGTCCTTGAGGTAAAGTGTCGCTACCAGAATTTTTTTGTCCATAAGTCTCTTTTAACTACCTTCCTGAAATAATTACTGATCCTCAAACCGTACACGGATCGAATTGGCATGGGCAGTCAGCTGCTCACACTCCGCAAACTGTACGATATCTTTATAAATGGGTTCCAGTGCCTCTCTCGAATAAGAGATAATGCTTGATTTCTTAATAAAATCATCCACAGACAGCGCGGAGAAGAACTTGGCAGTTCCGTTTGTCGGAAGCACATGGTTCGGTCCGGCAAAGTAATCACCTAACGGCTCGCTGCTGTATGTACCGAGGAAAATCGCGCCTGCGTTGCGGATCTTGGTCATCACGGTAAACGGATCACGCATCACGATCTCCAAATGCTCAGATGCGATGTCGTTGGCTGTCTCGATCGCTTCTTCCTCATTTTCCGCTACCAGAATATATCCGTAATGGTCAAGCGATTTCTGGATGATCTCTTTTCTGCTGAGCACCGCAACAAACTGATCGATCTCCTTTGATACCTGCTCTGCCAGCGTGCGGCTCGTCGTGACGAGGATTGCAGATGCCATCTCATCATGCTCCGCCTGTGAGAGCAGGTCGGCTGCGACGTAGCGCGGGTTGGCTGTCTCGTCCGCCAGAACGAGGATCTCGCTCGGCCCTGCGATCGAATCGATGCTGACATGTCCGAATACTGCCTTTTTCGCAAGTGCCACATAGATGTTTCCGGGTCCGACGATCTTATCCACCTTCGGTACACTCTCCGTACCAAATGCGAGTGCTGCGATCGCTTGTGCGCCACCAACTTTATAGATGCGGTCTACACCTGCCTCCGTCGCTGCAACCAGCGTGGACGCACAGATTTTGCCGTCTTTTCCGGGAGGGGTTGTCATGATGATCTCGCTGACACCTGCCACCTTTGCCGGTACCACATTCATGAGCACGGATGACGGATAGACCGCTTTCCCGCCGGGTACATAGACACCGACACGCTGCAGCGGTGTCACCTTCTGACCTAAAATAATACCGTTTTCCTTCGAATCAAACCAACTGTACTGGCGCTGTTTTTCATGGTATTCACGGATGTTGACCAGTGCTTTGCGGATGACTGCAAGCAGGGTCGGATCGACCGTATCATATGCCTCTTTGATCTCCTCCTCCGTGACTACGAGATTGTCCGCACTGATATCGGCACCGTCAAACTGCTTCGTATAAGAAAAAATCGCTGCGTCTTTGTTTTTCCGTACCTCTGAGATAATCGCTGCCACGCGATCCTCAAACTCACCGTAGCTGTTCGGGCTGCGCTTTAATAAATCCTCTAAAATATTGCTTTTTGTCTCTTTGTCCAACTGTAAAATCCGCATATCAATTCTCCTTTTGAATGACCTGTTTTAAATCCGCGATCAGCTTTGTGATGCGCTCATTTTCCATTTTCATGCTCACCGGGTTAACCACCATGCGTGCGGATAACGGGCATACTTCCTCAAGTACCTGCAACCCGTTCTCCCGCAGAGTCGATCCGGTCTCTACGATATCCACGATCACATCCCCGAGTCCGACGATCGGAGCCAGCTCGATGGAGCCGTTCAGCTTGATGATCTCTACGGTCTGCTGCTTTTTATTATAAAAATAGTTTTTCGCGATGCGCGGATACTTCGATGCCACGCGGATCTGCTCATGGTGCTGCAACAGCTCGCGTGCGCTCTCCGGCCCGCACACACACATGCGGCATTTTCCGAAGCCCAGATCGAGCACCTCGTAAATATTTCTTCCTTCTTCTAAGATCGTATCTTCCCCGACAACACCGATATCTGCGGCACCATATTCTACATAAGTCGGCACATCCGGCCCCTTTGCGAGAAAGAACCGCAGCTTTAACTCCTCGTTGACAAAGATCAGCTTTCTCGTATCCTTATCCTTCATTTCTTCACAGGTGATGCCGATTTCTTCCAGCAGCTTGAGTGTGCGGTTTGCCAGCCTGCCCTTGCCGAGCGCAAAGGTCAGATACCGTTCATTCGTTTCGTTTTCCATCTCTTTCTCTGTCTCCAATCATTGATTATTGCCCATCCAGCATCCAGGTGATTCTTGCAATATAATTTTCTTTTGCATATGCTTCATATGCCTGCGTGCCCTTTGTGGTATCATATAACAACAGCTCCGCACGGCCGCCGGTGCTGCGCAGCTTCCGCGCCGTCACAACGGCTTCCTCCCGATGCGACGCATCATAGACGATCAACTGTGTATGGTGCATGATCGGAACCTCGATGTGCTGTCTGCGGATCGCCTCGAGCAGCTGGTCGATCACTACGACAAATCCGATCGCCGCAGCATCCTTGCCAAACATCGGCAGCAATTCATCGTACCTGCCACCTTTGACGATCGGTTCACCGGTACCGTAAGTATAACCGCTGAGCAGAATACCGCTGTAATAGTGATAATCGCTGACCATCCCCGGCTCGAACGACACATAGCGGTCAATCCCGTATAATAACAACAGCTCCTGTAACTGCTCCAGACGCTGTAATGCATGGTAGACAGTCTCATATTCTTTGGCAGCTTCTTTAAACTGTTCCAGTTCTTCGGCAGATGTGTACATACAGCGCAAAATATCAAAGCAGCGCTTGAGATTCTCCGGCAGATTGCGGCTGTTTACAAATTCTTCCACACCGAAAAAGTTCTTATTCGAGAGCAGGCTGCGCAGCTCCTCCGTCTCATCCGGTGTGAATCCGGCTGCATCTGCCAGTCCCTGAAAAATGCTTGCATGACCGACGCTGATCTGAAACTCCTTTAATCCTGCCGCCTGCAGGCAATCCACGATCATGGACAGCATTTCCGCATCCGCATCGACCGATGCATCGCCCATAAACTCGGCACCTAACTGTGTGCACTCCTTCATCCGTCCGCGCAGGCTGTGATGATTGATAAACGTGCTGCCTTTATAGCAGAAACGCAACGGCATTTCTTCGTCCATATAATATTTTGCTGCAGAACGGGCAATCGAGGGCGTAATATCCGGTCTTAAAACCAGCGTATTTCCTTCGCGGTCAAAAAACTTGTACAGATCCTTTGAGGGGATCGTACCAACTTCTTTTCCAAAAATATCAAAAAATTCGAAAGAAGGTGTCTCGATCGGATGATAACCGTAGCCGGTCAGCACAGAAAACAATTTCTGTTCGAGATATAATTTGCGCTCACATTCCTCATTGTAAATATCACGGACACCTTCCGGTGTATGTAAACTCTGTTTCATCGTGTAATTTCTCCTTCCCGCTCACGGATACTGTCCGGATCACGGTTTATTTTACTTTATCGTGGTAGCGTGATAACCTGGTAGCACGATAAACTTCACTGATTATAAGCGATTCCGCAAAAAAAGTCAACCTCTCGCATCCAGATCGATCTGCAACGGCTGTAAATAAGGCACAAACACACCGCCCCTGCCCATCGAAAAGAAATATTGCTCCTTTAATTCCTCAAAGCGGAAGCTCTTTCTGCCCCCCTGCTCCATCCGCTCCCAGAACACGAGCAGATCACGAAACGGCAGGTAATAAAACACATCCCGCTTCGTATAGTGGATCAGGAAAAAAGCGACTCCCTGCTGTGCTTCAAACTGGCGCATAAACTCGACCTGATGCGCATGGATATTCTGTAACGGGAACGTATCCGTATGGCATTCCTTTGCATCAAAGCATACCGGAATGCCCTGTACCGCCCCAATATAGTCTACGGTACTTTTCTGGTCAAAATATGCCAGTGTAATATGCCTTGTCTTTTTATCGATATTGATCGGCGTGATCGGTGTCGGCACCTTCTGGATCATCGCCAGCGCATGCGCGGCGTACACCTCATTCGTGCGGTTGACCAGATCCTCAAGCGCAGAGCCACGCAGGCCTCTGGAATTCCATGTTGCCATTTCCTATCATCCTTTCGCCGCTTCTGTGCTGTGGCGTGCCCTCAGCCATGCTAACGCTGCCTCAAAATCAGCAGGCAGATCCGCAACTACCTCCCTGCCGTCAGAGAAACGCACACGATACGCATGCAGGAGCTGTCGGTTGATCCCGGCTGCCTTTTCAAATAAACGGTTCTGTCTCAGCTCCCCGTATTTCGGATCCCCGATGACCGGATGACCGATTGATGCCAAATGCGCACGGATCTGATGCGAGCGCCCGGTGATCAGATGCACCTCCAACAGTGTGTAATCACCGAACTGCTCGACCGGATTATATTCGGTCTCGATATATTTGCGGTTTGGCGCACCGTTCTGAAAGATAGACACGGCATTTTCGCGCTCATCCTTGAGCAGATATCCTTTTAATAGCTGTTTTTTCGAAAGGTCACCCTTGACGAGACAGCGGTAATACTTTTTCATGGAACGGCTCTTTAACTCGGCGGACAGCCGCTGCAAGCCGCGCAGTGTCTTTCCCGCCAGCAGAATACCGGAGGTATTGCGGTCTAAGCGGTTACAAATCGACGGGCGGAACGTGTGCAGATCCGCCTCTGTCAGTGCCTTTGTTTCCAATAAATAAGCGATCATATGCTCATTTGCGGAAATATCGGATTCCTTGGCTTTCTGAGAGAGCATCCCCGCCGGCTTGTTCATGACAAGGATGTCCTCATCCTCGTAGACGACAGAAAATGCCGGTTGCACCGGTACACGTTTCAATTCCTCAATCGTATCTCCGCTGCTTCTCGAAAACTTCTCAAACGTGTCATCGGCCAGGAAGCATACGACTTCGTCTCCGACCGATAAATGCTCCGAGCCAGTCGCCTTTTCCTGATTCAGCACAATATTCTTTTTTCGCAGCATTTTATAAATAAAGCTGCCCGGCGCATCCGGAAGGAGTTTTCGCAAATACTTGTCCAGCCGCTGTCCGGCTTCGTTTTCTTTGATAATAAATGACTTCATATCGTTTGTTGCTTTCTGTTACCTTGTTATTATTACCTTAATGTTTGTTCTTTTTGTGTACATTCCGGATTGTTTTCTTTTTTGTTCCGGTGTTTTTTCCGGAACTCTTTTTGTCAAAATTCTTTCTGTTAGAACCGTTTTGCGGCGCATTGCGTCTGTCTCCGCTGCCCGCATGCCCGCCCTGCTTTGTGCGCTGCCGGATCAACCGCGGACGGATCAGGCATTCCGGCTCAAACCCGATCAGATCGGTGCGTCCCGCACGCTCTAACGCTTCTTTGACGAGCTCATAATTTTTCGGATTACGGTACTGCATGAGCGCACGCTGCATCGCCTTCTCATGCGGGTTTGTGGCGGTATAGACTGGCGTCATGTCGCGCGGATCAAGCCCCGTATAATACATACAGGTCGAGATCGTGGACGGGGTCGGGTAAAAATCCTGCACCTGTTCGGGCATATAATGAATATCCCTTAAATATTCCGCCAGCTCGATTGCCTCGGTCAGCGTCGCTCCCGGATGGGACGACATCAGATACGGCACGAGATACTGTTTTTTGCCCAGTTTTTCATTCATCCGCGTGTAGCGCTCAACGAACGCCTTATATACTTCCGGTGCCGGTTTTCCGAGCTTGTCCAGCACTTTTCTTGAAATATGCTCCGGTGCAACCTTTAGCTGTCCGCTGACATGATATTCGCATAATTCCCGCAAAAACGCATCGCTTTTATCCGCCAGCACATAGTCAAACCGGATACCGGAACGGATAAATACCTTTTTCACACCCGGAATCTCCCGCAGTTTGCGCAGCAGACGGATGTAATCGGTATGGTCTGCATGCAGATTTTTACACGGCTGCGGAAACAGACATTGTTTGTTCGGACAGACACCTTTTGTCAACTGCTTTTCGCAGGACGGATGTCTGAAATTGGCGGTCGGACCGCCGACATCATGAATGTATCCCTTGAAATCCGGCTCATAGGTGAGCTGCTTTGCCTCCTCAACGATCGATGCATGGCTGCGTGTCTGGATCGTGCGCCCCTGATGAAACGTCAGTGCACAGAAATTGCAGCCGCCAAAACAGCCACGGTTGCTGATCAGCGAAAACTTCACCTCGCGGATCGCGGGGATGCCTCCGGCTGCCTCATACATCGGGTGATAGGTGCGCATGTACGGCAGTGCGTAGACGCGGTCCATCTCCTCCTGTGTCAGCGGCTTCGACGGACGGTTCTGCACGACAAACAGCTTCTCATCATAAGTCTCATATAAAACCTTTGCCACAAAATGGTCGGTATTGCAGTATTGGACATAAAAACTGCGCGCGTATGCCTCTTTAGATGCGCGGATCTCCTCGAACGACGGCAGCTTTACTGCCTGTGCCTGTTCGACCAGCTCACGGTCTCTCGTCTTGTACACCGTTCCGTCAATGAAAGTAATATCTTTGACAGCAATCCCGCTGTTTAGCGCGTCTGCGATCTCTATGATACTGTGTTCCCCCATTCCATAGGAGATCAGATCCGCGCCCGAATCTAAAAGAATCGAACGGCGGACTTTGTTCGACCAGTAATCATAGTGTCCGAGCCTGCGCAGACTCGCCTCGATCCCACCGATGATCATCGGTGTATGCTTATACGTTCTGCGGATCAGATTGCCGTATACAACCACTGCATAATCCGGACGCTTGCCCATCTCGCCGCCCGGCGTATAGGCATCGGTGTCCCTGCGTTTTTTCGATACGGAATAGTGGTTGACCATTGAGTCCATATTGCCGCCGGATACTAAAAATCCGAGCCTCGGCTCCCCGAATGTCTGTATACTCGCGGGATCTTTCCAGTCCGGCTGTGCGATAATGGCTACTTTATATCCGTGTGACTCCAGCAGACGGCTGATGATCGCCGGGCCAAACGATGGATGATCCACATAGGCATCTCCGATCACATACACAAAATCCGGTCGTTCCCAGCCTCTTTTTTCGCAATCTTCGGTTGTCACGGGTAAAAAATCGTGTATCATAAATGTTCCTCTTTAAGCGGCAGCTATCTACTGCCTCCAACATATTATTTTACCACTGTTTCTGCGATTTTACAACCGCTCATACGTCCCATCGAGCACCTGTGCATAGGAATCAATATAGTAGTGTGCGAGTGCCCGTTTTTCTGCATCCTGTGCATGGGAATATTCATCGGAAACCGCACATACATGCATGCCTGCGGCGAGTCCCGCGCGGATGCCCTGCGGGATATCTTCAAACACGAGACAGTCAGCCGGTGCGAGGTGCAGCTTGTCCGCTGCCGCGAGAAATACATCCGGTGCGGGCTTTCCACGCTTGACTTCGTTTGCGGTCAGCACCGCATCCATATAGTCATACAGTCCATGTGCCTGTGCAACCGCATCCAGCAGCGTGCGTGCATTGCTCGTGGCGATGCCCATTTTGATCCCACGCTGCTTCATCTCGCGCAAAAACGCATCCAGAGCCGGTTTCATCGGCACCTCATAGCGGTATTTGTGCATCGCCATGTCAACCCAGATATCCATCAGCTCCTCTGCCGTCTCTGTCAGCGGATAGGTGCGGACAAAATACTCCGCCGTCTCCTGAAAGCTCATCCCCTCTATGGCAAGTTCCAGATCGTCGGACAGCTCGAGTCCGTGTGCCGCCATAAATTCTTTGTCAATCTGCCGCCACATCCACATGGAATCGACCATCGTTCCATCCAGATCAAATATAATTCCTTTGATTCCCGTCAGCATACTTCTATGCGCCCCTCTCTCGTAAATATGTGATCTCATCATCTGTCAGCGCCCGGTATTCGCCCGGCTGTAAGGACTCATCGAGCTTTAATGCGCCCATTGACAGGCGTTTTAATTCTAACACCTGCTTTCCGACTGCCTCGAACATCCGCTTGATCTGGTGAAATTTGCCCTCATAGATCGTGACCTGGATCTGCGAGATTACGTTAGATTTTAAAATCACGAGCTCTGCCGGTTTTGTCGGCTTTTTCTCACCGATATCGATGCCCTGTGCAAATGCTTTGACATCCTCCTCCGTGACGATTCCGTCGATGACTGCCTCGTAGGTTTTTGGTATATGTTTGGACGGGCTGAGCAGCTCGTGTGCGAGTGCGCCGTCGTTTGTGATAAGCAGCAGCCCCTCGGTGTCGAGATCCAGTCTGCCGACCGGAAAAAGATCGCTCCGCAGATGGTCGGTGATGTAGTCAAGCACAGTCGGATAGCGGTGATCCTCGGTTGCCGATACGCAGCCCTTTGGCTTGTTGAGCATGAAGTATTCATAAGACGCATATTGAACCGGACGGTGCTCCACCATGACTTGTGCCCGCTCTGGGTCAAGCTTCTGCTCCGGGCTTTTGCATGTTTTTCCGTCGAGCTGTACTTTGCCCGCACGGATCAGTTTTTTCACTTCACTGCGTGTGCCGAACTGCATGTCTGCGAGGTATTTATCTAATCGAATCTGGGTCATCAGAGTATTCCTTTCTTTAATCGAAATATAAACATGATCGTTATACGGACGCAGCGCGAGCAAACCAGATGCACTGTGGGAGCTGCAAATGCGGAATATCGCGCTCATATGCCTTGAAACACCACATAGCAGGCTGATCAGGATACTGCCGTACTCGCAGTCAGCAGCCAATCCACAACATGCCACTTGCGATTCAGCTGCGACCTCATATTCATTCAATACGGCATCTCGACCGTCTCCAGCCCCTGCAAAAACGGATACGGATTAACCGCTGTCTCCTGCCCGTTTTCATCGTCATAGTAGATGCCAACATGCAGATGCACCGGAAAATTGCCGGTTGTTCCCTCGATATTGCTGTAGCCAGTGTCTCCCGCAAAACCGAGCAGCTGCCCGCCCACAATCGGCGTTCCCTCCTCGATCCCATCCGCATAATCATACAAATGCGCGTAATAATAATAGATCCCGCGGTCACTGCGGATGCCGAGCCGGTAGCCGCCCTTTGGCAGCCAGCCCTTTTTCTCCACGACACCGTCTGTCATCGACAGCACCGGAAAGATGCCCCGCCTGTCCGGAGAGAGCATCAGATCCGTGCCCTCATGTCCACGCTCCCCGCCAAAGCTGCGCGCAGACATCCACGAATCCTCATAGGATACCGCATACTGCGGATGCAGCGTAGACTGTGGGATCGGAAATAGCTGCAAATCCGCCCGTATCGCAGCAGCAACCGCATCGGGAACAGCCGTATCCGCCGCCTGCGATGGCGTCTGCCGGTCATCAGGCTCCTGCGTAGACTGCTGCGCCCGCCGCTCCTCCCACGCGAGAATCTGCTCCATACCGATAATATCGAGCGATGCAGTCATCAATACCAGCATGCACAGCAAAGATATTTTTTTCATATTCCATACCTGCCTGTCATAACTTTTAGTAATATGATGAAAAAAACAATTCCCCGATATGTTACAAAAAAATATCTATTTTGTTATATGCTAGGCATGTTTTTACTATTCCTGCTGAAAGAGCCGCAGGTCGCGATTGAGGGCGCGCGCTTCGGGCTTCTGCTGTGGGCAAAGCAACTGCTCCCCAGCCTGCTCCCGTTTCTGATCCTGACACAAATACTCATCCGGAGCGGGTATTTAGACCGGATCTGTGAGAAACTGCATCTGCCGCAGAGCTATTTTGTATTGTTCGCGGGAACGCTGTGCGGCTTTCCGATGGGCTGCAAGCTGGCGACAGACCTGTATGCGCGCGGGCAGCTCTCAAAGGAAGATGCCTCCCTGCTGTCCGTCATCGCCAACCAGATGAGCCCTGCCTTTGTGGGCGGATATATCTTATCCGAAACGCTCAAATTGCCGCAGCTCATCCCGCTCACTTACGCAATTCTGTATGCACCGGCACTTGTCTGCGGAATCTGCATCCTCACATGGCGGCGGCATCACAACCGGCGCCTGGCACCCGCCATGACAAAAAAATCGACATCAGGGCTGCAAATGAATGTTGCAATCCTTGATGCCGGTATTATGAACAGTTTTGAAACGATGCTGAAACTGGGCGGATACGTCATGCTGTTTGCCGTCATGACAGGTATGTGTCAGCACTATCTGACAGCCATGCCAATCCTGTCTACCACGATTGCCGGACTGCTCGAAATCACGGGTGCGGTCAGCGTCCTGAACCGGACACTTCCGACTACATACCTCAAATACGTTGCGATCCTGAGTGCCACTGCATTTGGCGGCTGCTCCGGAATCGCCCAGACTGCCTCGCTCATTCACACGGACGGACTCCCTGACGGCGGGCTGCCGATCGGTGGATATATCCGCGGACGGCTGCTGCTCGCAGGCATCACAGCGCTGCTCGCCGCACTCCTGTATCCGTTAGCCGTTGCCTTCTGACTTGAAAAATTTATGACTTTGCCTCGTTTGCCGCCTGTGAAACAGCCTCCTGCGCGGGTGCTGCCGTATCCTCCGCTGCCAGCTCCGGCTCTGTCTGCGGCATCAGCTCTGCACGGTTGGCAAGAACGACCTGTAAGGAGCTGTTCAGTCCTGCGATCAGATTGTCATAGCGCGCCTTTGATCCCTCGATCGCCCCGTTTAAGATGACCTCCAGATTGCGCAGCAGCTCATCCGTATATGCGATCGCTCCCATGCGGATACTGTTAGCATCATTTGTCGCTTTATCAAGGATCTCCTGCGCCTGCTTGGTTGCGATCATTACGACCTCATTTGCCTGTGCATAGGCCTGCTGCATGATCTGATGCTCGCTCACAAGCTCGGAATGCGTCACCTCTGCCTGAGCGATGATCGCGTCTGCCTTTGTCTGTGCATCGGCAAGGATCGCTTCCTTGTTGCTGATCATTTTCTGATAGCGCTTGATCTCCTCCGGTGTGCGGAGACGAAGTTCGGTCAGTAACTCCTCGATCTGATCCTTGTTCACAATGATCTTATTGGAGGAGAATGCCTGCGGCTTGCAGGTATCTATGTACTGCTCTAACTCTTCGATTGTCTGCTCAATTTTACTACTCATGTCGATCTCCTTTTTCAATGCCATATTTTTTATAAATACGGTCAATCATCGTTTTCGGGACAAAATGTGAAATATCTCCGCCATAAGCCGCGAATTCCTTGACAATGGTAGAACTGAGATACGAATACTGCAGACTGCTTGTCAGAAAAATCGTCTCGATCTCCTCATACTCCACATGATTTGTCTGTGCGATCTGAAGCTCATATTCAAAATCCGTCACCGCCCGCAGTCCGCGAATGATAATCGTTGCCTGAATATCCTTGGCAAAATCCACAAGCAGTCCGTCGAACGATACTACTTTTACGTTCGGCAGATCGGCGGTTAATTCTTTTAACATACTAACACGTTCATCTACAGAAAACAACGAATTTTTTGCACTGTTGTTCAACACACCGACATACAGTTCATCCACGATATTCGCAGATCTGCGAATGATGTCCATATGTCCGTTTGTCACCGGATCAAAGCTGCCCGGATAGATTGCTCTTGTCATCGCTTATCCCTCTTTGGTTTCCTGTGTTTCTTTTTATTTTAATGTTTTTTCAATGTAAGAAACACATGCTTATTTGTCTTATAGAGTTTTTCTCTTCGCAGCTCGTAACCCAACGCATCCACATAAGAAAAATCCGTGTGCTCGTCCGCCTCGACAATGATCAGCGCATCTTCCTTTACAATAGAAGATCCCGCAAGATAACCGAGGATCTCTGCCTCTAAATTCTGACCATACGGCGGATCGAGAAAGATCAGGTCAAACCGGTACTTTCCCTCCAGCTGGCGCAGCGCGCTCATGCAATCCGTATTCATCAGCCTGCACTGGCTGCCCAGCTTTGTGAAATCAATGTTATCCTGTATGACTTCACATGCCTTTTTATTGTTATCCACAAATACGCAGTAAGCACTGCCCCTGCTGACTGCCTCCAGACCGATCTGTCCGCTGCCGGCAAACAGATCCAGAAAATAGGCTCCGTCCAGCTCCGGTGCGAGCATATTGAATAATGTCTCCTTGATACGGTCGGTTGTCGGACGGGTATCCCTGCCCGGCAGTGTGCGCAGCGGAAGCCGCCTTGCTTTTCCCGCAATAATTCTCACGGTCATTCACCTCCATCCCACAAATCGCTAATTCTGTTCCTTTAAGACCGCACGGTTTTTGACCAGATAGTCACACAGTGAAACGATCGTGAGGATCAGGGCAATCCATGTCAGGCAGATGCCGAGTATTTCAAAAAACGTTCCGGGAAAATCCAAGATCAGAACAATAATCATCAGCATCTGGAACGTCGTCTTGAACTTTCCCCAGTAGCTGGCAGCGATCACAACGCCGTTGTCGGCTGCCACCAGACGGAAACCGCTGATAATAAATTCACGGCTGATAATCACAATGACCATCCACGCCGCGAGCTGACCGGTCGCTACCAGACAGATCATTGCGGAACACACGAGTAGTTTATCAGCAAGCGGGTCCATAAATTTGCCGAAATTTGTCACCAGATTGTACTTTCTTGCAATTTTTCCGTCTGCAAGGTCTGTCAGGCTCGCAACAATAAAAATCGCTACGGCAATATAATTGCTGTACGGTACAACGGGCACCAGCAGAAAAAATACAAAAAACGGAATCAGAAGTACACGTAAAATCGTCAGTTTGTTCGGTAAATTCATTTTCATATTATATCATCTCCCCTATCAGATCATAGTCGAGCGCACCTGTCACACGCACCTTCACAAAATCACCGGACATCAGCTCCGCGTCTGTGTGAATAAAGATATAGCCGTCCACACCCGGTGCATCCTTGTAGGTACGGGCAACATACGCATGCTCATCAGCGACTTTTCCCTCGACAAACGCCCAAAGCTGTCTGTCCTTCATCGCCTCGTTGCGGTCATACGAGATCTCCTGCTGCAGCTCCATGACCTCATCGCGCCATGTCAGCTTGGTCTCCTCGTCCAACTGCCCCTCAAAGGACGCTGCCGGTGTATTTTCCTCCGGCGAATAGGTAAATGCACCCAGCCGGTCAAATTCCGCCCAGTTCAAAAACTCCATGAGTTCTTCATGCGCCTGCTCTGTTTCTCCGGGGAACCCGCAGATCAGTGTTGTACGCAGGCAGATATCGGGGATCTCGCTGCGCAGCAGCTCGATCTTGTCTGCCAGCTCCGCACCGCTTGTGCGCCGTCCCATGCGCTTTAAAATATCGTCATTGATATGCTGGATCGGCATATCGAGGTAATGCACGACCTTTTTGTTGCGATTGATCGCGTCGATCAGTGTCTGATCGATCTCCTCCGGATAGCAGTACATCAGCCGGATCCAGTACAGCCCCTCGATGGCATTCAGCTCGTCTAACAGCCGATGCAGCGATTTTTCTCCGTAGAGGTCTTTTCCGTAAACCGTCGTCTCCTGTGCAACGAGGATCAGCTCCTTTACCCCCTGTGCCACAAGCTGCTTTGCCTGTGCAACCAGCTCCTCCATCGGTACACTGCGGTAAGCGCCACGGATCGACGGGATCACACAGTAAGTACAGTGCTTATCACAGCCCTCCGCAATTTTCAGGTACGCATAATGTCCGCCGGTCGTCACGAGGCGCTTTTTATCATGCATATCCGGCAGTCCCTCCAGCGCGTGATAATTTTTATAGACACTGCCCTTGAGCGCGCCCTCCACTGCCTCCACGATCGCATCGTATGCGTTCGTTCCGAGCACCGCATCCACCTCCGGAATCTCTGCCAGCACCTCATCCTGATAGCGCTGTGCCAGACAGCCGGTGACGATCAGTGCCTTGAGCTTTCCGGTCTCTTTATACTTTGCCATCGTAAGGATCGTCTGAATGCTCTCCTCCTTGGCATCCCCGATAAAGCAGCAGGAATTGACCACGATCACATCTGCATCATTCTCATCGTCCGTAATCGTATATCCGGCAGCGTTCAGCATACCGATCATATACTCGGAATCTACCAGATTTTTATCGCAGCCAAGTGAAATAAATAAAATATTCATAGATACTCCTGTGATGTGAAAGGAAGCCGAAACGATCTGCCCCGGCTTCCGTATGTTCGTTTATTCTTCAATCGCTGCTGTCTGGAAGTCGTCCACCGGATCAGCGGCATCCGCCTGTTCATCCTCACCGAGAATCTTTACCTTGCCCTCGTATAATTCCTGAACCGCAGTCGATAACGGTTTCTTGCCGTTTGCATGTGCAACTAACGGCTCATCACCGGCGATCAGCTGGCGCGCACGCTTAGCGGCTGCAATCACGATCGAGTAACGGCTGTTTACAACCGGCTCCTCGCCTACCTCTGTGGTATTGTTTACTACTTTCATCAGTTCTACATAAGACGGATGGATCATCGTTTATTCTCCTTTCGCATAATTCGTCAATGCTGTTTTTATTTCCATAATAAATAGTTCTTTGCGTGAGATCTTTGTGTGCTCATTCTGTAAAATCGAATGCACCTGATCCACGCAGGCTTCCAGTTCATCGTTTACAATCAGATAATCGTAAGCCTCAATACCCATGCACTCCTCGTCCGCGCGGCACAGGCGCTCATGGATCACCTCCGGTGTCTCCGTGTCTCTGCCGACCAGCCGCCGTTCCAGCTCCTCAAAGCTGGGCGGTGTGACGAACAGCAGCAATGTATCGGGATATCTTTCTTTGATTTTTAATGCTCCCTGAATCTCTATCTCAAGGATGACATCCTTGCCGGCTGCCAGCTGTTCCTGCACATAAGCCTTCGGTGTGCCGTAATAATTATTGACATATCTGGCATATTCGAGCAGCTCATCCTCCTCGATCATCTTTTCGAAACAGTCCACCGAGCGGAAAAAATATTCCCGTCCGTCCTGCTCACCCGGACGCGGCGCGCGTGTCGTCGCCGAGATGGACAATGCATAATTCTGTGGATATTTTTCCAGCAGGCGATGTACAATCGTCCCCTTTCCGGCGCCGGAAAATCCGGATATCACAGTCAATATACCTGTCTGTGTGTTCATTTATTTTTCCTCCGTATCGACCGGTTTTGGTCATGATCCCGCAGTTTCAGCGATATGTGTGTCAGTCTGTTCCAGCTCACCTTTGCTTTTCATCCTGCCGGATAACGTATCCGGCAACAATGCCGAGAGCACGATGCGGTCATTTTCCGTGAAGATCACTGCCCGCGTCCGTCTGCCCTGTGTCGCATCAATGAGTCTGGACTCCTCCTTTGCCTTCTGGATCATGCGCTTTGCCGGTGCGGAATCCGGCGTGATCATCGCGACGATCTTGTCTGCATTTATAATATTGCCAAAACCGATGTTCATAAAACTACTCAATATTCTGTATCTGCTCCCTTACTTTCTCAATATCCGTCTTGAGATTGATGCCTGTATCGGAGATTGAGAGATCGTTGGACTTGGACAGGATCGTGTTTGCCTCGCGGTTCATCTCCTGTGCAATGAAATCCAGCTTGCGTCCCATACTGCCTCCGGCGAGCAGGACATCCTTCATGCCCTTGACATGGCTGCGCAGGCGCACAACCTCCTCATCCACACAGATTTTATCGGCAAACAGCGTCACCTCGGTCGCAATCCGTCCCTCGTCGATCTGTGCATCCTGTAAAAGATCCGCAATCTTTGTCTGCAGCTTGGTGCGGTACTCCGCAATAATCTGCGGTGAACGCTCCTCAATGTAATCTACATATCCATTCATCTGATCCAGCTTGGCGATCAGGTCATCCCGCAGATGCTCGCCCTCACGGATCCGTGCCTCCACGAACTTTTCACAGGCACCGCGCACCGCTTTTTCCAGTACCGTCCACAGCTCCTTCTCGTCCGTATCCTCCTCTTCCATGACGAATACTTCCGGATAGCGTGAAAGTGCGCTCACACGGATGTCATTCTCCAGTCCGAACGTCTGCGCCATCTGTCTTAAATATTCCAGATACTGTCCCGCCAGCTTTTCATTGTACTTGAGTGCAAAGCCTGTCTCGGACAGATCCTCGTAGGATACGAATACATCCACCTTTCCGCGTTCCATGTACTCTTTGAGCACGGTGCGGATCGAGCTTTCAAAAATACTGAGTTTCTTCGGCATCTTGACGCTGACATCCAGATAGCGGTGGTTGACAGCCTTGATCTCGACCGTCATTTTCCACTGACCGTCTGTCACTTCGCATCTTCCGAAGCCGGTCATGCTTTTTATCATAAAAACCTCCAACACACCGGACAGGAAAGTACCTGCCCTGAATCGTTCTGACCATGCATCACCATTTCCCCATATAGGTATGCATAGCTATCGTTATTATAAGTCAAATGTTACTATTCGTCAAATAAAAATGTCTTTATTGACTTTATATGTATCATTCCATTAAAATAGGTAAGATAATAAGAACTACCTATGGAGGACAATCTGATGGCTTTTGACGGAATTGTCGTTGCAAATATTATAAAAGAATTAAAATCAACCGTTCTTGGCGGCAGGATCAGCAAGATCGCCCAGCCGGAAAGCGATGCTCTGCTGCTCACGATCAAGGGTACAAACGGTCAGCACCGCCTGCTCTTATCCGCGAGCGCTTCGCTGCCGTTTGTTTACCTGACTGCCACGAACCGCCCCAGTCCCATGACCGCGCCGAATTTCTGTATGCTGCTGCGCAAATTCATTGCAAACGGAAAGATCACGGATATCACGCAGCCGGGGTTAGAGCGCATTATCCGCTTTGACATCGAGCATCTCGACGAGCTCGGCGATCTGCGCAAAAAACGCCTGATCGTCGAACTGATGGGAAAACACAGCAATATCATTTTCTGCGATGACAGCGGACGCATCATCGACAGCATCAAGCATATTCCCGCATCGGTCAGCTCGGTGCGTGAGGTGCTCCCCGGACGGGACTATTTTATACCGAACACACAGGAAAAATCCGACCCGCTCACAGCGACTCCGGAAACGATCGTACAGGATGCCTGCAACCGCCCTGCCACACTCGCAAAAGCATTTTATCTGACCTATACCGGTATCAGCCCGACCGTCGCAAACGAGGTATGCCACCGCGCCGGTCTGGATGCGGATGCACATACGGACAGCCTGAGCGACGATGAAAAGCTGCATCTCGCCAACGAATTTTTCTGGCTGGTCTCCGACATCAAAGAAGAAAAATTTGAGCCGTGCATGATCAAAAAAGGCGCTGAACCGATCGAATTTTCTGCGATCAATCTGCGCGAGTACAGCGACTATCCGGATTATACGTGCGAGCGCTACGATTCCATCTGCGAGGTACTCGAACGCTTCTATGCGGACAAGGATCTCTACACCCGTATCCGCCAGAAATCCGTCGATCTGCGCCGCATCGTCAACACGGCACTCGAACGCGATGTGAAAAAGCTCTCCTTACAGCAAAAACAGCTCAAGGATACCGAAAAACGTGAGAAATACAAGGTATACGGCGAGCTGCTGCAGGCATACGGTTACGGCGTTGAGGAGGGTGCAAAAAAGCTCGAGGCGCTCAACTATTATACGAACGAGATGATCACGATCCCGCTCGACCCACAGCTCAGCGCACAGGAAAACGCCCAGAAATATTTTGCGAAATACAACAAGCTCAAACGCACCTATGAAGCACTCTTAGAGCTCACCGTCGAGGTACAGGATGAGATCACCTACCTCGAATCGGTCGCAAATTCGCTCGATATTGCTGTGACAGAGGAAGATCTGGCTGCGATCAAGGACGAACTGACCGGCAGCGGCTTTATCAAAAAGCATCCACAGAAAAAAGGCGCGCGCACTGCAAAGAGCAAGCCGTTCCACTATCGCAGCAACGACGGTTTTGACATTTTTATCGGAAAAAACAATCTGCAAAATGAAGAATTGACGTTCAAGGTCGCGAACGGCGGTGACTGGTGGTTTCACGCGAAAGGAATGCCCGGCTCACACGTGATCGTAAAAACAGAAGGAAAAGAGCTGCCCGACCGCACGTTTGAGGAAGCGGCGCGTCTCGCCGGTTACTATTCCAAGGGACGCGGTGTGGATAAGCTCGAAATTGACTATTTACAGCGCAAAAATGTGAAAAAGCCAAATGGATCAGCACCCGGTTTTGTCGTTTATTATACGAATTATTCCATGACGATACACACGGATATTTCTGATATTCCATTTGTTGAATAATTTAGAAAAACCTGCTACGTTTATTTTTGTTTTCTCCTCACATACTATGTGTACCAGCAGCAAACAAGCTGTTGTTTAAATACAAAAGCGAATTTACCAAGGAGGAAACGCATCATGTCAAACAATAACAATAAAACTTCCGTTCCCGAAGCAAAAGAGGCTATGAACCGTTTCAAATATGAGGTGGCAAGTGAGCTGGGTGTGCCCTTAAAGGATGGATACAACGGTGATCTGACTTCCAGACAGAATGGATCTGTCGGCGGTTATATGGTCAAGAAGATGATCGAGGCACAGGAAAAACAGATGGCAGGCAAGTAAACCAACATCAAAAGAAAAACAACAAAAAAGTGCGCTTACCGCAGATTGCTGCGGCAGGCGCACTTTTTGATTTATAGGAATTGACTATAAGCTTAGCGTTACATCGCCCCGCTCAAAGATCTCCCTCATTTTCAGTTTCAGATTGGCATGCTCCTCTGCCTCCAGCAACGGATCGGTCTCAAGAATCCGTTTCACCTCATCGGATGCCTGATTCAGCACACGTGCATCCGTGTAAATATCCGCAATCAAAAAGCTCATATCGCCCGCCTGACGGATACCGAAGAAGTCACCCGGTCCGCGCAGCTTCAGATCTTCCGAGGCGATGAAAAATCCATCATTGGATTTATTCAGGATCTCCAGCCGGTCCTTTGCGCGATCTGAATCCGATGCGTTCATCATAATGCAATACGACTGTGCATCGCCGCGCCCGACGCGGCCGCGCAACTGGTGCAACTGTGCCAGCCCGAACCGGTCTGCGTTCTCGATCATCATAACCGTTGCATTCGGGACATTGACACCTACCTCGATGACCGTCGTTGACACGAGAATATCGGTCTGATGCTCCTTAAAAGCCTCCATGATCTGATTTTTCTCTGCCGCCTTCATTTTGCCGTGCAGACAGGCGATGCGCACATCGGACGATAGCTGTGCGCGCAGCCGGTCGGTATAATCCGTCACGTTGTTTGCATCCAGATTCTCCGATGCCTCCACGAGTGGACAGATAATATACGCCTGATGTCCCGCTGCGACCTCTTTTTCCAGAAAGGCATTCGCCTTTGTGCGGTAATCCTCCCCAACGACACAGTTTTTGATTGGAAGTCTCGTCGCAGGCACTTCATCCATCACCGAAATATCCATATCACCGTACAAAATGATCGCCAGCGTGCGCGGAATCGGTGTCGCACTCATGACAAGGATATGCGGAGACTGCCCTTTTTCGGCAAATGTCTCCCTCTGGCGGACACCGAACCGATGCTGCTCGTCCGTGATGACAAGCGCCAGCCGCTCATACGATACCTGCTCCTGAATGAGTGCATGTGTGCCGATGATCAGTGCGTCTGTGTGTTCCGCGATCGCTGCCCGCGCCTTGCGTTTCTGCTTTGCGGTCATCGAACCCGTGAGCAATACGATCGTCTTTTGAATGCCGAACCGCTCGCACAGCTCCAGAAACGACTGCTCATGCTGCTTTGCCAGTACCTCGGTCGGAGCCATGATCGCCGATTGGCAGCCCTGATCCGACACGTACAGCATCGCTAAAAACGCAACGATCGTCTTACCGCTGCCGACATCTCCCTGTATGAGCCGCTGCATCAGCGTCTCACCCTGTAAATCGCGCAGCACTTCATTTAACGTGCGCTGCTGCGCGCCGGTCAGCGCATACGGCAGTTGTCCGATATACGTCTGCAGATCATCCGCTGTAAAATCATAGGGATTTTTCTGTTTTTCCTCACCTCGTTTCTGGAGCTGCATCGTCATCAGAAACAGGAAAAACTCATCAAACACGAGCCTGCGGCGCGCACAGATCAGCGCTTCCTTCGACTCCGGAAAATGAATCTGCTCCAACGCATAGTTGTACTCCGCGAGCTCGTATTTTTCACGGATGCCGGTCGGCAGATAGTCAAAAAAGCTGTCACACGACTGTAAGGCATAGCGGATCGTCTTACATAAAAAACGGTTTGTGATCCCGCGCGTCAGCGCATAGACCGGCTGCATGGATTCCTCAATCGCAGCATAGTCCTCCGGTGAAAACAGCGCAGGCTGCTCCATGTGCCAGACACCGTTTTTGTCGGTCACTTTGCCATACAGGATCACCGTTTTTCCCTTTTTCAGCCCATTGGCAATGTACGGCAGCCGAAACCAGATCGCTTCGAATTCTTTCCCCTCACAACTGCTCTTTAACACCGTGATCGTCATCGCACGGGTACGGCGCATCACCGCAGCGCGCGTGACCGGAACAATCACAGCCGCCGTCTGTATATTTTTTGCTTCTGTTAATTCATTGATCTGCGCAACGCGTGGATATGTCACATAATCCCTCGGAAAATGAAGGAGTATATCACCTACGGTGTATACTCCCATTTTCTGTAACAAATTTTCCGTTTTCTCGCCTACGCCCTTTACTTCACGAATCGGTGCAGTCAGTTCCATAGCCGTTACTCCCATCGATTTCTAATTGATTACTCGACAGATAAAATATAATAGTACACCGGCTGTCCGCCGTTGTTTACCTCAACCTCGATATCCGCATACTTCTCCTGTAGCTTCTCTGCCAGTGCGGATGCATCCTCCTCGGATACTTCTTCGCCGTAATACAGGCTGATAATTCCACTCTCGTCAGTCACGAGCTGATCCACCATATCGATCAGTGTCTGCTCCATATCAGCGCCCACGGACAAAATACCGGCATCTCCGATACCCATATAGTCGTTTTCCTTGATCTCCTTGCCGTCGATATTGGTATCACGCACCGCATAGGTGATCTGTCCGCTCTTGACATTTGCGAGTTCCTCGGTCATGCGCTTGGCATTTTCTTCGGCAGGCTGCTCCGGAATGTAGTTGATCAGCGCCGTGATGCCCTGCGGAATCGTCTTTGTCGGGATGACATAGATCGTCTTGTCCTCCGTCAGGGAAGCTGCCTGATTTGCCGCGAGGATAATATTTTTATTGTTCGGCAGGACAAAAATATTCTTTGCCGGTACTTTATCGATCGCATGGAGAATGTCCTCCGTGCTCGGATTCATCGTCTGACCGCCCTCGATGATCACATCGACTCCGAGACCGCTGAAGATCTCACTCAGTCCCTCCCCTGCGGACACGCTGATAAAGCCCATATCCTTCCACTCTGTGGCAGGTGCCGGCTGTTCCTCGGCTGCCTGCTGTGCGGCTACCTTTTCCGCATCCTTGATCAGACGCTCTTGATGCTCCTCACGCATATTGTCGATCTTGATCTTGCTGAGTGAGCCGTGTGTGAGTGCCTCCTGAATCGCCAGACCCGGGTCATTGGTATGTACATGGGTCTTTACGATCTCATCGTCTGCCACTACAACAATCGAATCGCCGATAGAGGTCAAAAACTCCTTGTACTTTGCAACCTGTGCGTCACTGAGCGGATGATTCAGAACGATAATAAACTCGGTACAATAGCCGAATTTGATCTCAGCCTCTGTCTCCGCGGAGATCTTTGTGATACCGCTGGCAGATGTCTTGTCTGCCTCGAAGCTGCTGTAATCGATCTCCTTGCCCATCAGCGCATCATACGCACCCTGTAAAACAACGACCAGACCCTGTCCGCCGGAATCCACAACGCCTGCCTGCTTCAATACCGGCAGCATATCCGGTGTCTTTTTCAGCACGCGCTCTGCCTCATCGATCACGGCGCGGATAAATACACACAGATCATCGGTCTCCTCGACCATGTCGATCGCTTTGTCGGCTGCACCTCTGGCTACCGTGAGGATCGTACCCTCCTTCGGCTTCATAACTGCCTTGTATGCGGTCTCAACCGCCTTGTCACACGCCTCGGCAAGAACGACGGTATCGATCGTGTCATACGCTGCGATCACCTTTGTAAAACCACGGAAAAGCTGTGATAAGATAACACCGGAATTTCCTCTGGCACCGCGCAGGGAACCGGACGAAATTGCCTTTGCAACAGATTTCATGGTTGTTTTTTCAAGGCTGCCCACTTCCTTAGCGGCAGAAAGGATCGTCATGGACATATTGGTTCCGGTATCACCATCCGGCACGGGGAACACGTTTAATTCATTGATCCATTCCTTCTTTGCCTCCAGATTATGCGCGCCTGCGAGAAACATCTTCGCCAACAGCTCTGCATTGATCTTTTCTATACTTTGCACAGTTTGTCCCACTTGTCTTGTCCTCCTAATCGATTACCCGTACGCCTTCTACGGAAATATTGATCTTTTTTATTTTCATGCCGGTGAATTCCTCCACACGGTATTTTACTGTCTCTGTCAGATTATCCGCAACGGTAAAGATACTTACACCATATGACACAATCACGTGGAAATCAATACTGATCTCGTTCGCATCATCAATCGTCACATTGATGCCGTGTGAGAGATAATCTTTCTTTAACAGCTTTACAAGACCATCCTTCATATTTACCGCAGCCATACCTACGATGCCGAAACATTCTACTGCAACGGAGCCGGCATAGGTAGCGATCACTTCCGGGTCAATGGTAACAGTACCTAAAGAATTGGTTAATTGTCCATTCATAGTCAAACCTCCATATCATCATTCGGCACATCAAAAACATATACCAAAAACACAGTTTCCCAACATACAATGTACCGTAGTCTATCTTATTCTATACCATCTACCGGAAAAAAGAAACACATATTTGATTTATTTGCAATTTTTTTCAATTTATTCTTGCATTGCCTATTTATATCTGATAAAATGTCCTAGTATGAGTTTAGAGAATATCGCTCTGAACTAATTTTGGAAACCAGACAAGGAGGTGCAAGTCATGGCAAAGTGTGCAGTATGTGGAAAAGGCGCTCATTTCGGAAACAATGTGAGCCATTCTCATAGAAGATCAAACAGAATGTTCAAGTCAAACATCAAGTCTGTTCGTTGCGTAGTAAACGGAGGAACAAAGACACAGTATGTTTGTGCTAGATGTCTGAAGTCAGGAAAAGTTGAGCGCGCATAGTTCTCTCTTTTACGTTTGAATGATATTTTATGAATCAAAAAAGAAGCTGACAGCGTTCAGCTTCTTTTTTATTATCTCCGGACGAAACGGACAAGCTCTCAGCCGCAGCAGAATAGCTCATACCCGATCAAAAGCAGCACCCCGCTGATAATGACGAGTACGACTGCGCTCTCGATAAACAACGTAATCAGCATACCGACTGCTATACAAAAAAACGAATATCCGATCAATCTACGCATCGCTGTTGTCCTCCATATACTATAGTATATGCCGGAGTTTACGGTTATGCCTACGGATTGACAGATGCGTCTAACATTTCACTCATTTCTTTGCCGGCGGCTTCCTTTGCCTGCTCGGAAATATGATCCGAATCCTTTTTCGTAAATTTGTCCACAAAATCGGGCACCATGTCCAGAATCTTCGTGATGCTGTCCTGATTCTTGACATTCACGAGTCTGGTCGAGCCGTTCTGGATCACGAGTACCGCAGACGGCTGAATGCGTCCGCCCATACCGCCTCCCGCATTATTGGAGCCGTTCTTGGCGAATGCACCTGCGCCCACGCCAAAGCTCACATCTACGAGCGGTAAAATGATCGTCTCTCCGATATGGATCGCATCTCCGACCACCGTCTTTGATGAAATAAAGCTGTCCATCCCCTTAAACAGGGATTCTACCGTCGAACGAAAGCTGCTGTTTTCTGCCATAATAGTTACCTCCTGAGTTTTTTTATAATTCTTCGAATATCTCTGTCAAAGAGTAATCGTAAACCTACAGCGACTACGTGAATGATACGCACATGTCCGCGCACATCCATCCAGCCCCTGATATATAGCTCTTCTGTCACAAAATCCGGTGTGATCCGGCATTTTTTTCCATAAACAAACGGACAGACACTCAGCGCTGCCGTCGCATACCCGGTGTTTGCGGGATCGCCCAGCGAAAACGATACATCCGCCATGACGCGCCGCGGTCCGATGTGGCGCAGCAGTTTTTTGACCTCGCGCAGCAGGTGTAAAACTGCCCGGCGGTTGCCCGCATCTGTCAGTTCTGTACGGATGCGTTTCATAGTATCCCTGACACCCTCCGAGAACTTTTTCTCCTGTTTCTTTTCGGATGGCTGTGCCGTTTCAGTCTCTTTTTTTGCTGAATTTTGATCTGTATTTTTATCTGAACTTGTATCTGAATTATCTGTATTTTCTGTATCCGTACCGGCAGGCTGCTGTGCGGTACTTTTCTCCTGCGCCGCCTGCTGTGCTGCCGTTTTCGGTTCTTTCTGTACTCCGGCTGATTCCTGCGGTGCCGCTGCTGTTTCCGCTGGTTCTGCGGCATCCGCCGCCTCCGTGGTATCCCCTGCTTCTTTCTTTTTGCCCTTGCGCGGAAATACCTGTATGCCGAACACCTTTACCTTACAGCAGACAACCGGATCATCCTCCGGACTGCCGTTCACCCACACACGGTACGGAACCGGCACAAACAAAACCAGACAGACCACAACGAACAGCAGTCCAAGTATTCCGAGCAGCAGCCAGCCGATCACCTTCAGGATCATTAACAGGATTCCTAGCATTGCAGACCATCCTCTCTGCTGTCCGGTCGGTGTCGCACGATAAATTCACGCAATTTAAAATCGCCCTGTGCCGTGTAGATGCTGCTGACGATCGTCCCCGCTAACAGCACGGCCTCGTAATAATCTCCGGCAATACCGATCACATACAGCCCCTTTTTCGGATAATAGCGCTGTCTCAGCACCTTTGTTGATATAATATCGATCAGATTATCCGGATTGCTCGAAAGCGTCAGAAGATACGCATTGCAAAAAAAGCTCCGTTTTCTGACCCCACGGATGATTCGTTTCTTTTTCCGGTCCGAGATGCTCTCGCCGACAAACAGATCATCATACCATATCATATATTATCCTCATTCTCCGTAACTATTCAACACAGTTCTCATTTTCTACCAGTATTTATGGCTGCCCCACAAATTACTTTTTTTCAGATCCAGATACTCGTTGTACGCCTTTTCCAAAATCTGCTTCTCATTGTTGAATTTTAAAAGATGATACGCTTCGTGATATTTGTAATATCCGGAATCCACGAAATATTCCTCACGTTGTGGTTTGCTGTAATAGCTGTCGCCCATCATCAGATACCAGTGCACTTCCTTCTGCACGACATCCTCCGGAACGTTAAAAGTATACTGGCTCTTTCCGATGTATTTGATAATGGCAGCTTCCACACCGGCTTCTTCTTTTACTTCACGCGCCGCAGTTTCCTTGTATTCCTCACCATTCTCAACGGTTCCCTTCGGCAGTACCCATCCCTCGTACTTATTCCGATAATTCTTGTAAAGTAACAGTATCTTTCCACGAAATATTACCACACCACCACAACTGGTCGCCTCGATCATTGCAATACCTCCTGATGTGGTTTATAAATCTAAAATCACCTAACAGTATACTATTATTTGAAGTAGGTGTCAAACACAGTCTTTGCAATCGGTACTGCAACCGTTCCCCCGTTTCCGGCTCCCTCGACCACGACTGCGATCGCGATCGGCTGTCTGCCCTTTGCGCGCGCATATCCGGCAAACCATGCATGGCTCTCGCCCTTTGTCGTACCGTATTCCGCCGATCCGGTCTTGCCGGCAGCGTTGTACGCATCGGACTGCAGCGCGGATGCCGTACCGTCCGTCACAACCGCACGCATCATGCCGCGCAGGATCTTTGCCTCCTTTTGCTTCATGAGCTGACCATATGCGGACGGATCGTACTGCTCGATCACTTTTCCGTCCGAATTTTCTACCCGGTCTGCCACATAAGGGTTCATCAGTGTTCCGTCATTTTCAATGGCAGATACGATCAGTGCCATATGAAGCGGGCTGACGAGCGTCGTACCCTGTCCGATCGCCGTCGCCATGACTTCGCTGTCTGCCGCATCCGGCTTTAACGAAAAACGGCTCTTGCTGCTCGCGATCCGTATCGGCAGCTCCTTATTAAATAACAGATCCTCGCTCGTTGATGCATATTTTTTCAGGTTCAGCGACAATCCGATATTGGCAAACGAACTGTTGCAGGATTTCTCCAGCGAAGTTTTCAGATCCACGGTTCCGTGTACCGAGCTGCCAAAACAATGCAGCGTATAATTGTCTGCCGTGATGCTGCCGTTACAATCATAGCTGTACGACTTGTAATCATTCGGATGCTCTCGGATGTATTCAAGTGCCGTCACCAGCTTGAACGTAGATCCCGGCGGATAAAGCCCTTGTGTCGCGCGGTTGAGCAGCACAGAATTTTCATCATCGTTTGCGAGTATCGCATTCCAGTCCGTGACGATTGTATTCGGGTCGAAATCCGGTCTGGACACCATCGCCAGTATCTTTCCAGTAGCCGGTTCTAACACAACGACCGCCCCTTTCCGGTCGCCTAACGCCTCATAAGCCGCCGCCTGTAACTCATGGTTGAGCGTTGTGACAAGTGTATCACCCGTATTTTTTTTGCCCTCCATCTCATTCATCACACGCTCTAAAATAAACGCGTGTGACCGCAGCAGTTCGAAGTTGTAGCCCGACTCAAGTCCTGCCTTGCCGTTGTCCGCATAGCCGACAACATGTGCATATTTTCTGCCCTGCGGATAGACACGTGTCTCCTTGCCGTCCGCATCTACCCGCGTCTGCGCGAGCACCGTCCCGTCATCCGATACGATCGAACCGCGGATCACACGCTCTGCAAAGCTGTCGAGCCTCGTATTGTATGGATTGTTGATGAACTGCTCACTGCGCGCGATCTGAAAATAGGTAAAATAAGCGATCATCGCCAGAAAGATACCGATAAAAAAGTACGCAATGACCGCAAATTCACGATTGGAATCCTTACGTTTTCTGCGGACGGTCTCATTCTGATACAGACCTTCGTCTGCGGATGTTTTCTTTTTCTTCATCTACGCTCTCATCCTCTCTGATGATATATAATCCCTGAATAACTGCAAATATAATGAATGTCGATAACAGTGAGCTGCCTCCGTAGCTCACGAGCGGCAGTGTGACTCCGGTTGACGGTATAAACTTGATGACACCGCCGATCGTCAAAAACACCTGAAAGCCGTAGGTTGTGCCGAGTCCGAGTGCGATCAGCTTGTAAAACCGCTCATGGATCTGCATCGCAATGTTTAAAAACATCAGATAACAGCAGGCGCACACCAGTATCACACAGATCGCAAAGATACCGCCCATCTCCTCGGAGATCGCCGCAAACACAAAATCCTCATCCGCAACCGGAATCTTTGTCGGCATGCCCTGAAACAGTCCCAGTCCGAACCACCCTCCGGTTCCGATCGCAAACAGGGACTGCGAGACCTGATAGCCCTCCCGGTCAATGACCGCCAGCGGGTCTTTCCATGCGACCACACGGGTCCGCACGTGTGAAAACAGCTTGTAGGCGACGACTGCCGCCAGCGAGCCCGCGCCCAGACCGAGTCCTAAATACCGGATATCCCGCGTCGCAACATACAGCATGACCAGATACGTCACAAAAAAGATCGAGGCACTTCCGAGATCCTTTGATAAAACTAAAATAATCACATGTATGGCAGCCAGCACCGTCGTGATGACGACCTGTTTAAACTCCGTCGAGTGGTAAAGCATCGACGCGGCGAAAAACACAAACAGGATCTTGATAAATTCCGAGGGCTGTAAACTGACCGAGCCAAAGGTAAAGGACAGCTTTGCGCCATAATCAGTTCTTCCCGCTACCGCGACCAGTGCAAGCAGCGCGATTCCGATGCCTGCATAGAGATACGGCAGCTTGTGCAGAAAATGAATGTGCCGGATAAAAAACGGCACGAGCAGCGTGATAACCGTCGCGGCAACCGCCAGTGTGAACTGACGGATCGCTTTCGCCTCATCGAGTCTCGTCAATATGATAAAGCCGATCACCAGCAGCATACACATATGGTTGGTGACCAGCCGCGCCGCTTTTTTATACAAAAACCGGTAGATCAGCTGGATGGCACAGATTAAGAGCACCTGCATGACATAAAAGCCCAGCATCTGCACCTCTCCGGTCGCCGCAAAGATAACCAGATACGCATCCAGATGGATCAAAAACAGGAAAAATAACTGTCTGCGCAAAATCGGCTGCATCCGCTTTGGTGCATCCGACTTTTTCAGTGCCGAAAAGCTCTCATAGGTGTAACAGGCAAACAGTATCATCATCAGATATTTCGATACTTCGGTAATGATTGTAACCATAGTTTTTATTCCTACCTCTTATTCTACCCCTCGTTTAAAATGTCCGCGCGTAGATTCTCCGTCAAACGGCGGTATCTCCGGTGTCCTGCCAAGCACATGCTGTTCATAGGCAGCGAGAACCGCCTGCGTTTCCGATGCATTCTCCACGGTGAAATCCATGCGCAGCAGATCGGGAGCGATCCGTCTGACCTGTGCAAACGCAGCGGCCTCATACAGGACAGTCGGGAGCGCATTATAAATCACATTGCAGCAGACACTGCAATAATTTTTGACCGGAAGTGCCTTTCCATAGCGGTCGGTCAGAAACAGTGTCTTGTCCGTCCCATCACAGCCATGCATCGTGCGGTTGACACACTGGCTGCTCACCATAAACGGTGCATGTCCGTAAATGACCAGACAACTGCCGATCTGCGGCAGTCTGCGCAGCTCGTTCGCATGGAGCTCTAACGGCAGCGTATGGAAACGGTATCCCTTATCCGCAAAAAACGCACAAGTGCGGTCAGAAAATGTATACAATGGACTATCGAGCCATATCTGCTCCTCCGCGACTCCCATCCGCTGCAAAAATCCAAGTGTATCATATGTTTTTGCAAGAAATCCTTCAAGCTGATTATTCTCTTGCATAATTTTTATGCAATTCCACTGCGATTCATAGAAATCGGCGGTGTCATCACGCAGCACCGACGGCATTGCAAGCAGCAGACGCTTCCGGCGCTGTCCGCATAATTGTCCCGCCTGTGCGATCCGTGTGCCGAAATCCGCACGTTTGATCGCCTGTAATTGGAGCGCTGCGGTCTGGATATAGTCCTTTTCTATGCAAATGCAAAACTGCTCCCACGTATCACAGACTGCAAGCACCGCCTGCGTATCCGTCGTATTTTCTGCTGTGGAATGCTCCCTACATTGTAACGACTGCTCCGAACGGATGTCTTCGAGGCGCTGCGGGGGTCTGTTTCTGCGCCACCCGTCTGTGAGCGCCTGCCGGAGCTGTCCGATCGCATTCCTGCGGACAGTCTTTAAAAACTGCTTTGGAATAAAACAGTTCTCATCCATCTGTATCTCTAACTGTGCAAATGCATAACCGGTATCTCCGGTCTGCCGCAGCACTTTCTCTACATCCTCCGCGCGCGCCGGTGACTGCTTCGCCGTCTGGATCTCCCCTGCCTCTGCACAGACGGTCTGCCCGCCCATGGGGTCGGTGACTGTCAGGCGGACAGGCGCACCAACCCTGCACTCACACAATCCGTAAAGTGCGCGCTGCGCGTCCTGATACTGCAACGTCTCCTGCGGCTGTGCGGAAGTGTGCTTCGGTGAGTACAGACTGATCATCGCCTTTCCCTTTTCACCGCGCAGATATCCCACGGTAAAGCCGCTGCGGTTTCCGAGATCCAGAAGCCGTCTGCGATCTTCCTCTGACACCGCGTAATCGCCTCCTGCCTCGAGCAGATCGAGATATTTCCGGTAAACAGCCGTGACACCTGCCGCATAATTCGTCTGCTTCATGCGTCCCTCGATCTTGAGTGAACAGACACCCGCATCTGCCAGCTCCGGCAGCAGATCGACCGCGCACAGATCCTTCGGGCTGAGCGGGTATAATTCCCTGTCTCCGTCCAACGGCCGCCCCTGCTCCCGCACACCGTAGGGCAGGCGGCACGGCTGTGCACAGCGTCCGCGGTTGCCGCTCCTGCCGCCGAGCATACTGCTGAACAGGCATTGTCCCGAATAACAGTAACAGATTGCGCCGTGTACAAAGCACTCGAGCGGCACATCGACATTCGCATGGATGCGCCGGATCTCAGCCAGTGACAGCTCACGCGCCAGTACGATCCGGTCTGCGCCCTCCTGTGCCCAGAACCGCGCGCCGTCAGTACCCGCAATCGACATCTGCGTGCTCGCATGCAGCTCCATTCCCGGAAACTGCTGTCTGACAAAAGCAAACACACCCGCATCCTGCACGATCACCGCATCCAGTCCCTGCTCATAATAAGGCAGCAGATACTCGTAAAGCTGTTCTTCCAGCTCATTTGTCTTTAACAGCGTATTGACGGTCAGATGCAGCTTTTTCCCCTGCAAATGCAATTCATCGATCGCCTGCAAAAGCTCTTCCTGTGTAAAATTTTTCGCATAGGCACGCGCCCCAAACTGGGCGCCGCCGACATATACCGCATCCGCACCCGCCGCGCATACCGCGCGCAGTGTCTCCATTGAGCCCGCCGGTGCCAACAGCTCCATTTTTTTCATTTTTTCGACTCCTGTAAACAAAATGCTCCGCGTGGATCAGCTCCCCGCGGAGTATACAACTGTCTATTTCAAAAGAACTTCTTCCAGATCCGCACTCAGACGCTCATTTTTCTGCGTCAGCTCGCGCTTTTCTTTTTCCAGCTCCTCTACCTGTCCCTGCATCTGCTCATTCTGCTGCTTGACGAGCTCCAGCTTCGCATTTGCCTCTGCAATCTTTGTATTTGCATCGTCCAACTGCATCTGCGCATCGACCAGCTGGTGCTTCAGATCAAAGATCTCCTTTTCCAGATCCGAAAACTGCTCGGATGAAGTACCCGCCTGCTCCTTTGCCTTAAAATAATCATCCGCCAGGTTCAGGTTTAACATCAGATTTTTCATATCCTGAGGAATTCGCTTATAGGAATCCTGCTGGTTCATCTCCGTGATTTTCTGATTGATATACGCAGCGACACGCTGTAAGTAATCTTCTTCCTCAAATCCGCTCAGATTATATTCTTTCTTGTCGATCACTACGACCGTGCTCTTTTTTGTTCCCATATGCTTTCCTCCAGCCATCATAAACTACTTGCAAGTATACCTGTTTTCTGTTCAAAAATCAACCGGACACCGCTACCTTACTGCTCCACGGGCAATCCGAAATGACTGTAACAGTACGGTGTCACGACACGCCCTTTCGGTGTGCGGTTGATAAAGCCATTCATCACCAGATACGGCTCATACACATCCTCGATCGTGCCCGCATCTTCTCCGATCGCTGCCGCAAGCGTATCAAGCCCGACCGGCCCGCCGGAGAATTTCTCGATAATCGTATAGAGCAGCCTGCGGTCACTGTTATCCAGTCCCATCTTATCGACCTCCAGCAGATCGAGCGCAAAAGTGGCGACTTCTTTGGTGATTTTTCCGTCGTATTTCACCTGTGCAAAATCACGCACGCGGCGCAGCAGCCGGTTTGCAAGCCTCGGCGTTCCGCGGGAACGTCTCGCCAGCTCATACGCGCCTTCCTCGTCGATGGCGACCCCGAGCTTTTTTGCAGAGTGCAGAATGATCGTTTTCAGCTCATCGACCGTGTAAAATTCCAGATGGTGCATAACTCCGAAACGATCCCGCAGCGGTGCAGAGAGCAATCCTGCCCGCGTCGTCGCACCGACGAGCGTAAACTTTGGCAGATCCAGACGGATTGAGCGCGCAGTCGCACCTTTTCCGATCATAATATCGATCGCATAATCCTCCATCGCCGGATAGAGCACCTCCTCCACCTGCCGGTTCAGCCGGTGGATCTCATCGACAAACAGCACATCCCCTTCGGCAAGATTGCTCAGAATCGCCGCCATCTCACCGGGCTTTGCGATCGCCGGACCACTCGTGATCTTCATATGTACGCCCATCTCATTTGCGATAATGCCTGCCAGCGTCGTCTTGCCGAGTCCGGGAGGTCCGTAAAAGAGTACGTGGTCGAGTGATTCCCCGCGCCCTTTGGCTGCCTCGATATATACCTTTAGATTTTCCTTTGCCTTTGCCTGTCCGATATAATCATCCAGACATTGGGGACGCAGCGATTTTTCGACCGTTACATCCTCGTCCTGTATTTCCGTGGATATCACTTTCCGGTTATTCATGAAATCCTCCTACATAAATGCCATATTGCGCAGCGCCAGCTTCAGTACTTCCTCTACATCCGTTTCCGGCGTGATCTCGATACCGGATAACACCTGTGATGCCTCCGATGCCGAGTAGCCGAGCGCGGTCAAAGCCAGCAGTGCCTCCTGACGGACACCCTTTTCCTGCTCGATCTGCGGATTTTTGACCAGTTCCTCCTGCGTGTGAAACGCATCCTCTAGCTTTAGCTTGTCCTTCAGTTCTAAAACAATACGCTGCGCCGTCTTTGCCCCGATACCCGGCGCTTTCGAGATTGCCTTTGCATCGTCCGCAATGACCGCAAACCGCAGATTATCCGCCGATAACACCGATAAAATCGCAAGCGCGCCCTTCGGTCCGACACCGTTTACACCGATCAGCAGCTTAAAAATGCGCAGATCGTCCTTTGTCAGAAATCCGTACAGGCAGAAGGCGTCCTCCTTTACCTGAAAATAAATGTACATTTTGATTTCAGAACCGACCGCCGGTAAGTATTCAAATGTCTGCCCGGAAATATAGACCTGGAATCCGATGCCCTGATGATCGATAATCACCGATTCCTCATCCATATCCGCAAGCGTTCCCCTGATATATTGAATCATTCTGTTCCTACTCCTCTTTATGTCTTACTGTCAGCCCCAGCAGCTCCCGCGGCAGCCGCCGCAAAACCGCACATGCTACGATTCCGATCAGCACACCGGTCAGCATACCGACGAGAAACAATACCGGCAGATAATATAAAATCCGGTAATTTTCAACGACAAGCGCAGCTACAAGAAACTGACCGACATTATGTGCGACACCGCCTGCCGCGCTCACACTGATCAGGTGCAGTTGTCCCGTCCGTTTCAGCCCCGCCATCACAAGCAGGCTGAGTACCGCTCCTGCCAGACTGTATAATATGCTGTACAGGCTGCCAAAAAAGAAGCCTGCCAGCAGCACCCGTGCGATCGACACGCACGCGCCGTCACGCACATCACCCAGATACAACACAATGACGACAACGATATTCGTCAGTCCCAGCTTGACACCCGGAATCCCGATCGGCACTGGAATCAACGCCTCCACATAGCTGCAGATGAGCGCCAGTGCCAGCGCCATCCCAAGATACGGCACACGCTTTAAAAAACGTTGTCCGGAAATGTGATCCGGTGCATCCGGACTACTGGCTGACGGTGTCATATTCCTGTTCATGCGTTCCATATACCTCCACCACCAATTTGTGCGGCAGACATACGATCGTCTGCCGTTCCCGCGAGATCGCACCCTGACGGATACACAGCGCATCCGGACAGGTCGCCTGCTCCATGCGCACACTGCCGTCCTCAATACGGACAACATTGATCACGGAACCGTCCCGTTCCACCGGAATCTCACGATCCTCATTCAGTGAATACGTGCCGTATACGGTGCCGTCTATCGTGATGCGCACCGATTCACCGGTCTTGGAAAACAGATAGATCCCGACCGTCAAAAGGATTCCGACGAGTAACAATCCACCCAAAAATACGGCATCCTTCCATCCGAATTGGTCAAATTGCTGCTGCTTCATGCTTTAGACCTGCTCTCCGATATAATAAAAGCCCTTACACTGTGCGAGTCTGACATCTACGATCTTTCCGATCAGTGAACTGTCTCCGGGGAAATGAACCACCGAATTGTTTGACAGACGTCCGGTCACCAGCGATGCATCGTGCTCATTGATCTGCTCCACGAGCACCGGCTGTACCTGTCCCTCAATCAGATGTGCCTTTTCCGTTGCGATGTGCTGTACTTCCTTTAAGATCATGTCAAAGTTTTCCTTAATCTCCTGTTCCGGCATCTGATTTTCCATCTCTGCGGCAGGTGTACCGGAGCGCTTGGAGTAGATAAACGTGAAGGCACTGTCATAGCGCACGCGGCGGACAACATCCAGTGTCTCTAATGCATCCTCCTTTGTCTCTCCCGGAAAGCCCACGATGATATCTGTCGTGATCGCAATGTCCGGAATCGCAGCCCGCAGCTTATCGACAAGCGTTAAATACTGTTCCTTATCATAATGGCGGTTCATCGCCTTTAAGATCCTCGAACTGCCGGACTGTAACGGCAGATGCATATGCTTACAGATCTTTTTCGACTGCGCCATCACCTCGATCAATTCATCCGACAGATCCTTCGGGTGCGATGTCATAAAACGGATACGCTCCAGCCCTTCGATCTGTTCCACCTCGCGCAGTAACTGTGCAAACGTGACCGGATGCTCCAGTGTTTTTCCGTAGGAATTCACGTTCTGACCAAGAAGCATGATCTCAACGACACCATCCGCCACAAGGCGCTCGATCTCACGGATAATATCCTTCGGTTCACGGCTGCGCTCCCGTCCGCGCACATACGGCACAATACAGTAGCTGCAGAAATTGTTGCAGCCAAACATGATGTTCACACCGGACTTGAAGCTGTACTTGCGTTCTACCGGAAGATCCTCGACGATCTCTGTCGTGCCCTCCCAGATGTCAACAACCATCTGCTTTTCTGTCAGCGCGCGCACGACCAGCTCCGCAAACTTGAAAATATTATGCGTTCCGAACACGAGATTGACAAACCGGAAATCCTTTTTCAGCCGCTCTACGACATGCTCCTCCTGCATCATGCAGCCGCACAGAGCGATCATCATCTGCGGATGCTTCTTTTTATAGCCGCCGAGCGTTCCGAGCCTGCCGTACACCTTGTTATTTGCATTTTCGCGGACAGTACAGGTGTTATAAATAACAAAATCCGCGTCCTCCGTATCTACCTGCTCATAACCGATCGTCTCTAAAATACCGCGCAGCTTTTCCGAGTCGCGCGCATTCATCTGGCAGCCGAATGTTTCCACGTGAAAGGTGAGCGGATGTCCGCACGCCTTTGCGCGCTCACTGACGAGCTGCTTTGCCAGATCCATATAATAGAACTGACGCTGCGGCTCTGTTACCGGCACTTCTGTATTTATATTGATAGCGTTTTTTGTATCAGCTTGTATGCTTTTTACTGTTTCCATGTGTTTCTCCTAAATTCTCGATGCTTCCGTCTTTGTTTATAATATCAATCTGGTTGAGCTGGCCGCGGATGTTCGCCCGGATATCTGCCAGGTACTCCGCACGCAGCTTCGCCTGCTCCTCCTTTTCGGCGGCGGTCAGTCCCTCCGCCTTCGACTTATGATAAAGTTCATTGATTCGCTTGATTTTACTCTCATTCATGGATCGGTTCCCCTGTCTGTATCGATTCTTATTCTATGGGCATCAATAACCATCTTGTATCATAACACAACCTCTGTTCCGGTGCAAGAACCGCGTGACTGTTCGCGCCGTTCACAGCAATATTTGCAGATCCCAGTAGCTTTCACTCCACGAATAGGTCTTGACACTGCGCCGGCTTTATGTATATGCTAACTGTAATCATGTGAGCACCGTATCTCGTATTTGCAGCTCCCGCAAGTGCATCTGGTTTGCTTTATTGCACGAACCATTCCGATGAGCCTCCACAAAACAAAATTGTGTCAGCAACGGCTTCCACAATTTGAAGTCTCATCTCCATCGTGCAAAGGCAGCAAACAGACGCACCATTGCTCGCGCTGCATCTACAATGAATGATATGCCCGTGCTCACATGCCGCGTTACGTTATGAACGTTTTTACGTTGCATAACCTACGGCTGCTGGCGGCAGGCGCAGTAGTTCCCATCAGATGCGACGTCTGTCCGGCGAAGTGCGAGCTTGTAGACTAAGCCAGCGATACTCGGCAAAACAAAGCGAGACACCGACGGGCAATCGGAGCAGCCTGACTGGGATACTGCTGTGACCGCCGCCAAGCAATCACTAATCATAATTTCTATAGAGAAAGGAAACAGTCATGACCCCAAACAATGACAAACGCAAAAAAATCGTAATCGCACTCGTGCTGGCTACCATTGTAGTGATCTTAACCTATATCTTTAATAATTATGTGTTCAAACAGGAGCCGATCGCCAAAAACGGCTTTTATTTCAACACGATCATTGCTATCCAGCTCAATGATACGACGGATGAATCGCTGATCGACGACTGTTTTCAGATGGCAAATACCTATGAGCACTATTTCAGCCGTACCTTAGAGGACAGCGATATTTATAAGATCAACCACGCAGACGGCTCACCGGTCGAAGTACACGAGGAAACCGCAGAGCTGATCCGCTACGGTATCGCGTTCGGGGAGCTGAGCGATGGTGTCTTTGACATCAGCATCGGTGCATTGACTGACCTGTGGGATATTCCGAATAACGACGGCACAATTCCGGCACAGGCAGACATTGACGCGGCACTCGCCACCGTCGACTACCGTCAGATCGTTGTGGACGGCAATACTGTCACACTGAAAAATCCGGATGCGGCGCTCGATCTCGGCGGTATCGCCAAAGGCTATGTTGCCGATCGTATGCGGGAATATCTCAATGCACACGGTTCTGACAAAGGATTTATCAATCTGGGCGGAAATGTGCTGACACTCGGACAGAAAGCAAATGACGAGCCCTACCATATCGGTATCCGTAAGCCATTTGGCGAAGATGGTGAGACAATCACCGCAGTCGATGTCACAGACCGCAGCATCGTCACCTCCGGACGCTATGAGCGCTATTTTGAAAAAGACGGCAGAATCTATCACCACATCCTTGACCCCAAAACCGGTTATCCCTATGACAACGGTCTGAACGGTGTGACGATCCTCTCCGATTCTTCGATGGTCGGTGATGCGCTGAGTACAATCTGCTTTGCACTCGGACAGGAAAAAGGCACAGAGTTTTTATCCTCCATGCCCTCCAATGATTTTTTACAGTCAACACTTGCAACCGAAACGACCATACAGGCGATTTTCATCGACGAAAACAATGAAATGACAATGGTCGATGCATCAAATCAATAATCACCTTCCGATCGCAGCCGCGCCGGAATATTCAGACTACCCGCCTTTTTATGACAGTGGTACGATCAGACACAAACTTTCTGCCGTATTGATAACAGTACGACCGAATGCGGTAATAATAGGTTTTTCCCGACTCGACGGTCCGGTCCGTATAGCTGTAGGCCGTTTCTTTCGTTGCCTTCTTCGTCTTGATCAATTCGTATTTGCCGCCCTTTTCCTTGCGGTAGATCTCAAACCCATCGGGCTTGAACGTCTTTTTCCCGGAAACCTTCACCTTCCATTTCAAAGCGACGCGTCTCTGCACGAACTTTTCGCCGTCATACAGTGATTGATCCCAGAAAGGTTTTGCTACCGTCTGGTCTTTCGGCTGTCCCAGCTCATCGATCCGCGCAAACCGGTAACCATCCGCTTTCAGATTTTTCAGGACAGTCTTTAATGCATCAGCGTTCGACGAGGAAACATTGTGCGTGAGGGTGATCGCTCCCTTGTGGCAATAGGTTTTGAAATGGTCGATCACCGTCTGTACACCCGGCTGTTTGGCGGGATCAAAATCATTGTAGACAATGCTCCAGAAAATCGTTGTGTAGCCGAGATCCTGTGCGACCTTTAAGACACGGTCACTGTACTCGCCCATCGGCGGACGCAGGTATTTGTCAAGTGTATAACCGGTCTTTTCTTTAAACAACTGCTCCAATCCGGTCAATTCTTCCTTGATCTTCGTGGTCGATACCGACGGCAGACTCGGATGGCTCATCGTATGGCTGCCTACGAGATGTCCTTCCTGCTTCATCCGCTTGCACAGCTCCGGATGTGATTTCACATAATGCTCGGTCACAAAAAAGACCGCCTTTGCATCATACGCCTGTAACGCATCGAGCATTTCCGACGTATATCCGTTCTCATACCCGCAGTCAAACGCAAAATAAATGACCTTTTCCGTCGCCTGATCGTCATAATAATAAGCATTATATTTTTTTAGATCCTTTGCAGAATCCGCACCCCTAGGAGCGTTATGATCCTTATTTCGTACAACATACCACTCCTTTTTCGTATTGGAATACGCATTGTAATCGGTCGCCGCCTGCGTACACAACGGCTGCAACAGCGATGAGACACCGCACAGTAACACGAGCAGCCATGCCAGCAGAACGTTTACGATCTTTGCCAATCGTTGTCTATCCTTCATAAGCTTCCCCCTTTTTCCTTATAGGTGCAAAAAAGCAGTATTGACCGTAGCCAATACTGCTTTTGAATACATCCTATGCCTCGTGAATAAACTTGATAACCTTCTTCGGACACTTGTCTGCACAAGAACCGCAGTGTACACACTTTGCATAATCAATACGCGCGATATTGTCAATCACGGTAACAGCGCCATGCTCACAAGTCTTTTCACACAGATGACATCCGATACATCCTGCTCCGCAGGCATCGATCACTGCTTTACCCTTATTCTTGGATACGCAGCGGACAACGTACTGTGCATCATACGGAATGAGCTCAATCAGGCTCTTCGGACAGGTAGCAACACACTTACCACATGCCTTACATGCCTCTTTATCAACCTTTGCGACGCCATCCACAATATGGATCGCGTCAAACGGACATGCCTTTACACAGGAACCATAGCCCAGACATCCGTAGTTACAGGTCTTCGGTCCGCCGTTCGGCACATATTTCATAGCCGTACAATCCATCAGACCGGTATAGTCATAATCTGCCTTGCTGACCTCTTTGTTTCCGGAACATTTCACGAATGCTACCATGCGGACGCTCTCATCCGCCTTAACACCCATGATCGCACCGATCTGTGCCGCAACAGTAGAGCCGCCGACCGGACACTGGCTGATCGGAGCCTCGCCCTTTGCGATCGCAGCAGCCAGTCCGGAACATCCGGCGTAACCGCAGCCACCACAGTTATTTCCGGGCAGTACACCCAGGATCGCTTCTTCTCTCTCATCCACCTCAACCGCAAGTTTTTCACCGGCAATGCCAAGGAAGAATCCAATTAAAACACCTGTGCAGCCAACCACAGCGGCGGCTACAAGAATTGCTGTTATATTCATGTTCTTCTCCTTCCTAGATCATTCCTGAGAAGCCCATAAATGCGATTGACATCAGCGCTGCAGTGATCAGCACGATCGCTGTACCTCTGAAAGGCTTCGGAATATCATTGTACTGGATCTTCTCACGGAGACCTGCCATCAGCACGATCGCAAGGAAGAATCCAAATGCAGTTGCAAAACCGTTTACCACACTCTCGATAATGCCGTACTCTTTGGTTACGTTTGTCAATGCAACACCGAGTACCGCACAGTTCGTGGTGATCAGCGGCAGATACACGCCAAGTGACTCATATAACGGCGGCATCTTTTTCTTTAAAAACATCTCTACAAACTGTACGAGACATGCAATGACCAGAATATAGACGATCGTCTTTAAATAGGTCAGGTCAATGCCGATACTCATTAAATAAGTATTTGCAAGAATGTACTTGTAAATCAGCGCTGTCACAAGTGAGGACAGTGTGATAACGAATATGACCGCACCGCCCATACCGGCAGCCGTCTCTGTCTTCTTTGATACGCCGAGGAACGGGCAGATACCCAGGAACTGACTCAGCACGACATTATTGACAATCGCAGAACCAACGGCGATCATTATGAGTTCTTTCATCAGTCTGTTACCTCCTTCTTATCCGCACATACACTCGAATGTGCACAATTTGAGCAGTCGCCGCTTAAGCATCCGGCAGGCTCTGCCAAAGGCTTGCCCTTCTCCTCCATCTTGCGGCGGATGATGTTCATGCCTGCGACAAGGAATGCCAGCACAAGGAATGCACCGGGTGCCATAACGAAAATGGTGATCGGTGTAAACCAGCTCAGTGACAATACCTGTGCACCGAAGATCTGTCCTGCTCCGAGGAGCTCACGAACCAGTCCGATACAGGTCAGTCCGAGTGTGAAACCGAGTCCCATTCCGATACCATCGAAAATAGACGGCAATACGGGGTTTTTAGATGCATAGCTCTCGGCACGGCCTAAAATAATACAGTTTACAACAATCAGCGGAATGTACACGCCGAGCGCTGCGGACAGTGACTGCAAATATGCTTTCATCAAAAACTCTACGATCGTAACGAGTGATGCCACGATCACGATGAATGCCGGCATACGCACGCCATCCGGAATGATTTTACGAAATGCTGAGATCAGCAGGTTGGACAGTACCAAAACGACTGTCGTGGAAAGTCCCATACCTAATCCGTTGATTGCGGATGAGGTAACCGCCAATGTCGGACACATACCGAGCATCAGCACAAATGTGGGGTTCTCTTTGATAATACCGTTATATAAACGTTCTACATACTTATTCATTACTGTGCACCTCCTAATTCTGCGCGGAAATAGGTAAGGGCTGCATTCACACCGTTTGCCATTGCCTTAGAAGTAATGGTCGCACCGGAGATCGACTCGATCTCGTTGTCTGCGGCAGGTGCATTTTTTACAACTTCGAATGTATCCACCAGCTTATCCTTGAACTGTGAGTAGAAATCCTCATCCTCAGCCTTCATACCAAGTCCGGGAGTCTCTGCAATACTTGTAATGGAATATCCGTTCACGGTTCCGTCGTTTTTGATGCCGACAGAAAATGTGATGGTAGACTGGCTCGCATCCTTCGCGGTAACAGTCACAACATAACCAATCGGTGAACCGGAAGCATCCTTTGCCACCTGAATGTCATCGATGGAATCGGTGTAGCCTGCCGCTACCACTTCCTCGGTGGCTGCATTTTTATCAAAGCCCTCAAGTGCCTCGAACGAATCCGCATCCGCAAATACCTCTTTGTATGCAGCCTGCGCCGCTGCTGCATTTGCATCCGCGATCGGCTGTTTGGTGATCTCATAGACGAGACCGAGTAAAAATCCAAGAATCACTGTAAAAGCTGTGAGGATGACGGCATCATGTACAATCTTTTTCGTATTCATACTACTTGCCCTCCTTCTTCTCTTTTACCTGACCGAATGCACGCGGGATCGTAATCTTCTCAATCATCGGAACGAGCAGGTTGCTCAGGATGATCGCGAAGGAAACACCCTCTGCATTTGCGCCGAAGCAGCGGAACAGACCGGTCAGAATACCACAGCAGATACCGAACAGAATCCGTCCGCGCGGTGTGATCGGGCTGGTGACATAATCCGTCGCCATAAAGAATGCGCCGAGCATAATACCACCGCTGCATAACTGTGCAACGATATAATACATATCAAATCCGTGTCCGCCAAAGAGCAGCATAAAGATCACAAATGTAATCAGGTAGCTTGCGGGAATCGCAAGTGTGATGACACCGAGTAAAATCAGGATGATTGCTCCGATCAGGATCGCAATCGTGCTCGTCTCACCGATCGTACCTGCGGTACGTCCGATCAGGGCATCCATGCTGTTGATGATCTCACCGTTTCTCATCGCTGCAAGCGGTGTCGCTCCGGTATAAGTATCCGTCTGGAAATTGGTCATGTCGGCAGCAAATGCGATCAGCAGGAAGCAGCGCGCACCGAGTGCCGGATTCATAAAGTTCTGACCAAGTCCGCCAAACATCATTTTAACGATCGCAATCGCGAATACGCCGCCGAGAACTGCCTCCCACCACGGAAGATTCACCGGCAGGTTCAGCGCCAGTAAAAGTCCGGTAACGACAGCGCTCAGATCACTGATCGTGCTTTTTTTGTGAATAATTTTCTCAAACACCCACTCTGTGCCGACACAGCTTGCGATCGTGAGCACGATCAGCAGCAATGCCTTCGGGCCAAAGTTGAAAATACCAAACAGTGTCGTCGGCAGCAATGCAAGAATCACATATGCCATGATCCGGTTGGTAGAATCTTTCGCACGCACATGGGGTGATGATGAAACATGTAAAATGTTATCCATGTCTTACACCTCTTTCTCTATTTTTTACGTCTTGCCGCAAGAATATCTTTTTTCATGGTCTTGATGGACTGTGCCAGAGGACGTCTTGCCGGACAGATAAAGCTGCAGCTTCCGCACTCGATACACTCCATTCCATTCCACTTTTCGAATTCCTCGCCCAGCTTTAAGTTTGCCTGTTTTGCAAGTCTTGACGGTACAAGCAGCTCCGGACACGCCTCTACACAGCGGCCACAGTTGATACATGCACTCGGCTCCAGATGTGAAACATCATCGGTAGACAGACAAAGCAGTGACGAATTGGTCTTTGTGATCGGCACATTCAGATCAAACATAGAAAATCCCATCATCGGACCACCGGAGATCATTTTCTCTGCCCCGGATTCTTTCAATCCGCCTGCCGCTTCAAGCAGCTCGGCATAGTTAGTGCCGACACTTACATAGAAGTTGCGGGGATCTTTTACCGCATCACCGGTCACGGTAAAGATACGGTTGGTCACCGGCTTGCCCTCTTTGACTGCGCGGTAAATACATACGAGTGTCTCTACGTTGTCCACGATACAGCCGGCATCTGCCGGGAGCATCTTCGAATTGATCTCTCTGCCTGCGACAGCCTTGATCAACTGGCGCTCACCACCCTGCGGATACTTGGTCTGCAAGGGAACGACTTCTATACGGGGCTCGTCCTTACACAAAGCCTCCAGCTTGGCAATACAGTCCGGTTTGTTGTTCTCGACACCGAGCACACCCTTTGCATTGTCAAACAACTGTAATACGATCTTCAGACCACCGACTAACAGCTCCGGATTGTCCAGCATTCTGCGGTAGTCGGATGTCAGATACGGCTCACACTCTGCACAGTTTGCAATAATGTAGTCGATCTTTTCGGGATCTTTCGGAGATAACTTTACATGGGTAGGGAAACCTGCGCCACCCATACCTACGACTCCGGCCTTTTTCACTCTCTCAATAATTTCTTCTTTTGAAAGTGTCATGATATCATCTACTGCATCATATTCCACTTCCTCATAGTTTCCGTCATTTTCGATGACAATCGAATTTACCATATCGCCGGTAGCGACACGGTGCAGTGCAATCGATTTGACCGTTCCTGAAACCGAAGAATAGATGTTTGCTGAAACAAATCCACCGGACTCTGCGATCAGTTGTCCCTTCTTCACCGCATCACCGACTGCTACAACCGGCTGCGCGGGGGCACCAATATGCTGAGATACTGGAAACACCAGATCTCCCTTAGGCAGGTATTCTTCTACCGGCTTGTCTTTTGACAGCTCTTTGCCCTCGAAAGGATGCACTCCGCCTCTAAACGTTCGTAATCCCATCAAATTGACCTCTCTTTCCTTATATTTATTGCGACAGCAGCTCCATAACAGAGCTGCTGTACATTAGCTTTATTATAACACAATGAGAAAGTTTGTCATAAAAAAATGAATAAAAAATGTCAGTATTTTGTCTTTTTTGACGAACAAAAGTCGTGTATACTTATTTTAAATATCAGTGAATCATTTTCAGGTCTCGGATACTGCCGCAGACCATTTTTATAGAAAAAAGGAGTATGACCATGCAGCACTGGACCGATACAAATGTCAGCTTTTCACCGTCCGCTTTCACGCAGACGATACTTCGCGCGGGCGATCTGTTTGTAGATATTGAAACCACGGGACTTTCCCGCAGCCGCCACCACATCTATCTGATCGGACTTGCCTTGTATGCAGGTGGCACATCATTTGAACTGCACCAGTTTTTCGCCGACCAGCCGTCGGACGAGCCGGAGCTTCTCCGTCACTTCCGCTCCTATCTGGAAAGTGCCGGTGTCAGACGCATCATCACCTTCAACGGCAACAGCTTTGACCTGCCGTTTCTGTGCGCTCGGTCGGATGTTCACCAGACCGGACTGTGTTTTGATGCGTATGAGCTGTTTGATATTTATAAAGAATGCCGCAGGCGCAAAAATATGCTGCAGCTGCAAAGCTACCGCCAGAAAGCGCTGGAACAGTTTTTAGGCATTGACCGCGAGGACCTCTATTCCGGCGGCGAACTGATCAAAGTATACGAAACCTATACAAAAACTCCCAGCGAAGATGCCGCACATCTTTTGCAACTGCATAATTATGAAGATGTCCTGAATATGTACCGGCTGCTGGACATTTTTGCCTACGACCGGCTGTTCTCCTGTGCGGCATCCATTGATCACGCGTCTATCGAGCCGTACACGGATCTCGACGGTTCTCACGCCGAGGAACTGATCGTGACACTGCATGCACCGTGTGCACTTTCCGGTGAACTGTCTGTCCGCCATCCGGTCAGCGGTGTCTATCTGCGCACACATACCGACCGCGTACATGTCCGCATTCCTCTCTATCAACGTATGGCGCGGATGTATTTTTTAGACTATAAAAATTATTTTTATCTGCCGACTGAGGATATGGCAATCCACAAATCGGTTGCTGCCTGTGTTGACCCTGCTTACCGACAAAAAGCGACCCCTGAGACATGTTACTCAAAGGTCGCCGTGACTGATGATTTTTTAAGTTCTGCTCAATTCGCAGAATATATGACACATATCCTGCGCAGCTTTCTTCCAACTGATATGCTGCCTACTTCTTAGGTTTCTCAAAGAAAAATGACTTGTTGCGCTCAAAACCAAGCTCCTTGTAGTTCATGATCTGCTCGGTACTGCCGATAAAGAGCATTCCTCCGGGCGCAAGTGACTGGAAAAACTTTCCGTAGATCTGATCCTTTGCCTCATCCGTAAAGTAGATCACTACATTTCTGCACACGATCAGATGGCAGCCGGACGGGTACGGGTCGCGCAGCAGGTTGTGCTCCCGAAACTCCACGCACCGCTTGATCTCGTCTGCGATCTGATAAGAGCTTCCGATCTGTTTGAAATACTTTTTCTTCAGATCGTCCGGCACACCGGCGATGCTCTTTTCATTGTACAGCCCCACCTTTGCAGATGCCAGCACCTGTTTATCGATATCAGTCGCAATGATATGTATATTGGCTAACGGTAAATGGCGGCTGAGTGCCATGACAAGCGAATACGGCTCATCTCCGGTCGAACAGGCAGCACTCCAGACCGTCAGCCGCTTCCCGAATGTATTGATCAGCTTCGGGAATACCTCCCCATCCAGAATCTTCCACTGCTCCGGATTCCGGTAAAACTCAGAGACATTGATCGTAAGAAAATTGACAAACTGCTCGAATTTATCCTTATCCGACTTGATCAGCGCCACATATTTTTCATAGCTGTCGATCTTGTTTTTTCCGATCAGCGTATCGATTCTACGGCGCATCTGTTTTTCCTTATAAGCATTCAAATCAATCTTTGTGAGCGCAAAAATATCCTTTTTAAACTGCTCGTAATGATCCAACATAAATTTCTTCCCTCGTTTTACTACATAATACTTTTTCTAATGATTGCGATGCTCGTGAAACATCACATGTGATACCAATTTCTATCACATGAAAATTCCCTGTGGGTAACTCCCACAGGGAATAAATTCAACAATTACTCAGCATCCTCTGCGGGTGCCTCATCCGCATTCTCCTCTTCGGGAGCCAACAATGCTTTCATGCTCAGGCTGATCTTCTTATCTGCCTCATTGAAGTCAACGATCTTTGCCTCGATCTCCTGTCCGATCTTTAATACGTCAGAAGGCTTCTCAATATGCTCCTTTGCGATCTGTGAAACATGCAGTAATGCATCGATTCCGGGTGTCAGCTCTACAAAAGCACCAAAATCTGTCATACGTGCAACGGTTCCCTTTACGATATTGCCAACCGCAAACTTCTCCTCTGCATTGTTCCAGGGGTTTGCATCGGGGAATTTCATAGAAAGTGCAATCTTGGTATCCTTGATATCCTTGATGAATACCTTTACGGTATCGCCAACGTTGAATACCTTTTTCGGGCTCTCGATTCTGCCCCAGCTCATCTCTGAGATGTGAAGCAGTCCGTCAACGCCGCCCAGATCGATAAATGCACCGAAATCTGTCACATTCTTAACAGTTCCTTCTACAACATCGCCGACTTTGATCTTCTCAAACAGCTCCTTCTGAAGCTCTGCCTTCTTAGCAGCTACTAACTGCTTTCTGTCACCGATGATACGTCTTCTGCGGGGATTAAACTCTGTGATCACGAACTGGATCTCCTGTCCCTCATACTTAGAGAGATCCTTCTCGTAAGTGTCGCTTACGAGGCTGGCGGGAATGAATACACGTGCCTCATCAACGATCACGCTGAGACCGCCTGTGAGAACCTGTGCAACCTTTGCGGTCAGCACTTCACCGTTCTCGAATGCTTCCTCTAAGCGCTTGCTGCCTTTCTCTGCTGCAAGGCTCTTGTAAGAAAGAAGAACCTGTCCCTCACCGTCATTGACTCTCTTTACCTTTGCCTCCATCTTGTCTCCTACGGAAACCATTGTGGTAAGGTCTGCGTTTGGCTCGTTGGTATACTCGCTGCGGCTGATGATTCCATCTGACTTATATCCGATGTTCAAGACAATCTCGTCCGGCTTTACATCGATGACCGTACCCTCCACAATTTCATTCTGTCGGATTGTCTTTAAAGACTCTTCCAGCATTTGTTCAAAGCTCATTTCTGACATACTTTTGAACCTCCTCAATAATATTATTTGGGGTGGATGCCCCTGCTGTAATACCTACGTTGCCAAGTCCACGAAGTTCTGTCGAGTCCAAATCTTCCAGTGTCTGTATATAGTAAGTATTTTTACATTCATCCTTACATATTTCAAATAGCTTCTGCGTATTGGAACTGTGACTGCCTCCGATCACGATCATCGCATCGGATTCTCCCGCAAGTGTGCGTGCCTCTGTCTGCCGTTCCGAGGTTGCATTACAGATCGTATTTAAAATACATATGCCTATATAATAACCTTTCTTTTGAATAATTTCAACTAAATTCTTAAATTTCTTGTTGTTATATGTCGTTTGTGAAACGATGCAGAGATTTTTTTTCTCTGGAAGATCGAAGCGTTCCGCCTCCTCCACGGTCTCAATGACCGTCGTGTGTTTCGGATCACACCATCCGCAGATCCCCTGCACCTCCGGGTGTGTCGGATTGCCGATAATGACAATGTGGTCACCTGCGGCTGAATGCTCCGCCACGATGCGATGGATCTTTTTTACAAACGGACAAGTCGCATCCAGCACCTCAAAGCCGGCAGCCTCAAGCTGCATCTGAACCTCTTTTCCGACTCCGTGGGAGCGGATGATCACGCGTCCTTTCTCCAGCCCATCCAGCGGATCGTCCGGCTGCAAGACCCTGACACCCTTCTCCTCCAGATCGCGGACGACTTCCTCATTGTGTATGATCGGTCCGTACGTGTATAATGCGCCGGGGATGCATGCCTGCTCGTACACCAGATCGACCGCACGCCTGACTCCGAAACAGAATCCGGCACTTTTCGCCACTTTCACATTCATGCTATGCCTGCTTCTCCTTCACGATTCCAAGTATTGCCGAAACGACCTGTTCGATACTCATATCCGAGGAATCCACCAGTACCGCGTCATTCGCCTGCCGCAGCGGTGACATCTCGCGGTGCATATCCCGATAATCGCGCTCTTTGATATCTTCCTCGATCTTTGTGAGGTCTGCGGGCTCCCCTTTTTCGACCAGCTCGTCATAACGGCGCTTCGCGCGCGTCTCCACGCTCGCCGTCAGATAGATCTTCACCTGTGCATCCGGCAGTACGCAAGTGCCAATGTCCCTGCCATCCATAATGACATCGGCGGTCTTTGCCAGTTTCTGCTGCAATGCCACCAGCTTTACCCTGACAGCCGGGTAGACACTCGTGCTGGATGCCATATTTCCGACCTGCTCCGTGCGCAGACTTCCGGTCACATCCGCACCGTTCAGCAGTACCTTCTGTGAGCCGTCCTCATAGCGGATCGTCACATCCGCACCGTCTACGGCTGCATTGATGGCTGCCTCATCCTCTTTGTCAATTCCCTGCTGTAAAAAATAATACGCCATTGCCCGGTACATCGCGCCGGTGTCAACATAGACATATCCAAGCTCTTTTGCGAGCATTTTTGCAATGGTACTCTTTCCTGCCCCTGCGGGTCCGTCGATTGCAATGTTTATAGCCATTTCATGTATATCCTTTCCCATTTATCCTGCTGCGGGCTTTCTTTCTATTTTTCTATTCCGGCTGCCCTGCCGCACTCTGACCTGCCAGATATCCGGTCGACCATGCGATTTGCAGGTTAAAGCCTCCGGTAAACGCATCCAGATCAAGCATTTCCCCCGCAAAATACAGTCCCGACATCAGCTTTGATTCCATCGTCGACGGATTCACCTCTTTTAATGAGATACCGCCGCGTGTGATGATCGCCTCCTCAAACCCGCGCAACGCGGACAGCGTCATCGTAAAATCCTTCAGGCAGGCGATCAGTGCCGCCCGCTCCTCACGTGTGATCTCATTGACCTTTTTTTCCTCGGGAATGCCGCTGCGCGCGATCAGAACTGGCAGCAGCTTCGCGGGTGCAAGCCCTGTGAGTGCGTTTTTAAACTGTTTGTTCTTATTTTCTTCAAATTCTTTGAGCAGCCGCTTATCAAGCTGTTCCTCGGACAATGCCGGTTTCCAGTCGAGATGCAGCATGAGCGGCCCTTTTTGTATCGCATCGTTTGCGACGGCACTGGCGGTGAGCACCAGCGGCCCGCTGACACCGAAATGCGTAAACAGCATCTCTCCGAATTCATCATAAATTACTTTGTTATTTTTCCCCGGATCTGTGATCTTTACACGCACATTTTTCGGTGCGAGTCCCTGCAACGCCTTGATATCCTCATCAGCGACGTTAAACGGCACGAGTGAGGGACGAAGTGTCGTCACCGTATGCCCGAGCATGCGCGCCAGCTCATAGCCACTGCCGTCCGATCCGGTCGTTGGATAAGACTTTCCTCCAGTCGCCAGCAGTACACGCTCTGCCTCATAGCTATGACCGTCTGCCAGCCTGATCCGGTAGCGTCCATCCTCCAGCCGCCCGATCTGCTCCACCTTCGCATGATAGGCAACCTTGATCCGCGCGCGGTCCATCATCCGTTTCAGCGCACCGATCACATCCGATGCGTGGTCGGACACCGGAAATACGCGGTTCCCGCGTTCTACCTTCGTTTTCATTCCGGCAGACTCAAAAAAACCGATCACCTGATCGTTCGTAAATGTATAAAATGCGCTGTATAAAAACTTGGCATTTTTCGGTATATTCCGGAACAGATCCTCCACCTCACAGGCATTGGTCAGGTTGCATCTGCCCTTTCCCGTAATATAGATCTTCTTGCCCGGTTTCTCATTGCGCTCGAGCACCAGGATTTCTTCTCCGGACATGCCGTTTTCCGCCGCCGCGATCGCCGCCATCATCCCTGCGGCGCCTGCACCGACGACAATCAATTCATAGTTATGCATGGTCATCTCCCAGCTTGGCATACCTCATTTTCAGCGAATCATCGATGTAGTTGATCTCGTCACTCTCATAGACCTGATATTCATCCCAGATATGTTCCAGCTCCTCCAGCGTCTTTACGACCTCTCCCTGCTTTTTCATGCACAGGGCGACGATGAGCGCATTCACCACGCTGAGCGGTGCGACCAGAGAATCCACGATTGACGCCATATCACTGCTTGCAATCAGATTGCAGGAAGAATACAGATTCATCGGAGAATGAACGCTGTCTGTCAGTGTAATTACCTTTGCATTTCGGTTATTGGCAAACTCCATCGCCTTTAACGTGCGCATTGAATAGCGTGGAAAGCTGATTCCGATAATCACATCCTCCTTGCTGATCCGCACCATCTGCTCGAACAGTTCACTGGAATTATTCGTGTTCAACTGTATCACACGGTCAAACATCAGATGCAGATAAAATGACAGAAAGCTGGCAAGCGGCGCACAGCTTCGGATACCGACCACATAGATCGTCTTTGCCTTTAAAATCGTATCGACTGCCATCTCAAAGGCACTCTGATCGATATGCTCTAATGTATATTTGATCTTTTCCGCATCTGCCTGCAGCACGGTCTCGAGAATCTGCGACTGTGTGATCCGACCATAGGTAACTTCCATCCGCTGGATCGAATTGAGCTTATTGCGCACCATCTCCTCGAGTGCCTTCTGGAATTCCGGATACCCTTTATACCCTAAATGGGATGCAAACCGGACGACCGTAGACTCGCTGACACCGACGACCTCTCCCAGCTTTGCCGCTGTCAGAAACACCGCCTTGTCATAATTATCCGTAATGTATGTAGCAAGGAGCTTCTGCCCCTTGCTCATACTGCTGTATGCATGATTGATACGGTTCGTCAATTCATTTGTGTTACTCATTCAGATCTGCCTCCGTCTGCAAATCATCCCCTGCCTGTGAATCGTCCGTTGTCTGTGAATCGTCCCCTGTCTGCGAACCATCCTCTGTCTGCGAGTCATCCTTCGGCGCCACAAGAATCCGCTCATGTGTGGTCGTTCGACTGGCTTTCGGTGCTTTCGGGTTCGTTACGGTGTAGGTCAGCGTATACTCGCCGGCTTCACTGAACACATAGCTTTGACCGTCTGCGACTGTCGCTTTCTTTCCGGACGGCGATACGATCTTTACTTTGACGCTCTCGGTGAGATCTCCACCACCGGATAATTTTGCATTCACATCAAAGGTCAGCTCATCCCAGCTAAGCTCCCGCTCCTCGGCAGTTACTTTGAGTTTTTTCCATTTTGCATCGCTGGTGAGGATCGGAGCCCCACGGTCAATTACAGTGATCGTCTGTTTCTTGGTCGTCTTTTTACCGCTGTTTGGATTGACGACTTCATATCTCAACTGATACTTGCCTTCCTGCTGCAATTTAACGGTAGCCGCCGTACATTTCTTATAGTTGGCAGCGCCCGGATTTTTTATGTATACAACAATCCGCTTCGTCAGATCTACCCCTGCGATGTCCTTTGATTTTACACCTGCCATCGGCTGATAGGTATCCCCAACCTTCCTTGTCACGGAAGCCTTGACTCCGGTCAGTGTCGCTGCATTTTTATCCACAACTTTATAGGTCACTGTTTTTGAAGCGGAACGACCGAACGAATCGATGACGGAATAGGTCACTGTATATGTACCGAGTTTTTTCATGTTGACCGTTCCGTTCATCTTGACCCAGTCAGTAATATCAAAACCGCCGGAATCCTTACAGGTCATATTTCCATTGCCAAACTTTGTGCCGTATGCCAGTGTTTTTGAAGAAATACTGATCGTAGGCGTCGTGTCTTTCGTCTTATACGGGTTGTCCTTGGCGGGATCCGTCGGATCCCAGCCCATGTACTTGGACTCGTCCACAGTAATCGTCTTTGGCTTTCCGAGCGGATCGTCCTTCGATGATCCGTTAAAAATAATGACCTTTGTACCTAACGGGCAGTTATCATAAATCCACTTTGACGCTGCCACTGTCAGACGCACGCAGCCATGCGAGGCAGTCGTACCCAGCTTATTGTACTGCCTGTAGGACTGTGCATTCTCTTTCTGCTGGTAATACCATACCGAATGGAACAGAAAACCTCTGGTGATACGGGTACAATATTGACCGTAGGAAGGACCGTCTAACGTCCACCAACGATATTTCGCCGGTGTATAATAAGTTCCGGTCGGCGTTGCATAGCCTACCGAACAGGTAAATGCAGTGTACGGTGTACCGTCCTTCTTATATACCGTCACGACGTTCGTGCCCTTATTTACCTTTAAATAGTAATTTCCGGCACCGGTCGTAGCTGCCTGTGCAGATTGTACCGGTGTCAGCAGACATGATACTGCCAACAGCAATGCCAGCAATCCTGCACATAAATTTCGCTTTGTTATTTTTCTCATAACAGACCTCCAATATGTCTTTTATCGGAAAACACCGATACTTCTATGCTACCCCCATTTGTTTTTTTCGTCAAGTTTTATGTGGTAGGATTTTTCATAATAGGAAATTCCTGCGTACTCCCTATCAAATAAAAATAAGACTGTTACGCCGGAACCGGTTCAACCTGGGAAGTGGTTAGAGTTGTGATTCCTTTGTAACAGTCTTTTTTGTTTAAGCCATCATGCGAACATGATGAATATCAGCAATTATACCGGATACGCCTTGTTTTTCTCGTCTGCAACAGCCGGATCTACCTTTGTCTGCTGTGCCTGACGGTACTTGAAGAATTCGGTAGCTACCTGAGGGAACAATGCATAGCTTAAAACATCCTCATCCTGCTGCTTCCACTGCTTCATCTCAGCCTCGATCTTGTCTAATTCGGGCTCAAGCAGATCTGCATAACGGCAGGTAATTGCATTCTTCTTATCCTCACCTAATACCTTATCAACAACCTCAGGGTTAAACGGCTTTACGGTCTGTCCGTACTTTCCGAGCAGGACATCCTTGGTCTCCTTTGTAGCAACCTTGTAACGCTCACCCATCAGCACGTTGAATACAGCCTGTGTACCAACGATCTGTGAAGAAGGTGTAACCAGAGGCGGCTCACCGAGATCCTTACGAACTCTGGGGATCTCCTCAAGCACTTCCATGTACTTATCCTCTGCGTTCTGCTCCTTTAACTGTGATACCATGTTAGACAGCATTCCGCCGGGTACCTGATATAACAGAGTCTGGATATCTACGCCTAATACCTTCGGGTTCAGAAGTCCGCTCTTGATTGCCTCCTCACGCATCGGACGGAAGTAATCTGCGATCTCCTTTAACAGCATCTGATCCAATCCGGTATCATAAGCAGTTCCCTTGAACGTCTCGACCATAACCTCAGTTGCGGGCTGACTCGTTCCGAGTGCGAACGGAGACATTGCGGTATCGATGATATCACAGCCTGCCTCTACAGCCTTTAAGCATGTCATGGAAGCAACACCTGAGGTGTAATGTGTATGCAGCTCGATCGGAATGCTGATCGTAGACTTCATCGCCTTGATCAGCTCCTCTGCCTTATACGGAGTGAGCAGTCCTGCCATATCCTTGATACATACAGAGTTTGCACCCATATCCTCGACCTTTTTCGCCATCTCTGTCCAGTAGTCCAAGGTATAAGCATCGCCTAAGGTATAGCTCAGTGCAACCTGTGCATGTCCGCCCTCTTTGTTAGTAGCGGTAACAGCAGTCTGTAAGTTTCTCAGATCGTTCAGACAGTCGAAGATACGGATAATATCAATACCGTTTGCGATAGACTTCTGTACGAAATACTCTACAACATCATCTGCGTAGGGACGATATCCTAAGATATTCTGTCCACGGAACAGCATCTGTAATTTTGTATTCTTGAATCCGTCACGGAATTTACGAAGTCTCTCCCATGGATCTTCTTTCAGGAAACGAAGGGATGCGTCAAATGTTGCACCACCCCAGCACTCTACAGAATGGTAGCCGACCTTGTCCATCTTATCAATGATGGGAAGCATCTGCTCGGTAGTCATTCTTGTAGCGATCAGAGACTGATGTGCATCACGCAGGATCGTCTCTGTAATTTTTAACGGTTTTTTCGTCGTATTATTATCAGACATCGATTAAGTTCCTCCTTATTATATTTAGATTCCGAAGATCGCCATAAATGTTCCGGCTGCAACCGCAGTACCGATAACTCCGGCAACGTTCGGTCCCATTGCATGCATCAGCAGGAAGTTGGTAGGATCTTCTTCCGCTCCGACCTTCTGTGATACACGGGCAGCCATCGGCACGGCTGATACACCGGCTGATCCGATCAGCGGGTTGATCTTGCCCTTGGTCACTACGCAGAGTAACTTACCGATGAGGACACCGGCAGCAGTACCGAATGCGAATGCAATCAGTCCTAAAGCAACGATCTTTAATGTGCTGACATTTAAGAATGCCTCTGCACTTGTAGTCGCTCCAACGGAAGTACCGAGTAAGATAACGACGATATACATCATTGCATTGGAAGCTGTCTCCTGTAACTGACGAACAACGCCTGACTCACGGAACAGGTTACCAAGCATTAACATACCTACTAACGGAGCAGTCGTCGGTAATACCATACATACAACGATCGTAACGACGATCGGGAATAAAATCTTCTCCAGCTTTGTAACCGGACGAAGGTTCTCCATCTTGATCTGACGCTCTTTCTTGGTTGTCATCAGCTTCATAATCGGGGGCTGGATAATCGGTACCAGTGCCATGTACGAATATGCCGCCACGGCAATCGGTCCCATCAGACCGGTCTGTCCGAGCTTTCCTGCAAGGAAGATGGAAGTCGGGCCGTCCGCTCCACCGATAATGGAGATAGCGGCTGCCGCCTTATCGTTGAATCCCATCAGGATCGCAATAAAGTATGCAATGTAAATACCAAACTGTGCCGCAGCACCTAAGAGGAAGCTGATCGGATTCGCAATCAGCGGTCCAAAGTCTGTCATCGCACCTACACCCATAAAGATCAGTGAAGGCAGGATTGACCATTCATCTAACTGATAAAAGTAATAGAGTAATCCACCTACGCCATTGCTTGCATCTTCCGGATGAAGCATAATATCCGGATAGATATTTACGAGCAGCATACCGAATGCAATCGGCAAAAGCAAAAGCGGCTCGTACTCCTTCTTGATCGCAAGATACAGGAAGAAGCAGGCAACTGCAATCATCAAATAGTTTCCTACGGTCAGATTGAAGAAGGCTGTCTGGTGAATGAGATTACCCAGTGTTTCTGTAACGTAACTCATACGAGACCTCCTATTCGACTAATTCATAGTTGCTAAAACAGTTCCAACCTCTACGCTGTCGCCCTTTGCAACGTCAATACTTGCGATGGTTCCGTCTGCCTCAGCAACAACGGGAGTCTCCATCTTCATAACCTCTAATACCAGCACGGTATCGCCTCTCTTTACTGCCTGTCCGACAGATGCCTCTACAGCGAATACCTTTCCGGCTGCCTTTGCCTCGATCTTAACGGCACCTGCACCGCCTGCGGGAGCTGCTGCTTTCGGTGCTGCTGCGGCAACGGGAGCTGCCTTCGGAGCTGCTGCTACGGGAGCTGCTGCGCCTGCGCCACCTTCTTCTACGGTTACATCATAAACATTTCCGTTTACGGTAATTGTATAATTCTTCATGATTATTTCCTCCTGAAATTTTAATTCTTATCTTCTCTTAATAGAACGAACTACAAAATCATCGGTAGATGTACCTGTAGCCGCTGCAATCGCAGCCGCAATAACAGCTACCAGCTCCAGATCATCGGTCTGGGGTACTACCGGGGCAGGTACTGCCTCAACGGCTGCCGGAGCAGGTGCCGCTGCTGCTTTCTTACTTTCTGCCTTATTCTGTGCCTTATTGATCAGTGTAAAGCATGAGATGATCAGACTGATGACGATCAGCATCACGAATACGGTTCCCATACCCATTGCTGTGTTCATCGCAGCCTTTGTCATCGTCTCACCCAGTGTGTATACCTTGTCAATGTTGATATCCTCTACCTGCATGTCCTTATCATACACAAAGGTCACTTTGATATCACGGTTTGTAAAGTTCGCAGTCTGCTCTACGGTAGTTGTACCGTTTGCCTGTGTCACAGCCACTTCACCGTAAGCAACAAAATCGCCAACCTCATTTTTGATATCAACCCAGTTGTTGATCACCTTCAGGGTTGCTGCGTCGATCTGATCCTGCATCGTCTGATACATAGCGAGGTCATCATCGCTCATGGCTACCAGTTCATCCAGAATACCGGTATTGTTTGCAGCAAGCTGATCCGCGGTATATCCGTTATATGTGGCATTTTCATCACTGCCGCATCCGAACACACCAACGGCAAGAAGGCACAGACTGACGATCAGTAATAATTTTTTCTTAATCTTCGTCATAATCGTCACCTTTCTTATTTTGCACCGTGTTTCTTGTAGGGCTGCTCTACGTTTTTGGTGTAAAGCATCTCAAATGCTGCTACCAGATACTTTCTGGTATCTGCATAATCAACGATACGATCTACATATCCGCGTCTTGCAGCAGACTGGATATTGCCCTGAAGCGCATCGTACTCCTTTGTCTTCTCGGCGATCACATCTGCCGAAGCATCTGCATACATGATCTTTGCTGCCAGAGACGCATCCATCATGCCAACCTTGGCATCCGGCCATGCATATACAAGATCAGCGCCAAGTGCCTTTGAATTCATAACAGCGTATGCGCTGCCGTAAGCCTTGTCAGTGATCACATTTACCTTCGGTACGGTCGCATTTGCGAATGCGTAGGTCAGGCGTGCCAGTGCCTTTGCCAGATTCTTCTCTGCACACATGCATGCCTTGAATCCGGTTGCATTGGTAAAGGAAACAACAGGGATCTCGAAGGCATCACAGAATGCGATGAAGTCAGCAGCCTTGTTGCATCCACGGGAAGTCAGGCTTGCCTCAAACTCCTCTGCCTTCTCGCCGTCCTTATACAGCTCTGTTGCATTTGCTACAGCTCCGATGGTCATACCGTTCAACTTGATAAAGCCTGTCACCATCTCCTTTGCATAACCTGCCTTTGTCTCAACAAAAGCATGTCCGTCAGAGATCTCGCTGAGCACGTATCTGGGATCACCCTTCATCGTGTCAAGGCTTGCACATGCACGGTTTAAGTCGTCTGCACAGCTGTCTACAACTCCTGCCTGTGCATTGTTTCCGGGAAGCATAGCTACCAGCTCGCGGATCTGTGCATAGATCTCGGCTGCTGATCCGATACCGTCTACAGTACCGGCTTCCTCACTCTGGAACTGTGCAGATGCACTGTCACATTTTCCTGCATTATTTCCGGGAATTGCATTGGGAGAATTAACAAAAATCTTTGCCTTTTCTGCCTCTGCAAATGTAAAATCTGAAAGAGCGGGTACGACTGCCATGCCGCCACCGCAGGTTCCGAATACTGCTGTAATCTGCGGAACCACACCGGATGCTGCTACCTGCTTTGCGTACAGTGTTCCGACTGCCTCTAATGCATCTACAGACTCCTGAAGTCTCATACCTGCGCAGTCGATCAGACCGATAATCGGTGCACCCATCTTCACTGCCATGTCATAGAGACCGGCGATCTTCTTCGCGTGCATCTCTCCGATCGTACCACCAAGTACGCCTGCATCCTGACTGTAGACAAACACGAGATTTCCGTCGATCAGACCGTGTCCGGTCACAACGCCGTCGGAAGGAGTGTCTGTATTGGACAGGTCGAAATCTGTGCTTCTTGCAGTAACAAGTGAGCCGATTTCCATAAAACTGTTTTCGTCGACTAATCCGGCGATGCGCTGCATTGCCAAATTATCATTACCATTACTCATTCTTTCTACCTCCGTATATATTTTTAGTGCTTAAATTTTTAGAAAGCAAAAATTTCGCTATAATAATTATATATGTTTTGGGAAAGATTTTCAATAGAATTTATGTAGAAATTGTTAAAATTTTAGCAAATATTAAGTAAACAGTTTTCGTATCAGAAAACGCAGATAAAACGTCAGGTCCTTTGCCCGGATTTCATCCACCGCATAAACATCCGCACGGTAGAGCAATTCCCTCGTTCCGTCGTTTCCCTCAAGATAATAGCACACTTCTCCCGCATTTTCACCCCTAAATATCGGTGCTGTCGACAAATCTTTGATTTTTTCTTCACAGACGAGCGTCTCGTCACTCCGTAGCAGCATCGTAATCGGCTCGTGCGGCTCTTCTTTCAGACATACCACCGGTGTCTCATACGGATCACCACTATCCGATGCCCCATTGTCTACCTGCTTGTTCCACACACCGATCTCCCTCCGGAGTGTACGGTATTCATAATTGTCAATTCCATAAGAAAACAGCTTCTGGCAATCCTTCCATTTATAAGTCTTATTGTTCGGCCAGCCGCAGCCAAGCAGCGCGACCACAAACGTACACCCGTCGCGTTCGAGCGCTCCTACATAGCAGTAGCCGGCATCCCCGGTGAAACCTGTCTTGCCGGAGAGCACTCCGTCCATCATATGCAGAAACGCATTGTGATTGTAGCAGGAGAAGTGGCGTTTTCCGGACACATCGCCAAAGCTGTAATCTGCGGTGCGCGTGATATTCAGAAATTCGCCCTTTGACGGTGAGCGCAGAATACAATAGGACATAATCCTTGCCAGATCTATCGCCGAGGTGCCGTGAAAATCTGTCTCATCAGAGTCATCGAGCCCGTTCGGTGTGATAAAATGTGACTGCTCACATCCGATCTCCTGCGCTTTTTCATTCATGAGCGCTGCAAAGCCCTCGACACTGCCGCCGACATGCTCCGCGATCGCAACGGCGGAATCATTGTGCGATTCAAGCATCAGGGAATAACACAGATCCTCCAGCCGGTACTGCTCCCCCGTATGCATGCCCAGTTTTACCTCCGGCTGTCTCGCGGCGCGCTCAGACACCGTCACAATATCATCGAGATCCGCCCGCTCCAGCGTCAGGATCAGTGTCAGGATCTTTGTCGTACTCGCGTTCGCGCGGTGTGTCGTCCCGTCCTTTTCAAACAGTACACGCCCGCTGTCCGCGTCCATCAGACATGCCGACAGTGCATAGAGGTTCTGCGGCTCCTCCACCTCCGTCTGCTGCTCATGTGCGTATGCGGTTTCATACCTGTTTCCGCCGCACCATATGCCCACCGCCAGCACCATGCCGAGCACACCGGCAGCCAGCCATTTTTTCCATTCCATTTTCCATCCATATTTCCGTTCCCGATTCATAGCTCCACCCAAAATTTCCGTCACATACCCTTGTAACATCCTATACAAAAACCTAGCATTTCATACAAATATTTCATTGTGTCCAAGCCAAAAAGTGTTATAATAATAGTAACTATTGAACTACGAAACGAAAGGCGGAGTTTGTTATGAAATTACTGGAAGATAAGATTCGAAGCGAAGGAATTGCTGTCAATGACAATATATTAAAGGTAGACAGTTTCATCAACCATCAGGTCGATCCCGTGCTCATGATGGAGATCGGAAAAGCCCTGGCAGAGCATTTCAAAGATAAAGGGGTCACAAAAGTAGCGACGATCGAAAGCTCAGGCATTGCACCCGCACTCACCTGTGCCATGTCGCTTGGTGTACCGATGGTGATTTTGAAAAAACAGCCGTCCAAGACGCTTAATAGCGACTTATACCAGACGATCGTTACCTCCTATACAAAGGGAACGAGCTATGAGCTGACCATATCCAGCAAATATGTGAACGAAAATGACCATGTACTGATTGTCGATGATTTCCTTGCAAACGGCGAGGCAGCGACCGGCGCCCTACGGCTGATCCGCAAAGCCCATGCCACGATCGCCGGTATCGGCATTGTGATCGAGAAATCATTCCAGCCCGGACATGACAAGCTCGTGGCGCAGGGCATCGATGTATACGCACTCGCCCGCATCAAAAAAATGGACAAAGATTATATTGAATTTATGGAAGATTAAATATGAGATATCAGAAAAAGATTGTGACAGCATACAAATACGCTGTCACAATCTTTTTTGTTTATGGCATATAAATATAATTCACACGCTGGATGCTGCTCTCATTGCCGTATGCATCTACAACAATGACCGACAGCACATTATTGCCCTCCGGCATGGAAATCCCGCCGCTGTATCGCGCGGACGAGGTCGTGGGCGTCTGACCGTTCCATGTATAGTAGGCATTGCATCCCTCCGGCACACTGACATGTATCGTCTGCGGTGTCAGATATTCTCCGCTGTCTGGTGTCACCTGCGGCATACCGAGCTGATAATGCCGTTCTACCGTCAATGCGCGCTCTGCCACCGGACTGTAATAGCCCTCCTCATTACATGCAACTGCGGCAATCGTATACTGCCCTGCCTCCAGTCGCAGCGGTGCATAGTACAGTGTTCCATCTGTGATCGGGGATGATCCGTCTAACGTATAATAGATATTCAGCCCCTCCTGTGCGGTAATGGTGAGCAAATCGTCCTCCCAGAACGGCTCCTGCGGCGTTTCGATCTCAGGCGCAGCGACGAGATAATCCGCAAACAGCCCTGCCAGCGCCGTGTCTGCATAAATCTCATAAAATTCATGCAGCGCCTCAAAATCCTGCTGTTCCACGTAAATGCGGATCAGTTCCCGACAGGCGTACACATTTGTTTCATCTCCGGCGAGAATCTCCTGTAGCGTGCGGATCTGCGCTCCGGTATCCGACTGCTGTCCATACAGCCATGCCTGCCAGAATGCTGCCACTGTCGGATCGCTCTGACGCATCGCACTGCTTTGTAACCACTTTTGTGCGGTCTCCTCCCCATCGTCTGCCAGCGCGAAGATCATTTCATCGTAAGACGCCTCACTGCCGGCTGTCTGTGCATCAGCCTCTCCCGGCGTAAAAAAGATTGCCGGAATGATAATCAGGCACAGTGTCCCGACGGCTGCCGTGATCCATCCCGCCACATTCCGTTTCGGATTCTTTGCAGTCTTTGCCGGCGGTTCTGCCTTTGAAGTTCCGCCACGCATCTCCCGTCTTTGAAAGTCCAAAAAAAATTCTTCTTCCATGACATTATCCGCAGATACAATCTGTACCTCCGTGCCACACTTTGAGCAATACAGATTCCCTTTGCGGATCTCTGCCCCACATCTTGCACACTTCATGCCCTAAAACCTCTGTCTGTTCTATCTGATCCTCACGTTTACTCCTGCATCGCCTCTACACAGTTATGCATGAGCATCGCAATCGTCATCGGTCCGACGCCGCCGGGAACCGGTGTGATCGCGCTCGCAACCGGCTCTACCTGTGCGAAATCGACATCGCCGCACAGCTTTCCGTCCTCCTGTCTGTGAATGCCGACATCGATCACGACCGCACCCTCTTTGACATAGTCTGCCGTGATCATTTTCGGTCTGCCGATCGCGACAATCAGAATATCCGCCTGTCTGCATACGTCCGGCAGATTTTTCGTCTTTGAGTGGCAGACTGTAACCGTCGCATTCTCACGCAGCATTAAAAGTGCCATCGGTTTGCCAACGATATTGCTTCTGCCAATAATCACGCAGTTTTTGCCTGCGATCTCCACGCCGGAGCGCTTCAAAAGCTGGATAATACCGGCGGGCGTACATGATACGAAGCCCTTCTGCCCGATCACCAGCGCACCCACGTTCTGTGCATGGAAACCGTCCACATCCTTTTCCGGTGCGATCGCACGGATGATCTTATCCTCATCCATATGCGCCGGAACCGGAAGCTGGCATAAAATGCCGTTGATCTTCGGATCGTCATTCAATTTCTGAATCAATGCAAGCAGTTCCTCCTCGCTCGTCTGCTCCGGCAGCTCATAGCTCTCGGAGCGGATGCCAATATACTCGCACGCTCTCTTTTTATTGCGCACATAGACGGAGGAAGCCGGATCTGCACCGACCTGAATCACTGCCAGTGCTCCCTCTTTTCCCTGTGCCTTCAATTCTGCTACGGTCTCCCGCAGTTCATCCTTGATCTCCTGAGAGATCTTTTTTCCATCAATCAACTGTGCCATTTTCTCTCTACCTCCCGTAATCTGTTAAAAAGAACCATCTTCCAGCATTGCATCAAATGTCTCCGGATTCATCAGAATCTGTCTCGGCTTGGTGCCCTCCTCCGGACCTACCACGCCAGCTTCCTCCAACTGATCCATAATGCGCGCCGCACGGTTAAAACCGACTTTAAAGTACCTCTGTAACATACCGATCGATGCCTTATCCTTATCCATCAGCAGCTTTGCCGCGTCCACAAAATACACATCCCTGCCGCCTGCATCCGCACCCGGTGCCGCAGCAGACGATGAGCCGGTACTTCCCGCACTCTCGGAAATCTTACTCATCCGTTCCTCTATGGACTGGTCATAAGACGCATGACCATAACTGTCCTTGATAAAATCAACAACCGCCGACACTTCCTGATCGGACACAAATGCTCCCTGTACACGCAGCGGCTTATTCAATCCCTGCGGATAATACAGACAATCTCCCTTTCCTAACAGCTTTTCGGCACCGACCATATCGAGAATCGTCCGCGAATCCACACCGGATGTCACGGAAAACGCAATACGGCTCGGCATATTTGCCTTGATCAGACCAGTAATGACATTGACCGACGGACGCTGTGTCGCGATGATCAGATGGATGCCGCACGCGCGCGCCAACTGCGCCAGACGGCAGATCGCATCCTCCACATCACCCGGAGCGACCATCATCAGATCTGCCAGCTCGTCCACGATAATGACGATCTGTGGCAGCTTTTTCGGCTTGTCTGGATCATCAATATCTGAGATGCTCTCAACCTTCGCATTGTATCCTTTCAGATCACGCACACCGTAGGTCGCAAACTTCTGGTAGCGCTCGGTCATCTCTGCCACCGCCCAGTTGAGCGCACCGGCAGCCTTTTTTGGATCGGTCACGACCGGAATAAACAGGTGCGGGATGCCGTTGTACACCGACAGCTCGACCACCTTCGGATCGATCAGAATCAGCTTAACCTCCTCCGGATCGGCACGGTATAACAGCGACATGATAATCGTATTGATACATACCGATTTACCGGAACCCGTCGCACCGGCGATCAATAAGTGCGGCATTTTTGCAATATCCGCCATAATGACCTGACCACCGATATCCCGTCCTGCCGCAAATGCAATATTAGACGGATGATCCTTGAATTCCCTTGACTCCACAAGGTCACGGAACATGACCGGAAGTGTCTCCTTGTTTGGCACTTCGATACCGATCGCCGCTTTTCCGGGGATCGGTGCCTCCATACGGATATCCGCCGCCGCCAGATTCAGCTTAATATCATCGGTCAGATTGACAATCTTGCTGACCTTGACGCCCATCTCTGGCTGGATTTCATAGCGTGTAACGGTCGGACCACAGCTTACATTTAAAATCGTCACATTGACGCCGAAATTCTTTAACGTCTGCTGCAGCTTTAAGGCGGTCTGCTGCAAATGCTGTTTGCTGTCTCCCTGCTGACGGGGATCGCCCTTTTTCAGCAGATCCACCGGAGGGAATGTATAGCTGCGGTGCTCCTCAACGGACTGCTCCTCGATCTCCTGTGCGATATTCAACACCTCGTCTTGCGCGGTCTGCGCATCCTGCTTCGGATTCCGCACCGGCTTTGCGCTGTGTGCCGGTTCAGATGCCGGTGTCGCAGGCTCAGGCTTCACCGGTTCAGATACCGATGCCACGGGTTCAGACTTCACCGGCTCGGGTTCCAATGCCACAGGCTCAGGCTGTGATGCCATAGGTGGAATCGTCTCCGGCAGTACCGTAGAGATATGCTGTGTCACCGTAGGAACAACTTCGGTTTCCCTGACTTCTTCCATGACTGTCTCCACAACTGCATCTGTTACATCTGTATCGTCTGCTTCCTCCGGCTCAATACGCGCAAACAATTCCTGCAATTCGGGTGAAAATACCGGCATTCCTGTCGTCTGCGCAGGTTCCTCCTGCGCCGGAATCTCTGCGGCATCCTCCACCGGCTGTAGACTCACCTGCCGCTGTCCGACAACAGAAAATCCATCTGCCGGTGCCGTATCTGCGATTGCCGGTTCGTCCATTTTCGCATCTCTTTTCAGCGGGGAGGCTGATTCCGCCGGAAGTCCGGCTTTCTTTCGTTTTTCACTCAGGGAGGCAAATGTCTCCGGCGTGATCTCCGTCAGCGCCTCCGACCCGCCATATGTATGATTGTCCTGCGTCAGCAGCGTATCTGCGGACACACCCGACACCTTGCGCTCCATCCGGCGCAGCTGGCGTTCCTCCCGATGCTGCTCCTGTATGATGCGCAGTTTCTCATTTCCCTCTTTGGCAGACTCGTACATCCGCTGTCCGCCATGTTTGACATGAATCCACGCGGAGCGCTCCGTCACGATCACCATCGTGATGATCAGCACAATAAAATCGATCACATAGGCACTGACCCTGCCGAAATTCGGGCAGATCAGCCACGCGAGCAGACCGCCGAAAAATCCGCCGCCGTTTCGCTGCTTATTTCCGTAGGCATAGGCTGCGGCAGGTGAATACTGATCCGCACTGCCCGCCACCAGCTCGAGAAACAGGCACAAAAAGCACACAAATAAGACCGCCGCCACCACTTTGATTAGCGCGATCTTATTTCTTTTGTTCGATAAAATAAATACGGTTCCGACAAACAGCAGAATCGGGAAAATGTACGCCAGCAGTCCGAACAAGCCGAACAATACGCCGCTTAAAAGACTGCCGACCTTACCTCCGATCCCGAAATTACTCACAAATAAAACGATCGATACCGCTAACATCACCCATAAGATCACCTCCTGATAGACGCTCTCCTGTATCGGCTCCGCCGCGGTTGTTTTTTTATTTTTTGCGGAACTGCTGCGCTTCGCGCCCTGTCCGCTTTTCTTTTTTGTCTGTCCAGACATTCTATTCATCCTCCACTATCCCGGACAAGCAGGTGTTATAACTGATAAAAATACACTCCCACAGAGATTGCGCCTACAATGAAACAATAGATCGCAAATCCGGTAAATTTCTTTTGCCGCACGACATAGAGCATCGTCTTGATGCAGATATACCCCACAACCGCAGCCACGACCATGCCGACCAGATAATACATGATCTCCGTGCTCGTAAATGACACCGTGGAGAGATCGGACAGCTCGAACACGAGCGATCCAAGCACTGCCGGTATCGACATGATAAACGAATATTTCACTGCAAATTTACGGTTAAACCCACTTAACAGGCACGCCGTGATGGTCGTTCCGGAGCGCGACAATCCGGGAAGTGTCGCCACTCCCTGTGCGATACCGATAATAAATGCATTTGAATACGTCACCTGCTTTGGCATCTTCTCGCCGCCCTTGCAATGATCCGCCAGAAGCAGAAGCATCGCGGTCAGGATCAGGCAGACACCCGGAACGATCAGCAGTTTTGCCGCCTGCTCGATCAGGCTCGATGCCAGAACACCGATCACTCCGGTCGGGATCGTGGACACGATCACAAGCATCACAAACTTGCGGTAGCCATTACAGATCACATGGTGATAACCGCCTTTTGTCCCGTGCGTGAGATTTTTGAAAAAGATGCCGATATTTTTGCAGGCATCCCCGATAATGGCAAAGCCCGCTACGATCATTTTCCAGATATCCTTGTAATATACCGCAAAGATCGCGATCAGTGTACCCAGATGCAGAATCACATCAAAGAGTAATCCCACATCCTCAATCCTAAATAAAATTTTAAACAGGGCAAGATGTCCGGAGCTGCTCACCGGCAGAAACTCTGTAACACCCTGAATGATACCCATCAGAATCGCTTCTAATAATGACATTCCATGCCTCCTTTATGATTGCTACCCATATATTTCTATATATTAGCATATCTAGACATAAATGTCACCCAAAAGTTCGACGGGTACTATATTTAGGGTCGTCCCTGTGTCTGTTTCTCATCAATCATCCGGTGCAGGCGGTCCAGTGCCTCATGCAGACCGCCGACCTCATCAATGATTCCTTCCTGCACCGCCTGTTCTCCGACCAGCACCGTCCCGAGATCCTTTGTGAGCATGGCAGTATTGAGCATCAGCTCCTCCAGCCGTTTCTGGCTGATCCTGCAATGCGCGGACACAAATCCCGTGATCCGGTCCTGAATCTGTTGAAAATAGTCATACGTCTGCGGCGCACCGATTGTCAGCCCGTTCAGCCGCACCGGATGCACGACCATCGTCCCGCTCGGCACGATAAACGAGTGGTTTGTGGACACGGCAAGCGGCACGCCGATCGAATGGCTGCCGCCAAGCACGAGTGATACACTCGGCTTGGACATCGATGCGACCATCTCAGCAATCGCAAGCCCTGACTCCACATCCCCACCCATTGTATTGAGCAAAAGCAGCAGACCATCGATCTCATAATCCTCCTCGAGCTGCGCCAGCCGCGGCAGCACATGCTCGTATTTTGTCGTCTTGCTCGTCGCCGGAAGCACATCATGTCCCTCGATCTCTCCAATGATCGTCATGAGATGGATTCTGTGCTTTCGTACCGGATCATCCAGATCGGTATCTCCGTATTCATAGATTGTATCCTGTGCCTGTTCTTTGCCTGCGGTCTGTTCTTTCTGGTTTTCCCCCTTATTTTCAACTGTATTTTCGACTCTTTGGTTATCTGTATTTTCACTCTTGTTTTCAACTGCTTCACTCATCGCAAAAACCTCCTTATTTTTGTAAAGTATGCCCGGATTTTTGCGATTTTATCAGATCGGAATCTATAACAGCGAGACCGAAGCCGCAAAAAGACCACCAAATGCGCCTGTGCCTCTGATGGTCTTTCGTATCTGTTTTTATGTTTTTACTGTTCTCTTTACTGGCTGATCAGATAATTGTAGAGATCTTCATATTTATGCTTGGAAGAATTCCATGAATAATCGTTCGCCATGCCACGGTCAATCATCTTGTTCCAATCCTTCTTGCAATCAAAATAAATATGCTTTGCATAGTTGATGATGCCAAGCATCTCCTCGCCGTTGTAATTGGTAAATGCGAAGCCGTCACCGGTATGCTCATACTCGTTGTAAGGATCTACCGTATCGCGGAGTCCGCCGGTCGAACGGACAATCGGCACCGTTCCGTAACGGAAGGAAATGAGCTGTGTCAGTCCGCACGGCTCAAAGCGCGACGGCATGAGGAACGCATCCGCAGCAGCATACAGCTTGTGCGCCAGCTCATCGCTGTAGCAGATATTTGCAGAGATCCGGTCACCGTACTTCCATGCATAATGACGGAACATATTCTCATACTGCGGCTCACCCGTACCGATGACAACAAACTGCGTATAATCATCAGCGATCCGGTCGATCACATAATTGATCAGATCGAGTCCCTTCTGGTCAGTCAGTCTGGAGATCAGACCGATCATGAACTTCTTCTTGTCAACTGCCAGTCCGAGTTCCTCCTGCAAGCGCTCTTTATTGGTCGGTTTCTTCTTGCGGAAGGTCGAAGCATCGTAGTTGACATAAATCTTCGGATCTGTCGCAGGATTGTATACCTGATAGTCAATACCGTTCACAATGCCCTGCATATCAAAGTGGCGGGCACGTAACAGTCCGTCCAGCCCCTCTCCATAGTACGGTGTCTGGATCTCACCTGCATAGGTGTCGCTGACGGTCGTCACGTAGTCTGCATAGACAAGACCACCCTTCAACATATTGGCATCCTTATGGAATTCCAGCTTATCCGGTGTAAACAGATCTGCCGGAAAACCGGAAAGTCCCATCATCGTCTGCTTATCCCACACGCCCTGGAATCTCAGGTTGTGGATCGTCATGATCGACTTCATGCCCCAGTAGAACATGTCTGCCTGAAACTCTGTCCGTAAATAGACCGGGATGAATCCCGCCTGCCAGTCGTGGCAATGAATGATGTTCGGCTGGAAATTGATCTGCTTTAACATCGACAGCACTGCCTTGTCAAAGAAAATGAATTTTTCGATGTCATAACGGATATCTCCGTAAGGCACCACGCAGTTGAAATACTCCTGATTGTCGATGAAGTAATACTTGATGCCATCCATCTCATAGCGGAAAATACCGACATATTTATTCTGGATATAAGTACCGCAGCTCATGTAAAAATGTGTCACATATTCGCACTGATTGCGAAAATGCTCCGGAATACAGCTATAAAACGGCAATACAACGCGGATGTCCCAATACTCCTTGTCGAACTCCTTCGGCAGCGCACCACATACATCTGCCAGACCGCCCGTTTTGATAAACGGAACACATTCCGATGCTGCAAATAATACCTTGTTCATACCATTCTCCCTCCGATTTCATTCAATTTAAGATTCAGTTTCATTGTATTCCTGAAAATACTGATCCTTCAGCTCATAGACCATCTGCCTATACAAATCCACGCATTCCTCCCGCTGCTCATTTTCGATCAGCCGGATGCACGGCGATAAGTATTGCTGCCAGATATCCTCATAGATCTGTGCGGCATCCGCTCTCCTACCGATATGCTTGACGATTGACGGTGCGACATCATAATACTCATGCACCATCGCTTCTCCCTCTGCCGACTGCAACAGATAATTGTCCCTGAATGAGCGCAGCAGCGTCAGTTCATAGCAGTCATCCGTCTTGTTCTGATACTCACATACGGCTGTCGTGATATAGCAGAACCGGTATTTAAAGCCTGCATTGATCTCCTTGGAAGTCGCCGCCTTAAGCTCTGTCTTCGGGAAATGCGCTTTCCATGTAGCCGCCAGCACATCGATCCATGCCTGTCCTGACTGTGTATTTGTCTCTAACAACGCCGGGAATATGTAAACGACCATCGACAGGTTATAATCCATCTGGCGCTGTTCCTTTTTGTTTCCGCGCAGGCCGCTCATATTGCTCTCCACCCGCGCAACCAACGGCTCAGTGACTCGTTCCATCGCCTCACGCGGATCGCCAGATGCCAGATAAAACTGCTCTAACATCGCGAGATTGTTCGCGTTTTCATAAACATATTTATTATAAAAATCCATATACAATGCCTTTTTAAAATACTGCATTGGATCTTCGATACCAAACAGCAGGCTTTGCAGCGCTCCGGCTGCATCCTCCTCTGTCACCGGCTTCGGCCGGCTGATCGTCTCCTGCGGTATCTGCGCATCACGCACCGTGATCTCTTTTCCGCAGTACATACAAAGGATCGTCTCTCGCCCCTGCGGTATCTGTAGTTCGCCTTTACAATGCGGACATGTGCCCTTGATAAATTCCATAGTTCCTCCAACTGATCATTCTAGCAGCCGTATCGCTGTGCTGTCCAAAGCAGCGCAGTTCTACAACTGTTTTTATTTTACCATACTTAAATTCAATACTCAACCGGACAATTCACTTTGTTTGAGGAGAAAACCAAAGGAATTTTGCATGATATAAAAATAATAGAAAAATCATACAAAAATGGAACCGTAACATTCCACGGTTCCATTTGCATATATCGATCAATTATTCATCCCAGTTGTGATATACGTCCTGCACATCATCATCCTCATCTAAAAGATCAAGGATTCGCTGGATATTTTTCAGATCTGCCTCATCGGATAAGGTCACATATGTCTGCGGCAGCATGGTCACCTCGGCATTTGCCATCTCGATCTTCTCTGCCTCAAGTGCCTCGCGCACTGCATCAAACGCATCCGGCGCAGTCAGAATCTCAAAGCTGTCCTCTTCCTCCTGAAAATCCTCTGCACCTGCATCGAGTGCGAGCATCATCAGATCGTCTGCATCCATCTCGCATGCTTCCTTCTCGATGATGATCTGACCCTTTTCATCAAACATATAGGACACGCAGCCCTGTGTACCGATGCTTCCCTGACCCTTTGTAAATGCATTTCTGACATTTGCGGCGGTACGGTTTTTGTTGTCGGTCAGACACTTTACGATAATGGCTGTACCTGCCGGTCCGTATCCCTCGTATGTAGCAACTACATAGTTGACATTTTCTCCGTCTCCGGCTGCTTTTTTGATACCGCGGTCGATCGTATCATTGGGCATATTGTTTGCCTTTGCCTTTGCAACGACTGCAGCCAGCTTGCTGTTGTTTGCAGGATCGGGACCACCTTCCTTGACTGCGACGGCGATCTCGCGGCCGATCATTGTAAAGATCTTACCCTTTGCTGCATCATTTTTCTCTTTCTTATGCTTGATATTCGCGAACTTTGAATGTCCTGACATCGTCTTTCCTCTTTTCGTTTTTATTTATAGTTTTATTTTGAAGAGCCTTCATCAGCTCCCGGTAGCTTTTTGACTTCCACGCGGCAGATCATCTTATCCTTCACGGACAGCACACGGAACAGATAGCCGTATGCCTCCACCTCAAACCGCTCTCCGTCACTCGGAATCTTGTCTATGAGCGAGATCAGATAACCGTTTAAGGTATCATTCTCGTTCTCCGCCAGTTCCTCCAGACCGAGTGCCTCTGCGACTTCCTCCAGATCAGCCGCCCCGTCCATAAAATAAACACCGTCGGCGCGTGATACGATATGATGCTCCTCTTTATCATGCTCGTCGAAAATATTTCCGACAATCTCCTCTAAAATATCCTCTAACGCCACCAGTCCCGCCGTCTGACCATACTCGTCGATCACGATGACCAGATGGTTTTTCGACGTCTGCATCCGCTGGAACAGCGCGGTGATCCCGATCGTCTCAGGTACAAAATCAACCGGTGTCATCAGACCCTCGATCTGACGGATCGGTATATCGGCGCACGCCGCGTCCCTTGCATGTATGAGCATTTCCTTGATATGTACCTGTCCGACAATGTCATCCATATCTTCTATGTACACCGGAAATCTCGAAAACGGCTCGGTCAGAACGAGCTCCAACGCCTCCGAAAACGTCATGCTGCCATCCAGCGCACAGATCTGCTTGCGATGCGTCATAATATCCTTGGCATCCTTGTCGCTGAGCTCGAAAATATTATGAATCATCTCCGCTTCACTCTCACGGATAAATCCCTGTTCATGTCCTTCATTCACAAGGGAAATGATCTCTTCCTCCGTAACGTCTTCCGAATTTTTATTAAAAAATTTTTTTACTTTACCAATAAAACCCGTATGTGGGTTTCCGGCATCCTCCATAATCGCACTCCTATTTTTCTCTTTGTCTGTGATTTTATTATCGTAAAACACTAGAAATATACCATTGTCTGCCAGCAAAGTCAAGTTTATGTAGGCAGTTCGAGGCTGATTTCTAATGCTTTATCTACTTTTGTCAGAATCTCCCCGTCCAGATGGCACACGCGCTCCTTTAATCTGCGCTTGTCGATCGTCCGCAGCTGTTCCAGCAAAACGACCGAATCCTTTACCATCTCGTACTGCCTCGCGGAGAGCTCCACATGGGTCGGCAGCTTTGACTTATTGATCTGCGATGTGATCGCTGCCACGATCACCGTCGGGCTGTGGCGGTTGCCAACATCATTTTGTATCACCAGCACCGGACGGATTCCTCCCTGTTCGGAACCTACCACCGGCCGCAAATCTGCATAATATACGTCTCCTCGTCGAATCGTCATTGTCCTCACTCCAGAAAATTCATTACTTTGTAACTTATTCTGAAGTATTTCCAATTAAAAACATTTTATTCTGTGAGTCCTTCAAATTGTGTCCAACTGCCAATTCTTTTTCCATTCCGGTAAAAGACACGCGGAATCCGTTTTCCGAGGTCACAGGCAAACTCATAATTAAACCGGCCGGAACGTTCCCCCAGCTCCTCCAGTGTGATCTGCTCCGCGCCGTCCCGTCCAACCAGCGTGACCGTATCTCCACAGCAGACATCCGCAAGATCCGTCACATCCACCATGAACTGATCCATGCACACACGACCGACGATTGGTACACGTTTTCCGCGGATCAGCACCTCGCCCTTGTTCGAAAGGCTTCTGGCATAGCCATCCCCGTAACCGACCGGAATTGTCGCGATCCTGCGCTCAGACGGTGTCACATAGGTAGCCCCGTAGCTGATCCCATAGCCTGCTGGAAGCGTCTTTACATGGACGATGCGGCTCTTTAAGGACAGCACCGGATGCATATCCATACGCTCTAAATGCACTTCCTCCGAGGGGTGTAATCCATAGAGTGTGATGCCCGCACGCGCGATGTCGAGATTCGCCTCCGGCAGATCCAGAATACCCGCACTGTTGGAGCAGTGCCGGATCGGAATGTGCACGCCGCGCGCAGCCAGCAGCTCATTCATGTGCAGAAATGCAGCTAACTGCTGTCCGGCAGATGTTTTATCCGTCTCATCCGCACGCGCGAAATGTGTGAAGATCCCTTCTATCACTATATGCGGCAGTGCCGCAATCTGTGCGATCGTATCCGCACTTTCTTCCGATACAAGGAATCCGACGCGCCCCATGCCAGTATCCAGCTTGATGTGGATATGCGCGGTCAGATCCAGCCGTTTTGCGGTATCCGACAGCTCTTTTGCCGATTCAAACGTAAAGATCGCAGGCGTGATCTGTGCCCGCAGCAGCGTCTCATACTGCTCCGGAAAAGCATAGCCCAGAATCAGGATCGGCTTTTTGATCCCCGCCGTGCGCAGTGCCAGTCCCTCCTCCTCGGCTGCAACCGCGTATCCGTATACATAGTCCAACGGTTCGAGCTCTCTGGCAATCGGGATCGCTCCGTGTCCGTAACCGTCAGTCTTGATGACTGCCATCAGCTTTGTATGCGGGTCGGTCAGACGATGCATCCGCTCCATGTTATACAAAACCGCATCCAGATCTATCTCCGCATGCACTCTCGGATAGTTTTCCATTATTCCATACCCTCTTTTCTCAAAAATATCCCCGGCAGCGCCTCTAACAGCGTTGATGCCGTCAGACTATAGCGTCCTTGTGTCTCTGCCGCCAGATCACCCGCCAGCCCGTGTATATACACGCCAAGCGGTGCCGCCAGCTCCGGCGCGGCTCCCTGTACGATCAGCGCCGCGATCACTCCGGTGAGCACATCGCCACTGCCGCCGGTCGCCATGCCGTTGTTGCCGGACAGATTCACATACGTCTGTCCAAAAGGCACGGCAGTCACCGTTCTGGCATCCTTCAACACACAGATCAGGTTGTACGTGCGCGCAAACTCCTCCGCGCTCTCTACGATATGATCCTGTATATAAGAAACCGGCAGATCCTGCAATCTTGCCATCTCGCCCAGATGCGGCGTAACGACGAGATCGGTGTGCGGCCTGCGCAAAATATCGGTCTCCTCCGATATGATATTGAGCGCATCTGCGTCCAGAACAAGCGGAACAGCCGCATTTTTGAGTACCGTCCGCACGATCCGGTGCGCCGCGTCCGATGTGCCAAGCCCCGGTCCGCAGACAATCACATCCGCCCACTGCATCGCTGTCGTCAGTATTTCAGGCTCCGGTTTTTTCGCGGTGTACGTCGTCAGCACCGCCTCCGGAAGTGTGCTCTGTATGATCGTGCGGTTTTCTTCGGGTGTCAGCACACGCACCAGCCCACAGCCGCACAGATAGGCGGCTCGGGCACTAAAAACCGCTGCTCCCGCCATGTTGACGCTGCCCGCGATCACAAGCACTTTGCCATAGGAACCTTTATTCGTGCGCATCCGCCGCGCCGGAATCAGCCGCAGATCCTCATCGGTCAGCGCAGCCGCGAGCGGCTTGTGTCCGCGCTCTGTATCTGCGAGAAAACTGTGATCGTCAATCCCTACACTGCGGCAGACGATCCGCCCGCAATAGCTCTGTCCGGGAAACAGCCGCATACCCAGCTTTTCATACGAAAAGGTAACCGTGAGATCTGCCTGAAATGCCACGGCAAGCACCTGTCCGTCATCCGCATCGATACCGCTCGGAATATCGACAGCGACCTTTTTCGCATGCAGACCGTTCAGCTGCTCGATCAACTGGCCGTATACACCCTCGATCCTCCGTGAAAGTCCCACTCCGAAAAGCGCGTCGACCACGATATCATAATCTGTGGGCTGACCGGCTGTCTCCAGCCACGTATCGGCATCCATCGCAGCCACACCATAGTTTTGCGCGATCTGTAGCTCTGTACGGTTTTCCGGTGTCGCTTTGGATCGGTTGCCCGCCAACACGATCTGTACGGTATGACCTTTCAGGTACAGAAGCCTCGCCATAACCAGTCCGTCCGCACCGTTATTTCCCGTACCGGCAGCGACCAGAATACGCGACAGGCGATCCAGTCCGTCGCGCTCTAATTCTTCCACAGCAGCCAGCGCTGCGCGCTCTATGAGCACGAGCGAAGACATCCCGAATACGTCCATCGTATTCGCATCATACTGTTTCATTTCTCCTTTTTTCACAAGGTACTTCAAAGCTATTCACCTCATTTCCACGGACTGCCGGATCTGCATCGCCTGCTTTTTACGCATCAAAATTCTCTTTTTTCTGTTCTGCGGCTTTCCCGTCACCCTTTTTAGTCACTGTACCGTCCGAAACCTCACGCTTTTGCTGTCCGTTTTCTGTGGACTCCCGCGGCGGCTCTTTCTTTTTCGGCTTTTCAAACAGGATGCTCAGATCAATATCGTCGTTGTCCAGATCAAAGACATCCATCATCTGTGCGCCAAAAATATCATGCATATAGGCATAAATCTGACGGCTGTTGATCTCCCGGTTCTGCTTCCTGATAATATTTTTTTTCAAATCAATGCGCACCTGTGTGATCCAATCCGATACTTCCCTGATCTCAGCCACATTGATGCGCAATTTTTCATAACAATATTGTACGGTCAGCAGCATGAGTTCCTTATTGACGCGACCGATCTCCCGCGGAAGATCCAGCAGTTCATCCTCATAGCTTTCCAGTTTTTCATTGATCTCATCGATCAGGCGCTTATCCTCATCGAGCTTTTTAGAGCTGATCCGCCCCTCGTTTTCTACGTGCGTTCCCTCCATATTTTCGACAATATTTCCCATCAGCTTAGACTTTAACTTCTTAAGGTCCTTGATGTCATTATTGAGCTGACCCTGATGCTTGAGCAGATCGTTCAGCCGCTGTTCACATTCCTCAATCTCTTCCGTCTTTCCCTTGAGCGCAAACAGCTTGTGCCATTTCTGATCCAGAGTACAGATCGGTATTCTCTTATTTCGCAAAAAAACGGAAAAATCCTTGTCTTCTGCCATTTAATACTCAACCCTCTTTTTCTTTTGTATGCTTGACTGTGTTGTAAGATAACTGCATCAGACTGTCCGACAAATGGACATTTTCTACAATGACATCCGCGTCGAGCAGCTCCAGATCCACATGCGCGAAATTCCAGATTGCATGCACGCCGAGCCCTACCAGCTCATCCGCGATAGAGGCTGCCTCCGACTTCGGCATCGTCAGTGTCGCAATGTCCACTGGATGATTGTTCACATAATCCGGCAGCTCCGATAACGGAAGAATCGGTATTCCCCTCACATTCTGTCCGATCAGCTCCGGATCCACATCAAACAACGCGCGGATCATAAAGCCGAGCTTTTCAAATTTGACATAGTTTGCGAGCGCCTGACCGAGATGTCCGGCTCCAATAATGATCACATCATGGGTCGTATTGAGTCCTAAGATCTTGCCGATCTCCTCATATAAGTATTTGACATTATAGCCATAGCCCTGCTGTCCAAAGCCTCCGAAATTATTCAGATCCTGTCTAATCTGGGACGCAGTAACATTCATCCGGCTGCTCAGATCATTGGATGAGATACGTTCAACCCCCGCATCCAGCAAATCACCGAGATAACGGTAATACCGCGGCATCCGCCGGATGACCGCCTGTGAAATCCCCTTTTCTTCCATCTCCTAATTTCCTCAACCTTTCAGATAATTTACTAAATTTTAGTATATTCCTTTGTTAAGAATCTGTCAATCTCACTGCAAAGCCTCGTCACTCGCCAGTAATTCCCAGTTTTCATAGAGAGACTCTAACTGCTCATCGATCGCGGTCATCTGCGTATGCAGCTCCATCAGATGTGCAGAATTGGTCGCGATCGCCGGATCTGCCGCCTCTGCTTCGAGCTGTTCCCGCTGTGCCTCCAGCGTGGCGATCTGCTCCTCGGTTTTTTTCAGTTCATTTTGTTTTTTGCGGACGGCAGCCTGTTGTTTCTTCTGCTCCTGCCAGTCCATTTTTCCGGAATCATCCGATGCGGCGGATACCGCAGACTGCGTTTGTCCATTCTGCCGCTCCGTCACATAGACACGTGTCAGCTCTGCCTGTTTTTCCAGATAATAATCATAATTTCCGATGTAGTTGACGATCGTTTTTCCGGTCAGATCCAGAATCCGCGTCGCCGTCTGATTGATAAAATAACGGTCATGCGACACGAAAAATACCGTACCTGTATACTGATTCAACGCCTGTTCCAAGATCTCCTTGGATACCATATCCAGATGGTTCGTCGGCTCGTCAAGGATCAGGAAATTTGCCTCCGAGAGCATCAGCTTTGCGAGCGAAAGTCTGCCGCGCTCGCCACCGCTGAGATCTGCCACGCGCTTTGTGACTGTCTCCTCCCCCGTGAACAAAAATGCTGCGAGGACGCTGCGCACCTTTGTATTGTTCAGGTTCGGGTAGGCATCCTGTATCTCCTCAAACAGCGTCTTTTCTTCGCTGAGTAACTGCTGCTCCTGATCGTAATAGCCGATGTGCACATTCGCACCGAGTCGGACGGTTCCGGCATCCGCCGCCAGCTTTCCGGTAATGATCTTTAACATCGTCGTCTTACCGGTTCCGTTGTCACCGATCAGCGCCACGCGCTCACCGCGCTTAATCTCCAGATCAATGCCCGAAAACAGCTCATTACCCGGAAATGCCTTCGTCAGACCTTCGACAGATAGCACATCCTTACCGCTCGTAATGTTCGGCTCTAACGTGATGTGCATATCCGCCTGTTCCTCGACCGGCTTTTCCAAAAGCTCGATCTTTTCCAATGCCTTTTCACGGCTCTCCGCACGTTTGATCGACTTCTCGCGGTTAAAGGACTTTAACTTTGCAATCACTTCTTCCTGATGAGCGATCTCACGCTGCTGGTTTAAGTACTGCTTCATCTGCGCTTCACGGATCTGCGCCTTTTTTTTGCTGTACTGCGAATAATTTCCTGCATATACGTGTGCCTGATGCAGGAAAACTTCCACAACTTTCGTCACGATGCGGTCGAGAAAGTACCGGTCATGCGATACGAGTATGACCGCACCCTTATAGCCCTTTAAAAATCCCTCAAGCCATGTGATACTGGATAGATCCAGATGGTTTGTCGGCTCATCCAAAAGCAGGATATCCGGCTTGCGCACAAGCAGCTTGGCAAGCGACACCCGCGTCTTCTGCCCTCCGGAGAGTTCTCCCAGCTTCCGGTCAAACATATCCTCCGAAAATCCGAGTCCGCGCAGGATTCCGCTCACTTCACTCTTGTAATAATATCCACCCTTCGCCTCAAATTCCTGCAAAAACGTATGGTAATGCTCCATCAGCGTATCGAGCTCACTGCCCGATGTGTGCTTCATTTGTTCCTCAAAGGAACGAATCTGCGCCTCCATCTCTATGATGTCGGACTTCGCACGGAGTACTTCCTCGTAGATCGTACAGTCGGCAGATACCTCCTGATACTGTGCCAGATACCCAATGCTCGTATTTTTTGCGATCGTCACCTCACCCTCATCGGCAGACAATTCACCGATCAGAATCTTTAAGAGCGTAGACTTTCCGGCTCCGTTGATACCGACGATCGCAGCCTTTTCATTTTCCTCGATATGGAACGAGACTTTTTTTAAGATTTCTTCTGTTCCAAATGCTTTTGAAACATTTTGACAGGATAAAATCATCGTTCGATTCCCCTTATATCATATACTAATACTAAATACCGCTCCCTGACCTCATACAGTGAACGGTTCATCCTATGCGTAATAGGACTCGAGTGTCTTGCGGATCTCCTTGATGAAATCACCGCTGTTTAATACAACCGGATCAGGCAGCTCTGTGATTAGGGCGAGATCCTTTGTCATTTTTCCGGACTCGATCGTATCGATGCAAGCCTTTTCGAGACGGTCCGCAAAAGTCATCAGCTCCGGAAGCTGATCGAGCTCTCCGCGCTTTCTGAGTGCTCCGGACCATGCGAAAATCGTAGCGACAGAGTTTGTGGAAGTCTCCTCCCCTGCCAGATGCTTGTAGTAGTGGCGCTGTACGGTGCCGTGTGCTGCCTCATACTCATAAATGCCTGCGGGTGAAACGAGTACGGAGGTCATCATCGCGAGTGAGCCGCACGCAGACGAGATCATATCACTCATCACATCTCCGTCGTAGTTTTTACATGCCCAGATAAATCCACCCTCTGATTTCATGACACGCGCAACCGCATCGTCGATCAGGGTGTAGAAATATGTAATGCCGGCAGCCTCAAACTTCTCCTTGTACTCACGGTCAAAAATCTCCTGAAAAATATCCTTAAACGTGTGATCATATTTTTTAGAGATCGTATCCTTTGTCGCAAACCACAGATCCTGTTTCAGATCCAGAGCATAGCTGAAACAGCTCCGTGCAAAGCTCTCGATCGACTCATCCACATTGTGCTGTCCCTGAATGACACCTGCTCCGGTAAACTCGTGGATCGTCACGCGCTCCTCCTTGCCGTCTGCACCGGTAAATACGAGCTCTGCCTTTCCTGCGCCGGGTACCTTCATTTCGACCGCCTTATACACATCACCATACGCATGTCTGGCGATCGTGATCGGTTTCTTCCAGTTCTTCACACAGGGCTCGATACCCTTCACCTGAATCGGTGTACGGAATACGGTTCCGTCGAGCATCGCACGGATCGTACCGTTGGGACTCTTCCACATCTCTTTCAGATTGTACTCTGTCATACGTGCCGCATTCGGTGTGATCGTCGCACACTTGACTGCCACGCCGTATTTTTTCGTTGCATTGGCGGAATCGACGGTCACCTGATCATTGGTCTCGTTGCGGTATTCCAGCCCCAGATCATAATACTCGGTCTTGAGATCGATAAACGGGCACAGCAGCTCATCTTTGATCATCTGCCAGAGAATACGTGTCATCTCATCTCCATCCATTTCTACCAACGGGGTTGTCATTTTGATTTTTTCCATCGTCGTCTCCTCTTTCTTTCCTGTTTTTTATGAATCAGTTCATTTTTTAATTCATAGGAAATTCCTTCCTATGAATCAAAAACGCTCCGCGAGGATGCGCACCTCGCGGGGATGAAGTATATGCTTCGCATACCGCTCGGGCGCGAAAGAGTCGCAAGCGACTCTTTATTTCATGCGCAATTCGCAGCCCACAATTATCTGTAATGATAGCACACTTTGCCATGCCGCGCAAATAGATTAGACAGACTCCTAAAAAAATAATGTGCAGACAGGAAACACTGACATGCTCTCCACATAATATGAACTATAAATCAAATCAACGGAGGACTTCAACATGAGCGATTTAGCTGCTACAAACTGTGGATGCGGATGCGAAAGCTCTAACGGCTGTTCAAGTATTATCTGGATTCTGTTACTGCTGTGCTGCTGCGGTGGAAATGGTGGTTTCTGCAACGGAAACAACAGTTGCGGCAACGGATGTGACAGCATCTGGATCATCCTGCTTCTTCTGTGCTGCTGTGGTGGAAACAACGGCAACAATGGCGGATGCTTCTAAATTCCCGGTTCTATGAAAACAAAAAAGGCAGGATCTCCTGCCTTTTTTGTTTGGTGTATTTCTGGATCACCGTTTGTTTTTCGTGTGTCCGTTTCCCTGTCCCGCCTGCTTCAGCGCAGGCTTACGGTTTGCCTCCGCTCCCGACTGCTCCTTTTTTCGTTTTAAACAAAGCTCATCCACCTCGTAAATACGGTTCCCATCTATGATTAAACGTCCCATGAACTGATCCTTTCCACAAAATATTTTGTTATTATATTGTATGTATATTCTGCGTTTTTTCTCATAGGATGAAACAAAAAGGTAACGAAAGGTATCTTTTATCATGAGTATGGAACAGGAATTTACGACTACGCCCTTTGATTCCCATTTGCAGGATCGAACCCTGCAGCTTATAAAAACCGCGATCCCCTACATCCCCTATCAGCGGCAGCGGATGCTCGCGACCGCCGTCAAAATGATGGAACTCTCGCGCGCCAATTCCCTGTTTGAGCACAAGGAACCCGCGCTGCAGATGTGCGAGGGCATGAACACTTCCGGCCGGATCTTACAGATGCTCGATGCGATCCGACCGTTATGCACCCAGTCTGACCAGGCAAACATTGACCTGATCACCAATATGCTGTCTATGGCAGATCTCTACGGCGGTATGTTCCGCGGACAGGAGGATGTATGAATATCGACGATCTCATGAATGCTGCACCCGGTATCTCTCCGGAGAAGCTCGAATTTCTCAAGGCGTTTGCAAATATGCCAGCCGGCAGCAACTCCGCTGCCATGATGCGCCAGCTTGCCAACTGCCAGCGTCAGGCGAAGGAACAAAACATCCAGTTCACACCAACCGAACAGGATCTCATGATCCAGCTTCTGACTGCCAACCTCTCACCGGCAGAAAAGGCACGTGTCAATCAGGTGCTTGCGATGTTAAAAATGACCAGACACTAACACTGTATCACACCACCGAAAACTCCCTGCATCATGAGTCGCGTGATGAGCGGTGCCAAATAAACACCGCTCATACCATACTACTGCATCAGCCTTTTGGAATCAGACCATCAACATGAAGAATGTGATTAATCAACCACTCTGTAAGATATTTTAAAATACCCATGATCTGTTCATCCTGATCTTCTACCTCATCATTATGCTGTTCCATAAATTCATCCAGTTTATGTATAAATGCCTGATGCTGGGTTTTTTGTGTAAATAATCTTTTATAATTGATAGATTCCATATACGCTTCTTCATCCGAGAAGTGTTTTACTGTATAATCACGCAGATTTTCCAATATGATGTCAATTTTATCATATTTATCAGGTGTATACTCATCATGAAGCAGTTCATATGCTTCATCTGCATATTTAAACAACTGCTTGTGTTCTTCGTCTATCATATCGATTCCGATATAATATTCCGGTTTCATTTCATACATACATTCATCCTACTTTCATTTTACTTCTGCTTTCTGACCTGTACCGAACAGTTACATCAGAACAATTACATCAGAACAGTTACATCAATACTTTTAGCATTTCCACAATCCATGAAGATTGCAATATGCATACACCTCTTCTACCTGCTCCCCATCACAAAGACAGAAATCTGCTGCCGGCTCCTGTCCCGGACGTAACGGCTTTCTGTAAATACCCTGATTTGTATTTAATGTGATCCACTCAATAAAATGTGCCTCAAGCATGGGATGTACTGTCTCACCGACAACAACATGAACATGATTGCCTTCTACTGTATATACAGGTACATGCTTCTCAACTGCAGCATCTGTCACTCCGGCTTTTAACTCCTGCATAGCCTCTCCGCAGCACATAACCGGCACACCCTTGTCCGTGACCTTTTCAATAATGTTTCCACAATGCTTACATACATAATACTTTACTTCCATATCTTTATCTCCTTCTATGTGCAATAATTTTATAGTTCAAGCCATGACTGCTTTCTTTGAATGAATCATCTGCTTCTTCGTAATCATCTCATCTCCTTAATAATTTTCTGCATGTACTTCAAAATAGCTCTGTGGATGGTTACATACCGGACATACCTCAGGAGCCTTTGTTCCTACCACAATATGTCCACAGTTACGGCATTCCCATACCTTCACTTCACTCTTTTCAAACACCTGCGCAGTTTCGATATTCTTCAGAAGTGCACGATATCTCTCCTCATGGTGCTTCTCGATCTCTCCTACTGCCCTGAATTTCTCTGCAAGCTCGGGGAAGCCTTCTTCCTCAGCAGTTTTCGCAAATCCATCATACATATCTGTCCACTCATAATTTTCGCCTTCAGCAGCAGCTGCCAGATTTTCCTTTGTATCACCGATTCCTGCTAATTCCTTGAACCACATTTTAGCATGTTCTTTCTCGTTGTCTGCGGTCTTTAAAAATAATGCTGACATCTGCTCATAGCCTTCCTTTTTTGCTACAGAAGCAAAATAGGTATACTTATTTCTCGCCTGGGACTCTCCTGCAAATGCCTCCTGTAGATTTTTCTCTGTCTGTGTTCCTGCGTATTTATTTGCTGCCATTTATTTTTCCTCCATTTTCTTTACTTGATCGTGACTGTTCCATACCCTCACAGTCACACTTTTTCAAAATCTGACGCCGGGTGCTTACATACCGGACATATAAAATCTTCCGGTAGTTCTTCACCTGCATACTCATATCCACATATTCTGCAGCGCCATACGGTCTGTCCATTCTCCGTTTTTTTCACTTCTCCCCGCTTAGGCTTAATATGATTATGGTAATAATCATATGTGACAGAAGGGACATCACTCAGGACTTCCATATCGGTTATCTCACCGATAAACATCGTATGCGAACCTAGATCTTCTGTTTTATGAACCGTTACAGAAATGTATGCATTCGTACCATCTGTAATATAATAAATACCATTTGTACCTCTGTCACACTTTTCAAATGTTTCAAACTTATTGATATCCCTTCCTGATTGAAAGCCAAAATGCTTAAATATTTCAAACGGTGCATTCTGACCCAGAATCGATACCGTGAATTTTCCGGTTCTTTGGATCATATCGTGCGTGTAATTTGCTTTGTTCACACAGATACTTAGCTGGTTTGGTTCTGAAGCCGCCTGAATCGCTGTATTAATAATACATCCATTGTCTTTTTCTCCTTCTCTGGCAGTCAGTACAAACAATCCATAACTCAGCTTATACATTGCTTTCTCATCCATTTTGTTCCTCCTTTACCTTCTCCCTGCATTCGGGACAGATGCCTTTAAACAAAATATCATAATCCAGAAATTTCATTCCATGCGTGCTATGAATTCTTTCCAGCAAGTCCGGTATTTCATCCATATCCACATCATACACCCCACCGCATATTTCACATCTGACATGATAGTGATTTTTTAATGTAAAATCGAACCTGTTCGGTCCATCCGGGATTTCAACCTTCCTTAAAGCACCTTCTTCTACCAATATATCAAGATTTCTATATACAGTTCCTCTTCCGATTGTAGGATATGCTTCTTTTATAAATTCATACACTTCAGTTGCTGTCACATGCCTTTTCATCTCGTATATAGCATTTCGTACCAGCTCTTTCTGTATGGTGTTTCTTCTACTCGTCATTCATCCTCCTTATCAGGAATAGTTCTTAATAAGGATTATATACGGTTTTTTGTCTATTGTCAATAAAAATAGTAATCATTCTCATTATTCATTATTTTTGGATTTTATTCACCAGAACAGGGCATTCATGATGATCACAATCAGCAAAATTCGATATACCAGAGATCAAATTGTGCCACGATAAACCATGCAGCCACAACAGTCACAAACCAGTGAATTACAGTACCTCCCTTCAATTTCCTACAGAATACAAAAAACGCAGGGAAAATCACATGACCAAAGTCCTGCGTTTTCCTTGCGTTTTGGCAAAAATTTCATTTTATAAATTTATATCTGATCCCCCATGCAGCGCCAGACCATTTTCTTTCTCCGTTTTTTCAAAAACATACTCCGTCTCTGATGACAGATCTCCTCTAAAAGTATATCCAAGCCTGTCAAACTTTCGTATGTCCGCCGGATTTTCAATATTTTTCTCTGCCATATATCTAACCATTTCACCGCGGGCCATCTTCGCATAGGTACCTTTTGTTATCAGCTTATCACCTGATAATTCACAGAATGTAATCGTGATGTAGTTGTCTTTATCCGATAGATATCTTTCTATGCATTTTGAATATTCTTTGGATGCCAGATTAATGATCGTCCTGCTGTCATCAATCACTGAATGATATAACCTGTCCCCCCCAGTAATCATATAGATTTGCTGTTTCTTCAATCTCGGCCTTTGCCTGCATTTCAAGACGATAAGGAGTCACACCATCCATTGGTTTTAAAATGCCATAAAATGCAGACAATATTCTTAAATGATTTTGTATATACTCAAGCTGCCGGTTTTCAAATACAGATGGTGCCATATATTGAAATGCAATCCCTTCATATGCTAAAACAGCTGGCGTAAGTCTGCTGTAAAGATCCATCGTTTCCAGTCTGTGAAAGTTCTGATCTGCAATCTTGTCATTACATTTCCAGATGGTTTTCAGTTCCTCTTTTGATTTACTTTTCATCCAGCCCAAGATCGCGGCTGTCTTATCAATAAAGGCAGGCAGTTCAACCGGTGCTATGCAATCAGTATCTGCAATCATCTTTTTTGCAGGTGACAGTATGATCTTCATTATGACAGTTCCTTAAGCATATTTTCAGGATCATCTGCCGCCCTGACTTTATCATTGGCTTTGATGATAATTCCCTGCTCATCAATAAGATATGTAGTTCTTACCACACCCATAGAAACCTTGCCATAATTTTTCTTTTCCTTCCATACATCATATGCTTCGATCACCTTACGCTCCGGATCTGCCAAAAGTGTAAATGCCAGTCCATATTTTTCCTCAAATCTCTTGTGAGAGGCTACAGAATCCTTACTGACTCCGAGAATAACTGCTCCTTTCTCAGTAAACTGCGGATAACGCTCCGAAAAACCACACGCCTGCTTTGTACATCCCGGTGTATTATCCTTTGGATAAAAATATAGAATCACTTTTTTGCCTGCATAATCACTTAATTTATGCATCTCTCCATTCTGATCCGGCAATTCAAAATCCGGTGCTTTTGTTCCTAACTCTAACATTTATTATTCCTCCACTTCTCTTTGTAACCGTCCCTGACAGATCAGTCATCTAAAAACTTCTGGATCCCTCCGATATCATACAACGGCAGATTCGTCATCCACTCCTGTTCCCTATAATCTGACATAGACGTCCGGATCGCATGTCCGGGATGATATTTTTCACAGAATGCCTTCAGGCTTTTCGCCCGCAGATTTTCCTCTGCCTTTACTTCTACCGGAACGACGGATGTTTTCCCCTGTAAAATAAAATCAATCTCTCCGGTAGAATTCGGTGTGGAATAATAATAAGGCGTCAATCCATGTTCAGAAACGAACTGCTGCAATACATACTGCTCCGTCAGTGCGCCCTTGAATTCCGTAAAAATACGGTTGCCGTCTATGATTACCTGTGCATCCAGATCCGTCATGGCAATCAACAATCCGATATCTACCAGAAATATTTTAAATACATCGAGATCCATATATGCCTTCAATGGCAATGCCGGTTTACTGACCCGGTTCACCTTATGGATCAGACCGCAGTCCATCAGCCACTGGATCGCCAATTCAAAATCTTTCGCCCGCGCACCCTCTCTCACCTGACCGTAAATATACTTCTTATTTTCCTTCGCCAACTGCATCGGAATTGAATTCCATACAAGATTTAGCCGGGGCACGAGTGTCGCCGCCGCATGCTTGGAAAAATCCTGCTGGTAATAATTCAACAGGTTCTTCTGAATCTCACGCACACGGACAAAATCTCCGGTATCTGCAAACAACTGCACAGCTTCCGGCATCCCACCTACATAATAATATTCCCGCAGCCGATCAATATATTTTTCCCGGAATGCCGTAACCATTTCTCTATCATCGCCACTCAAAAATTGCTCATACCGTTCCTCGCCCAGTGCTCGTAAAAATTCCCGGAAACTGAGCGGATAGAGATCCATAAAATCCACTTTCCCTACAGGAAACGAGGTGCCCTCATGCAGTGCAACACCAAGCAGTGATCCCGCTGCTACGATCGCATACTGCGGCGCATTCTCATAAAAATATTTAAGTGATGTAAGCGCACGCGGAACCTCCTGCACTTCATCAAAGATCAGAAGCGTATTCTGCGCATCAATCATTATCCCACACTCTGCGCAGATCGCCCGGATCAAGCGATCCACATCCAGTTCCCCTTCAAACACCTGCTTCATCCGTGTATTGCTGTCAAAATTGACATATGCCACCTGTTCAAAGCAGGTTCTGCCGAATTCCTTCATCAGCCATGTTTTTCCAACCTGTCTGGCACCGCGGATAATCAACGGCTTACGCCCTGCGCGATCCTTCCATTTCTTTAGTTTTTCCAGTGCAAAACGCTCCATAGCCACATCTCCTTGCTGGTTGTATATCCTCTTAAACGTATTTTAGTCCTTAAAAGTGTAGTTGTAAACACTTTTAAGGACTAAAAATGTGGCTTATTTCAATGTTTTTTAATATGAACTATGAATCAAACTAATGCCTTTTTACTAACACTCAGATTATTTGGAAACACCAAGTTTCGTCATCAATGCCTCTTGCAAAACCCTTGACACATTGATATGTGCCTTCTCTGCTTCCTGATTCAGCCAGTTCGGAAGCGTCACATTTCGCCGTACTGTTTTATTATCTGATCTTCTGCGATACTCCTGAAAATCAATATCTACAAGTGATACACATGCTGCCCCTTCTCCTGCAAATGTACCATTCGTAAGATCTATTTCTGCTAGTGTCCGTGGTTTTGGAATTTTCTCCCCATCATCCTCGTAACAGATACCTTTTAAGCCAATTGCATCACGTGCCATTTCGACAGCATTCGCCATTCCAAATCCTTCTGTGAGAATATTCAAATCGGGGACTTCTATCAGCACCGTATCTTTTTCGTCATTTAACTGCGTAAATATTACCGGATAAACCTGTTTCATTACAACCGACCTCCATTCTGATTTATATCTATAATATTTTTACGGCTGTATGGCAAAAAAAGAGCCGCGAGCGACTCTTTTCATACTCATACATAACTTACTTTCAAACCACAGCCCTTGCTTTTGCGAAATCCTTCTTCTCCACAAAAATCTCATACTGCTTCATCTGTTCCGGGAGATTGCCGGCACTTCCGACCGTTCCACGGAGTGTGCCCCTTCCTGTCCATTCGCCAAGTTGGTCTTTTACCTTATATTTGTACCTGATCCCATCTCTATCCAGCGCATCCCTGATCTCATTGAATTTCTTCAGGTCTGTGCCGATCCACAGACTCTCCGTATGAAATACTGTAAACATCTTACTTCCTCCATTCTGCTCGTTTAGCATCAGTCAAACCCATTTGTATATCCTTCTCCGGTCAGGTAATACTTTTCCCAATAGACCGGATCATCGAGTCCGATATCCGTTTCTTCTTCTGCGACGTGGTCAGACCAGAGTGTCCTGGAAAGGTAATAGGTATCGCGCTCCTTGCCACCGCCGACCGGATCATCCCAGGTACAGTCAATGTAATACCATGTGCCGTCTACCTTGACGCGGTTCCAGCCGTGATTGCCCGTGGCGACCCTGCCGGATACATAACGGCAGTCGAGTCCGACCGCTGTCGTCATCATATAAAATGCGAACGAATAGCTCTGGCAGACACCTTCGCCGTGCAGCAGGACTCCCCCTGCACCGAGCGCCCAGTTTTCGGCACTCCGGTAGTCTCCATCATTTACATAGTTGGCGTGATAGATCAGATAATCATGGATCGCCCTGACCTTTTGCTCCTCGGTCATGCCGTCTGTTATAATCTGATCCAGCGCCGCAAACGCAGCGTTCATCACCTTTTTTTGATCCGGTGCATATCCGGTCGCATCCCGTTTAATGAGTGCGTTTTTGATGGAATAGCCGACATATACGGTCCGCTCATAATTCTGGTTTCCGGCAGTAATCCGTATCACATGTTCACCAGGCGTATAGATGACGCGGTCTGACATCTGTGTTCCATCCAGATAGAAGGTGATGCCTTTCTCCCGAAATTCTTTTACCGTGAGCGTCTGGTTTAAAAATGCCTTTTCCGGAAACAGATCGTATGCGACGCCTGCCTCGACACCGCCCTGCCCGTAATAACTCCTGAGCATGTTGCCAAAGAAGCGGTCCTGTGTGTAGACACCGAGTGTGACCTGTTTCTGGAACGATCCGTAGGAATAATACACCACACCGGTCACACCGTAGCTCGTATCAATTCCTGTACAAAATCCGTTTTTGTCGATCTCTTTAAACGCACTGACAAAGCCCAGACGCACCTGACTCGTATCATACTGATCAGAAACCAGCTTTAGCTGCACGCTCTGACCATTCATTAAAATCTCCTGATTCAGATGCACATCGCTTTGATTTGCCGGAATGACCGTGACCGTATAAGTGGTTTTATTTGATCCGCTCTTTACCGTAATCGTCGTCACACCCAGCCGCAGGGCCCGCAGCTTTCCCTTGGAATTGACGGTCGCCACCTTTTTATTGGAACTGGAATATTTACAGTTCCGATACCAGTAAGGTGCCTGTATCTGTGCCGTCTTTTTACATACGACCTGTGCGGATCCTGTGATGCGCTGCGCTGCCGCCGCATACACCGGCTCGGCTGCAAACCCGCCAAACGGCATTCCGGAGCATAACAGCATACCGATCAGCAAAGCTGCCGCACACCGCCTCCATATTGATTTTTTTATCCAATTTAATCTCTGATTCATACCGTCCTCTTTCTTTGTACTGCTTTCATAAACGCCGTTACTCCGCCGGTGTGATCTCCGTGATCTCATCGACATCAACGACGATCGTGTAGCCTGCACCGGTCTCTACCTGCTTATACTGCTCCTTTGTGACCTCATAGGTCTCATCCTCATCCTTTTCATTGTCATGGAAGGTCAGATAATAACTGCACTGCTTGTTTGCGTAACGCTCATCATCGCCAAGATCTTCCTCAGCATAATAGACCTTTTTATCTCCGTGTTCCTCCGCCGTCAACGTTCGGTCATATTGCCAGCGCCAGATATAATAATAGTATTTTGTATCATAGACCGGTTCACTCACATAGTTTGGTACTTCGCGCGTGCGCGTCACATAATCATAATCAGGCACCGTGACGGTACTGCTGTGGAAGGTGCCGTCTCCGTTATCCGTATAAGTCGTTTCCTCATGTGAGCCTACCTGCTCATAGCTCTCATATGTTTCTGTTGTCGTGCCGTGCTGCACCTGTTCATACGTTCGTATTTCTGTTTCCTTATGGTCTAGTTCGGCACCGTCCGGCAGTGACCAGTCGGATTCATAACACTCGGTGTCCTTCTCTACATCGACACTCGACTGCCAGTATTTATCCGCCAGCGTAACTTCATATGTCTGCGGCCGTGCCAGAAATGACAACCCGGCGATCACCAGCACCGCGATCGCCAGTCCGATCAACAGCTTTTTCACATTAAACGGCTTCTTTTCCTTTTTGTTCGTCTGTCCGGAACCGTTCTGCTCCCGTTCCTCACGCTCTTTGGCAGCCTTCTTTTCTTCTTTTTCCTTCCGGATCTCAAAATAATCCTTGCCGGTGCGCTCTGCACCGCAAGAAACACAGACCGTATCGAGCGCCGAATTGTATCCGCCGCAATATTCGCACATCCAGTCTGCGCCTTTGCCTTTTTTCTTCTGCTGTTCTTTTGTCAGCTTTACTTCCGGACCGTCCATATAGAACTTGACATCCTCGCCACGGGGCATCCCGCAGTTCGGGCAGTTCCGCTCCGTGCCAAGAATCTTTTTCGTCTGGCACATCGGGCAGTCCCAGTAGCCCATCACATCGTATCCTTTTCCCATAAATTCCTCCCTGTAAATAGTGCTTATACGCCCGCCGAACCTGCAAACGGCAGCCTCTCACGGATATACTTCAACAAAAGGAAGTCCGCAGCAACGAACTTCCTTTTATTTTTTCGGTTATTTATTTTATCACTATTCCTCAGAATTGTCTACCTTGCTTGCGCGTGCAGCGATCTCCTTCTCCTGTACATCTGACGGAGCCTGCTCATAGCGTGCAAACTCATAAGAGAACTCGCCTGCGCCACCGGTCATGGAACGAAGCTCGGTGTTGTAGCCATACAGCTCGGTATACGGTACATCCGCAAGGATCTCCTGCTTGCCGCCCTCGATCGGGTTCATGCCGAGTACACGACCGCGGCGCTTGTTGAGATCACCCATGATGTCTCCGGTATAGCTGTCAGGTACGACTACCTTCATCGAAGCGATCGGCTCTAAGAGTACCGGATTTGCCTCCATAAATCCTTTCTTGAATGCCTGTGTCGCAGCCATCTTGAATGCCATCTCGGAAGAATCTACCGGATGATAAGATCCATCATAGAGTACCGCCTTGACACCTACAACCGGATATGCAGCCATCGGTCCCTTCTGGACTGCTTCCTGAATACCCTTTTCGACTGCGGGGAAGAAGTTCTTGGGAACTGCTCCGCCGACAACGATCTGCTCAAATACATAGGGCTGCTCCAGATCACCGGAAGGCTCGAAAGTCATCTTGACATGTCCGTACTGTCCATGTCCGCCGGACTGCTTTTTATACTTGTATTCAACGTCCGATTTCTTGCGGATCGTCTCACGGAATGCGACCTTCGGGCGGGACAGCTCGATCTCTACCTTATATTTGGTGAGCAACTTGCTCGCTACAACGTCTAACTGCTGCTCGCCGATACCGTAGAGAAGTGTCTGACCGTTCTCGCTGTCGTTGACTGCCTTGAGTGTCATATCCTCCTGCATCATCTTCTGCAATGCCTGGGAGATCTTATCCTCATCGCCCTTATTCTTTGCCTTATAGCGCATGTATGTATAAGGAGTCGATGTTGCGGTGCGGATGTATACGATCGGATTTGCCTTTGTAGACAGGGAATCGGTCGTCGTAGCGGTCGTCAGCTTTGCAAGCGCTCCGATATCTCCGGCATGGAGCTCTTTGACTTCCTCTGCCTTTGAACCACACATCACATACAGCTTTCCGATCTTGCCCTCGACATCCTTATGATGGTTATACATCACATCGTCAGTCTTTATGACACCGGAATTCACCTTGATCAGTGAGTATTTTCCGATAAACGGATCAACGATCGTCTTAAATACATAGGCTGACTTCGGCTTTGAGAAATCGTAATCTGCCTGATAAACCTCATTTGTCTTGGCATTGATACCTGCACAGGTGCGCTTGTCCGGGCTCGGCAGGTATTTTACGATATCAACCATGAGTGTATACATACCGCGTGCCAGCACATTGGATCCCATCAGAACGGGAACGATACTGCCCTCTGCCACATTGACACGGAGTGCCTGACGGATCTCATCGTCTGAGAACTCCTCGCCGCTAAAGTAGCGGTCCATGAAATCCTCGCTCGTCTCGGCAACGGACTCCATAAGTGCCTCACGGCATAACTCCAGATTTGCCTGTGAATAATCAGGAATGTCACATTTTTCTACAGTGCCGTCGTCCTTCCAGCGCTTTGCACGCTGCTGGATGACATTGACATATCCTACAAACTGCTCATTCTCGCGGATCGGCAGATGGAACGGCGCGATCTTCTTGCCGTACAATGCCTGCAGATCCTCTACTACCTGACGGTAGCTCGCGTTATCTATATCCATATCGGTCACGAAAACCATACGCGGGAGCTTATATCTTTCACAGATCTCCCATGCCTTTTTCGTACCTACCTCGATGCCTGCTTTACCGGAAACGACGATAATCGCTGCGTCAGCCACAGCCGCTGCTTCCTCTACTTCACCCACGAAATCAAAATAACCGGGTGTATCCAGAATATTGATCTTGCTGCCTTCCCACTCGATCGGAACTACGGATGTACTGATTGAAAATGACCGCTTGGTCTCCTCTTTATCAAAATCACTAATGGTATTTCCTTCACTGATCTTTCCCATACGGGTTGTCTGTCCAGCCAGATAAGCCATCGCTTCTACCAGGCTGGTCTTGCCCGCCCCTCCATGTCCTAATAGTACCACGTTACGAATCTTGTCAGTTGTGTAAACGTTCATACAAATACCCTCCTTATCTATCCGCCAAACGATACATGCAGTGATTTTATCTGCCATTACCGCTCCGGACCATCAATATATGTATATTTTACTAAAACAGAAGAAAAATTACAACTATTTTATTCATTTTTCACAAATAATAGTCGTTTTACTTTTTCGCTTTAACGTGAGAATGTTTTATGTTATACTAGACTAAATATGAAAAACTGTATCTTTCATCCCATGGATGAACATTGAAAGGAAGAAACCTGCTATGTCATTTGATAAAATAGGCTTTATAGGTCTCGGTCTGATCGGTGGATCGATCGCGAAAACGTTAAAACGCATCTACCCGGAAAAACGGCTCTATGCCACCTCCGGACATCTCTCTACCGTGACAGAGGCTTATGACGACCATACGATTGAAAACAGCACGCAGTTGTCCCTCGCCGAGATCGGAGACTGCGATCTGATCTTTTTGTGTACACCGGTGCAGCAGAATCTGCAATATCTGAAGGAAATCAAGCCGTATTTAAAGGAAGGAGCGATCCTGACCGATGTCGGCAGCGTCAAATCGGATATCCACGCAGCCGCCGAAAAGGAAGGGCTTACACACTGTTTTATCGGCGGTCATCCGATGACCGGCTCCGAAAAGACCGGATATGCAAACGCGACCGCATACCTGTTGGAAAATGCCTACTATATTATTACACCAACGAAAAAAAGCCCCGCCGACAAGGTTACGGAGCTGACGGAACTCGTGCGCGCACTCGGTGCAATCCCGATGGTACTCGACTATCACGCACACGACCATGCCACGGCAACCATCAGCCATCTGCCGCATATCGTCGCAGCGAGCCTCGTCAATCTCGTGGCACAGCAGGACGATGAGCAGGAAACGATGAAAACGATTGCTGCAGGCGGTTTCCGCGATATCACACGTATCGCCTCATCCTCCGCCGTGATGTGGGAGAGCATCTGCCTGTCCAATCGCACACAAATTTTAGAAATCATGGATTGCTTTGGTGACCAGCTCGCAAATATCCGTGCCGAGATCGCAGATGCAGACGGATCTTCGATCAATGACTTTTTCCAGTCTGCCAAGGACTACCGTGATTCGCTCACGATCAGTAAGTCCGGTCCGTTGAAAAAGGTATTTGAACTGTACTGCGACCTGATCGATGAAGCCGGAGGTATCGCGACGATCGCTACCATCCTCGCCAGCAACAACCTGAGCATCAAAAATATCGGTATCATCCACAACCGTGAATTTGAGGACGGTGTCCTGCGGCTGGAGATGTATGATGCTGATTCGCTGCAAAAATCGGTCGATCTGCTGCGCAAATACCATTACACGGTATACGAGCGCTAGGTCGTACAACACATTAAAACGATTGTATCTATGAAATTATGAACGAAAAGGAATACACTGATTATGGATATGCAACTCACAAAATCCGCCGGACTGCGCGGTGAACTGAACATCCCCGGAGATAAATCAATCTCCCACCGTGCGATCATGTTCGGCGCACTCGCTGACGGCACGACCGAGATCACAAACTTTTTACAGGGGGCGGATTGTCTGTCTACGATCTCCTGTTTTCAGGCGATGGGCGTACCGATCGAAAACCACACAGACCGCGTTCTGATCCGCGGAGTCGGTCTGCATGGGCTCAGACAGCCAGAGCAGATGTTGGATGTCGGCAACAGCGGCACCACGACACGGCTCATCAGCGGCATTCTCGCCGGTCAGACGTTTACTTCGACCTTAAACGGTGACGCTTCGATCCAGAAACGCCCGATGAAACGCATTATCGATCCGCTCACACAGATGGGTGCAGACATCAGCAGCTTACATAACAATGGCTGTGCACCACTTGAGATCACCGGTGGACATCTGCACGGCATCGCCTATCAGTCACCGGTTGCCTCTGCACAGGTAAAATCCTGTGTCCTGCTCGCCGGACTGTATGCGGACGGTGTGACCTCCGTCACAGAACCTGCGCTTTCCCGCAACCACACCGAGCTCATGCTCTCCGGTTTCGGCGCACAGGTAGAGACAAGCGGCTTAACGGCTGCCGTTCATCCCGAACCAAAGCTGATCGGACAAAAGATCGCAGTCCCCGGAGACATCTCATCTGCGGCTTACTGGATCGCGGCGGCACTGGCTGTTCCCGACTCGGAGCTCGTATTGAAAAATGTCGGCATCAATCCGACACGCGACGGTATCTTACGTGTGGTCGAATCAATGGGCGCTGACATTGTCCGCGAACATATCCGGACAATCTCCGGTGAACCGGTGTGTGACCTGATCGTGCGCAGCAGTTCGCTGCACGGCGTGACCGTGGCAGGTGACCTGATCCCGACCCTGATCGATGAAATTCCGGTCATCGCAGTGCTCGCATGCTTTGCGGATGGTGATACGGTCATCAGGGATGCACAGGAGCTCAAGGTAAAAGAGTCCAACCGCATTGATACGGTTGTTGAGGGACTACGTGCGATGGGTGCGGATGCGGTCGCTACTGACGATGGCATGATCATTCATGGTGGAAAAACACTCCACGGCGCAGTGATTGATTCGCATCTCGACCACCGCATCGCGATGTCGTTCGCAGTCGCCGGACTCATGTGCGAGGAGCCTACGACGATCCTCAATGCAGACAGCGTCGTGATCTCCTATCCCGATTTTTATGAATCTTTAGAAAAAATAACTGTCCGTTAAATCTTCTATGAACGCAAAAATAGACATGCAGGACGCATGTCTATTTTTGTTGCCTTTTGATTCCGGTAGATTTGTTAATTGATAAACATCGCATCACCAAAGCTAAAGAAACGATACCGCTCTCTGACCGCCTCCTCATAAGCGTTCATAATGTGTTCCCTGCCTGCCAGTGCACTCACGAGCATGACCAATGTCGATTCCGGCAGATGGAAATTCGTGATCAGTGCATCGATCACCTTGAACTGATAGCCCGGATAGATAAAAATATCCGTCCAGCCGCTCTTTTCAGCCAGTGTTCCGTCCGCCTCTGCCGCCGATTCAAGTGTCCGGCAGCTCGTTGTGCCAACGGCGATCACCCTGCCGCCGGAGCGCTTTGTCTCATTGATGAGCTGCGCCGCCTCCTCTGTCACCTGATAATATTCAGAATGCATATGGTGATCCTGCACATGCTCGACCTTCACCGGACGAAATGTTCCGAGTCCGACATGCAGCGTCACCTCTGCGATCCGCACACCTTTTGCCCGGATCTCTTCGAGCAGTTCTGGGGTAAAATGCAGCCCCGCTGTCGGCGCTGCGGCAGAACCGTCATATTTTGCGTAGACAGTCTGATAACGGTTCTTATCCTTTAACGTATGCGTAATATATGGCGGTAACGGCATCTGTCCGAGCTGATCAAGGATTTCCTCGAAAATACCCTCATAGGTAAACTGAATCAGGCGGTTGCCGTCCTCAACTACATCCACGACCTCACCGACTAAAATACCGCCACCGAAGATAATTCTGGTTCCGACCTTTGCCTTTTTACCGGGCTTGACGAGTGTCTCCCAGATGTCATTCTCCCTGCGCTTTAACAGCAGAATCTCGATCGTGGCTCCGGTATGCTCCCGCTCGCCAAACAGACGGGCGGGAATGACCTTCGTGTTATTGATGACCAGACAGTCACCGGGATTTAGATATTGTGTAATATTGCGAAATACCTCGTGCCGGATCGAGCCGTCTTCTTTTCCGAGCACGAGCAGTCTCGAGCTGGAGCGGTCCTCTAACGGGTCCTGAGCGATCAGCTCCTGCGGCAGGTCATAATAGAAATCTTTTACATCCATATTTGTTTCTTGCATGATCTGATTCCCCACTAGGCACGCAGTGTAATCTGTAACGTGCGTTCGAGATTCTTCAGGATCTTCTTGACAAATCCATCCATCATCTCACCCGTAAACTCCTCCTCTGCCGGTGTAAATACGACAGAGAACGCCATACTCTTTTTATCCGGTCCGAGCTGGATGCCCTCATAGACATCGAACAGCTCTACATCCGTCACATATTTGCATGCGGCTTTGATGCCGTTTTCGATCTGTGCACAGGTGATATTCTTATCTACAACAAATGCAAAATCACGCTTTTCCTCTGCGAACTTCGGCAGCGGCTTGAATACCTGCTGCTTGCCGTACCACTGGCTGAGCTCACGCACATCCAGCTCCATCACAAATGCCTGCACACGCATATCCAGCTCATCCTGAATCTCATAAGCTACCTTGCCGAGATATCCGACGCTGATGCCCTCACAGAAGATCTCAGCGGTCTGGTACGGATGCAGATACGGCTTCATGGCGATCTCATAGGTGAAGTCCACGCCGAGTGTCTTTGCGACCACCTCTGCCAGTCCCTTTAACGTATAGAAGGACTCATTTTCTCCGAATACACCGACACACAGCGTCTCGCGCTCGTCCGGATATGCGGTCAGCGGCAGATCCTTCGCCACAAAAATATTGCCAAGCTCAAAAATACGTCCCTCTAAAATGCCCTTTTTCTGATTTCGTGCGATCGCATGCAGCATCTGCGGTGCGAGCGTGGTACGCATCAGTGACAGATCGATATTGATCGGGTTGATCAGCTTGATCGCATGACGCTCCGGCGCGTCCTCCGGCAGACGTAAAAGATCCAGATCGGACGGTGAAAAGAACGAGTAATGGATACCCTCAAACGCACCTGCCGCACAGAGTGCCTGCTTGATCTTTAGCTCTGACTTCTGCTTTAAGTTCAATCCGCCGAGAGTCACCTGTGCAGTCGGCATAAAGGTCGGTGTCACATGGTCATAGCCGTACATACGGATCACTTCCTCTGCGACATCCGGATAGGAATCCATATCCTCACGGTACGCGGGAATCTGTAAGGTCAGCTCATCCCCATTGATCTGCGGCTCAAAATTCAGATCTGTCAGGATGCGCAGCATGTCAGCCTCAGGCACCTCGATACCGATCACACCATTTACCTTCTTTACACTGACTTTCATTTCCTTCGGCTCGATGGAATTGCCTGTATTGACCTCTACATGTGTGGCAGATACCTTTCCGCAATCCAACTCCTCGATCAGATGCAGCGCACGCTTCATCGCCATCACGGTTGTATACTCATACACACCCTTTGCATACATCGCGCTGGAATCGGATGCCTGTCCGAGCGCACGTGAGCTCTTTCGGATATTGTCACGCATAAATTTGGCAGACTCGAACATCACCTCATTTGTGCTGTCTAAAATTTCTGAATTCAAGCCTCCCATAATGCCTGCAAGAGCGACCGGACGCTCTCCGTCACAGATCACCAGATTGGAGTCATTCAATGCGAATTCCTTCTCATCGAGTGTTGTGATCTTTTCGCCGTCGTAAGCGCGTCTGACATTGATCGCATTGCCTTTCAGAAATGCCCCATCAAAGGCGTGCATCGGCTGTCCGAGCTCTTTTAAAATATAGTTTGTGATATCTACGACGTTTGAGATCGAACCAATGCCGACCAGCGCCAGTCTGCGGCGCATCCATGCGGGTGACGGTGCAATCGTTACATCATAGACATAGTGTGCGATATAGCGCGGGCACAGATCCTGCGCCTCTACCTTGACGGTAAAGCCCTCTTTTTTGACCTCTGTCTCGGTGTAGTCTAAAGCCAGCTCCTTGCAGGGCTTGCCAAGTACCGCAGCGACCTCGCGCGCAATACCGTAGATACTCTGGCAGTCCGGACGGTTTGCAGTGATCGCAATGTCAAAGATCCAGTCATCCATGCCTAAGATCGGCTTGACATCTGCACCTGTCTCTGCATCATCAGGCAGTACGAGCAATCCATTGTATCCGGCTCCGGGATACAGATCCTCATTCAATCCGAGCTCTGTACCGGAACAAAGCATACCGAACGACTCATAGCCGCGCAGCTTTCCTTTTTTAATCGTCATCACGCCCTCGATCGTCACGTGATCTTTTGCAGTTGCATAAACAGTCGCGCCGACGAGTGCGAGCGGGAACTTCTTTCCAGCGCATACATTGTCTGCGCCACAGCAGATCTGGAATGTGCCGTGTGCTCCGGCATTTACCTCGCACAGACTCAGGTGCGTATCCGGAATGGGGTCACATTTTTCGACCAGACCTACAACGACACCGGAAATATCCTTTCCGACCTCGATCAGCTCCTCCACCTCGAAACCGCAGGAAAACAGTTTCTCCTCAAGCTCCTTCGGTGTTACATCTATATCTACATATTCTTTCAACCAGCTTAACGGTGCTAACATGATTTGCCTCCTTTATTTTCCATCCTCTGAATTAGTCATCGATCTGATCCAGTACGCGCAGATCAGACTCGAACAACAACTTGATATTATTGATACCGTATTTTAACATGGCGATTCGCTCAATACCGATACCAAATGCAAAACCGCTGTACTCATCCGTATCGATGCCGCAGCCCTCAAGCACCCTGCGGTTGACGACACCGGCTCCGAGCACTTCGATCCATCCGGTTCCCTTGCACAGCTTGCAGCCCTTGCCGCCGCACTGGAAGCAGCTCACATCGACCTCTACGGAAGGCTCCGTAAACGGGAAATAAGAAGGACGCAGTCTGGTTGTGACCTGTTTGCCAAAAATTCTTTTTACAAATGCCTCCAGCATACCCTTCAGGTCGCACAGTGTGATCCCCTTATCGACGACCAGACCTTCCATCTGCGTAAACATCGGTGAATGTGTCGCATCATCATCGGAACGGAACACCTTTCCGGGAGAAATGATCTTGATCGGCGGCTTCTTTGCCTCCATGACATGAATCTGTCCGGCAGAGGTCTGTGTGCGCAGCAGATACTCCGGTGACAGATAAAACGTATCCTGCATATCGCGTGCCGGATGATCCTGCGGTGTGTTCAATGCGGTAAAATTGTAGTAATCCGTCTCGATCTCGGTGCCCTCGTACACCTCAAAGCCCATTGATGCGAAAATGTCGGTCAACTGGTTACGCACCTGTGTGATCGGATGCAGATTGCCCTTTTTACTTTTCACGGCAGGCATCGTCACATCGATCTTCTCTGCCTCATAACGGCGGCGAAGTGCCTCAGCCTCAAGTCTCTTTGTACACTCATCCAGTACGGTCTCAATCGCTTCGCGTGTCTCATTAACCCACTGACCGACCTTCGGACGATCCTCGGGCGGCACATCCTTCATGCCCTTTAACACAGCCGTCAATTCACCCTTTTTGCCGAGGATGGCGTTTCGCACCTCTCCCAGCTTGTCCAATCCGTCTGAGTTCTCGATCTCAGCGATTGCATGTTCTCTGATTTTCTGCAATTTCTCTTTCATGGTCATTCTCCTTTTTTAGTCATAACTACAGTACCTGCCACGGTCAGTTTTTCTCCAAATATGGCAATAAAAAAATCCCAAAGTCTATTTATTAGACTCTGGGACGAAATTACTCCGCGGTACCACCCGTTTTCCCGCTCGGAACAGCCTGCGCTGATCTCCAAACGGACACTCTCCTGCACGTAACGTGTGCAACGTCACCGGCTACTGTCAAACCGTAATCACAATCGGCTTATCGGTTCACCCGTGCTGCTCCGGCGTGAAATTTCACCCTCATACGCATTCCCAAAGAAGCTCTCAGCCATCAGCTTCTTCTCTCTGTCGGTCATGTATGCGGCTACTTTGCGCCATCCATGCATTTTGCTATTCATTATTACGCTCTTACAATCTTAGCACAGCGGCACAAAAACTGCAAGTGCATTTTACAAAACTATCCGGAATACTTGCGGATCTCCACACATACATTGTCAAAATCCAACGGCTTTGACAAATGCGCATTCATACCGGCTGCAAGACTGTTCGCAATGTCATCCGAAAACGAATTTGCAGACATCGCAATGATCGGAACGGTATCCGCATCCGGACGGTTGAGCGCACGGATCTTGCGGGTCGCCTCCAGTCCGTTCATGACCGGCATCATAATATCCATCAGCACACACGTAAACGTTCCCGGCTCAGAGGCTGCAAACAGATTGACCGCCTGCCATCCGTCCGTCGCTTTGACGACCGTCGCACCTTTTTCGGTCAACATATATTCGGCAATCTCCATATTCAGTTCATTGTCCTCTACGACCAGAATATGTGCGCCCTTCAGTGAAGTCTCCGTTTCCTCTGTCACCGGCAGCTCACGCTCGTACTGCTCATCCATGCGAAACCGCAGTCTGACAGTAAACGTCGTTCCCATTCCAAGCTCACTCACAAACTCAATCGATCCGCCCATGCAGTCCACAAGCTTTTTCGCGATCGAAAGTCCGAGTCCCGTACCGGAATAGACCGTCCGTGCATGGTCATGCTCCTGCGCAAACGTATCATATGCATGCTTCTGGAATTCCGGACTCATGCCGATACCGGTATCCGCACATACAAATTCAAAGAGCACATATTTATCATCCACAGAAACTTCCCGACAGCTTGCTGTGATCGATCCGTTTTCCCGGTTATATTTTACAGCGTTTGATAAAATATTCATCAACACCTGCCGCACATGTACCGGACTGCCGATCAGATGCCAGTGTGTGCCCGCCAGTATCTCCCTCTCAAACGTCAGATGGCGGCTCTGCGCCTGCGTGTCGATCATATCCACCATGTCACGTAATTGCTCACGCAGATCAAACGGCTCCTCTGATAACCGGATCTCCCCAGATTCCAGCTTGCTCATATCGAGCACATCGTTGACCAGATCCAGCAAAAACTCAGACGCACTCGTGATCTTATCCAGACAATCCACGACCTTTTCCTCGTCCGACAAATTCCGTTTTCCGATATCTGCCATGCCTAAAATACCATTGATCGGTGTGCGCACATCATGGCTCATACGGCGCAGGAAATCTGTCTTTGCCGCATTCGCCCGCTCTGCCTCCAGCGTGGTCAGGCGCAGCTTTTCCTGATACTCCATCTCTTTCCGTTTCTGCTCCGACACATTGCGGAATACGAGCATGACCGCATGGACCTCCCCGATCTCATCCGGCTCCTGCGGGATCAGGAGTGACTGATACCATCTGCCCTCAATGCCTTCAAACGAGAATCCTAGAAACTTTTCACCCTTCAGCCGCTTACGCAGCGTAAACAGATCCGTAAATTCCGCAAAGCCCTGACGGTGATCGGGATGCACCAAATGCTCACAGATCTTATTCAGCATCGCATCCGCACGCGACTCACCGCCGAGCAGCCCGCGCACTTCCTCCGTTGCGATGACTGCCTCCCACCGGTTCTCATCGAGCTGGATCAACAGGTTCGTGGAATAGATCGTGCCGATCGTCCGGATCAGGTGATATTCTTTTTGCATTTTTCCCAGCAACACCTTTTCGTTCCGCTGCTGCTGATTCAGAATAATCAAAGACACAAACAGATAGCCCACAAGCGTGATGAGCATATAGAGCCATCTGCCGGAAAAAACTTCGGAATCCTTGTAAAATGCGTATAAATAGTAATCATGATACAGCGCATGTGTTCCGTACCAGATCTGTCTGCCGTTTCTCAGACGGATCAGTGAATCTCCGGCATTTGTTGTGCCGCTGGCATTCACATTAGTAAACGGACACTGGGCAACCGAAAGCCCCTGTAGATCCTCCGAATTAGTTCCGAGCACAACTTCTCCGTCCGTGATCACAACGACCGCATTTTTACGGAAGCTGTTTCCTTGCACCAACGTCTGTAAGGACAGCTCATTCCGGTCATTTTTAAGCCCTGTCACATCCGTATAACAGATCACCACATCTTTGGTATCCTCTGCAAAAGACACGGCATAATTATAAGTCCGGATACCGATCTGTATCTGATCCGCATAATTTTCCACCGGATTCTGCTGCATACCCACAAGATCATTTTCCCGCTCGATATAATGTAGCAACGCCTCGGAAGTACGCCCGTTCCGGTCCACAAAGGCAATCATCTCCAGATGTTCACTAAGCACAATCGCTCCCGTAAGCGAAAGGTTCTCCGCAAACGCAAGCAGACTGTCCGCATCCATGTTCTCCCCCTTGTCCACATAGGAACTGAGCATATCTACAGCATTGATCTGCTCCTGCAGATCCTGTGTCAGATCTCCCATCTGGTAATTACTGTACTTCTGACAGACATTTTTCAGGAAGGAGATCGTCTCGTTGGCATCCCGCTCGATGTCATTGAGATTATAACGTGTACCGATCAGAAACACACAGGATAAAAACACGACACCTATGATACACAACAGATACCCAATCTGTATTCTTTTATGGAGTTTCTTTTTTCCCTTCTCCGACATGATCATTTTACCTCATACAGATTTGTCTCCACATCCATTCCGTGAGCAGTCAGAATCTCCGCTGTCGTCCCGTCCTTTGTCATCTCATTTAACGTCTCTGTCAGGTTATGTACCAGTTGCAGATCTGCATCGTCTGCAAAAGCGATACCCAGACTCACACGGTTCAGACTCATATCCAGATAACGAAACTTTCCCGGATATTCACTGATATAGGAATTCAGTGAACCCTCATGCCCCACGATCGCATCGACGTACCCTTTGCGCAACGCCGTAAACACCGTTCCGATGTCACTGTATGCATTGACCCGCTTCGGATTCAGCAGATACATTTCATGATCCGGATCTCTCAAAAGCTTCTCTAAGATAGATCCTGCCTGTACACCGATCGTTTTCCCATTCAGATCCGACAGATCCTGTATCATACTGTCCGCTGCAACTGCGACCACGCGCCTCGTATACAGATACGGCCCTGCCCATTGATAGTCCTCATTTTCCGTCATCGCCAGACAGGTCCACAGACAGTCAACCTCTCCCCACTTCAGGCTCTCATCCCACGAAGCAATATTGACCTCTTGAAACACCGGCTCATAGCCCAGCCTTGCACACGCTTCTCTCGCAAGCTCCACATCAATACCCGCATATGTACCATTGATATCTTTATAACTATACGGGGCATAATTCGTAATACCGATACGAAGCTGCGGCAGCTCCTGATCTTCTTTTTCAGGCAGCACCGTGCAGCCACTGAGCATACATATACCTATCAACATATAAATAAGCCATGCTATCTTTCGTTTTCCCATACCTGCTCCATATCTGTCCCGGTCTGTTTCGACCCGTATCCCCTCTATTGCAAACATACTATGCTATTATACCAATACATGCCCGCATTGACAAGCATTTACCTGCGATGATGACAGGAAAAACCGGCTACTTTTTTCGTGATCTCTGCCGCAGATACATGGAAATCCGCTCACTGTACAGATGGTTGACCTCGGCACCCACTAACAAAATATACATACAGATATACAGCCAGAACATGATCAGCACGATCGTCGTCAGACTGCCGTAGCTGGAAAAACCATGGAAATAATCGACATAAATCGACACGCCAAAGGAAAATACATACCATGCAACGGCACAGATAAACGCTCCCGGAAGCTGTCTGAAATAGGTGATCCGCGATCCACCCTCACTCCTCCGGTTTGGAAATGCCCAGTAAAACAGTGCAAAAATAAATGTCAGCCCGCCGATACCGACCAATATTTTCAGCCGCAGCAGCACATCCGTGAGCACCGCAACTGCCGGAAGATACCGCACAAGCCACCCTTGCAGCGTCCGCCCGAACACGAGCAGCACGAGCATGAGCACGATCGAAAAAATCATGACAAACGTATAGATCACCGACCAGAACCGCAAGCGCAGCCACCCTCTCGTCTCCTCGAGATCATACATCCGGTTCAGCCCGTCAGTCAGATACTGGATGCCTTTTCCGGCAGACCAGATCGCAACGATCGCAGAGATCGAGATCAGACCGACCGAGGTCTCATACGTTTCCTCTATGATATTGACCAGAAAAACCGCGATATAATCCGGTAAAAATAAGGTCACACCCCGCGTCAGAAAATCCAGCGAAACCGGTGTGTATTTCAGCATCGCACCAAAAAAAAGCATAAACGGAATCAATGACAGCAATGTAAAATAGGCGGATTGTGCCGCATACGCAGTCACATCATCAGCCCTGCATTCCTCCAGAAATCCCTTTACTTCTCTGATTATCTTCATGTATGATCCTCTCAGTCCTATCGTTCTATATCATTCGTCTTTCGTATAGAGCTGGTACAGCGCCGTTCCCGGATAGTAAGTCTGTAAAATCTGCTCCATATCCATTCCTGCCTGTGCACATCCGTTCGCTCCGTACTGGCTCATGCCGATGCCGTGACCCAGCCCGCCGCCGGACAACACAATCCCGTCCTCGACCGGTTGCACATAAAAATACACACTCGGCAGCAAATCCCCGGCTGGCAGCTTTTCGCCATCCTTATCACGGAGCTCACTGAGCCATCTGCCGAGCGCCCTGCGGATCTCGTGCTCATTCGTCAGCTCCCGCTCACCGTTTTGTGTGCGGATGCGCAGTCTGCTCACCGCCCCTGAAGCATTCCGCTCCAGCACCTTTAAACGCACCTCCAGCTCCTCATCCGGCTGCAAAAGCGCCTGCCATCTGTAGTAGCTGCTGTCAGAATCGTAATCGGACGCGACCTGCTCACTGATATAAGCGCGAAATGCGTCCTCATCCGACAGATCCGGTACACTCCGGTCGTCTGCATTTCCCCGCACCGGTTGTAAATAATCCAGTTGTGGCAGCCCCCAGAGCTCCCTTCCGCTCGTCACACCCGCCGAGGTAGAAAAAAAGTATGTCTCCGCCGGCAGATCGTCTTTGGCGAGTATCTGCCCGTATACCTCCCGCACCGCCGCCACGACACGCTCATCCGGCGCTGTCCGGTTGTATACCTGATACTGCACCGAATCATCCACATCCGCCCCATACTGCGGATAATTGTCCTGCATGAGCTGTAGCACGATATAAGTGCGCGCACACACGACCTGTGCTTTTAATGCCTCCGTTTCAAAGTATGCCGGCATTTCACTCTGTACGACACCGCACAGATAATCCTCGATCGGTACGACATTGACGATGGCATAGCCGTCCGCATACCGTGTGATCCGCAGATCCCCACAGTAGCCGAGCGTATCCCTCGCGCCGTCCTGATCGGCGAGATAGACCTTTCCTGCCTCCGATGAGACGACTGCCGTCTCTCCGATCTGCAAGCCCAGCCTTCCGATATTGACTACCTTATGCTCCTTTTTCTGTCTGGTGACACCCTGAAACGTGACCGTGTAGGGTTCATTGGCGGATACATATACCTCGTCCCCCACACACGCCCCGTCCTGTAGCAACAGCACACGGATCTTTGTCGAAGCATCCACCTCCGGCATATGTACGTCTGCCAATTCCTGTACAGCGGGCACTGCCGGCTGCACGGGATCGTATGTCCCCGTCTCAAACAGCTCTGCCACCTGTGCGCGTGTCTGCGACAACTGCCATGCAGATAACGGCTCATTTTTCTGCTGTTCCCAATCCAACAGATTGCTCAGGTTCGCCGCTTTCCACACGTTCAGATATTCTAAAAACTGCTGATACGCACCATAAGTACACGGCTCATCCAACTGCTTTGCCGCCTCGGTCACTGCCTGTGACTGGTTCAGGAACGCATATGCCTCCTCCACCTGTGCCGCCGTTACCGTATCACCGGTCGCACTGCTCTTTGCTGCCGCATGGTTGCTGATGAAAAAAATCACGCCGATGAGCAGCACACAGATCCCGCACAGACTTGCGAGGACAAATTGATTTTTAAATTGTTTTTTATCAGGCACCCGATATTTTCTCATGAGATCTGATCTACTTTCTGTTTAAAATTGTATCTATCATAATAAAACTATTATATAACGGATAAAACGTGAAAAAGAAGCTGCAGCTTTTATCTGCAGCTTCTTTTTTAAGCATTTGTATTTTACAGAAAAAATCTGTTTCTCATTTGTTACTTCAAGTATCATCTTTTGTAAAAACCCGAAATGCCGTTTCTTGTATTTTGACTCCTAGCCAATGCTAGGTGGGTAACCGCAGTCTTGCTTCTGCCTTCCTCTGATCCGTAGATAAGGCGTGACATCCACAAGTTCATATAGGTATCCCGTTTAAAGTAAATGTAGGTTCAAAATAACAAGAGTTATCGCACATCTCAGGCATTACATCTTAATCATAACTTATCAATAGTGTCTGACAAAATTATAACTTAATACCTGGTAATTCGCAATGGAAAAACTTCACATCTGCAAATATTTTTTATTTGATTCGAATTACTTCTGAGGTCCTGCGGAAACAAGTGCCTTTCCTGCATCATTTCCCTCGTACTTTGCGAAATTCTTAACGAAACGACCAGCCAGATCATTTGCCTTTGTCTCCCACTCAGATGCATCAGCATAAGTATCGCGGGGATCGAGAATGCCTGTATCTACACCGTTTAACTCGGTAGGGATCTCGAAGTTGAAGATCGGCAGTGTCTTGGTCGGAGCGTTCTTGATATCTCCGTTTAAGATTGCGTCGATGATTCCACGTGTATCCTTGATAGAGATACGCTTGCCGGTTCCGTTCCATCCGGTATTTACGAGGTAAGCCTTTGCTCCGCTCTTCTCCATCTTCTTAACAAGCTCCTCTGCGTACTTGGTCGGATGCAGCTCTAAGAATGCCTGACCAAAGCAAGCGGAGAACGTAGGTGTGGGCTCTGTGATTCCGCGCTCTGTACCTGCTAACTTTGCTGTGAATCCTGACAGGAAGTAATACTGTGTCTGCTCAGGAGTCAGAATAGATACCGGAGGAAGTACGCCGAATGCATCTGCTGATAAGAAGATGACGTTCTTTGCTGCCGGAGCAGAAGAAACAGGACGTACAATATTCTCAATGTGGTTGATCGGGTAAGATACACGTGTATTCTCTGTCACGCTCTTATCATCAAAGTCGATCTTGCCGTTTGCATCTACGGTAACGTTCTCTAACAGAGCGTCGCGTCTGATTGCATTGTAGATATCTGGCTCAGACTCCTTGTCGAGGTTGATAACCTTTGCGTAGCAGCCGCCCTCGAAGTTGAATACGCCGTTGTCATCCCAGCCGTGCTCGTCATCACCGATCAGCAGACGCTTGGGATCGGTAGACAGTGTGGTCTTACCTGTTCCTGACAGACCAAAGAATACTGCTGTATTCTCACCGTTTAAGTCAGTGTTTGCTGAGCAGTGCATAGCTGCAATACCCTTTAACGGCAGATAGTAGTTCATCATAGAGAACATACCCTTCTTCATCTCTCCACCATACCAAGTGTTGATGATTACCTGCTCCTTGCTGGTAATATTGAAAGCTACACAAGTCTCAGAATTCAGACCTAACTCTGCATAGTTCTCTACCTTAGCCTTAGATGCGTTGTATACAACGAAATCCGGCTCGAAGTTCTCTAACTCCTCTGCGGTGGGAACGATGAACATGTTTGTTACGAAATGAGCCTGCCAAGCTACCTCTACGATGAAACGGATTGCCATACGGGTATCCTTGTTTGCACCACAGAAAGCATCTACAACGAACAGTCTCTTGTTGCACAGCTCTTTCTTTGCAAGATCCTTAACAACTGACCATGTCTCCTCTGTCATCGGATGGTTGTCATTCTTGTACTCATCGGATGTCCACCATACAGTGTCCTTAGAGTTCTCATCCATAACGATATATTTGTCTTTGGGTGAACGTCCGGTATAGATACCAGTCATTACATTCACTGCACCGAGCTCTGTCTCCTGACCTACCTCATAGCCCTCGAGCCCAGCCTTTGTCTCCTCCTCGAATAACATCTCATAGGAAGGATTGTGCACGATCTCCGTTGTTCCGGTGATGCCATACTTTGTTAAATCGATTGCTGCCATCTTGTGTTTACCTCTCTCTTTCTTATTTTTTCTTTAAATTATTTTAATATAATTTTTAAAGATATGAAAGACCTCGCAGAAGCAAGCTCCCACTCAATCGTGATTATTTTAACATTCTTTTTCCTATCCGTAAAGTAGTTATTTCCCAGACCTTAAAAAATTTTTATAACTGTTTTTAAGCGTTCTGCACAACTACTGTCCCACAAAATGTTAAAATTCTATTAACTTTCAGATTTCTATGGCTTTTTTCACTCAAACTATGTTATGATAGATATTCAAAGGCGATTTTTTAATGATATTAAGAGAAAAGGAGGCGTACTATTTATGGAACGTAATTTTGCTGAAATCACTCCCGAACTCGCAGAACTCGCGCAGCGGAGCATCAGCTCCTACTGCATTGATCCGGCATTATATACAACTTACGATGTAAAACGCGGACTCCGTGATTTGAACGGAAAAGGTGTCCTCGTCGGACTCACAGAGATCTCAGAGGTCTGTTCTACACAGATTGTAGACGGAAAATCAGTCCCCGCCGAAGGACAGCTCTACTACCGTGGCTACAATGTCCGCGATCTGGTGCGAGGCATCCAGCCGGAGAGCCATTTCGGATATGAGGAATGCACCTATCTGCTGCTGTTTGGTGAGCTGCCGACAAAAGAACAGCTCGCACAGTTTTGTGCACTGTTAGCCGATTACCGCACGCTGCCGACCAGCTTTGTACGGGATATTATTATGAAGGCTCCCAGCAAGGATATGATGAACACACTCGCTCGAAGTGTACTCACACTGTATTCTTACGATGATGCTGCCAACGACACCTCCGCACCGAATGTATTGCGTCAATGTCTGGAGCTCATCAGCTTATTCCCGATGCTGTCTGTCTACGGATATCAGGCATACCGCCACTACCACGACGGAGAGAGCCTGTTTATCCACACACCGGAAGCTAACCTGTCTACTGCTGAGACGATTCTCTACACACTCCGGCCGAACAAAAAATATACGCCCCTCGAGGCGAAGCTGTTAGATATTGCTCTGATTCTGCATATGGAGCACGGTGGCGGTAACAACTCCACCTTCACGACACATCTCGTATCCTCCTCAGGTACGGATACCTATTCGGTCATTGCTGCCTCCCTCGGATCGCTCAAGGGTCCCAAACACGGCGGTGCAAATATCAAGGTTATCCAGATGTTCGAGACAATGAAAAAAGAGATCAAAGACTGGACGGACGAGGACGAGGTCAGCGACTATCTGCGCAGGCTTTTACATAAGGAGGCGTTTGACAAGGCTGGTCTGATCTATGGTATGGGTCATGCGGTTTACTCGCTGTCCGACCCGCGTGCGGTGATCTTCCGCTCGTTTGTCGAGCGCCTGTCGATCGAGAAAGGCTATGAAAAAGAATTTGCACTGTATGCAATGGTTGAGCGTCTTGCACCGCAGATCATTTCCGCAGAGCGGAAGATCTATAAGGGTGTCAGCCCGAACGTCGATTTTTACAGTGGTTTCGTATATTCCATGCTCGATCTCCCGTTAGAGCTGTACACGCCGATCTTTGCGATCGCGCGTATCGCAGGCTGGAGCGCACACCGCATGGAGGAGCTCTGCTGCGGCGGAAAGATCATGCGTCCTGCATATATGAGCATCTCCGGGCACCGGGATTATGTTCCGATGGATGAACGCTAAAAAATTCCCCTGCACGCAAAAAAGAACTGCATCCGCAGTTCTTTTTTAGTCGTGCCCTAGTTATTTAATATATTTCGCCTTGTTCTTTTTCGTCTCACACAAAAACCATACGCACAGGATCAGAAACAGTGCGACTGCAACGAAATTGACCATCGGCACTTCGAGATATTTGTCGTTCACATAACCTGCGACTCCGTAGATCATCGCCATAATACCAAAAAGGACTAACGGCTTGAACATCGCCCCACAGAATCCCTTCACATCCTTTGCTCCAACGAGCTCCGCCTGATTGATGATCAGATTGGTCGGCTGTCCGGTACGCTTCATCTGGTAGGCACTGTAGATCATATACAATCCATAGAAGAAAATGACGAAATCAAAAAGCACCATAAAAGAATCCGAATTCATGTTATTACCTCATTTCATTTGTGATTTTGCCGCGTAGATACTTCCACGGCATGCATATATGAATGAATTATACTCTATCTATGATTATTTGCCAAGTAAAATCATGAAATATGCAAAAACTTGGTTGCTTAAACTTGCAAAAAGTTGTATATTTTTAATAGACGCTATGAACGACCGATAAAACCATAGCGATATGCAATCACTATTTTTTGTAAAGGAGTACAACTATGCAGTTAAAAGACGCAAAAATTCTGATTGGCGATGATTCCATTCTCGCCCGTAAGCAGCTCAAGGATGTTCTGACCTCTCTCGGCGCTACACGCTTTGTGGAAGCCGTAAACGGAAACGAGGCAGTAGAAAAGTTTATCGCCGAAAAGCCGGATCTGATCTTTTTAGATATTATCATGCCGATCAAGGACGGTATCTCCGCAGTTCAGGAAATCATCGCAGAGGACGCTGCCGCCCAGATCGTCATTGTATCTTCTGTCGGTACACAGCATCAGCTCAAGGCAGCGATTGAAGCCGGCGCAAAGGACTTTGTGCAAAAGCCGATCAACGCAGACCAGATCGCTTCCATCGTTTCTTCCAGATTCGAATAAATTGTTGCCACTCACAATCACTCATTATACGAATAGAGGATTTAGTTATGTTTGTACAGTTTTTTGGAGGTTTTTTACTAAATAAAGGAGCTGTGACACGTGAACAGCTCATAGATGCAATGGAGAAAGAAGCCACCGCGCATATCCAGCTCGGTACATTGGCGATGCACGCAGGGCTTATGGATGCTGAACAGATCGAGGATGTCCGCATCTCCCAGACGCATACGGACAAGCGTTTCGGCGAGATCTGCGTCGATAAGGGCTATCTGACCGAGGCTCAGGTTGACGAGCTGCTGGCGTCCCAGTATCCGAAATATCTGTTACTCGGACAGGTACTCGAGGAGCAGGGTGTGTTCGACCAGAGTACCTTCAACGCTCTGGTTCAGGAATATATCACCAAAAACTCGATTCCCGAAGAAGATCTTTCCAACAAAAATGAGGGCAGCATTCCCGGACTCGTACAGGACTACTGCTCCGAGTTCCCGAGCAGGAACAAGGAATATCAGCTTGAGTACATACAACTGCTGCTGAATGACCTGATCCGTTTTATCGGCAGCGATTTCACGCTGCTACATCCGGTCATTTACTCGAGCGGATACCCGACCCAGAAATATTCTGCACAGTCGATCACCGGCAGCTATCCCGCCGCCATCGTGTTAGACATGACCGAGGACACGGCGATCAAGTTCGCGAGCCGCTATGCATCCGAGGACTTTGATACATTTGACGAGTATGTACAGGCTTCGATGGAAGATTTCCTGAACCTGCACAACGGTCTGTTCAATGTCAATATCTCTAACACCTATTCGGACGAGCTCGGATTAGAGCCTCCGTTTTCGGGTGAAAAGACACAGATCAAGAGTTCCGCTCCGATGTTTATGTTTCCGGCACTGTTCTCTTTCGGTATCGTAAATATCGTGTTATCGGAAAGCGCGTAAAATCATAAAAAGTGGTGCACTTCACAGAAGCTGCACCACTTTTTGAGTTCACCTGCTTATCAATACTCATGCATGATAATCATTCAGGTTTGTGTGTGTGATCTTACCGAAATCCCTGATAAAATCCTCATATTTCATATAAAACTGTCCGTATGTCTCATCCGAAGAAGTCGACAGCATCGAATCACTCATCTGCCGGCTGCCATCCTCACTGTATTGCAGGGAATGCATACTGTAGGGATTGCGCAGCAGTACGAGGCGCTGTCCGTCACGGACTTCACCACCCATAACCGTATAGGCATGCCCGGAATTGAGTCCGGTCACGCTCTCATGTCCGCTGCCCGCATTATATACGACATGATTTTCCCTTGCATGGCAGATCTGTTCGAACAGCTCCCCGCTTCGGATCATCTGCTCGATCTCCTGCTCATCCATTGCATTTTTATTCATATCCACGTGTGCTTCGACACCGAGCAGACGCTCCAAAAACTGACCGCCCTCTCCATACCACAGTGACTGATAGCCGGTGCTTCCGTTTCTGCCCACATAGGCACAGGCTTTCTCGATCATCTGCATCCACAGCGAGCCTGCTGACAGAGCATCCACGCCTCCCATGACCCGCGGGATCTCCTTTTTCACCCGCACATACACAGGCACCAGCTCCGTCTGCTCGATCTCGTCTTCCTCAATAAATTCAAAATCATCCATGATTTCGCTGCTTGACTCATCCTCCTGTGAATCCTCCGGCGGCGCCTGACGCGGCACGACGCGGCGCTCAAACAGACGCACGGTCACAGTTCCGTCGCCGTTGTCTTTGATGCACCGCTTGATGAGTGCCGGATCACATTCCACCAGACCTCCGACACTGGCTACCATATAGCAGTTTGATACCAGCCGCTGCTTGAGATCGTTGACCGTCGGCTCATGTGAAAACAGCGGTGTATCCCGTTGGTCACTCCATGTGGAAAACGCACGTATCATTTTATTTCTCGTCGATCCGCTGCCGCTATTTCCGGTTTCCTGCGGTTTTTCCCGTGTGCAGTCCATCACCTGTGCATCTGCCGGAACCTCCAGTGTACCGTTTGTCATCGTATCAAAATAACCCTTGAGCTCGTTCAGCAGCTGCCTCTGCGGTTCGCTCAGATCCGTCCGTCTAAGCGCATTCCCCACAAGCTCCATGGCTGTCATGAGCCGCTTGCGCTCCTGCGTGTAGCCAACCTTGTACCGTGTGCCCTGCACATACTGATCCACCGCACCGGCAATATCACCCAACTGTGCATCCTGCAGCCGCTGTACCTTCTCCACCAGTGATTCCCTCGAGCGCATACTGCGCAGATCTGAGTTCGTATGCGTTGCCTCTTCCCTTGTGCGAAGCAATGCAGGCTGTATAGCGGCAGGCGCAGGTGCAGTTTCCACCGGTGTCCTTGTTCTGGAAAAACGCGCTTTAAAACCGGTTCTGCCAAGCTGTGCCGTCTCTGTCATATGAGCGGTCTGCTGCTGGTAAATCTCCTCCGGATCAGCCTGCTGCTCCTGCTGCTGTTCCTGTGCCTGTTGCTGCATCTGCTGTTCCAGCAGATTCTGCTGCTCCTGCTGCTGTTCCTGCGCCTGCTGCATCTGCTGCGTGTTGATAGTCTGCGTCTGTCTGTGCAGTTGTTCCTGCCTTGTCGCGTTACACATAATCGTTTTCCCCCAATTCTCCCATACATAAAATTGTCTGTTCCATGTCGGAATCCAGCAGGCGCGTATACACCTGCAATGCCTGTTCCGTCGATAAAATCATTTCTATTTTAATATCCTCTTTGATATCTTCTTTCATATCTCCCTGATCCGCGGGCAACGCCGGATCGCCGGCAAAGCGCCTATCCAGCTCATCCGCAGCACCGGCTAACAGCGGCAGGAACAACTGCTTGTATTCCCCATTCACCCAGCAATAGTCCAGCCTGACACGTGTTCCGTAAATACTGTACAAAATCGCGCCGTACAACTCTCCGTCCCGCATCACTGCACACCCGCCTGCATCTGATGCCAGATAACGGCTGAGATGTTCTCCGGTCTTGTCGATCAGCCACTCATTAAAGATATGCTTTTCACGGGTCGTCAATTCGCCCAGCGGACGCAACGCAGCCATCTTCTTATACGCACCGCGTTCCTGCAATGCCATCTGAACCGTTTCCAGATCCGTGATGCCAAGCGGAATCTCCATGACCTCCATCTGAAAACCGCAGCCCTTAAAAAACGGCAGCAGCGCGAGATTGTCCCTGCCCGGCTCACATTCATAGGAAACCGTCAGGCATCTTCCCTCTCCCGACATCTTCTTTGCAATATATGCCAGCAGTCCGCGCCCAAGCCCCTGCCGCCTGTATGCCGGAAGCACATAAATGCTGCGCAGTACCCACGCGGTATCCTGTTCCTCCCAGCAGGCAGCCCCGCACGGCTGATCCTGACAGGTAACTCCGATCGCATGTACCCCGCGGCTGCCGCGCATCAGCTCTATAAATATCTCCTCTGGCAGATCCTGCGCCCATTTTGCATACGTCGTCTGATTCAGAAGTTCTATCCCCATCCCATACACTCCTTTTCCGATCTCCAATTCCAAAAGAGGTAACTATTCCGCGTTTTACCCCAACGATACGAATAGTTACCTTTTCATTATCTCATATATAGAATCATTTGACTAGCGGATTCCTAAAAACTCCTTGACTGCATCCGGCATCTGGGCAACTTCACATACATGATCATGGACAACCGGTGCATTACGGATCTCCTCGATCGCTTTCGGGATCTTCACATTTCCGATCTTGCTCAGCTCGTCTACCAGCTCAAAATCACCCATCGCATCGTACTGCGGATCGATCGCTTTCATGACGCTTCGCGTAAACTTGAACGGTGAAGCGGTGCTGGCAATAACCGTCTTTGCATCATCCGAATGCTCCTTGCGGTATTTGGTATAAACACTCGCTGCGACAGCCGTATGTGTATCGATGATATATCCGGTCTTTTCATACAGATCCTTAATCGTAGCTGCCGTTTCTGCCTCCGTTGCATAACCACCGACAAAATCGGCTAACTGCTCGCGCATCTGCGGCGTGATCTCATAGACACCAGTCTCTGTCAGGGACTTCATAAGTGCGGCATTCTTCTCTGCATCATTGCCCGCGATGCGATAGATCAGACGCTCTAAGTTGCTGGAGATCAGAATATCCATAGACGGTGAGCTCGTCAGCATAAACTCTCGGTTTTTATCATAAGTGCCTGTCTCAAAGAAATCAAACAGTACCTTGTTCTCATTGGATGCACAGATCAGCTTTGCGATCGGCAGTCCCATATTCTTTGCATAGAAGGCTGCCAGAATATTTCCAAAGTTTCCGGTCGGCACAACGACATTGATCTTCTCTCCGTCTGCGATCACGCCTTCTTTCAACAATTTTGCATATGCATAAACATAGTAGGCAATCTGCGGCACCAGTCGTCCGATATTGATCGAATTTGCAGAAGAAAACTGATAACCGTTCGCATCCATCAGCTCTGCGAATGCGCTGTCGTTAAACATCTGCTTCACACCGGTCTGTGCCTGGTCGAAATTGCCCTTGATGCCAACGACATAGGTATTGTCACCCTTCTGTGTCACCATCTGCTTTTCCTGAATCGGGCTGACACCGTTTTTCGGATAAAATACAACGATCTTGGTTCCCTTGACATCTGCGAAACCGGCAAGTGCTGCCTTTCCGGTATCTCCGGAGGTCGCTGTGAGGATCACGATGTCGTTCTTGACTTCATTTTTGCGTGCTGCGGTAATGAGCAGATGCGGCAGGATCGAAAGCGCCATATCCTTGAACGCGATCGTAGCACCGTGGAACAGTTCCAGATAATAAGCTCCGTCCGCCTCTACGAGCGGTGCGATCTCCTCGGTATCAAACTTGGAATCGTAGGCGCTGTCGATACAGTGCTTTAACTCCTCCTCGGTAAAATCCGTCAGAAACAGCTTTAACACCTCATAGGCGGTCTGCTGATAGGTCATATCCGCCAGATCCTTCAGGCTGACATCCAGTGCCGGAATCTCACTCGGCACAAACAGTCCGCCGTCATCCGCAAGACCTTTTAAAATCGCCTGTGAGGCTGTCACCTTGTCGTTTGCATTTCGTGTGCTTGAATAATAGATTGCCATATGCTCACCTTTATCTTTCTTATTTATAATGCTTTTTCTCATGCTTTACAAAACCCATTTTCACCCATTATAAATAAGCCGTTTTCATTTGTCAATAAAGACGGGGCACTTTCATTTTAGAAGAACCGGAAATAGAATGAAAATAGAATTGTTTTCATTTATGTGTAAATATGGTACACTTTTAGCGTTACAAGATGATTCATTTTCAGGGAGATTGGCATATGGCATCCGGTGTATACAAGGCACAAAAAAAAGACGGCACGGTCTATTACCGCGCCAATATCCATTACCATGCAAAACACGTTTCCCTCGGAAGCTATGCGACACAGGCACAAGCGGCTGAGGTGTATGCCAAAGCACGCGCCCTGCTGGATGATCCGTCAGCGACGTTGCCGCATGTATTTTTTCAGCAGGAATACGCTGTGATTCCCTATGATAAGATCGTGATTCTGTTGAATTTCCGCGATAACGGCATGTATCTCGGCACACCGATCTATCTGAAATCCACACATTATTTTGTGTACTATCTCTCACCTGAGATCGAATTGAAATTCGACAACGATGATTTGTTTTATTATTCCAGCCATCGCATCTTACGGCGCGGCGGACATCTGTATACAAATGACTACGGTATGCAGGTCTCCCTGCTCTCCCGCTATGGCATCAAAAACTATGCCGTCGCAGGCGTAGACTATGAATTTGTCAACGGCGATCCGACGGATCTGCGCTATGCAAACGTGCGCAATATCAATCCCTACTACGGGGTGAGCCGCATCGACAACAATGGCCGTATCTCCTACCTGACCCGCATCCATATCAATGGAAACTATCAGATCGGGATCTACAGCAGTGAAACCGAAGCCGCCATCGCCTACAATCAGGCGGTCGATCTGGCAAAAGCTGCCGGAATCGACAGAAATTACCCGACGAATTATATCGCCGGGCTTTCTGCCAGTGAATATGCCGATATCTACACGCGCATCCGTGTGTCGCGCGCTTACCGTGAGTATCTTGGCATCTCATAACTATTCTTTTATTACTTCACACAACATGCTGTGCATGGATACAGATGCACGGCGGCTTAGTCGTCGGACACTGCAATATCTCCATTTCTCAGATCCACAAGCCGGGCATTTTTGATTGTGAAGGTATACTTCTTGATGCCAGCCGGTACTGTCATCATCTTGGTCTGATCAACAAGCGTATGTCCATTGCAACTGGCTCTCGCCAAAATATAATCCTGCATCGGCACACCAAAGGTGTTATAGGTATAACCCTTCACAATAAGATTCTTGCCACTATAGGAAAGGGACTCAATCACGAATCCGCTCGAAAAATCTTCGTAGGCACTGAGCTTGGTATTCACCTTCCGGCTCCATACATTTGCCTTCGGTGATACAGTCGCACTCGTTTTCTTGTCATATTGATTGTCTGCTGCGACCAGTTCTACCTTATATTTTCCGGATGCTGCACCCTTTGCCTTATAAGTATACCAGTATTTCTCGTCTCCGGAACTCTTGATCGTCTTGATCAGCTTTGAGCCCTTATAAATATTCATCTTTGATTTACCGCGTACACGTGCACCGCCATTGTTAGGATCAATCATGATGCTGACCTGATCGGAAGCCAGCTTTGTCACACTGATTTTCGGCTGTTTTGTGATTTCCAACTCCATCACTTTCACATGTGATATGATCTGTAACTGCGGCATTCCTGACAGTTCGGGATTTGCTTCCTGATCGAAGATATACTTTACATATGTCCGTTTACCCGGCAGGACACGTACTCCTGAACACAGCTTTATGGACGACCGGTCAACCGTCTGTCCATCCACCAGTGTTCCGCTTTCGCTGCTCCATGTCAGAACAACAGCCCGATCCGTAGCCGCATACGTTTCGATCTCCAGTATCCTGTCAGACTTATTCTCTATCACAAAGGTATCTACCCCTCCGATGTACATCGGTCCCGTCGTGCTCATTCCTCCGAAATGTACATCCTCTTTTTTGGCGTCTGTGATCGTATAAGTCATTTTCTTTGCACTCTGCTCCGTCTTGTAGCTGTTTGCATAGACAGTATCTGTCTTGCACAGCATAAAGATGACGAGCAGCATACACATCGTAACGCCATAACGAATCATTTTTGATAGTTTCATAAAATTTGCCTCCTTTTCTGGTTGTCTGGTTTACAATCTTATTGTACTATTTTTTTCTGGCAAAATTATGATTTAGCGCGAATGGTTCATATATGGCGCGAATGGTTATTGTGCTATTTTGCGTTGATGTAGTTGACCAGTCCCTCAGCCTTGATAATGCGCTGCATAAACTCGGGGAACGGCTGACCCTGGAAGGATGTACCCTTTGTCTTATTTGTGATGACTCCGCTGTCAAAATCGACCTCGACCTCATCGCCTGCCTCAATTCCGGCAGCCGCCTCAGGGCACTCAATGATCGGAAGTCCGATGTTGATCGCATTGCGGTAGAAAATACGCGCGAAAGTCTCTGCGATGACACAGCTCACGCCTGCCGCCTTGATCGCGATCGGCGCATGCTCTCTCGATGATCCGCAGCCGAAATTCTTATCCGCTACGATAATATCACCCTGCTGCACCTTGTTTACAAACTCCTTGTCTATATCTTCCATGCAATGTGTTGCCAATTCCTTCGGATCGGAGGAATTCAGATATCTTGCGGGGATGATAACATCCGTATCCACATTATCTCCATACTTAAATACATGTCCGTTTGCTTTCATCAGTCTGTCCCTCCTATGCTCTCGGATCTGAAATCTTTCCGGTCAGTGCACTCGCTGCTGCGACTGCGGGGCTGGCAAGATAGATCTCGCTGTTTACATGTCCCATACGTCCGACAAAGTTACGGTTTGTGGTAGATACACAGCGCTCACCCTCTGCGAGGATACCCATGTATCCACCGAGACAAGGTCCGCAGGTCGGTGTGCTCACGATCGCGCCTGCCTCGATAAAGGTGCGGATAAAGCCTGCCTCCATCGCATCGAGATAGATCTGCTGGGTCGCAGGAATCACGATCACACGCAGTCCCTTCTTGACCTTTTTGCCCTTTAAAATCTCGGCTGCAACCGCAAGATCCTCGTAACGTCCGTTTGTGCAGGAACCGATCACTACCTGATCGATCGTGATGTCGCCGACTTCGTCGATCGTCTTTGTGTTTTCCGGTAAATGAGGGAATGCTACGGTCGGCTGTAGGGTATTCAGATCGATCACTACCTCACGCACATACTCTGCATCCGCATCTGCCTCGTAGACCTTGTACGGCCTCTTGGAATGCTCTTTCATATAGGTTTCTGCGAGCTCATCGACAGGGAAAATACCGTTTTTCGCGCCTGCCTCGATCGCCATATTTGCGATTGTAAAGCGGTCATCCATCGAAAGCTCTGCGATGCCGTCGCCAACAAACTCTAAGGACTGGTACAGTGCGCCGTCCACGCCGATCTCTCCGATCAGGTGCAGGATCACATCCTTGCCGCTGACATACTTCTGTTTCTTTCCGGTGATGACTACCTTGATCGCTGACGGTACTTTGAACCATGCGCGTCCGGTCGCCATGCCTGCCGCCATATCGGTACTGCCGACACCGGTAGAAAATGCGCCGAGTGCGCCGTAGGTACAGGTATGTGAATCGGCACCGATGATCACATCACCGGCTACGGTCAGTCCTTTCTCCGGAAGGAGTGCATGCTCAATACCCATCTCTCCGACATCAAAATAATTGGTGATCTCATTTTTGCAGGCGAACTCGCGCACGCATTTGCAGTGCTCTGCGGACTTGATATCCTTATTCGGTACGAAGTGATCCATGACAAGCGCGATCTTGTCCTTGTGGAACACGCCCTCCACATTCATTTTTTCAATCTCGTGGATCGCAACCGGTGATGTGATATCATTGCCGAGTACGAGGTCAAGATCTGCCTCGATCAGCTGTCCGGCTACTACGCTGTCTAATCCCGCATGTGCTGCGAGAATCTTCTGCGTCATTGTCATTCCCATACTTGGTTCCTCCTTAATATTTTCATAATTGAACCGTTGATTATGCCTCTACTTTAATCTAATGGCATGCGACATTATTTCATGAGACCGCAGCTCCCGTAAGCATGTCTGTTTTGCTTTCATTGCACGAACCATTCCGATGAGCCTTAGCAAAACCCAACTCGTGTTCAGCAAAGGCTTCCACGAGTTATAAGTCTCATCTCCATCGTGCAAAGGCAGCAAAATCAAACATAGCTTACTCGCGCTGCTGCTTCTTGTGGCTGTGCCCGCATGCCAAATCCACACTACGAATGTGTTGCACAATCAACGAGTTCTAGTTTACTACACATAAACTGTATGTAGTTGCTAATTTCTATGCTTGTAATTCTAACACATCTCATATTATAATTAAAATACATAATACAAATATATAGCATAACCAAAGGTTATATGGCAATTTATCCAAAATTGACTTTATTGAATTACTTGGAAAATATCTATACCGCAGTCAGTGGTGGGGAAATAGGGCGCAGTCGCAGGACAATCGGAGCAGTCTGATCGGGATGCTACTGTGGCTGCGCCCCACAACACTCCCCTACAGAATAAATATTTACACACCCGCCAGCCTATTTAATGCTGAGAAAGGAACCCCCATGAACCAGAACCTGTCCTCCTACCATATTTTTTATGTTGTCGCAAACACCGGAAACATCTCAAAGGCGGCACGCGCGCTCTACATCAGCCAGCCCGCGATCAGCAAATCCATCCAGAAGCTGGAGGATGCCCTTGGCTGTCAGCTCTTTTTGCGCAGTTCCAAGGGTGTCCGGCTGACCGAGGAAGGCACACTTTTGTATGAGCATGTCCGTTCTGCGTTCGAGTCACTGACGACCGGCGAAGAAAAGCTCCGGCAGTTTTTGGATCTCGGTGTCGGACATCTGCGTATCGGTGTCAGCTCCACGCTGTGCAAATATGTACTGCTCCCCTACCTGCAAAGCTTCATCCACGAGCATCCGCATATCCGTATCTCGATCAGCTGCCGCTCCACGAATGAAACCTTACAGATGATCGATGCGAACCAGATCGACATCGGGCTGGTCGGCAGACCGACGGGGCTGCGGCAGCTTCAATTTGACTTTGTGGAAGAAGTCGAGGATATTTTTGTCGCTACCGGTGAATACCTTCACAACCTGCGCCTGCGCGGGGTCGAGCAGACCGGAATCTTTTCACAGGCAACACTCATGCTGCTCGACAAACAAAACCTGTCGCGCCAGTACATCGACCAATACTTTTCGATGCACCGGATCGAAGTATCCGACATCATTGAGGTGTCAAACATGGATCTGCTCATCGACTTCGCCAAGATCAGTGTCGGTGTCGCATGTGTGATCCGCCGTTTTGTCGAAACAGAACTCGCAGACGGAACACTCATCGAGCTGCCGCTCGACCATCCCGTTCCCAAGCGCGAGATCGGATTTGTCTACAATCCCCATCACGCGCACAGTCAGGCGATGGAAACCTTTATCGATTTCTACTCAAAACAGCATCCGTAACTGTAAAAAGGGCTGCCCGATCAGGCAGCCCTCTCATGTTTTTATTATTATTTCATTACAATATTGACGATACGTCCGGGAACATAGATCTCTTTCACAATGTTTCCGGTCAGCTTATCTGCCAGTTCTTCCTTTGCCTTTGCAATGACATCATCCTTGGCAGCGTCCTTGTCGATCATCAATGTACCACGGATCTTTCCATTGATCTGAAGTGCGATCTCTACGCTGGACTCTACCGTCTTTGCCTCGTCGTAGGCCGGCCATGCGGTCTGATATACACGACCTTCAAAGCCTGCATTCTCCCACAGTTCTTCTGTGATGTGGGGTGCAACCGGATTCAGCAATGTGATGAGTGTCTTAAACTCGCCCTTTGTGATCGCATTCTTTTTATAGAAATCATTGATCAGCGCCATCATTGCGGCAATCGCTGTGTTATACTTGAGATTTTCAAAGTCAGTGCTGACCTTTTTGATCGTCTGATGCATCTTGGTCTCTAAATCCTTCGAATAACCTTCCTCGTCTGTCATCAGATCCTGTAATTTCCATACACGCTCGAGGAAACGACGGCAGCCCTTGACACCGTCCTCAGACCATGAAGCAGCCAGATCGAATGCACCGATAAA
>CAKRFN010000002.1 GCA_934320655.1 uncultured Eubacterium sp.
ACGAGTTAGGTTTTTCCGAGGCTCATCGGAATGGTTCGTGCAACGAAAGCAAAACAGACATGCTTGCGGGAGCTGCGACCTCTTAAAATGTGCTTGCATGACCAACAACCTGATAAAAATAGTTTCGCAAACGCCTATTATATTAAGAAATGAAAAGGAGCCATTACCTATGTTATGGGATACACATATGCACTGTAATTTTTCCGGCGACAGCGATGCTGACCCGGAGGACATGATCCGTGCGGCAATCAACGCCGGACTGGACGGCATCTGCTTTACGGATCATCTGGACTATGATTTTCCGTCCGATCCGCCGGATCTGTTTGTGATTGACCTTGATGACTATGACCGCGCGATCCAGGCATTGTCTGAAAAATACAGATCCACATTTCCGGTGCTCCACGGCATCGAGATCGGTGTCCAGCCGCATCTGCACGAAAAGCTGCACGAAGTCGTACACGCGCATGACTTCGACCAGGTGATCTGCTCCTCCCACGCGATTGACGGAAAAGATCCCTACTACAAAACATTTTTTATCGGACGCGAGGAACACGAAGCCTACGAGCGCTATTTTGAATCCATTTTAGAAAATCTGGAGGGCTTTTCCGACTTTGATGTGTACGGTCATATCGACTATGTTGTGCGCTACGGTCCGAACACGAACCGCTTCTATTCATACGAAGCCTATTCGGACGTGTTAGACGCGATCTTAAAAAAACTGATCAACATGGGCAAAGGCATTGAGATCAACACCGGAGGCTTCAAATATGGGCTCGGACATCCGAATCCGTGTGAGGACATCATCCGGCACTACCGCTCGTTCGGCGGTGAGATCATCACGATCGGCGCAGACGCACACGCCCCGGAGCATGTCGCCTACGACTTTGCGAAAGTACCGCGCATTTTGCGCGAGGCGGGCTTTACCCACTATACCGTATTTAAAAAACGACAGCCGTATTTTTATCCGCTGCCGGAATAACCGCATTACAAAAAAGGAGATTTTGACCTATGAATAAAAATATTGCGACTTTTCCACTGACCGAGGCATTCCGTGCCGGTGATGAATGTCCGTTCTGCAACCTTGAACGCTCCGCGGAGCAGCATGCGATCTCGTTTATTCTCGGATCGGCATACATGGAGGACGACATCCGCGCCGCGACTGATGCACAGGGCTTTTGCAGGCATCACTACAAAATGATGTACGACTACGGCAACCGTCTCGGCAGTGCATGGATTCTGAGCACGCACTTAAAAAAGCTGAATGAGGAGCTGGCAAAGGAATTAAAAAATTTCACACCCTCTAAATCCTCGATGCTCGGCCGCATGAAAAAGACCGATATGTCAGGAGAGCGGCAGCCGCAGACTTCGATCGGTAAATGGGCACAGAAAAAGAATGACAGTTGTTATGTCTGCGATCATTTCCGGGAAATTTACGGCAGATATCTGGATGTGTTTTTCGATATGTTGAAAAAAGATTCCGAGTTTCAGGAGCTGTTCCGCCAAAGCAAGGGCTTTTGCCTGCCCCACTTTGCAGATCTGATCGAGGCGGCGGAAACACGCCTGAGCGACGCGCAGAAAAAGGAGCTCTATCCGCAGATCTTTGACATGATGCAGACAAATATGGAGCGCGTCCAGAAGGATGTCGCATGGTTTGTCGAGAAAAATGATTACCGCAACAAGGACAAGGACTGGGGCGAATCGCGGGATTCGATCCAGCGCGCGATGCAGAAATGTACCGGCGGTTATCCTGCCGATCCGGTCTTTAAGTTAGAACCGTAAAAAGTGAATCAAAAAGACCGTTGACTTTTTGTGCGCACCCGGCGCGGTCAACGGTCCTTTTTCCTTTTCGTTACTTAAGCCCCAGCAGAACTAAATGGCTCCAGATCGGTGTGATTCTTCCACTCATCGGTGACACCGGCATCACGCAGCAGATTCGTCACAGTCTCGATCAAAGTCTTAACTTTTTCACTGTCCACCGCCTTCAGATCAAAGTCCGCATCACCGGCATCCTCCAGAACCGCAGCATCCATGCTGCCATCCATCAAGGCATCTGCTGTCTTCTGCACATGCTCCCACTGGAAAGAAAAGAAATCCCTCTGGGTATCATTCATCCCCTCCAGATAAGTCTTTACCGTTTCCTCAGCATTGCCGCTCTCATCCATCGCAAGCTTCATCAAAGAAACCGCAGAATTGACCTGCTGCAGACTGGAACCGGCACTTCCATAAGGTGTTCTGTCAATGGTAACAAGTAAAGCGGTCAGCTCATCCTCACTCTCAGGCTCATACATCCAGTCAGTCACGCTGCCACTATAATCTGCCTCAGCTACCGGCGTATTGTCGTCGGGTGTTTGTGCCGGCTTACTGCCGCAGGCTACCAGTAACATTGCCATTAACGCAATCATTACAACCGTTAAAAATCTTTTGTTTTTCATAAATCATATCCTTCCTTTCTGAAACCCCCAAAAATGTTTCACCTTATAATATCACAAAACACAAAAAAGAGAAGTTAAATATCAAAAATGATACTAACTTCTCTTCATCGCCCACTACTATTTTATCTAAATCTTTCCGGCCTCACGCTCTAACATATCCCAACAGCCCCACAGATACATGATACCGAGGGCACGGTCATACAGTCCGTAACCGGGACGGCATTTCTCACCCCAGATATGGCGGCCGTGATCAGGACGGATGTAACCGTCAAATCCACACTCATGATAAGCGCGCATGATCTCAAGGATCTGTGTATCGCCGTCACAGTCTCTGTGTGATGCCTCCGTGAAATCGCCATTGTCAAAATGCTTCACATTGCGGATGTGTGCAAATGCGATACGGTCACAGTATGTGCGCACAATATCGGGTACATCGTTGTCTTTGTTTGCGCCGAGTGAACCGGAACACAGACACAGACAGTTGTACGGATCATCGACCATCTTTAAGAAACGTCCGATGGATTCCTTATCCACAAGCAGTCTCGGCAGACCGAAAATGTCCCACGGCGGATCATCCGGATGAATCGCCATTTTGATGCCTGTCTCATGGCATACCGGCATGAGTGCCTCTAAGAAATATTGCAGATTCTCCCACAGCTTTTCCTTTGTCACCGGACGGTACATCTCAAACAGCTCGTCGAGCTTTGCCATACGCTCCGGCTCCCAGCCGGGGAAAGTCAGTCCGTTCAGGTTCTCAAGGATATAGTTTGCCATCTCCTTGTAATCCTGCTGGATCTTTGCCTTTTCATAATACAACGCGGTAGATCCGTCTCCCATCGGATGGAACAGATCGGTTCTCGTCCAGTCAAAAATCGGCATAAAATTGTAGGTCACAACCTTTACACCAAACTTTGCGAGATTTCTAAGCGTCTGCTTGTAGTTCTCAATGTACTGATCTCTGGTCGGAAGTCCTACCTTGATATCATCATGTACGTTTACAGACTCTACGACATCCATGTTAAAGCCGTAGCCTTCGATCTGCTTGCGTACTTTTTCAATCTCGTCGATCTCCCATACTTCTCCGGGCTGCTTATCATGAAGTGCCCACACAAGACCTGTCACGCCGGGGATCTGCTTGATCTGTTCCTGCGTGATACTATCATTCCCTTCGCCATACCAGCGAAATGTCATTTGCATAAAATGCGCCTCCTTAAAATAAATTTATCAACTAACATTACTTTATCAACCAACACATTTTATTTTAACTAACATGTTACATCTAGTATCACACACTCTGCCCGATTAGTCAATCGGTTTATCCGTTTTTTTACACAATTTCCGCAAGCGGTGCGATCCGGATGCCTTCCGCCTGAAATGCGCTGCGGATTTTGTTGACGAACTCCAGTGCCTTTGCGCCGTCGCCGTGTACGCAGATACTCTCCGCTTGAAGGTCGATATCTGTACCGTCTACCGCACGTACTTTATGCTCCTTGACCATGCGGATGGCGCGCTCGATCGCCTCAGATTCATCCGTAATCATGGCACCCTCTTTTCTGCGATTGACGAGTGAACCGTCCGGCTCATAGGCGCGGTCGGTAAAATACTCGCGTGCCACGCGCAGTCCGACATCCTTTGCCGCTTGCACGAGCTGTCCGCTCGCCAGTGCCATGACGATAAGTTCGGGATTATACTCATAGATCGCCTCGGCGATTCCTTTTGCAAGTGCATAATCTTTTCCTGCCATGTTGTACATCGCACCATGTGGCTTTACGTGCTGCATAGTAACACCCTTTGAGCGGCAGAACGCGTCGAGTGCACCGAGCTGGTACATCGTATATGCCTTTGCCTCCGCGGGTGATACGTCCATGTTTCTTCTGCCAAAGCCCTGTAGATCGGGATAACCCGGATGTGCACCGACATGGATGCCCGCCTCCTTTGCGAGTGTGATCGTGCGGTCCATCACAAGTGGATCGGAGGCGTGATAGCCGCAGGCTACGTTTGCAGAGGTGATGAGCGGGATCACCTGCTCATCCAGCCCCAGTGTATATCTGCCGAAGCTCTCTCCGAGATCGCAGTTTAAATCTACCTGATACATGTTTTTCTTCCTCTCGTATTTACATTTTATGAAATGATTACAAAACCATAGATACATGTTATGCTACATACGAACACTTTTTGCCCGCAGCTCCCGCAAGCATGTCTGTTTTGCTTTCATTGCACGAACCATTCCGATGAGCCTTAGAAAGACTTAAATCGTGTCAGCAATGGCTTCCACGATTTATAAGTCTCATCTCCATCGTGCAAAGGCAGCAAAATCAGACATGACTTTGCTCGCGCTGCTACTCATATTGTCTGATGTACGAGTGCTCACATGTCAAATTTACATTACAAAAAAATTTCACAGCCAGTATAACGCTAGCCTGATCGGGATACTGCTGTGACCGCAACCAGACAGCCCATATCGACAAAATAGTTTTGCAATCACCTATCACATCTTCATAATATTTTCCACAAACCCGGTATCTGCCTCTCCAGCCGCAAACACCGGATGCTTCATAATCTGATACTGGAAATCCAGATTGGTCTCAACACCGAGAATCACCATCTCATCGAGCGCACTCGACATCTTCCGCAATGCCGACGCGCGGTCGGGTGCGTGGACGATCACCTTTGCGATCATCGAATCATATTCGCTCGGTATGCGGTAACCGGTGTACAGTGCTGTATCGACCCGCACACCGTTTCCGGCAGGCAGATGCATATGGGACACTACGCCGGGACTCGGCATAAAGTTTTTCGAGGGGATCTCCGCGTTGATCCGGCACTCGATCGCATGTCCGCGGATCGTCACATCCTCCTGTGTAAAGCTGAGCGCATCGCCCTGCGCCACACGGATCTGCTCAATGATGAGATCCGTTCCGGTCACCATCTCCGTCACGCCGTGCTCGACCTGAATACGTGTATTCATTTCCATAAAATAGAAGCCGTCTTTTGGATCTACGATAAACTCAATCGTTCCGGCATTTGTATAACCGACCGTTTTTGCAGCCAGTATCGCGTACTCATTCATTTTCTGCCGCGTCTGCGCATCGATCGCCGGAGACGGCGATTCCTCGATCAGCTTCTGATGGTTTCGCTGTACCGAACAGTCACGCTCACCGAGCGCCACGACATTTCCATGCGTATCCGCCATAATCTGGATCTCGACATGTCTCGGATTGATGACAAAGCGCTCAATGTACATCGTGTCATCCCCGAACGCATTCGCGGACTCCTGCTGCGCAATGTTAAACTGGAACTCAAACTCATCCGCCGATTCCGCGACACGCATGCCCTTTCCTCCGCCGCCGGAGGATGCCTTGATCATGACAGGGAAACCGATGCCCTTTGCCAGCTCCAGCCCTGCTTTTGCATCATAGACCGGTTCCTTCGTTCCCGGTACGACCGGCACGCCCGCATCCATCATCGTTGCGCGCGCCTGTGATTTATTTCCCATCTTGTCGATCACATCTGCGGTCGGTCCGATAAAGGTCAGCCCGTACTCCTCACATTTGCGCACAAATTCACTGTTTTCCGAGAGAAAACCAAATCCGGGATGAATCGCATCCGCGCCGACCTTGACCGCCGCCATGATGATGCGCTCCATATTCAGATAGCTGTTCCGCGCCGGGCCCTCTCCGATGCACACACGCTGATCCGCGAGCTGCACATGCAGGCTCTTTTCATCCTCCTTGGAATAGACGGCAACACTGCGGATGCCCATATTCCGGCAGGCGCGGATGATGCGGACGGCGATCTCACCGCGATTGGCAATCAATACTTTACTGATCAATGCTCACCGCTCCCTTCTACACACGCTTTACACGGAATAAAGGCTGTCCATATTCCACCTTCTGTTCATTGCTCACGAGCACTGCTTCGATCTCGCAGTCAAATTCACTCTGGATCTCGTTCATGAGCTTCATCGCCTCCAGAATACATACGGTCTGTCCGTTTTTCACATGATCGCCGACCTTTACGAATGCCGGTGCATCCGGTGCCGGAGCTGAATAAAACGTACCGACGATCGGCGAAGTGATGAGAAGTGCCTCATCCGCTTCCTCTGTGGGCGCTGCTGCGGCAGTCTCAGGTGCTGCGGCTGCGGGTGCAGCGGGCACTGCGGATACCGCACCGATCACAGGCGGATGCTCTAACTTGCTCATCGTGATCTTTACTTCCGCATCTTTATATGAAAATTCCGTCAATGACGACTGTTCTACGATTCCTATCAGTTTTTCGATCTGTTCTACATTCATGTTATTTTCCTCCTATTCAAACAGCTTGCTCACGCGCTTCGCCACAAGCCGGCAGTCTAACACTTCCCTGCACGGCACATGGATCTCGCTGCGCATCTTCTCATATGCCTTTTCCTCTTCACGGTACAGCTTCTGTGCTTCCTCCACAGAGATCGCGGTAAAATGAATCCGATGATCCGTCTTGCGCTGTACGAGCTTTGGAATATCTACCGATGCGACAGTCGCCAGCTTCGGATATCCTCCGGTCGTCTGGCGGTCAGACAACAGGACGATCGGTTTTCCGTGGCTCGGCACCTGTACCGAACCATACGCAATACCGTCCGAGATCATATCCGTCGTATCCTTCGGCGCGATAAACGGTCCCTCCAGACGGCAGCCCATCCGGTCAAAATCACTCGTCACCGTATATTCCTCCGTCAGAAATGTCTCAATACCCTGCCTGCTGAAACGGTCGTCCTGCGGTCCAAACACGACGCGCAGCGTCTCCGATTCCGCAGAAAAATCATCGGGCTTTAACTTTCTTGACAAAAAGTACGGCAGGTATCTGCGCTTGATGCGGAAACCGATATAGTCCTCATCCTTTAATTTGCGCCCCTTAAAGCCTCCGATCTGGCTCTTTAAATTCGTACAGCGGCTGCCCATCACAACCGGAATGTCCAGATAGCTGGAAAACGCAATGTAGCCCCGGCTGCCGGTGCGTGCACTGCCAAATTTTAAAATATCACCGCGGTTCACATAGACCGCCTCATACGAGGGCACCGGTTCGCCGTTTAATGTCGGCGTGAAATCACCTCCGGTGATCGCAATGATCGTCTCGGAAGTAAACTGTAGCGTCGGCCCGATCAGTGTAAATTCCAGCACTGCCTCATTTTCCGGATTGTCCAACAGCAGATTGGCGATCTTGAAGGAACGGACATCCATCGCACCCGCCACGGAAAATCCCTGACTCTGATAGCCCGTCCGCCCAAGGTCCTGAACCGTGGTCAGCATACCTGCCTTTAATACGCGAATACCCATGCTGTCTTACACCTCCCCTTCTACGATGCGCACCTGATACGTGCCCTGCGCCACTTCCGACTGAATGCGCTCATACGCATCCCGGTCGATCGGAACAAACCGGATATAATCTCCCGCCTCTACGAGAATCGGGATCTCACGTTCAGGATCATACGTCTTGACCGGAGTCATACCCATGAGCTGCCAGCCGCCGGGCGAATCCATCGGATAAATACCGGTCTGCGAGCCGCCGATACCGACACTGCCTGCCGGAATACGGATACGCGGGTTTGCCAGACGGGGCGTGTGAATCCGCTCGTCAAGTCCGCCCAGATAGGTAAATCCGGGTAAAAATCCAAGCATATAAATCAGGTAGTCCGAAGAACTGTGAATGTCGATCACTTCCTGCTCGGTCAGCCCTGCATGTTCGGCGATCGTCGCGAGATCCGGCCCGAGCTCACCGCCGTAGCATACCGGAATCTCATAGATTTTCTTTTTTCTGGCTCCCGCCGCGATCTCTACGGAAAGGATCTTCTCCATCCGTCTGCGCATCTCACCGTATGAGATCACACGCGGATCATAATTGATCAGCAGGGAACAAAATGCCGGAATCAGATCAACGACACCTTCGATGTGCTGCTCCTTCATCAACTGCACCGTGGCAGCGATGCGCGCATTGATCTCCGGATCAATCGCATTTCCGAACTGAAGCAGCAGCGAACTGTCACCCGCTGTAAGGATCTTCACATCCTGCATGATAACCACTCCTTTTTTTGTTTATATTGAAAAAAGGTGCAATCAGTCACAAAATGATCGCACCTTTCCACGCTTTTTCTTAGAATAAACCGCCTAATTTTGTCACGAATGTTGTCACACCCATATATGCAGATAATACAACGACGATCACACCCAGAATCGTGAGTACAACCGGATGCTTGTAGTCTGCACCCATAATCGATTTTTTATAAGCAGCTATGAGGCAGATGCCAAGCGTGATCGGAAGGATCAGTCCGTTGAATGCGCCTGCCAGAACTAAAAGCACCGCCGGATTGCCGAGAACGAGCATGATCAACGTAGATACTGCGATAAACGCGATAATCACATAGTTCTCGTTGTCCTCGATCTTCTTGTTAAATGTCTTTAAGAAAGAAACGGATGTATATGCCGCACCGATAATTGAAGTGATCGCTGCACATAACAGCACGAGTCCGGCAAAACGATAACCAATCTGTCCGGCACCCTGCAGGAATGCATCTGCGGCAGGGTTATCTGCGTTGAGCTCCACACCCTTGGCTACTACGCCGAGCACTGCTAAGAATAACAGGATACGGACAAGTGTCGCGATAAAAATACCCATGACAGAGCTCTTGGTGATCTCCTTCTGATTCTCTTTTCCGGTGATGCCCGCATCAATCAGACGGTGTGCGCCTGCAAATGTAATATATCCGCCGACCGTACCACCCATCAAAGTCAGGATTGCGGGGAACAGTGTCGTCACGCCGGTCTCGGGTGCAAATGTATTTTTCAGTGCATCTCCTACCGGAGGCTGTACAACGAAGATCACGACTAAGATCACGACGATCATCACGCCGCCGAGTACCTTTGTCAGCACATCCATCGCTGCCTTTGCATTTTTCAGCAGGAATACGACGATCGCCAGACCACCGGCAAGAATATATCCGAGCCATGTCGGGATGCCGAGCAGTGTATTGAAGCCGAGTGCTCCACCGCCGACATTACCAATGTTGAATACCAGACCGCCAAGGACGATCATAAATGAAACAAAATATCCGAGTCCGGGGAGCAGCTTATTCGCTACATCCTGTCCTCTGAGTCCTGTTGTACACAATACACGCCAGATATTTAACTGTGCGATTGCAGATAAAATAACGGAAATGAGAATGACAAAACCAAAACTAGCCTGATACTGACCGGTAAAGGTCGCTGTCTGTGTCAAAAATCCTGGTCCGATTGCGGATGTCGCCATCAAAAATGCTGCTCCAAGCAGCGCGCCGCCGCCTTTTTTCTTTTCTGCCATAACTTTTATCCTCCTTGACCTATAATAGTTCTATTTTAACCTTTCTATGCAGATTCGTCAAACAAAAGAATCAAATAAACTTATTTTTCAGTCTTTTTCGGCTCATACCACATGCGGCTGCGCCGTTTGTGAATGCAGAGCGCAAGCAGCGCAAGAACGACTGCTGCGGTGAATACCCACACCGCAGGCGGGACATCCGCAATATGGAAACATCGGATATTGATCCACATCTGGTTAATGTTTTTCGTCTCCGTCTCGTCAAAATAGCTCATAACTGCTGTTCTTCCAATGACCTCTTCTGACGGATACTGGGTATAGAGCTGTCTGCCGACCTGCTCCTGAGAAGTATATACAATATAATCTTCGTCCGAATTATCCCCGGTAAAGAAGTATCCGAGCGGATAAGCGACTGCGTCTTCCTCATCGTCCTCTGCGCCGTAGCACCAGTCCAGATAAGAAAAGACCGTATCGTCGTCCCCGCCTGCGATCGCGGACGTATATCCGATATAGTACATGTTGCGTACTGCATTATCCGGACGTGACAGGAAGTTGACAAATGCCTCGGCTGCCGCCTGCTTTTTGGCATCCCCGCCGATTCCCTTTTTCAACATCATCCAGCCATCAAACCAGAGATTGGAACACTCCTTCGGTACTGCATAGGCGAGATATACATCGTCCTCCTCTGCCTGATCCATCGCATAGACCGCATCACCGGACCACTGATAGTTCGCCACAATCTTGCCGGTGACCATGTCCGCCTTGCCGCTGTCTGTCTCCAGTGCATAGACATTTCCCATGATATGCTGGAGCAACCGCTCCACCTCTTTGATCGTCTCAGGCGACACATCATTCATGATCTGTGTGAGTTTTTCCTGATAATCGGGATCATTTAAAAACTCCTCCGCTGTCAGCTCATTCGCCCGCAGATAGCCGAGTGCCGCAAAATACGTGTCACGCACATTATCCTTGAGCGTCAGCTGGCGGTAAAACTTCGGGTTGTCAAACACCGCCCAGGTCGATGCCTCCTCCTCGGTCATAAGCTGTGGATTGTACAGCACGCCGGTCGTTCCCCACATATAGCATGCCGCATAGCGGTTCCACGCCTCGCCGCCGATCTCATTTTCGGCAAATACATCTGCGATATAGGGCGAAACACCGCGGACATAGTAGTTGTTTTCGTCATTTTCATCAAAAAAATGTTCGGAAAACGGCTCTGCCATGCCTTCTGACATGAGCTTCATCAGCATGTAATCGGACGGACAGACCAGATCATAGGTATCGCCGAGCGTCAACTGGTTATACAGATCCTCATTCGTTCCAAAGCACGAATATTCCACGCGCACTCTCTGGCCGGTCGTCTCATAATACCACTGTTCAAAGTCCTCATACATCGGATTGACACCGAGAATCTCTGTTCCGTTATCGAGATCAATCACTTCCTCATCATCCCAGTCGCCCAGATCAATGTATTCCTCCCAGTTGCACACACGCAGGACGATTTCGTCGTCCGCTGCCTTTGCCGTCGTGGGTGATACAAATAAGCCCGCTGTCACGGCTGTGACAAACAGTGCCGCGGACAGCATCAGCTTCTGCGCCTTTTTCTTCGCCGCCACATTCATACCTACAACGATCAGTATCACGACTACAAAAATGACGGTAGACAACGCCCACAGCGCGGTCTTGATCTCGGTCTGTGAGCCCTTGGTCGCATTGACGACATACGTGCTGATCGTATCGAACGTCGCAGGCTTCGTATAGCTGGCAATAAAATAATCATCGAGTGACAGTGTCAGTGCCAATGCAAAGCCGGACACGATACCGGAGGAAATCTGCGGCAGCACGACCTTTGTCAGCGCCTGCGTCGGTGTTGCGCCCAGATCCATTGCCGCCTCGTACAGACTGGAATCCATCTGCTTTAACTTCGGGATGACAGACAGATACACAAACGGTGCAGACAGCACCACATGTCCGACGACGAGCGGTACAAACGTACTCTTATCCATGCCGCACACAACAACCAGTGCGATGCACACCGAAAAACCGGTCACAACATCCGCATTGACAACCGGCACCTCATTGAGTGCCGCTACCGCACCGCTGGCGAGCGGTTTGGAATAAAAGCCTCCGACCGCGCCGAGTGTGCCGAGCACCGTTGCAATGACCGCCGAACCGAATGCGAGCGCCAGCGTTCCGAAAATCATGCTGCGCAGCTCTGCGTTCTGCACGAGCGTCTGATAATTTTCCATCGAAAATCCACGGATCGCCCCGATCGTCGTGGACGTCGTAAAGCTATACACCATCAACACCAGAATCGGCAGATAGATCAGTAACAGTAAAATACCTATATAGATACGGGAAAGATGCTTTTTGTTTCCTGTATTTCTCATAATAACGCACCTCCTCTGCCTGTATTGTCATCACTATAGCGATCCGTCACCAGTGTAAAGACTAAGATAATGAGCAACAGGATCAATGCGATCATTGAACCGTTGTGCCAGTCGTAAGCACTGAAATAGCTTCCGATCAGACTGCCCATGACGTAGGTGCTGTTGTAGAGCATATCGAGCACGACATAGTTCGTCATGGACGGCAGAAATACCATCACAACACCGCTGATGATGCCCGGCACGGACAACGGCAGTGTCACCTTTAAAAAGATCTGCACGGGATCCGCACCGAGATCCGCAGCCGCCTCGAGCAGACTGTGGTCGAGCTTGCACAGCGTCGTGTACATCGGCAGGATCATAAACGGCAAAAAGTCATACGTCATGCCGACGATCGAATTGAAAAACGGAAAATACGCCAGATTTCCCTCTAATAGTGTCAGAATCTCCTTGAGTGCCGTGATGCGCAGCGTGAAATTGATCCACATCGGCAGCACAAACATGACGACAATCACGTTTTTCTGTTTCCACTCACTCTGCGACAAAATATATGCTACCGGATAGGCGAGCAGCAGACAGACAACCGTCGTCACAATCGCGATCGCAAAGCTGTAGCAGAGCGTTCCGATCGTATTCGGACTCGTAAAAAATCCGACCAGATTGTCCACGGAAAAGTGTCCCTCTCCGTTTGTAAACGCATAATAAATAATTACAAGCAGCGGCAGTGCCACAAAGCAGGTCAGAAAAAGACCGTAAGGGATCGCCAGCTGCTTTCTGGAAAAATGTAATCCTCTCATTTCTTTCTCTCCTGCTATTTTTTCAGTGTAAACGTCAGCTTATCCGCCGGAATCACAAGGCTGACATAGTCGCCCATATTCCATAAATATTCGTCACTGACGATCCAGTCGATCTCCTCCTCGGTACGCACGACATACCGGTAGTGATCTCCGATATAGATCAGGTTGATAATATGTCCGCAGACAATACCCGCATTCTCATCATCGCTCATCTCAATGTCACGCGGCTTGATCGTAACGATCACCTTCAGTTTTTTATGGTCGATCTCATTTCCGTGTGCATCGCAAAGTACGCCATTGATCTCCTTTGCACCCGGAATCAGTGACTTCACATCACAGTTCAGCGCGCCGTCCAAAATCGTGAGCTGATAATTCTCATCCACGCCGGACTCGAGCTTGTTCAGCGAGTGCTCCGCCTTCATCAGATGGATGCCCTCCGGCTCTACGCACAGACCAACCTGTGCACCAACCTGTGATTTTTTTGTCGTCTGGATCACAATCTCATTTTTACCGCAAAGCACCGTGATCTCATAGTGTACGCCTTTAAAGATCACACTGATCACCTCTCCCGTGATCATGCCGTCCTCCGGCTTTGTGATCAGAATGTCCTCCGGGCGGACAACCACATCCACCATCGTTCCGTGCGGCATATCATCCACACACGCAAATTCCGCACCGCAGAAACGCACGGTCAGCGGATCGGTAATGATGCCGTTAAAAATGTTGCTCTCGCCAATAAAGTCAGCAACAAATGCATTGTTCGGCTCGTTATAGATGTCCTCGGGCGTGCCGACATGCTGGATTCTACCCTCACTCATAACGACGATCTTGTCGGACATTGTGAGCGCCTCCTCCTGATCATGGGTCACGTAAATAAAGGTGATGCCGAGCTTTTCATGCATTTCCTTGAGCTCTAACTGCATCTCCTTTCTCATTTTCAGATCAAGCGCACCAAGCGGCTCATCGAGCAGCAGAATCTGCGGCTCATTGACGATCGCACGGGCGATCGCGATACGCTGCTGCTGTCCACCCGAAAGTGTCTGCACCCGGCGTGTCTCAAAGCCCTCGAGATCTACCATCTCAAGCGCGCGTTTGACCTTCTTTATAATCTCAGCCTTCGGGAGCTTTTTCAGCTTCAGCCCGAACGCGATGTTGTCAAAAATGTTCAAATGGGGAAAAAGGGCATAACGCTGGAACACGGTATTGATCGGTCGCACGTTTGCCGGAAGTCTGGTGATATCTTCACCGTTCAAAAGAATTTCTCCGCCGGTCGGTGCGTCAAAGCCCGCCAGCATACGCAGTGTGGTCGTCTTACCACAACCTGAGGGTCCCAAAAAGGTGACAAACTCTCCTCTTTTGATGGTCAGGTTAAAATCATCCACCGCTGTAAAGCCGTCCTCAAACGTGCGCGACAGATGTTTAAACTCCAAGATGTTTTCAGATACTTTTTCCAATTTAACTATCTCCTCCTCTTGTAAAAATCAGACCCGCTTGGTACCCCGGCCTGTTTCCCGATTAAATGGTAAAAACCATTGGAAGTAGTGTAGCATAAAAAGAGGACGGTGACAATGCATCACCGTCCTTTTTCGTAAAAAATAAGGGAAGATATTTTCTGTGAATTTTTAATTAAATACTACGCCTTTACGAAGAATAATATTGGCGTAGATCGCCGTCTCACTCGTCATGATAACGACCTTTGATTTCGCTCTGGTCTTGTCATAGAAATCCCACTTGTTGATCTCTTCAAAGCACTTATCACCACGCTCGTCATGCTTTGCCACGATCTCCTTGTAGGTATCCCAGATCGGAGTCTTGGCATCATCGCCCGGCTCTACTGCCATCAGTGTACAGGGCGGAACCATCACTCCGTTTGCATCCGGATAAGTGTCGAGCGGCATCACCTGAAGGATCGCATCCAGGATCTCCGGCACACCGTGTCCGTCCATACGGATGACCGGTGTATCAAATGAATGTCCGGGGAAATTGCCATCTCCGATCGTCAATTCATCGGTATGTCCCATCTCATCAAGAACCTTTAACAGTTCCGGTGATAAAATCGGCGGTATTCCTTTTAACATGCTTTTATCCTCCTAAATTAGCGAATCGTCTTATATAAAGGTCCGTATGCAGCACATGCACGGAAGTCCTGTCCTTCCTTATCTGCGCCGAATGCGTTCCATGCGCTCGGACGGTATACGTCAGCATCGGGAACGTTGTGCAGACATACAGGGATACGCAGCATAGATGCCATTGTGATCAGGTCAGCACCGATATGTCCGTAGCTGATTGCTCCGTGGTTAGCGCCCCAGTTGTTCATTACATCGTAAGCAGTCTTGAACGGAGATCCGTCAACGCCGTCGGTACGGGGAGCGAACCATGTACAAGGCCATGTGTAGTCTGTACGCTTCCATAACTTATCAGAAACCTCTTCCGGCAGATCGACGGTCCAGCCCTCTACGATCTGTAATACAGGTCCGAGGTTCTTTACAATGTTCAGACGGATCATGGTAGCAGGCATCTCTGTCTTTGTCTCGAAACGTGCAGAGTATCCGGCTCCACGGAAGTATCCGTTATCAGCAGGGCACCACTCAACCGCATCCATCATCTTCTCGATATCGGAATCTGTGACATCAAACCACTTCTTCATTACAGGCTTGCCATCCTCATCGGTACATACACCGGAAGCATCCAGACAGCAGGAACCGGAGTTGATCAGATGGATAAATCCGTCTGCCTCTTTTGCCTTGCCCTCAATGTCATATCCGGTCACACGCTTTACAGCGTCTCCTGACCAGTAAGTACGGACATCTGCGAACATCTGTGCACGGTTGGTCAGCAGGTTCATGAACATCATGCCGGCACCGTTCAAGGTATCGTTCTCTGTAGCTAATGTGAACGGCTCTCTTGCTCCGTTCCAGTCGAAGGATGTATTTAAGATTGCCTCGGGGAAATCACAGTTCGGCCAATGATCGGTCCACTGTCTCTGACCCTGGAAACCACCACAGATTGCGTTGTGTCCGACAGCCTCTTCGCCGCATCCTTCCGGAAGGTTCGGGTTGCCCTGATACAGATCCTCAATGATGACTGCCATCTTTGCAGTGAACTCCCAATCCTTTTCCTTCTGCTCGTCAGACTTCTTAACAAAATCAGGGTTCTTGTCATAGCCCTGCTTTGCATATTTCTTGATCCATGCAAGTGCCTTCTGGTACTCATCCTCATTGTAGATATGCTCTTCCATACGGCGGAGGATCTCTACCTCATCGACAGACTCTACACGCATACCAAGATACTCCTCGAAGAAGTCATGGTTGATGATAGATCCGCCGATACCCATACACTGAGAACCGATCTGTAAGTAAGATTTGTCTCTCATGGTAGTTGCTGCGACTGCTGCACGTCCGAAGCGGAGTAACTTCTCTGTAACGTCAGCGGGGATCGTAGCGTCGTCTGCCTCCTGAACATCCTTGCCGTAGATACCGAATGCCGGAAGTCCTTTCTGTGAATAGGTAGCGAGTACAGATGCCAGATAAACAGCTCCGGGTCTCTCTGTTGCATTCAGTCCCCATACACCCTTGATTGTCAGGGGGTTCATATCCATTGTCTCAGCGCCGTAGCACCAGCAGGGTGTTACAGATAAGGTGATCGCTACACCTTCCTTGCGGAATTTTGCCTCGCAGGCTGCCGCCTCAGCAACACGACCGATCGTTGTATCTGCGATAATCACCTTTACCGGCTCACCGTTGGAGTAACGTAAATTCTCCTCATATAATTTCTGAACAGCCTTAGCCATTCCCATTGTCTGATCTTCCAAAGACTCACGTACCTTTAAGGGTCCTCTTCTACCGTCAATGCAGGGTCTGATTCCGATAACCGGATAATCACCAATGTATCTGTTCTTTGCCATTTTTTCATGTCCTCCTTATATGTGCTATATGCGCGAACCGTTTCGCGCTTCTGATATTTACATTATAGCGGTTTTTATCTGCCTTTTCTTGCGGAATAATGAAAAAAAATATGACAATATTCACCTGTTTATTTTGGTAGCTCCAGCTTACGGCGTATGGAAAATCTTCATTTGTATGCCCCTCAGGCATCCAGTTTTCCGGCTGTCCGCGCATATGCATACAATTCGCTGTTCGCCTGCTCCAGACTGCCGAACTGTTTTCTCGCACAGATCACCGTCTGACAGGCATCTATCAGCGCCTTTGCCCGCTCAAGACATGCATCCGTAACCGGCTCAAATGCAGTCGCCTCGACCACCTCTGCCGCCAGTGCATGTGCGACCGGAGCATCCAGATCATTCTCATACAAAATGCCCGTGGCAAACGGGATTCCCCTGCGCTGCAACGTGCGGTAGATCTCCCTGCCGCTGCCGTTCCCCGCGATCACAAATACCTGCGGCTCTCCCTGCGGTGCCGCCAGCTCCAGCCCGTCCGTCTGTTCATCGTAGCTGCCTGTCGTGATGTCAAACAGCTCTGCGACCGTTCCCTGACGAAAAATCTTCTCCGGTGTCCCGAACCGGTATGCCCTGCCCTCCCGGATGCACAACAGTTGATCCGATACGCGCCTTGCCAGCTCCAGCTCATGCAGTGACAGAATCACCGTCATTTTTTTGCATTTGCATAATCGCTGTAAAATCGATAAAAATTCCAGCTTATAGCGGATATCCAGATAAGAAGTCGGCTCATCAAGAATGAGAAGCTCCGGCTCCTGTGCGATCGCACGCGCGAGCAGCACGCGCTGCTTCTGCCCATCGCTGATCTGTGTAAACAGCCTGTCCCCAAGCTCCGACACGCGCACGAGCTCCATCGCCTCGCGCACAACCGCATGATCGTGTGCCGACAGAATACCAAACCGTCCGGTATACGGATAGCGTCCGGTCTCCACGACCTGTTCACAGGTCAGAAGCTCCGCACGCAGCCGCTCGGTCAGCAGTACCGACATCTGTCTGGCACACTGTTCCCGTGAAAGCTGCGTCAGCTCCTGTTTATCCAGACAGATCACACCACCCATCGGCTTTAGCTGTCCCGCAATGCTTTTTAACAGCGTCGATTTGCCTGCGCCATTCGGCCCGATCAGCGTGAGAATCTCTCCGCGCTCTACGGCAATCGTTACATTTTTTACAACCGGTGTCCGTTCATAGCCGACACACAGTTCTGTCGTGAAAAAATAGGATTCATTCATACGCTTTTCTTCCTTGTTTTATCTATATCCTATCCGATCTGACCAACTCTCTGTCCGATCCGGTCAGTCTGCCTGGTGGACATCTTTTTTCCGGCTCATCATCACCCACAGCACGACCGGTGCACCAAAGACTGCCGTCACGGTGCTGATGCTCAGCTCCGTCGGTGCAAACATCGTCCGCGCGATCAGGTCACACAGCAGGCAGAACACGCTGCCGCCTAAAAAACATGCCGGAATCATCAGGATCGGACGGTTGCTGCGAAATAAATATTTGATCAACTGCGGCACGGCGATCCCGACAAACGAGATCGGTCCCGCATAGGCAACCACGCACGCCGACAAGACACTCGATAATAAAATCAGCCCGATTCGAAGCGTCCGGATATTCACACCGAGGCTCTGCGCATAGCTCTCGCCGAGCAGATATGCCCCCATCGGCTTTGCGAGTAAAAACACGAGCACAAATACGGCTGCCACCACGACGCCCATCACCGGCAGATTGTCCCACGCCATACCGGAAAAGCTGCCCCGCGACCAGTTGTGCAGATTTACGATGTCCGCATCATCCGCAAACGTGACAACGAAATCCGTGATCGCTGAACAGATATAGCCGATCATGACACCGCAGACGACCAGCATCGACATCTGGTGCACACGCCTTGCCGCCAGCAGCACAAAGCCTGTCACGAGCATCGCTCCCGCAAATGCCGTCACGATCAGCACCGCCGAACTGATGCCGGCGGTATTTCCGAGCAGGAATACCATGACGAGCGACACGGTCAGCTTGGCTCCGGAGGAGATACCGAGCACGAACGGACCGGCAATCGGATTGTGGAAAAACGTCTGCAACAGATACCCCGCCAGTGCCAGCGCGCCGCCGAGGATCAGCACCGCAGCCGCACGCGGAAGGCGGATGTTCCACACGATACCGTATACGGTGTCACTGACCGGTTTTCCGCTTACGCACGCAAGCAGCTCTCGCAGCGGGATCGACACACTTCCGATTCCGATATTCAATAGAAAGAATGCCACCACACCGATTCCAAGCACGGCAAATGCCGCGATCTGGCGCGTATAGGCACGGCTGTGTTCCTGCGGTTTTTTCGGATATTTCTCCATAGGTGTCCCCTTTTTCCTATTTTCCTATTTTACTTTTTTCCTATTTTAATGGATAGATATATGTCATTTCATGCGCCGTATCGCCCGTAAAGATCGCGTGCAGATCCTCGATAAACGCACCTGCCGACATCGTATGCTGATACATGTCATTCGTCGTACACCAGACGCTGCCGCTTTGCACCGCCTTGAAATCGCGCAGCATGGCACTCTTTGCCACCAGATCATCCACCGTATCCAGCTCGCCATCGATCGTACTATTATAGATCAGACAGTCCGCATCCTTCGCCGCCGCATAAAATTCTTCCATCGTCATATTCACGGACGATTTATGGTCGGTGTCCGAGCCAAGATTGTCAAACACATAGGTTCCACCTGCCAGTTTGATCATCTGTGGCACATAATCTGCGGTCTTTCGCACATTCACCGTCCCGTTGGAGGTCAGATAGAAAAACGCCACTGTCTGTCCGGTCGGTGCATCATCCTTGACGCGCTCTAACATCTGCGTCTGCTGCTCAAATGCTGCATCCGCCTCTGTCTCCCTGCCGAGCAGCGCCCCGTAAAACCTGATCCATTCCACACGACCGAGTGGATGTGTCTCATAGCTCGAATAATCGATCATGGACGGAATCCCAAATTCCGCCAGCTTTTCCAGTACCTCGGGGGAATGTGTAATCATCGTATTTTCAATCGCCAGATCACAGCCCTCGGATACGATCAGCTCATAGTCCGGCATACTGTATTTTCCGGCATAGATCATACTGCCGTTTTGCATCGCTTTGCGGGCTTCATCGATATACCAGCCGTCCTCCTGCTGTCCGGAAAAACGGATGCAGCCGATCGCATCCAGCTCACGGAACAGATCCATCGCTGCCGTGGCGACCAAATACAAATGATCGAGCGGCCGTTGCAGCACTGTGACCCCATCATTCAGTCCCTCCGGTGTCTGTGCGCCCTCCGGAACGACCAGATACTGCGCACCGTCTGTCTTTGTTGTAAGCATCACATAGCCATCTTCATAATAATCGACGGCAAACTGCGAAGCGTATTCTGTTTTCATGCTGTCTTTATATACAAGCGATCCCGCTGACTGTGTCTGCGTTTCCGGTCCGGTCAATGCATCCGCCTGATTCCTGTCAGATGCAGAAGAAGGACTGCCGCAGCCCAAAAGCCCCAGCAGTCCTGCCAATACCAGTATCAGAGATCCGATCACCTGTATCTTTCTTCTGTTTTTCATTCTTATTCCTCTGTCTTTGCCGTATCTGAGAGAAATGTCAATGTGTATTCGATCTCATGCGGCGTGCTCATTGCTACCGTATCCCCAATGACCGTAAGCGGCTCGTCAAATGCCGCTACCGGTATCTCAAACACCGAGTTGCCCTCGGTGTTGACCGGAAGATACTTCTCCCCGTCCACGATCATATAATCATAGTTCGGGCTGCTCCATGTGACTGTCGCCGTGATCCGGTCACCGGCTACTGTAACAGCCGTCGGTGACTCGATGTATGCTTTGCCGCTGCCACCCTCAAATGTGACATCCATCGTATAGCTTCCATCCTCCAGCTGTACGGCAGCACCATTTTTATCTGCTGTATCGTCCGCAGCCGGTGTCGCATTTGTCACGGATACCTTGTGATCGTACCAGACGCCCTTTGTACCGATCAGCGCGAGATCAAACTCCTCATCCAGCGCGGGCACCGGCACATCAAAGCCGTTGACTTCCTCACTCATACCGTCGTCGTAAGTGACTGTGTCCACGGTCGGCTCTAAAAGCTGTGCGCCTTCCTTTTGCGCATCCTCCGCCAGTCCGGGATAGAGATTGACGATATTTTTCGAGGTCAGTGAAATATGAATCACCATCTCACCGTCTTTCACCGTCAGCGTACCTTTTCCATCACATGTCTCATTCACATGGAACATGCTGCTGTCCGTATGGAACTCTGCCGTATAGATACCATCTGCAAGCGCCGGCTCCTGCGGCTGCTCTGCCTCTTCAGACACCTCTGTATCTGTCTCCTGCTGTCCGTCAGTCTCCTGCTGTGTCTCCTGCGTTGTCTGCGGTGTGTCTGTTTCCTGCTGCTCACCGCCGTTGCTGCCGCATCCGAACAATAAGGTGCTTGTCAGTACCAGCATACTGACCACTGCTGTCATTCTCTTCATTTTATGATACTTCCTTTATTGATTTCTTATTTCAGCACTGCTGCGGTATGTGCCACATACAACTGCTGAACCGCCGCGATCTCACCGAGTCCTGCGATCTGTGTATCTACGCTGTCAAACGCTCCGCTCGCCTCAAACATGCTCTTCCATGAGTCGTCGTCATCGCCTGCCATATCGTTGTTTGCATGATCTCCTGCTACAACCATCAACGGACGAAGAATGACTTTCTTGTATCCGGCTGCCTTGACTGCCTCGATCACTGCCTCGCATGCGGTCTCCTCAGGCTCACCCTCTACGGTTCCGATAAATACATTCTTATATCCGAGGTCACCCATCTGTGTCTGCATCTGGCTGTAAGACACCTTTGCAGTATGTGAGGTACCGTGTCCCATAAATACATATGCTACACCGTCTGCCTCTGCTGCATCTAAGCTGTCATAGCCTGCATCTGCAACTGCCTCTGAGGTAATTGCCTCTGCGACTGCCTTCTTGTCATCGTTGATCACGGTTGCATCGTTTCCGACCTCTCCGAGTAACGGCTCTGCGATCTTTACAGACTCAAACTGATCCTTGTATTCCTCGACGGCTGCTGTCAGCTCATCATACTCTGCACCATGCATCAGGTGTGTCGGCTGAACGACCAGATTCTTTACACCGTTGTCAACCGCACGCTGCAATGCCTGATCCATGTTGTCGATGTGCTCGCCGTCACGCGCCTGTACATGGTTGATAATGATCTGTGCAGTAAATGCTCGTCTGACAGACCAGTCCGGATTTGCCTCCTGAATGGCATCCTCAATACCCTTGATGTCAGCGACACGGCTGTCATTGAAGGAAGTACCGAAGCTCACAACAAGGATCTCGTTCTCACCGATCTCATCCTGATTGCGGGGATCATCCTTGGATGCATCACCGGTGTCTCTGCCGAAGTAATCGGGATCTGCATTTTCGCCCTCAACCAGTGCTTTCTGTGCATCGGTCAGCGCATCCCATGCCTCTTTGGCTGCTGCACACTGTGCATCGGTATCGTCGGTACGCTCCTGTACATAAATTGCATCAATCAATGCTGCCACCTCATCTGCTGCCTTCTGATCCGCATCAGCGTCATCCTCTGTATCCTGCTCCTCCTGCGTATCACCGGTTGTCTCATCTGTTGTCTCTGTGTCACTGTCTGACTGCTCTGTGGTGTCCTCCGTCTGCTGCACAGGCTCCTCCTGCTTGCTGCCACAGCCCGCCAGTCCCAATGAAGCTGTGAGTGTCAGTGCTAACATCATTACTACTACTTTCTTTTTCATTTTTCATGTCCTCCTTGTGGTGTTTTCTATCAGACCGTATCTGCGGAACCTGCCGCTGACAGACAGCGGATGTATCACGGCAACAAAACAAAAACCCTCTCCTGATCTCAGGTAAAGGGTCTGCACGCAAAGAAAACCGAAAAATGAACTCTGAAAAATAAACTGCTCTGTTTCCAGTCCTCATGTACAACCAGTTACTCGTGGTCTGAAACGAAAACAAATGATTTCGTTACGGTACAGCACTCAGGCAGGTCTCCCGACTCATAGATCATCGCATCCGCCATCTTCCCAGTTTCCCAGTGATTTCTCTGCCTCTGCTCCCTAATTACGGTGACGAGTTCGTACAGGATTTGCACCTGTTTCCCTTTTCACCGGAACCGATCTGTATATCTGTCTCGCAAGTAACGACCAGATAATAACCAGATCCTTCCGACACCTAAGCACTCTGTATGTAATTCGTATGCATTCTATCACACCTCATGTCCGGATGCAACAAAAAGTTTTTTGCCACCGCATGGAGCGTTTTGTGTGATAGGAATTTCCTATCACACAATAAAAGGAGGCAGCCATCCATGTGGACGTATGCTGCCTCCTGTAATTTCATGAATTTTGTGCTTATGATAACTTAAACTGCATCACGAGATCATTCAACGTCTGTGCCTGTGCGGATAACTCCTCACTCGTCGCTGAGCTCTCCTCTGCTGACGCAGAGTTGGTCTGTACAACTCCGGTGATCTGCTCTACCACCTGATCGATCTGATGCATGGACTCACTCTGTCTGTCGGATGCACTTCTGACATCTGACACGGTCTGTACAATCGCATCAAGACCGGAAATCACGTTCTTTAACGCTTCCTCTGTCTCCACTGTCAGACGGCTGCCGCGTTCAACCTCCTCAAGGGAAGTCTCGATCATCTGACGGGTATTGATCGCAGAATCCGCACTCTGCTCAGCAAGCTTGCGGATCTGATCCGCAACGACTGCAAAGCCTCTGCCTGCCTCTCCTGCCCGCGCTGCCTCGATCGCTGCATTCAGTGATAGCAGGTTCGTCTGTGATGCAATATCCTCAATCTCCGCAATGATATTCTTGATCTGGTTGGAAGTAGTCGCGATCCGTCCCATCGCATCGGTGAGCTCTTCCATCTTCTTCTCACTCGCTAATGCAGTCTGTCCGACAGTCTTCGCCTTGTCATGCGCATCGTCGGTCGCCCGTGCGGTATGCTCGACCTGCTCAGTCACATCTGTTACCGTCGCAAACATCTGCTCCACGGCTGCTGCCTGATCGGTCGCGCCCTGTGCCAGCTCCGTGGCACCATCTGCAAGCTGTGAAGATCCGGCATCGACCTGTTCTGCCGCATCCACGATCGACTGCAGTGTCTCTGCGAGCTTATGCTTCAGCCTGCTTACAGACTCATAGATATCACTGTACGCACCGATATACGCATCCCTGCCCAGCTGGGAGGATACGGCAAAATTGCCATCTGCCATCTCAGAGAGCAGATGCCGGATATCGCCAATGATTCCGTTTAACTGCGCCACGATCTCTGTCGTGGAATCTGCAAGAATCCTTGTCTCATTTTTTGTATTGATCTGTGGTACCGGTGTCTCGAGATCACCCTGTGCCAGAAGCTGCAAACGGTCAGAACAGAGACGGACGGCTCCGCCGATTGACGCGCCGCATTTTCTCGCAATTGTCGTTCCACAGAGAATCGATCCGATTAAGAAAATAACAGTGATCACCATGCTGAGCACCGTGCCTCCGATAAAATCAGAGGTCGGGGCTACGACTGCCAGACTCCAGCCATTGAGCCCAACCGGTGCATAACCCATGACCTTGGTCGTTCCACCATAACGATATTTGCCGACACCTGACGCTCCGATGATCATCTTCTGCTCCAGCTTTGCAATCGCTTTCAGGGAAGAATCGGTCTCTGACTCTTTGATCGTATTGCTTGCAGATGCTACCAGCTCCTGATTCTCATGTGCGATCGTATTGCCGCTGCCATCCAGTATGTAGGCACTGCCGTTGTCACTGATATGGATGGACTCCACAACGTTTGATAATACTGATGCATCAAGGGTTACACAGATCACTCCTGTCACCTCTGTATTCTGCTTACCGTCCGCCCATATGGGTGCTGCCACTTCAATCACCTGTCCACCGGTCACCTTGCTGTAAACCGGATCGCTGAGGGATGTCACACCGCCTATCGCCCGCGGGAAATAGGAACGGTCTGCAACACTGATACTCTCGTCCTCAATATTCTTTCCGTCCTTGTCAACGATATTGATGCCCGCCCAGTTATAATTTGCCGCATACTCCTGCGCCAGCTGAATTTTTTCCTCCACAGAAACATCTTCTGCTGAAAATGTCGGCACAGTTCCCATAACCTCTACGAGAGCCATCGTCTTCTGCAGCCGGTACTGTACCTGCTCCGCTGCCACACGCGCCGTCACCTGCATACTAGTCTGCATCTCACTGATGGCAGATCTGTAGTTTAAAAAACAAGTCACGATACCTACCAATGCCAGCGAAATACACAACAGCTTAACCATCATCCCCTGAATTTCTTTCTGGACTGTCACTGCACCGTTTTTCTCATGTTTCACATGATTCATGTTCTTCACGCGCTTCGGCTTCTGTGCTGCTTTTGTTTTTTTCCTGATTGCCATACACTTTTCTCCTTTGCCTAATAATCCCTATAAATAAAAGTATAACACACTTTGCAGGCAATGCAACGGAAAAATGTCAAAGACGCTCTAACGATGCATTCATTTCCTTGATCTGCTTTGCAATGAGCTGTGCCGCCTGTGTATTGCCTGCCTGGAGCTGATCCAGATCCAGTCCTTTTTCTTTGAGTGTCGCCTGAAAGCCCGCATAGGATGCCGCGTTTTTCAGCGTCACTGAGCCGTCATAGGCATCCGAGATCCCCTGCCTGACTGCTGCCGCCGTCGAGCAGTTCATCCGTTCCATCGGAGAGCTTGCCTGCGCCGTCGTTGAGATCTCTTGCTGCATCTGTGATCTGTGATACCTGATCCATGAGCTCCGCATCATCGATATCGACATCCAGATTGAGCTGTACGCCGTTGATCGTGACCGCATCCATCTCAAAATTGCTGACATCCGCACGGATATACGCATCCAGACCTTTCCCCGGCAGTACGGTGTAGCTGAACTGCTTATCCGAGCCGACATTTGCCATCGTCGCGCCGTCCGCCTCGATATTTTTGCACAGTCCGGTATCGAGTGTCAGTGCCGCCTGCAGTCGATACCGCGCTGCCTGTCATCGCATTGTCATCCCCGATGATTGTACGGATGTCGCTCACCGCCTCCGTGCACAGCTTGTTGTCAATCGTCACGGAAAACAGTGCATTTCCATCTTTATAATAGTTTTCAACCGTATCCTGATCCTGTATCTCCAACGGCTCATCGACCGATACTGCGTCGTCAAGCCATGTGACATCCGTCACACCGTCAACCGCCTTGATCTGCTCCTTATATGCCAGCGCCTCCGGAACCGTCACATCAGCGACCATGACTCTGGCGTTTGGCACTCCTCCGTCAAACTCCTGATCCATCAGATCTAATGCCACGGTCGAAGGGCTGCTCTCCGGCAGATAATCGTTCATATCATAATTCACTGAAACAAATTTGTCTGTGAGTATCACGGATGAATTCCTTCATTTCATATGTAATTTTTACACGGAAGGGATCGCCGGTATGCTGATCGACCGTTTCCGCAATCCCGATGAATACAGCCGCGAAGCGGTGCTCGCATACTTTTCCGGTATTCTGACCAGCTCGCTGCCCGCGGTACTGCGTGCGAATGCTCAGACGAGCGTATAATCGCGCTCAAATAATGCGTCGCTGACCTGCTTTTGCAGCGCTGTTTCTGTGATTTTGCCTTTTTCCAGCCATGCGATGATCTTTGCGGCTACAAATGCTTTGCTTTTCTGTGCGTATTTTGGCATGCCGTTGGCTGCCTGTATCTGCGCCAGCTCTGCCCGCCACAAAATCTCCAGTTTTCGTTTCCATGTGACACGCGGATTGGGCGACGGCGCACGCAGCAGATAAAAGTCCATGGCTCCGTCAACCAGTTCTACGGTAATCACTCCCCAATATGCCGGGACATGCTCCCTGATATGGATCGCGTGACTTGTGCCGACAACAACCATATTATAGTCATAATATCGGTCGTAGTCCCGAACCTGTCTGGCGAGCCTCGCATAAGTGTCCGCATCGCTTTTAATCTCGATGCCGTACAGCGCATCCGGTGCGATCATCACGACATCCGCACGGGATCTGCCCATCGTCTTTTCTTCTATAATTCTGACTTTTCCGTATGACTCCTCTAAAAAATCAAACAGCGGCTCTCTGATGTCCTGATCGCGCAGCATATGTGTCTCCCCTCGGTGTTACCTGGCTTCTGGTGTTTGCGAAACTATTTTTAGACGTTTACCGGACGACAGTTGCCATAGATTACGCCACGCCAAAAGATTCATAGCGCAAAGCGGCATGTAAGTACAAGCATACCACCCATTGTGGATGCAGCGCAAGCAAAGTCATGTCTGATAATGCTCAGATCCCGTAGCGCTCCAGATCCACCTTTCCGTTCACGACCTCCACGCCGTCGGCACGCAGCCGCCGCTCCTGCTCGCCTGCCCCGCCGAATGCGAATGCTCCGGACAGCTCACCCTTTGCATTGACGACGCGGAAGCACGGGATATGCTCCGGATCTGGGTTTTTGTGAAGTGCATTGCCGACCGCGCGCGCCATCTTTTTATCGCCCGCCAGCTCTGCGATCCTGCCATAAGTCGCTACATGTCCGGGCGGAATCTGCCGGACCGCCTCATAGATGCGTTTCGAGGGGCTGTCCGTGACGAGATCATAGCTCTCCGCGATCATGCGTTTCACATCCTCATCTGGGATCGTCCCATCCAGAATCACCGTATTCCAGTGCTCTTTATTCTGATGATACCCCGGAATCACCGCCGCATAGGTACTTCTCCACAGATCCCGCCACTCCGGATCCACCTTGACGTTTAAATGAATATACCCGTCCATCTCATACGTCCACAAAAATGCCTTCTTACTGCCCTTGACGCGAACCAGCTGCCAGTTCGGGTCGTGAAAGGGTGCCTGTTGATAAGTATCCGGGAATGACAGCCCGTAGGAAAGTGCCTCCTCGCGTGTATTCATAGTAATCGCTCTTATCCTCTCTCCGGTATGTTTGTAATCAATAAATATATCATACCAAAAATCACGATACTTGCCAACATGATTATCACCATCTGATGCTCCGTCACGACCTGTCCGCGGAATACCGGATTGCAGTCGAGTGCACCCTTTAGTGTATCGACGACTTCCTCGGGGAATCCTTCCGCCGCCATCTCTTCAAACACGCCGTGCAGCATATGATTTTTAATGAGCGATGTGCCGTAGGTTCCGGGCAGATAAGACAAGCCCTTCTGCAAGCCCTCACCGAAATTCGAGATCGGCATATAGGCGCCGCAGACAAATCCGTAACCAGCGCTGACGATCGTACCTACCGCCGATAGCTGTCCCTGTGTCTTTAACGGATAACAGATAATGCTGGATAAGGTACTGCCAAACAGCACCAGCAGGATCTCATCGACAATCACCCACACCACATCCGTGGCACTTAAATACCAGCCCATTTTATAGATATAGCCCAGACACAGGATCAGTGTCAGGCCGTTGACCATCAGGGAGCTCCATACGGTCGAGAAAAAATAGCTCAGATAAATCGCGGATTTTTTGACCGGTGACACATTAAAATCCTTTCTCGCGCCGTTTACGCGATCCTGTATCATCGTCAGGTTCACGCAGAAGGTCACTGTCACACAGCTCACCGCCAGCAGTGCCGCCGCCAGTTGTCCTGCCACCGTTCCATTGATCAGTTCATCCGAAATATGTACCGTATCCGGCAGTGCAGACAAAAAAGAATCCTTATATACCTTTGCCAGAAATGTTGCATACAGCACAATCAATATAATTGGCGTAATCAGCGATGTAAGCAGCATCCCTTTATCCCTGAAAAATAATCTCCGGTTTCTATCTACCAGTGCCACGATTGTTTTCATGACTGTCCACCTCCCAAAGTTCTTCCTGTCACCGCAAGAAATACATCATCCATGCCGCCTTTTACGACCTCATAGTCCAAAAACAGCTCCTGATGCCCTACGATCAGCTTTGTCGCCTCTGCCGTATTTTCCACCTTCAACCGATAGCCGTCACGCACCTTCTCATATTCGTGGTGCAGCGCCTGTATCTGCTGCTCCGTGATCCCGCTGCCGTAAATAGAGATCGTATCCTGCACATACTTATTTTTGAGCTCATACGGCGTGCCCTCCGCCACGATCCTGCCCTTGTCCAGAATCACCACATAACCGGCACTCGCCGCTTCTTCCATATAATGTGTCGTCAGAAAGACCGTCATCTGCTCCTGTACGCGCAGCTGCTCAATCACCTGCCAGATGAGCTGCCTCGTCTGCGGGTCGAGTCCAGTCGTCGGCTCGTCCAGAATCAGTATTTCCGGTCTGTGGATCAGCGCACGCGCAATATCGATTCTCCTGCGCTGTCCACCGGACAGTTTTCCTACCGGACGGTTCAGATAGTCACCGAAGCCTAAGATCCCGATCAGCTCCTGAAGGCGGGTCTTGTATGCCCTTCCGGTGATTCCGTATAGCGCCGCCCTGCTGCGCAGGTTTTCCTCTACCGTAAGCGGACGGTCCAGCACACTGTCCTGAAATACGACACCGAGCACCCGCTTCGTCTGTTCGCCAGCCCGGTCTGCCTCGATGCCTTTGACCTGTATCGTTCCACTGTCCTTGTGCAGCTGCCCGCAGATCATCGAGATCGTCGTGCTCTTTCCCGCACCATTGACACCTAAAAACGCAAACAATTCTCCTTTTTTCACACGGAAACTCAGATCATTCACCGCATTGACCTCGCCAAAATGCTTGTTCAAATGATCGATCCGGATAATATCTGTCATCTGCTCCATCACTTTTTCCACTCCTTTAATTTTTCATTCATATTCTGTGCCGTCGCCCGATCCTTCAGGTAACATACAACATTTACCAGTGCATACACCGCGATAATCAACAGCTCCATCACCACTATCATCCGCGGATTTTTAAAGCTGAGCCATTCAAACAGATTGCCCAGCCCGAGCACCGCAACGTTCACAAAGGCAAAATAGAACAGATTCAAAAGCAGCATTCCCTTTTTGGAGAGCTCCTTTTCCGAATCCGTTGAATACAACAGTGCCGGGAGCGAACATACCGCAGATACAATCAGAACCTGCCACAAAATACCGCTGCTGATCTGTGCCTTTGTCCCCACAAATATCGATATATAGATTGCCGCGGCGAACATGACACCGAGCGCAACCTTTCCGAATACCTCCAACAATGCTTTGATCTTTTTTACCATTGCTTTTCCCTCCCTATAATCCCAGACGTTCTTTTAATACCGGCACATACTGTCTGGAAATAATCGTCCGCTCGCCATTATCCAGCGTCGCCTCAAAACGCCCGCCGAATGCCGGAGAAAGGCTTTTGACTTTATTCAGATTCAGGATGGTCGATTTGGATATCCGCATAAAGGATGTCATCGCCAACAGATTTTCGAGCTCATAGAGCTTTTCCTTCACCTCATATACCTGTTTCTCGCAATAGGCAAATACTTTATTGTCCACTGTTTCAAAATAGTAGATTGCATCCGTATCCAGCAGGTGGATACCTCCCGCAATATATCCCACGATCTTGTTGTCACCGAGCTTGATCTTCTGTATGAGCCGCTGCACATCATCACTGATCGCGTGGCACTTTACGATAAGCTCTTCCTCCTCGCCCGGTGCCGGATCTATAATCGTTATTTTCACAACAATCCCTCCCTTTCGTCTGTTACTGATATATCATTTCCCGCAAAAAAAGTCCATAGCCGTATCGGTAGGTTGCATATATGACCATGTAAGATGCATAATCCGGACGTAAAAAGCAGGGGGACTGACTATTCCGTCAGCCCCCACTTCACGTGCATCACTTTCTTGATTCATTACTTGTCCGCCCGATCCACAGCTACCTTGCAGCCTGCGCATCCGCCTCCAGATACGCATCCACATTTTCTGCCGTGACCTCCTGATACGGAAGATAGATGCGGTTCGTATCCTCGAAATCCAGTTCCTCAAAACCTTCCCCAGACATGGCTGCAAACACGATATCTGCCATCGACTTTGCCTGTCCCTCCTTATCATTGTAAACGGTTGCCACCATGCGGGAGTCCCTGACCGCCTCCAGGCCTTCCCGGATGCCGTCAATGCCAAAGATGGCAGGCAGCTCGCTCTTTGTGTAACCCAACTTCTGGTAGGTATCGAGCGCGCCCAATGCCATATCATCATTGTTCGCTAAAACCAGCTCGATCGAATCACCGTATTTCGTGATCAACTGCTCCATCCGGTTCTGTGCCTGCCCACGCTTCCAGTTCGCGATCTCATAACCGAGCTTTTCCAGCCGGATGCCCTTTGAGCGGATATATTCCACGACGCTCTCCGTCCGCATGATCGCATCCTGATGTCCCATCTCGCCCTCTAAAATCACATACTGGAGCACACCGTCCTGATTGCGGTCAATCTCCGGATGGTCCGTGACCGCCTCAACGGCAAGCTCTCCCTGCATCTCTCCGGACTGCCGCCCCTTTGCACCGACATAGTACAGCTTGTCCCAGCGCATCAGATCCTCCGCCACCGGCTCCCGGTTAAAAAATATAATCGGTATATCCTTTTCCTTGGCACACTCGATAATCTCGGACGGATCGGTCCGGTCTGCCAGATTCACACACAGGATATTGCAGCCCTCGTCGATCATCTCTTTGATCTGGTCATTCTGCGTTTTCTGCGAGCCTGCCGCATCCCGCACCGTGACCATCACATCATCGTTTTCCCGCTGTCTGCCCACTTCCTCTTTCAGACATTGGATCAGCTCACTAATAAATACATCGCTCAGGTCATAGCAGGCTACACCGACATAAATCTGGTTCACAGCCTCCGATCCGGCTGTGCCGCAGCCCACGAGCAGCCCCACCGCCACCAGAAAAATCACCATCAGATAGTTTCTTATTCCGTATCGCTTCATATTTTTTATCCCTTATAAAAGAAAATTACTGGCTCATCGTAAACAGCAATTCCTGATTTTCATCCGAGAAAAGCTCCTCACGACGAAGAACCGTAGATCCTACTGTAATGTTTTGCAGCCCGTCACCTGTTTTGTTTAACTGCGCCGCCATCGCAGACATACTCTGATAGCCGACATCAAACTCATCGGGAACAATCAGACATTCTACGCGCTCATTGTCAAGGTAATACACCGCATCCATCGAATTGCCGATCCCATACACACGCGCGCCGTGCAGACGTTCATCGGCGCTGCATTTTCCTGCCATCACCACGCTGCGGTCATCCAGCGCCAGCACGACATCCACCGGCTGCTGTGTCTCCAAAATGACCAGTCCCGCATCGTTCAGATTGCCGGTAATCTTCCATTTGACTTCGGCTTTCTGCTGCTCTAACAACCGGCTGACGGTACTCTTTTTCTCCCGCGTCACATCCGATGTCATATCCGAAGAGAGAATGCCTACCGTCTTTCCCTCGATACTGCCTCCGCAATCGGCGATGAGCTCGCCAACGAGCTGCTCACCCATCAATGCCGCATCCGCCTCGGCGGTCGCAAAATAAGACTGATTTCTGTCATAGCCCGCCGCCGATTCCACGAGCATGACCGGAACCTTCGGCGACAAGTCCTTGAGTGCCTGCTCCGCGTGCAGCCCCGGTATCGGCTGCACGATGACTGCATCCGCACCTCTTTGAACGGCAAACTGGATGATTTTTACTTCCTCCTCGATCGATTCAATGACCTCCGTGCTGATAAAAACCACATCCACCTTCTGATCCTCCGCCGCCATCTCCAGTCCGTATTTGAGCGAAGACCACTGGCTGCTGCCCGAATCCGAGAGCACGACCGCCACCCTTGGCTGCTCCTCCTCGCGCTTTTGAACAAAGTTCACGCCGATAAATGCAGCCACCAGAATGCCAAGGATCAGCTCCAGCAAAATATATTTTCTCACACTTTTCATGCCTTACTGCCCCACCTTCCTGCTCTGCAGCGCCGCTTCTGTCGGGGAACCGTTCTCAATCACACGCTGTTCTTCCTGCGAAAACGGAATTGCCGGTATCCGGATCGATACGGTCGTCCCCTCGTCCAGCTCACTTTCAATCGAAAGCCCATACGCTTTGCCAAACAAAATCTGAATGCGGTTGTTTACATTGACAAGCCCGACACCCGATCCCTTTTTATGCACACGCCCGGTATCGGTGAGCAGATCTTTGATCTCGTCGGGCGGGATTCCAAGCCCGTTGTCCGTCACGGAAAGTATCAGCAGATCTGCCTCCTGCTTTCCGGAAACCGTGATTTCCCCGCAGTCCTCCATCTCCCGCACGCCGTAGTTGATCGCATTTTCGAGAAGCGGCTGTAAGGACAGCTTTACCACACAGTAATCATACACCGATTCCTCCACATCAAAGGTCACGGAAAACTTATTTTTATAGCACGTCTTTTGAATATTCATATAGCTGCGCGCGTGCTGCAGCTCATCCCGCAGGCGGATCACCGTATGTCCCTCCGACAGACTGATGCGGAACAGCTTTGCCAGCTGTGAGATCATAAATGAGGCTTCTTTATTCTTGCCTCCCTCGACCATCCACGTGATTGATTCTAACGTATTATATAAAAAGTGCGGGTTGATCTGGCTTTGAAGCGCCTCCAGCTCGCGCTTTCGTTTTTCATTCTGCTCCCAGACGATCTCTTTCATCAGAAGTGCATTCTGCTGATACGATTTCCGGATCGATTCTCCCAGATGGCGGATCTCCAGTGAGCCGCCGATGTAGATTTCCGATTCCCGTCCGGTCTCATACTCCGCAACCGAATGATCGAGCCGTAAAATCGGACGCGAGATGCGGAGCGCGATGATCCGGTTCACAATGACCAGCATCATAATCATTAAAAGAATCAGCACCGTGCTGAACTGGCGCATATCGATCATTTTGTGGGTAAAAATCGAATACGGCACGACACCGACCAGCTTCCAGCCGGTATAGCCAATCGTGCTCACAATGATCTTACGGTGCTTTCCGCCGAGATATTCCTCGTAAACCCCGTCCTTGTGCTTTGCCGCCTCAAGATTATTTTCACTCGCAATGCCTTTGGATATCTGAACCTGCTTCGGATGGTAAATAATCTCTCCGTTGCTGTCACACAGATAAAAATACTGCTCGTTTCCGAGCGTATTGATCTGTTTAATCATGCGCGAAATAGCAGAATAATCCATATCTACAAGCAAAACACCAAGCTGCGCGTCCGCCCCGCAGGTCAGATCAACCACACGGCTGGAGGAGATCACCCAGTAATAGCGCATCGTGCCGTCATCAAAAAGATTCTGGATATGCGGCGTTGAAAAATGAATATTCTCCATTTCCCCGACCGCCTCCACAAACCACTGCTGATCGGTCACATTGACCTCCTGCTTCTGCGTTGCAACCGGCTCTGCCGCCATCAGAGCGCCCTCCCTGTCATAGATCGCGATACTCCGCAGCTTGTCCTTATTCACTTCATACAACAACTGCATCTGTTCCTTGATCTTCACCGCATCCGCATCCAGATCACTTTCCTTGATCACGTTATAATAGGCGGCATCCGAAATCTGGCGCATGTTGACCAGATACTCGTCCATGCTGTCCTTCGTCTGATCCATCAGCTTCTGCGTGCTGTCGACGATCTCCTGTCTGGAAACCGAAGAAAAGCGGATATACATAATCACACCCATGCAGACCACGATAGAAACGGAAATCAGCGAAAACGCAATCATGAGCGACGACTGGATATTTCCCGGCTTCCATTTTTTTATCTGTTTGACAAATTTATCATTCACCCTTTACATACTCCGATCTGTACTTCGACGGTGAGACGCCGTACTGTCTCTTGAACACATAGCTGAAATAATTGGCATCCGTATAGCCCACACTCTTTGCGATCATATAGCTTTTCTCTGTCGTTTCGACCAGCATCCGGGCGGCTTTCTCCATGCGGTATTCCGTCAGATAGCCGATAAAAGAATTGCCCGTATCCTTTTTGAACACACTCGAAAAATATGAGTTGGAGATCCCGAGTGTCTCGCAGATATCGTCTAACGACAAGCCCTCGTCCTGATAATGACTGTGCACATATTCCTTTGCCTTGCGGATCAGGGACTGTGTCGAGCTGTCTCTCGCCTGCCGGATGCTTTCATGTAGCCACAGGCAATGCCGGCGGAGCCATTGCTGCAGCACATCCTTTTCCATATTGATCAGCTTCAGGTATTCCCCCATGCTCGCAGATGCGCCCTCACCAAACACCAGATCGTTGTTCACAGCAAACCGGTAAAGCCCGCTGATCAGCTCCATCACGGCGATCTGATGCTCCTGCAGGGACTTGGACTGCACATAAATCTTATCCAGATAAGCCCCGATCGCCTGTAAAATCTCCTGCTCCGATCCGAGACTGATCATTTTTAACAGCTCCGACAGCTCACTGTCGCTGTCCGTCGTGGAAAGCTCCCGTTTCTGGGGAATGACCTCCCGGATGTTAATCGCACGTTTTCCCCCATACAATACCCGGTAAGACACAGCTTCCTTGGCACTGTGATAGGACTGCGGCAGATCAACGATGCTCCGGCAGGACTGCCCGACCCCGATCGTAACGACTGCACCGATAATCCGGTAAATATATTTGCAGAAACGGTCACATTCATCGGTCAGCTCCGGCAGCTCGTTTTCATCCTTTAGCTGCACGATCATGACCGTGTTATCCAGATAGGTGAAGCTCTTTGCTCCCCAACGCTGCTCTAACTGCTCCCTCGCCTGCTTATCGACCGACGGCATGAGCAGACGCTCGTCCATGTCATTCGGAATCGTCGTTTTCGACACATAGATGACCAGACAGCAGAACAACGGCCCTTTGAATGAGATCTGGTAATGATCCAGATATTTCTGCAATTCCTCCTCATGGATTCTGCCCTCAATCAGCGTGGAATAAAAGTTCGCCTGAACCTGCGGAAGTGAATTCATGTAATACTCCTGCAGCACCGCCACACTTTTCTTCTCACTGATCTCCTGATCCATCTTTACCTTTAATCCCGCAAAAACAGTCTCCAGCTCGCTTGCATTGGAGGGCTTCAAGATATATTCCTTGATCTCGAGATGTACCGCTTCTTTTGCATATTCAAATTCATCAAAGCCCGTAAATAACAGGATATGGGTCGCCGGATATTTCTGCCGGATGCAGCTGCACAGCTCCAGCCCGTCCATATATGGCATACGGATATCGGTCATGACCACATCCGGCTGGCATTCCTCGATGATTTCCAATGCCTTCACGCCATTGTTCGCATGTCCGATCACGGAAAATCCGAGTGTTTCCCACGGAACCTTATGCATAATTACCTGTATCACATCTTCCTCGTCATCCACGAGAAGTAATGTATATTGACTCATGTTGTTCTCCATCTTTTCTGTATGATCTTATTTATTATACCAAAAAAAGAGCGCCAGACCAAGAACCTGTCTGACACTCTTTTTCATGTGATAGGAATTCCTATCACATAAAACGCTCCGCGTAACCGTTCAGCTATTATTTCTTCTGTACATATTTCAGACAGTCGAGTGTTACTGCTACGAGAATAATGATACCTGAGAATACAAACTGGAGGTTCGTATCGATACCAAGAATCGTAAGGGAGTAGGTTAATGCCGTAAAGATAAACACACCGGTTACAACGCCGGAAATCTTACCGATACCACCGGTAAATGAAACACCTCCGACCACGCAGGCTGCAATGGCATCCATATCCCAGCCCTGTCCATAAGCGGCTGATCCTGATCCGACCATGCGGATACACTCCAGCCATGAACCGAATCCATACAATACACCTGCCATCACGAATGCGCCCAGTGTAATTGCAAATACAGAGATACCGGATACTGCTGCCGCCTCCGGATTGCCACCGACTGCGTATAAGCTCTTACCGAAGGTCGTCTTGTTCCAGATAAACCATACGATAATGATCGCTGCCAGTGCCCAGAGAATAATGGTGGGGAAACCGTTAATCTTCGGGATAATCATGCTGGGGATGGTCGGCTCAATCGCACCGAAGGATACACCCTTTGTCGCATAAGTCACCAGACCGAAGATCACGAGCATGTTCGCCATCGTAGAGATAAACGGATGCATCTTGAACTTCGCGGTAAAGAATCCGGCGATACTTGTAAAGAACGTACAAAAGACGATACATACCAGCAGTGCGAGCAGTACCCGCGCCTGTACGGGAATACCCGTAAGGTCAAACACATGGCCGAATACACCACCGGTATTCACGCCCTGATGCATGATAATCGTTGCAGTGGTCATACCCATACCGACCATTCGTCCAACGGAAAGGTCCGTACCGGCGAGGAGGATCAGACCTGCAACGCCAAGCGCAAGGAACATACGGGGGGATGCCTGCTGTAAAATATTCAGCACGTTGTTATATGTAAGAAGCGGGGTTCCCTTCTTAATCGGAGTGATGACACACAATGCGATAAAGATCAGCAGGATCGCAATGTACAATCCATTCTGCAACAGGAACGAACGGCGGTTGAACGTATATTTATAGTTCTCCCACTTCTGCGCCCGCGACTGCATGAATGTAAACCTTGACAAACGCAGCATGTCGATCAGGTGATATTTGTGGCGGTATGCCTCATGCTTTCTGTCCTTGATCTCCTGATACTCCTTCTCCAGCTCCAGCTTTGCATTGGAAAGACGATTCTTATATACATAATTCTCATCCTTGATCTCGCGCTGCTCGGAGAGCGAAGAAAGAATCTCCTTGTGCTGTTTCTCTAAACCTGCGACCTTTGCCTTGTAGTCAGCCTGTGCCTGTATCCGCTGTGCCTCACAGCTCTCTACAACATGCTTATAGTAATCGTTATCAAAGTGAGCCTTTAAATAAGCCTCTGCCTCATTGATCAGCTTTGTGACCTCAGCCTTATTTTTCAGCTCGACCGCCTTTGCCTGATCCAGCTCCTTGCTGATGCCTGCGATCCGTTTTTCCCGCTCTGCCTTTGTCAGTGTGCGGTCTCTCTTAATTCCGTCAATCTTGTTTTCGTATGTGATGACCTTGGCGGTTCCATCCTCGCGTAAGGCATCGATTTTTTTCTGTATTCCTCCGACATAATCGTCGATGGGCTGACGCAAAGCAAGTTCCTGCTCAGCCGTAAGAATTTTATTGTTATTAGCCATGTCTGTATTCTCCCTTTTTTATAGGTATTTTGCGCTGAGTCTTAAAAGCTCTTCCTGATTGGTTTCTTTCGTGTTCACGATTCCTGAAAGATGTCCGTTGGACATAACACCAATACGGTTTGTAATACCAAGAATCTCCGGCATCTCGGAAGATACAACGATGATCGTCTTTCCTTCCTTCGCCATCTTAATAATCAACTCGTAGATTTCATACTTTGCACCAACATCGATTCCTCGTGTCGGCTCATCCATCATAAATACCTGCGGTTCACGCTCAAGCCACTTACCGAAAATCACCTTCTGCTGATTACCACCGGAAAGGCTCGTGATCATATCATCGGGACCCATACATTTTGTATGCATGATCTTGATCTCTTTGGCAGTCGCATTCACCATCTTTGTATCCGAAAGCGCCAGTCCGCTCTTGTAGGAGTCAAGATTGGCAATCGTCGTGTTAAACGTCAGATCACTCTTCAGGAACAATCCGTTTGCCTTCCGCTCCTCCGTAATCATCGCAAAGCCGTAGTCCATCGCTTCCTTTGCATTGGAGAAATTCATCAACTGGCCGTTTAAATAGACACGGCCTGCCGCTCTGGTACGGACACCGAAAATGGTTTCCAGCAGCTCGGTACGTCCCGCGCCGACCAGTCCGTATAAACCGAAAATCTCGCCCTTTCGCACATCAAAGGAAATATCCTGCAAATGCGGCTCAAACTTTGTAGACAGATGCTGCACGGACAGCACCGGCTCTCCGGGCGTATTGTCCACCGGCGGGAAACGGTTTTCCAGTACACGGCCGACCATCGCTGCGATCAGCTCATTCATATCGGTATCCTTTGTATCCTTTGTCATTACAAGGTTACCGTCACGCAGAACGGAAATCTCATCACAGATCTCAAAAATCTCATCCATCTTATGCGAAATATAAATCAGTGCAATTCCCTGTGATTTGAGCATCCGCATCATTTCAAACAGCTTATCTACCTCCTGCACCGTCAGGGATGAGGTCGGCTCGTCAAGAACAATGACTTTGGAATTATAAGAAATTGCCTTGGCGATCTCACACATCTGGCGCTGGGAAACGGACATTTTCCGCATCGGCTGCTCTAAATTGACGGTCATGCCCAGCTTTCGGAACAGCTCGGATGCCTCCCGCTTCATTCTTCCCTCATCGACCATGCCCATTGCGTTGCGCGGATAGCGTCCGAGGAATAAATTGTCCACTACGTTGCGTTCCAGACACTGGTTTAATTCCTGATGCACCATTGCAATTCCGTTCTCAAGGGCATCCTTAGGTCCGGAAAAGCTCACTTCTTTTCCATCCAGATAGATATTGCCTTCATCTTTCTGATAGGTGCCAAAAAGGCATTTCATCATCGTTGACTTACCGGCGCCATTCTCACCCATAAGACCCATAACCGTGCCTTCCTTCACATCGAGGTTGATGTGGTCGAGCACCCGGTTACGTCCGAAGGATTTGCACATGCCGCGTATGGATAAGACGATGTTATCTCTCTTATCTTCCATTGCTCTTACTCCTGTCCTATATATCGATCTGTTTTGCATTCACCAGACAACCCAAAACGGAATGCATGCCAACAAAAAGTTTAGGGAGAATTGCTTCTCCCTAAACATTTGAAATCCTATCGGTTTTTACTGATTAAGGATCGCTGTGTATGAAGCTGCGTTATCTGTCTTAACCATGTTGATTGCAAATGCATCGTACTGATCGGGATTTCCTAAACGGTTGGTAATGTTAGACTCTGTCTGTCCATCACCGCCGATGTACTCAACATCCAGATTTAAGAGATCATCATACTTCTGCAGAAGCGGCTGATAGGTTGAGCTTAAGAAGTTATCAGAAGCATTGTAGATATTCAGCCATACCTTCTTGGTTGCGTGTGCAGCTGCGTCAAGCTGGTTAGAAACCGGCGCATATGTTACGGTAGAATCTGTGAAATCCTGATAGTTGTCAGCCGTAACTGCTACGTTCAATGCGTAGTAAGAACGATTGTCTGCATCGTATCTGTATACGTCATCACTCAGTACGTTGCCTGCATCATCTGCAGTTCCGATACCGGTATCAACATCTACACCGTCTAATGCGTTACGAAGTACACGGAGTGTCAGGTAAGCCTGTACATCAGCATGCTGGCTGATGGTTCCGCCGTATCCGTCTGCGATTGCTGCAACTGCATCACTGTTTGCATCATATCCGAAGGTAGGTACCTTGTTATCCTTTGACCATGCGTTGAACATTGACATTCCCATACCATCATTGTTAGATGCGATGACATCAATCTGATCACCAAATGAAGATGACCATGTTCCGATTGCGTTACCAGCGGTAGCAGCATCCCATGTTGCACCTGCTGAGTTCTTCATCTCCTGTGAAGCGAGCTCACGAACGATATAATCTTTTCCGTTTACTGTGATCTTGCCATCCTGTACAACAGTAGCAGATCCGTCGGTGTTGGTTCCTGCGGGATCGCTGACGATATCTCCGTCTGTCTCAACTGCGGTACCGAGTGCCTGACGGACACCTCTGGTACGTGCGATGGAATCGTTGTGTCCGATATCACCGATTGCCAGTACATATCCGATGACTCCGTCTCCGTTACGGTCGATCGTATCAATATGCTCCTCAATGTAAGTCGCGATCATGGTTCCCTGCAGTCCGGCACCCTGATTTGCATCGAATCCTACATAATATGTATCCTTGTTGAAGTTCAATGCTGCGCTGTCAAGCTCTCCGGTAGAGCTGTTGGACGGCTGACGGTTAAACCATACTAACGGCTTATCCTTGTTCGCCGTACTTCCTGTGTCAGCGGCTGCGGTGTCATCCGCTGCTGCGCTGTCGTCTGCTGCTGCGTCTGTGCCATTGTCTGCTGCAGCATCCTGATTGCCCTGATCTGCTGTGTCTGCATTTGATCCGCAGGCTACGGCTGACATAGCCATTGCTGCTGCCAGTGTCAATACAACAAGTTTCTTCTTCATCGATTGTTCCTCCCTTGTTTTGTGTTTGTTGATATTGACAGTATAGCGGTCTTGCCAGCCGTATTCTATAGAATATTTTTAGATATACATTAAAAATTTTTCACATTTTTTCGTCATTCACCATAATATCTACAAGATTTTTATATGGTTTTTTAGTGATATTTTTGCATTTGTCCAAAAAATAACGCATGCCGACAGATTTCTACATCTGCCGACATGCGCCATGCTCATTCTATCTTCTATTTTTTTCCGTCCTTGATCGCTACGACCTTGACTTTCTCTGAAAGACCTTTCTTTGCAAACAGCTTCTGATAGCGGGCGAGCATCTTCTGCGGAACACGGATCACCGTTCCTTCCTCGATACCTGCAAACGCACCGTCTGCCACATTTTTGCCGTTCAGCTTCGTCGAATGGATCGTGATCGTCTTCAGCTTGGGACAATTTGCGAAAGCCCTTGCCCCGATCTCTGTGATATTCTGTGACAAAACGATCCGCTTCACGTTTTTGTTTCCTGCGAAAGCCTTTGCCGCAATGGATGTCACTTTGTATTTTGTGCCATCAATCGTGACTGTCTTTGGAATCGTAACGGTTCCTTTCGCTTTCTTTGCTGCCGCCTTGTATGCCACGGTCGGCTTTTTGCCACCGTCTGATGTCACCTGATAAGCGGTGCCGGACGAATCCTTCACTTTCGTTCCGACCGGTGCAGGTGCAGCTTCATCCTGCTTCGTGTCCTCCTGTTTAGGATCATCCTGTTTGCTGTCGTCTTTTCCTGTATCATCCTGCTTCGTGTCATCCTTCGGATCTGTCGTTCCTGCGGCACCGCCACCGCCGAAACTGCCACCGCCTGAGGATGAACCGCCGGAGCTGCTGCCGCCTGACGATGAACCGCCGGAGCTGCCGCCGGAGGAATCATCACCGGAGCCGCTGTCTCCACCGGATGTCGTTTTCTCTTTGACGGTGACCGTAACCGTTCCCCATACCGCTGCATAGTTCTCTGTATCCGTCGGCTGGAACACCCATTCTACATCTACCGTACCGACCGCCGGAATCTCATCCGGTGTGCGGAATGTCAGTGTACCGGGTACTTCATTTCCTGCCTCGTCAACAAAGACTGCCTCATTAAATTTCAGTGTGGACAGCTTCTCTCCCTCTGTGAGCGTCGCATCCTGAAGTGTCACCGCTGCTCCGGTCGCCAGCTTCACGCTGCCAATATCCTTCGTCTCGACCGGAATACGGATCGTGATATCCTCGTAATTAGTCGTCGATACAGTTACCGTAATCGCTCCCTTTGTGGCTGCGCTGCTCTGGATCGTATAGGACAATACACCGCCTGCCACTGACGGAGCACTGCTATAGGTCAGGGCTCCATCCGCTGTCGCTGTCGCAGCAGTGATCGCACCGTGATCCTTCGGCAGATACGCTGCGAGATTGACACGGTCTGCATTGTCCACACGGCAGGAATAGGTGCGGCTGTCCGCATCGACTGATGATTGCTCCGGTGCTGCTTTTGCGATTGTAAACGTCCGCACTACGGAATCTGTATAGCATCCGATACCCGTGATCGTGACTGTCGCTGTCCCTGCATTGACATTGTCCTTGTAGGTGACCGTATAATCGGTTCCCTCGGTCAGATACCCTTTAGACGTATAATCAGACTCATCCGCAGGCATATATCTCTGAACGGTTACAGACGGTTTCTGTTCTTTGCCATTATAGGTAAAGCCGGAGTCCGCTTCCAAAACAATATCATCCGTGCCCAGTTGTGTAAGAGGAAGGCATGCGTATATCTGATTGTCCTGAACCACCGGCTTTAAAGTATACTTTCTATATATGTTTCCTATCTCGATCGCAAGCATATTTTCCGGCAGGCTGATTCCAGCGCCTAAGACCGCCACCGGCTGACTCAAATCCTGCTTGATCGGCAGCGAAAGGAAAAGCGTCGACTTCGGGACGGCATTTATGGTCATCTTGCTCTGACCTTTATAATTAATTTCCGTTCCTTCCGCCGTGCTGCTGTTCCAGTTGAGCTGACCATCTGTCAAATCAATGCGCGAAATCGTTCCGCCAGCTACATTGAACGTGCCATTTGTTACCTCTGCTCCACTCTTAATCGTACCGCTCTCCAGAGTAACGGTGCCTGTGCCTTGCGTCGTTATATGATAGAATGTTCCGCCTGTTTTGGAGTCCCTGATCGTCACCTTACCACTGGAAACCGTAACACTCCCGTAGTATCCATTGTTTTTTCCGTCCAACTCAATCGTAAAATCTGCGTCAGGGTTATTTACTTTCAATTTACCTAAACATTCCCTTGCAGGATCAATGATCGTAAGGACAGCACCCGGATGTTCTCCGTCTCCGGCAAAAGCAATCGCATCCACCATTTCAGTCGATGTATAACCGCGTTTTTCACTACCTGCAACAACAGCTACTACTACTACGTCAGCATTAGCTTCCAGTCCTTCACACACTTCACAAACATGGTACTCTTTGTACTGATGGGGAAGTGTATCTCCGTAGCTTTGTCCACACACTTCACACTCTGCCTGTGTTGTACAGGTCGCCATTCCACCGGAACAGCTGGCGATGATTGATGTTTTTCCTTTACCTTCACATTGACACTCCATGGTGTGTGTTGTTCCACCATTTGGCGTGATCGTATTTTTATCTTTGTTCACATGGTTTGCACCGATGTATTCAAAATAGTTGCTTGATGTTTCAACCGTGCCTTTTGTAAATGAATCCCCAGCTTTTGCACGAAAATAAAAATTATCTTTCTGTCCATTCACAAAATTGAAAACCAATTTAGAATCACTACCGAACGCACTACCGATCACTCTTCCACCCGATTTAATTTTCACGTGCGCACAATCAGAAAACTCAAACTCTGCTCCACGAAGTCCACCCGATGCATTAGTACTCTCAATATTTACCACACTCTGACCAAGAATATGGACTGGATAATAGTTCTTGCTATCATTCCATGCCATACAAAGTCCGTTAGCCGTTACAACCGCATCTTCGATGACCAGTTCACCACCATTTGCCCGGATTTCCGGACAGTTTCCTCCTGACAAAAGATTCAAAGTAATCCCCCGGATTGTAATGCCTTTTTGCGCACGGATTCCATCACGCTGATCCTCATGTTTTATATCGATGATTCCTTCTCCACCCAATGTAATATTGCCATCCGCATATATTGCATATCGCCTGTTTTCACCCATTGTACTTTCTACAGTGAGCGTTGCTCCACTTTCTACCGTAATATGCAAATCACCGGTTGATTCAATAATTTTGGGAATATTTGCTTCAATCGTCACATCTTTTGTGATATATAGTGTATTGGTAGAACTATCATACTCCCACCCTTCTCCACTGGGCGTGATCACTTTACTATCTTGAACCACAGTCACCTTTCCAAACGTAAGCTGCTCTGGCACCTGCACACTTTCTCCCTCTGCCGCCTGCATCTGGATTTCCTCATGCACATCTGTAGTGCCCGACACTTCACTTGCACTGGCTGTACTGACAGGTATTCCCAACAGCAGCACCGTTGCCAGAAGCGCGACTCCTCTCCTCATCTTTTTCATATTGATCCTTCTCCTTTCCTCGTCTTTGCAACGGATGCTTTTTACAAAACTGGTTTTATCATCAATACCAGAAACGATATAGAGACTTGCAACCTCATATTTCTATTTTAATCAAGCCGTTCTCACCTGTCAACCTAACTAAAGTATAGTTTTTTAGCGTTTCGGTCCCTAACTTTTCAAAGAAATTCCTCTACAGACCATCGATATCCAGATCCACAATCATCCTGCCAATTTGCTTTTCTTTCAACAGATAGCACATATAAATCGGCAGATATGTCACCGCTCCTTCATGCTCCACGTTCCCGACCGAAAACACATATGCTTTTTCTATATGATAATCCGGAATATCCATAAAATTGTTCAAGGCTTTGTGTGTTTTGTATGCTTTTCCAGACTTCACTTCAATCGCAACTACTTTCCCACCCATTTCTACTACGAAATCCAATTCACCGACATTTTTCTTTTTACAAAAATATGGTTCTAAGCCATTCGCAGCTAACTGTTGTGCAACCGCATTTTCAAAATGAGCCCCATTGTTTACTTCTCCATTTTTATTGATCAGTTCTATCTTAGTCTCTGCCGGATATGCACTTGTGAGCAAACCAATATCACTGAAAAAGAGTCGGAACACATTGCTGCTCTTACTTGCCAAAAGTGGAACTACCGGCGCATCAACATTATAGACCGGCAATGCCACGCCTGCATCTTTCAGCCACAAAAAACTATTTTCATATCTGTCAAACTTCATTTCCTTATTCAACATGGTAAAAACAAATTTTTTATTCTGCTTGTTCAATTCTGCCGGCATAATATCATAGATCGATTTCAGTTTCAGCTTTTTATCCTCTTGCTCATACTGGGAAAAATCCTCTTTATACAATGTTGTGATGTCCCGTTGTACTTTATCGACCTCCCGAATATCTTTTGTCTCTATATACGTTTTTACAGCATCAGGCATTCCGCCGACGATCAGATACACGAAAAAAATAGATAAAAGCTTCTGATGTATGAATGTATCCACCGGACTGCCTGTTTCAAACTTCTCTTTCAGCATGTCTAAGGTTGTCTTTGAAACATGATTCGCCACCATGAACTCTTCAAAGTCCATCGGGTACATTCTCAATACCGACAAATAGCCAACCGGCGCAGACGCGATCCCCCGAAGCTCTACCCCTAACAGCGACCCGCTCATTACATACCGGAAGCTTCCCTCATCCACCAGAAATTTAATTTTTGTTACGATTTCCGGACATTTCTGGATCTCGTCAAAGAAAACAACGGTTTCATTCGGCTTACAGGTTTCCGGCATAATCATTTTCAATTTAACCAAAAACTCTTCTGCGCTTACTTCTGCGTTCAGATACTCAACCATATCCGGCTGGTCAATAAAATTTATTTCAAACTTCGTATATCCGCTCCTGTCAAGCACATCCCTTACAAGCCATGTCTTTCCAATCTGTCTTGCGCCGGTCACCAGCAGAGCCTTCTTTGAATGATTTAACCATTCTTCTACCACAATCAAATCTTTTCTATACATAAATTCCCACCTCCAACTATACAATATACCTTTTGCCCCGTTTTTTCAACTCGATTTGTTATATTTTGCCCCGTTTTTTCACTTTTTATTCGTGTATTTCGCCCCGTTTTTTAAGTTTTTGTCGTCGTATTTTGCCCCGTTTTTCAAATTGCATCCCTGCGGAGCATTTTATTTAATAGGACTTCCCTATCACACAAAACACCGCCATGAAGCACGTTTGTACCTCATGGCGGTGTTCGTTATTCCTTACTTATAAAGTTTTTATCTCCGGATTATCTGATCTGTTCTGCCATATGAATCATTTCCTGTGCATCCATGTTTACATCGAAGCCCGACAGGTTATAGCTCTGACCGTCCTCGTTCCACCACAGGCTGTCATACTCCTTCTCCTCACGCTCGGAGGATCCGTAAGAGATCATAAGTTTTCCGGCTTTTTCTGCCTCCAGATCCTCTGCGGTCGGCTCACCGTCCGCCGGCAGGAACAGATAAGCATCTGTGAAATAATAATAGGTCACGCCGTCCTGCTCGATCGTCTGTGCGCGGGCAAGCTCTTCGTCGTTGAATACGTTCGCGCCCTTCTTCACCGAATAAAATACATGATTCCCGTTATCCTCATAAACCACATCCAGCTCTGACTCTGTTTTCACAGTGACCTGATTCTCGTCAACCGCATCAAAATCTCCGATGTCGGCATATGCAAATGCATAACCGTTGTCAAAGGATTCCGGCGCATCCGATGTCAGATCCAACTTCTGCTCCAGCTTTCCGATCTGTTCATAGCTCTCGACCCGCGCGCCCAGCCGGTTTCCTCCGATATACCCTGCGATCCTGCCGCCTGCCATACATGCAGTTCCTGTCAATACACACATCGCTGCTGCCGCTACTGCTACTTTCTTTACGCTTATCTTTTTCATAAATACGACCTCCTTTTTCTGCCGTGCGATCCGCACATCAATCCGCTGCTTGAGATCAGCCGGCGGAGCGTATTTCGCTGCCTCTGTATCGAGCGCATGTCTGATCTGCCCATCGATCTGTTTATTTATGAACTGATTGTCCTGCATACATACCCTCCATTTCCAAATTCCTGTTCCAACCGCAGCCGCAGATTTTTCCGCGCCGTGAACAGTCTCGACTTGACTGTCCCCTCCATACATTCCATGACCCGCGCGATGTCTTTCGTGCTGAGCCCATTGTAGTAATAGAGGATGACGGTGATCCGCTGCCGGTATTCCAACTGCCGGATCGCTGCTGCCATTGCTCTGCCCTGCTCATCCTGTAACACCTTTTCTGCCGGAGAATCTGCCATTGAGGTATCCGCCAGCTCCAAAATATGCTCCTCCGGACGCTCTTTGGCATGTTTTTTTGCGATCTGCCATGCCGTGCGGTTGAGAATCTTGTAGAGCCAGTAACGGAATTGCTCTTCTTTTTTCAGCTTGCTGCAATTCAGATACGCCTTGATAAAGGTTTCCTGGGTCACATCTTCCCCATCTGCCCGGTTTCCGGTAATCATACACGCCGTGCGAAACAGTTTATCGTAATACTGTTCATAGAGTTCGTCAAAGGCTGCCCGTTCGCCCTTTTTCATCCGCCGTACAAGCTCCAGCTCTTTCGCTGTCTCCAAAGCACATCCTCCTTTCCTTGATAGTTTGTTATTCCTTCTTTACCTCTTTTTGGTGCACCTGTATATAAGAGCACATAACGTGGTGGGAGGTTCATTTTTATTTTGATTTTACAAAATTTAAGGGAGCCGCCTACTGGCAAGCCCCCTGCATCGTCTAAACCGTTTGTTCAAATATTCCTGTCTCGTGAATGCTTGATGTCGTATATTCACGCATCTTTTCCCTGATCTCATCGACATCAAGTGTTCCTGTCTTGCTGTTCGCAAGCTCTTCCAACACAAGATCCAGATTTCCTTTCAGATTCGACATTGACCACGCCAGCGTCCGGATGATGTCTATGGCATTTTTGTTATTGTTCTGCAAAAAGTCGCCAAACTCATCCATGCCGATGCGCATGACGAGCGTATCATACACCGCTACGACCGTATACATGCTCGGCTGCCTGCACAAAATGCCCAGCTCCCCAAAGCACTGCTGCTCCCCAAGGATGCCGAGCAGATATTCATTTTCTTTTCCGTAGTTGAGATAGACTGCTACCTTTCCGGAGACGATCTTGTACATTTCATCGCGCAGCTCGCCCTCTCCAAGAATAATACTGTCTTCCGCAAAATTTTGCATTCTCGATGTTGTTTCCTGCATATGTTTTTCTCCTCTATATTGATAAGTATTTTTTGATCTGTGCCCTAATCCGTTCCTTTTCCTATATCAAATCATAAATGATTTTACCCGAAATGTCTACCTTGCAATTTACAAACAACTCCCCCGTCAGACCCTCAAAACGCCGCTATGGATACATGACGGCACAAAGCCGCAGACACACACGGTATCTGCGGCTCTGCGGCACATAATAAGTAAAGGATACTTCTTACGATTATTTTGCATCCGGGCAGTCGACGATCACGCCATCCTCATCCCAGAGGTCATGCCAGTCTTTTGCACCTTCCCAGAGGAATACCTGTCCTTTTACCAGACGGTTGTTCTTCTCTAACGTAGCGATCTTTGCCATCTCCTCATCGGTCAGCGGATCGCCGTCACAGGTGCTGTTGATGTTGCTCTCGTACTCCATCTCATGTACGGAGAACGGAATCGGGATCTGTCCGCGCTGAACAGCCCACTTTAGGGAAATCACTGCGGGATGGCAGTTGTGCGCCTTTGCGATCTCCTGCATCTCGGGTGTCTGCATATCTGCGATATCCTCGGGCATCATGTCACGCTCCGGTCTCTGCGGAGAGCCGAGCGGCATAAAGCCTACCGGCTGGATGTCATGCGCTACGAGATAGTCGAACAGCTCCTGCTGCTGGAAGCAGGGATGCAGCTCCAGCTCGCACATCGCGGGCTTGATACGGCACAGCGGAAGCACTGCCTCTAACTTCGGAATCGTCATGTTGGACATACCGATCTCTTTCACCAGACCCATATCGACCAGACGCTCCATCTGTCTCCATGTCGTCATAAAACGCTCTACAGAGAACGGCTTGGAATTCGGATTTCTGGAATCCACATCACATCCGGGTGCATGATAGTTCGGGAACGGCCAGTGAACGAAATACATGTCCACATAGTCTAACTGTAAGTCTTTTAAGCTCTTTGCGAGTGCGAGCAGCACATCGCCCTGTCCGTGCATGTCATTCCATACCTTGGTCATGATATAGAGATCCTCTCTCTTGCACAGACCGTCTGCGAATGCACGCTTGAATACCTCTCCGATCTGATCCTCGTTGCCGTAGCAGGCAGCACAGTCAAACATACGGTAGCCCGCCTTGATGGCACCATATACTGCATTGCTCACCTGATCGGGGGTGAAACGGTCAGATCCGAATGTACCCATACCCATGCAGGGTACTTCTTTTCCATTTGCCAGTTTGATCTTCGGCACATCTGCCGGATTCACTGCTGTCATTGTAACATCCTCCTTTTTTGATATTATCTGAGTTTTTTAATTTCTATTTGGTCGAAAAGAGCCTCCATATCTTCTGTTACAAAATATCCGGTCTCCTCCCGCATTGCACTTGCTGCCGAGGTCGCTGACGCAAACCGCAGCGCCTCCTCCGGGGACATGCCCCGCTCAAAGCTGATCGCAAAGCCCGCTGTCATGCAGTCTCCGCAGCCAACCGTATTGACGGCATCGATCTTCGGCACGACCGCCTGATAGACACCCTTCTCCACAAACATGAGCGAACCGTCTGCGCCGAGCGAGATCACAACGCGCTCGATACCGCTCTTTTGCAGTTCAATACCTGCCTCGATCAGTTCCTCACGGTCTAAAATCTGTTTTCCGGTCAGTAACCGGATCTCGTCGATGTTCGGCTTGATCATATTCGGCTTTGCCTTTACGACTTCCTCTAAGAGCGCCCCGCTCGTGTCCACGATGATCTTTTTGCCTGCCGCCTCTGCCAGCTCGACGAGCTTCGGATACATATCGGTTCCAACGCCTTTCGGCACGCTGCCGGACATCGCCACGACGTCACATTTTGTGAGCAGTTGGTCAAACTTGAGATAAAATGCGCGCTGTTCTTCCTCGCTCACGACCACACCCGGCTCTAAAAATTCGGTCTGTGTTTTATTCACCGAATCATAGATATTGATGCAGGAACGGCTCTCGCCCTTTACCTGTATAAAATCGGTCGCCACGCCCTGTTTTTCAACTGCCTCTATAATATAGGCACCGGCATGCCCTCCGGCAAATCCGGTCGCAAGCACCTGCGCCCCTGCGATCGTTGCGGTCTTGGACACGTTCAGCCCCTTGCCGCCTGCCACATACGCACATTCCTTTACACGGTTGACTTCCCCGACCTGATAATTTTCTACGACATACCGCTTGTCGATCGCGGCATTGAGTGTCACTGTCAATATCATGTTTTACGCCTCGCTGTCGATTAAGATCTTGCCCTTTACGGTTCCGGGGACAAGGAATTTTTCAAATGCTGTATCGATCTTGCTCAGACCGATTTTCTCAAAAATGAATGAGTCGTCGAATTTGAGCTCTCCGGTGCCAAAATAGTGTGCAACCAGCTCCCACTCATGTCCGGGGAACGGCGCGGAATAGCTCATCCATGAACCGGTCAGCTTGAACTCCTTGCGGTTCATCTGCTCCCACTCGCTGACACTGAACGATAATTCCTTGGTCGGCGTACCGATAAAGCAGATCTCGGCTTTGTTGGCTGCGAGTTTAAATGCCATCTTCATCGTGATCACGTTTCCGGCAGTCTCAAATACATAGTCAAAGCCTCTGCCGTCAGTCATTGCCATTGCCTCATCCATGAAATTCTCTTTTAATGTATTGATGCCTGCGGTTGCGCCGAGACGCATGCCGAGCTCTAAGCGCTCGTCTACGATATCGAATACAACGACCTTTTTTGCACCGAAAATCTTTGCCCACTGCATCGTCATCATGCCGACCGTACCACCGCCGAGGATCGCTACGGTTCTGCCGCCCTTGTAATCGGTGCGTTCCAGTCCGTGCAGCGCAACGGTTGCAGGCTCGAAAAATGCACCCTTTTCAAAGCTGACGGAATCGTCGAATTTCACTGCATTGGATTCCGGTACGCATACATACTCGGCATAGCTTCCGAACGAATGGGAACCGATAAAATCATAGTGCTTGCACAAGGAGTAGTTACCCTTCTGGCAGTCCTCGCATTTCATACACGGAACGAGCGGAATGCCTGCGACGCGGTCTCCCGGCTTTACGCTGGTCACGCCCTCTCCGATCTCCTCTACCGTACCGGAAAACTCATGTCCGAGGACGATCGGTGTAAAATGTGTTGTTCCCTCATTGACACGCGGCAGATCCGAACCGCAGATACCGGTATATTTTACCTTGATCAACACCTGTCCGGCTGCCGGAGTGGGCTTTTCAATATCCTCATAACGGATGTCCTTCACGCCATGTACAACGCCTGCTTTCATTTTCATTGTATGTATCCTTCTTTCTATATGTATTTGATAGATCCTGCCTAATATTTCTTGTTAAAAACCGGTGTCAGCGCCTCTGACAGATCCAGATACATCTGCATGTACTTTTTGTACTGCTCATGTGCCTCCATATCCGGCTCCTGTACGCGGGTGATCCGGATCGTCTCGCAGATCGCCTCCTCAAAGCCCTCATAGACTCCGACTCCCACGCCTGCGAGGATCGCTGCGCCGAGTGTCGATGCCGTGTCTGAGGTCGGCACCTTGATCGTTTTTCCGGTCACATCTGCCTTGATCTGTGTCCACAGACGGCTGTTGCTCGCGCCGCCCATCGCATTGAGCTCGCCGACCTGTGCGCCGACTTCCGCAGCCACACGCAGGTTGTGCTCGAGTGAATATGCCACACCCTCGAGTGTCGCGCGCACCATATGTCCTTTTGTCTTGTCAAAGCCGAGTCCGTAGTAGACTCCCTTTGCATCCGGATTCCAGATCGGCGAGCGCTCCCCTGCCATATACGGAAGGAAAATCACGCCGTCACTGCCCGGTGCGATCGGCTCTGCGAGTGCGGTCAGATCATCAAACGAGCTGTCTGCGCCAAGCTCCTGTTTAAACCAGCGCAGCGTTCCGCCGCCGCCTGCCGTGCCGCCCTGCAGCAGCCACATACCCGGTACGACATGCGCGCCGAGAATCAGCTTCGGATGTGCCAGCGCGTGATCGACACAGATGCTCATGCCGCCCGCCTGACCGCCCTGCTCCTGCGTCTGTCCGGGCAGGTATACGCCTGCGCCGAGCGTGCCGCATGCAGCATCGAGTCCACCTGCCACAACCGGTGTGCCCTCTGCGAGTCCGGTCAATGCAGCCGCCTCAGCCGTCACTTTTCCGACCACATCATGGCATTCATACAACTCCGGAATCTGGTCTGCGGATAATCCCAGTTCTTTTGCCAAATCCGTATCGATCGTACAGTCCTCCATTTTGAAGAAATGGACACCGTAACCCTGCGAGAGATCCATGCTCACCGCGCCGGTTAATTTCAGTGCGATATAGCTGTTGCTCTGCATGAATTTGTCTGTCTTTTTATAAATATCCGGCGCCTGCTCCTTAAACCAGAGCATCTTCGGTGTCGTGTAGCTCGGCAGAAAATCATTGCCTGCCACCGAAAAGATCCGGTCAAAGCCGACCTTTTTCTTTACCCTGTCACAGATGTCCCGCGCGCGGGTATCCAGCCAGATTGGTGTGCGCGCCAGCGCATTTCCGTCCTTGTCTACCGGAATCGCAGACCAGCTCTGTCCGTCGATTCCGATACCTGCGATGTCCGCCGGTGCGATACCGCTCTTTGCCAGTACATCCTTGATACCGTCACAGATCGCATGCCACCATTCATCCGCATCCTGCTCCACCCAGCCCGGATGCGGGTAGTAGAGCTGATACGGCTGGTTGGACTGTGCGAGCACAACTCCGCTCTTTTCAAATACCGCTACTTTACAGGCACTCGTACCGATATCAATTCCCAATAAATATGTTCCCATGTTTTTCTCCTGACATGAACTATCGTTGAACTGTTTTTAATTGTTTTGCTGATCCAGACAGCCAATTACCCGTTTTCCAACCGCCGGACGGACTTTCCAAGCATGACCTCCGTCTGTAAATACAGCTCCGTCGGTGCCTCCCGCGGGTCTGTCTCCGGCTGTTCGAGACGCTTTAGCATCGTGTCTGCCGCCTGCTTTGCGATCGCCTCCGTCGGCTGCGTGATGATCGTCAGCGTCGGATGTAATGCCCTTGCAAATTCGCGGTTGTCAAATCCAATCACCGAGATCTGATCCGGTATACTGATGCCGTGCTCGTTCAGCGCGATCATCGTGCCCATCGTCATTTCGTAGTTGGCAGCAAATAGCGCCGTGACCTCCGGATGGGTATCCAGCAGATGCTCCACGCCTGCCACGCCGCCCCTTATCGTATAATCACTGTGTACGACCAGCTCCGGATCGGGTGCAATTCCGGCACTTTCCAGCGCCAGCTCATAGCCCTGATAGCGCTCCCTCGCGGTGTAGATATCCTCCGGTCCCGTGATCATGCCGATCTGCCGGTGTCCGTGTTCGATCAGGATATCGACTGCCTTTTTTGCCGCATCCCGGTTATCCACCAGAATACTGTCGCACGCCAACTGCGGCAGCTTCCGGTCTATGATGATGATCGGTTTTTTCGCCGATGCAAACTGCTGCAAATGTCCTCCGGTCGAATCGACCGGCATATTGATGATCCCATCGACGCGCTTGCGGTACAAAAATTCGACTGCCTCGCGCTCTAATGTCTTATCGGTTCTGCAATCGCATACGATCGTCGCATATCCGTGTTTTCTCAGAATATCCTCCATACCGGTAATGATCTGCGTACAGAAAATGTTGTTCAGCTCAGGGATCACGACCCCGATCGTATGGGTGCGGTTTGTCTTTAACCCGCGTGCGACCTCGTTCACCTCAAAGTTGAGCTCACGGATCGCCTCCTCGATCTTCTCACGGTTTTTCTCGCGGACATTGCCACCGTTTAAGTAGGAGGAGATCGTCGCAAGTCCAAGCCCTGTCCGATTCGCAATGTCCTTGATCGTCGCAGCCATCAGATTGCTTTGCCGTCACAGCCGCAGACTCTCATGCGGTTTTTCACAAGCTCTGTCACTGCTGCCATTCCTACCTCGCCGAACTTCTTCGGGTCGAAGGTATCGGGCTTTTCTTTATATAATGCCTTGCCTGCATCGGTGTATGCCACACGCAGCTCAGTCGCAAAGTTTACCTTGCAGATACCGCGCTTTACGCAGTCCATGACATCCTCATCGGACAGTCCGCTGGCTCCGTGAAGCACGAGCGGAACATCTACAACCTCGCGGATCTCTGAGAGACGCTCCTTGTCGAGCACCGGAGTACCTACATAGAAACCGTGTGCGGTTCCGATCGCTACTGCGAGTGAATCGATGCCGGTCTTTTCCACAAACTCCTTTGCCTCCATCGGATCGGTGTTCGTATCTGCGACCGCCTCGTGGTCATCCTCTTTTCCGCCGACCTTTCCGAGCTCTGCCTCTACCGGAATATTGTTCGGATGTGCCACGGATACGACTCTCGCACTCACATCGATATTTTCCTCAAACGGGAGCTTTGATCCATCGATCATCACGGAAGTATATCCCTCTTTGACTGCCTGTACCGCCAGCTCAAAGCTGCTGCCGTGGTCTAAGTGCAGACATACGGGCACGCTGGCATTTTTCGCCTCTGCTGCCACCATTGCGACAAACATCTCAAGGCTCGCATACTTGACGGTCGAGGGTGTTGTCTGGATCATGACCGGTGCCTTTAATTCCTCGGCAGCCTTTATGATCGCTTTCACCATCTCCATGTTCTCGGCATTGAATGCTCCGATCGCATATCCGCCCTTCTGGGCATCCAGTAACATCTGTTTTGAAGTAACTAAAGGCATCTCTTTTTCCTCCTCGTAGGTTTGTGTTTCTCGTATTGTTCCTGATGGTTCATGATTTTCGTGATTATTCACGGTTTTCTAATTTCATTTTCGCAAAACCGAAACGTTTCGGTTTCTCTGTTGAAATAATCGTACAATACTTACCGCCACTTGTCAAAGGGTTTTTGCAAAAAACGCAACTTGGTGAATATTGTACGATCATTCTGTGAAAATCATTTTACTTTATTTTTTTATACAAATCCAATCGCCAATCCGATCATACGCACTGCAAATGCCACGACCCATGCGATCAGGCACTGCATGACCACAGTGATCACTGCAGCGCCTCTGCCGCCCATCTCACGCTTGACCGTTGCAATCGCCGCCACACAGGGCGTATATAATAGTGTGAACACTAAAAATACAACTGCTTCGAAGGTCGTGAACAGGCTCGGCAGCCGTGAAACATCACCGCCCAGCAATACGGTCAATGTCGATACGACACTCTCCTTCGCTGTAAATCCGGTCAGCAGCGCAGTCGCAATCCGCCAGTCTCCAAAACCGAGCGGTCTGAAAACCGGCGCAATGAGTCCACCGAGCAATGCCAGCAGACTCTCATCCGCAGATGCAGCCACATTCAGCCTGAAGTCAAATGTCTGTAAAAACCAGATGATAATCGTCGCCAGAAAGATAATCGTAAATGCTTTCTGGATAAAATCCTTTGCCTTTTCCCATATCAGCTGTCCGACGCTGCGCGCCGCCGGCAGACGATAGTTCGGCAGCTCCATCACAAACGGCACCGGTTCACCGGTAAATTTTGTTTTGCTGAGCAGCAATGCGTAGAGAATCCCGCATACAATTCCGGTAAAATACAATCCGATCATCACAACCGGGCGCCACATACGTGGGAAAAAGGCTGCTGTAAACAATGCATAGATCGGCAGCTTGGCGCTGCAGCTCATAAACGGTGTGAGCAGGATCGTCATCTTGCGGTCACGCTCGCTCGACAAGGTACGTGTCGCCATGATGGCGGGTACCGAACAGCCGAATCCGATCAGCATCGGTACGAAGCTGCGGCCGGACAGACCGACCTTTCGCAGCAGCTTATCCATGACAAATGCCACACGCGCCATATATCCCGTATCTTCCAGTATCGATAAGAAGAAAAACAGTGTCACAATTGTCGGCAAAAAGCTGATAACACTGCCGACTCCCTGACAGATACCGTCCACAACCAGGCTATGTACTACCGGATTGACCTGCCACAACGTTAAGCCCTTATCTATAAGCCCGATCAATGCATCTACGGCAATCGTCATCAGATCCGACAGCCACGCACCAACCCATGCAAATGTCATCGCAAATACAAGTGCCATGATTCCGATAAAACAAGGCAATGCCGTATATTTTCCGGTCAGTATCCGGTCAATCTTCACACTGCGCTTATGTTCCTTGCTCTCATGCGGACGAACGACCGTCTGTGCACACAATTTTTCAATAAAATCAAAGCGCATGTTGGCGAGCGCTGCTTCACGCTCCACACCGCCTTCTTTTTCCATATTTGAAATAATCGTCTCTAGCGCCTGTTTTTCTTCTGCCGGCAGTTTCAAGGCTTCCAATACCAGATGGTCACCTTCAACCATCTTGGTCGCAGTAAATCGCACCGGCAGTCCGGCTTCTTTGGCAAATGGTTCCAATAGATGCGCAGAGGCATGGATACAACGGTGCACCGCCCCTGTCTCATCTCCTTTGTCACCCCCGACCGGGCAGAAATCAATGCGTCCCGGCGATTCCCGGTAACGTGCTACATGAATCGCATGACTGATCAGCTCCTCAATACCTTCATTTTTTGCTGCACTGATCGGTACAACCGGAATACCGAGTATCCGCTCCAGATCATTGATATAGATCGTACCACCGTTGTCCCGCACCTCATCCATCATATTGAGTGCCAGCACCATCGGGATACCCAGCTCCATGAGCTGCATCGTCAGACACAGATTGCGCTCGATATTCGTCGCATCCACGATATTGATAATACCATCCGGTTTATTCTTCAATAAAAAATCGCGTGTCACGATCTCCTCACTGGAATACGGTGACAAGGAATAGATACCGGGCAGATCTGTCACCGTGGCCTCCGGGTGGTTACGGATCGTTCCGTCCTTGCGATCTACTGTAACTCCCGGAAAATTACCGACATGCTGATTGGCACCGGTAAGCTGATTAAACAATGTTGTCTTGCCACAGTTCTGATTACCTGCCAGTGCAAAGCGGATTGGCTGGTCCTTTGGTATCGCATCTCCGAGCTTATGCTGCTTCCAGTCATCCGCATTGCCAAGCTCTCCCATACCCGGATGCTCTGCTGCGACTCTGCGCCGCTTTCCATCATGGGTATCCGCATGCGCTGCAATCGCCACCGGCTCTATCTCAATCTGGTCTGCCTCTGCCAGCCGCAGCGTCAATTCGTAACCACGCAGTTCAATCTCGATCGGATCCCCCATCGGTGCCACCTTGCGCAGGACCACGACCGTTCGTGGGGTCAGTCCCATATCAAGCAAATGATGACGAAGTGCTCCTTTTCCATCGATCTGTACGATCTTCGCACTTTTTCCTTCTTTTAATTCACTCAGTTTCATCGTATTGTTCTCCACTCGGTTTCAACGGTTGTATATAAAAAATTATAATAATTTTTCCATACAGGTCTTGTACGGCACGAGTCCCATCGCATCATAAAATCTGCGTGCGGAGGGGTTGCACTCCCACACATTGAGCGTCACATTGTAGCAGCCGCTGTCCCTCGCAAAATCGAGCACATGATCGTAGATACGGCTGCCGATATGCTGTCCGCGGATGTTTTCATCCACACACAGATCGTCGATATAGAGCGTGCGGATCGGTGTCAGTACCTCATCATGCTTGTGCTGCTGGAACATACAGAACGCGTAACCCATGACCTTGTCATGCTCATCCACGCCGACAAAGACCGGACGCTCATCGTCTAAAATGATCGTGAGCAGCTGGTCATCATTGTACTTTTTGGCATTCCCCTTGAACAGGTCGGGGCGTCCGTTGTGATGTACACCCGCTACCTGATACAGCAGACGGTTGATCCCGTCTAAGTCTGATTGCTTTGCCCTTCTGATTTTCATTTATCTAACCTCCACCAATGATATTTTTCCATCTGTTCACAGCCTTCATCCCCACACTGACGAAACGTCCCCTTGCGCCAGTTGATGTCGCGCAGGAGACGTCGTTTAACCATAGTGAACAGTGCATTCCCTTCGACTAATTTTTTCCGGTCGAGCCGAAACCGCCGCGGTCAGCTCCCTCGAGCTGATCCACCTCATCAAAGCGGATCTGCGGCTGGTTTTCCACGATACGGAACTGACAAATGCGGTCGTTGACATGGACGATCGTATCCCTCGTCGCATATGCTGGCCAGCGCCAGATGTCATTCTGCCCGCAATAGGTCTGGTCGATGATCCCGCAGGAATTTGTCTGGATCAGACCGTAATTTTTAAATGTTGAGCTGCGCGGCACAACATGTGCCTCATAGCCCTGCGGCAGCTCCATCGATACGCCCAAGTTTACGAGCTTGAACTCGCCCGCATGAAATTCCACATCCTCTGCGGCGCGTAGGTCAATCCAGTCGGATTTGCCGTCAATATAAGTGAGTTTGTCGATCTCGTCCGTATGGTAGACGATCTTTATCGTTTCCTGTCTCATGTCCTGTGTATTCCCTTCTAATTACTTGTTCTGCTTCAACGAAAACTTGCTCTCGGTTCCGTCCATCAGCCGTCCGATATTCGCACGGTGCCGCACGATGCCGAGCACCATCACGATCGCCGCCAGTATGTACACCTCGATCAGATCCGCGCCGCTAAGCCCCAGCCAGCCCAGTTGTCCGTAGACGAGCATCTGGATAAAAAAGCTGATGCACACGAGAATTGATCCGAGGGAAACGTACTTTGTGATCGCTACCGTCACGACAAAGATCGCAAGGCAGATCGGCACACAGATCGGGCAGACCGCAACCATCAGCCCACCGGTGCAGGCGATACCCTTGCCGCCGTGAAACTTCATAAAAATCGGGAAATTGTGTCCGAGAATCGTGCCGAGTGCCGCATAGTATTCGAGCACTTTTACATTTATCGATGCATCGCCATGATAAAGCGCCCACACGAACAGCACCGACAGGACAACCTTAAACACATCCCCGAGCAGTGTGAGAATACCCGCTTTGTAGCCGAGATTGCGGTAGGTGTTTGTCGTACCTACATTCCCGCTGCCGACCTTGCGCAGATCGACATGCTGTGTCTTTCCATAAAAAAATCCGGTGAGAAAATGCCCGCAGGCATATCCAATCAAAATCGATATCAAACGAGGTAACATAGCAGATTACTCCTCCTTCCGCTCACGGACAATGAATTTTAAGGATGTACCACGGAAACCGAACGCATCCCTGATACGGTTTTCCAGATAGCGCACATAGGAAAAATGTGCCAGCTCCTTGTCATTGACAAAAATGACAAATGTCGGCGGTTTCACGGACACCTGTGTCACATAGTAGATCTTAAGCCGCTTGCCCTTATCTGTCGGCGGCTGCTGCATCGCAACTGCCTCTGCCACAATCTCATTTAACACACCGGTCGCAATACGCATCGAGTTATTCTCAATGACCATGTCGATCATTTCATAGACGTTCTGCACGCGCTGTCCGGTCTTTGCCGATATGAACATGATCTCCGCATAGGATAAAAAGCTCAGGATCTGCCGGATCTTCTCGGTCTGGCGGTAAATCGTCTTATCATCCTTCTCGACCGCATCCCATTTGTTGACCATGATAATGATGCCTTTGCCGCGCTCATGTGCAATACCTGCGATCTTGGCATCCTGCTCAGTCACGCCCTCCGTACCGTCGATCATGAGCAGCACCACATCCGCACGCTCCACGGCGGTCACGGCTCGTATGATGCTGTAGCGCTCGATCTCCTCTTTGATCTTATTCTTGCGGCGCAGTCCCGCCGTATCGATAAATACATATTCTTTTCCGTGATATTTGACCGGCGTATCGATCGCATCACGCGTTGTTCCCGCGATGTCAGACACGATCACGCGATTATCTCCGGTCAGACGGTTGACCAGCGAAGATTTACCGACATTCGGCTTGCCGACAACAGCGATCTTCGGGCGGTCATCCTCCTCATCCATGCCGCTGCGGTCCGGAAAATGCTTCACGACCTCGTCGAGCAGCTCACCGAGTCCGAGCATGGATGCCGCAGAGATCGCGAACGGCTCACCCATTCCGAGATTATAAAACTCATAGACATCCATCGACATCTTTTCAAAATTATCCACTTTATTGACTGCCAGAATGACCGGCTTGTGCGAACGGCGCAGCATATCCGCAACCTTGGAATCTGCATCCTGCATACCCTGACGCACATCGACCAGAAAAATGATCACATCCGCCGTGTCGATCGCGATCTGTGCCTGCTCACGCATCTGCGAGAGAATGATATCCCCGCTGTCCGGCTCGATACCTCCGGTGTCGATCATCGTAAAATTATAATTCAGCCAGCTCACATCCGCGTAGATGCGGTCGCGCGTCACACCCGGTGTGTCCTGGACGATCGAGATCCGCGAGCCTGCCAGCGCATTAAACAGTGTTGATTTTCCTACATTGGGACGGCCTACGACCGCCACGATCGGTTTACTCATGTTCTATATCTCCTATCATTGCGTATAGCAAATCTGCTCCGCTTGATTTTACAATATCTATCGGTACTTGTAAAGTTTTTTCCAGTTCTGCAACCGTCATGTCGTCGAGGAAATCCTGCTCCGCTGTGCGGACGACATTACAGGGCAACAGCAGCTTCTCGCCGAGCGGAACGACCGACAACTGCTTTGCGAGATCCTGTCCGGTCAGAAGTCCGGACACCGTGATGCGTTCCCCGAAAAAATCATTGCGGATCGCATACACATGTACGGTCACCTTCGGATATTTCTCATGCAGCTGCTCCACCAGATGCTCGATCTGCGGTGCTGCCAGACGGCCGGTTGCAAGCGCTACCTCGCGGGTATACTCCGGATCTCCGGACGTTCCGTTTAACGCCTCCGCGAACTCCTCCCGCAGCAGCCGCAGCATGCCGACACCGTTTTCAAGCTGGATGTAGCCATCGTAGTTATCCTCCGGCGGCAGCGGACGCTCTGCCAGCAGGTACCACTCATCACTCGCATGGATAAAATGTGTGCCGTGCGCCTCCATACTCTGTTTCTGGTAGCCGTGGATCAGATCGAGTACCGCGCAGGCATCCTCCTTCGTAAACGGTTCTAACGGGTACAGCCCCTCCCGATACTTCGACAGCCCGACCGGAACGACCGACACGCTCTCCATATACGGCTGGTACTTCATCAGATCACGGATGCTGCGGGCGAGCTCCTCCCCGTCATTGACACCTTTGCACAACACGATCTGACCGTTCATGCGGATGCCCGCTTCGTATAAAATATCAATCTTTTTTAACGCATCCCCGGCGAACCGGTTGTGCAGCATCATGCACCGCAGCTTTGGATTCGTCGTCTGCACCGAAATATTGATCGGATCGAGCCGGTAGCGGATGATACGGTCAATATCCTTCTGCTTCATGTTCGTAAGCGTCACATAATTGCCCTGCAAAAAGGACAGTCTCGAATCATCATCCTTGAAGTAGAGTGTATCCCGCATGCCGGGCGGCATCTGGTCGATGAAACAGAAAATACATTTATTCGAGCAGGAGCGGTAATCATCCATCAGTCCGTTTTCAAAGGTGATGCCCAGATCCTCATCGATATCTTTCTCGATCTCCAGCTCCCACTGCTCACCATCCGGTTTTTCTACGAGCACGACCAGATATTCATCCTCAACCAGATAATGGTAATCGAAGATATCCTCCAACGGCTGATCGTTAATCGCTAAGATCACATCCCCGGGCGCAAGCTCCAACTCCTCGGCAATACTGCCCGGCGCCACCTGTGCGATCTTATGTGTCTGTTTGTTCATGTTATCTTATATCTCTCCATTCAGCAAAAATAACCCCGGTGCCACACGGCACTGAGGTTATTCTACCATATTTAATCACGTTTATTCAACTGATACATTCAGATCTCCGGCATTCTTTACCGCACCGATATCTATCAGTGCCTGAATCAGATGGGTGCATCTGTCATTCAGATATATATCCGTACCGTTTAAGACCACACCACCATTGGTATCATAGTAACTCAGCCGGTAACTCAGCAAGCTGCCTGACGGATAACGGATATCTGCCAGATCCGCTTTGGTCTCGAACTGGAGATTCAGTTCTGCAGCCATCGACGACAAGCCATCATCACCTGCAAAAGCTCCTGCTTTCACATCCGCCAGCCATGCCTCATACAGCTTCTGCAGCTGCCCGGGATCAGAAATATCCGTCTCCGGATCGCCATAATACCAGTTTCCATCTGGATCTACCACCGGCAGGCTGACATACGCATAGGAAGGCTTCCAATCCAGTTCCTTATAGTTGAGGCCGAGCACACTGCTCAAAAATCCGTCCTCATCCTCAGCAAATGCCTGTAACTGCCCATCCACCTGCTCTGTGTAGCTCTGATCCTTTGCCATACTGTAATAATTACGCTTTACGGCTTTTCCGTTTTTCATCGTATACTCAATCGACACATATCCTATATAGGTCTGTTCGATTCCGTCCGTGGAAGCGGTCTCATTTCCATTCCCATCTGTGTATTTCTTCTGCTCATCCAGATGGTCGACCATAAGCTGGTGAAGCGCTGTCACTTCCCCGATCTTTTCCGGATCTTCAAAATCGACCTCATTGCCTCCCCATTGGACACAGACCATCGCTACATTCTCTGCCTGTGGCACATAGCGCTCCACACCGAACACATCAAAGTGCAGAAGCGCTGTAGCGACCAGCAGCACTGCCACGCAGGAGACACATTCCACGATCATCCGTTTATGAAAGACGCGGAAACTTTTTTCAATAAACATCTCAGACGCGAAAAATAATGCCACACTAAATAGAAGCAAAGCAATCACAAACCGGGCAACCCTGAGGTTCCAGCTGCTATAATCGCTGATGATATAAGTCACAAACAATGCACAGCCGATACCGCCAACTAAGACTACACCCCAGCGGAATACCGGAGCCGTCCATTTCATCGACAGGAAATCACCGGCGCACTCGATCCGTCTGTGCTCATAGATCCACCATGCGAGTACCGCAAATACCACGCCGACCAGCATATATGCCAGCAATACCCCAAATCCCTTGGACCACACTTCTCCGGTCAGGCTGTTTCTGTCAAAGCCAACCTTGCGGATCAGGTAGAACAGCGGAAATAGCGGATGCGCATTTATCCCGATCAGATTGTCGGACATACCATAGAAAAATAATGTACCCATACCATCGATCAGAAACACAGTCACAATGTATAAAAAGTTCCAGATCAGATAAAACAGACCCGCTGCCAGTAATTGTCCGGTAAACATCACCATCAGCACTGCAAAGCTGTAGAAGAACAACGTCTCACCGGCAGTGACCCCAAACCAGCCCCAGACAATCCAGGTCGTATCCGCCGCCCTGCCAAGAATCACCAGATTGGTAAGCAGTGCTCCCAAAAACTGCGGTACGATGAGTAACAGCAATCCGGATACGTAATTCGTGACATACAACTGCGTCCGCGTCACAGGCAGCGTATGGATCATGTTTGCACTGCGGCTCTGGTACAGATAGCCAAATACCGCGATCGCCATGACGATCGCTGCGAGAAAGATACTGACCGGTTCTGTCATATCGACAAAATGGCTGTATACCAGCGACTCAGCGGTCATGTCGCTGCTATAATAGATCAACTGATTGAACGACGTATAGATCACTAACGGATGCACGATAATCAGATAGACCAGATATAACAATGCAAACGGCCAGAAGCGTGTCAGGTTCTTTTTACATATCGTTGGATTAAAAAAGGAAATCTTTGACTGCATAATCCACACCTCCCAGCTCATAAATAAAGATTTCTTCCAAAGTCAGCGGCAGCACATCCAGCAAGATCGGATTCATCGCTGCCAGCACTCTCTGCGCCTCCTGCGGCTCGCTCTTAACGATCAGCGTATGGACACGCCCTGCAATCGTCTGATGCAGCACCTTGATATGCTCAGGCAGTGCAGACATCTCCCCGTCAAATGCGACCTGTACCTTCGTCACGCTGCCCTGCAGATCTGACAGTGAGCGCTCGATCAATATCTTGCCATCATTCATAATGCCGACATGGTCGCACACATCCTCGAGCTCACGCAGGTTGTGTGAGGATACGAGTACGGTCGTTCCGTGTTCAGCCACATCGCCCATGATGATACTCCAGATCTGGCGGCGCATCACGGGATCGAGTCCGTCTACCGGCTCATCCAGGATCAGCAGCTCCGGTCTGCAGCAGATCGACAGCCAGAATGCTACCTGCTTTTGCATACCTTTTGACAGACTGCGGATATTGCGTCTGACATCCACGGCCGGGAAACAGTCTGCCAGTGCATGGAACAGATCCATGTCAAACTTCTTATAAATACCCTTGTAAAACTTCATCATATCAAGCGTATTCGCCTGCATAAAATAAAAGATATCGTCCGGGATATAAGAGAACTTCTCCTTCACCTTCGGATTCTCATAGACTGGCTCTCCATCAATCCTGATCTCGCCCAGATCCTGATGGTAAGCACCCGTAATATGGCGGATAATCGTCGACTTTCCGGCTCCGTTCGGTCCGACCAGTCCGTAGATCGCGCCCTTTGGCACATGCATATTCAGATGGTTCAGCGCGCGGAATCCATCAAAATCTTTTACAACATCTGTGATTTGGATCATCGCTCTTCCCCTCCTCCTGCTAATTCTTCAATCCGTCTGATCAGAGTATCCTTATCCTCTGACAGATACAACAGTTCTCTTACGATTTCATCAAACTCCCTTAACAACTTTTCGTTCCTCCTTCCGGTCACATCTGCCTGCTCCGCTGCAAAGCTGCCTTTGCCGGATACTGTATAGATGTAACCCTCGCTCTCCAGCTCACGGTATGCCCGCTGGATCGTGTTCGGGTTGATCGCCAGTTCGCTCGCCAGTTCACGCACACTGGGGAGTTTCTCATCCTTCGCGATCGCACCTGTGATGACCAGCCGCCGCAGACCTTCCTTTATCTGCTCATAGATCGGCTTGGCATCACGGTAGTTCAGTTGGATCATGCACGCTCCTCCTTTCCATCATTTTTTGCTCTTCTTCCTTCTTACGCTTCTCTCTTCTTACGCTGACACAACAATCCGATACCGATGATCCGGTGTACTATGTGTACTGCGTGTATCATCTGTATTAGTTGTGTTAATACACTTATATCATGTAATACAGTATTTGTCAATAAAATATTCCAGAAAAAAACAGCAGGTCAAATGACCTGCTGGCTGTAACGGGCGCCCCCGCCCGATTTTGTATGTAATTACATCTGGAAGAAATCCATCTCCTCGTTCAACTGCTCGGAGAGTACCTTCAGATTGCCGGCTGCCTCTGCCAGCATATTGATCGTCGCATTCAGCTCCTCCATCGAAGCGGTCGTCTCCTGTGCGGATGCCGCATTCTCCTGCGAAATCGCGGACAGGTTCGAAATCACATCTACGACCTGTGTACGTGCACGGTTGCATGAGCCTGCATTGCCGCGGATCACATCCGTACCCTCACGGGATACCGTAATGCCGTCATTGACCTCTGAGAAACGCTGCTTGGTCGCATCGAGTTTCTGCTGCTGTTCCGCTACGAGACTCTCCGCCTGCTCCATGACTGCCATCGTCTGCTCAGACTCTGCGAGCAGCGTATCAATGATCTGCTGGATCTCCGCTGCTGCCTCGTCAGACTGTACTGCGAGTTTCTGGATCTCACCCGCTACAACTGCAAAGCCTCTGCCCGCCTCGCCTGCACGCGCAGACTCGATCGAAGCATTGAGCGATAACAGGCTCGTCTGATCCGCGATAGAGGTAATGAGTGTCGCTGCCGCACCGATCTTCTCAATGGATGCATTCGTAGAGCGGATCTGCTCACCGATCCGTGCGATCGCAGCCGTCGTGCGGTCATTGGACTCACTCAGTTCCTTCATCGTCGCCTGTGAAGCATTTCCTGCAACGGTCATATTCTCAGAGGTATTGGTCAGGCTGCCGACACTATGTACAATATCTTCGATGACCTCTCCCATTGTAGCGATCTCCTGTGATGCACTCTCGATCTCCTCTGCCTGGGAAACTGCTCCCTTTGAAATATCCTCCACTGCACGGCCAATCTCATCCGCAGCCGCTGAGGTCTGTCCTGCCATCTCATCCAGTGAATTGCCGGACGTATACAAAGTATTTGAGGACTGCTTAAGCTGTCCGACGATCTCTCGCAGCTTATCTAACAATGCCTGAATCGCTACACCCATCCGTCCGATCTCATCCTTACGCTTTAAGATGCGCTCATCGATCGTCACATTCAGTTGTCCCTGTGACAATGCCGCAAGCATCTCGGATGCTTTCTTTAATACCTTTGCAAGCACGTTCGCAACGAAGAATCCGACCACGTTGCAGATCACCAGAATAATCACTGCGAGTACAACCAGCGTGCGTACCTTCTGGTTGATAAATGTCGATACATCCGGACAGGGACGTCCGGCAAATACAGCACCGACAACCGTTCCGTCCGTATTTTCCAGCGGCACATATACGGCAAAATAGTCTTCACCAAGAATCTGGATATCGTTGGTCTTATAGGTCTCGCCGGTCTGCACCGTTGCCCATACCTCATCCGCGATATCAGTGCCTGCCGCACGCGAACCGTCCTCCTGTACGATCGTCGTCGCCATACGTGTCTTGCCCCAGCACAGCGTCACATCAGCATCCAGATTCGCGGTGTAGATATCCATGGACTCCTCGGTCGGCGTGAGGTTCGTATCACCTTTATAGATGCATCCATCATCACCAAGCGTATAATCACCGGCAGTCTCATTATATCCGCCCTTGATCGACTCCGCCATCAGCACGAGACCGTCAATCATCTCCTGCTCCATGCCGTCCGTCATAGCTGAACGTGCGTACAACAGTGTCACAAGCATCGTGATCACCGCCGGCAGCGTCACCATCATCGTCAGTGTAAACCGGATACTGCGGTTTTTGTCCCCGTGTATGTTCGGTTTCTTTGGTGCTTTGCGGCTTTTGGGCTGTTCTGCCGACTGCTCTGTTTTTACAGACACATCCTCCGCCTGTGCCTCCTGCACGTGATCTGTTACCTGCCCGTCAGTGGTGTACACATCATCCATAATGTTTCGTCCTCCTGTTGATGATTCATGGATCTATCGTCAAAAATAAGATCCGGTTATAACTGTGTCTCGACAAAAATGTCATAAATCGAGCGGATCGCACGCTCAAAATCATCGTTGCTCACACCGATAATGATATTCAGCTCACTTGATCCCTGATCGATCATTTTGACATTGACCTGTGCATGTGCCAGTGCCGAGAAAATTCTGCCTGCCGTACCGCGTGTCGATTTCATACCGCGTCCCACGACTGCGACAAGTGCCAGACCACCCTCGATTTCGATCGTATCCGGCTTTGCATACTTATGGATCGCAGACAATACCTGCTGCTCCTTGCCCTCAAAATCATGTCTCTGGACAAATACGGTCATCGTATCGATACCGGAAGGCATATGCTCAATCGAAATATTGTTATCCTCAAATGCCTGTAATACCTTGCGGCAGAACCCAACCTCGGAATTCATCATGTCCTTATCGACATTGACTGCCACAAAATCGCGCAGACCTGCGATACCAGTAATCGTATACTCCGGCTGGTGACAGGTGCTCTCCACGATCATCGTACCTGGATCCTCCGGTGCGTTTGTATTTTTAATATTGATCGGAATACCCTCTTTGCGTACCGGGAAGATCGCATCCTCATGCAGCACTCCTGCGCCCATGTAGGAAAGCTCGCGCAGCTCCTTGTAGGTAATCGTATGGATAACTGCCGGATTGTCAATGATCCGGGGATCGGATACTAAAAATCCGGATACATCTGTCCAGTTTTCATAGATCGATGCATGTACCGCACGCGCAACGATCGATCCGGTAATGTCAGAACCTCCACGTGAGAAGGTATGTACCGTTCCATCCTCTTTTGCTCCGTAAAATCCGGGAATGACTGCACTCTCGCTGTGCTCTAACCGTGCCGCGAGGATCTGGTTCGTTTCATCCGCAAGGAAATTGCCATCATTGTCAAAACGGATCACCTCTGCCGCGTCGATAAACTCATAGCCGAGATAAGCTGCCATGATCATACCGTTTAAATATTCTCCACGGCTCGCCGCATAATCGGTACCTGCTTTATTTTTAAAATTCTTTGTAATCGTCTGAAATTCTTCATCCAGTGACAAGGTCAGATCCAATCCCTTGATAATGGAATCGTAGCGATCCCTGATCTTGCCGAGTTTTCCTGCAAACTCCTTTCCTTCCTCTGCGATGCCGTAGCATTCGTAGAGCATGTCTGTGACCTTGGTGTCCTTCGCATTCCGCTTACCCGGTGCGCTGGGTACAACGAATCTGCGCGTTTCGTCTGCGCGGATAATTGCACCGACTTTCTTGAACTGCTCCGCACTGGCGAGGGAGCTGCCGCCAAATTTCACAACCTTAACCATTTTCTTTTTTCTCCTTCATATATCTAAAAAAGTCTTTTTCACAAATCCCTAATATACTACATTTATCGGCAAAAATCTATCCTTTTATCACACTTGGTGACAAAATTTTTATAGAAGTTCCTCATCCGGCAATAAAATGATCCGTCCTGCCGCCAACGACTCTTTCATGTTGATGATCCGCTGATTTTCCGAGCCTCTGAATTTTAATGAGATATTCTTTTTTTCTGCCACAAACCTGCCGTCTACCAGCACATCGATCAGTGAGAGAATTTCATCAGTAATATCGATGCGCGCATGACCCTCTTTCCACAACTGCTCATCCAGTGTATAGCCCGAATAGACCCAGATCGATTTGTGCGGATACCGCTCGCGGATCGCACGGTAGAGCGGCAACAGCTCTCTCTGGTTTTCCGGCTCGAACGGCTCGCCGCCAAGCACGGTGATTCCCTTGATATATCCCGGTTCGAGCGCTTGCAGGATCTCCGCAGCCACCGCATCCGTATACTCTTTTCCATAGGTAAAATCCCACGTTTCCGGATTGAAACAATCCTTGCAGTGATGCCTGCAGCCTGACACAAACAGCGAGACACGCACGCCCGGTCCGTTTGCAATATCCGTCTTTTTCAGCGCTCCGTAATACATTACATTTCCTCCGAATTATAAAGTCTATCAATATTTAGTATAGCGTTTTTGTATTACCCATGCAAGTAATTGACAGATATTTTGTTTTCCGCTATTATCTTATAGAAGAAAATGTAATTAAGGAGATGTACAAATGAGTTTTACCTATCTACGTCAGATTCCCTCGCCCGGCGAGATCAAAGCACAATATCCGCTGTCCGAGCGGCTGGCTGCTATAAAAAAAGACCGCGATCAGCAGATCAGCGATATCCTCACGGGAAAGGATGACCGGTTTTTAGTCATCATCGGACCCTGTTCCGCAGACAGCGAAGATCCGGTCTGTGAATACGTCAACCGGCTGGCAAAGGTGCAGGAAAAGGTCAAGGACCGCCTGCTCTTAGTCCCCCGTATCTACACCAACAAGCCCCGTACTACCGGAGAAGGCTACAAGGGTATCGCCTCACAGCCCGATCCCGAAAAAGCGCCTGACATGATCGCAGGTCTGATATCGGTACGGAAAATGCATCTGCGCGCGATCGCTGAGAGTGAGCTGACACCCGCGGATGAGATGCTTTATCCCGAGAACTGGGAATATGTCGCCGACCTGCTCTCCTATGTAGCGATCGGTGCCCGTTCCGTTGAGGATCAGCAACACCGTCTGACCGTCAGCGGCTTTGATGTGGCTTCAGGCATGAAAAACCCTACGAGTGGTGATTTTTCCGTCATGCTCAACTCCGTATATGCGGCACAGCATCCGCACCATTTCACGTTCCGCGGCTACGAGGTCGAGACGACCGGAAACCCGCTCACGCACGTGGTACTGCGCGGCGCTGTCAGCAAGCACGGAAACACGGTTCAGAACTATCACTACGAGGACATCATGCGTCTGTCGGATATGTACAGTGAGCGCGATCTGGTCAATCCCGCCGCGATCATCGATGCCAACCATTCCAACTCCGGCAAAAAATATGAGGAGCAGGTGCGCATCGTCAAAGAGGTCATGCACAACCGCCAGATTTCCGACACGATCAAGACACTGGTCAAGGGCGTCATGATCGAGAGCTACTTAGAGCCCGGCTGCCAGAAGATCGGCGACCATGTATACGGCAAATCGATCACCGATCCGTGTCTCGGATGGGACGCATCCGAAAAGCTGATCTACGAGATGGCAGATCTGACCTAAACAAAATCAGGATCACCAGTTAGGATCATAGAAAAAATAAAACCAGCGGATACCTCGCATCGTGTGTATCCTCTGGTTTTTTCATATTTTTCTCACTTATTTATTTTCGTTTATATTTATGCTAATGCATCGCTGTGTGCAGCAGCCGCAGTACCGTATGCAGATCCTCCACCTGCATCTGTCCGGGTGCCGAAGCCTGCCCCGCAGCGCCGAACGTCAATGCAGAGCCAAACACCTCTCCACACATCCGGCTGAGCACGCCCACACCACCCATCGACATCGTAATGACCGGACGCTCTGCATACAGGCGGTTCATTTCCTCGGTCGCATCGATCAGCGTCAGCAGATCTCTCGTACTGTGCGGCATGACTGCGATCTTTAACAGATCCGCTCCCATCTGCTGCATCTTTTTCAACCTGCCGATGATATCATCCTTTTCCGGCGTTTTGTCAAAATCATGGTTGGACGCGATCACCGCGACACCTGCGGCGTGTGCCCCCTCGATAATCCTGCTTACCGCAGCATCACCGGTAAATATCTCCACATCGACCAGATCCGCATCACCGGAACGTGCGACTGCGAGATTCAGTGCCTCATAAGCATCCGCGGTCATCGCGCGCTCTCCGCCCTCCTTTGAGGTACGGAACGTCACGAGCAGCACGGTCTCTCCCAATGCTGTGCGCAATTCGCCGAGCACATCAAGCACTGCCTGTATATCGTCTGAATGCTCATACCAGTCTACGCGCCATTCCACGACATCTGCCGGAATCCCGTCAAGGGCATGTGCACCTTCTAATATGTCCTCCTTTGTGACTCCGACGAGCGGTACACAGATCTTCGGTATGCCCTCGCCGATCGTAATCGTTCTGATTGTCAGTGGTTTCATTTCTATCTATTCCTCCATAGATCCGTTCACACACGCGGATGTGCCTGCTTATACACTTCACGGATCGTGTGGTCGGATAACTGCATATATATCTGTGTCGATGAAATATCCGAATGCCCCATCAATTCCTGCACAGACTTGAGATCCGCACCGTTGTTCAACAGATGCGCCGCAAACGAATGCCTGAGCGTATGCGGTGTGATCTCCTCTGTAAGTCCCGCCTGCCTGCCGTAATGCTTCAACAGCTTCCAAAAGCCCTGTCTGCTCATCGGCTCGCCGCTGCAATTTGTAAACAACAACTCACAGTCACCATCCTCTACGAGCTTCGGACGGCTGCGCTTCAAATAGAGCTCGAGCGCCTCCCGAGCAGTCGAACCAAACGGCACAGTACGCTCCTTGCGTCCATCCCGGCAGGTCACATACTCCAGCTTTAAATTCACATCCTGCAAGCGCAGAGACAGCAATTCCGACACACGGATGCCCGTCGCGTATAACAGCTCCATCATCGCCTTGTCCCGCAGCTCCTTCGGTGCTCCGGAGGAAGGCTGGTCAAGCAGCTTTACGATCTGTGCCTGCGTGAGTATCTCCGGCGGTTTCTTCTCGATTTTCGGCGGCTTCAGACCCTTTGCGGGGTCGTCTGTACGTAGTCCCTCTCCGAGCTGCCATGCAAAAAATGCCTTCATGCTGGCAATCACCCGCGAGATCGTCGCTGCCTTGCGCCCCTGTGTCTCCAGCCCGTGCAGATATGCCTGCAAAATCCCGGTATCTACCTGTACGAAATCATCCACTCCCATACCACACACATACTCCGCCAGCTTGCACAAATCTCTCGTGTAAGCCGCTGCCGTGTTATCGGATATCTGTTTTTGCTCCCGCATGTAACTGATAAATGCATCGATTTCATTCTTCATGTAAAAACCCCACAATCACTGTACCATTCTCCCGTTCTGTCCACAGTGCAAATATGCATTCATTATAACAAATTGTTACACAAAATGCAATTATTATGTAATTCTCTTAAAAGATTTTTAATATTTTTTGCAAAATTATCGGATTTATGTAAGATTCCAGTAACATTCCCGCGCACAAAAGCAGAAAAAGCACTAGATATACGGCAAGGCTGTGCCAGACATCCCTGCGCCGCTGCTGCACGCACAGGACCACCAGACCCAGATACACCGGCACATAGAGCAGAAACTGCGGAAACAGCGCCACGATGCATAACAGCAATCCGCCGGAGCCAAATGCACCGATCGCCAGTACGCAAAAATAGCCGTAGGCAAATCCGCTCCACGCCGCAAATGCGAGATAAAACCATTTGCCGCCCCGCATCAGTCCCACGAACACCAGAAACAGAAATACAGGTATCCGGCTGCAGCACACCTGCCACAGTACCCCGTAGAAATTGACCTGGGTATATTGAAATTGTTTGAGAAAATAGCGCGTGAGAGTTCCGCTTTTTTCGAAACTCTCCGCGCTCAGAAAGTTTGCCGCCACAATACCGGTCAGAAAACAGACAAGAAATATAATAAATAACTGCTGTTTGACGGATAATTCGCGCGTCTGCATGATTGTCCGTCTCCTTTGATATTCTTTATCTCTAATCTATGCGATATTTATTTTTGTATGCCATGAGTGCCGCTACCGTCTTGGCATCCTGAATCGTACCGGCGTAGATCAGATCGCACAGCTCGTCGAGATCATAGTCTGCAATCTCCACAAACTCGTCAGGATCGAGATGCTGCCTGCGCTTCTCCAGATCATGTGCCACATACACATCGATAAACTCATCACAGTAAGCCACAGTCGTGCGCAGCGAGATCAGAAAATCCAGATGCTCGCTGTGGTATCCGGTCTCCTCCTCGAGCTCCCTTGCTGCGCAGACGATGGTCTGCTCGCTCGTGTCATCACGCGCGCCTGCCGGTATCTCCAACGTGATGCGGTCAAGCGCATTCCGGAACTGTCTCACCATCACGATCCGTCCATCCGGCATCACCGGAACGACCGCCGCCGCTCCCTTTCTGTGGTGGATCAGATCCCACTGCGCAGTCCTGCCATCCGGCATCTGCATCGTGTCACTGTAGAAATCCACGATCGCACCCTGATATTTTAATGTACGGTCAATTCGTTTAATCTGATTCTCCATTGTAACCTCCATCCATTTCCCATCATTCAAAAAGGCGTTAAGATCACAATCTTAACGCCTTTAAACCAGTCTCTTTTACGAATATTATTTCGCGTAATCTGTGACACGCGATTCGCGGATCACATTTACTTTGATCTGACCCGGATACTCTAATTCAGACTCAATCTGCTTTGAAATATCCCTTGCCAGAATAACCATATCAGCATCACTGATTTGTTCAGGAACTACCATTACACGAACTTCGCGTCCTGCCTGAACAGCAAAAGATTTGTCAACTCCCTTAAAACCGTTTGTAATATCCTCTAACTGCTGTAAGCGGTTAGAATATGTTTCCAATGTCTCGCGTCTTGCACCCGGACGGGCAGCACTGATCGTATCAGCAGCCTGTACCAGACATGCGATCAGAGACTGAGGCTCTACATCGCCATGATGCGCCTCAACTGCATTGATAATGAGCGGTGATTCCTTGTACTTGCGGCACAGATCCACACCGATCTGAATATGTGAACCTTCCATATCGTGATCCACAGATTTTCCAATATCATGTAACAGACCTGCACGCTTTGCGGTTCTGACATCCACACCAATCTCACCAGCCAGCAGTCCTGCAATCTGGGCTACCTCGATCGAATGCTTCAATGCATTCTGACCATAACTGGTTCTGAACTTCATACGTCCAAGCAGACGGACAAGCTCCGGATGGATTCCATGAATACCAACCTCTAATGTCGCTGCCTCGCCTTCCTCACGGATCATGGTGTCAACTTCCTTCTGTGCCTTTTCTACCATCTCCTCGATTCTGGCGGGATGGATACGTCCATCCACAATCAGTTTCTCGAGTGCGATTCGCGCTACCTCACGGCGAATCGGATCAAAGCCGGAAAGAATGACTGCCTCGGGTGTATCATCAATAATCAGATCTACACCTGTCAGCGTCTCCAGTGTACGGATATTTCTACCCTCGCGGCCGATAATTCTTCCCTTCATTTCATCGTTGGGAAGCGGAACTACGGAAATCGTAGTCTCCGATACGTGGTCCGCTGCGCATTTCTGAATCGCAGTCACCACATAATCCTTGGCTTTCTTTCCTGCCTCTTCCTTAGCGCGGGTTTCCATTTCCTTAATGAGTTTTGCAGTGTCAAGTTTTACATCATCTTCAACGGTTTTTAAAAGAAATTCTTTTGCTTGTTCGGAGGTTAAACCTGAAATTCTCTCAAGTTCCTGTACTCTCTGTTCATTGAGCTTTGCGACTTCTGCTTTCTGCTTTTTGATCTCCTCTTCCTTAGCTGCAAAGCTGGCTTCACGCCGTTCAATGGAATCGAGCTTCTTGTCCAGATTGGACTCCTTCTGCTCAACACGACGCTCCGCACGCTGAATCTCCGATCTGCGTTCCTTGATCTCGCGGTCTAATTCGTTCTTTGTCTTGATCGACTCCTCCTTGACCTCCAAGAGAGATTCACGTTTCTTTGCCTCCGCAGTCTTTACCGCATCGTCAATGATGGATCTGGCGCGTTCTTCCGCCGAACCGATCTTTGAATCAGCTTTCTTTTGCTGTACCTGATTCATAACGACAACCGTTACAACCGCAGTAATTACTAAGGTGACCAGAATAGCAATTATCATCGTAACAATACTTACCATCGCAGGAGCACCTCCTTATTAAGTTTTCATTGTACATATAACAAAAAATTCGTACATCTGTCATAACTACAACATATAAATTTTATCCTTTATTGTATATTATGTCAAGTAAATTCTTTATGACAATCGCAGTTCCCGGCAAATATCCGAGCTGCGAAAACCTCTGCGCTGTAAATATCCATACATCCTGCGCTGCTCCTTCTGATCGGCTGTCTGCGGGTCGTAATGCCGCTTCTGCAACAGGTCGCGGATCATCGCGCGCTCGTCACGCTCCTCCTCATAGGATGCCAGCACACGCTCTGCCACATCCCGCTCCACACCCTTCTGCTGTAATTCCATGCGCAGCTTGCCGTTGCTCTTGGCAGTGCCGCGCAGCCGCACATAGCAGTCCGCATACCGCTCATCGTCTACATAATGGTAGCTTTTGACATAGGCGAGCGCCTCGTCGATCAGATCCTCGGGATACTCCCCGTCTGCGAGTTTCCGGCGCAGCTCAAGCTCCGTGCGGTCCATCCGTTCGAGCAGATGCATCGCGCGCTTTTTTGCCCGCTTGCCGATCACCTCACGCCGGATCTGTATGTACTGCTCCTCCGGAATATGTGCGCCCTCCGCCAGATGCAGCGTGCGAAGCTCACCGGCATAAAGCACCCAGATCTCTCCGTTATCCAGTTGCAGGCGCCGTCTGCCCTTTGTCTGCTGCTCCACGGATGTAATGACTACCTCTGACATACCGCCTACTCCTCAGTCTGCTCTGTCTCCGGTGCGGCTGCGGCTTCCTCGCCGATGCCGTAATGTGCACGCACTTTCGCCTCGATCTCTGCACAGATCTGCGGATGCTCCGCAAGGAACTGCTTGGCATTCTCGCGTCCCTGACCGATCTTGTCGCCGTCATAGGCATACCATGCGCCGGACTTGTTCACGACATCGATGCCTGCCGCCAGATCGAGAATATCTCCCTCTTTGGAGATGCCCTTTCCGAACATAATATCAAACTCTGCCTCACGGAACGGAGGCGCTACTTTATTCTTTACAACCTTTACACGTGTGTGGTTTCCAACCACTTCGCCCGCCTGCTTGAGCGCCTCGACACGGCGCACATCCAGACGCACGGAGGAATAGAACTTGAGTGCGCGTCCGCCGGTCGTCGTCTCAGGGTTACCGAACATCACGCCGACCTTCTCACGCAGCTGGTTGATAAAAATAACGATACAGTTCGACTTGCTGATGACCGCTGTCAGCTTGCGCAGCGCCTGTGACATCAGACGCGCCTGCAGTCCGACATGTGAATCTCCCATATCTCCGTCGATTTCTGCCTTCGGCACAAGTGCTGCCACGGAATCGACGATCACGATATCCACTGCTCCGGAACGCACCATCGTCTCTGTGATCTCAAGTGCCTGCTCACCGTTGTCCGGCTGTGAAATGTACAGATTATCAATATCTACACCGATATTTTTCGCATAGACCGGATCTAAGGCATGCTCCGCATCGATAAAGCCTGCGATGCCGCCCGCCTTCTGTACCTCCGCAACACAGTGCAGTGCCACTGTCGTCTTACCACTGGATTCCGGTCCGTAGATCTCGATAATACGCCCCTTCGGAAGCCCTCCGAGTCCCAACGCCAGATCCAGACTCAGCGCTCCGGTCGGAACAGTCTCTACATTCATCGCTGCGGAGGGATCTCCCAGCTTCATCACCGAACCCTTTCCATACTGCTTCTCAATGTGCGCAATCGCCGCATCCAGTGCTTTTAATTTATTTTCGTCTGTCATGATTGTCTCCTTTTCATTTTTCATCATTTATTTTCTGATATTCTCCATATCTCTCACGCTCATTAGCGAACATTTGTTCGCGTCTATGGCTATCATAATACACTTCGCATCAAATGTCAACAGGGAAAACGACTGTCTAAAGGAAAAAAAGAACACCCGAAGAACGGGTGTCCTCATTATAGCCTGTTGTCCTCCGTGCGTCAAGCGTATGCCGCAGCTTCGGGCTGTCTGGTTACTGTTCACGCCTTGTGCAGACAGCAGCCGTTTTTACGACTCGACCTTCTGGTCACGCAGCACTGCCGCCTGCTGTAACAGATCCAGCACTTCTTCCTTTGTGATCACGCCGATGCTCTTTGCCGCAAACATGCCAAGATTCATCGTCACGAGCATCGGAATGCTCATCACGCGGTACTTCAGCGCGAGTCCCGGCTGCTCATCGACATTGATCTTTCCTACCAGATACTCATCCGCGTATTCCTCGGAAATCTGCTCTACGACCGGGCTGAGCATCTTGCACGGTCCACACCAGTCCGCATAAAAATCAAGCAGTACCGGTTTCTCGCTTTTCATCACGATTTCATCAAAATTATCCTCTGTAATCTGAATGACTGCCATAAAAAGTCCTCCTTTTGATTGTTACATTCCACATTAGTTCCTGCCAAATTCGGACAGCTTTAATCCCTCATTTCGATCCAGTGTCATACCCACGCTCCATGCATTCACAAACAAAAGCAGTGGATTGCCCTTGAGATCCATGATCTTTTTCATATCGGAAGTACCGGTCAGTCTGTCCATATCGACCTCTTCCTTATTTTCAATCCAGCGGATGTGCTCATACGGCAGATTTTCCAACCGGATATCTACATTATACTCGTTTTCCAGTCTGAATTTCAAGACATCAAACTGCAGGACGCCGACAACGCCGACGATGATCTCCTCCATGCCGCCCTTGTACTCCTGAAAAATCTGAATCGCGCCTTCCTGTGCGATCTGGTTGACACCCTTTACAAACTGTTTGCGCTTCATTGAATCGATCAGACGCACACGCGCAAAATGCTCCGGCGCAAACGTCGGGATACCCTCAAACTCAAATTTTTCTTTTGCGGTCGTGAGCGTGTCTCCGATCGAGAAAATACCGGGATCAAACAGTCCGATAATATCTCCCGCATATGCCTCATCGACGATCTTGCGCTCCTGTGCCATCATCTGCTGCGGCTGGGACAGCTTGATCTGCTTGCCGCCCTGCACATGATAGACCTCCATGCCCGCATCGAACTTGCCGGATACGATACGCATAAATGCGACACGGTCCCTGTGGTTTTTATTCATATTTGCCTGAATTTTAAAGATAAATCCGCTGAAATCCTCGGCAAACGGATCGATCTGCCCGATATTTGACTGTCTCGGCAGCGGCGCATAGGTCATCTGTAAAAAGTGCTGCAAAAATGTCTCCACACCAAAGTTTGTGAGCGCCGATCCGAAAAATACCGGAGATAATTCTCCCTTTGTGACCAGCTCCTGATCAAACTCCGCACTCGCACCGTCGAGTAATTCCACCTCGTCTAAAAGCTGCTGTTTATATTCTGCCCCGATCACGGATTCTAATTCAGGCGCATCAATCGAAATGATCTGCTCCTCGCCCTCTTTTGTTCCTTTTCTGGTATCGGAGAAAATGCGCACGCTGCGCGTATTGCGGTCGTAAACGCCCTTAAAGCCCTTGCCAGACCCGATCGGCCAGTTGATCGGACAGGTCGCGATACCAAGCTCGTTTTCGATCTCGTCGAGCAGCTCAAACGTATCATTTGCATCACGGTCCATCTTGTTGATAAACGTAAAAATCGGAATGTGGCGCATGACACATACTTTGAATAATTTTCTCGTCTGTGCCTCGACACCCTTTGATCCGTCGATGACCATGACCGCCGAATCCGCCGCCATCAGTGTACGGTATGTGTCCTCCGAGAAGTCCTGATGTCCCGGTGTATCCAGAATGTTGATACAGTAATTGTCATAATGAAACTGCAAAACAGACGAGGTGACAGAGATACCTCTCTGCTTCTCGATCTCCATCCAGTCGGACACCGCATGTTTCGCCGTCGCCTTGCCTTTTACGGAGCCCGCCTCATTGATGGCACCTCCGTAGAGCAGAAATTTTTCTGTCAGTGTGGTTTTTCCCGCATCCGGATGGGAAATGATCGCAAAGGTGCGTCTTTTTTCTATTTCTTTTTTTCTGATATTCGCTGTCTGATCTGCCACGAGAGGTTCCTCCAAATCGCTATGTTTATTTATCATGTGCAAATCCACACATGATCAGCATTTGTCACTTACTATAATATATCCGCAATTATTTATATTATCGGTCACTCCCGCATTTGTCAAGCGCTAACAGGTGTTTCGGCGGCACGCACCGGCAAGGTCTGTTCACCCGCACCCTGTTCCGGTAATACTATCACACAACAGAAACAGGATCCGGCATCTGCCTGATCCTGTCTGCATATTCTGAATCTGAATATTTTTCTTAATAAAAGCCCTTTACTGCTGTGCGATCGGTGTGATCACGATATTTTCCGGTGCGACCTCTGTCTTTCTCGCGACAATATCCTCAACCTGTGCGCGCTTGGCATCTGTCACCTCGCCCATATCCAGCACGACATCCGCACCTCCGTCCGAGCTGATGCTGACGACCACATCCGTAAAGCCCTTTGCCTCCAGCAGCATCTCTGCCGCAGCCTCCTTCTCCGCAATGTCGGTCAGCGCAACCATCTTATCGACGGCATCCTGTTTCTGTGCCTCGGACAGTGTCTCGCTGTCAATGATTGCAAGCAGCCGCTCCTTGTTCTCGGAACGCACCTGTTCCCGGTTCATTTTCATTTCTACCGCAAAGTTTACATTTTCCACAACCGCTCCGGTAAGTACGGTCTCGCCCGGATTTTCTACGCTGGTCTCTGCTGTCTGTTCCCCATCACCGGTCTGCGCCTCGTCCGTATCTGCCTGCGCAACGTCCGCCTCCAGCGCCGGATCTTCCGTATCCGTAAAGATCTCGTCACTGAGAAGCGCATCCTCCTGTGAAATATCATACGTTTCCTCTGCCACATCCTGACTGGTTGCTGCCGCTAAGTCGTTCTCATTTCCATATGTATAACTCACGTACCCCGCCGCAGCGATCATCAGCGCTAATGCGGTAATGATCATCTGGTTTTTCTTAAAAATTTTCATGCTCGCTAACCTCCTGCATCGACATCTTGACTATTGTAATCTTATGCGCCTCCAGCGGGAATAATGCCATGACACTCTGCAAAATATTCTGTTTTACAAGCGAATCTCCACCGCCCTGTGCAACGACAAGCACCCCCTCCACCTGCGGGGTCAGCTCATTCGATATATAAGGCGTCTCTTCACTGCCGTTTTTGCTGAAAACCGTGCTCTGCGAGACATCCGAGGTCTCCTCCGCGGACGCGCTGCCACCGCTGCGGCGCGTAGTATCCTTTTCGACGACTTTTTCCCCGGTGTCCTTTAACGTGATCATGACACGCACCTTTCCGGCTCCGTCGATGAGTGAGAGTGTTTCCTCGAGCCGCCGCTCCAGATCCTCTGTGGCAGACTGTACCGGATCGTCCATCCCGCTGCTGCCTGACTCCTGCGCGGTCTCCTGTCCCACCGCAAGATGATCTGCCGACGCATCGCCGGATCGGCCGGTATCTGATCTGCCATCCGGCAGCGCGATCACCAACAGCAACAAACCGACAATGCCGATGATCACCCATGTGTTTTTGTCCTTATATTTGTCTTTGTATTTTTCTTTCCAGCCATCGAACCATTTTCCCGCACTCATTTCACTACTACCTGTCCTTTCTCCAATCCATAGACCTCACACAAATAGTCCCGCAGCACTTCGCCGTCTCCTTTTAATGTTTCCTCGATCCGCACCTGCTGCGGCTCGTAATCGTTATTCAGTGTGACCGTTATGCTCTTGATCTGCAACAGCCGCTCCGCGGCGATCTCCCGAAACTGTTCCTCCAGCGCGCGCTCGTAATGCCTGCGGTATACCTCAGCCTCCGTCTGCTCCATATGTGAAAAATCGAGCTGTGCCTCCTCCATATTCTGCCGGAAATGCTCGTAGGAGATCCCCTCGCGCAAGGCATCGGTTTGTCCAAGCAGGCGAAGCAGCGGCGCCAGTATCGTGAGGGCAAACACCAGTCCCATAAAAAAGCGGATGAATTTTTTGTAGGATTCGCCCGCCGAGAAATACAGGACGATCATCATCAGGAAATACAGGATCAGTACGGAGCGGATCCAGTCTACAAATGTCTGCATGGGTTCTCCTTCCTTGCGTGGCTACTTTCTCTTTGCATGGTGTTTTGGGCATGTGAGCACGATATTCTCTTTGCAGCTCGCGCTGCATCTACACTGGATGGTAAACCGGTGCTCACATGCCATCTACGCTATGAATGTTTTCACGCTACGTAACCTATGGCTGCCGTCCGGCAAACGTTTTTAGTTTCGCAAAAGCCCGTCATCATCCCCCCGCCCCGGTCGCCATGCACACGACCGTGACCGACAAAAACAACATCAGTATCGCTGTCACTACGAGCTTTGCGTAGAGCAACCCCGTCTTTGCCAGCGCATCCAGCACCCCCGAAATCCGCTTATCCGTAACCGGCTCGGACACTGCCGCGAGTATCCGGTAGACGAGCGTCAGTATACCGATCTCCAGCAACGGCTTCGCACACAGCAGCACAAGCAGGATCACAGCCGTCGCCCCCACGCTGTTTTTGATCAGAATTCCCGTCCCAAGCAGAATCTCACTTACACTGTTCATCGCACCGCCCAGCCCCGGAATGACCCCGATCGTCCGCACCGTCGCACTTCTGCGCAACTGGTCGACCGCGGGCGCGACCATGCCCTGTATAAGATTGAGCCCCAGCACGAATGCGACCAGTATTTTCTGCGCGTAGACCACGCCGCTCTCCAGCAGGCGCGCCATACTCGAAAAATGCTCTTCCTTCCACGCATAATTGGCAAACTGCGTAATCAGATACAAAAAGATCAACGGAAACAGGATTTTCTGCAACAGCGTCTGCACCAGATAGAGCACAAGCAGCAAAATCTCATAGGTCAGGCTTGCCGAATTGACCCCCGAGGAAAACACGATCGCCATGCAGAACACCGGCTGAATCAGCATCGTAAACTCGCCCATCCGGTCCAGACAGCGGTACGTCACCTCCTGCATGGAAGAAAACACGCGCAGCGCATTGTACAAAAACAAAAAGTACACCGCCAGAAAACTCATATCCGACAAAAAGGCATTGGAAAAAATACCCGTGATCCCCTGCAGCATCGCAAATGCCAGCAACAGCACGAGCATCTGCGCCAGATACTCCCGATTGCTGTGCACCGCATCAAAGCAGTGATTGACAAACCAGTTCCACACCGTCTGCCCGTCCAACACCTGCTCTCCGCTCAAAAGCGCCCCGATCAATTCCGAAAAACTCAGATCCATCGCCGCATCCGCACTCTGATCATTCAGAAAATTTTCGAGATCACCGGTCTGCAATTCTCCGAGCAGATCGTCCGTGAGACCTTCCGTCACCGCAGAAATTCCCTGATCCGTCGCATCCTGTTCCGACGCCAATACGGTATTTATATTTATGCATATGCATAATATCACAATCAGGCACAGCGCCGCGCACAGTCTCCATGCCGTCGATATGTATACCGCTATCCGCCGGCATTTTCCCGCCCCGCTCATGTCACCACCGTCGCGATCAGCTGCAAAAATGCTTCAATGACCGGAAGTGCCAGCAGCAGAATCGATATTTTGGAAAACATCTCGATCTGGGAGGCAATCGTGGCATAGCCTGCATCCTTGCACAGACTGACCGCGAACTCCGCCACATATGTGATCCCGATCATTTTTAAAATTGTGCGGAAATATCCGACATCCAGCGTTGCAAGATCACGCAGCCTGCCGACTGCTTCCAGCAGGATCGAGAGCCTGCCGAGCACGCTGAAAAAAATACATGCGCACACAACAATGCTGATCACGATGCCAAATTCCGGACGTTCTTTTTTTAACACCATTGCAAGCAGCACACCCGCCACCGCGAGCAATGACATCTGTACCACATTCATACGACCGCCTCACATTTACAACTCAAATAATGTCTGCATCGTCACAAACAACTCATAGATATACGGTACGACCCACAGCAGCACGAGCACGAGCCCCGCCAGACTGATGAGAAATGCATGCTCCTCGCGCCCGCTGTGTTTGAGTACCTGTCCGAGAATCGTGACCAGAATACCGACTGCCGCTATCTTGAATATCATATTTACACTCATATACACCTCTTCACATTACTGTACATGTTTGACCAGTTCCATCCGGCTGTCATAGACACACATGCTGCGCCGCCCCTGTGCGTCTTTTTCCAATACGACAAACCGCCCGATCTCTCCCTTGCCGCTCCAGTTAAAGAAACCACAGATGTGCTGCAGGCTATCAATCGTCTCGCCGTGCAGCGTCCCGATCAGGCGGCAGCCGCTGTGAAAGGCACGTGTCACCGCTTCAAAATCATCCTTTGCCCCCAGCTCGTCAACCGCGATCACCTGCGGAGACATCGAGCGCAGCAGCATATAGATTCCCTCGCTCTTTCCGGCTCCCTCCAACACATCCGTGCGCGGACCGAGATCGTTTTGCGGAATACCCAGATATCCGGCGCCCAGCTCCGAACGCTCGTCCACCACGCCGACCTTCATCCCCGCATGACCTGCATCACCCTCCGATAAAATACGGATCGCATCGCGCAGATAAGTCGTTTTTCCGACGCCCGGCGGTGAGAGGATCAGTGTGTTATAAATCCCATTTGCATCCCGCACCGCATTCACGAGCGGCTGCGCGCAGCCCTTTTTTTCATGGGCAATGCGGATATTCAAAAAATAAATGTGCTGTAGGCGCACGATGCGTCCCTGCTGCAATGCCACCTCTCCCGCCACGCCAACGCGGTGCCCGCCGCGCAGCGTCAGATACCCCATGCGCAACTGTTCCTCGTAGGCATAGATCGAATAGCTGCACAGGAAGCTGACCATCTCTTCCAGATCCGCCGTCTGCATCCGATAGGCATGCTTCTGCTCCACGCCAAGCCTGCCCTGTGCCTCATCAAAGAAGTATTCCTTGTCGCCATACAAAAACATGAGTGGTTGTCCTGCCCGTACGCGGATTTCTTCGAGCGTCTGCTGGTCAACATCCGCCTGCCGCAGCTTGTCGCGCATATGTAACGGAAATAATTTGAGCAACTGTTCCTCCAACATAAAAAAGTCCCCCTTGTCCATACATCACTATATGAACAAGGGGGAAGATTTATGATTCATTTTTTATAAATTTGTATAGCCGCATACAACGGTCATTCATTGCCACCCGCTCACAATAAAAGTATGATTACAAACACACCCGCCAGCACGGTTCCGTAGCGGTTGAGCCTGCGTCGGCTCACGAGGCTTGTCTCATAATCCTTTGTCAGTTTGAGCAGACGTTTCCGGTAGACCTCAAACAGTTCCTCTTTGAGCTCGACATTGTCCATGCGGAATACCTCCCCGATCTCGGATAGTAATTGACACTCCGCTTCATCCAGTAAAAACTGCTTTCGGGCTGCCTCTACCTGCATGCTCCAGATCGCGGATGCCTCCCCACGCTCCTGCTGGATCAGGTTACTCTGCACCTGTTCGCATAAGTTTCCATAAGGGTCACACATTTTTATCCCGCAATGCTCCAGTACGACCGGCAATGGAAACCGCAGGCGGCACATCTCATTTTGCAGCAGCGATAAAAGCAGCGCAAAATCCTCCAGCTGCCGCTTATGCTCTGTAAATTCCCGTTCCTTCGATAACACAAAACCGCTGCATGCGAGCAGAATCAATGCAGAACCGATCAGTTTTAACAAAAAAATCCCCCCTTGTCCATATATCATTCTATGAATCAAAAGAGCAAAAAAGAACGACAGCACGCTGACGTTCTTTTTTATCTGATGACATCTCAAATTTTTCCTTACATATTATTCTTATAATTGCATATTTTATCTCATATGATATAATATTCATATAAAATTATTTAATATCTAACACATATTATCAGGAGGTGTTCATTATGGCACAAGCAACCTTCAGTATTCGGATGGACGAATCTCTCAAAAAACAATTTGATTCTCTTTGTTCAGATTTTGGTATGACCGCCACAACTGCTTTCAACGTTTTTGCTAAAGCCGTTGTCCGTGAAAGAAGAATCCCTTTTGAAATATCTTCCCCTGTTGACACCACCAGTGAAGATGCACTTTCCGCATTTTATGAAATGCGAAAAACAGCCGCCGAAAACAATCTTACGGACATGACACTTGATGACATCAATGCTGAGATCGCGGCTGCCCGCGCAGGAAAGTAGGTGATTGTATGGCATATCTTGTGGTTGTCGATACAAAATTTCAATTTCCCGAATCCACAATTCAGGCTACCTTAAACTATTTCAAAAAATACGGCATTCATGTTGACCGTATTTCCACCGGTGAAAACCTTCCTGATCCCAAAGATCTTGTATTTTACGAAGTATGTATGGCTAAGCGCAGCGAGGACTCCATGCTCGTAACAGGAAACATGAAACATTTTCCGTCAAAACCATTTATCGTAACGCCTAACGAATTATTGGATATTATCAATTATAACTGATTCTGGATCGTTCCTTCCAATACAAAATCATCCGCCGGATCTGCTGTGAGACTTTTTTGCAGAACCAATCAATTTATTTCCTATGATATAAAAAATCCCCCCTTGTCCATATATCAATCAATATATGAACAAGGAGGAAACTTATGATTCATTTCACCTCATCGGTCGGCATGATAGTAGTTTCAAAATTTTTTAACTTTTGTCAGCCTCGTTCCATTATTCGCCGGTTCCCTCGGACGGAATATGTATCGTACCAAGCTTTACCCAGTTGGAGGCTTTGTAATTATCCCGCTCAGCGGCACGCACGTAGATCGTATAGGTCGTGTCATATGCAATGGAAAATCCGTCATTTGTTCCATCCTCATATTTCATTCCAAATATCATCTCGCCATCCCAATCCGGACAATAATAATCTTCCACATCCTTGTCAGGCTCTGTATCACTTGTCGTGATGAAGAAATCATGTCCGGCATTCGCGTCATTTACATATGCCTTGATTGCACTGTGGCTCACCGTGATCGTACCCTTCGACATATCGGGGATAATCTTAGGATCGTTCATGACAGGTTCCGCCTGCTCAGCCTTTTCTACAGTCAGCGTAATGCGAAGGCTATCATACAAAGCGCTCGAATAATCAAGATACTTCCACAATGTGATTTCCGGATCAAAGTACCACGTACCTGCATCACCTGTATAAGCATCAACCGGCCATGTGACAGCCAGATTGTAGGTCTTTCCAGCCTCATCCTTAAACGTCAGGATTTTCGGCATATTGTCAGGGTAAACCTTTTTCTCCCCATACGTCTTTGTCACGTCTTTTTCATAGGATGTCATACAGTCCGTTATGGACACACTATTCCATCTAAAGAAAATTACATACGGTGTGGCATTACTTTCATTTGTCCTAAAGAAAATCGTCTGACTGCCATCCAACAGCTCATATAAGTTGACTGTAATCGCATTGTTTTCTACATTGTTATAGGTTCCGTCAGATGATCCGACAGCATATTGCAGCGTGCCTTCAACCCCACTCACATTGATGGAGTAGCTCAGAGCTCCCGCACTTGCAACATTTAATGCAGATCCGGTTATTGTCAGATAATTACCAGATTGCGTCAACGGATACTCTCTGCCATCCACCGCATCAAATGTAAGGTTCAATGCATTCTCAGGCTGTACAAGCACCTCACATGTCACTTCTCTTGATACACCATCATCAAAATACCATCCTTCCGGTGCATCGATCGTTCCCTTAAATGTATAGGTGCCTGCTACTCCCTTATAGCTTTCCAATGCTGTCCAGTTGATAGGAACCTCTGCATCCCAGTGGTAGTCGTTTTCAATATATACCCATCGGCGGTCTTTCTTCAAGGCTTCAATCACCGCGTCATTCGACGCACCGTTTGCCACAATCAATGGCGCAAAGCTCTCCCTAACCTCTGCAATCCGCCTCTGAACTAACTTGTCGGTCCACGCCCGTGCCGTGCACTCTTTTCCGTTTATGATGGCTGTAACTTTCACGCCAACCTTCCAATTACCTTGTTCATCAGTAACTGTAAACGTCTTATCATTTTCATCCACACACAGGTTACTTCCATAATACCACTCATAGGTCACATCTGATTCGCCCGCACCGGACACATCTGCCGTTAAAACCGTACCGGTTTTTATCATATCACCGGTCCATGAGAGCTTCACGTTGAATGACTCACTCTCAGAAGGAGTGCTGCTTCCACCGCCGCTGCTGCTTCCACCACCACCAGTGCTTCCACCACCGCCAGTGCTTCCACCACCAGTCGTGCTTCCGCCACCAGTCGTGCTATCGTTTGTCTTTTCTTCACCCGGCTTTACAATATCACTTTTTCCGGCTGAATCCTTCACCGTCACATCCGATTTTGTTTTATTTTCAATCACAGGCTTGATATCCGCCTTTGTGACTTCTACGCTTGAGCCCTCTGCTCCTGCATCGAGTGTAATCTTTGCATCAGCATTCAGCGTCAGCTCCACCTTTACCGATGCAGTCACATTTGCTCCCTGTGCGTTGTTTGTGATCTTCATGGCATCCGTTGTGCTGCCGGAAATACTAAGCTCCGCCTTCGCATCAATGTTCACTGCTCCGACGGTTCCATTTACCTGCAAAGCAACCTTCTCTGCCCCATCAGCCACCTGCACATTGCCAACATGGGCGCCGGCTGCTACTTCGATCGTTGCATCTGCCTGCACTGTAACTGCTTCCAGCGTCGTGCCAGCCTTTACAGCCAGAGTGGCAGCATCCTCCACATTGACCGCTGACACGCTGCCTTTTCCGCCGATGCTGATCTTTCCCTCCTTTGAGGTCACAGTCACGCTCGCAACCTCCGCATTCTTTCCTGCTACAAATTTCAGGCTGTTTGGATCGCTGATTGTAATCTGATTTCCCTCTCCATGATCCGTAAATTTTTTACCGTCCTGAACTGTAATTTTCTTGAAATCACCGCGGTTATTCACAGTCGCCTCCGGTGCATTTACAGTCAGGCTTTTCTTCGCATAGCTAGTCGCACCAATCGTAAACTTTACGGGCTTGTCAGTCTTAATAACAATGCTTTTTACCTTGTTATTTTTCAAGGCGCGATTCAACTGTTTTTGCGTGGAAACGGTCACTGTCCTTACGGCTGCACTCGCCATAGAACAATCCCCTACCACACTTGTCGCTGCCAATGCAAACGCCATGGCTGTAGCAGCAATTTTGGCAACAAACTTCTTGTTCATATAGAAACCTCCTTTTTCTTTTTGAAACTATCCTGCCTCGATTTTTAATTATAAAACATTTTGTTTTATTTTACAACGTAAATATTCGTTTGAAAGCCGTAAAAAATCATCCATCAATCGTGCAGACATATTGACTCGTATACACTTCGTTATATAATGTAACTATAACAATCACATATCAAATGGGGAGGTACAACATGCAATCAAAAAAATTATTATGTGGGGCACTTGTAGCAGTGATGCTTATATCCGGCGTTGGAAGCGCACCTGCAGGAACAGTCTCAGCTAACCGTTTTCCGTTCCAGATAGAAGCACAGGCAGCACAAAAGGCAACCGGAATCAACGTGGCTTATCACTCAAAGAAACAGATTCGGGATTATATAAAGAAACATCCGGCAACCCTGTCTGACAAGATTACATATAAGAAAAAACCGGTTACATCAGGAAACTATGCGCCGGGTCAGATTTCTGCAAAAACGAGTAAATCTGCACTGAATATGTTAAATCAGGTGCGATATATAGCGGGAATTTCTGCTGATGTGAAGTTAAACAATCAGTATATGAAATTGACACAGGCAGCATCCCTGCTGAATTATGCAAATAATGAATTATCACATTTTCCGGCGAAACCCAAAAATATGTCAAACGAGATGTATGAGCTGGGCGCAGACGGCGCAAGCTCATCCAATATCGCATGGAGCAGCCGGTCAGGCTGGAGCTTAACTGATGCGATTATCAATGCATGGATGGAGGATGGCGATGATTATAATATTGACCGTATCGGACATAGAAGATGGTTATTGAATCCGTATATGGCAGAAACAGGTTTCGGTGTTGTCGATGGCTCTAACGGAACGTATAGTACCGTGTACGCTTTCGACACCGGCAATGCTAACGCATCGGAATACGGTGTTTGCTGGCCTGCACAGAATATGCCGGTTGAATATTTCGGCTCCGATTTCCCGTGGTCTGTTTCAACAGGAGTTGCAGAAAATCCGTCTAAAGTAAAAGTGACCCTGACAAACCTTTCGACGAAAAAGACATGGAATTTTTCCGCGCAGAAAGCGAACGGTGATTTTTATATTAACAATGACGGGTATGGTCAGAAAGGATGCATCATTTTCAGACCTTCCGGAGTAACCGGCTATGCAAACGGTGATTCCTATGAGGTGAAAATTTCAGGATTAACGAACGGACCGGTGTGCTATAAGGTGAATTTCTTTAAGCTATAAAATGGCATATAACAGGAGTGCAGGCATCCTGCACTCCTGTGAAACAATTCCAATTTATAACCCAATAATTTTCAGATACTCCACACTACAGGTCTCATCCTGCTTGGTATATTGATCCTTATAAGTGACATTGATTCTTGTCGGGGCATAGATTTCTGTAAAGTTTGAAGACAATGTATATTTATCACTATTCTGTGTCTGCCCATAATAGATTTCTCCCCTTGAATATTTTCCATATGTTACCGTGCTGCCATTCTTTACTGCCTGAGTTGATATCCGGTATAAAATAGCATTCTCGGTCTTTTTTTCCTTATATACACTTACTTCTATTTTTTTGATCTTATTTCCCTTTGCAATTTTCACATCCAGTTTGCCCTTATCACCTACAAGCAGACCAGCCTTTAGCGTTCCAAGCTTGACTGTCACCGGCATAGGATATGCATAAACCTTGATTTTGTGCTTTGATACGACCTTTCCATTTTTCACAATATCAAAACTAATCTGATAAGTACCCTCTTTTTTCGCATAAATCGATAGCATCTGCTCATTCAGTTTTTTTTCACTATCAGCCTCAAAATAATTGATTCCTGCGGATAAATTTTTACTATCGGTTTTCACATGCTCCACACGTTCCAACACATCGTTACTGTTCCATGTAATTGAAGCGATACCTCCGCCTCCCTCTTGATCGTTTATGAATACACGTATTTTATCAGGGATTTTCGTTTCTGCCGCTTTTGTACATATTGCAGGTATCATACCCATACACATAATCACCATCAGAATACACAATGATATTTTTCTTATCTGTTTCATCATTTCACCGTTCCTTTCTTAAAATATAATCACTTTAATGCCATATATCATACAAAAACTCGTGCATCTGAAGCTGTTTTGTGTACTTGTCCTTTACTGTAACGCGGATCATCATCGTACTGAACAAATGCTGATCTAAAACCTCATAACCCCCACTATCCGTATCACTCTTATAATGACTTTCAAACACACCCATATCCTTATAATTTACCATGCTGTTATTCTTAAACGGTTTATATATCAGTTCTGATGAGTAATTTGTCTTATCGCCGGAATTATTGTATTTTCTCTCATAAGTACCGATTTCAATTTTTTCAATCGTAGTTCCTTTTTCACTACAGGTCACACTGACTTTTCTATTCTTGTCAAACAAAATTTGTCTGTTATTTTCCGCTCCCACCGAAATATTCAACGGCAGCTCATATGCATACACTTTTACCTTTTTTGTCACGTTCTTTTTACCGTTTTTGTATACATCAAAGGAAAATGTATATGTTCCTTCTTTTGTCGCATACAAAGCAATGACTGCATTATTCGGTTGATTACCCCGTGTGTATTTCGTCCATCTTGCAACTAAGTCTTTGCTCCCGGACTTCACATTTTTAATGTCTATATCATCCCCTGTGATTGTAAAATAATATTGCTCAAAAATACTTCCGGGTGTGATCCGCACCTGTGTCGGATACTGGTCTTTCTGCTCCGCTGCCTTTACATCTGCCGCCGGTATCATTGACAGACACATACAGATCATCAGAAACAGCGCAACGATTCTCTTTGTTCGTTTCATAATCTTTTTTCTCCTTTTCCATTTTGCATCAATCATACAGCTAAAAAACATCCCCGAAAATCCAGATCAGCTGCATATCCGGATTCCCTTTTTCCCTCTCCTTTCCTCCCGTATTTTCCTTAAATTATAAAACATTTTGTTTTATTTTACAACGCAAATATTTGTTTGTAGATATACTTACACTAAATATAAGTAGTCATTAGGGAGCGAAATCAGAATTTGGATTTATTATGGTAAAAAATATTCGATATCAACATATCAGGGATTTACGGGAAGATGCCGATCTGACACAGGCTGATGTGGCAAAAATATTAAACTGCACACAGGTCTCCTACTCCTACTATGAATTGGGGCGCAGGGATATTCCTACGGAGACATTGATCGCGCTGGCGGATTTTTACGACTGTTCGGTCGACTATCTGCTCGGACGCACAAACGTCAAACAAATGAATAAAGAAGCCTGCCGGTGTCAGGATTCTTTGCATGCATCTCAAAATAAAAAGGCAACATAAAAAACCCCGAAGCATCCGCTTCGGGGTTTTGTCGCTCATAACCAATTCAAATTAGTTATACTTACGCTTTCTAGCTGCTTCAGATTTCTTCTTGCGCTTTACAGAGGGCTTCTCATAATGCTCTCTCTTACGAATCTCCTGCTGAATACCTGCCTTTGCGCAGTTTCTCTTAAATCTGCGTAAAGCGCTATCTAAAGTCTCGTTCTCTTTAACTGTAACACTAGACATTCTTACACCTAACCTCCCTCCAGTTGTAAATTGTGCATATCAACTGTAAGGTTATATCCTAATTGCACTGCTAATAATTATACCATATATTTTCAGTTCGTCAAGATTGTTTCCCGAAAAATTTTATATGCACGCTATTTGATCTGTCCACCCAGCGCGTTGACAGCCTCTGCCAGCGCATCATCGACACCTGCCGGATTCTTGCCGCCTGCCTGTGCCATATTCGGACGGCCGCCGCCGCCTCCGCCTACGAGCGAAGCGATGCTCTTGATCAGGTTGCCGGCATGTGCGCCCGCCTTCTGTGCCTCGTCGGTTGCCATTGCCACGAGATTGACCTTGCCATCCGCTACGGATGCCAGCAGAATCACGCCCTCACCGAGTTTGTTCTTTAACTGGTCGCCCAGATCACGCAGACCATTCATGTCCACGCCATCGACCTTGGTCGCGAGCAGCTTCACACCCTTGACATCCTGTACCTGATCCATGACATCTCCGAGTGAATCCTTGGCTGCCTTTGACTTCATAGACTCGATCTCTGCATGGAGGCTCTTGATCTCTGCCTGTAAATGTGTGATCTTCTCTACAACGCCTGCCGGATTCGTCTTTAACAGCTTTGCAGCCTCCTCGAGCTGCTGCTCGATCGTATCATAATATGCAAACACATTGTCCGCCGTGATCGCCTCGATACGGCGCACGCCTGCTGCGACACCGGACTCGGAAATGATCTTAAATGCCTTGATATCGGCGGTATTTGCCACGTGTGTACCGCCACACAGCTCCTTGGAGAAATCTCCCATGGAAACGACACGGACGCTCTCGCCGTACTTCTCGCCAAACAGTGCCATCGCACCGGATTTCTTTGCCTCATCCACGCTCATGACCTCTGTCACGACCGGAATCGCCTCATTGATCTTGGCATTTACGATATCTTCTACCTTCTGCAGTTCCTCAGGTGTCATTGCAGAGAAATGAGAGAAGTCAAATCTGGTACGCTCCGCATCCTGATTCGAGCCCTTCTGCTCTACATGTGTACCGAGCACTTCACGCAGTGCCTTCTGTAATAAGTGCGTTGCAGAGTGATTTTTGCAGATCTTCGCTCTGCGCGCGGTATCGATCGTAAGCGTCGCCTCATCGCCGACCTTGATCATACCCTTTGTACACGTTCCGACATGTCCGATCTTGTCGCCCTTGAGCTTGATCGTATCAGTTACGGTAAACTCACCCTCTGCGGTCGTGATCACACCAGTATCACCGATCTGTCCACCCATCGTCGCATAGAAAGGTGTCTCGTCCACGATCACTGTGCCGTTCACGCCCTCTGAGAGCGCCTCGGCAAGCTCTGTCTCGGTCGTCAGTACCGTGATCTTAGACGTTGCTATCGTCTTGTCATAGCCTACAAATACAGAGGTGATCGCAGGATCGATCTCGTCATAAACCGTCGCATCTGCGCCCATGTAGTTTGTCTCTTTGCGGGCTGCGCGGGCCTTTTCCTTCTGCTCCTTCATGCAGGCATCAAAACCATCCTGATCGAGTGTATAGCCCTTCTCCTCTAAAATCTCGGCAGTCAGATCTACCGGAAATCCGTAGGTATCATACAGCTTGAATGCATTTTCGCCGGAAAGTGTCTTCTCTCCTGCTGCCTGCATCTGGCTCTCCATATCCGCAAGGATCTTCAAGCCCTGGTCGATCGTCTTGTTAAACTGCTCCTCTTCCTGTGTGAGCACCTTGAAAATGAAGTCCTTCTTCTCCTCAAGCTCCGGATAACCATCCTTGCTCTCGCGGATCACGGTCGCGGCGAGATCTGCCATAAATGTTCCCGGAATGCCGAGCATTCTGCCGTGTCTTGCCGCACGGCGGATCAGCCGGCGGAGTACATAACCGCGTCCCTCATTCGTCGGCATGACACCGTCAGAAATCAAAAATGTGGTCGAACGGATGTGGTCAGTGATCAGACGGATGCTGACATCATCGAGCGCATCCTGCTGGTACGTCTTGCCGCACATCTGGCAGATATGGTCGCGGATCGCCTTCATTGTATCGATATCAAACACGGAATCCACATCCTGCATGACAACTGCCAGACGCTCCAGTCCCATACCGGTATCAATATTTTTATTTTCCAGTTCTGTATAACCGCCGTGACCGTCACCGTTGAACTGTGTAAATACGTTGTTCCATACTTCCATGAAACGGTCGCAGTCACAACCTACCTTACAGTCAGGGCTGCCACAGCCGTATTTCTCACCGCGGTCGTAGTAGATCTCGGAACACGGTCCACACGGTCCTGCGCCATGCTCCCAGAAGTTATCACATTCTCCGGTCTCAGGATCACGGTAGAAACGTGTGATACGTTCCGGAGCTACACCTACCTCTTTCGTCCAGATGTCAAATGCCTCGTCATCCTCGCCATAGATGGAAGGATACAGACGATCCTCCTCCAGCTCCAGCACCTTTGTCAAAAACTCCCATGACCATGCAATCGCCTCATGCTTGAAATAATCTCCGAATGAGAAGTTGCCGAGCATCTCAAAGAAAGTCAGATGTCTGGCTGTCTTTCCTACGTTCTCGATATCACCGGTACGCACGCACTTCTGACAGGTCGTCACCCTTCTGCGGGGCGGGATCTCCTGTCCGGTAAAATAAGGCTTTAACGGTGCCATACCTGCATTGATCAACAACAGACTGTTGTCGTTGTGCGGAACGAGGGAAAAGCTGTTCATCGCCAGATGTCCCTTGCTCTCAAAAAATTCCAGATACATTTTGCGCAATTCATTTACGCCATACTTCTTTTTCACAGTGTTTCCTCCAGTCACACGTATATATTTATAATCGTTCAGAACCATAGGCAGAAAGCCCGTATCCGGTTTCCGCCAAAGGAATCTGGACAATTACACTACTGCTTATCCTCCGCAGCCTCGGCAGCCATTTTTGCATCCTTGCGCTCACGCAGCTTTTTGCCTGCGAATACACCGCCTACACCGACTGCCGCCAGTATCACCATAACAATTACATATTGTAAAAAGCTACCCAGAATAGCTACCATCGTAAAAACCTCCTGTTTTGTCTCTACGCGGCACAGCCGGACTGTCCGACCATGCAACACGGGTAATAGTTATATATATAGCGTATCAAATTATAAACGATTTGAGGCAGATTTTCAATATCTTTCCGCAATTTCACGCGCCCGCTGCCCCTCTGCGTGCTTTTTCTCACTCCATCGGACATTTCAGGCTCTCGACCGGATCTACCTTTCCGAGCTTTCTTCCGCAGATGCCACGATCATCGAATAGGCAGTGAGATAACCGAGCGGCACACCGAGCACAAATCCGACCGGCATATTGAGCAGCGTACTTTTTCCGGAGCCGGAAGGCCCCAGAATCACACAGATCTCTCCCGTTGGAATCTCCAGCTCCACATGGTTCAGCGCATAGATTTCGCTCTCTCCCCTGCCATATTTTTTTACTGCATTGTGTACGGTTATCATAACGTCCTCCTTTTCTGTCACTGCTCAGACAGCAATCCTTTTCCATACTGTATCGCTATCATTTACATTTACCGTAAGTATGCAGTTAGTTGTGCCTAATTTCAACCGGCTATGGATTTTTTTAGTTATCATCGGACTTAGCTGTCTATTTCAACCCCACAATAAATCTATCTCATCATGAGACAGATTTTATTTGTCTTTTTCATGCCCAAATAGTATAATAAAATTAGAATTGATATAAAATTTTACTATGAAAGGAGTTTGAACTATGCAGACACTTATTAAACCATCCGCTGCCATTCGTCAAAATTACACAGAGATAGCCACTTTATGTAAAGAAACCGGTGAGCCCGTTTTTTTAACAAAAAACGGTGAAGGTGATCTAGTTGTTATGGATATAGCTGCTTATGATCAGCGTGAAAAGCAATTAGAACTTAGAGAAAAACTCATTGAAATTGAAGAATTAAGGCGCGCCGGTGTTCCCGACATTTCTGCCCACAGTGCCTCTGCAAATCTTCGCACCGCATTAAAGGAGAAGTCTTATGTATAAAGTGGATATCTCTCCTGCTGCAAATGCTGTCTTAGAAGAATACTCGTTCCGCTGTGCCAGAGACAACGGAACAGAGTGCGCACTCCGGCTACTGAATGCTTATGATGAGAAAATCTCTTATCTTGAGAACACACCTCTCATCGGCTGTGCAAGACTCCGATATGTTCCTTCTAAATATCGTGTTTTAAACTTTGGGCCACACCTCTGGTTTGTATTCCAGATAAAAGATGCTGAAAAATGTGTAAAAATCGAATACATCATAGACGACAGACAAAATTATGGTACGTTCCTGAAATAAATTTACAGGGATATGAACCTTGAACCCGGTAACATATCCCTGCTGTTTATCTGACAATGCTATTTATTTCTTCTTTGTTTTGATTGCCTTTACTTTGACCTTCTTATCCAGTCCTTTCTCCGCAAACAGCTTTTTGTATTCTGCCAGCTTCTCCTTCGACACACGGATCACAGTACCCTCTTTGATGCCCGCAAACGCCTGATCATCTATATTTTTGGCTGTCAGCGCAGTCGTATGGATCTCGATGGTTTTCACGTTTTTGCCGTTTGCAAATGCCCTCGCCCCGATCTGTGTCACCGGCTTCGGCACGACAATCCCTCTTAGAAGACAATCACCATACACAATAATTTATCCCAGCTCCACATCATCGAGCAGCCCGCCACCGTCCGCAGCCCCTGTTGCGAGCTGGTCACAGCGCTCGTTTTCCGGATGTCCGTCGTGTCCCTTGACCCAGATATATTTCACCTGATGCGGCTGCATCGCTGCGAGCAGCGCTTTCCACAGATCCACGTTTTTGACCGGCTTTTTGTCGGATTTGACCCAGCCTTTCTTCTGCCAACTGTCGATCCAGTGCTGGTTGAACGCATCCGTGAGATATTTCGAGTCCGAATACAGATCCACCTCACAGGGACGGTTGAGCTGCTGTAAGCCACGGATCGCCGCCATGAGCTCCATGCGGTTGTTCGTTGTCTTTTTATATCCGGCGGACAGTTCCTTTTCATGCACCTCACCACGGCTGTCCACATAGCGCAGGATCGCGCCGTAGCCGCCGGGTCCGTCCGGATTGCCGCGCGCCGCTCCGTCTGTAAATATCGTTACTTTCATAATTCCTCACTTCCCTTGGAATTCCGATACAAAAATCTATGCCGGATTCCTCAATCCAAATCCTCAAAATACTGGTTTTCCTGTGTGATGCGCATAATACGTCCAGTAAAGGTCGGATTTGCGATCCGGCTCAGATACTCATCGATCACCCCGAACTCCTGCCAGCAGTGCATCGGAAAGACATATTTCGCAGAGACATTTTTCAGGAAATAGTCAAAGCCCTTGAACTTATGCTGCGCCAGTCTCGGATCAAGCACGACAAATGCCGCGTCAAAATAAGTGTCCGACATCGAATTGATCTGGTGCTTGTAAACGCGCTCGATCTTGCCGTTGATCAGATCGCCTGCGCCCTCCCATTTCCAGTTGTTCAGGTCGCCCGCATGGTAAATATGCTTTCCGTCCGCCTCGACCGCAAATGCCACGCCCGCATCCGTTGACAGGTAGGTGTGCAATTTTACATCATCAACCAGATAGTCCTCTCCATGTGTCACATAGGTGATCTTTTCGCGGATCGCCGGATCGATCCCATGCTTTTTCAAAAAATTCGGGCTGAGCTTCGCATCCTTCGAGATAATATAATGGATGTTCTCGTAGCGCTCGGCAAACCGGTAAATGTCCATGTCAAAATGATCCTGATGCTTGTGGCTCGCGAAAAAATACATCGGTGTATCCGCATCGTAGATCGGCAGCTTGCCGCCGAAATGATAACCGTTCACACGGTCGCCGTTAAAATAATCAAATACGAGCACTTTTGTGTCGAGTTCCACCACGAAACAACTGTGGTGAATAAATAATACATTCATATTGTCCTAACCTCTTATTTCATTCTGCCGATGATCGCATTTGCCTTCGCATAGATCTCCTTCGGGTCAAAACCGATGGCAAAGCCGCCGTCTTCATAGAGAATCCGCCCATTGACCATCGTCAGCACAACGTTCTGCTTGCTGCCGCTGTAAACGATATTTTTCATCAGATTATTCTCCGGCTGCATGTTCGGCTGCATCAGATCGATCAGAATCAGATCCGCCTTTTTGCCGACTGCCAGATCGTCACAATCATTCAGTCCCATCGCACGCGCACCGGCTGTCGTCGCCATGTAGAGCACTTCATTCGCGGGTACTGCTGCCGCATCCATATCCTTTACCTTTGCCAGTGCAGTCGTCAAAAACATCTCGCGGAACATGTCCAGACAGTTGTTGCTCGCAGGTCCGTCCGTGCCGATCGCCACAGGGATGCCCTCTGCGACATAACGGCTGATCGGCGCGATACCGCTCGCCAGCTTCAGATTAGATGCCGGATTTGTCACTGCCGTAAGACCGCGCTTTTTGAAGATCTCAAAGTCGGTATCATCCATCCATACACAGTGATAACCGCCGCCGCCATATTCATACATGCCGAGCGCATCCGTGAGCTGCGTCGGGGTCTTGCCGTACCGTCCGATACACTCCTCGACCTCCAGCTTTGTCTCGGAATTGTGCAGAAATACCGGCGATTTTAATTTCTGCGCAAGTGCTGCGACTCCTTCCATCAGCTCCATCGAAGTCGTATATTCCGCATGGAATCCGACGATAAAGCTGGTCAGGTCACTCATTTCATTCACGATGTGATAGTTTTCCTCCATGAGCTCTACCGTACCGCCATAGTTGTTGAGTCCACTCGTCTGCACGGTACGAAATCCGGTGTCCACCGATGCTTTCGCATCCATAGGCGGGAAAAAGTACATATCAAAATTGGAGGTGATACCACTCGTCAGATACTCCATGATGCCTAAAATATTGAGCCAATATACATCATCCTCCGTGAGCTGTCCCTCGCGCGGGAACACCTGCTCGTTGAGCCAGTTCTGCAACGGCAGATCGTCCGCATAGGAACGCAGGAATGTCATCGCCGTATGTGTGTGCGCATTTTTAAAGCCGGACATGATGAGTCTGCCTGCGGCATCGATCTCGCGATCCCATAAAATCACCTCACCGGACTGTAACACGTGGCTTGTATCGCTGCCGTCACCGATATAGGCGATCTCTTTGCCGCGCACCCACAGCTCGCCCTCTATGATCTGGTATTCATGTGCCGCGTCATCCTTCAGGCACAAAATTTTCGCGTTATAAAAACGTACATTCATCGAATCGTAGTCTCCTTTGCTTTACAGTGTTTTTGCAATATTTTTGATCGTCTCTGTCAAAAGCTGCTTGAACATCGGAGCGACTGCATCCGCAGTCTCCGTGATCTCCGCATGTGTGAGCGGCTTCGGCGAGATACCTGCTGCCAGATTGGAAATGCAGGAAACACCGACGACCTTCATACCCATATGCTTTGCTGCCTGTGCCTCACATGCCGTAGACATGCCGACTGCATCTGCGCCCATCGCACGGCACATATTGATCTCTGCCGGAGTCTCATAAGCAGGACCGGTGAGCTGGATGTATACACCCTCTTTCAAATGAATGTCCAGATCGCAGGCTGCCTTTTTCACGATCTGCTGCAGATCCTCGTCATAGATATGGCTCATATCGGGGAATCTCGTCCCCAGCTCCTCGATGTTCGCACCGATCAGCGGTGACGGAACGAAGCAGGAAATGTGATCCTTGATCAGCATGAAATCTCCCGCATGGAAGCCCTGTTTAATACCGCCGGATGCATTTGTCAGAAACAGCACCTTTGCGCCCATCATTTTCATAAGTCTGGTCGGCAGCACCACATCGGTCATCGAATAGCCCTCATAATAATGCACGCGCCCCTGCATGATCACGACCGGCACGCCCTCTACATATCCGAATACGAAACGACCCTTGTGCAGCGGCACGGTCGATACCGGAAAGCCCTCGATATCCTTGTAATCGAGTGTCGCTGCGACTTCGATCTGATCCGCATAATCACCGAGACCGGAGCCTAAAATCAGTGCTACCTCAGGGGTAAAATCAACCTTTGCCTTGACGCTCTCATAACATTTCAACAGTTTTTCATATACTTCATTCATTTTCGTTCTCCTTATACCAAATTTACTTCAATGTCAGATCTTCCACATTGACACCCATGGAAGAAAGATTTCTTCCATCCTTCCACCGCCTTCCTGTGATTAGTATAGCGGATTTGTGAAACAGTTACAAGCCACTCATTTTGTTTTTACATATGGAAATATAATAAAGCTCCCGGGGAAATCTCCCCGAAAGCCTTAGTTTTATCATCGTCTGTTCTTATAGCTTTTAGAGCTGCTTTAAGAGATTAACCATCTCGATTGCAGAAAGTGCACAATCATATCCTTTATTTCCCGCCTTGCTGCCTGCGCGGGCAATCGCCTGTTCGATATTCTCAGTTGTGATGACTCCGAATAATACCGGGACTCCTGTTGCCAGTCCAGCCTGCGCAATTCCTTTTGCTGACTCGTTGCACACCAGATCATAGTGTGAAGTATCTCCGCGGATGACTGCGCCTACACAAATAACCGCATCATACTTTCCGGACTGTGCCATCTTCTGTGCTGTCAGCGGGATCTCAAATGCGCCCGGTACCCATGCTGCCGTAATATTTTCTTCGGCTACTCCATGCCGCACCAATCCGTCAACGGCGCCTCCTAATAATTTGTTTACAATAATCTCATTGAACCTTGCCGCTACGATACCGACTTTCATTCCCTCCGGTGCTACTACGTTTCCTTCTACTAACTGAATCTGTCTCATGCTTTCTTCCTCCTTTTGTTTCGTTTTGTATATTATAAATTTGTTATAAATTTATTTTTCTGAAAATGTGTCCCATCTTTTCCTGTTTTGTCTTCAAATATTTCAGGTCATACTGCTGCGGTGGAATCTCCAGCGGTACCCGCTCATTGATATTCAGTCCGAATCCTCCCAGTCCATAGACCTTGTCCGGGTTGTTGGTCAGCAGTCTCAATGATTTCACGCCGAGATCTGACAATATCTGTGCTCCGATCCAATACTCTCTGAGATCTGGCGCAAATCCTAATTTTACATTCGCCTCTACGGTATCATACCCCTGCTCCTGAAGTGCATATGCTTTGATCTTATTGATCAGACCAATGCCTCTGCCCTCCTGTCTCATATAGAGAATGATACCTCTGCCCTCTGCTTCTACCTGCCGCATGGCCGTCTGAAGCTGCAGACCGCAGTCACACCGGAGTGATCCAAATGTATCACCGGTCAGGCACTCCGAATGTACACGGCAAAGCACATCCTCACCATCCCCGATATCTCCTTTTACCAGTGCGATATGATGCTCTCCGGTAAGATCATTGATATAGCCATGCATTTTGAAATCGCCATACTGTGTCGGGAGATCTGCGACCGCTTCCTCTCTTACATGCTTTTCATGTATTCTCAGATAGTCCTGCAAATCACGGATGGTGATAAATGTGAGATGATGTGTCTGTGCCATTTCCCACAACTGCGAGGTCCGCATCATGGTGCCATCTTCTTTCATGATTTCACAGCACACTCCACATTCTTTCAATCCAGCCAGTCTCATAAGATCTGTCGTCGCTTCCGTGTGTCCATTGCGCACCAGAACACCGCCTCTTCTGGCAATGAGCGGAAATACATGTCCCGGTCTTCTGAAATCTTCCGGTTTCGTTTCCTCATCCACACATTTCCTAATTGTATAAGCGCGTTCCGCTGCAGAAATGCCTGTCGTTGTATCTACATGATCCACGGAGACCGTAAACGCCGTGTTATGATTATCGGTATTCTCAGCAACCATCGGTGGAAAATTCAGTTTTTCTGCTATGCTTGCACTCATTGGCGTGCAGATCAGCCCCTTCGCATAGGCCGCCATGAAATTGATATTTTCCTGCGTTGCAAACTCTGCCGCACATATCAGATCTCCCTCATTTTCCCGGTCCGGATCATCCGTTACCAAAATGACCTTCCCTTCCCGTAAATCCCTCAGTGCTTCTTCGATCGTATTGTACTTATAGTCTTGTGACATGCTGTATATCCTCCTGTTCTAAATCCCATATTTTTCCAGAAACTCCATCGTAATTCCGGAATTGTTTTTATCTTCTTCGTTTTCGCTGATATGCAGAAGCCTTTCTACATATTTTCCGATCATATCGTTTTCCAGATTCACCAGATCTCCCGGCACTTTTTCCAAAAGTGTCGTCTCCTCTCCTGTATGCGGGATCACCGACACCTGAAAACCGGTTTCGTCTACCTTCGCCACGGTCAGGCTGATTCCATCTATACAGATCGATCCTTTTTCCACGACCAGATGCAGGATCTGTGGCGATGTTCCGATCGATACCCAGATCGCATTCTCTTCCCGGATCATCGAACGGATCACACCGGTTCCATCGATATGACCACTGACGATATGACCGCCGAATCTGCCATCAGCCGCCATTGCACGTTCCAGATTGACCCGGCTTCCCGCCCGGCAGTTCCCAAGGCTGCTTCTGCGGATCGTCTCTGCCATCACATCCGCCGTAAATCCATCCGGCTGAAGTGATGTGACCGTAAGACACACGCCATTCACTGCGATGCTGTCCCCGATCTTCGTACCTTCCAGTACCTTCTTTGCTTTTACCGCCAGAACTCCCGATTGTCCGGTCAGCTGCACATGCCGGATCTGCCCTTTTTCTTCTATGATTCCTGTAAACATGATTCCCCCCGTTCTGTTGCACATACCTGACAAGTGATCCTGATATCCTCACCAAACGGACAAATATCTGTATATCTCAGCTTCACTGCCTCCAAAGGATGCTTGACGCCGATACCTTCCACCGGTGTCTTGCTATTGATACCGCCAAATATTTTGGGCGCCATGAAGATCTGCACCTCCTTGACGATTCCGGCGCGCAAAGCGCTGTCATTTAACGTACCTCCACCCTCTAAAAGAATGCTATCGATGCCTTCATTTCCAAGATATTCCATCAGCTTCTTAAGATCTATCTGATGTTTGTCATCCGGGCAGCAGATGGTCTCTACCCCCAGGTCATGCAAGATTCGCAGTTTTTCTTCTGTATGTTCCTTATCTGCATACGCTACGATCGTCCGGTACTCCCCTGCACTTTTTACGATCTGACTGTCAGGCGGAATTCGAAGCTGACTGTCACACACGATTCTGACCGGACTTTTTAAGCCCTCCACCCGGACATTTAACATCGGATCATCTGAAAGCACGGTGCCTATACCAGCCATAATCCCCATATACCGATGGCGCATATGCTGCACCTGTGTCCTTGCTTCTTCTCCGGTAATCCATTTCGACTCGCCTGTCTTCGTCGCGATTTTCCCATCCATTGTCATGGCATACTTCATGACCACGTAGGGTGTCTTTGTTGTAATATAATGGAAAAATACCGGATTCAGCCGGTCACATTCCTCTCTCATGAAGTCCTCGACTACCGTAACACCCGCTTTCCGCAATATCTGTGCACCTTTCCCTGCCACCTTCGGGTTCGGATCCCTGGAACCGATCACCACTTTCCCGATTTTCTGTTCGAGGATCGCCTCGGTACATGGCGGAGTCTTACCGTAATGGCAGCACGGCTCCAGCGTCACATACATGGTCGCACCCTGTGCAGATTCCGTTAGTGACGCAATCGCATTACGTTCTGCATGGAGTTCTCCACATTTTTCATGATATCCTTCCCCAATGACGCGTCCATCCTTTACAATCACCGCACCTACCATCGGATTCGGATTGGTCCAGCCTTCTCCTTTTTTTGCCAGCTGGATTGCGCGTTGCATGTACTGTTGGTCTGTCACTTCTATCCCTTCCTTCTTCTTTTTTATCCTTGTCTTTCAGTGATTGCGAAACTATTTATATGATATTTTCGCAGACGCCTGACTCTTATCGTCTTTGCGGAGTTTTTGGACATACAAAAACCCCTGTAAAATATCTACAGGGGGGTACAATCTGTTACATATCATTGAAATAAATGTGTTGTAACAAATCCTGCTTGCGGATTTGTTGTTAAATATAAAAAACAATAAAAACTCTGAAATGGATCACCACCCCAGAGCCTTCGATACTACATTCATTTACCTCAAAATCAACTGTACTATCATCTTCTCTCATCCAGACTATACTGTCGGCTCCGGAATCTCACCAGATCATACCTCTCGGCTCGCGGGCTTTACCGCCGGTAGGGAATCTCACCCTGCCCTGAAGATATCTTTTTCCTGATCATAATACTTTATGTACGATTTGTAAAGTAGTAGTTCAAATTTCCTATGCTATTAAAAAGGGCACTTGATTTCTCAAATGCCCTAGTGTATAATTTACTTAGAAAGTGAATCGGATATGACTCCGATTTGCCCTCAGTATTGAAATGTTATAAGAATAGCATCCACACTTTAGGCGGTAGGGATGCTATTTCTTTTTATTATTATGATCGTCTATGTAAGACAGAGCCGCAAAAATTACTAGCACTAAAGTTAAAACTTCAAGCGTGTTCATCGGGCATCACCCTCCTTTGTAAACTAGAGGGCATCTAATAATCGGAAAATCACATCCTACTTTCGTTTCAACTACACAATAACAGTATAGCATAGAGGGAACAGATGTTCAAACAAAAAAGAGGTAAATCTACTATGCAAACACAAGCGACAGTTCCATACCCATACGGATCACACGGCGGATAGCAGGATGCTCGCCGCGTCCATAGAAATCACTGATGAGTGGCTGCGTACCCATCGCGATACCGTTAAACATAGCCACTGCCACGAGTGACAGATTCGCTACGACACCGTAAGCTGCCACGCCCGTGTTTCCCGCCAGACCAAGAATCAGAAAATTAAACACTGCAGTCGTCACACCGGACGAGATCTCTCCGACAAATGCGCTCACTCCGACCTGACAGCCACGCACGAGTCGGCGCACACTCGGTCTGATCCATGAAAAATGAAGCCTTGAGCGCCCGGATAACAGATGCGTCAGGCAGATCAGAATACCTACGATCGGAGAGCATGCTGTTGCGAGCGCCGCACCTGCCATTCCCATGCCGAGCGGATACATCAGCACATAGTCAAATACGATATTAAACAGGCTGCTGAACAATGTGGCAGCCATTGCGACCATCGGTCTGCCGTCATTTCGTACAAACGCATTGCACACATGATTCCACATAAAAAACGGCGCAAAGCTCATAAAGATCCTCGTATAAGGCGCACCGACCGCCACGATCGATGCATCTCCGCCGAGCAGCGCCACGATATGCCCCGCAAAGCAGATGCCGGTCACGGAAAATAAAAGTCCAATGATACCTGCCCAGATCAATGCATTCGAAAACCACGGATAACGGTTATCTTTTCCCTGGGCACTCTCCACTGAAAAACGGATCGCACTGCCGACACCGATCATCTGTCCGACTGCAAAGATCAGGCTATAGAGTGGCAGCACGAGGTTGAGCGCCGTGATGCCATCCGCCCCGACTGCCTGCGCAATAAAAAACGTATCTGCCAGTATATAGAGCGAGATACCCACCATGCCACATACATTCAGTGACACATATTTTGCAAATTTCCCGCGAATATTCTTTTGTTCGTCCATTCTAAAACTCCTCTGGTATTTGTAACTATATCCAGCCCATTATAGCGGCATTCGCACAAAAACACAAGCGTACCTCGTTTTCACAGCGCTCTGCACTACAATATAATACACACCAGTCCGCCGTTGTTGTCGTTGACGACCTTCTGCATCGTATCCTGCAGCTTGATCTGGCATTCGTCATCCATGCGGCTGATCTTGTTACGGATGCCGTCCTCCATCAGCTCACCCACAGTCTTTCCGAATATGTTTGTGTTCCACACGCCGCCGTCCTCGGTATTGCCCGCCTTGATATAGCTGATCAGATCCTTTGCCTGATCTTCACTGCCGACGATGGGTGCGATCTCCGTCTCGATATTCGCACGGATCATATGTATGGACGGCGAGCTGGCTTTCATGCGCACGCCGTATTTGCTGCCGTGCTTCATGAGCTGTGGCTCCTCCATGTCGATCTCGGCAAGCGTCGGTGTCACGACGCCATAGCCCCGTCTGCGCACCGCCTCAATCGCGTCGGATACCTTTTCGTATTCCTGCTTTTTCGCCGCCAGCTCACGCACGAGCGCGATCAGCTCATACTCATTTTTTACGGGCACACCTGCCATGCGGCTGATGTTCTCATAATAATATTTGTCGTCCACCTCCATGCGCCAGCTTCCGGCACCATCCGCCAGACAGATGTTTTCCTTGCGCACCGCAGCGATCGGCTCATCCGGTGTATCCGGCTGCAATTCCTTGAAATCACGCACATTTGTGACTGCATCCAGCAGTGATTTTGCATAGTCAAACAGGCTCCGCTTGACCGGATCGTCCATCGAGAGCATATCGACCCATTTCGGCAGGTAGAAGTTCATCTGGCTGACCGGAAACTCATACAACAGCTCCTCCAGCAGATGATTGACATCCTCCATGCGCAGCTGGTCGCAGTTCATCGGCAATACCGCGACATCATATGCCTCCTGCATCTGCTTTGCCAGCATCCGCGTCGTGTCACTGTACGGTTTATTCGTATTGAGCACGATCAGAAACGGCTTGCCATACTTTTTCAATTCCGCAATCGTCCGCTGCTCCGCCGGTTCATACGAAGTCCGCGGGATGTCGGTAAACGATCCGTCCGTCGTCATCACGATGCCGATCGTCGCATGATCCCGGATGACCTTTTGTGTGCCGAGCTCCGCCGCGCGGGTAAACGGGATCTCCTCGTCCATCCACGGTGTTTTTACCATGCGCTCTTTTCCGTTTTCAATATGACCGCCCGCCCCGTCAACCATATAGCCGACACAGTCGATCATGCGCACACGCATATCCAGATCCTCTGCTACCCGGATCTGTGCCGCCTCCTTCGGTATAAATTTCGGCTCGGTTGTCATCACGGTTTTTCCGGTGGCTGCCTGCGGCAGTTCATCGGTCAGGCGCTCCTTTTCGTGCTCATCCTGCAAATACGGCAGCACCATCAGCTCCATAAACCGTTTGATAAACGTCGATTTTCCCGTGCGCACCGCGCCTACGACACCGATATAGATATCACCGCCCGTCCGGTCGCGGATGTCTTTATACAGATTGTACTCCGTTTGTGATCTATCAGACATAAAATACCCCTTTCTACGATACTTATCCTAGTAAATCGTATGAAAGGGGTATTTGTTTTATGACTGTTCGTTTTAGAATCACAATTTTATAATAGCATCTGCAATCTGCCCGGAATACATTCGATGACCACCTGCTCTTTTTTGCCATGTGTCTCACCGTCCGTGTGCAGCTCAAGCGGAGCCTCCAGATCGATCCGGCAGCCGCGCGCATTGATGACCTCATAGCCCACTATATGATCCGTCCGCTGCAAGACAAGAAGTGCCAGACTGACGAGCGCCTGCAAACGGTTCATGTTCTCCGCCAGCGCAAACGACAGCTTGCCATCATTCGACTTTGCGCCCGCTGCCATGATCAGATGTCCGCCCTCGTTCGGCTGGTTCATACCGGCAAGAAAATACAGCCGTTGTACCTTCCGCTGTGTCTCTCTGCCCTTGCTGTCATAAAACGTGAGCGTGCCGTTTGTGAGCGTCTGTGTAAACAGCATTTTCAGCGCATTGATTAAATAGATCAGCCGTCCGAGATGGATACGGTTCAAAAACGTTTTCAGACCGCTTCTGACCGAAACCCTGCACGACTCCGCATCGAGTCCGATGCCCGAGCTGATCGCAAAATAGCGCTCGCGATCCTGATAAACCGTCCTGCCGAGATCGATCGCGCGGATCTTATCTCCTCTGAGAATATGTATGAGTGCCTGCACCGGATCGTCCGGGATGCCAAGCGCATAGCCAAGATCATTCGCTGAACCCATCGGAATAAATCCGAACGTCATACGCGAAAAGTCATGGACATGGTTGATGATCTCATTAAACGTACCATCCCCGCCGATGACTATGACCGTCAGGTGCTCCTCCTTTTCCTTCTGGATCTGCTCCATCGCCTTTGCCCCATCGCCCGCGCACACGCACTCGTACGCACGGAAATGAACGCCGCGGCGGATCAGCTCCGGTTTTAATTGTTTTTGCCAGATCTGCTTCTTTTGTCCGCCTCCGGCTACTTCATTGATAATCACATGATATCTGTCAACTCTGCTCATCTGTATAAATGATCTCCACATCGCTCTGTCGCAGACGCGCCTCCCACTCCGGTGAGAGCTTCTGGTCCGTGGCGAGCACATCTATTCCTGAAAAATCGACTACCTGTGTAAATGATAAATGATCGAACTTGGCATTGTCAACAGCCATTATGCGTTTTGTGGCAGAATTTAACATTTGTTTCTTGATTCCGGCATCTAATTCGTTCGAATCCGTGAAGCCTTTCTGTAAATCCGCGCCCTTGCAGGAGATAATCGCCTTATCCACAAAAAATCCGTCTACCATGCGCTCTGCCTGATAGCCGAGCAGGGAAAGCGCGCGCCCCTTGAGCGATCCTCCGGTAGAGAGCACCTTCCAGTCCTGCACATCCGACAGTTCGAGCAGAATCTCAATCGAATTGGTAATCACCGTGATATTTTTCTTGTCCTTGATCTGTTTGGCAACAAATAATGCGGTCGTGCTCGCATCGAGCATCAGCCGGTCTCCGTCATGGATCATCTGTGAAATGGTCTGCGCAATGCGCATCTTGGACTCGACATTCTCACGCTTGCGCACGAGAAACGGAATCTCGTCCTTCTCGCTGCCCTTTACGACAGCTCCGCCGTAGGTGCGCTCCGCGTAACCGTCGTTTTCAAGTTTTTCCAGATCACGCCGGATCGTCTCCTCGGTCACATCATATTTTTTGCTCAGATCTGCCACGATCACGCGGCCTTCCTCGCGCAACAGTTCTAAAATCTCATTTCTTCTCTCCGCTGCCAGCATATAGCCATCCTCCCCATCGTTTTGTACCTTCACCTATTCACTCCATAGACATTGTGGCGTGATGAAGAATGGCTGTCGGAAAGACCGACAGCCGCTTTTTTACCCTTATAATATCGTATCCCACAACTGTGCATCCGGACTTGCGATGACAGAGCTGTCCAGATACATGCCGCGTGCACTGACTGCGGCTTCCGCCTTGTTGATCGCTGCTGTGACCGCTGCGACCTCTCCGGTCAGGAATACATATGATTTACCACACATACCGCGCGCCACACGGATCTCGATCAGATCTACCTCTGCGGTCTTTGCCGCTTCATCGGCTGCTACAAAGATCGAGGACGCATCAAATGTCTCTAAGACACCGAGCGCATTGCGGTTTTTGATCGCTACCGTTCCGTAGATCGCCGGGAAAATGCCCTCATGCGGGTTTCCCAACAGGAAACTGTCGATCAACTGTTCCGGATAACGGGCTGCCGCTGCATCTACCGACGCGCGCACCGCACTGATATCCCCCTCAAAAATCACGATATATTTTCCGGGGCAGACAGTCTGTGCCTCGATGATCCTCACATCGGCGGTTTTTAACACCAGATCTGCCGCTAAAACACCTGTGGATACTGTCTTGTACTCCACCATTCCTAATGCTCTACCCATACTGTATTTCCTCTCTGTTCCCCACGTAGCGTGTGGCTATAAAAATGTTCCTTATTTTTGTGCCCGGATCGTAATGTCGCGGTTTGTCACATCCGTTACGACACCGTCAATCGATGCATGGATCGGCAGGCTGAGCGCGTTTTCCGCTGCCTCTGCGATCTTTTGTCCTTCTTTTACGACATCCCCGACCTTTACGACCGGAACTGCCGGTGCACCGATATGCTGGCTGAGTTTTTCCTTTACCTGATCGACGATGATGATCGACTCATCGATCGGTGCCTTGACGTTGTATTTTTCGAGTCCGAGTCTCGCGCGAAGTCTTGAGATCGGCACACGACGCAGGGGTCTTTGTTTCTTGACCGGTCCTGCCTCTACCTTCGGCGGCTTCACACCGTTTGCCCGAAGCCCTGCCTTATACTCTGCGATGAGTGAGCGCGGTGACAATCCCTGATTGCAGGAATACATCTCGCACAATCCGCAGGAGCTGCAGAAAAATGTATTTAAAAATGGTCCGACGTCCTGTGTCGTACCGCTTGTGGCGGCGCGCATAAACAGATGCGGCTGAATCGGATGTCCGAGCAGATTTCGCGGACACAGATCCGTACACATCTCACACTGACAGCAGGATGCCATCGCACGTTTCATGCTGATTTGTGTATTCTGTCTTTTTTTCTTTACGACCGGATGTTCCTCCGGCAGTACGATAATCGCATTGGAGGTCTTTGTAATTAAATCATATTTGCTGCACAGATTACCGGTCATCGGACCTCCCATCAGATATACCGGATCTTCTACTGTCTCACCGCCTGCCAGCGCTACGACATCTGCGACTGTCATTCCAAGCGGTACATACTTTGTCATAGGCTGTGCAACCTCGCCCGTGATCGTGATAAACTTGTGTGTGACAGGCTTTTTGAAATTCAAAGCCTGATAAATATTAAATACGGTCTCTACGTTGAATACTGCCACGCCGACCTGGATCGGGATGCTTCCGGGCGGAACCACCTTTCCAGTCAGCTCATGGATCAGCACAACCTCGTCTCCTGCCGGATAAACCTCCGGCAGAAGACCTATAGAGATAATGGGGAATGAACGGAGGTGAGCACGAACAGCTTCCACGGTTTGCTTGTACGCTTCCTTTACACCGATGATGACCTCATTACAGCCGATGGACAATGCCATCTGATACAGCGTACTCAATATCTCATAGGCGTATTTTTCCAACACCTGTCTGTGCAGACGTAAGAGGGGCTCACATTCCGCACAGTTGAGAATTATCGTCTTCGCACGTGCATCGATCTTACCGTATGATGGGAAACCGGCACCACCGGCTCCGCAGACACCACTATTCTTTACTACACTAATCAGTTCATTTATCTCTATCATAGCAATTACTCCAGTTGTTGACTGTCGATTTTGACAATCATTTTATTCCAGTTTTACACCTTCATCAATAATTCCGACGATTGCAGCATCGATTGGTGCGCTATCCATCCCACAGCCAATTCTTGCAGCACTTCCGGTCGCAACTAAAACGGCTTCTCCGATACCCGCACCCACATTATCAATCGCCACCAGACGGTCGCCCGCATGTGCCATTGAATGGATCGGCTCAATAATCAGAAATTTATTGCCTACCAGATTTTCATTTTTGCGTGTGGAGATCACACTCCCAACAACCTTGCCTATAATCATATCAGTTCACCCTTATTTGATGACAACAGTGTCACCGGTCTTTAATTTTGCGGCATTTGCCTCATCGGTATCGATGTGCATCTCCAGTGTAAAGCTCGGATCTACACGGATCAATACTTCATCAAACGTCGTTCCACGGTCATTTGACGCTACGACAGATACGACATCTTTGTCGGCAAGACCTGCTGCGGCTGCATCTGCCGGTGACATATGGATATGTCTCTTGGCTACGATACAACCCTCGTTTAAGTACAACGCGCCCTTCGGTCCGACCAGTGCGATCGGTGCCGAGCCTGCGATGTCACCGGAATTACGGATCACCGGTGCCACGCCCAGCGTCCGCGCATCAGTCATGGAAATCTCTACCTGAGATGCCTTTCTGACCGGTCCTAAAATACGGACATTCTCAATCGCGCGCAGCTTTGTTCCAACGATCGTCACCTGCTCATTGGAAGCAAACTGACCACCCATTAAGTCTTTCTTTTTGGTCAGCTGGTAGCCGGGTCCGAACAATACCTCTACATGCTCCTGTGTCAGATGCACATGCCGTGCGGAGACACCGATTGGAACCATGTAGCCCTCTTTCGATCCGGCTGCAGGCTCATCCTGCATCACTTCCATAACAAGCCTTGTGATCAATTCAATCTTTTTCTCGTCCATACTCACAAACGCTCCTATTGATTTTAAACTCCGGATGCCTGAAGGCATCCGGATGTATCAGATTCACTATACTACTGAACCGTCGGGAGAATCTTCTCAACGTCATTGTGAGGTCTGGGGATCACGTGTGTAGCTACAAGCTCACCGAGCTTTGCTGCGTTTGCTGCGCCGGCTTCTACTGATGACTTAACAGCTCCTACATCTCCGCGAACCATAACAGTTACTAATCCGGAACCGATCTTCTCTGTTCCTACTAATACTACGTTTGCTGCCTTACACATAGAATCTGCTGCCTCGATCGCTGCAGTCAGTCCTCTGGTCTCAACCATTCCTAATGCTTCCTGTGCCATTTTTCTTACCTCCGTTTTCTTTTCTTCGGCAGGTACTACAGGTACTTCTGCCGGCGTTGTTTTTGCTGTCTGGCGCGTGGTGCGCTTTGCAGCGGTTGTCGTCTTTCTCTCTGCCATGATTATGACTCACCTTTCTTCGGTGTCTCTGCTTTCACGGGCGCCTTCGGCTTCATTCTGCTGGCTGATAATTCAACCAGACGGACAATCTCCTCATGCGGTCTCGCGATCACAGTATAATTGACAGGTTTTTTTATTCCGTTTGCTGCTGCGGCTTCCACTGCCTGTCTGACAGCCGCGACTTCACCTTCTACGATGATCGTCACCAGTCGTCCGCCCAGCTTGCGTTCCCATGTCACAAATTCCACATCTGCGGTCTTGCACATAATATCCAGCGCAGTCACAGCAGCCGTAACACCGGAAACTTCCAATAAACCTAATGACTTCATAAGCACTCCTTTTTAAGTGTCAGATGTCCTTTGAACTATTTTACAGTCGGAAGGATCTTCTCAACGTCATTATGAGGTCTGGGGATTACGTGTACTGCTACTAACTCTCCGAGCTTGGATGCTGCTGCTCCGCCTGTCTCTGTAGCTGCCTTAACAGCTCCTACATCTCCACGTACCATAACAGTTACTAATCCTGAACCGATCTTCTCTGTTCCGATCAGAACTACCTCTGCTGCCTTTACCATTGCATCTGCTGCCTCGATTGCTGCTGTAAGTCCTCTGGTTTCAACCATTCCTAATGCTTCCTGTGCCATTTTTAATATCCTCCTGAATTTTTGCTTTTTAGTGTTGATTAGTTTTTGTCAAAGGCGTTTAAGCCAAACATCATCTGTGTTCCCTCATCCGGTCCTGAAATGATGTACCTTGATACCATTCCGGTCGACCGCTCTGCGACTTCCTGTGCCGCATCCACTGCCGCAGTCACATCTACGACGGAACCGCGGAACTTAATGCAAATGATAAGGGGAACGGGAAGTGCATCTGCATTTGCCGGTTTGTTTCGGTCAAAGGGCTCTAAGGTTACATTTGCCGCTTTACAGCCTGCATCTGCCGCCTCGAAAGCGGTTACCAGACCGAACACCTCAATAATACCACAAGCCTGTGCCATATGCTACCTCCGAATTATTTGTTTACGATTGCGATCTTCAGACCCTTCATTGTAAGGTTGGTCTCAAGTGCCTCGTTGATCTCCTCTAACGGGAACTTATGTGTGATCAGCTCCTTCATCGGAAGTCCGATCGCCTGTGCTCTCTTTAAGAAATCAAAGGTTGTCACATAATCTCTCAGTGTATATACCCATGAACCTACAAGTGTGATCTCCTTGGAGCAAAGGTCAAAGTGCGGATTGATCGTTGCATCTCCACCGTTGATGAAGAAGCCCAGCTCACAAAGTCCGCCGCCGTTGCGGATCATTTTGTAGATATTTGAATGTGCGTGCGGGTTGCCGGTACACTGGAATGCAAAATCAGCTAAATGTCCGCCGAATGCTTCCTCGACTGCGCCTGCGAGCGCCTCCACACCCTTGTAGTTCATAAAGTTTACAGATTTCTCTGCGCCCATCTTCTTTGCGAAGTCGAGGCGCTGCTCGTTTCCGTCTACCGCTACGATGTTCTCAATACCCATCGTGCGGAGTACCGCGATACAGATCAGACCGATCGGTCCGCATCCCTGTACAACCACGCGGCTGTTGAAACGCAAGATGCCGGTTGTCTTTGCACGCTCTACTGCATGAACTAAAACTGCACACGGCTCAATGAGGATTCTGGAATCCAGATCCAGATCACTGACATTGAAGAATGTAGATCCTAATGCGCCACGGATCAGGATGTAATCAGAAAACCATCCGTTCAGGTGGCAGTCATCATCCGGAAGTAAGCCGTATACATCAGCACCGCCGACGTTCTGCTTGTTCAGATCGTACATGGTGATATCCGGATTGTCCTTGAAGATCATACAGGTAACGATCTTGTCGCCGACCTTTACGTCTTTTCCTGCGGAATCCTTCTTTACGTTTTTACCAATCTTTACGATCTCGCCGGTTCCCTCATGTCCTAAAGCAACGGGGATCAGTCCGAACGGATCTACCTTAAACTCGTGTGCATCAGTTCCGCACACACCGCATCCCTCTACTTTTACGAGGATGTCATCGTCGCCAACCTCGGGGATCGGGAACTCTTTAATATCAAAATGCTTCAGCTCTGTCAGCATTGCAACGTGTGCGGTCTTCGGAATGTTTCCCGAAGCAGCGGTTGTCGTGCTTGCTGCCAGTGCGCTGGGATCTCTCATGCCATCCAAAACGGATTTTACGATGGCTTCAATCTCTTTTTCGTTTACTGCCATTTTTTCTGCCTCCTACTAGCGAATACATAAGCTGTCGCTCATTACACAGCGACGTCTCTTGGTAAAGGTGCTGGCTGATGTCAGTCCCTCACCGGTACGGGATGCGATTGTGAATGTACAGAAGCCTTCACCACCGAATCCGAGTGCTGCGTAGCTGGGACCGTTCTTTACAAAAATCGCGGTGTCGATCGCCTGTCCGAAACGTGTCAGGTTCTCAACGTTCTTTGAATGCATATGTGCGGAATGGCGGCATCCATGCTCTAACCATACAGCCTTGTCGATCGCATCATCGATGTCCTTTGCACGGACGATACCTAAAATCGGCATCATCAGCTCTTTCTCGATGAGCGGATGCTCCTTTTCTCCCTCGAAGATGATGCAGCGGATATTTGCCGGTGCATTGACTCCGATCATGGAGAGTAAGGTACGTGCATCTCTGCCGACGCATTTACGGTTCAGCTTGCCGTTGATCAGTACGGTGTCAACTAACTTCTGCTGCTCCTCGGGGGATACCATATAACAGTCATCCTCCTCTAACATCCAGTGGATCAGCTCGTCGCACACGCTGTCAACACAAACGACTTCCTTCTCTGCGATACAGGGAAGATTGTTATCAAATGTACAGCCGTTGACAATGTCTCTGGCTGCCTTGCGGATATCTGCGGTCTCGTCTACCAGTGCGGGCGGGTTGCCTGCTCCGGCGCCGATGCCTCTCTTTCCGGAAGAAAGAACTGCGGTCACAACACCGGGACCTCCGGTCGCTGCGATCAGGTGGATATCCGGATGCTTCATCATAATGTTGCTGGACTCCATCGTAGGATGCGCAAGTGCAACTGCTACGTTGCAGGGACCGCCAACGGCAAGTGATGCCTTGTTGACCAGCTCTACTGCATATAATGAAGTCTTAATTGCCTGCGGATGCGGACAGAATACTACGGTGTTGCCACCTGCGAGCATTCCGATCGCATTACATAAAATTGTCTCAGACGGATTCGTACACGGGCAGATCGCTCCGATCACACCAAAGGGTCCCATCTCGATCAATGTCAATCCGCGGTCTCCTGACCATGCGGTTGTTGTAATATCTTCTGTGCCGGGGGTCTTTTCTGCAAGGAGCTGATGCTTTAAGATCTTGTCTCCCACGTTACCCATTCCGGTCTCTTCCACTGCCATCTTTGCGAGGATCTCTGCATTCTCTTTGGTAAGCTCGCGGATCTTGGAGATCATTTTCTCTCTCAGATCCATCGGCATACGCTGCATGATCTTCTGTGCGTCCTTTGCCGCAGCGATCGCAGTATTCATATCATTAAAAATACCAAGCTGTGCTTCCTTGGGCTGCTCGCCAGTCTTTACCTGTGCGACAACCGCTGACACGATGGCTTTTAATTCAGCTTCGCTAACTGCCATTATCGGCTCCTCCTTAAAACAAGCTATCAATTACTGACTGTGCAGATTCCGCCAGTTCGGTATCCTGTGCCTCGCTGCCTCCGCTCACGCCGAGTCCTCCGATGCACACGCCATCCTTCATGATCGGGATGCCGCCGCCGAATATGACGATCCTGCCATTATTCGTATGCTGGATTCCGTACAGATCCCCGCCCGGCTGTGCGAGCTGCTTTAACGTCGTGGTCGGCATCTTTAACGCCGCACAGGTATACGCCTTGTTGAAAGCGATATCATAGCTGGCGATGTAAGAATTGTCCATACAGTGAACAGCTACCGGATTGGCTCCTTTGTTGGCTACGGCGATGACTGCATTCACACCCATCTGCGCTGCCCTCTGCTCCACTGCCGCGATCAGCTTCTTTGCCATGTCCAACGTGACATCCGCCACTGTACTGTGACCGGCTGGCTGATCTACGGATCTGACTACGGATTGTATAATCTGCGCTAACTCATGTTCGTTCATGGATTATTTCAGTCCTAACTGAGCCATTACCTTCTTTGTGATATCTGCTACGAGCTCAGCCTGCTCCGGTGTAGAAGCAGCTTTGCTGCCGCAGCTTCCGCCACAGTTATGGCAGCTGGGCTTTCCTGCTAATGTATTCGGGCAAAGGTTAGCCGGATGACGACCCTTCATACCGAACTGGCGGCGGATCTCATACAGATCCTCAACCTGCTGGGGTGTGAACTCCTTCGGTCCGCCGAGCATCTTTGACTGATATAATAACTGTGCATAGAACTCTACTGACTCCATCTTTAAGTAAGCAGCAAGCAGGGAATCAGAGTAGGTCAGTGCACCGTGGTTCTCTAATAATACTGCATCGAAATACTGCACATACTCAGATACTGCATCGGGGATCTCCATGGTAGAAGGTCTTCCGTACTTTGCGATCGGCACGCAGCCTAAAGCGATAACTGCCTCGGGCATGATCGGCTGTGTCAGAGGAATACCTGCGATAGCGAAAGATGTTGCATACATCGGGTGAGCATGTACAACTGACTGTACATCCGGACGCTCCTCATAGACTCTCAAGTGCATCTTGATCTCAGAAGAAGGCTTGAATCCGGGGTTTGCCTGAATGATATTGCCCTTTAAGTCTACCTTACAGATATACTCGGGAGTCATGAAGCCCTTTGATACACCTGTCGGAGTACAAAGAATCTCGTTATCGTTGATCTTTACAGAAATGTTACCGTCGTTAGCAGCAACCATGTTTCTGTCGTAGATTCTCTTTCCGATGTCACAAATCTGTTTCTTGATTTCATATTCTGATACCATAATGATCCTCCTTTAATTTTTTTGTTTTCCTTATGGTTTTTGATCTTTATGTCCTAAATTATAGTACATACCTAGCAAGTCGTCAACAAAAATCTGTTATTTTTTGTGGTTTTTTGTTGTTTTTTTTGTGTTTGTGTGGTTTTAACGCATTTACGCGCGATCAGCCGCCGATCTGTCCTTTCAGCCCCGCGCGCTTTACCTCGGCTAACAGCTCCTGCATGAGCTGCGGCGAAGGCGTCTGTACATCGCCCATCGGGTACGGTCTGCCCAGTCCCTCGTATTTATCCCTGCCAAACTGGTGATACGGGAGCAGATGCAGCTCCTCCACGCCCGGCAGCGATGCCGCATACTGTGCGATCGCCCGGATCTCCATCGGCGTTGCGTTAAACGTCGGGATGACAGGCACCCTGATAATCAGCTTTGTGTCATATCCGCTCGTCGCGATCTTTTTCGCGTTCTCCAACATCAGCTCGTTCGACCTGCCGGTAAATGCCTTATGCTTGTCCGGCTCCATGTGCTTAATGTCCATCAGATACAGATCCAGATGCTCCAGAAAACGCTTGATCGTTGAAAATTCGGCGCATCCCATCGATTCCATCGCCGTATGTATACCGTGTGCGTGCAGCCCGCGCAGCAATGCCGAACCGAAATCCGGCTGGCACAGCGACTCGCCGCCCGACAATGTGACTCCGCCCCCGCTCTTGCGGTAATACATGCGGTCCTGCTCTGCCTCGTTGAGCATCTCGGCAACCGTCACATCGCGCCCATAGGTGATCTGCTCGCCCGCGCGCATCATCGTCTCGATCTCATAGCGCTGTGATTCCGGATTGCAGCACCATTTACAGCGCAGCACGCATCCCTTTAAAAAAATGATCGTGCGGATGCCCGGACCGTCGTGGATGCTGTATCTCTGGATGTCAAAAATGCGGCCTTTTGTCTGCAAATAATCCTGTTCCATACGCCCTCCTGACCTCTCCTGTCAATCTCAAAAACTATCGGTCTCCCACGAATTCTGTTTTGTTGTTTCGTGTTTGTTTTATTTAATTTTTGTTTGTTTTTCTTTATTATATGTTTGTTTTATGTTGAAGTCAAGGTTTTTCCGTACTCAATCCACAAATCAGTCTTTGTTATAATCATCCAGAAAACTGTGCTTGACGCCATTCTTATCCTTATACTCAATGATCGTGCTCAGATTGACATTATGCACGCTCTTAAATATATTCCCCTCCACATATGGATTGATCGTTTTGAGCTGTGCGATGAGCTGCTTTGTCTCCATGCGCTTTGATGCCGAAGTGCCGTCCTCCCGGCACGAAGAACACGTATCTGTAAAATGGCACGCACACTGGATAAAATGCAGTCCGTTATAGTCCCGCCACTGCATGATGTCGTCCTCACGGACGAGATACATCGGACGGATCAGCTCCATGCCCTCAAAATTCGTGCTGTGCAGCTTTGGCATCATCGTCTGGATCTGCGCGCCGTAGAGCATCCCCATGAGCGTTGTCTCGATCACATCATCATAGTGGTGTCCGAGCGCGATCTTGTTGCAGCCAAGCTCCTTTGCCTTGCTGTAGAGATAGCCCCTGCGCATGCGTGCGCACAGATAACAGGGCGATTTCTCGATCTCGTAGACTGCATCGAAAATCTGCGTCTCAAACACCGTGATCGGCACGCCAAGCATCTTTGCGTTTTTCTCGATCACCATCCGGTTCACTTCGCTGTAGCCGGGGTCCATCACGAGAAAGACAAGCTCAAACGGAAATTTGTTGTGCCGTTTCAGCTCCTGAAACAGCTTTGCCATCAGCATGGAGTCCTTGCCGCCGGAGATGCAGACCGCGATCTTATCCCCCTCCTGCACCATGTCGTATTGGTTGATGCCCTTTGCAAACGGCGTGAACAGCTTTTTGTGGAATTTTTTGCGGATGCTCTGCTCGACATCCGCCTGTTTTTGGGCATTCTGTGCATCTTCCTCCTGAAACGATGCCACAAGCCACGATGCATAACCGCCTTTTAAGCTGACCGCATCATAGCCGAGGCTGCGCAGCTCCCCGACTGCGTCGAGACTCTGTGTGCCCCTCATACAATATAGAATATAGCTCGTCCCGCGGTCGAGCGTGCCTGCCTGCGCCCGCTCACAGATGTCAGACATCTGTACGGAATGTGGGATCGCGCCGTACTGGTGCGAGATCTCATCCCGGATGTCGCACAACACATATTTCGACGGATGGATGTCCGCCAGCTCCTCAAGCGTTATTTCTGCATATGCATAATCTTCAAACATGTCATTACCCTCTGTTCCTTTCATAAAAACAATTATACATGTTCGTGACATACGCCGCAAGGCGCACGATGAAAAAGAGTCGGCTGCCAAAGGCTTTATGTGATAGAAAGTTCCTATGAATTGAAAAAGCCGTCCACATCGAAGTGAACGACTTTTCTTATAAACCTATAAATAGGATGTGATCCTATTTTTTCTTAACAGGCTTTGTCTGTATAACAACACCCCTCTTATTGCAGAAATATCTGGTCTTTCCTATCGTGATCCAACGGTTTTTTACGATGACACCGTTTTTGTTTGCTACATACTGCTTACCTCCAACCCGGAATACCTTATAGACAACAATCACGCCATTTTTCTTTGCGTAGAACTTTTTGCCGTCCTTTGTCGTTGCAAACGCAGCTTTTACGATCTCGCCATATACATTTGTCACGTATTTTCTGCCGTTGATCAACACAAGGGTCTTTACAAGTACATTGCCGTCCTTATCAACAGCAACCTGTCTGCCATCCTTGTCAACGATGGTTGCCACGGGAATGGTTGTATCCTGTACATCCGTCTTGGTATCATCCGTGCCCGGCTTGCTGTCATCCTTGCCGGGAGTTACCGTAGTTCCACCGCCGGAAGATGAACTGCCACCCGATGATGAGCCGCCGCCCGTCGATGAACCGCCGCCCGATGATGAACCACCGCCTGATGATGAACCGCCGCCTGATGATGAACCGCCGCCTGATGATGAGCCGCCGCCTGATGATGAACCGTCATCGAAACTAAGTGTAAAGGTCGCCGTTGCGGTGTCGCTGGTGTCCATATTCTCCTTGGTTGCCGCTGCCTTGATCGTGGTAGTATTTGTCAACGTGATGGGGCCGGTGTACGGTGTGCTTCTGACATCAATCTCACTGCCATCCGTCGTGTAGCAGATCCGCGCTCCCTCCGTGGCACAGGTGATAGTGACAGTCTGTGAGCCTTTAAAGCTGCCGCCGTCCGGCGTGATAACCGGTGTTGCGACCTTACCGGCTGTCTTTACATTCAGCGACACGAAAAATTCCCGACTCACATTGCCGCTGCCGGTCACAGTCACGGTACCACCGTAGCGGCCCGCATTCAGCCCGGCTACTGGCTGCACCTGAAAGTCCGCGGTTCCACCTGCGGGGATACTGGAAATGCTGCCCGGCGTGGCGATAAAGAGTGCGGAATTGCTGGAGTTTACCACCAGCTCGCCCGTCGCCTGCGTACCGGTATTCGTAACAGTGACTGTCAACGGAGCAGCATCGGTGTAGCCATAGGTCAGATCCGGAAAGGCATAGGATCCGGTCTGGCTCAGTGTGAAGTCATAGGCAATCGGCACATCCGTGCGCAAATATTTGTTTTCCCAATAATTCCCTGTCACGCCTGCGGGATCTACCGCTGTCGCAGAGCCGGCATCCGCACCGCAGAAAATATCCACGCCGCTCATGGTGGGCTCCGTATTCATGGCATTCATGCCGCCCTGAATGGTCAGTGCACTACCGGAAACAGCTGTAGCGCCCTCAATACCGTATGTCGCTCCGATCATCGTACCAGTGCAGCGATCGATGGTGCATTTCGAGACTGCCGCAATCGCGCGTGCCGCGTTAGCAGCTGTACCTGATTCCGGACGTTCTACGGTAAGATTTAATATGCTGTCCGTAATGTCCAGCGTCTTTCCCTCCAGTCCGGCAAGCCAGCAACCAGCCTTTGTGGAATATGCCCCCGCGGTAATATCAGAACTGACAATACTCAATGTACCGCCCTCAGAATAGATAGCGGTGCCACCAAACACATACAGTGTTTTCTGACTGCTGTTTTTTCCGATTACTGCGTTTACGTTGGCATGATCAATGGTGATACTGCCATCCTTCGTGTAGATTGCATTGGTACTGCAGCTATCTTTACTCGTGCCCTCGCAGAGGATATCCAGCGTGCAGTTTCGGACGGTAACACTGCTGCCGGATTGAGGCAGACAAATGCCGCCACTCATATATTGCGGCTGCATTGTCCCTGTGGTGATCGTCAGGCTGTCGCTGCGGCTGGCGCCTTCAATCGTCAGTGTGGTGAGACATGAAGTACCGATCGCACAGTAGTTTTTAGTCGCCGAACTTACACTTCCCTTTGAACAAACCAGCGTGTTTTTACCGATCAATTTGATCGTTCCGGCTGCCCCTGGGTTCGTACATGTAATCGGCTCGTTGCTCCCTGTCCGCTCGATCGTCACATTGTTCAGCGTCAATGTCCCGGTATCAGGATCATAGCTGATACTACCGTTAGTGCCGTAGGTCACGCCGTTCGAATCGTCCAGTTTTCCGACATTCTCACTGGTGACGTCCGTGCCGTTAATTTGAAATATTTTCAATTCCGTATCCGCCGCAAAGACCTCCGCAGGCAGCAGGCTCAGACACAGCAGCAGTGCGAGACACAGGCTGAATCCCCGCCGCCATACCATTCGTTTTTTCTTCATTCGATTCTCCTCCTTCTAAAAACGTATTGTACTCCTGTGGCATTTTGTGTGACGGAAATTTGCTATCACGCAAAAAAGATCCACTGTATCTTCATGATACAATGGACCTTCAAAAATAACTATTAACATCCTGTTAGTTTTTTGCCTCCAACAGCTCTAACAGCAGCTTTCGTTTTGCCCGCGGCTCCCCCTCGATCCGCAGCTTGGCGTAGATCTGATTGATGTACTGCCGGATGCTGCCCTCAGAGAGGTAGAGCCGTTCCGCAATCTCCCGGTTGCTCAGGCGATCAGCAATCAGCCGGACAATCTCACACTCCCGCTCCGTCAGCACAGCTAGCACCGCCGGTCGGACAGTTCCCGCTTTTCGCTGCTCCGCCAGTTCTCCAAGCTCCTTGATCTGCGCAACCAGCCCGTTTTGCAGCCTTTGTGCCAGCAGTGGCTTGAGATACCGATAGTTTTCCGCAAAAGGGATCACAAAACCGTCAGGCTCCCCGTCAGCCAGCGCATGGTCTAACAAGGCTTTCGCCTCCGCATGCTTGCCGAGCATTTCATATGCTGCTGCCGTCTGGATCCGGATATGCATCGCAACCAGTGCATAGTTCATTCCCTCACAGAGCGCCAGCAGACCCTCGCTGCGTCCAATGATTCTTGCATAGTCGCCCTGCGCAAGATATACCTGATTCTCGATCATCTCAATCATCGGTTTTCCCGGCGCAAGCGTGTGGACAGAGGAAAGCCTGTGCTGCGAGAAAATCTCCGGCAGTTCTTCCATTTTTCCAAGCAGGGCATAGTAATAGGCACTGGTAGCATCCCAGATATTCAGCCACGCGGCATTGTGGTGCCGCAGCAGCTCCTCACGGCGGCCGGCAAGGGTATAGCGCTGTTTCATATCCATAAATAACGAAAGCCGACACGCCAGAAAATCACAGCACAGCGCCATATTTTCCTGTCCATTGTCCTGAATCTGTGCATAGGCGCGTTCTAATGCAATATGTGCATCGGTGAAACGCCCTTGCATGAACGCTGCCTCCGCCCGCATGATGGTTTCCGCACCCTGTCCGTGGCTGCCCGTAACCGAATAGTAGTGTGGCATACATTCGTCCATCTCGGCGAGCTCGCTTTGCAGCTCCCCCGGCGCACGGTAGAACATCATCAGGACAGATGGTGATCCGAAAGTCCAGCCGCCACCGGAGCGGATACTGATGGCAGGACGGGTCATCTGTGCGCTGGCGCTGCGATGCAGCCGGCTCATGGCACTGATATCGTTATAGCAGAGAAAACTCATAATGAGGTCGCATTCGCCCAGCAGATTTCCGCGTTCCTCTGCCGACAACTCCGGATGCTCCTCTATGGCAGCCAGCAGCAGCGCTTTTAGCTCCAGCATCTTAGGGATATTCCGCCAGTTGAACATACTGCGCATCAGCACAAGGAGCGCCAACGGATGCTCTTTCAATGCAGCAGCGGGACACTCGTCCAATGCAACCAGCACGGCTGCCGGATTGAGTGCCGAAAGCAGGATACCCGCATCTTCCTGCACAACTCTAAGCAGCGCGTCATAGTCCCCTTTCTCCCGATAAACGGCTATAGCGTGAAGATACTGCCGGTGCTCCTCGTACCAGGCGCCAAAGCGCTCCCGGTAAACCGTCTGACGCTCCTTCGGCAGTTTCCGGAATGCACGCAGCGCACATTCTTTCATCAAATGATGAAAGCGGTAGGTCACACCGTCCGGCAAATGCCTGACAAAAGCGTTTTGTCCGGTCAGCGCGTCAAGCAGTTCCCCTGCGTATGCATCTCCCATGACAAACTGCGCCATTTCCACGGTGAACTCGTCGGCAATCCCCATGACTGCAAGAAACTCCCGCTGTTTTTCGGGCAATGGGTCGATCATGGCGGCAGTAAAAACAGAGAAAATATCAGAATCATGTCCGGGCAGTCTGCCGTGCTCGGAAAACATCCGCAGATTCAGATAAACCGCAGAAAACCATCCCTCGCTGTCATGCAGCAGTGTCTCGATCTGCCCGTCAGAAAGCTCCATGCCACAGCGTTTTGTGTAGACAGCAAGCTCCGTATGATTCAGCCGGAGCTGCTCCATGCCGATCTGATAGACCTTGCCACCCAGACGGACGAGCTCTGCCGCGGGCAGAAAGAAGTCCCTGCTCGCAAGAATCAGATGGACATTCGCAGGCAGCCGCCCCGCAAGGGCGAAAAAGAAAACGGATACACGGGCGTCAGTCATCAGGTGGAAATCATCAATAAAAATATAGCAGGAACGCTCTCCTGCCAGCGCGTAACAGAGATCCCCGATCAGCAGACCGCCACCGGCTTCATCTGCCGGACATGTGTACTCCCGCAGGAAATCAAAGCCCGCCCGGGCAAATGCATCCTGTACGCTTTTCCAGAAAATAGCAAGATTGCCGGAATACACACTGATGCGGATAATATACGGTGCTTCGCTCTTTGCGCGCTGTGCAAGATACCACTCCACCGCCGTTGTTTTTCCGTAGCCCATGGGAGCCACTACAGTCGTCAGTGCACAGTGGGAAATGGGGCGCAGACTCTCCTGCAATCGTTCGGATATGTAGATCGTATTCAGTTTCCATTTCGATTTTGGCATCACTTACCTCCGGGATACTCCGACAAACCTTCATGTCTGTCACTGTTATTCTTCTAAATTATACTGAATTTTTCTAAAAGTGTAAACCTGCCGGAACGCGCCCACAAAACCTGCCAGCCATGCATCCTTGCGGAGCATTTTATGTAACAGGAATTTCCTATCCCATAAAAAACCGCGCACACAGTTTCCCTGCGCACGCGGTTTTTCATATAGTCAATATTTCAAAATAAGGGGGGCTTGGTTAAACTTTTAGTTTCTCTTTGATAATACGTCTGCCTCGTAAGCCTTGATCTCGTCGAACCAGCTCTTGTCGCCCTTGACACCGCACTGCTCACAGTACTCTGCCCATACAGCGCCAAACGGAAGCAGCTTGCTCTCCTCCTGCATCACCATAAGTTCGGTGAAGTTGCCCTCATCCTGCAGTTTCTTCAGCTCTGCATTCGGCAGGCAAAGTGCATTTAACAGAGCCTTCTGCCAGCTGCGGAATCCAACCGTCCATGCAGATACGCGGTTGATGCTCGCATCAAAGTAATCGAGTGCCATGTAGACACGGTCGGTCGCATCGTTGCGGACGATCTCCTTTGCCATCTCTTTTGTCTCATCGTCAAAGAGTACTACATGGTCTGAATCCCAACGGATCGGTCTTGTGATATGTAATGCGATCTCCGGGAAGAAGCACAGCAGCGCAGGGATCTTGTCAGATACAACCTCAGTCGGATGATAATGTCCGTTGTCCATGAGCGGCATACACTTGTCAGAGTGTGCAGCTGCAAAACTCAGGGCAAATTCTGCTGAACCGGAGGTAAATGCCTCTACGCCGATACCGAATACCTTGGATTCTACGCAGGGCTTTACCATCTTGAAATCATAAGGCTCGGATAAGATCGCCTCGATAGACTCCTTATAACGCATTCTCGGTCCCATACGGTCAGCCGGAACATCCTTGAAGCCGTCACCCGTCCAGATGTTCATGACGCAGGGTATACCGGTCTCCTTTGCAAAATACTCAGAAATACGGATGCAGGCTTTTCCATGCTCGATCCAGAAATTTCGGATCTCGGGATCAGGGCTGGATAATGTCAGTCCATCCTTGATATTCGGATGTGAGAAGAACGTAGGGTTGAAATCGATACCTACATTGTGCTTCTTTGCGAACTCTACCCACTTTACGAAATGCTTCGGCTCGAGCTTATCACGGTCTACGAACTCGCCATCCTCAAAAATTGCATAGCTTGCATGCAGGTTCAGCTTTACCTTTCCGGGACACAGGCTCATGACCTTCTCCATATCAGCCATCAGTTCTTCAGGAGTGCGTGCCTTTCCGGGATAGTTTCCGGTCGTCTGGATACCGCCGGTCAGAGGACCGTCATGGTCAAAACCGGTGACATCATCTCCCTGCCAGCAATGTAAAGATACCGGAAGTTCTTTTAATTTTGCGATTGCTGCGTCTGTATCAACGCCAAATTTTGCATATTCTGCTTTTGCTGCTTCATAAAGCTGTGACATAATTTGTTCTCCTTTCCGTTCAGCCATCACCAAGAACATGACTGAATCATATGTCTTTGCGAATGGCGTGGGCGGAACTGTTTTGTTCCGCAATTTTTATTTTGAAACGTATTTTTTTACTCCAAAGGAGTTATAAATACAGGTTCTTGCCTCCTCTACAGAAGCGAAATCGCCTGCCTTGATCATCTGTGCAACGATATTTCCGATCGCTGTCGCCTCACCCGGTCCGCAGTGTACTTCTTTGCCAGTCTCCTTTGCGGTCAGCTCGTTTAAGTATACCGCATTGGAACCGCCGCCGATGACATGGATACGGCTGTAGGTACGTCCGGTGATCTCCTCGATCTCCTTTGCTGTCTGTGCATAGCACTGTGCCAGTGATTTGTAGATCACAACTGACAACTCACCGGGAGTCTCGGGAACCGGCTGGTTGGTATCGCGGCAATAGCGCTGGATCTCTGCAATCATGCTCTTGGGTGCAAGGAAACAGTCGTCGTTTGCAGCTACACGTGACGGGAAATCATCACACTGTGAAGCCATATCACACAGCTCTGCAAAACTGTACTTATCATCCAGCTCATGGCGCACGCTCTGAATCATCCACAGACCCATGATGTTTTTCAGATAGCGGTAACGCTTGTCATATCCGCCCTCATTGGTCAGATTTGCCTTCTGGCTGGCTGCTGAACAGTCTGCCTCTTTTTTCTCAATACCCATCAGTGACCATGTACCAGAGCTGATATAGAGGAAATCGTCATCATTTGCAGGTACTGCAAGCACTGCGGATGCAGTGTCGTGTGATCCACACAGTACGACCTCACAGTCGAAGCCTACCTGATCCTGAATCTCCTTTGTAAAGTGTCCGACACTCGTTCCGGGCATCTGCACCTTCTGGAAGATCTCCTTATTATAGCCGAGCATATCGATCAATTCATAATCCCAGTCAAAGGTCTTGGGATTGATCAACTGACCGGTCGTAGCCATCGTGTACTCCTGCATCTTTACGCCGGTGAGCAGGAACTGGAAATAGTCCGGTGTGGTCAGCATCGCCTTTGCCTGCTCCATCTGCTCCGGATGCTCCTTCTTGACTGCCATCAGCTGGTAGATCGTATTAAAGATCGCATACTGGATACCGGTGCGCGCATACAGCTCCTTCTCCGGAATGATCTTGTATACTTCCTCATCCATGCCCTTTGTACGGCTGTCACGATAGCCTACGGTATCGCCGAGCAGCTTGTCATTCTCATCGAGCAGTGCAAAATCCACGCCCCATGTGTCGATAGACATACTTGTGGGGATCTTGCCGATCTCCTTACACTTTTTGATGCCTGCGAGGATCTCCTTAAATGTACGCTCATGATTCCAGCACAGATGTCCGTTCTTCTCCACCATGCCGTTCTCAAAACGGTAGATCTCCTCCAGTACGATTTTTCCGTCCTCAATACTTCCTAAAATGTGTCTTCCGCTGGAAGCACCGATGTCGATTGCCAAATAGTAGTTTCCCATTTGCTCTCCTTTCTTGGATCTTGTCCTCATTATAATCATATATTCACCTAAAAATAAGGACTTTATTTTATAAAAAAACCGTCCTTATTTGCAGATTCTTTTTTACCGTGTCAATGCTCACTGTCACGGTATTTCTTCGGTGTCACACCGAACTGCTGTTTAAAAATGCGATGAAAATAGCTGCTGTTGTCATAGCCGACCGCTGCGATGATGTCCTCCACCGGCACGCGCGTATTCGTCAGCAGATACGCCGCCTGATTCAGCCGTTTTTGCATGAGAAGCTGCTGGAACGTCGCTCCGGCTTCGCGCTTGATAAAACGCGACAGCCCCGACACCGGCTGAAACGTCAGCGCCGCCAGCTCCGTGAGTGTCCCCTCGCGGTAGTTGTCCTCGATATAGCGCAGCACCGTAAACATCAGTCTGCGGTCAAACTGATCCGGACCTACGACACGGATCTTTTCCGTATGGCGCGACAACTGCTGGATGAGCAGCGCCATCGTCATCTGGTTCGTTCCGCTCTTGCCGCCTGCTTCATATAATAATGACCAGACGAGGTTTTCCACGAGATTTTGCACCGGCAGCACATCCGCCACCTGAAAATGGATAAAATCCATGCCCTGATGCTTTTTTTGCAGCGTGCCGACCAGAAAGTCGCGCACGACATTGTCCTCCTCCACCATCTGAAACGCCTGATGAAAAAACTCCGGCAGCACGATAAAATTGACCGCCACATCCTCCCGTCCCGCTGGCAAGATCTCCTGCCTTGCATTGGAATTCAAAAACAGAAGCTCCCCCTGCTGCAGTTCCACACGCACGCCGCCGTTGATCAGATGCGTGGTCGTGCCGGAGCACATATAAATAATCTCGATATAGTTGTGCGTATGCTCCGGAAAATGCACAAACCTCGTATGCGAGCGCATATCGATGAGCGTGCCTCTGGCAAGCATTTTATCCTTATCCACCACAAAATTTTCACCTGAGGTGTACAGGCTTTTGTTGACCCCGGATTGTCCGTTTAGGATCGCCTGCTCCTCCTCGGTGATCTGTTTTAATTGGTCTAATAACAGGTCTCGCATTTTACTCCTCCGTCGTCAGCCGTCCACTTGACAAACAGCCACCCGCGCGCTACGATATTGCACAGGAGTGTGAAAAAGTTATGAATCAGACAAATGAACATGTAACCATACATCATGAAACGGATCAGCCTGAAACTGTCAGTCACGCAGCCGGTGAACCGCCCGCGGATCTGAAACGAACCGTGATCCACAATCTGCACCGCCTGCGCAGCGGGATCAAATGGATTCTGATCGCGATCGTCACAGGTCTTGTCGTCGGCGGTGTCGGCATCGCGTTTTCCTATGCGATGTCTTTTGCGACCGCCTCACAGAGCCTCTATCCGTGGCTGTTATTTTTCCTGCCCCTCGCAGGAATCCTGATCGTATCATGGTACTATCTGTTCCACGACAAGCACGATCAGGGAACGAACCTCGTGATCTCAGCGATCCATTCCGGAGAGGAAGTACCGCTCAAGATGGCTCCGCTCATATTTGTGGCGACGGTGCTCACGCATCTGTGCGGCGGTTCCGCCGGCCGTGAGGGTGCGGCGCTCCAGATCGGTGCCAGCATCGGAAACTGGATCGGAAATGTGTTTCATTTTAACGAAAATGATAAGCGTGTCATGATTATGTGCGGTATGAGCGCCTGCTTTTCCGCGCTGTTTGGCACCCCGATGGCAGCCGCGATCTTTTCGATGGAAGTCGTGAGCGTCGGTGTCATGTATTACGCCGCGCTCGTCCCGTGTGTGATCGCATCGTTTGTCGCCCACTCGCTCGCGGCGATGTGTGGTGTCGGCTGGGAGGTATTCCCTGTCGCAGCGCCCGCGTTTACGATCAAAAGCGCATGCCTTACCGGTATTCTCGCAATACTCTGTGCATGTGTCAGCGTGCTTTTCTGTGAGATTCTGCACCGCACGGCACACTTTTTCCGCGCACATGTGAGCAATCATTTTCTGCGCACGACCGTCGGCGGTCTGCTCATTATCGCGCTGACGCTGCTCGTCGGCAACCGCGACTATAACGGAGCCGGTATGCAGGTGATCGCCCGGTGCTTTGAGACCGGAACCGTATTTCCGGGTGCGTTTTTACTGAAAATGGTGTTCACCGCGATCACGCTCGCCTGCTGCTACAAGGGCGGTGAGATCGTCCCGACCTTTTATGTCGGTGCCACCTTCGGCTGTCTGTTTGCAATGGTCACAGGCTTTGACGCACCGCTATGCATCGCGGTCGGCATGGGCAGCCTCTTCTGCGGTGTCACCAACTCACCGATCGCCTCCCTGCTCATCTGCTTTGAGCTGTTTGGCTATGACGGCATGCCCTTCTATCTGCTCGCGATCGCGCTGAGCTATATGCTCTCCGGCTACCACGGTCTCTACAGCAGCCAGAAGATCTTATATTCTAAATTTAAAACGACTTATATCGACCGGAAGGCGCTGTAGCGCCTTCCTTTTTCTTCTATATAAATAACTATTTATATCTCCTTGTCGTCCACATCTTTTTTCTTGTGCTTTTGCAGCCAGTGGTCAAAGTTCTCCTGATTTTCCTCCATCCACTGTCTGCGCAATTCCTTCTGCTCTTCCTTGCGCAGCTCGCGCGGTGTCTTTTTCCCATCGGTCGTCACGCGCTCACCGTCCTCCGTAAAATAATCGAGGTTTTTATACTGTGCCATATCCGTCGGCAGCTCGCGCTTTTGGAGCCTGTAATTTACAAATGTATCGCCAATATAATAGATCACGCCGAATACCGGCACGCCGATCAGCATACCGATGATGCCCCAGAGCTTTCCGAAAAACATCACGGAGAAAACGACCCAGAACGCGGAAAGTCCGGTCGATTTGCCGAGGATCTTCGGTCCGATCACGTTGCCATCGAGCTGCTGCAAAATGATGATAAAGATCAGCACGATCACGCCCTTTTTGAAATCGACGAGCATAATCAGTATCGTACTCGGAATCATGCCGATATACGGTCCGAAAAACGGAATCACATTCGTAACACCGACGATCACCGATACGAGTGCGATATACGGCATATGAAGCAGTGTCAGACCGATAAAGCACAGCACGCCAACGATCAGCGAATCGATGATCTTTCCGGAGATAAATCCGCCGAAGATCTCATTGCTCTTTCGCAGTGTATCGAGGATCGCCTTTGCCTGCTTTCTCGTAAATAGCGCATAGAGGATCTTTTTGCCCTGTCCGACAAATGTCTGTGTCGAGCACAGCACATAGACGGATATAATGAGTCCGACGAGCACGTTCGCAAGCATCGTGATGACATTCATCACACCGGATGCCGCCATCGCCACGTAGGACTGGATATTCTGTAACACATTGACATTCAGCCAGTTGGAGACGTCCTCCGTCGCATTCGTCAGCACATTATCCAGAAACGTCCGGAGCTGCCGGTTCGACTGGATCAGATCCGTAACCTCATCAACATAATGCGGAAAATTGCGGATTAGGGAAGAAATACTGATCACGACCTGCGGCAGAATCGTATACAGCAGCACGCCCGCGATCAAAACCGCACCGAGCACGACTGTGATCGCGCAGAAACCGCGCAGCATCGCATTGGCGCGCGCCTCGTTTTTCGGATTTTTGATCAGCTTTTTCAACTGCTTTTCCATGCTGTTTACGATCGGATTGAGCAGATAGGCGATCACTATGCCGATGATGATCGATTTCAGCCCGGACACAACATACGCCAGTTTGCCCGTCCATGTATTGTAGCTGAAGATCACAAAGAAAAACAAAATGGCACAAAGTATCACTACCAAAAAAGCGGATGCCTGTACCAATGTCTGTCTGAAAATATGTCGATTGTTCTGCTTTTGCGAATCATCTGTATTCATAAGCACGATCTCCCCCTGTTTTACTGCTTCTCCTGCTGCGGACACGGTGCAGGCGGCTCATCCGCCGACTTTGTCGAAAGCACCTTGCGTGCACGGTTCGCGTCCTTTTCATTGTCCCACGGCAGCACATCCCCCGGCTCCCGCAGATATTCGAGCAGCTGCCAGATCCCCTCTCCCGTGTAGGAGCTGACACGAAATACCTTTTCGCAGCCTGCCAGACGCAGCCACCGCTCCGCGCGGTCAGGATCTCCGTCCGGCGCGTCAATCTGTGTGACGATACCGATCGTCGGACGGCAGTTGACTGCCGCACAGCAGGGCGGGTACAGCGAATACGGCTCATTGGCATTGAGCAGGAGCGCTGTCACATCTGCCTCATACGAATACAGTGCCAGTGCACGCCCCAGTGTGCCTGTCTCCGCATATTCGCCCGGTGTATCGATGATCACATCAAAATGATTGACGTATTGTGTTTTGTGATAATGCAGGGTCTCCCCTTTTAACGCTTGACGGAGCGTAGTTTTCCCGCACTCGCTCCGTCCGACTAAAATCATTTTTTTCATTCAAACTACCGTCAGGTCCGTGTCACCGCACAAACCGTAAATCCAAGATATTCAATCAGATAATCACAGATCGCCTGTATTGCCTCCTCCACGGCTGACACAGATCCGGTGAAGATCAGCGTGCCACTGAAACGGTCGATAAATCCCAACTCAATATCTGCCTTTTTGATCGCCAGGTCACCCGCAATCACCGCGATCTCCGCGGGGCTCATGCTGAGGATACCAATCGCCGTCCGCTGATAATCGATGCTCGGGTCAAGACCCAGCTTTTTATATACGATCGGATCCGGGCTCGCGATAATATGTGCCAGTGTGACCTGTTTGCCGGGCACCAGCTCCTGAACAATGCGCATTTTTCCTTCCTGTGAAGGAGGTAATTGAAATTCCATACGACCTCTCCTTACTCTCTTCGATATGTATATAGTGTACGACAAAAAACCACATAAATCAAGTATTATTTTTTGGTTCTTACCGTCCGATTTGTGTTGTTTTTGTTTGTTTTCGTTGCCGATTGCCTTTGTTTTTGCTTTTTACTTTCTTGTGTCAGCGGCTAAAAATACTTGCCGTTTTTAGGCGAAACAGTTATAATATCAAGTAGCTGTTATTACATATTAAAAATATTATTCGGATGCGAGGATGACTGGATGCGTTTTATTAGTATCAATGATGTGACACCGGGCATGGTGATCGTGAAAAATCTATATGACGAGGATGGGCGAAAGCTGCTCGGCAGAAATAAAAAACTGACCGCGCCGCTCATCGATAAGATCCGTTATCTGGGCTATCCGGGCGTATATATCTATGACTGTTATTCGGAATATGAGGAGCTCTCCGAGATTATTGATGACGATGAGCGGATGCGGATGCTGCGCACACTCCGCGAGCAGAACCTCGACCAGATCTTCTTTTTATCAAACAAGATCGTCGATGACCTGCTCGATCTCAAGGAGATCCAACTGGATTTCAATACGCTGCGCCACTATCATAACTCGACCTATGAGCACTCTTTGAATGTCGCGATCGCTGCCGTTGCCTGCGGCATCGGTCTGAAGCTGCGAAATGAGCAGCTTCGTGAGCTGGCGCTTGCCGCCCTGTTCCACGACATCGGCAAGGAATGCATTCCTCTTGCGATTCTGGACAAGCCGGGGTCTCTCGATGCGAATGAGCGCGCGATTATCAACTGCCATCCGCAGTTTGGCTATGAAATGGTAAAGGCACGGCCGGAGTTTCCGCACGCTGTGTGCCTGTCGATCTTACAGCACCACGAGAACGATGACGGCAGCGGCTATCCCTCCGGGCTCAGCAAAGAGCATATCGTACTCTACGCACGCATCATCCACGTGGCGGATGTGTTCGATGCACTGTTGTCCAAGCGCGCATACAAGGAAGAATACAGCGCACTCGAAACGATCGAGTATCTGATGGCGAACTGTGACCACATGTTCAGCTATCCGGTTGTGACGACATTCCTCAATTACATCACTGTTTACCCGGTCGGCGTGACAGTCACACTCTCCACCGGAGAGAAAGCCCATGTCATCAAAAACCGCAGCAAATTTCCGCTGCGTCCGGTTGTGATGACCGAAGACGGCAGAACGCTCGATCTTGCACTCGACCACAACTATCTGAACATCACGATTTTAGGAAACAAGCCCGCATGCTTTTAAGCACACGGGCTTTCCTTATGGATGATTTTTGATTGTTTTCTATCGTTTTTATGCCTCACCGCAGCTCATTGCAGCCATTTTCTCCAATACCTGTGCAGCCTTTCCGCTGTCGATCGATTCCTTTGCTTTTTCGATACCATCCTTGATCGAATCTGCCAGTCCGCCAATATAGAGCGTTGCACCGGCATTGAGCAGTACGACGTCACGTTTTGCCCCACGTTCGCTGCCGTCTAAGATCGCGCGTGTGATCTTGGCATTTTCCGCACCCTCACCGCCGCGCAGATCATCGAGTGTGCAGCGTGTCAGTCCTACCTCCTCGGGCTGGAGCTCAAATACTGTCACATTCCCGTCCTTGATCTCTGCGACTGTCGTAGCGCCCGCAAGGTTGAACTCGTCGATATGATTGTCTCCGCTCACAACAAAGCCGCGCTCCACGCCGAGCTGTGCCATGACCTTTGCGATCGTCTCCGCCATCGCTGGATCATACACACCGACGACCATCTTTTTTGCTCTGGAAGGGTTTGACAACGGTCCTAAAATATTGAATACGGTACGGATACCGAGCGCTTTGCGCACGGGGCCGACATATTTCATGCAGGGGTTAAAGTGCGGTGCCATCATAAAGCCAACGCCTGCCTCCTCCACACATTTCTGTACAACGTCAGGATCTGCACCGATATTGACTCCGAGTGCTTCAAGGACATCTGCCGCACCGGATTTGCTCGAAATCGAGCGGTTTCCGTGCTTTGCCACCGGAAGTCCGGCTCCCGCTGCCACGAATGCGGAGGTCGTGGAAATATTAAAGGAATAGGTGCAGTCTCCGCCCGTTCCGACCAGATCCACGTAGTTCTCACACTTCGGTGTGATCGTGTTTGCCTTGCTGCGCAATACCGACGCAAAGCCTAAGATCTCATCGACTGTCTCACCCTTCATCCGAAGCGCGGTCAGAAGTCCCGCGATCTCAATCTCGCTCGCCTGTCCGCTCAGAATCAGTTCTGCGACACGCTCTGCTTCCTCTCTTGTTAAGTCTTTTCCGTCTACTACGGCTGCGATTGCTGTTTTCATATGCGTTTCCTCCCTGTCTGTATTATAATGCCTTTAACTCCCGCTTGAACGTGCTGCAATACTCCGCTGCTGCCTCCGGTGCGAAATCATGCTCCCGCAGCAGCTTGATAAAATGCGAGCCAACGATCGCGCCGTCGATGTGCTCCTTCATCGGTGCAATATCCGCCGCCTGTGTAATACCGAAGCCCATCATGACCGGAATGCTGCTCTGGCGTTTCACATCTGCGAGATAGTTGCAGATCTCTCTGTGGAAGTTTCCCGACTGTCCGGTCACGCCCATCGACGATACACAGTAGACAAATCCGCGCGCGCCGTCAAGAATCTGCGGAATGCGTCCCGCCGATACGGGACTGACGAGCTGGATCAGAATCGTCTCGTCCTGTCCCTCGAGACATGCCCGTATCTCCTCCTGCTCCTCCAGCGGCAGATCCGGAATAATCAGTCCGTCCACGCCCACCGTGCGGCATTTTTCCACAAACGCCTGTACGCCGTAATGACAGATCGTATTGTAATAGAGCATAAATACAAACGGCAGCTCACAACCGTCCGCGCGCAGCTGCTCGACCGCTGTAAAGCACTTCCGAATGTTCGTGCCTCCTAAGATCGATTCATAGCTCGCCTGCTGAATGACAGGGCCGTCTGCGATCGGATCGGAAAACGGTACGCCGATCTCTACGATATCTGTCCCTGCTGCCTCCTGTGCCCGGATGATCGCTTTCGTCTGCTCCATATCGGGCAGTCCAGCCGTCAGATAGGTAATAAACGCCTTTTCGTTCTGCTCCTTTAACTGTGCCAGTTTTTCTTCAATTCTATTTTTACTCATTTTTATTCACCTCACGCCTTTTCTCCAAACCTTTTCCTACCGGTTCTAATTCAGATAGCCCTTTCCTGCCAGATAGTCGGAAATCGTATTTACATCCTTGTCGCCGCGTCCGGACAGACATACGATCATGCTCTGATCCGGTGTCATCTCCTGTGCCAGTTTGCACGCATAAGCGACTGCATGTGCACTCTCGATTGCCGGAATGATACCCTCAAGTTTACATAACTCCAGCAGCGCATCCATCGCCTCCACATCGGTGATCGATACATAGGTAGCTCTGCCGCTGTCGTGCAGATATGCGTGCTCCGGTCCGACACCCGGATAGTCGAGTCCTGCCGAGATCGAATGCGCGAGCTGTACGTTTCCGTCGTCATCCTGTAATAAATAAGATTTCATGCCATGCAGCACGCCGGGCTTTCCAAGTGCCATCGCACTCGCATGTTTTCCGGTCTCAATACCGAGTCCTGCTGCCTCCACACCGATCAGCTTTACATCCTTTTCATCAATAAAATCAGCAAACATGCCGATTGAGTTAGAACCGCCGCCGACACACGCCATGACAACATCCGGCAGACCTCCGGCCTGCTCCGCGAACTGGCGCTTTGCCTCCCTGCTGATGCAGCTCTGGAACTCCTTGACCATCTTCGGATACGGATACGGTCCAAGTGCAGAACCTATAATATAGAAGGTATCCTCTGCGGTCTTTGCCCATGTACGGATCGCCTCGTTGGTCGCATCCTTTAACGTATTGCTGCCGGAATGCACCGGAACGACGGTCGCCCCGAGCATCTCCATACGCATCACGTTCAGCTTCTGACGCTCGATATCCTCCGTACCCATATAGATCGTACATTCCATATTAAATAACGCTGCGCCTGTAGCAGTTGCCACGCCGTGCTGTCCGGCTCCGGTCTCTGCAATGACCTTCGTCTTTCCCATGCGCTTTGCGAGCAGAATCTGTCCGAGCACGTTGTTGATCTTGTGTGCGCCGGTGTGGTTTAAATCCTCCCGCTTGAGATAGATCTTTGTACCGTACTTTTCTGACAGACGCTCCGCAAAATACAGCGGTGTCTCGCGTCCGACATACTGTTTCATATAGTAATCATACTCCTTTAAAAATTCAGGATCGTGGATCGCCTCCTCAAATGCTGCGTCCACCTCTGCCAGTGTATTCATCAGCGACTCTGATACGAACTGTCCGCCGTACGCTCCGTAATATGCTTTCTCGTTCTTCATGATTCTCTCCTCACCTTTCCGATAAATTTTTTTATTTTTTCTTCATCCTTGCCACTGCCGTAGTCCCGCTCCACGCCGGAGCTGACATCTACGACATCCGGTTGGAATAACGCGATTCCTTCCGCTACATTATCCTCGTTCAAGCCACCCGCCAGCACCAGTTTTTTGGTTCCGAACAGTGTCCGGATCTGTGCTGCGCTCTGTGCGTTCCAGTCAAACGTCTGCCCGCCTCCGTAGGAAATGCCGTCGAGCACATACGCCTCGATCCGTTCCTCCTCCAGCCGCGCACGTTCTTCCTGTTGCTCCGGCGGTTCGTCCGGCTGTTTTTCCGCATCCGCCAGCGTCTGTATATTAAACGCCCGCCAGATCGGTATCCTGCATTCCCGCAGGACTTCCAGCGATAAACTGCCGTGCACCTGTAAAATATCAAAGCCGCCGATCTCGATCATGCGTAGCTGCTGCGGTGTGGGATCGACCGTAACTGCCACCGCCTGTATTCCCGGATACAGGCTTCGCCGGATCATCGCCGCATCACTGATATTTACATGCCTGCGGCTCTTTTCATAAAACACAAATCCCGCATAATCTGCCTGCGCTTCATTCAGGTACTCCGCCTCCTGCCTCGTCGTGATCCCGCAGATCTTGATTTTTGGAATCTGTTGTATACTCTGCTCCATCCGTCCTGCCTCCTATAATGATTTCCAGTATGCTGCGAGGCTCCTCGGATCGTCAGCCTCCATCAGTGCGCGCCCGATCAGGAACGCATCCACCCGCTGTCTCTTTAACAGCCGGATGTCATCATCCGTGAGGATGCCGCTCTCTGCGACAAAGCATTTTTCCGGCGGCACCATCGGTCGCAGCCGCACTGTATTGTCGAGGGAAATTGTAAAATCCTTTAAGTTCCGGTTATTTACACCGATGATCTTCGCGTCCAGCTTTAACGCCCGCTCCATCTCTGTCTCATCATGCGTCTCGACCAGCGCATCCATGCCCAGCTCGTATGCAAGTGCATAAAAATCCCGCATCTGCACATCATCGAGAATCGCCGCGATCAAAAGGATCGCATCCGCCCCGATCGCCTTTGCCTCATAGAACTGATACTCGTCGATCATGAAGTCCTTGCGGATCATCGGAAGCGCCGTCTTTGTGCGGATGTCCGCAAAATCATCGACACTGCCGTGAAAATGATCCTGCTCGGTCAGACACGAGATCGCATCCACCGATGCGCTGTAATCTGCGATGCGTGTATCTAAGGAAACCTTGCTCGTGATCGCCCCGAGGCTCGGCGATGCCTTTTTAAACTCGCCGATGATCGAGATGCCATCGCGTTTCAAGTTGTCAAAAAAGCTGCGTCCGCCCGGTGCCGTTTCCTCCGCACGCCTGCGCATTGCCGCCGGATCGATCTGTTTTTTCTGTTCCTCTAAGCGTATTTTTTTATCTGCTACGATCTCATCCAAAATCATATCAAATCACTCCGTTCACAAAATTTTCTGTCATGCGTTTTCCGTGCTCCGTATAGATCGATTCGGGGTGGAACTGCAAGCCCACGACCGGATAGTCCTTATGGCGCATCGCCATGATCTCACCGTCCTGCGTGCGTGCCAGCACCTTCAGGCACTCCGGCAGATCACCGGACTGCACTGCCAGCGAATGGTATCTGGCTACCTTGATCGGCGTATCGATCCCGGTGAAAATACTCGTCTTATCATGCTCGATCAATGACTGCTTGCCGTGAAACAGCTCCTTTGCGTAGGATACCGTTCCGCCCAACGCCTGCCCGATACACTGATGTCCGAGGCAGATGCCGAGAATCGGCAGCTTGTCGTAAAAGCTTTGGACAACCTCCATACAGATGCCCGCCTCATCCGGATTTTTCGGTCCGGGCGATAACACGATGCCGTCCGGCTTCATCCGGCGGATCTCCTCAAGTGTGATTTTATCATTGCGCACGACCCGCACATCATCGGAAAAGATTCCTAAATACTGATACAGGTTGTAAGTAAACGAATCGTAGTTGTCTATCAGTAAGATCATAAGTTTTCCTCCTCTACCAGTGTCTTTGCGAGTGCCATCACCTTATTGCAGCATTCCTTATATTCGTTTTCCGGTACGGAATCTGCGACAATGCCTGCGCCTGCCTGCAAATACACCCGGTTTCCTTTTTTCACCATCGTGCGGATCGTGATGCAGAAATCCATATTGCCGCCAAAATCGATATATCCGGTCGCTCCGCCGTAGAGCCCCCTGCGCTCACTTTCGAGCTCGTCGATGATCTCCATCGCGCGGATCTTCGGCGCTCCGCTGAGTGTGCCTGCCGGAAGAAAGCTCGATACGAGATCTAACGGATGGAACGTGCCTTTTTTCCTGCCCTCTACCATCGATACAATGTGCATCACGTGGGAATAATTCTGGACTTCCATAAACCGTGTCACCTTTACCGTACCGAATTCGCTGATCCGTCCCATATCGTTCCTCGCCAGATCGACGAGCATTACGTGCTCCGCACGCTCCTTCTCATCCTGCAACAGCTCATCCTTGAGCAGCGCGTCCTCCTGTGCATCCGCGCCTCTCGGCCGCGTGCCCGCGATCGGACAGGTGTATACATGATCTCCCTGCTGCTTGACGATCATTTCCGGTGAGCTGCCGATCACCTCAAACGTTCCGTAATTGAAATAGTACAGATACGGCGAGGGGTTCAGCTCCCTCAGCTCCTTGTACAGTTCAAAGCCCTCCTGTCCGGTCTCGATCGTCCAGCGCTGGGAAAGCACGGTCTGGAACACATGCCCCTCACGGATGTAATGCTTGATCCGCTCTACCTTTTCGCTGTACGCTTCGAGTGTATCGGACTGTGCGACGATCTTTCCGTCGTGGCAGAAGTTCTTTCTGATGGGCTCGTTTCCGGCGCTGCGGCAGATCTTTATCATTTCCTCGATCTGACCCTGCGCCTGCTGCTGTCCGTCCGCGTCGTCCGCCGCCAGCACGATCGCCGTGAGTGTCTCGGCAACATGATCGACGAGCACAAACCGTGTCATCAGCATCATCTGGATCGTCTCTATGCCGATCGTGTCCGGATTCTGATCCGGTAACTGCTCCGTATATCTGACAAAGTCATAACCGAGATTGCCGACAAGCCCTCCGGTAAAGGCGAGCTCCTGATTGTCCTTGCGGATCTCAAAGCTGCTGTAGTATTCCTTTAACAGTTCACACGGATTGCCGGGAAATACCTTTCCCGTGCCATCCGCACAAGTGATCACAAGCGACTGTCCCTCCGAGGTGATGATCTCATCCGGTTCCGCTCCGAAAAACGTGTACCGGTCGTAATCCTTATCGTAGGATTCCAGCAAAAACCCTTTTTTCGTTCCGACCAGCTTTTCATACATATTGATCGGGGTCTCGTTTACGATGCTCACCGTCTTTTTATACAGTCGTAAAATTCGTTTTTCCATCCTTCACATGCTCCCTTCAAAATTAAATTTCGAAATTGCGCCCCGGCAAGATGCGCATAAAAAGAATCCTGCATGCAGGATTCTCCGCCTGCGGCGGGTCGCTTTTGCGACATATTTCATAACCGCCGCAGTGCGATCCTCGCGGAGCGTTTTTAATTCATAGGAAGGAATTTCCTATGAATTAAAAAAATCCCTGACGCAGAAAATAATGCGTCAGGGACGATCAGCTTACCGTGGTGCCACCCTGTTTCAAAAGACTCATGACGGTTTTAAAAAAGAAAAAGCCGATATTCCAATCGGAATATCAGCCACCAATTCATTTGTCTTTTCTCTACCGATACGAGGAGAAAAACCTCCTGATATCTACCCTCTGTAACGTGAGGACACGGCATCCGCTACTGACTTTTACTAACTCGTAAGGTCTTTCACTTTGCATCTCACAAATCCATTCCCGAAAAACTATCTCGCCGTTTCTCACCATCCCGGCTCTCTGTGCAGAATCGAATCACGGTACTCCTTTTGGTCATCGATTTTGGCTTTGTTTTTGATTACGTTTAGGCTACTACTACGTTCCTGATTTGTCAATCACTAATTTCAAAAAATTTCAAAACCTAATTTTATTAGCTATGTATTCTCCGGTCTGCTCACAATGATCGAACGGCAGTTGCACAGTGCCAGCAGCAGCGACACAACGACGATCGATGTCCGGTTCGCCACCACACCCGTCATATGCGCATCGACCACAAACAGTCCGACTGCTGTCGCAAACGTCGCCAGTATGACATATAAAATCACCGCCTGCCATTTGGGGATGAGCTTTTTATCGTAGCAGAGGATCTTCGGGATTGCCTCCGCCGCAAGGCTGATCGGCCATGAAATAATTGCTCCCAGTATAAAAAAGATCATTACACTGTTCATGGAACGATAAGTAAACCCAAACATGCGCATGATCTCACCGCCAAATACACACAGCAGGGCGATAAACCCGATAAACAACACGACTGCTACGAGAAACGTGAGCAGACTGTTCATAAAATCCTTCCGTATTCGTTGATTTCCGTGCATTTTCTTAACTCCTCATATCGATAGTAACATATGTCTGCCGTGTGGCAGTTCTATTTTGCAAACACTTATATACAGCCTATTGTAGCATATTTTCACTTTTTTTCAAACGGAATTTCAAGCACAGCCCGCAATCGTCCTTGTCATCGTTCCCCGTCCGTGCTATACTCATAAAGATACCTATGTTAATGTGTTTTTTACATATCTTAAAGGAGGAAGTTATTTATGAATGCTACAAATGAAAGCAACGGAGCGATTCGTGATGCCAGAGTGCTTGGAATTCCCAAGATGCTGCTTCTCGGATTGCAGCATATGTTCGCCATGTTCGGTGCTACGATCTTAGTTCCGATTCTGGTAAACAGCTATTTCGGGGAAGATGTTCTGCATGTACAGGTTACCTTGATCTGTGCCGGTGTCGGAACTTTATTTTTCCATCTCTGTTCTAAATTCAAAGTACCTGCATTTCTTGGTTCTTCATTTGCCTTTCTCGGCGGATTTTTAACCATTTCGCAATTAAATACCGGAGTATTTGCCGATATGAGCAATGCGGACAAGCTCTCTTATGCATGTGGCGGTATCGTCGTTGCAGGTCTGCTCTACCTCGTACTCGCGCTCATTATCCGTCTCGCAGGTGTAAAGAAAGTCATGCGTTTCCTGCCGCCGGTCGTTACCGGACCGATCATTATCTGTATCGGACTCAGCCTTGCGGGTTCTGCCGTATCGAACGCTTCGACCAACTGGCTGCTCGCATTTATCGCACTGGCTACGATCATCGTTTTCAATATCTGGGGCAAGGGCATGTTCAAGATCATCCCGATTTTGATGGGTGTTTTAGTATCCTACGTAGCAGCGCTCATTTTCAACGCACTGGGTATGACAAACGCAGACGGTTCCGCGATCATCAACTTCAGCAATATCGCATCTGCAAGCTGGGTAGGCATTCCGGAGTTCTCTCTGTGTAAATTCAACCTGTCTGCCATCTTAGTCATGGCTCCGATCGCACTTGCATCCATGATGGAGCATATCGGTGATATGTCTGCGATCTCAGCGACTGTCGGAGAAAACTTTATCGAAGATCCCGGTCTGCACCGCACACTGATCGGTGACGGTCTTGCGACCTCACTGTCAGCACTTGTCGGCGGACCTGCAAATACGACTTACGGTGAGAATACCGGTGTATTGGAGTTAAGTAAGGTACATGACCCGAGAGTCATCCGTCTGGCAGCGGTCTACGCCATCATTTTAAGCTTTATTCCGAAGATGTCAGAAGTTATCGGTTCCATGCCCTCTGCGATCATTGGCGGTGTCAGCTTCATGCTCTACGGTATGATCTCCGCAATCGGTGTTCGTAACGTTGTCGAGAACCATGTGGACTTTACAAAATCACGTAACCTGATCATCGCCGGTGTAATCTTTGTGTGCGGTCTCGGTTTCTCCAACGGTCTGACTTTCACGATCGCAGGCACGGATGTGACACTGACCTCTCTGGCGATCGCAGCGATCGCAGGTATTGTCCTGAATGCGATCCTGCCCGGAAATGATTATCATTTTGGCAAGAGTGCCGAGGCAGACTCCAACCGTGGTATCGATATGACACCGAATCTCCACGAGGATACACGCTACGGTGATCACGAGGACTAATTTTTACAACTAATCTTTTGAACAATCATTTTTAGGAGGTATACACATGGCTTGGTATGATGAAGCCGTTTTTTACCATATTTATCCACTCGGACTGTGCGATGCACCGAAGGAAAATGCTTACGCAGCCCCGGTGCACCGTCTGCGCGATGCCTTTTGCTGGATCACGCATGTAAAAAAAATCGGCTGCAACGCGATCTATATCGGACCGCTTTTTGAATCAGTCGGTCACGGCTACGAAACGACGGACTATAAAAAACTCGACAGCCGTCTCGGCGACAACGCGGATCTGACGGATTTTGTCAGCGAGTGCCACGCACAGGGCATCCGCGTGATCTTTGACGGTGTATTTAACCATGTCGGACGCGATTTCTTTGCTTTTAAGGATCTACAGGCGAACCGTGAGAGCTCGCCGTACCGCGACTGGTTCTGTAACGTAAATTTCGGCGGAAACAACGAGTACAACGATGGTTTCTGCTATGATAACTGGGGCGGCTACAACCTGCTTGTCAAGCTCAACCAGCACAACCCCGCCGTGCGGGAATACATCTGCGATGTGATCCGCTTCTGGGTCAGCGAATTCGATGTGGACGGTATCCGTCTCGATGCCGCTGATGTGCTCGACTTTGACTACATGCATATGCTCCGCGCGGTCGCAAACGAGGTCAAGCCGGAATTCTGGCTGATGGGCGAGGTCATCCACGGCGACTACACCCGCTGGGTGAACGGTGACACGCTACACGCAGTTACCAACTATGCGCTGCACAAGGCGCTCTACTCCGGTCACAACGACCACAACTATTTCGAGATCGCCCACACAGTAAAACGCCTGTATGAGATGGGCGGCAACCGCCCGGACGGACTGAAGCTGTACAATTTCGTGGATAACCACGATGTTGAACGTATCTACACAAAGCTGAGCAACAAGGCTCACTTTGCTCCGGTACATGTACTGCTCTACACGCTGCCCGGTGTGCCCTCTGTCTACTACGGATCGGAATTCGGTATTGAGGGCAGAAAAGAGGCATTTTCCGATGCCTCCCTGCGTCCGGCATTAAACTATGCTGATTATGCAGATGCATACGAAACAAATTCCTGTACAAAGCTGATCGCCGCACTCGGCAACGCGCGTCAGCACACACCGGCACTCTCCTACGGTGCTTACCGCGAGCTGCTGCTGACGAACCGTCAGTACGCATTCGCGAGAGACTACGAAGGTCAGTCGGTGCTCGTATCGGTCAACAACGACGACCAGCCGGCAGAGCTCTATCTCGCAGCCGGTAACTGCGCGGGCTATCACGGTGTACTTTCCGGTGCACATGTACCCGTGGAAAACGGTCAGATCCATGTAACGCTCGCCGCAAACAGCGGAGACATCTGGCTGCCGGATACCGATGCCGCTGTCGAAAACGAACCGGTCACACCGGTTACATTTGATGCCGCCGACGCAGTCGGTACAGTAACAGAGCCGGAAACCACACAGCCTGCGGAGACATCGGCAGAAACACCGACAGAGGAGGCTGTACCCGCAGAACAAGTACCTGCCACCCAGGAAGAAGCACCCGCTTCTGACAGCGATGCTTTTGAACGCGGACGGATCGCAGGTTTACAGGAGGCGATTCTCGCGATCATGTCGAAAAACGGTGAGATTACGGATCAGATGCGTCGGGATGTAGAGGCGAATGTGTATCATGATTCGCTGATTAACTGGATAAAAAGTTTCCGATGATTATTTGAAAGGGACGCAGCGCAAGCAGATATACCTTGCTCGCGCTGCTGTTCTACGAAAATGTATCTTATCTAAATCATAATAACTCATCTAATATTTCCAATCCTTCTGTTATTTCTTCTTCGCTGAGCCCCCCGAACCCAAATAATAACGTCACACCGGATTCTGCTACATGCTGTTCTTTATCAATCTGATAGCTGCTCATCCCGTATAGCTGCACGCCCCGCTTTCCGGCGGCTTCAAGCAGCATCTGTTCACTCTGGTCTGTTTTTACCGTGACGACCAGATGCAGTCCGGCGTTTTCTCCCTGAATGCGTGCCACCCACGCGCGGCGCTTGAGCTCGCGCAGCAGAAAGTCATGCTTTGCCTTATAGATGCGGCGCATCCGGTTTAAATGGCGCTCAAAATCGCCGTTTTGCATAAAGCGGCTGACGGTCAGCTGCTGCTGGGTCGATACAGTCGAGGAATAGAAGCCGTACTGCGAGCGGAACAGCTCCCCGAGATGCCTCGGCAGCACCATATAGCTCATACGCAGCGCCGGAGAGATGCTCTTGGAAAACGTCCCGATATAGATCACGCAGTCATTCCGGTCACGGCTTTGCAGCGACGGAATCGGCTTGCCGACATAGCGGAATTCACTGTCATGGTCATCCTCTAAAATATAGCGTCCCGGACGCGCCGCCGCCCAGTCAAGCAGCTCCTGCCTGCGCGCGAGCGGCATGACCGTACCCATCGGGAACTGGTGCGAGGGCATCACATATGCCACATCTGCCTGCTGCATCTGCACCGTATCGCACAACAGACCATTCCGGTCGGACGCACCCGCCAACAGACGGCAGCCCGCATGGACAAGCACCTCATACGCCTGTATATACGTTGGATCATCCATCACGACCGTGCGCCCTGCGCCGAGCAGCTGCACGACGAGCATCAGCAGATACTCATTTCCCGCGCCGACTAAAATCTGATCCGGCGTACAGTTCACGCCGCGTGCGCGGTACAGATAGGTCGCGATCGTCTCCCGTAGCTGCCAGTCTCCCTCCGCCTCACGCGTGAGCAACAGATCGTCCGTGTGATCCAGCACATCCTTGCTGCACCGTTTCCAACTGCGGTACGGAAAATGCTCCCCGTCCACGGCAAACGGTGAAAAGTCAATCTGTGACGCGCTCTCACATGTGGCAGCCCGAACAACCGGATGTCCGCTCTCTAAACCGGCTGATTCTTTTCTCGTCAATCCATCATACAGATCACTTAAATCGCACACAAAAAAGCCGCTTCCTGCCCGCGCCTGCAAATATCCCTCGGATACCAGTTGTTCATAGGCGAGATTGACTGTAAAACGGCTCACATTCAGATTCGCTGCCAATAAACGTGTGGACGGCAGCTTTTCCCCACAGGGAAGCCTGCCGTCCTCAATATCACGCCTGATTGCCAGATAGATCTGTTCATATAAAGGTTTCTGTTGTCCCTGCACTGCATCCGGTGTCGTCTGCAATGCGATCATCAATTCCTTCATAACGGTCTTTGATTCAATATTCGATTGCTGATTACTGCGATTTTTTTCTGTTTCTCAGTTCCACAATGATCTGTTCCTTGAGTTCTAGGGCACGATCCTTGACATTCCGCGAAGTGGAGGTGTTCGTGATCAGCGCTCCGATCATCTTTGCCGCGATCTCCAGCTTGCCGAAATGATACGCCATGTACGCGATAATATATTCCAGCGTCGACTGATTGAGTCCGGCAATCGGAAACATCTCATTCATCATCGCACGCTGAAAGCCCTCATATGCCTCCAGATAATGCTCCTCGGCAAGATCGTGGCTGTTTTTGATCTCCTGTTCACGCAGTTCCTCTACCTGAATCTGCTCTGCCTCTTTTTCCCTTTCGCGGTACAGCCATGCCATAACTAAATGCAGATAAGACTTCTCTCCGTCCTTTGCCATCTTCGCATCCGCACACTGCAATGCCAGTGCGTGCATCCGAAGCGCCTGATCGTAAGAATAGGATGTCCAGCCTGAGCGATCCTCCGGTATAAAATGTGTACACACCTGCTGCTTGATATTTGCGATCTGTCGTCCCGCAACATGCGGAAATGCAGTGTGTGTCGCACTGTAGCCGCAGTTCGGGCAGGAACAGACACCATATTTTAACGTATCGATATACTCAAAACGCGGGCGCAGATCGGCATCCGATCCGATACGTCTGGCGCGGTTTGACTTCAATACTTTGGTCTTAAACGGTTTGTCGCATACCACACAGGTCATTCGCTTGTCAAAAATGAACTCCTCCTCGGTGTGCTTAATTGCAGATTCTGCCATCTCTTTTTTCCCCTTTCCGTAACTGTTCCATGCGTTCAGTTACCCAGAAACTATTGCTGCTTTGGCAGCTTAAATGAACTCTTTAATGACACGATGCGGTTAAATACCGGTGCGCCGTCCGTGGAATCCTTGTAATCCACGCAGAAAAATCCGTTGCGCACAAACTGAAAACTCTCATATGCCTTAGCATCCGCCAGCGACGGCTCAACATAACACTGATCCAGCACTGTCAGGGAATTAGGATTGAGATTCAGACTGCCGTCCTCGTTGTATACACCCAGATCCTCATCCACGATATTTTCATACAGACGAACCGTCACCTGCTTTGCGGTAGGTGCTGCTACCCAGTGAATCGTGCCTTTCACCTTTCTGCCGTCCGGACTGTTTCCGCCCTTTGATGCAGGATCGTAGGTACAGTGAATCTCTGTCACGTTTCCATCCGCATCCTTTTTGAAATCCGTGCACTTTACAAAATATGCATTCATCAGACGGACTTCATTGCCGGGGAACATACGGAAATATTTCTTCGGCGGCTCCTCCATAAAGTCCTCACGCTCAATGTACAGTTCCTTTGCAAACGGTACTTCACGTGTTCCGAGCGCCTCGTTTTCCTGATTGTTCGGCACAGTCAGCCACTCGGTCTCTCCCTCCGGATAGTTGTCGATAATCAGTTTGACAGGATCTAAAACAGCCATTACACGCGGGCGTTTCACCTTTAAATCCTCACGGATACAATACTCCAGTGCCGCATAGTCCGCGATGGAGTTCGCCTTTGACACACCGCACATGTCCACAAACATCTGGATAGACTCCGGTGTGAAACCGCGTCTGCGCAGTCCTGAGATCGATACGAGTCTCGGATCGTCCCAGCCGTCCACGATGCCTTCCTCTACGAGCCGCTTGATATAGCGCTTTCCTGTCACGACATTTTTCAAATACAACTTTGCAAACTCAATCTGCTTGGGAGGCTTCTCATATTCCAACTCACGGACAACCCAGTCATAGAGCGGTCTGTGATCCTCAAACTCCAACGTACAGATCGAATGTGTGATGCCCTCGATCGCATCCTCGATCGGATGTGCAAAATCGTACATCGGATAGATGCACCACGTATCTCCGGTATTGTGATGGGTCATATGTGCCACACGGTAAATCACCGGATCACGCATGTTCATATTCGGGGATGCCATATCGATCCTGGCACGCAGCACCTTCGCACCGTCCTCGAATTTTCCGTTTTTCATGTCCTCAAACAATGCGAGGTTCTCCTCCACACTGCGGTCGGAGCTCGGATCCTTTTTGCCTGGTTCCTCAAGTGTGCCGCGGTACTCCCTGATCTGCTCCGCGCTCAGGTCTGAAACATATGCCTTGCCCTTTTTGATCAGTTTGATCGCAGCCTCATACATCTGCGGGAAATAGTTGGACGCAAAGTACAGACGGTCCTCCCAGTCTGCGCCCAGCCACTTGATATCTTTTTTGATCGACTCCACAAACTCGATCTTCTCCTTTGTCGGGTTCGTATCATCAAAACGCATGTTAAACTTTCCACCGTATTTTTTTGCCAGTCCATAGTTCAACAGGATCGACTTGGCATGTCCGATATGAAGATAACCGTTCGGCTCCGGCGGGAAACGGGTACAGACCGTATCGCATCTGCCCTCTGCCAGATCCTCCTCGATAATTCGCTCGATAAAATTTTTGGAAACTGTTTCGTTCTCCATCACGTATTCCTCCTAAATAACGTAAAATGACCTCTTTTCAGTGTACCGAAAAAAGGTCATTCCGTCAATTGATTTTCTTAACTTTTCTTGGTGATGGCTGAACTGTTAACGTTTCACATGTTCATGCGTAAACAGATGATCCTGACAATACTCCAGTCCGCCCTCGCACTTGGAACAGAAACGAAACTCCAGTGAAGGATCATCCAGATCGGTGCGTCCGCACACCGCGCATTTATGCTTGTAGAGCGCCCCGTCCGCGCGGCGCATCTTCGGAGGTGCCGTCTGTGCCCGGAAATCATGCTTGCGCTTCATTTCCTGTGGCGAGATCCTGCGGTAATCCCTCGTAGAGAAAAAGAACACGATAAAATTCATCAGGGACATTAAAATCACGATCCGTCCCGCCCATCCGGTCTGCAAGAAACTGAACGCCGCCAGCACCGCATAGAGCACTGCGAGCCACTTGATCTTGACCGGGATAATAAAGTACAGCATAAGCTGCATATCCGGATAGCACACCGCAAATGCGAGGAAGATCGACAGGTTGATATAATAGGTGCTGACCGCATAACCCATCATATATGCCTCCGGCATGCCGAGCAGGCGCAGCACAAAGAAGCCGACCATCACACCAACCACCGTAAACAGCGCGCCGCCAATGATATAGGCATTGAACCGGAACGTACCCCACGTGCGTTCGAGTGCCGTGCCAAGCTGATAATATAACAGCATCATAATCGCATAAAACAGAATATTCGAATAGGACGGCGGCATCAGAATCCATGTCACGAGCCGCCACACCTGTCCGCGCACCACGAGTGCGGGATCGAGCATCAGAAAACTCAACACCGGTATCTGAAAGATCCGCTCCATATAGTAAAATACATAACCGACCGCGTAGCACACGATCAGCCACTTGCTCAGATCCGGGATCGCATAACGCCCGAATTTACGTTCCAGTTTATTTAAGTAATTCATGTAATTCTCCTTTGACCGCAGGCGGTCTCTCTCCTCCCGCCCGACGCTGATATACGTCTCAGTATAAAAAGTCTGTTCTCATTTGTCAATAAGTGCATACATTTTTAACAGTTCAGCCATCACCAAGAAAATGTGTGAATCATGCTTGCATGAAGGAGCACATTTCGCAGGTGATGAGGTGAGCGCCCGATGATGAGCAAAGTTAACTGCGTAGCAGTGAGAAAACGCCGACAGGCGTCTTTGCGAATGGCGCGGGCTGAACTGTTACTATTTTATAAAAACTTTAGATTTAGGGTGTTGTCTTTTGGCGAAAGCTGTCTTATAATGTACTTTGTTTTTGATTTTTGCAGAACTACATTATAATAGGAAATCATAAAGGAGCAGAATTGCACGGGGGATGCAGTTCACAGAGGTTAATCATATGAGTACAAATCTTTACAAGCTGGGGATCGACATCGGTTCCACAACCGTAAAAGTCGCACTATTAAACGAAAAGGATGAATTACTTTTTGCAGATTACAAGCGTCATTTTGCAAATATCCGGGAGACATTGACCGATCTTCTGACCGATGCGCGCACCGCGCAGGGCGATGTTACAGTCGCACCGATGATCACCGGTTCCGGCGGTCTGACGCTCGCAAAGCATCTGGACATTCCGTTTGTGCAGGAGGTTATCAGTGTGTCTACCGCACTGACCCACTACGCACCGCAGACCGATGTGGCGATTGAGCTGGGCGGTGAGGATGCGAAGATCATTTATTTCGAGGGCGGCAACGTCGAGCAGCGCATGAACGGTATCTGTGCCGGTGGAACCGGATCTTTCATCGACCAGATGGCGTCGCTGATCCAGACCGATGCGTCCGGACTCAATGAATATGCGAAAAACTACAAGGCAATCTACCCGATCGCCGCGCGCTGCGGTGTCTTTGCCAAGACAGACATCCAGCCTCTCATCAACGAGGGCGCGACAAAGGAGGATCTGTCTGCCTCCATCTTTCAGGCGGTCGTCAACCAGACGATCAGCGGTCTCGCCTGCGGTAAGCCGATCCGCGGCCATGTCGCATTTTTAGGCGGCCCGCTGCACTTTTTATCAGAGTTAAAAGAGGCATTTATCCGCACGTTAAAGCTGGATGGGGAACATGCGATCACCCCGGAGAACTCTCATCTGTTCGCCGCGATCGGCTCTGCACTCAACTGCCAGCCTGAGAAAACAACGACATTAGATGCGCTGTTAGAGCGCCTGACATCCGAGATCCACATGGAGTTCGAGGTCGCACGTATGGAGCCGCTGTTCGCGTCACAGGCAGACTATGATGCCTTTATGGAGCGCCACAGCAAGCATCACGTACAGACGGCTGATCTGGCTTCTTATCACGGCAACTGCTATCTCGGTATCGATGCCGGCAGTACGACGACCAAAGTCGCGCTCGTCGGTGAGGACGGTTCCCTGCTCTATTCCTTCTACAGCAACAACAACGGCAGCCCGTTAGCTACCGCGATCCGCTCGATCAAGGAGATCTATGAGCAGTTACCGAAGGACGCACATATTGTCTACTCGTGCTCAACCGGATACGGCGAGGCGCTGATCAAAGCAGCGCTGCAGTTGGACGAGGGTGAGGTGGAAACTGTCTCACACTACTATGCCGCCGCGTTTTTCAACCCGAAGGTGGACTGCATCTTAGACATCGGCGGACAGGACATGAAATGCATTAAGATCAAGGATCACACCGTAGACAGCGTACAGCTCAACGAGGCATGCTCCTCCGGCTGCGGTTCCTTCATCGAGACCTTTGCAAAGTCACTCAATTACAGTGTCGAGGACTTCGCATCCGAGGCATTGTTTGCGGAGCATCCGATCGATCTGGGTACGCGCTGTACCGTTTTCATGAATTCTAAGGTCAAGCAGGCGCAGAAGGAAGGCGCTTCCGTCGCAGACATCTCTGCCGGACTTGCCTACTCCGTCATCAAAAATGCTCTGTTTAAGGTTATCAAGCTCTCCGACCCTTCACAGCTCGGCAAACATGTGGTCGTACAGGGCGGTACATTTTACAATAACGCCGTACTGCGCAGCTTTGAGCGCATCTCCGGCGTAGAGGTCGTGCGCCCCGATATCGCAGGTATCATGGGTGCGTTCGGCGCGGCACTCATCGCACGCGAGCGTTTCCACGCAAACGGCGATCAGGCATCAGGCATGCTGCCGATCGAAGCGATTCTGAGCATGAAATACGACACAAAGCTCACGCGCTGTCAGGGCTGTACGAACCACTGTCTGCTCACGATCAACCGTTTTGACGGCGACAGACGCTACATCACCGGAAACCGCTGTGAGCGCGGTCTCGGCAAAGAGAAAAACAAGGACAATATCCCGAACCTGTTTGAGTATAAAAACAAGCTCCTGTTCAACTATGAGCCGCTCTCCGAAACAGAGATGACACGCGGCACGGTCGGTATCCCCCGCGTGCTCAATTTCTACGAAAATTATCCGTTCTGGGCGACATTCTTCAAATCACTCGGTTTCCGCGTGATCTTAAGCCCGCAGTCAACGAGAGATATTTATGAGATGGGTATTGAATCCATCCCCAGCGAGTCCGAGTGCTATCCCGCCAAGCTCGCACACGGTCATATCACATGGCTGATCCGCCAGAATGTAGACTGGATCTTTTACCCGTGCATCCCGTATGAGCGCAACGAGTTCCCGGATGCCAACAACCACTACAACTGCCCGATCGTGACCTCATATGCCGAAAATATTAAAAACAACGTGGACGAGATCACTTCCGGTGAAGTCCGCTTCCTCAATCCGTTTTTGACGTTTGCCAGCAAAAAAGCGCTGACCGAAAAGCTGTGCGAGGTATTTGACGCAGAGTTTTCGATTCCGGCAGAGGAAATCCACGCGGCGACAGACGCTGCATGGAAAGAGCTGGCACATGCGCGCAATCTGATGCGCAAAAAAGGTGAGCAGACGCTCCGCTATCTGGAAAAAACAGGAAAGCACGGCATTGTTCTCGCAGGCCGTCCGTACCATGTCGATCCGGAGATCAACCACGGTATTCCGGAGCTGATCAATTCGTACGGCATCGCGGTGCTGACCGAGGATTCGATCTCCCATCTCGGAAATGTCGAGCGCCCGCTGATCGTCATGGATCAGTGGATGTACCATTCGAGACTGTACGCTGCCGCAAACTATGTAAAGAAAACCGAAAATCTGGATCTGATCCAGCTCAATTCGTTCGGCTGTGGACTCGATGCGGTTACAACCGACTGCGTGAGCGATATTCTGACGAAATCAGGCAAGATCTACACCTGTCTGAAGATCGACGAGGTAAACAACCTCGGTGCCGCGCGTATCCGCGTGCGCTCACTGCTCGCTGCGATCCGTGTGCGAAAGACGAACCCGAAAAAACGCACAATCGTTCCCGCCAACCACAACCGTGTCATTTTCACGGAGGAAATGCGGGACAATTACACAATTCTGTGTCCGCAGATGTCACCGGTTCACTTCGAGCTGCTGCTGCCGGCATTCCGCTCCGCAGGCTACAATCTCGTCATCCCCGACGTATCGAGTCAGGAGGCGATCAATTCCGGTCTGCGCTACGTCAACAACGATGCCTGCTACCCGTCGCTGATCGTCGTCGGACAGCTCATGCACGCAATCGAGAGCGGCAATTATGACATGAATAAAACCGCGGTACTGATCTCCCAGACCGGAGGCGGCTGCCGCGCCAGCAACTATATCGGTTTTTACCGGCGCGCACTCGAAAAAGCGGGTTATCCGCAGGTGCCCGTGATCTCAATCAACATGGTAGGGCTTGAGAAAAACCCCGGCTTTACGTTCACTCCCAAGCTGCTCCAGCGCGGTCTGTACGCGGCTGTATTTGGCGATATTTTCATGCGCTGTGTCTATGCGACGCGCCCGTATGAGAAGGTGCCCGGCTCGACAGACAAGCTGCACCGCAAGTGGAAAAAGCGTGTCTGCCAGTTCGTATCCGAGGATCACATGCTCTCGCACCGCAAGTTTAACTGGATGTGCCGCCAGATCATCAAAGAATTCGATGAACTGCCCCGCCGGAACGTGAAAAAGCCGCGCGTCGGCATCGTCGGAGAGATCCTCGTCAAGTTCCACCCCGAGGCGAACAACCACCTCGCGGAGCTGCTCGAAGCCGAGGGCGCAGAGCCGGTCGTACCGGATCTTCTCGACTTCCTGCTCTACTGCCTGTACAACAACAAGTTCAAGGCAGACGAGCTTGGCATGAGCAAAAAGTCCGCGCGCAATTCGCTGCTCGGCATCAAGGCGCTCGAATGGCTGCGCTCCGCCGCACGCTCCGCGTTTGAAAAGAGCAAGCATTTTGATCCGCCGGCACACATTGAGGAGCTGGCAAAATACGCCGAGCCGATCGTATCGATCGGAAACCAGACCGGTGAGGGATGGTTTTTGACCGGCGAAATGATGGAGCTGATCCACTGTGGTGCGAAAAACATCGTATGTACCCAGCCGTTTGCCTGCCTGCCGAACCATATCGTAGGCAAAGGTGTCATCAAAAAGATCCGCCATGAGCATCCGGAGGCAAATATCGTCGCGATCGACTATGATCCCGGTGCCAGCGAGGTCAACCAGCTCAACCGTATCAAGCTGATGCTGTCTACGGCACAGAAGAACCTGAATAAATAATAAAAAAAGTTGCCGATTGGCAACTTTTTTTATTATCTTAATATTTTCCCTACAGATGCAGCACGCGCTCCTTAATCTCCTGCGTTCTGCCCTGGTTCCAGAACTGTGTACCGATATAACCACAGGTACGACGTGCGACATTCATCTTGCTCTGGTCGCGGTTACCGCAGTTCGGGCACTCCCACACCAGCTTGCCGTGTTCATCGTTCACGACGCGGATCTCTCCGCCAAAGCCGCAGACCTGACAATAATCGCTCTTTGTATTCAGCTCTGCATACATGATGTTATCGTAAATATACTTCATCACAGTAAGCACCGCCTCGATATTGTTTTTCATATCAGGTACTTCCACATAACTGATCGCACCACCCGGCGACAGTTCCTGAAACTGTGCTTCAAATTTGAGCTTGGTAAACGCATCGATCTGCTCGGTCACATGTACGTGATAGCTGTTCGTGATATAGCTCTTGTCCGTGACACCCGGAATCATGCCAAAGCGCTTCTGCAGGCATCTGGCAAACTTATACGTCGTAGACTCTAACGGTGTGCCGTACACACTGAAATCAATGTTTGTGTCCTGTTTCCAGCGCGCACACGCATCATTCAGATACTGCATCACCTTTAACGCAAACGGTGTCGCTTCCGCGTCCGTATGCGACTTTCCGGTCATATACCGCGTACATTCACACAGACCCGCATAGCCGAGCGAAATCGTGGAATAACCGTTGTATAACAGCTTGTCGATCTTCTCTCCCGGTGCCAGCCGCGCCAGCGCGCCATGCTGCCACAGAATCGGTGCAACGTCTGAAGGAGTCCCCTTCAAACGCTCATGGCGGCACATCAGTGCACGGTAACACAGATCCAGACGCTCGTCAAAGATTTTCCAGAACTGATCCATATCACCGCCGGAAGAACATGCGATGTCTACGAGATTGAGCGTCACAACGCCCTGATTGAATCTGCCGTAATATTTATGCTTTCCCTCTTTATAATTGCCCGCGTTGGCGATATTGCCGACTCCCACATCCGTAAAACGGTCGGGTGTGAGGAAACTGCGGCATCCCATACACGTATATACATCACCTTTTTTCAACTGACGCATGATCTTCTCGGAAATGTAGTCCGGCACCATACGCTTTGCCGTACACTCCGCCGCGATCTTGGTCAGATAGAAATATTTGCTGTCCTCGTGGATATTGTCCTCCTCGAGCGTATAGATCAGCTTCGGGAACGCGGGTGTGATATAGACACCACGCTCGTTTTTCACGCCACGGATGCGCTGATACAGCATCTCCTCGATGATCATAGCCAGATCATCCCTGCTGCGTCCCTCAGGCACCTCATCCAGATACATGAACACGGTCACAAACGGAGCCTGTCCATTCGTCGTCATTAAAGAGATCACCTGATACTGGATCATCTGTACACCCTGCTTGATCTCCTCGCGCACACGCATCTCCGCGATGTCATTGATCTGCGCCTCGTCGAGCTGCAAGCCCTCTGCCTCAAACTCCTCACGCACCTTTGCGCGGTACTTCTCACGGCTGACCTGTACAAACGGTGCCAGATGCGCCAGAGAGATGCTCTGACCGCCATACTGCGCACTCGCGATCTGTGCGATACTCTGTGTCGCGATATTACATGCGGTCGCAAAGCTCTTGGGACGATCGATCATCGTCTCGCTGATGACCGTGCCGTTTTGCAGCATATCCTCTAAATTGACCAGACAGCAGTTGTGCATATGCTGTGCGAAATAGTCTGCATCATGGAAATGGATAATGCCTTTCTCATGCGCCTCAATGATCTCGTGCGGCAGCAGAAAACGTCTCGTGATGTCCTTGCTGACCTCGCCTGCCATATAATCACGCTGCACACTGTTGACCGTCGGGTTTTTATTTGAATTTTCCTGTTTTACTTCTTCATTGTTACACTCAATCAGACTTAAAATCTGCTCGTCCGTAGAGTTGGATTTACGCACAAGCGCTCTCCGGTAACGGTATGTGATGTAGTTTCTGGCAACACCGAATGCGCGCAGATCCATAATCTGATTCTCCACCAGATCCTGAATCTCCTCCACGTTCAGCGCGCGGTTCATCTCCTCACACGCATTGCGCACATTACCTGCAATCTTAAGAATCTGCTCCTGTGTCATGCGCTCCGCTGCGGGCACACTCTCATTTGCCTTCTGGACTGCCGCAATAATTTTGGTGATATCGTAATCGACCTCTGCCCCACTTCTTTTTATAATCTTCATACCGTATACTCCTTCAGCTTGTGTCTTACTGGCTCCAGAACCGCGGGATTGCTGATTCTCGCGCTAAAAACGTCGCTAACATGTATTGTACTAGATGTTGTGTTGAGTGTCAACCGAGATACTAGATATTTCTTTTTTTAGTGATTTTTAACAAAATTTAAGAGGCGGATTGCACATGCATTCCACCTCTTTTTCTCTCGTTCCATCCGGATATGGAAATCCTATAAAGCGCCTTTTGTCGATAAGACATCCGTGATGCGCGGATCGAACCGCGTCGCCGCGTCGAGCGCTTTCGCAAATGCCTTGAACAGCGCCTCCATCATATGATGGTCATTCTCCCCGTAGAGCACCTTCAGATGCAGGTTCATACCGGCAGAATAGCTGACCGCATAGAAAAACTCATGCGCCATCTGCGTGTCCATCCCGCCGACCATCTGACCGCGGAACGGTGCATCAAACACCAGATACGGCCGTCCGGACAGGTCAATCGCACACATCGCCAGCGTCTCATCCATCGGCAGCATGCAGCTCCCGTAACGGACGATACCCTTTTTATCTCCCAATGCCTCGCGGATCGCAGTGCCGAGCACAATACCCATATCCTCGATCGTGTGATGGCTGTCAACATGTATATCGCCCTGACAGGCTGCCGTCAGATCAAACAATCCATGTCTCGTAAAACCATCCAGCATATGGTCAAAAAATCCGATGCCTGTATCAATCCGGCTCGCTCCACTTCCGTCAAGCTCCAGCTCTACCTTGATCTTTGTCTCCTTTGTGCTTCGCTCAATCACTGCTGTTCGACTCATTTATTAAAACCCACCTTGCTCTGTTCTCTTGATAATATCATCCTGCAGCGACTTGGACAATGTCGTAAACAATGCGCTGTAGCCTGCCACACGGACAACGAGTGTCTTATAATTTTCCGGATGTTTCTGTGCATCCAGCAAAGTCTCCCGATTTACAACGTTAAACTGCATATGCATACCCTTCTCATCGAAGAAGGTACGGATGTAGGATGCAAATTTGCGCAGTCCGTCCTCGCCTGCCAGTGCAGACGGATGGAACTTCTGGTTAAACAGCGTACCGTTCGATGCAATGCCGTGATCCAGCTTTGCGACAGAGTTTGCGGTCGCTGTCGGTCCCTTGATATCGCGTCCCTGCATCGGTCCGACACCGTCTGCCACCGGCGTATTCGCCAGTCTGCCGTCCGGAGTCGCTCCGGTCTGTCTGCCGAGCGGCACATTCGCAGATACCGGATACAGCCCCGCCTGATACATACCACCTCTGGGGTTTCTGTACTGCTGCAATGGCTTGGTATAGGCATATGCCACACGGCGTGCCATCGCATCCGCGTCATCGTCGTCATTTCCATATTTGGGCGCCTGCCCAATCAGGTTCAGGATCTCATCATAGCGCTTCTGGGTCGCCTCATCCGGCTTCACATTGGCGAGTGTCTCTGCAATGACAGCGACCTCCCTCTCGCCGACCTTCTGACCCTTTGCGAGCATATCTGCGATAATCTGTGAGGACAGCTCCTGCATACGCATCGTGCTCAGTCCCCTGCCAAAATTATTCTCTAACGCATCCTTTAACTCCGCCATCGTGACAGTCTTTTTGTCATAGACAAGCTCACGCACCGCGAGCATGGAATCTGCCACATTGGCGATACCAAATCCCTGCGGACCGGTAAAGTTGTAGACCGCGCCGCCCTCCTGCAAGGACTTTCCGCGTCCGATACAGTCATCAATCATGCTGGACTGGAACGGCAGCGGCATACGTGTCGCATGTGCATTGTCGATACAGTTAAGTGCATTGACCATCACTGCAATAAAATAATTCATCTGCTTCTCATACGCATGATAGAATTCCTCGAATGTCTCCATCTTCGTGACATCGCCGGTCTGAGGTCCGACCTTTTCACCGTTCTCATAGCCGTTGGAGAATACCATCTCTAACGGACGGCACATATTGAAGAATGCAGCGTCATGCCAGCCGTCTGTCTTGCCTGCCTTCTGCGGCTCCACACAGCCGATAATGTTATATGTACGCGCATCCGCTAAAGATACACCCCTGCTCATCAGAGACGGAATGATCACTTCATCATTGTAAAATGCCGGTAAGCCGACACCGGTACGTGCCAGACGCGCCGCCTTGATGATAAATGCATCTGGCGTCTTGTTCCAGATACGCACAGACAGCGACGGCTGCGGCAGCATGACATGCATACTCGCCTCCAGACACATAAACGACAGGTCATTCGTCACATCCAGACCTTCCTCGTCCTGTCCGCCGGCGATCAGATTCTGGAACAGGCTGTAGCCTGCGAATCCATCCGCACTGCCCTCATCACGGCACTTGTTCAGATCATTCAGCTTGATCCAGATACAGTCTAACAGCTCCTGTGCCGCCTCGCGGGTGATACGTCCCTCGTCAAGATCCTTCTTATAATAAGGATACATATACTGGTCAAAACGTCCGGGCGAGATCGAATGTCCGCTGGACTCGGTCTGCAACAGCTCCTGTACAAACCAGAATGACTGGCATGCCTCATAGAACGTCTCCGCAGGCTTTGCGGGTACTTTCTCACAGTTTGCAGCAATCACACGCAGTTCTTCTTTTCTGACCGGATCAGTCTCTTTTTCGGCTTCCTCCGCAGCGAGCGCCGCATAGCGCTTTGCATAGGTGATCGCTGCCTGACAGCTCATTTTTGCTGCCGCAAGAAATGCGTGATGTTTCGCATAGTCCGGCGCACACAAAGTAAGCTTGTCCAGCTCTTTATCTATCTTTTCAATAATGCCCTCAAAGCCGATAGCAAGCACTTCCTCGTATTTTACCGTAAAATGACCGATACCGTTATAGTAATAGTTACCGGGGGTAAAAATATTGTGCTTCATCGCCATGAGCGATTCGTCTGCCATCGTAGCAGTCGCCAGCTCGCTGGTCGTCTTGCCCTTCCAATACTTATACGCCTCATGCAGACGCTTTTTTGTATCATCGGCAATATAGAACGGATCTGCCTCACGGGTCGCTACCGTATCATATTCCTGCTCCATCCACTCAAACGAATACTCGGGGAACATCTGGCATCCGCGCGGTGCGATCGAATTACTTCCCACGATCAGCTCTAACGGACGGATCACGATCGGCAGCTTTTCGCAGATCGCCTGAAATGCCTTTGCACGGCGCGTAATGATCGGATCATTCTCGGTCGCGCGGTAGCTCTCTGTCACGATCTCCGCACGGTCTGCCTCTATGACCGGCATCTCGGCAAACAGATACTCTATCAATTTGGGTATACGGGGAGATTTTTCAATCTCTCCATCATAATACTGTTTCGGCATACTTAGTTCCTCCAAACAATTATCTTTGTTCATTTTGGTTTCTGCCTAAAAGTATAACATAATAGAACAGAAAAAACCACATATTTTTCTGCTTTTTTGTGGTTTTTTCTGTTTTGCTGTTGTTTTTAGCTATTTATTTACTTTTATTGTGTTCTCTGTCATATTTAGAGATCAGCATCGTGCGCACCCACTGCGGATCGTTGCGGTAATGGTGCTGCACATAGCTCGCATACTCGGTTCTTGTCATGTCTTTAATTTTCTTCGGTTCACTCACTGTAACATTTCCTCTTTTCACTTATTTATTGATATTCGAATGGTATCCGGTCTGCGCTTTCGCATCTGCCTCCTCTGCCCGCTCGGATAACTCCGTCGATGAACGCGTTTTCAGCTCTGCGAGCAGACCGCGCATCTTCGCCTCCGCCTGCACTTCATCGTAATCCTCAAGCATCTGCGCAGCCTCCTCAATGCACTTGCGCACATAGCTTCCGATATTGTATTTCTGAAGATCATTTAACTTATCGATCGCTTCCTTGCGCTTGAAATTTGTCAGATCATCGACTGCATAGAGGATGCGCACGGATATATCGGACTCAGAGATCGGCAGTGCATTTGCCTTTTTGCCGGAAAACAGGCGCTGCTCCATAAAATCAACGACACGATCCATCATTTCGATCGCGTTCTCCACATGCTCCTGCTTGAGCTTATTCAGCACCGAGCGGATACGTCCGGATAACTCCTCATCAATCTGATAATTCAATACCTCATCCGTCTTTACGATCGCCTGCTTGATGCGGTTCTCCTTCATATCCTTTGAAATGCCGGTCACACGCTGGTAAAGCTCTTCCTCCTCCATCGGCAGTACACCCAGACGCTTAAACACGCGCTCAATGCGCTCATGCAGATCCTCCGGGTCAAACGGCTTCGTAATATAATCCATGATGCCCAGCTTGGCACCGTCAATCACCGTCGCCTTGTCCTTTTTTGCAGTGAGGAAAATAACCGGCACAGTCACTCCGTTCTCCTGTGCACGGATCTCCTTTAGTGTCTCTATACCGTCCATAATCGGCATCTCTACATCCAACAAAATCAAATCCACCTGTTCCCGGTACAGATACTTAATCGCTCTGCGCCCTGAGATCATCGGGACCACTTCATATTTCGACTTCAATTCCTGTTCCAGAGTCGCCAGATTCACGGTGTTGTCATCTATCGCAAGTATTCTCATCTTCTCCATGTTCCTGTATCTCCCTATACGATCACATCAGACCCTGACGCTTCATTTTCGAGAAATGCGCGCAAGAGATCCTCTGCGGTATCATCATCATACATTTTAAGCCTATTTCGTACATCTTTCAAGCATTCATTCACACTTTTTTCAATATTTTCAGACAAAAGCGTCTCAACCTTGGCTGCTGCGTCTTTTGGGCGGAAATTTTCCACATCATTTAAGATCTCCTGCATCCGTTTCCTCGTCTCAGATGGAGACAATAACACACCTCCATGCTCCGCTCCGGTCGTTTCCGCCAGATAGCCCTTTGTTTTTAGCACGCGTTCGATCTCACGCAGCAAAACTCCGTACTCCGCAGCCAGCTTTGACACACCCTTCTGAACAAATTCATAGTTTCCCTCCTTTACGGCAAACTCATGATCCCGTGCCAGCTCCGACAATTCATATGCCCCGATATTGGCTGAGGCACTTTTCAATCCGTGGACTTCAATCTCGTAGTTTTTGTAGTCTGCATCTTCCGCCAGCCGTTCAATCAGCTCCCGCTTGGATATGCCATCCATATAGTACAGCTCCAGCAACTCCAGATAATCGTCCACGCCGCCGGTGTGCGCCTCGAGTGCGCGCCGCACATCCACGCCTGTCATGTACAGCTCCGCCATTCCTGCCCGTTCGAGCTTCTCATTTGCCTCTTTCGTCCCCTCTGCCGCCTGCCTGCGCTCCTGTGGAATCCACTTACAAAGCATCCGGTGCAGTTCATCCTTATCGAGCGGCTTCGAGATAAAATCCTGAAAGCCATTGCTCATAAACATTTCTTTCGCATTGTTATAAGCATTTGCGGACAGCGCGATGATGACCGGTTTTTTTCCGTTCTCGCCACACTCGCGGCGGATGTGGTCCGTTGCCTCGATGCCGTCCATCTCCGGCATCATGTGATCCATGAGGATCAGATCGTAGGCGTGATCCTTCACCAGTTCAATCGCCTGCGCGCCGCTCCTTGCCTCATCAACGAGAAACCGGTACGGCATCAGCGCTCCGGATGCGACCTTTAGATTGATCTTGTTGTCATCCACGACCAGCACGCGGTAATCCGGCACGATAAACGCGCGGTCGATCGCCTCTGTCACATCGTGCTTGCGCCACGGCTGCTGCTCGATGCTGCGGATATCCGCCACCTTCTGCGGCAGACACACCGTAAACGTCGTACCCTTTCCCGGCTCGCTCGCCGCCTCGACCTTGCCGTCCATCAGATCGACAAACCGCTTGGTCAGCGCGATACCGAGTCCCATGCTCTCGAGATTGCGCTCCTTCGTCTCATCCATAAAGCGGAACTGATCAAAGATACATTCCAGCTCCTCCTCATCGAACCCGACTCCGGTGTCCTCAAACTGAAAGACAAGCAGCACGCGCTCCTCATCGATCCATTTGTGCGTCAGGGTGATCTTCACATAGCCGCGTTCCGTGTATTTCATGCCAAAATCAAGGAAATTTGTGATCATCTGGCGGATACGGATCGGATCACCGATCAACTGGCACGGCAGCTTTTTGGATATTTCACGCTTGAGCTGCAACCCGCGCGAAGCCGCAGACACTTTGGACAGATGCAGAGTCTCCTCGATCAGCTGCTCCGTACCATACTGCTCCTGCGCCAGCTCCATCTGCCCGTTTTCCAGCTTTGACAGGCTTAAAATATCATTGATGATCACCAGCAGATTCGTCGATGCATTTTTAATATCACAGGCAAAATCATACACCTTTCTGCCACGGCTCTCCTCGATGATCAGCTCGGACAGACCCACGATCGCATTCATCGGTGTACGGATCTCATGCGAAATATTTGTGAGGAAATCACTCTTGATCCGATCCGCTTTTTTTGCCTCACCCAGCGCGCGCAGCGCCTCCTGCTGGGCACTCTCTGCCTTTTTCCTGCCACTGGTGATCTCGGCAATATAATTGTACTCCTTCGTCTGGTCGCTGATCACCAGCACATAGCCACACACCTCCGACCATGAATCATAGATTTCGGCACGGTTCACACCGTAATGACGGCTGCCGAGATCAATTTCCTTTTGCTCGTAGTCCTCCAGCAGCTCCAACGGCAGGCTGTGCAGCCGCCTGATATTGCGCCAGAACAGTTCCGGCTCCAGCTCCGGGAAGACACTTTTTGCCGCCGGATTATAATAGAGGAGATCTTTTGCCTTGTTGAGTACAATAATACCCTCCTGCATGTTTTCAAACACCGTGTCGATCGCAGCAGTCTCCATATGAAATCCGCGCCGTCCCCAGAACCGCAGCACAAACACATCCACAATCAGCAGTCCAAGCGGTGCCGCAAAATTATAATAGCCCTGCATCACATGTCCGAAAAACAGTACCTCACAGCAGTAGGAAGCATAGACGACTACCGCCACCCATAGGATCTGCCGACGCAGATGGAGCGAATTTTCTTTCCCGATATACGAGATCACCGTGAACAGTGACACCAGAACCGGTGCCAGCTCACAGCCAAGCAGCAGGAACACAAACAGCTCTCCCTGCTCGAAAACCAGCCCGTAACCATGCGCAAGCGGCGCATAAGTCACATTTTTAAACATCAGCTCATGGTAATTACTTGTCCAGACGACCACCAGCATGATCAGATCATAGATCAGGGTATAGACTGCCACCCACTGCGGCACATGATTCTTCGCATAGAAACAAAAGAACAAACAAATAAAATATCCCATAAAGATGAAGCTGCCGTACTCTATCTCCAAAGCCATAAAAGCAGCCGCCTGCCCACCTGCCATCAGTTCAAACAGATACGCAACGTTGAGCAGCAGCGCCATGACCATATATGCCACGATCGCCTTTTTCTCTTTTGTGCTCCGCCCCCGATTTGTCCAAAACAGCAACAGAATCGTCAACATGATCACGACCCATTGCACTACTATCGCTGCTCCCAATCCCTTTTCCTCCCCATAGTGGCAGCACATCCCCAAAAAACAAGATCGATACTGCTCATTACTAATATTTAGTATACCATAATTTTCCTATATATTATATAGAAAAATTCTTTCTTTTCACTGGTATGGCTATTTTTTCAAAAACTGGACATTTTCATCAATCCAGTTTCGTTTTATTATCAGTTCAACCTAATCAGGAACTAAAACATATGCGATTGGTGAATCGCAGGAAAAGAGGGCATTATGAATACGAACACAACAAAAAAATGGGTCGTTGCGGCATTGTTCGCGGCACTGACCTGCATCTGCACAATGATCATCAAGATTCCCACCCCCACAGGCGGATACATCCATCCCGGTGACGGTATGGTACTGCTGTGCGGTGTCATCTTAGGCCCCGGCATGGGCGCACTCGCCGCCGGTATCGGCTCGATGCTGTCTGACTTATTCAGCGGATATATGGTATGGGTTCCCGCTACCTTTATCATCAAGGCGCTCACCGCACTGGCTGCCGGCGTTTTGTTCCGCAAGAGCAGCAGCCTGCTCTCCGGCAGCAAAGCAGCCTCTACCGTGCGCGTCGTTCTCGGCGGTATCATCGGCGAGGCACTGATGGTATTCGGATACTTTGTATTTGAGATCGGTCTGAATGCCGCATCAAACGGCGGCTTTAGCTCCGCTGCGATCGCAGGCGGCATCGCCTACTCCGCTGCCGGTGTTCCTGCCAACATCATTCAGGGTGTGACAGGTATCGTGATCGCCTGCGTACTGCTCCCGATCTTAAGCCAGATCCCCGATGTCCGCACATGGATTCACGACGGCATCAAGGCAGCCGCCTAAGCACCGATCTGACCTGACTCCAAATTTATTCGTGTATTTTTTGTGTTTTTCGTCCACAAACGATCAAAATAGTGTATACTGTATGTGATTTGGAGCAGAAACAGAAAACATCCGCTCCCGGACAATTTAGCAGAAGGAGAACGATTATGAGTCAGGCAAAAGTAGATCAGTATAAGAAGGCAAAGGCACACCGCAAACAGTCCATGCATCGTGAGAAGCTCGAGCGCGCGCTTGCATGGGTCATTGTGGCAGTCCTCGCAGCAGCGATCTGCATCTGGATCGGATTTTCTATCTATGGAAGAACCAACAGTTCGGCAAATACGGACACCAGCAATTCTACCGTATCCGTCAACACCGATGCAGTCGATAACTACTTAAATGATCTTGGCAGCGAAGCAACCGAAGAATAGAAAACCATAAAAGAAATTGTTTTTATTTGCATTATTTAAAGAACAACATAAAGAAGCCCGCTGTAACAGCGGGCTTCTTCGCGTAAGAAGGAAGTTTTTATGAAAAATAAGAGCGAATTTTTCATCAAACATTATAATAACTTCTCATATATTATATGCTGTGTATCATTCATTGTCAAGTAGTATCGGGGCAAATCCATTCATTTCATAAAATTTTTCATCAGATTGACGGTCTTTGCCTGCTCGATGATCTCAAAGCGGTGTTCATTCAGATATTGTTCAAACTGCTCCAGCTCCTCCGGCACAAAGCCCTGATGGGATGTGATCTTAGCTGCCGGGATACTGCCCTCCGCAAAATCCTTTCCGCGCTCAAACCGCACATATATCACCTTTTCCCCGTCTTTGTTGCGCAGAATCCCCGAACAGACGACCTGTATCTGCGGTTGTGGTTTTTTCTTTGCCTCCTGTGCTTCATGTGCATCTGTATTAAAGTTCATGCTCTCTCTCCGTTTACATTCTGTATTGTCATGCGGCTCTCCCGTTTTCAAAAGTGCCTGTCCCAAACAGTAACCTCATACGTGCCTATAGTGTAACATGGTGATTCTACTCTTGCAAGCATCTGTAAAAGAAACTATACTATGAATAGTAGTAAAGGAATCCTATGAAAGACAATAAAGATCACAGACCAGCAACGGAGGTGCGGCATGGCAGAAAATCAAGTATTAAAAAAAGCGCTGCGCGCGATGGCGCTCGGCTCGAAATCTGCGTTTAAAACCTTTTATAACGGTACGGCTGCCTTTATCTACAGCAGCGCCCGCCTGCTCTATCCCACCCATGAGGCTGCCTGTCAGTTTATGGTGGATGTCTATCAGTATATTTATCTCCATATCAATGAATACGACGACAAACAGAGCATCGAAAAATGGATCTCGCGCATGATCTACGACCGCTATACCCAGTTATCGATCGGAAAATCACCGCTTGCGCCGTCTGTTTCCCAACAGATGGAGGCAGGCTCGGTCGTTCTGAGCGACAGCGAGCGCACACGGATCTGGCGGATGTTAGATGTACGCATCCATTTTCCACCGGAGCAAAAAAAGCGGCAGTCACCGATGCGCCTGATTCTGATTGCGTCTGTGCTCCTGTTGCTTCTGCTGCTCGCTGTGCGCTACACACCTACTGTCTGGCAGCGGCTCTCATCATCCACTGTATCTGACGACCAGCCCACAGATAATGGAACCGATGAAGCTGCTCCGGAAAACGAGGCAGACAACGGCTCCGTGGATCCGTCCGACGCGGTCGGCGACGGAACGACGGACGAGCTGACCGGACAAGGCACCGACAACATCCCCGATACATCGTCTGGCACGGACGCACAGCCGGAGGACACCACACAGGCACAAATGGATGAGCTGGAACGGCGCATGAGCCAGATTGGAACCAATTCAAGTTCGGATTCGGGTGCTGCTTCCGGCTCCGGTCAATCGTCCGAAATCACCGTACCGGATACGCCGGACACACCGGATACCCCCGATACGCCGGATACGTCCGCGCCCTCACAGCAGACAAACCGTTCCTCGCAGCCAGACCGCTCCGATTCGCAGTCTGCCGGTTCCATCGACGACTCACTCGAAAATCTGGAGCTGAATCTGCGCTACGGCGATTCGCTTCTCTACGGCAACGATCTCACCTCACAATAGGGCTTACAGCCGTCTTTTGTCATTGACTTTTGCAGGAAAAGAACGTATACTTTAATCGTTAGGCGCATTAAAGCATAAAAGTGCCCTGCAAAATCATTTACAAAGAAGAATGGAGATAACCGTTATGCCGATTACACAGTATTTAGAGGATAACGCCTGCGATTACGAAGATGAGATCTGTCTGGTAGAGCTCAACCCCGCAATGGAAGAGACCCGGCGTGTCACATGGAGAGAATATGATCTGATGGAGCCCAACCGGGCTGCCGCTTATCGCCGCGAGATCACATGGGGCGTGTTTGACGAGAAAGCCAACCGCTTTGCCAACCTGCTGATTTCACGCGGTATCAAAAAAAATGACAAGGTAGCAATCCTTCTCATGAACTGTCTGGAATGGCTGCCGATCTATTTCGGAATCTTAAAAACCGGAGCGATCGCAGTTCCTTTGAACTTCCGCTATTCCTCTGACGAGATCGAGTACTGTGTCAAGCTGGCAGAAGCAGATATTCTGATCTTCGGTCCGGAATTTATCGGCCGTGTCGAGGAGATCGCAGACAAGATCAGCAAAAACCGCCTGCTCTACTATGTCGGCGACAATGACTGCCCGAGCTTTGCCGAGGACTATATCAGTGAAGCTGCCAACTGTTCCAGCAAAAAACCGGATATTACGATCACGGATGATGATTTTGCCGCGATTTATTTTTCTTCCGGAACGACCGGATTCCCGAAAGCGATCCTGCACAGACACCGCAGCCTGATGCACGCTGCCGCTGTCGAGCAGAAGCACCATTCGACCCAGAAGGACGATGTCTTTTTATGCATTCCGCCGCTCTATCACACCGGCGCGAAAATGCACTGGTTCGGCTCTCTCGTCTCAGCGAGCAAGGCAGTATTATTAAAAGGAACAAAACCCGAATACATATTGAATGCCGTATCCGATGAAGGCTGTACAATCGTATGGCTGCTCGTGCCGTGGGCACAGGATATTTTAGAGCAGCTTGACTCAGGCGCACTCAAGCTGTCCGATTACAAGCTGGATCAATGGCGGCTCATGCACATCGGTGCACAGCCCGTACCGCCCTCTCTGATCCGTCACTGGAAAGAATATTTCCCGAATCACGACTACGATACGAACTACGGTCTGAGCGAGTCCATCGGACCCGGTGCTGTACATCTCGGCGTGGAAAACATCCACAAGGTCGGCGCGATCGGTGTACCCGGCTACGGCTGGCAGTGTAAGATCTGTGACGAGAACGGAAACGAGGTCGCACAGGGCGAAGTCGGCGAGCTGGTAATCAAAGGTCCCGGCGTGATGGAATGCTACTACAACGATGAGAAAGCAACCAACGAAGTATTAAAGGACGGCTGGCTCTTTACCGGAGACATGGCGCGTCAGGATGAGGACGGCTTCTACTTCCTTGTAGACCGCAAGAAGGATGTCATCATCAGCGGAGGCGAGAACCTCTACCCTGTCCAGATCGAGGACTTTATCCGCCAGTATGACGCGGTTCACGATGTGGCTGTCATCGGTCTGCCGGACAAACGTCTTGGCGAGATCGCGGCTGCGATCATCGAGTTAAAGGACGGTATGATCTGTACCGAGGATGATATCAACGAATTCTGTATGGATATGCCCCGTTACAAGCGCCCGAAAAAAGTCATCTTTGCCGAAATTCCACGAAACCCGACCGGAAAGATCGAAAAGCCCAAGCTGCGCGAGATCTACTGCGGCGAGCGTCTTGTAGAGGCTGAGAGCAACAGTTAATTGGAAATAGTTTTGTACAAAAAAAGTGACCTGAATGATTTTCAGGTCACTTTTTTATTGTTTTATCATACATTATGATACGCTTTGTTTGTCCGGCAGCTGTGCCAGAATCACTGCAATAAAGATCAGCACACATCCGCCCAGCTCCCGCACCGACAGCTTCTGGTGCAAAACTGCCCATCCGGTCAGAACCGAAAACACGGATTCGAGACTCATCAGCAAGGTCGCTACTGTCGGATTGTAATTTGTCTGTCCGACGATCTGCAATGTATATGCCACACCACAGGACAACACACCCGCATACAGCACCGATCCGGCTCCTGCAAGGATTCCTTCTACGGTCGGTGTCTCAAACAGAAGCATCCCGATCCCGGACAACACACCGCTGACCAGGAACTGGATACAACTCATTTTCACGCCATCCACGAGCGGCGAAAAATGATCAATCACCAGAATATGGCAGGAAAACAGCACCGAACAGCAGAGCAGATACACATCGCCCCGTTCCAGTGAAAATCCTCCGGTCATACACAGCAGATAAAAGCCGACCAAGGCGATCAACACACCCAGCCATACCTTCAGACCACAGCGCCGTCCGAGAAACAATCCAAGAACCGGTACGATCACAATATAAAGCGCTGTGATAAATCCCGCTTTTCCGACCGATGTATATTGGATTCCGAACTGCTGCAGATTCGATGCCACGCACAAAACCACTCCACAGCATACGCCACCGAGCAACAGGGTCTTGCGATCCATCTGTGCCACACGCTCCCGCTCCTGTGGTGATTTCCACCGATCCAGCACAAAAATACACGGAACCAGCACGATACTACCGATGATGCTGCGCACACAGCTAAACGTCAGCGGACCCATATAGTCCATGCCCACACTCTGTGCAACAAACGCGCTGCCCCAGATAAACGCAGCCAACAGCAGCATCGCCGGATTTTTCCAGTTAAAACTCTTCATGATTATAATTTCTGTCCCGTAATTCCACTGACTGCCTCTGTCAGGCGCTCCAGCTCATCCTTGATCTGATGGTTGCAGGAACCGAAATCCGCTGCCAGTGATCCAACCTTATTGGCAACGATCGCGAAACCTCTGCCTGCCTCTCCCGCACGTGCAGACTCAATCGATGCATTGAGTGCAAGAATCTTCTGGTTCTTCTCGAGCTTATCCAGATTCTTTGTGTAAGAATTAATATTGTTGATATAGGAAACGACATCATCGATGCCATCCCTGACTATTGCGTTGTGATCGTTCTCCTCCTTCTGATAATATGCGTTGCTCACCATATTGTTCACAACGATACCCAGCAGATCCGCACCTGCACGGATCGACTCCTCGTCACTGACACGTACCTTGTGCAGCGCTTCTATGTAAGCGTCCGGATCAACATCGAGCTCCTGCGCGATCGCACGGAATTTACTCTCATCCGGCTCTTTCGGCAAAATCTGTCCGCCGATGATCTTTCCAAAATAGGTGCCGTCCACCACAATATCTTTACTAAAATCCATCAGACCGGCATGGCAGAAGTATACGTCCTTGCCCTCCTGATCACATTTGAGACACCGCTTTGCTCCCTTTTCACAGCCTCTTGTATATCTCATACAAAACTCTGTAAAGCCGATCTCTCCGGTAATGTATTCGCCGTTTGCATCCAGAGCAATAGTAGCCATACCGGTCGCCTTTGACCATGAACTGAGGATATCCTCCAACTGCTGTTTGTCCACAAAATCTCTAATGTTCATTTGACTGTCCCCCTGAACTTATTTTAATTAACTATAATTCTACCACACTTCGGATATAAAGCAAACTATATTTGATATTTTTCGTGCGATTTAGACACCTAAAACAGCGCAAAGTATATAAATTATTTCTCCGCATTTTACTTTCCCACCGCATATCTGCACTGTTTCAACGGAGTCTTGGAAATCAGGCGACCGTTTTCATCATAAACTCTTACCTGAATTTTGTAGTAGCGCCCGGATCCCTGTCTATCTGCCTTTCTGGTGAAAGAATCCGTCTTTTTCGTAGCAACAGCCCGATATCCGGAATTTTTGTTCTTCGAACGATACAGCCGGTATTTCACAGTAAATCCCTGTTCCTTTGCTTCCTCGATAAAGGCTTTCGTCTCCTCTGTCGGCTGATATGCAATCTGAATCTTACCGTTATCGAGTCTGGATGCGCGTGCTTTCGCCTGTGCCTGAGACGCAGCCTCTTTTACATTCTGAATCGGATCAGCTGCCGGTTCTTCCGGGGTCTCTGCCGCATTTGTATCATCCTTCTGATCGCCGGTCGTATCCGCGCCGCCGGAAGGATTTCCCCCTCCAGAAGTATTTCCGCTACCCGTGGTACTTCCTCCTCCTGAGGTGTTTCCTCCTCCTGATGTACTTCCTCCTCCTGACGTATTTCCGCCTCCCGAGGTGTTTCCTCCGCCCGAGGTATTCCCTCCTCCTGACGTATTTCCGCCTCCCGAGGTGTTTCCTCCGCCCGAGGTATTCCCTCCTCCTGACGTATTTCCGTCTCCTGACGTGTTTCCTCCGCCCGAGGTATTCCCTCCTCCTGACGTATTTCCTCCTCCTGAGGTGTTTCCTCCACTTGACATATTGCTCTGATATCCGCAAACACTGCAGGGATCTCCCGTGTGCTGCTCACGAATCTGTGTGCCGGCAGGACAGGTACGCCAGTGCTCTGTCGCCGACTGACTGTAAGCAGTGCCTGCCGCAAATTCATGCCGGATCCGGATCGGATTTGCCGCAATCTGCTCATCCGGCACCTTTGTCTTATAATCCTGATAGAACTTATTCTCTATGCTGCACACATTGTTTGACGGATAGCCCTTTGACGGATTCTTCCAGTCCTCGGTATGTGCACCGTTCGCATTAAACTCAGCATCGTTTAACATGAAATACGTATGATTTGTACCCGGATTTGCCCCGATGCCTCTGTCCCAGGTGCAGTCTACATGGAAATAATGCCCCTCGTATTTTACGAGATTCCATGCATGGGGCTCTGTTTTTGTCTGTGCCGCGATATAGATGCTCTCTATTCCTTGCTGCTCCAGCAAAAACTGATAACACCGTGTATATCCCGCACATATCGCTGAGCGGTTTGCAAATGCACCGACTGCAAAATCCGAATATGATTTACTCATGCCGTAGGAGACATTTCCCACCACCCAGTCATGGAATTTGAGAATTTTAGCGAAATCACTGTCACCCGGTTTGATCACAGACATCGCCTCATCATATCCGGCAATCACCTTTTTCACGAAATCCGTTGTCCATGCCGGATTATAAGTAAACTTCACTGCTGCGACTTTATCATCCGCATCATAAATAAACTCAGGAAATCCGGTCACAGGCGCTCCCGCATAAAATGTATTGTTATTTACAATAGATCTTGCCGCATAGGTTCCGGTCAGATGGTTCGTCCGATATGTATATTGTATTTCACTGTCACTGATATCAATATCCGAGACATCAATCATCGTCTCCCGGTAAAGCAGCCCATTCAAAATACGCGCCTTAAAACGCTCAAGCTTGCTGTTATCCTTCGGCACAAAAATATCGTGGATACCATCCGTATTTTCTGCTGCGGAGCCTCCCACCGTCCACGCGCCGGTGCTGTCCTTGGCAAACGCTTTCTGAACACCTCCGTATGGATACAGACGGAAGCTGTCTGCCACAGACTGCACCGCACGGATATATACCTTTCCATCGACCAATGGTTTTAGTGACTGCCCATTAAACAGCCCGCCCACCGCGATAGCAGTCTGACCGGATACCGCTCCTGTGACTGTCAGACACTGGTCCGCGCCAAGCGCCAGATCTCCGCCACCTGCAAATGCCGCCGTTTCTACTGTATCTGCATAATTCATCAGATCCAACTGTGCGCCACTGTCTACGCCCAGTGTTTTTAACTGCGGTGCAAAGCTGCTGCCCTGTGCAGGCTTTAGCTTACCTGTGCTGACAGACAGTCCCGCAAGGTCGGTAAATTTTATCCCATCATTTAAATACTCATCACCATTCCAGATCACATAGGTATTGCCATTCACCGGATTTCCATATACATTTGTTGTCACTGAATCCTGTTGATGGATTGTAACACTTCCTGTCACCTGATAGTTCTGATTATCCGGATACATCAGATTTCCCTGCGTCTCTCCACGGCTTTCTCTCGCACCGCAGGCATAGATGCCCTGTATGGCACCGCTGTCTCCACTCACGGTAATATCTGCCGATCCGGCAAATACGTTCGTTTTTCCCTCATCGGTCGGCGTGTCAACCAGACTGCCCGCATAGATGTTTTGGATCTTGCTATCGGTGACGATCACCTGCCCGTTTGCGCCAGTAGACGGCAGAGCGTTTTTCCCTATATAATCGGTAATGCCGCCGCAGAATAAATCGCCCTTAGACCCACCACTCACCAAGTCCACGTTGTTCATCGTGAGCTTGTGTCCGTTTGCAAATATTGCGTTTCTGACCTGATTTGGCAGATTCAACGTCATATCTCTAAATGTGACATCCGCCCCGATCAAAATACCTGCTTCCCAGAGTGTCAACGAATCACTCTGTGTATTTCCTGCAATCGTCAGCTTTTTCTTAATGACAAACACATTTTCCTGATTGTTAGAATCACTAACCACAAAACTACCGTTGATCCGAATCACATCACCGACGGCTGCATCGGTCAGCGCCTTGCGAAATTCGTCCTCATTTTGAACTACATGCTCCTGAGAGTTGCCTGTTGCTGCAAAGGTGTTTTCGGCATGAACGCCCACTACCTGCGTGACCATGAGCAGGGATAAGGCGAACGCCAAAGCTTTCTTTTTTAAAATTCCCATCTTTGTTTTACGCTCCTCTTCTCTAAGTTTTTCTAATAGAGTCAGTGTTTTAAAGTATATCAAAACATGTGTGATTTGTCCAATCAATTTTTGGTAATTTTTTATGTATAAAAAAGATGCACCGCCGAAGCGGTGCACCGATGTAAATGGGAGAATTATGAAAAAATGTTATTCGCTCTTCTTCTTTGATACTACGTCAAAGATAACTGCTGCTAATAATACAAGTCCTTTAACGACCTTCTGGTAGTTGGCATCCACACCCATGATAGACATACCTAAGTTGATGACACCCATCAGAACCGCACCGACAATAACGCCGGGAACTGTACCGGTTCCACCGTATGCGGAAGCACCGCCGATGAAGCAGGAACCGATTGCATCCATCTCGTAGTTCTGTCCGTATGTAGGCTGTGCAGATGTCATACGTGCAATCGTAAGCATACCTGCCAGCGCTGATAACAGACCCATGTTTGCATATGCTAAGAAGTATACGTTGTTGGTATTGATACCGGATAACTTCGTTGCCTTCTCGTTACCACCGACTGCGTAGAAGTAACGTCCGGTTGTTGTCATAGATGTAATATAACCATAAATCAATACGATTACGAGTACCCATACGAGTGCGGTCGGAATACCTTTGTACTTTGCAAGGCTGTAAGAGAACCATAAAATTACAACACTCAGTACGACGGTCTTTGCGATCAAAGCGCTGAAGGAACCGGTCTCATAGCCTTTGGATTTCTTGTTCATATAACCCTTTAACTGTACGAAGATAAAGATTACGACTGCGAGCACACCTGCCAGTAAACAGGTCAGATTGATCGTTGCGTTACCGAACAGATCAGGGATATAACAGTCAGCACCACCACCAAACAGGTTGATGAATGTCTCATTCTTAATAGAAATCGTCATACCGTCGAGCACTACGTTCGACAGACCCCGGAAAACGAGCATACCTGCCAATGTTGTGATGAACGGCGGTACATGTACAAACGCGATCCAGAAGCCCTGCCATGCACCGATTGCCAGACCAACCAGAAGCATAAGCAGAATGGATACCCATACATTCACACCCTTGTTCTCCATCAGTGTCGCTCCGACTGCTCCGACAAAGCAGACGATAGAACCAACGGAAAGGTCGATGTTACCACCGGTTAAGATACATAATAACATACCGGTTGCCAGCACGAACACGTATGCGTTCTGCGCAATTAAGTTGTTGATGTTCTGCGGAAGCAGGATCTTTCCACCTGTTTTCCATGCGAAGAACGCGGTTACAAGCAGTAATACGATGATCATCGTATATTTTTTTACAAATTCCATAATAGTTTCTTTATTCATTGTCTACTCTCCTTTGCTTGATCTCAGAATGTAAGACATGATCTTCTCCTGAGTTGCCTCTTCCCTGGACACCTCGCCGACAATCTTTCCTTCGTTCATGACATAGATACGGTCACTCATGCCAAGCACCTCAGGAAGCTCGGAAGAAATCATGATGACTGATTTACCGGCTGCAACAAGCTGATTGATGATACAGTAAATCTCATATTTTGCACCGACATCGATACCACGGGTCGGCTCATCCAGAATCAGTATGTCCGGATCAGCAAACATCCATTTTGCCAGCAGTACCTTCTGCTGGTTACCTCCGGAGAGGTTGCCGACATTCTGCTCTACCGTCGGACATTTTGTTTTTAATTTTTCCTTATACTCGACTGCGACTGCATATTCCTTATCCTTATCTATCACACGATGTCTGGAAATCGCATTGAGGTTTGCAAGCGTCGTATTGATCTTGATCGGATTCGAAAGAATCAGTCCGTTGCCTTTCCGATCCTCAGTCACATATGCCAGCTTGTGGTCGATCGCATCACGAACGGTCTTTAGCTGCACTTCTTTTCCATTGATAATGATCTTTCCGGAGATATTCGTTCCGTAGCTCTTGCCGAAAATACTCATCGCCAGCTCTGTACGGCCTGCGCCCATCAGCCCGGAGATACCTACAACTTCACCTTTGCGCACATTGATCGATACATCATCAACGACCTTGCGCTCTGTATACAGCGGATGATGAACGGTCCAGTTTTTCACCTCAAGGTTTACCTCACCGATCTTTACATCCGGTCTCTTCGGGAACCGGTCTGCGATCTCACGACCTACCATGCCGCGGATGATCCGGTCCTCGTTAATTTCATCTTTACCCTTTACCAGTGTCTCGATGGTCGAGCCATCACGGATCACAGTAATTTTATCTGCCACATAAGCAACCTCGTTGAGCTTATGTGAAATAATAATACAGGTCATGCCTTCCTGTTTAAATTTCAAAAGTAAATCCAGCAGAGCCTTCGAATCTGTCTCATTTAAAGAAGCGGTAGGCTCGTCAAGGATGAGCAGCTTTGCATTTTTTGCCAATGCCTTTGCAATCTCAACCAACTGCTGTTTTCCAACACCGATATCCTTGATCAGTGTTCTCGAAGATTCTTTCAATCCTACTGTCTGTAAATGCTTATCTGCCTGACCGTAAGTCTCGGTCCAGTCGATCTTTGCCTTTTTTCCACGCTCGTTTCCAAGAAACATGTTCTCGCCGATCGTCATGTACGGGATCAGCGCCAGTTCCTGATGGATAATAACAATTCCTTTTTCTTCGCTGTCTTTGATCTTTGTGAATTTACACAATTCCCCATCATATATGATGTCACCCTCATACGTTCCGTAGGGGTAAATACCGCTCAATACATTCATCAGTGTGGACTTTCCTGCACCGTTCTCTCCGACCAGCGCATGGATCTCGCCCTCTTCTACCTGAAGGTTGACATTATCCAATGCCTTTACACCGGGAAATGTTTTGGTAATATTTTTCATTTCAAGCAATGTCTTTGCCAAAAGAATCCCTCCCTGCTTATCTCCTTAAAAACAGGCGGGCTGTTCTGCAACCCGCCTGTAAAAACTCGTGTTACACGTTTTTACTTCAGATCGTCCTCTGTATAGTATCCAGAATCGATCAGGAGCTCTTTGTAGTTGTTTACGTCAGCAAATACGGGCTCGCAGAGGTATGAAGGAATGATACCTGTTCCGTTGTCATAGGTCTCTGTATCGTTTACAGGTGCATCCTCACCCTTCATGATGCTCTCAACCATGATAACAACCTGTGCTGCCAGTGCTCTTGTATCCTTGAAGATAGACATTGACTGCTTGCCATCAATGATGTTCTTAACGCTTGCTACGTCACAATCCTGACCTGTTAAGATCGGGTACTTTCCGGTGTAGTTAGATGCCAGTGCGTTTGCAACACCGAGTGCGGTAGAGTCGTTAGATGCTAAAACAACATCCAGATCCTTATCTGTGTAGTAAGAAGATAAGATGTTCTCAAATCTTGCCTGTGCAGTCTCTGTTGCCCAGTTAGCTGTAGCTACGTCCTCTTTTGCGATCTGTCCGGACTGAACAACCAGCTTGCCTGCATCGATGTAGGGCTGTAATACATCCATAGCGCCGCCATAGAAGAAGTTTACATTGTTGTCACCGGGATCACCGGTTACGATCTCCATGTTGAACGGTCCATCCTGATTGTCCAGATCTAACTGGTCTACGATGTACTGTCCCTGTGTCTTACCTACTAAGTAGTTATCAAATGTAGCATAGTAAGAAACTGCATCAGAGTTCATGATCAAACGGTCATATGCGATAACCGGGATGTTCTTCTCCTTTGCCTGAGCCAATACAGTTCCTAATGAATCACCGTCGATAGATGCGATAACGAGTACCTGGCATCCGTTGTTGATCATGTTCTCAACCTGTGAAACCTGGGTAGCGATATCGTTAGATGCAAACTGTAAGTCTACCTCATAGCCTGCTGCCTCAAGCTCGCTCTTCATGTTGGTACCATCCTGGTTCCATCTCTGAAGATCCTTGGTAGGCATTGCAACACCGATCAGTCCGCCTTCGCCTGCTGCATCATCTGCTGCCGCATCGTCAGTTGCTGCATCATCTGCTGCTGCATCGTCTGCTGCCGCATCGTCTGTCGCTGCGTCATCGGTTGCTGCTGCATCATCTGCAGGTGCATCTGTCTTTGTGCTTCCGCAACCGGTAAATACGGTTGCTACCATTGCTACACTAAGTAACGTTGCTAATAGTTTTCTTTTCATCTTTGAAAACCCTCCCTTGTTTTGATGAACTAACTATAACATATCGGTTTCTGTACAAACTTGTGATATTCTGCACATTTTTTTCTGCACAGATATTTCGACAAAATAATAGCAGGACAAAATTGCCATCCACAATCTCATCCTGCACAAATATTTGCTATTGCAAAAACATGTATTCTCAGTCTTATTTTACATTCAGGTAGATCTCACTCTTCTCATGGTATTTTCCGGTGATAATCTCGTCCATATTCTCTTTTGTGACTGCAACCGGTTCCAGACATTCATACATGATGTCGTTTGTTCCATCCGAGATCGTCTGCGTCACGCCCGGATCTTCATCCTTTGCCAGCATGACCGCAAGCTCTGCCGCCCGCTGCGCCAGTTTCTCCACCGGCTTATAAACCGTCATGCACTGTGTGCCCTCGACAATCCGCTGGCATGCATCCAGATCCGCGTCCTGTCCGACTACACACACACTGCCTGCCAGCCGGTGTTCGGATAATGCACGGATCGCCTGCCCTGCAATACTGTCGTTTCCACACATGATACCATCGGGCTGCGGCATCGCGCTCAGATAACTGCTCGTCACGGAAAATCCCGTCTCTGCCAGCCAGTTCGGTGCATGCTCTGTCAGCGTGATCGACAGATCCGATCCTGCCAATGCCTGGGCAAAACCTTTCATGATCTCAGATACATTGTTATCTGCGAGCGGACCACAGATCTGTAAGATCTGTCCGGTGCCATCCAGATGTTCCCGCATATGTTCTCCCATGAGTTCCCCGACGCGCTCATTATCAAATGATATGTACAGGTCTGCATTAGCGTTTAGAATCAGCCTGTCGTAGGCGATCACCGGAATGCCTGCCCTGTGCGCATCTGCGACCGCACTCTTCAGATCCGCTCCCTCCGTCGCCACCTGCACAATTACGATCGCATCGACTTTCTTCTTTATAAAGTATTCAATCTGATTGACCTGTTCTTCGATGCTGCCGTTTGCATTCTGGACATTCACCTGCGCGCCGAGTTCCTGTGCTGCAGCTACAAACACGTCACGGTCTCTCTGCCAGCGCTCGATGACAAACGAATCCAACGTAATGCCAATCTCCAGCCGGTCATCATCCTCCTGCTGTTCCTGCCGCTCCACCGGCTCTGTCGTCTGACAGCCGCACAGCAGCAGGCAGCTCATAAGTCCCAGCGCCGCGAAACGCGTGAGCCTGCTTCCGGTCTTGCTTCCAGCCTTTTTCCCAATCCTTCTTCCCATCTTCATTATTTTTCCCGCTCCCGATATTCCGTTGGTGTCAATCCTATGTTCTTTTTAAAGATCCGGCTGAAATAGTTCGGATCACTGTAGCCGATCGCTGCACAGATCTCCTTCATGCTGAGGCTCTCATCTTTTAGCAGTTCCTTCGCCCGATCCATGCGAAGCCCGGTCAGATATTCGACAAAATTGCTGCCGGTCTCCTCCTTGAACAGCTTGCTGAAATAGTACGGACTGATATCCAGCTCCTTTGACAGCTCATCCAGCGACAGATCTTTTTTGTAGTTCCCGTTGATATACTCCTTTGCCCGCTGTACAAGGCTGTTCTCATGCTCATTCTTTTTCGTATGCATATTTGCGTTGCACTCACGGAACTTCTCAATAAACCAGTTCCGCAATTCACGGACGGACGATGTATTCATCACCACACTCAGATAGTCGGCGCGCTCATCGAAATGATAGGTCATTCCTCCGCTCAGATAAGTCTCGTGCTCTGCAAACAGGACAAATTCCAGTGTTTTCAGACGGATACTGTCTGCCTTGTCATCATAATTTTCCGTCATCCAGTCAAAGTAATGCGCTGCCGCCCTGCCACACTCCTCGGATGTGCCGTTTCGGAGACGGTCAAACAACTCATTTTCCAGATCCACGCGGTATTCGTCATCATATCGGCACTGGATCGGCAAATCGTCCACATGTGCCACACTTCCGGTCGAATTGTCGAGTGCCTTTAATGCCTCCTCATAGGAATCCATGCTATCCATCAGCTTGCGGATCGATCCGATCCCGATGCGGAATGAAATGTCGATCTCCTTTTTTAGCCGCCTTGCAAGCGCGCGGCACGTATCGATCATATCAATACGCTCCTCATATGTCACCTGCTGTCTGGCACACGGCAAAAAAACAGGCACTTTGTTGGAAATCACCGCTCCGACCACACAGTTCCACTGTTCCTTCAATAATTCGCGGAACTTCTGGTAATTTTTCTGCATCCGCACACTGGCGCCGACCGCGTTTGTCATCTGCCTGCCGTGCTGGTCATCGCCCATGACAAATGCCAGCATACATCCGTAGTCTGTCTCGAGCCCGAGCAGATTTTTATAATTTTCTACGTCCTCCTGCGCATACTCATTGAACATCGTCGCATAGATAAAACCATTCTCGATGATCGGTGTAACAGACTCCATCTTTTCGCGGATAAACAGATCCTGACTTCGCTTTTTTCTGCGCGAATCGATGCGTTCGACCGCACGACGCACGACCTCGCAGATCGACAGTTTATCAAACGGCTTCGTCATATACTCCATCACGCCCAGATTCACGGCTTCTTTTGCATAGTCGAATTTGTCATACGCGGAGAGCACAATAAACTCGGCGGTCTGGTTGCTCTTTTTGATCTCGCGGATCGCATCGATCCCGTTGATGCCCGGCATCTGGATATCCATAAACACGATATCCGGACGGAAAATCTCCGCCAGCTCGATCACATCACGTCCGGTGCGCGCCATCTCGATTTCGCATTCATTCGGAAAATTCTTCTCAATGATCATTTTCAGGGAATCTCGCACGATTCCCTCATCATCAGCTAACATGACCCGATACATGTCATTCCTCCTCACCTGTAAACGGTATCGTGAGCACGACCTCCGTTCCCTTGTTTATGCCCTCACTGAATATCTCCATCTTCGCCTGATCATGAAAGAACAGGTTCAGCCGCTCGATCACATTGCGCATGCCGACGCCGTTGGAATGGTCTGTCGCCGCCTCCTCATCGATCGACCCGGACAGCACCTGATGAATGCGCTCTTCCGTCATACCTGCTCCGTTGTCCCAGACACTGATACTGATATGATCGTCCCTGCGGCAGATTGTCAGCTCAATGCGCCCTTCCCATTCAATGTTGCGGATACCGTAATTGACCGCATTTTCCACCAAAGGCTGTAAAATCATGCCAGGCACTGCCACATTACCAAGCGACTGATCCACATCCTTTTCAAAATGAATCTCACCCGCAAACCGCACATTTAAGATGTATACATAGTTATCAACCAGGCTCACTTCCTCGCCGAGCGTTACCTGCTGGTTGTTTTTGCGGACGTTATAGCGGAAAAACTCAGACACATTCAGCAAAAACTGTTCTGTTTTTGCGGCATCCTCCATCATCGCAAGCTGCGCACCCGCATTCAGCGTGTTAAATAAGAAATGCGGATTGATCTGCGCCTGTAAATATTTAAGCTGCGCGTCCTTCAAGTGGCTCTGCATCATCAGCTCGCGTTCCTTGAGCTGGCTCTCCCGCTCCATCGTAATGCGCAGCTGCTCGATGTAGGCACGGATACTGCGCACCATCTGGTTGAAGGCAGCAGTCACAATGCCGACCTCATCCAACTGTCTGACCGGGAGCTGTTCCACCGCAAAATTGCCCTTCGCCACCTCATCCGCCGTATCCGCGAGCAGCTTTAACGGCTCGGTGATCATCCGTGTACTCATGACGATCAGACCTCCGTTACCCACAAGCACAAGCAGCAGCACGATGACCGTAATCATCTCGGTATAGCGCAGCGATTCCACCAGCGCGCGGTACGTCACAGAATTATTTTTAAACTGCTCGTTGTTCAGACTGTAGATAAAGGTGTGGATCTCGTCGTACAGCTCCGATGCATCCGAATACAGTGATGCGTAGCGTTCTACATTCCGTCCGCGCTTTGCCTGTATGATCTCTCCGGACAGCTCCAGATAGCTCTGGGACAGCCCGTAAATATTTTTTTCCGTCAGAAGTATCTCGTTGTCCGTCGCCTTGCGGTTCAGCATCTCCAGAAGCTCCCTGTAATCCTGCTCACTGCGGTAATAGCGCTCCATTGCATCCGAGCTCTTTGTCTGCAAATAGTCCGAAGTCGCCGTATGCAGGGTGTCCAGCCCGTCCGACAGATCGTTGAGGCTGACATTGCTCGTATAGACCTTTTCCACGCGCTGCAGCATCCGGCTGATCGATGCATACGTGTACAGATTCACGATCACGATAAAGCAGGAGGTCACGATAAACAGCATCACCAGCTTCTGGCGCAGCGTCATACTCATCCATTTTTTTCTCATAAGCCCTGCTCCTGCTCCTGCTCTATCTGCGCCAGACGCTTTTTCGCATCCGACGGTGTAATAAGCTGTACATCAACAGCCGTGTAACCATTCGTATATCCGGTCTGGCGGTACTCATCGAGCGCCTCCACACAAAGCTGCCCCATCTGCTGCGTGTCCGGTGTGATCGTCACGGTAAGGATATTTTTTGCCAGCGCATCCAGAATCTGCGGGGAATCATAATATCCCAGCAGCTGCACCATGCCGACCTTATTATAATCAACCGCCGCCTGATACGCACACTGGGTATACACCCCGCTCAGACAGACGAGAATATCCGGAATCTGATCCGCATCCAGAAATACATCGCGTATATATTCCTCCGCACCGAAGCTGTCCGAATTATCAATCGGCACCGCATCCACGGACACTTCATGCGTCACCTTGATCTCCTGCTCGAGCGTCTCACGGATACCGAGCAGAATGAGGTTTCCGGAAGTGTCACCGGAATTGTTTTCCGTCAGCACCAACACCTTTTTCGTTCCCTTTTTCTTCATATTTTTAAGTGCCTGCCGGATCTGCTTGCCGTATTCCTGCCCGATATGATAATTGTTTGTGCCGACAAAGCACTGGCGCATACTGCCGCTGCAATCATTGAGCACAGTCACCACCGGTATGCCCTGTGCCACCGCCTCATCGATACACGCAGTCATTTCCTCCGTCTCATCGCTGTTGACGATAATGCCGTCCACCGAAGCCTGCACCGCCATTTTGACTAACTGGCAGCGGTCATATTGGACTGCGAGCTGATCTCCGAAACGTTCGACATAGATCCCGCGCTTTTCGCCCTCTGCCTTTGCACTCTCGTAGACCGCATCCCACAGACCGCTGTCCTCCGCTCCGGTAATCATCACATAATGTCTGTCATAAGTTGTCATCTGTTCTATCTCTTTGCTCGTGCCACCATAGAGCATGCGTCCATACAGCATCAATGCGAACGGTGCCAGAATAAATACTGCCACCAGCAAAAAAATAGCAAACCTTCTCTTTTTCATACGACTTCCTTTTGGCTGTGCCCGCCTCATTCTTATCATTCATGCAAAACCGGAATACACCTGTGTCCGTCCACAGGCATATTCCGGTTTTTATTATATCAAATATTACACTTTTTGTGAATGACAATCATTTCCGAAGGATTTTCGATTTTATGCGAACGGATTCTCGGTCGGATAAGGAAGTGCTGCCGGCTGGTTGTAGTTGAGATCCTCTACCGGTACTCCGATGTATTTGAATACCTCGAATAATTCCTTTCCGTAATGTCCGAACGCAACTGCTCCGTGGTGCGGGTAGTTCTTCTCGATCAGAACGTGACGGTAGAAGCGTCCCATCTCCTTGATCGCAAATACACCGATGGCTCCGAATGATCTGGTAGCTACCGGAAGTACCTCACCCTGTGCCACATATGCGCGCAGCTTGCAGTCAGCAGTAGACTGTAAACGATAGAAGGTGATCTCTCCGGGTGCGATGTCTCCCTCGAGTGTTCCGTTTGTTACCTCGATCGGCAGGCTTCTTGCCATGATCATCTGATACTTCATCTCGTGGCTGGACAGCTTCTTAGAGCATGTATTTCCACAGTGGAAGCCCATAAATGTATCGGTATGCTTGTAATCGAACTTGCCCTCGATAGACTCCTTGTACATATCCTTCGGTACAGAGTTGTTGATATCGAGCAATGTAACGGCATCCTCAGAAATACAGGTTCCGATGAACTCGCTTAAGCATCCGTAGATATCTACCTCACAGGATACCGGGATTCCTCTGCCGGTCAGACGGCTGTTGACATAGCAGGGAACGAATCCGAACTGTGTCTGGAATGCGGGCCAGCACTTTCCGGCGATCGCTACATACTTGCGATATCCCTTGTGTGCCTCTACCCAGTCGAGCAGGGTCAGCTCATACTGTGCGAGCTTTGCAAGGATCTCGGGCTTCTTGTTTCCGGCACCGAGCTCTTTTTCCATGTCTGCAACTACCTCAGGGATTCTCTCATCACCCTCATGCTTGTTAAATGCCTCGAATAAGTCAAGCTCTGAGTTCTCCTCAATCTCTACGCCGAGATTGTATAACTGCTTGATCGGTGCATTACATGCAAGGAAGTTGAGTGGTCTCGGACCAAAAGAGATGATCTTTAAGTCAGATAATCCGATGATGGCTCTTGCGATCGGTAAAAATCCGTGGATCATATCTGCGAGGTCGTCTGCATCGCCTACCGGATACTCAGGGATATAAGCGCCTACGTTGCGCAGCTTTAAGTTGTAGCTGGCATTGAGCATACCACAGTATGCATCGCCGCGTCCCTGAATCAGGTCGTTCTGTGACTCCTCAGCAGCAGCGACAAACATCTTCGGTCCGTCAAAATGCTTTGCCAACAGTGTCTCAGAGATCTCAGGTCCGAAGTTTCCGAGATATACGCACAGTGCGTTACATCCGGCTGCCTTGATATCCTCTAATGCCTGAACCATGTGGATCTCGCTCTCTACGATACATACCGGGCACTCATAGATGTCATCCTTGCCATACTTGCCCTCATATGCTGCGACGAGTGCTTTTCTGCGGTTTACAGATAAAGACTCCGGGAAACAGTCACGGCTGACTGCCACAATACCTACTTTTACTTTGGGAATGTTGTTCATTTTTTTATCCTCCTGATTTTTTATTCTTAAAATATTATTTTACAGAGATATTCTCGCCGATCAGCCCGATGTGTGAGCCTTCCGGCAAGCCACCCTGTGCGTGTCCGATCAACCATTTGTTCTTTGCGGTGATGAGTGCGTCCTCCCAGCCCTTGTGATCCTTATCAAGTGGCAGGTTCGTGTCCTTCGGCAGCACAATCGCTACCTGGAACTTGTTGTCACCGACGCTGCACGGTGCATAGTGAAGTGTCGTCGCATACAGCTCTACGGCGGTTCCCTTCGGCACTAAAAATGCCTCGATCAGAGAAGTATCATAGGTAAAATCATCCGTGATATCCTTCTGCTGTCCGACTAACAAAATCGCATCCGTTCCGGCTACGTTGATCTCGGAAGAACGGTGATACTCGACTGCGTTGAGCAGATAGTTCCGGCCGTTGCAATATCCGATCTGGATCGGCAGCTCTCCGTAGGTTTTGGACTGCAGCTCGGCAAATACCGGCAGTTCCTCTAATGCTGCTACGGACGGCTCATAAACGACGTCATCCGGTGTCGGCGTTTTCTCATTTAATGCCTGAACAAGTCCTGAAAAATCAATATTTTTTACGACTCTTCCGTATTTGCGGAAAGAATCATCCGTCACATTCTGAATGTTCATAGTTGTTCTCCTTTTACTATTTTACTGGATCAATCCAAACAGCGGCTTGCAGGTCGGATAGATCTGGCGGAACTTCTGATAGCGCTCCTCATATTTTGCGGCTAATTCCGGCTCCGGCTCTACCGTGTCCACGACCTTGACGATCTTGGCAGCGGCTTCCTCTACGTTTGCATATTCACCACATGCGACTGCTGCCAGCATCGCACCGCCCATCGACGGGCCTTCCTCATTCGCAAGCACATCGACCTTGATGTTGAGCACATTTGCAATGATCTTTTTCCACAGCGGGCTCTTGGCACCACCGCCGCAGATCTTTGTGCGCTCGATCGGAATACCGAGTGATCGCGCCACCTCAAGGGAATCACGCAGCGCAAATGCCACGCCCTCCAATACTGCCTGTGTCATATCCGCCCGCGTCGTATCCATCGTCATACCGATAAAGGTCGCACGCGCATTCGGATCATTGTGCGGGGAACGCTCGCCCATCAGATAAGGCAGGAAATATACGTGATTTTCGCCAAGCTTTTCAATCTGCTTCTGCTCTGCGGCGTAATCGGTCGTTCCGATGATCTCATCCATCCACCATTTATTGCAGCTTGCTGCACTCAGCATACAGCCCATCAGGTGATAATGACCGTCCGCATGTGCAAACGCATGTAATGCATTGTTCTTGTCGACACCGAATTTTTCCGAAGAAATAAATACGGTTCCGCTCGTTCCGAGTGAAATGTTGCACTGTCCGTCGCCAACCGTACCTGTACCGACGGCTGCCGCCGCATTGTCACCTGCTCCGGCTGCGACCTTTGTCGTCTCCGGAATGCCGAGCTCTGCCGCGATCTCCGGCAATACGCAGCCAACGCTCTCATAGGACTCGTACACCTTTGCCATCTGATCCTCGCTGATACCGCAGATGTCTAACATCTCCTTGGACCAGCAGCGGTTCTTCACATCAAAGACGAGCATTCCGGACGCATCCGATACGTCTGTGCAGTGTACACCGGTCAGCTTGTAAGCAATATAGTCCTTCGGCAGCATGATCTTTTTGATCCGTGCGAAATTCTCAGGCTCCTTGTTTTTCATCCAGAGGATCTTCGGTGCGGTGAAACCGGTAAATGAAATATTTGCCGTATACTCTGACAGCTTCTCCTTGCCGATCACGTTGTTGAGATAATCGCACTCCTCTGTCGTGCGTCCGTCATTCCATAATAATGCGGGACGGATCACCGCATCATTTTCATCGAGTACTACCAGTCCGTGCATCTGTCCGCCAAAGCTGATACCTGCTACCTGACTCTTGTCGCAGTCCGCTAACAGCTCCTTCAGACCGATCATCGTCTGCTCGAACCAGTCCTCAGGCTTCTGCTCCGACCAGCCCGGATGCGGAAAATAGATAGGATATTCCTTTGATACAATTTTCTGGATCTGTCCTTCGCCGTCCATCAGCAGCAGCTTGACCGCTGAAGTACCCAGATCCACTCCGATATAAAGCATATACTGACCTCCCTATGTCTGTCGGCTGTGTGCGGCAATGCAGCCCTCATTCCCAGCCGGTGCGCCGGCAGCGTGCACACACTGTCGCGTGCACGTGCACGATAATGTTATAGCTATTGTACATGAACACCTATGGTTTTTGCAAGACATTCACATAATTTTTTCATTAAGAAGTTCATTTTTGTAAAAACCACACAATATTCAGCCTGTATTTTTGTACATTGTTTCAAATGTTACTCGTGCACGCTTATTGACTTTTTTCATATGATCATGCTATGCTAGACTATATTATGGGAACGGAGGAGCCTTATGACAACACTCAAGGAGATCGCTGATCTGGCGGGCGTGTCCAGAGGAACGGTAGACCGCGTACTCAACCATCGCGGCTCGGTCAATCCAAAGACTGCCGAAAAGGTTATGAATATCGTACAGGCGCTGGACTACCAGCCCAACCGCGCCGGGACAGCGCTCGCTGCGCAGAAGAAAAAATATAAGATCGGAGTCATCCTCTTTGGGCGGAGCAATCCCTTTTTTGATGATGTCATGTGCGGCGTCAAAGCCAAAGCCGATGAGCTAAAGGGCTACGGCATCACGACGATCACGCGCCGCGTGGATTTCGATGTAACGGCACAGCTGGCAGCGATCGACGAGCTGGTCGCCGAGGGGATCAACGGGCTCGTACTAGCCCCCTACAATGATCTTGCGCTGCGTGGACGGATCGACGAGCTCTCCGAGCGCAGCATTCCGGTCGTGACAATCAACACCGACATCGAAGGTTCGAAACGGCTTGCATATGTCGGCAGCGATTATTATCAGGGCGGCTGCATTGCCGCAGGTCTGTTCGCGTTATCCGCACCGGAGACACATGCCCTCGGCATCATCACGGGATCGGACAGCGTACTCTGCCACACCGAGCGCATCCGCGGACTGCAGACGACGCTCTCCCATTCTTATGCACAGATCAATATTGTGGGAATCGCCGAGAATCACGACGACGAGATTGAGAGCTACACGGTGACAAAATCGCTGCTCGCCGCACATCCGCAGACCGATGCACTCTTTTTCACGGCAGGCGGCATCTACGGCGGCTGCAAAGCGGTTGCGGAGCTCGGACTCCATCCCCGCATCATTACTTTTGACGAAGTACCTACGACGCTTGAGCTGTTAAAGGACGGCACGATCCTCGCCACGATCAGCCAGCAGCCCTACCGTCAGGGCTATCACGCACTGGATATCCTGTTTGAATACCTGACATCCGGCATCCGTCCGGAAAACGAGCTGCAATACGTGGCGCACTCGATCGTAATACGGGAAAATCTGACCGAACACATGGCTGTCGGCAATGGAATGAATTGAAAATGAATGAAAAAAGAATCTAAAAAAGCTGAATGCGAATCGTATGATCCACATTCAGCTTTCTTAATTTTCTGGTATGATCTGTGTCATTAAACTCTGGACAGATACTCTCCGGTACGTGTGTCGATCTTGATCACATCACCCTGATTAACGAATAACGGTACGGATACAACTGCTCCGGTCTCTACGGTCGCAGGCTTAGAAGCACCTGTTGCGGTATCACCCTTGAAGCCGGGCTCTGTCTCTGTGATCTCAAGCTCTACGAACAGCGGCGGCTCTACAGCAAATACGTTGCCGTTGTGTGAGCACATCTTTACCATCTCGTTCTCTTTTACGAACTTTAATGCGTCGCCGATGGATGCGGAATCCAGAGCGATCTGGTCGTAGGTCTCTACGTCCATGAAGTAGAATAAATCGCCGTCTGCATACAGATACTGCATGTCCTTGCGGTCGATACGTGCGGTCGGGCACTTCTCTGTCGGGCGGAAAGTCTTCTCAACAACACCACCACTCTTGATATTCTTTAACTTTGTGCGGACGAACGCTGCTCCCTTACCGGGCTTTACATGCTGAAACTCAATAATCTGATAAATGTTTCCCTCTAACTCAATGGTAACACCATTGCGGAAATCTCCTGCTGAAATCATTCAAATGATCCTCCTTCAATGTCTGTCTCGGCGGCAAATGTACGATTGCACACCGTATACTAGCAATGATACTATATAAAAGGCGCTTTTTCAAGTTTTTTTTACCTGATCCCATCCGAAATGCGCGATTATCTGCCAAAATTCTCCTCGATCTGAGAAATCAGGTCGATCCGGCGCTGATGGCGCTCCTCTCCCGAAAAGTCTGTCGTGAGGAAGGTCGTAATAATATCCTTTGCCAGCTCCGAGCCTACGATACGTGCGCCGATCGCGATCACATTCGCGTTGTTGTGCTCACGGATCAGACGCGCCGTCGCTGTGTCGGATACGGCTGCCGCACGGATACCCTTTACCTTATTCGCCGCCAGCGAGATGCCGACGCCGGTGCCACAGATCAGTACACCCAGATCTGCCTCCCCCGCTGCTACCAGCCTGCCGACCTTTTCTCCGGGAATCGGATAATCCACGGATTCCCCAATCGGTGCCCCGACATCGATCAGCTCGTGACCCATCCCTGTGATCAGATCCATAATCTGTGTTTTCAATTCCCCTGCTGCGTGATCATTTCCTATTGCGATTTTCATGTTTCCCCTTCTCCTTTTGATAAAAATATAAGACGATACGTTCTAAATACCGTTTCAATACAATCTGAATCTCCTCCTTCGGATGGATCGGTTTCACTAAAATCGTGTAAATCCCCACACGGTTTGCACCCCACACATCCGTAAAAATCTGATCCCCCACAAACAATGTCGTATGTACATCCGTCCCCATACGCTTCATCGCCTGCTCATAGCCGTCCCGCTTTGGTTTTCCGGCTTTGTAAATGTAGTCCGCACCGACCACAGCCTGACAAAACGAACGCACACGCGGCTCCTTGTTATTGGACAGCAGGATGCTTTGAAAGCCAAGCGCGTGCAGCCGCTCAAACAGTGCCTTGGCACGTGCATCGGCGGGCGCGCCGTGCGGCACCAATGTATTGTCCACATCAAAGATAATGCCCCGGTAGCCCCTGCTCCTCCAGCGCTCAAAATCTATGTCGTAAGTCGAATCCACATATTCACGCGGATAAAAGGGCTGCAGCATATGCGCGTCCTCCTCATGTATAATCTATTATTTATCTTAGCATATTTTGTGCTTTTCGCAAGTAAAAATACATCACGGAAATAAACACCCGCGAGGTGCGCATCCATGCGGAGCATGTAAAAGGCTTCCCGGCGAAACCGCCCGGAAGCCTTTTACGTTTTGTCCATGACAATCGCATGTCCGCAAAGCGTGCCTACGATTCATTTACAGCGGTGGACTTCGCCACTGACTACTGCATGGAATTGACGGTCTTATACTTGTAGAGCATCTCTGCGTAGTTCTGCTCCTCGATCTGGATATCCGCTAACAGCTTTCTCACCGCGGGCTCACCAAAATTAAATACGTTAGTGTTGTACTCGCCGGATGCCAGCTTTTCCGCACCGATACAGTCTGTCGCCAGAAAGCAGTCGTTTTTCTTATCCTCGGTATCTGTCATGCCGGTATACGTTGCCTTCGGCTGATAGTCCGCGCCTGCCTTGCAGTTACAGTCACAACTGGGTACGGTACCGTTTAAGACTTCCCCTAACGTATCATAATGTTTCTGCTGCATCTTCTCGAGCTCGCCGAACAGATCCTGCAATACCGGATCCTTCGCCTCGCTGCCGCAGCGCTGATATTTTTCTACGAGACCTTTTTCCTGTGTCTGGAGATCCTGAATCGCAGTCTTTTCTTTTTCTGTTAAGATCATTTTCGTTTCCTCCTGTCTTTTCATACACCGATTAACTGTGCCATACTCTAGTATGCAAAAAAAAGCCTCCGGCTATACACCGAAAGCTTTTCCATTTATTTTATGTAATTTAAAATGCAAAATTTTCTACACCGCGGACTGCATGTGTGTTCATCGCGGACTGATTCGCACCCTGTGCCTGTGTCTCGCCCATGAACATCCGGTACTGCTGCATGATCTGTGACTTCTGGCTGTCTGCAACTGCTCCGGAAGCATCCAGCGAAGTAATGTCGCTGTCCGCACCTTTCAGATCGTAAGTCTTGCCGGATTCATACTGTTTCGCGTAATCTCCGGAGGACAATCTCTGCTTTGCACGGACTGCCTGCTGCTCCTGCGGATCGATCTGCGGGCGTGCAGCCGGTTCGCTCTGCTGCGGCTGTATGCTCTGTGTCTGCTGATTGTTAAACAGACGGTTGATTCTTATGGAATTGTAGCTGCTGGAATAAGATCCGATTCCTGAAATATTCATAACATCTACACCTGATCCCTCTTTGGTTTCATTTCTGCGTCACATATCTGTCTGACACAATATATATCGGAGGGAACCGAAAATACTTAACCCTTGAGCAGAAAAACTATACCAGCATCTTTTTGAGCTCGTTCATAAATGTCTCTACATCCTTGAACTCACGGTAGACAGATGCAAAACGCACATAGGCAACCGCATTCAGATCCTTGAGCTTGTCCATGATGAGCTCACCGATCACAATGCTCGGAATCTCCTTCTCCTCACGGTTAAAAATCTCAGTCTCCACATCATCGATCAACTGATTCATCTGCGCCACGGAGATCGGCAGCTTGTGGCATGCACGCAGCACGCCGCCCTCGATCTTCGAGCGGTCATAAGGCTCACGGTTATTGTCTTTTTTGACGATGATCAGCGGAATCGTCTCCACCTTCTCATACGTCGTAAAACGTTTGCCACACGCATCACACAGACGGCGGCGGCGGATTGAATTATTGTCGTCTGCCGGTCTGGAATCAATTACCCTTGTATTCTCGCTACTGCAATACGGACACTTCATATATTCCCTCCCATTGTATGGCATTCATACCTTCTCATACAACAATTATAGAAATTTCCGTAAAAAATGTCAATTCTTTTTGGGTGGAATCACACAGTGCAAATCAGCCTTTATGCTTGCATTTATCGACATCGATCTGTACCAGCACCGTATCCGGTCCGATCTTGCAAATACATTTCCATGGTATAATCAGTTCAAATTCCCTGCCGAACAATCCAAAACATCTTCCGGGTCCCGGCACAACGAGTGCCTCGATCTGTCCACATTTCGGATCAAAATCGAGATCCATCACATTGCCGAGCGTCCGCCCGTCCACAACATTGACAACCTCTTTATCCTCCAATTCACACAAACGCATTCCATGCCCGCCTGTCAGCTGCTCTCACAATAAAATATGCGGCTGCGCAAAAAGCGTGCAGCCGCATAACAATACTATACGTTAAACCGGAACAGAATCACATCGCCATCCTTGACCACGTACTCTTTTCCTTCCATTCCTACAATGCCTTTTTCACGTGCAGCCGCCAGACTGCCGTTGTCGAGCAGATCCTGATAATTCACGACCTCCGCCTTGATAAAGCCGCGCTCGAAATCCGTGTGGATCTTGCCTGCCGCCTGCGGTGCCTTGGTGCCCTTTTTGATCGTCCATGCACGGCACTCATCTTCTCCTGCGGTCAGGAAGCTGATCAGTCCGAGCAGGCTGTAGCTGGCTGCTACCAGCTTATCAAGTCCGCTGGACGTCACACCCAGATCTGCCAGAAATTCTTCTTTTTCCTCATCGGAGAGCTCTGCTAACTCCTGCTCAATCTGCGCACAGATCACAAACACTTCTGCGCCCTCTGCACCTGCCATCTCACGCACCTTTGCAACGTGCGGATTGGATGCGCCGTCGTCTGCCAGATCATCCTCTGCGACATTGGCAGCGTAGATCGTGGGCTTTGCGGTCAGCAGGTTGTAGGATGCAAACCAGTTCTCCTGATCCTCGTCATCCGGCACTTCAAACGTGCGTGCCATCTTGCCGTCCTCGAGATGTGCCTTGACTGCCTCTAACAGCTCCATCTCCTTTGCCAGCGTCTTGTCCATGCGCGCCTGCTTCGCAACCTTGGCGATTCTGCGGTCGAGAATCTCGATGTCGGAAAAGATCAGCTCTAAATTGATCGTCTCGATGTCTCTCGCCGGATCGATGTTTCCATCCACATGCACAATATTCGTATCCTCAAAGCAGCGAACCACGTGTACGATCGCATCTACCTCACGGATGTTTGCCAGAAACTGGTTGCCCAGTCCCTCGCCCTTGCTCGCTCCTTTTACAAGTCCCGCAATATCCACGAATTCGATCGTGGCAGGTGTGACCTTTTTCGTATGATACAGCTCACCGAGCTTCACGATCCGCTCATCCGGCACGGAAACGATGCCCACATTGGGATCGATCGTGGCAAACGGATAGTTTGCGGACAATGCGCCCGCCTTTGTCAATGAGTTAAATAATGTACTTTTTCCCACGTTGGGAAGTCCGACGATGCCGAGTTTCATAATGTATATTTCTCCTTTGATTCAGTATTGATTTCCTGTATTCGCGGCATAAGTGCCCTATATCCTTAGGTAGTATAGCATATCAGCGTTTTAAAATAAAGGAAAAATAAAATAAGCTGGCTTTACACGCCTTCCCGTTGAAATGCAGCCATCACATGTTCGATCTGCTGTGTTTCTTCCGCCGTAAGCCGCTGCTTTCTTTTTTGCAGCGATGCAAATAAAAGCTGTTCACACTCCCTGTCCAGAAAATCATCATTCGGGTACTGTGACAACAGCATTGCAAACGCCGGTAACGGCAGCAAATTGATTAAAAGGTCAAATTCATCTTCATAGAGCTCCGTATCAGACAACAGATCCAGCAGATCGGCAAAGGAATGCACCTCATTCAAGATGAATGCTATTTTTTTCTCGCTGCTGTCTGCCTGTAAAATCTTTTCAACCAGTTTCTGGTATTCGTTATCATTCATCCGGTCGCCATAAAACATAAGATTAGAAAGGTTGATCTGCGGTTCCCGCTCCGGATAGGCAGATATTAAAAATACCTTATCCAAGGTCTCCATCTTCACCGCATTCCGGATGGCCGCAGCCATTTTTGGTATGCACAAAGATGCATACTGCACGGAAATCTGTGGCAGGTTCATTTTTTCATCCAGATCCAAAAGCGCCTGTTTCAGACTGGCTTGTATTTCTTTTTGCGTTTGTCCGGAAAAGAACCGGTATAAAAGGGAAAGCTCCTGCTTAGTCAGATCAAGTCGTTTCGGATTCCGCTTCTGAATCACAAGCCCAAGTGCGGATAACAGTACCGGCTCAAAAATATTAAGCGGCACACTCCGGTAATCCTGTGTAAGTCCACAGAGCAGGTGGTGGATATCCTGCGGCGCAAAGCATACACAAAATGCGTTTTCCGCCCGTATACAGCGCAAATATTGTTCAATGAACTCGATCCCATCCAATTCCGGTCTCCCAATCAAAACCGGATAGTCCGCCGTTATGTGTATCTCATGGGCTGCAAACTGTGGACGGTATAATTTAAAAAATCCATTGATACCATCGGCTATGGTAGAACGGTAATAGACATTTGGCGTATCGAGCAGATTTTCTAAAATCTTTTTTTGCAGGTGGCGGGAAACAGCCTTTTTTCGACGCACAAGCTCCAGCCCCTTCTCAAAAAGCAGCTTCAACGGCTCCGATTTCAGTGCATCTACTGCCTGCTCCGGCATCTCATACGACTTTAACTGTATTCCGAGCACAAACAGGATCGAGGTCATGATGTCCTGCGCTTTGTCTGTGGGAATCGAACTGCTTTTCCCACGGCTCCAAAGCTGTGTCTGTTCCGAAAGTATCAGAACAAGATCCGTCTGGATCGCGGATAATTCTTTTTCGGACAGCAGACCGCAAGCACGTGCCTGTTCAAGGAGCGATTGCACATAGTATTTCTGGTTTAAAAACTCCTCTTTGATTGGATGGAGTATATCAGGTGTTTCCATTTACATCCCCCTTAAATGTCTTGATGGTTCTGCCGCGATGGATATGCTCCGACAGCCGGAGCGCCTCGCCGGATAACAGCTCCAGTGAACCGTGGCAGCGATTGTTAAAGGCATCTTTCATAAACCCGATCACCTCATCATCCGAAACCGTGTCCCATGTGTTATTTTTCAGGTCATAAAATAAGCTGATCAATTCATGCAGCGTATCTTCATAGTTATCCTGATCAATATACGGCGAATCGCAAAAGGCTAAAATCAGCTTGTCAACCACACCCCCGTTCAACTCTATGCGCTTGTTCTCTTTTAATGCGTTGGTGCGCGTCTGCATAAGTGCCAATGCCTGCTGCTCAGTCAGAACTAAGCCGTATTTTTCGATCTTTTCATTACAGGCAAGTATCTGGTCTGCCATCTGCCGTTCCATCAGGGAGCTGTTCATTGCGATCAGAGAAAAATCCGAATTATAATGATTCATCAGACACGCACCTCCAGAATAGAGTTGATGAGCTGCCGGAAACCATAGTCCAAAAATTCCTGTTCAGAAATAGAAAACTGTTTTGTTATGAATGCTCCTTTGGTCTGTGCAAGTGTAAGAAACGACGTAATATCCGACCACAAAATATAAACAGTCAGCGTCGGAATAATATCCTGCCGCACAATGCCTTTTTCCTTTCCACTTTCAATAAATGCGGCAAGTATCGTGTTGATTTCCGTTCCTAACAATAAAATATTTTTGACCGTATCGGAACAATTTTCAAAATCCAAACCAGACGCACTTGCCCGATTGACACGGTCGGCCGAGTGATGGTATCCGCTTTGATAGTTACGCATAGCCATAAAAATGGCTCTATACGCGGCTATAAAATCTTCATTGCGGCTGATGGCTGTCTCAATGTCCTTTTTTAATTCGATCAGTCCTCGTTCGACAATATGATGCAAAATATCGTCTTTGCTCTCATAATAGGCGTAAATCGTGCGACGGCTGTATGCAGACGCTTTTGATATATCCTCGATCGTTGTCTGGTCATAACCTTTTTCTGAGAACAGCTTTTCCGCAGCCCCCATAATCTGTTCCCTGTGCAAAGCCGCAACTGCTTCCTTTTTGTTTTCTCTGCCCATCAATCACACTCCCATTCTATTTAGTATACTGCTAGTATACCATTGTTTGAAGTGTATTGCAAGGAGGAAAAAATGCCCTGCAAAAGTGCAAGGCATGAAAAATTGTGAAACTTTAACACCCAAATTTCTTTTTCAAAAAGGTTTCGTTGATGAGGTGGTTTGTTTCATATTCCCCATGGTAAAAAACCGCCCAGTTATAACTGTCTGTTGCTTTTGCAGATGCGGCAGTAAAATCTTGCCCCTAAAAACAAGCTATGATATACTAATTTTATTAGTTGTTGTAGGAGGGAACTTTCTTTGATACATAGAAAATATATGCGTACCAGGCAGCTCACACCTGGTATGCGGGTCGATCATCCGGTGGTAGACCGCCTCGGACGGATACTGGTTGCACGCGGTGCGGAATTAGACGACTACATCATTGATTCAATGGTTAAAAAAGGCATCATGAGTGTGTATATACAGGAAATCACAGACGATGACGAAGACGAGCTTTCGCCTGCCGCACAGAAAAATATCGACCGGCTGCGCACGGATGACCGCGCAAAGGTGCATCTGTCCGACAGTGTACGCGAACGTGTTGCAACCGGCATCCACTATGTGTACAGCAATACGGATGATCCGGAGCTTGTCCGCACAACGAACAATATCGCTGACACACTGCTGTCTGCAATTCAGGAAAACGACGCGATGGCGATCGACATCAGCACCTTAAAAACAAGTGATGAATATACGTTTAAACACAGTGTGGATGTGGCAACCATATCTATGATCGTTGCCAAACAGATGGGCATGACAGATACCGAGATCCACGAGATCGGTGTTGCCGGTCTGCTGCACGATCTTGGCAAGACCAAGATCCCGCTTGAGATCCTGAACAAGCCCGCCCGTCTGGATGACGATGAATTTGCAGTTATGCGCCAGCATCCGGTATTCAGCTACCGCATGATCAAAGATAACCCGGATCTGTCCGATGAGATCAAGCTGGCAGTTCTCCAGCATCACGAAAAGATCAATGGCAAGGGCTACCCGATGGCGGTTTCCGGTGCAAAGATCTCACCGTATGCCAAAGTATTATCCGTTGCTGATATTTACGATGCACTTGTCACCGAGCGACCTTACAAATCAGCGTTTTCGCAGCGTGAGGCGGTCGAAATGATCATGTCAATGACACAGGAACTGGATTTATTTGCTATGGAAAACTTTCTCCACAGCATGATCCTCTATCCGGTGGACTCTGTCGTAGAATTGAGCAACGGAGAAAAAGCGAAAGTCGTTAAAAACAGCCCTTATTATATTCTCCGGCCTACCGTGGTCGGTCTGACATCCGGAAAAGTGTATGATCTGGGTGACGACCTTGCCTGTGCCAATATTATTATTCTGTAACTATCGTTTGGAAATGTAAAAAGTCTTTCCCTGTCAACTGGCACCAGCCTGATACGGAAAGACTTTTTTCGCGTAAGTTACTATATAATAACACTCATTTTTATTTCTCAGCAGTCCACTTCATAATCCAGACAAACGCGCTCTGCCGTGTGGGGGCGCACCTTGCCGTCCGCAACAGCCACATGCTCCGGATGCACCGCATATCCTTTCAGCGCCTCCTCGCTCTCAAATGTGGAGTCGAGCATCAGATCTGCATTGGAGCTCGCCAAGCCTTTTGTGTGCACGTGAATCTCCAGCAGTCCCGGTATCTTTCCTGCCAGACCTTCCAGACCGGCTTTGATATCTGCCTTGATCTGCTCCTTTTCATCTGCCTCATACGAATCTTTCAATTTCCACAATATAACATGTTTTACCATTCTATTGAACCTCCTAAATTTTCTAAACTGCTCTCAAAAATTGATTGGCTTAAATATACCACCCAAACCAATGTTGCGCAACAGTTTTAAATCAAAATGCCAAGCTGCCACACCACTGCCGAAACAAAATGTACATTTTTTCGTTTTTGCGCTATACTGAATGTCAGAACTAACAAGGGGATGAATCTTGAAAATGAAACGAATTGACTTTGAAAACGGCACGGTTGTCGGAAATATATTAGGCGCAGCCCTTCCGATGCTCGTCGCCCAGATCTTAAATCTGCTCTACAATATCGTAGACCGTATCTACATTGCCCGCATTCCGGAGGTGGGCACGGCAGCGCTCGGAGCTGTCGGTCTGTGCTTTCCGCTGATCGTGATCATCAGCGCTTTCGCGAACCTGTTTGGCAGCGGCGGCGCGCCATTGTTCTCGATCTATAACGGCAAGAAAAAGCCGGCGGAAGCGGTGCGCATCATGAATACTTCCTTTACCATGCTCTGCGCCAGTGCACTTGTATTGATGGCGGTCGGACTGCTGTTCGCACATCCGCTCCTCGTATTGTTCGGAGCTTCCGATGATGCGCTCGGCTATGCCTATCCGTACATGATGATCTACCTGATCGGCACACTGCCGTCCATGATCGCGATCGGCATGAATCCGTTCATCAATGCGCAGGGATATTCCGTGATCGGAATGCTGTCAGTCGCCATCGGCGCGACTGCCAATCTGCTGCTCGATCCGCTGTTTATTTTTGCGCTGGGGCTCGGTGTGCACGGGGCTGCGATCGCCACTGTGCTCTCCCAATGTCTGTCCGCCGCATTTGTGCTGATCTTTCTCACGAAAAAAGCGGAGCTGAACATGCGCTTTCTGCGAAAAAACGAACTTCGCGACTGCACCGGCTATGCAAAAAATATCATCAGCCTCGGAACTGCCGGTTTTATTATGCAGTTGACAAACAGTCTCGTAACGATCTGCTGTAACCATGTGCTCTCGGTGACAGGCGGCGACATCTACATCTCCGTCATGACCATCGTATCGAGTGTGCGCCAGCTCGTCGAGACTCCGATCTATGCGATGAATGAAGGTACTTCGCCGATTTTAAGCTACAACTACGGTGCCCGACGCCCGACGCGCGTGCGGCAGGCAGGTGTGACACTGGGTATCATGATTTTCGGTTATACCGCCGTTATGTGGAGCATCATTCTGCTTGCCCCCGCCGCACTGATCCGGATTTTCAGCTCCGATGCACTGCTGTTGAAGGATGCGGTTCCGGCACTCAAACAGTATTTTGCGGCATTTGTTTTCATGGATCTGCAATACATCGGTCAGACGGTATTCAAATCACTGAATAAAAAGAAGCAGGCGATTTTCTTCTCCCTGCTTCGTAAAGTGTTTATTGTCGTGCCGCTCACCTATCTCATGCCCTATGCACTTGGCATGGGCACGGACGGTGTCTTTCTGGCGGAACCGGTGTCCAACGTGATTGGCGGCAGCCTGTGTTTTATCACGATGCTGTGTACCATCCTGCCAGAGCTGAAACGTATGGATCGCCTTCCGTCAGACAGCAGTTCCGCAAATAAATCCTGAGATTCTGTGATTTTATTTTACGGCTTTAACATATAGATCAGCCCAAAGCTGCCCGGACCGCAGTTGGTCAGTATCGCGGACGATGCCTTCTGGCAGATGATCTGTTCAAATTTTACTTTCGCGTTCACCTGCTGGATGATCTGGCGCAGTTCCCGCTCATCCAGTCCCGCATAGGTAAGAAACAGTATCTTTCGATCCATATTTTTTGATTTGCGCAGCACACTGGAAATATAGTTCTCCCTCGACTGTTCTTTCGTGCCGATCTGAATCGCACCGACCCTGATACTATCATTTTTCATGACCAGTACCGGATGCAACAGCATCATTTTGCAAAATCTATGCAGTCTGTCAGACAAACGGCCTTCACGTGCCAGATACTGGGTGGTGTCCACAATAAAGCTCGTCCGCACACGTATGCAGTCGTCCTGTACTCGGCGGATCAGATGCTCCGGATCCATGCCACGCGCAGCATAATGTGCTGCCCGCAGTACAACCAGTCCCATTCCACTTGACAAATGACCGGAATCGATCACTTTTACATTGTCAAATACCTGTGCCGCCTCACATGCATTGGCATATCCCTGACTCGCATGCTTCGCCATCGTAATATGAATGACATACTGTGCCTGTGTGAGCTGCTCGGAGAAAAACTGCTCATAATCCTTCACCTCAGGCGCCTGTGAATGAACAGATTTGCCGCTGTTGCACAGATACGACAGTACGCCGTCGGATTCCGCCTCCACGCCGTCTAAAAATTCTCCGCCCTCCGTACAGACGCAGTAAGGCATCACCGCGATCTTATGTTCCTCAATCATGGATGAAGGGAGATCACACACACTGTCCGTACATATGATGACCGGCACCTTTCTGTGATGTCTGATCAGCGCACCTGCTGTAATATCTGTCGTGTCCTCCCCTGCGACAACGCTGAGTACCTCACGCGGCAGATGCTGCAGCAATTCGCGTTCCAGCTGGATACCGGTCACAGGCTTGAGCAGATAACCGTCAAAGCCTTCCCTGCGGTACAGCTCGTGATTTTCACTGCCCGCATTTGCCGTGAGTGCCACGACCGGAACATCCTGATTCAGTCCGCCACTCTGGCTGCGCAGTGCATGCAGACACTCGATGCCGTCCATTCCGGGCATCATATGATCCATGAGAATGACATCATAACGCTTTTCAAAGGTCTTTTTCAAGCACTCCTCCCCACTCATCACGGTATCAATCTGCATCCGCGTCGCGCGCAGCAGCTTTTCTGCAACCATCAGATTTGTCTCATTGTCATCCACGATAAGCACATGCGCATTCGGTGCCTCAAAGCTCTGCTTGTAGTGCTTGTGCTCATTGAATGCATGACGCATCTCGAGATTGAGCTCTCCGAGCTCCTGTTCATCTGCCGGTTTCTGCGGCAGCGTAACCATAAAGGTAGATCCCTTTGTATACACACTGTTTACCGTGACCTCACCGCCCATCAGATCTACGAGCTGTTTGACGATCGCCAGTCCAAGTCCCGTGCCCTCGATGTTGCGGTTGCGCTCCTCATCCACACGGCGGAATGCCTGAAACAGATGCGGAATCTGCTCCCGCTTGATACCCATTCCGGTATCCGTCACCGTATATACGACCTGTACCATACCGTTTTCCTGCCGCTCGCATGCGATGGAAAGCGTCACAGAGCCTTCCGACGTATATTTGATCGCGTTGTTTAATATATTGACCAGAATCTGTTTGATGCGCACTTCATCGCCATAGAGCTTTGCCGGCATGGAGCGGTCCACATCAATATGAAATTCGAGTCCTTTTTTCTTTGCACGCACCCAGATCATGCCGACAAGCGCAGACAGCATCTCACCCACATCGTAGACGACCGGTACAATATCCATTTTTCCAGATTCGATCTTTGACATGTCCAGAATATCATTGATCAGCGCGAGCAGCATCTGGCTCGCACTCTCAATATTTTTCGCATTCTCCGCCACCTCCGGCGACACCTTCTCACGCAGGATCATCTCGTTGAGACCGATCACGGTGTTAATGGGGGTACGGATCTCGTGGCTCATGCTCGAAAAGAAGCGGTTCTGCATCTTTCCAAGCTCCTCGATCTCCTTTTTCTGCTGTTTCACAAGTGTATTTTCCTGATGGAACACACGGTTCTGGAACACGATGAGCGCACAGGTGAGCAAGCCTACTGCCATCATAGAAAAAAATGCATCCTCATATGCCATTATGATCGTGTGCGGAATCACGTACTGCGGATGGTAAAATGAAAAGTAAAAGCATGCCGCGTCGACCAGAAACGCGACCGCAAGCAGAACATATTTGATCCGGTTCTCCACGACCAGACACACATATACCACGCCGAACAGAAACCAGATCGGCGCGCCTCCATAGACACCGCCGGTCGTAAAAAAGTTGTACGGCAGCACAAATAACAGCACGAGCAGCGACGTAATCACGGCTCCCGCCTGTATTTTCCGAAAATGGATGGACAATGCCGTAATCACTGCGAACACCGCAATCGCTCCCAGCAGCATCAACGTACTGTAAATACTCTCACCGAGTGCAAGACCAATAAGTGTGCCTACAAAGATACCGATCAGCCCGATCGTCATGATCAGACGGAACAGACGCTCCTGCAGGCTCATTCCGGTATCACTCAGCGCATGCAGCAGGTTCCTGTATTTTTCTCTCATCACGACTCACCGCCTTCCAACTGTGTCTGAAGCGCCTGCAGCTTCTTCGCTGCCGCACCCATCTCGAAATCCCCGACATCGCGCCGGATCTCTGAGAGCAACGTTCCCACCGGAGTTCCCCCGTAGGCTGCACCGGCGATCTCATCCATCAGCGTCTCCGCCCGCTCTGCCTCATAGGTATCCAGATAACTGTGCAGCTCCGACAGCTTTTCCTGCAGCTGTGCGCCGGACAGCTCTGTCATCCCGGACTGCCCCTGCACCGCCTCCGCAGGCTCTGTGCTCTGTTCCTGCACATGCTCCGACGCTGCGAGCTGTATTCCCAGCACCTCCGCGAACATCCGCGCCGTATCCGTATAGCTTTGCATACATGCATCATGAAACTGTGACATATATGCAAGATCGCTTTTCTTCGCTGCACCCTCGAGCTTTCTCGCCTGCTCGGACAGCGCATCCGCACCGATCATTTTGGCAGAGCTCTTGAGTGCATGCATACTGATCCGGTAGTTTGCGGTATCCTCCGTCTCATAAGCCGTCCGGAGTGTCTGCTCCTTTGGCGGATATTCGATGCAGAACCGTTCGAGAATCTGGCGGTAAAAGCTGACATCCGACATGCAGTACTGGAGCGCCTGCGACGTATGGATGCCCTGCGCCTCCAGCTCATCGACCCAGTCACCGGAAGCTGCCGGTACAACGATAAAGTCGTCTTCAGCCGTGGGCTGTCCGTCGGACGGCGCATCCGCATCCTGCTCCGCGCTGATATATTCGATCTGATTGACCGGTACGAGCTTTCGCAGTACACGCTCAAGCTCCTGTGTCTCAATCGGCTTGGAAACAAACTCGTCAAAGCCCTCTCGCGCAAACATCTCACGCGCCCCGCTGACGGCATTCGCGGTAAATGCGACCGCTGTCACATCCCTGCCATTTGCCGCGTGCAGCTTTCTGATCCGGTGCAGCGTCTCCACCCCGTCCAGTCCCGGCATCATATGATCCAGAAACAGCAGGTCAAAATCCTCTTTCTCGCAGATCTCAATCGCCTCGAAACCGCTCTGTGCAGTCGTTACCTGCATCTGATAGCCGCCGAGGATGCCCTGTGCAACCATCAGGTTCATCGGTTCATCGTCCACAACGAGTACCTTTGTATGAGGGCAGACCATCCGCTGATCCTGTCCGCGCTCCACATGCTTTGCCGAATGCGTATTTAAAATAGTGACGAGCGGCAGCCCGTAAAACGGCTTTTTCAACACGATCATCCGGCTGCCCTGCGGTAAATCAAATGTCCCTCCGGCAATCACTATCACGCAGATATTCCGGTCCAGACTCTCAAAATAATCCGGCGCTTTCTCATATTCCTCCTGACCGATAATCAGATGCGTGAGCTGATAGACCTCCACGAGCCGCTTTAATTCTTTCTCATCGGAAACCCTGTGCAGCTTCACATCGAGTCCGCATACCAGATGGCTGATCAGATCATCATAATAGCCGCGCACCGTCGGCACTTCGTACTTTTTCGGGCTGAGATAGCACCCCAGACACAGTTCTTCGCGGTTCTCAAGCATCATGCCCGGCGCCACATCCATGACCTTCTGCGGGATGCTGACAAACACGGTCGTACCCTCCTCCGGCTTACTCTGTATCTGCACAAAGCCGTCCATCGCAGCCACCATTCCGTAGACAATGGACAATCCGAGCCCGAGTCCTCCCGCCTTGCGGTTTCTGCCCTCACTCGACTGGAAAAAACGCTCGGTGATCTGTGCCATATGCTCCGGCGCAATTCCCTCGCCGGTATCGCTCACCTGTATACATAAATTCACGCCGTATTCTTTTTCACGTGTATAGATGCGTACATAGACGCCACCCCGGTGTGTAAATTTGACGGCATTCCCGACCAGATGCCTGACGATTTTCTTGATTTTTCTCCCGTCGCCTTCCAATACCGCAGGTATCCGGGCATCAATATCCAGCACCAGCTCCGGCTCATGCTCCCCGGACAGATGTGCTCTGCCCATAATCAGATCATTAACGATCGATGTCATCATATACGGCTCATTGCTCACACAGATCCGCCCGGTATCGATCTCCGTATAGTCCAGAATATCCTCAATCTGTCCAAACAGCCGGTTTCCTGCCTGCTGTACGGCGAGTAACTGATCCCGTGTCTCCACATCCGTATGTTTTTTCAGCATGACGGAAGTAATGCCCGTCACGGCATTGATCGGCGTGCGCAGCTCATGTGAAACATTCGCCAGAAAATTTTCCGTCCGTTCATTGATCTGTTCGTGCAGCCGGATCGTTTCCTCCGCTTTTTTGCGCTCACGGGCCCGCCATTGCAGAATGATCCTGACCAGATAGTCACTCAGGCACACGAGCACAATATGCAGCGCCGTCCGGCTGACGTTGAGCACATCCCATTCCCAGTGATCCCTGACGACAAACAGCAGATCATATCCCATCGTCACCAGATACGTGAGCAGTCCGAAACGGACAACACTCATTTTTTCAATGACAATACACACGACCATATACATAATCATGACCGGAGCAAGATCGTAAATACTCGTCTCATGTACCCCATAAAAGAAAAATGCCAGCATGGACAAAATCACATACAACCACAGCCGGTTCTGCGCCGACAGCTGCTCCGTGACATAAACTGCCCAACTGACAATCACTCCGATCAGCAGAAGCATGACCGCTTCCATATTCCACCCCAGCAGCACAGACTCCACCGCCAGAATGACAGACATCCCCGTTAATATGATGAGCAGCATCAGATGTGCTGCCCGCTGTCTCTCACGATCACTCATCGACTCACTCCTCCCGCATGTGGTAGTCCGTATCCTCGGAAATCATTTGCAGCATAATATCTGCAAATACAGGGTCAAACTGCGTTCCTTTTCCCTTTTCCAGTTCCTCACAAATATACTGCTGCGACAGTACATCACGGTAACTTCTGCGCGAGCTCATCGCATCGTATGCGTCCGCAACCGCTATGATACGTGCATCCAGCGGAATGTCCTCACCCGCAAGTCCATCCGGATAGCCCCTTCCGTCGTAGCGTTCGTGATGCCATCTGGCCCCGACCGCCAACTGCGGAAATTCCGAAATATTTTTGAGAATACGCGCACCCAGCAGCGAATGCGTCTTGATCTCTGCGTACTCCTCATCGGAAAGTCTGGCCGGCTTGTTGATAATCGCCTCCGGAATACCGATCTTTCCCACATCGTGCAGCAGACCGATCATATAGATCTCCTCCTGCTCCTTTTCGGAAAAACCTGCCCGGCGCGCGATCTCCCGCGAATACTCCGCCACGCGGGTCGAGTGTCCGTTCGTATAAGTATCCTTCGCATCGATCGCACCCGAGAGCGTCTCCACGATCTGCATCGATATTTTTTCCAGCTTTTCATGCTGCTGTAACACTTCTTCGGTCTTTTTCTCCACCTCTAAGGAGAGATCTGTCTGTAAACGGATCAGGTCAATCGTATGTCTGACACGCAGCAGCAGCACCTCCGGCACAAACGGTTTTTTGATAAAATCCATCGCGCCCGCCTGTAAGCCACGCGCCTCCGCACCGCTGTCATCATCCGCCGTCAGAAAAATGACCGGAATGCCCGCTGTATGCGGGTCATTCTGTACCGCCTTCAACGTCTCATAACCGTCCATCCCCGGCATATGTATATCCAGAAGGATCAGATCCGGCCTGTTTTCCTGCAAAAAATGCAGCGCATCTTCACCTGATTTAAGACAACTGACGCGCATCTGCTGTCCGCTCAGAATATGGCTCGCCATACGAAGATTTGAAGGATCATCGTCTACAACCAATACCCAATCTTCCATTATTACCCTCTCCCCCTGTTTTCCGTCAATCCTTTGACTCTATCACAAACATCATTCCGTCCGTAAAACAGATCCGCGCCTGTTCCTCCACGATCTCATTGCTGATCCCAAGCGTCACCCCCGGCGCAAGATCCACATGATCGAGCGGATATTTCATCCCATAAAGCGACACGTTCACGGTACTGTTATACGGAATCAATGAGATGTATGTGCCGTACTGTTCCTCTCTGCCGATCGTGAGCGGGTGGTCAATGAGACGCACCCGGTTGTGCACATCGAGCAAAAAGATCTCTGTTCCATGCTCTAACCCCATATCGAGCAGCTGCAGATTGCCCAGCACATGATCCAGCCGGCTGCCGACCGCCCCCACCAGATCAATGTGATCCGGCTGTAAATCCAATGCACGCCGCACTGCCAGCTCGGTGTCCGTCCAGTCCTTTTCCGATGGAAACTGCTCCATCCGTACCTGTGAGTTCTCTTTAAAATAACGTACAAACGACTCATCCGCAGAATCAAAATCACCGACGATCAGATCCGGATACAGCCCGTTGCGGCGGAAAAATTCCATGCCCCTGTCACATGCGATCACGAAATCATAGCCCTGTTCCGCGATCAGTCCGCACACAAATGTATCCGCGATGTCCCCGCCGGTGACAATCAATATCGTTTTACGATTCATATTCACTACCTTTAATATCTGTTTTTTTCCTGTTCCTTTAATTCCTCATACAACTGCACATAATTATCATAGCGCAGCTTTGAGATCTGTCCGTCTGCGAGTGCCTGCTTGACGCCGCAGTCCGGCTCACTGATATGGCTGCACCCCTGAAACCTGCAATACGGCTCGAACGCCGCGAACTCGGTATAATACTGCTGCAGCTCTTCCTTGTCCATAGACGGCAGATACAGCGACGAAAAGCCCGGTGTGTCCATAATATACGAATTGCCCTCGATATGGATGAGCTGGGTATGTCTGGTCGTCTGCTTTCCCCTGCCGATCTTTTTGGAGACTGCTCCGGTCTCCATCTGTATCTTTGGCTGCAAACGGTTGATCAGTGACGACTTTCCCGCGCCCGACGGACCTGCGATCGTCGTCGTCTTGCCGTGTAGCTGCTTCATCAGACGGTCGATCCCCTCGTCCTTTTTGACGCTGATAAATTCGACCGGATAACCGCATGCCTCATAGCCTGCGGCATAGCTTTGCTTTACCTCCTCCGATACGAGATCCGACTTGTTAAAACAGATGCATACCGGCACATCCTGACGCGCCATCAGCACGAGAAAACGGTCGAGCAGATTGAAATTCGGGTCCGGTGTTGCCGCCGCAAACACGATCAGCGCCATATCGACATTCGCCACTGCCGGGCGGATCAGCGCATTGCGTCTCGGCAGAATGCGCACGATATTCCCCTTTTTTTCTGTCTCATCAATAATATCGATCTCCACGAGATCTCCGACCAGAGGCTTGACCCCCTGCTGTCTGAACACCCCTTTTGCCTTACATTCATAGATTCCGGATTCTACTATGTGAACATAATAAAACCCGGAAATCCCTTTTAGTATCTTTCCCTGCATGTGCAAAGATTCCTTTATGATTTTGTCTGCCTAGTTTTGTTTCTCGAAGGTTGCTGCGACATTCTGTGTACTCGTCGTTACGTTTCCTTCCTCATCCTCCATCACCCACTCGATGATGAGGTTTCCGCTCGAGCTCTTGATGTTTAATACCTCGATATGGAACGGGAACGATGCAGCCGATACATTTGCCCATGAATCCAGCTCGTTTCCGTCCGCATCCTGCAATGTGATATTGGCTGAAACGACCGTATCATCGTTCGGCAGCTTGATATTCGCACGCAGCATATAGAGCTCTTCCTTTTTGCCGAGACTGACCGTAATATTGACCGTCGTACCGCTGTATACCGTCTTGCCCGCTGCCTCGCTCTGGTCGATGACTTTTCCTTCCTCGACCGTATCACTGTAGTCGGAGTTTACCGTACCACACTGGAGACCCTTTTCCTCCAATGCCTTGCGCGCCCCAGACTCTGTCATGTTTTTCAGGTTGGGAACTGCGACAGACTGTCTGCCCTGACTGACCACGATCGTCACCTTTGTGCCGCCTGCCACCGATGCACCGCTCTCCGGACTCTGACGGATGACCGTGCCCTCTGCGACCGTGTCGGAATTCTCATATTCCCTGTTATAGTCCAGTCCCGCATCGGTCAGCATGCCGATCGCTGCGGTGTCTGTATATCCGGTCACCTGAGGCACTGTAACGGTTTCCTCCGTGTCCTCCTCGTTCTTGCCGCTGCTGACGGTGACACGTACCATCGTGCCCTCATCGACCATATCTCCCACCGGAATATCTTGATTGATAATCTGACCCTGCTCATATTCATCGGAGAACTCGGTCGCTGACTGATAGATCTTGAGTCCCATATTCTCTAATTCTGTCTTTGCCTGATCGAAGTTCTTGCCCTTTAAATCGATCATCTCGATCTTGCCGGACTCATCGACGACAGCTGCCGGATCTTCCGGTTCTTCCTTCTGATCCTTTTTGCCCCCGAAAAGACCTACCATGCTGCCGATCAGATAGATAATGATAATAATAATGATCACACCGGTCACGATACCGAGGATTGTAACTGCCTTCTCCATCTTCGGATTCAGAAAACCGCCTTCTTCATCCTCGTCGTCATCCTCATCATCATCGTAATCATAGGTTTTCTTCGCTGCCGTTTTTTCTGCGGCTGTATAATTTTTATTCGCGTGCTCCTTGATGCCGCGCACATCTTCCTCGCGGATAATCGTCGTTTTTGCCTGACTGACACCCGAATCGATCCTCACGAAATCGTCATCCGGTGTCATCAGCGCCTTTTTCAGATCCACAAGCAGTTCACCCATCGTCGCATAACGGCGGTCCTGACTCTTCTGTGTACATTTGAGAATAATCTTCTCTAAGCTGACCGGCAGATCCGGTGCGTACACGGACGGTGCGACCATTTCCTCCTGTAAATGCTGGATCGCAATCGCCACGGTCGTATCCCCGTCAAACGGCACACGGCCCGTCACCATCTCATACATCACGATACCGAGTGAATAAATATCACTCTTGCCGTCCACAAAGCCATTGCGCGCCTGCTCCGGTGACGTATAATGCACGCTGCCCATCACATCGGAATGAATCGTGTTGGAGGTCGCAGCGCGTGCGATACCGAAATCCGTGACCTTGACCTTGCCCTCATTCGAGATCATGATATTCTGGGGCTTGATGTCACGGTGTACGATATTGTTATTGTGCGCAGCCTCGATACCGCGTGCCACCTGTATCGCGATGCTGATCGCTTCCTTGTAGTTGAGCTGTCCCTTTTTCTCGATATAGGTCTTTAGCGTGATGCCCTCAACATACTCCATCACAATATAGTGCATGTGCTCCTCGCTGCCGACATCATAGATATTGACAATGTTCGGATGCTGCAGACCCGCTGCGGACTGTGCCTCCGTGTGGAACTTTGTCACAAAGTTTACGTCCTCCGCAAACTCCGGCTTTAACACCTTGACTGCAACAAAACGTCCAAGCACCTGATCTTTTGCTTTATATACGTCCGACATTCCGCCGGCACCGATCTTTTCCAGTATCTCATACCGGTCTGCTATAAATGATCCTATTTCCAACATACTCTCTCACCTCAAATATTCTAGCTATATCTCAATCACGGCAACCGTGATATTATCTTTTCCGCCCCCGCGGTTCGCGGCCTCTACCAGATGCTGTACCTTTTCTACCACATCGCGGCCGGTCTGTAAAATCTGCCGGATGTCCGTATCGTCTACCATATTGGACAGTCCGTCCGTACACATGAGTACCACATCTCCGGGCCGGATCTGCTGCTCGAAAAAGTCGATCTCCAGATCCTCAAAGGCGCCGACTGCGCGCGTGATAATATTTTTATCCGGATGGGATCTCGCTTCCGACGGCTGCATCTCCCCCATGCGCACCATCTCCTGCACAAGCGAATGATCCTTTGTGATCTGCTCTAACTCGTCACGCAGCAGATACAATCTGCTGTCCCCGATATTCGCCACGTACATGCAGTCATTCACGATCGTTGCGATCACGGCTGTCGTTCCCATGCCGTTTAGGCTTTCTTCACTTTTTGCCATTGCCATCAGACTGGCATTTGTCTTGTTCAGCGCACCGCGGATCAGATCGACCGGACTCGTCATCGGCGCATGCTCTATGTAGGACACGATCTGCTCGACCGTATACTTGGAAGCAAAATCGCCGGCGTTATGACCGCCCATGCCATCCGCCACGATAAAAAGATTCGGGAGATTTCCCACCGGACTCTCAGAGGTATATACATAATCCTGATTTGACTCCCGAACTCTCCCAATGTCCGTCAGGGAAAATGTCTTCATCCTTTATCGCCTGCCTTTCCTTACTGAATCATCGCTGCCGGTTTGTACGGACAGCGGTCGGTTATGTGGATTTGCCTGCAAAACCCCATAATCTTTATTATGGTATCACACTGAATAAAAAAAAGCAAGAGACGGGCATCCGCCGCCCGCTCCTGCTCTGTTCCGATAGCATATCATCTAATCACACTCCGGTAACATGCTATCTGATTTACGCTCCGGTAACATATCCGATCACGCTCCGGTCTGTGCGGCGTCCATATGGCGCTTGCGCAGCTGTCCGCACGCCCCGTCGATATCGCGCCCCATCTCACGCCGTACGGTGGCATTGATCCCGTTCTTTTCCAGCTTCTGCCGAAATGCCTCGACAACCGCCCGCTCGGACTGTACATAGTCGCGCTCCTTGATCGGATTGACCGGTATCAGATTGATATGGCAGTTTTTGCCCTTTAACATCCGGCATAAGCCTTCCACATCCGCATCGGTATCATTCACACCGCCGACCAGCGAATACTCGAACGTGACCCGCCTGCCGGTCTGGCTGAAATAATAATCACACGCCGCCAGCACATCCGCCAGCTCATATTTGTTCGCAATCGGCATCAGTTCCTTCCGCTTTTCCTGACTGGATGCGTGCAGCGACAACGCCAGTGTGATCTGCAATTTCAGATCTGCCAGCTCCCGAATCCGCGGCACGAGTCCGCAGGTCGACACGGTCAGGTTACGCTGGCTGATATTCAGTCCGTGCGTATCTGTCAGCATCCGGATAAACACAAGCAGATTGTCGTAATTATCTAACGGTTCGCCGCTTCCCATCACCACGACATTGGAAATACGCTCGCCGATGTCACAGCCGATGCGGTAGATCTGTTCGAGCATCTCCGCAGGTGTGAGGCTGCGCGCGAGCCCGTCCAGCGTCGATGCGCAGAACCGGCAGCCCATCCGACAGCCAGCCTGTGAGGAAATACACACGCTGTTTCCATGCTTATAGCGCATCAGCACGCTCTCGATCACATTGCCATCAGACAGTCCGAACAGATATTTGCGCGTTCCGTCCTGCTTGGAGATCTGGACATCCAGCTGTTTTAAAACCGTGAATGTACACTGCTCCTTCAACTGTTCGCGCAGCCCTTTGGACAAGTTGGTCATGGCATCGATCGAAGTGACATGTCTGACATGCATCCACTCATAAATCTGCGTCGCACGGAACTTTTTTTCCCCGATCTGTGTCATATATGCACACAGCGAATCGTAATCCGCCGATTTTAAATCAAATTTCTTCGTCAAATCCATCTTATTTTCCAGTTCTGCGATTTTCTTTTCTAATCTTTGCGGTCAAATACCGCGATATAGAAGCCGTCCTGTCTGTTATCCGGCAGAATCTGCTGCTCACTGCTTTTTTCAAATGCCGGATTATTCTGGGCAAACCATGCCGCATTGTCCTCATTTTCCGCGCGGTTCACCGTACAGGTACTATAGAGCAGCCTGCCACCCGGCTTGACATACGACTGGACGACGGACAATATCTGCCGCTGCAATGCCGCCAGCTCGTCGGTCTGTTCCCGCGTCATCCGGTATTTGATATCCGGTTTGCCATGCAGCACGCCAAGTCCCGAACACGGCAGATCCGCAATGACCAGATCGGCACTGTCTACGGCTTCCGGATCTGATACCGTCGCATCCCACACTTTGGCAGATACATTACCCGCGTGGCAGCGGTCGATGTTATCTAAGATGAGATCGACCTTATATTCCGTCAGATCCCGCGCCTGCACATGCCCGGTGCCCTCCATGAGCTGCGCCGCATGGATCGCTTTGCCGCCCGGTGCCGCACATACATCGATGATGTTCCATCCCTTTTGTATCTGAGCCGCATGTACCGCCTGCATCGCGCTCAGATCCTGCACATAGAAATCTCCGCGCACAAACGCCGGAAGACTGCCGAGATGGTCATAGCCGCTGATCAGCAGTGCGTCCGGATACGTTGTCGTCTCTACACGGACGCCTGCCGCTTCCAGCTCTGCGCGCAGCTGCTCCGTTGTGATCGCTGACCGGTTGACACGGATCGCCGTCGGGCGCTCCTTTAACATTGCTTCGCACATGTGATGGACCGTGTCATAATCATAAGCCTCCAGCCATTTATGTACAAGCCAGCGGGGCATCGAATAAGTCACGGACAAATACGCTTCCGGCTCTGTCTGCGCATCCGGATAGCGGATCGTCCCTGCCTCATGCGCACGGCTGACCGCGCGCAGCACGCCGTTGACAAATCCCTTTAAACCGGAAAATCCCCGTTTTCCGGCAAGCCGTACTGCCTCGTTGCAGGCTGCGGATGCCGGGACGCTGTCCATATAGAGCAGCTGATACACACCGCTCCGCATAATACAGCGGATGACCGGCTTCATTTTTTTCACCGGAGTTTTGGAATACTGGTCGATGACTGCATCCAGCTCGATCATGCGCTCGAGCGTGCCCTGTGCAAGCCTGCTGATAAACGCGCGGCTCTTTTTTTCGAGATACTGATATTTTTCCAGCACTTCGCCCAGCGCGATATGGCTGTGCACGCCATCGCGCGTCACGAGCAGCAGAATATCAAGCACCAGCTCCCGTTCGTTGATCCTAGCCGTCTCAGTCGCGGTCATTTCGTCCTCCAAATAAGATGATCAGTCGTAACATCTGTAAAATGGCTGCTGCCGCACTCGCCACATAGGTGAGCGCCGCCGCGCGCAACACCTTTCTCGTCTTGGGAAGCTCTGTTTCATTTAAAATATGCATATCCTCGAGCATCACAAGTGCGCGGTGTGACGCATTGAACTCTACCGGAAGTGTCACAAGCTGAAACAGTACCGCAAACGAGAATGCGATGATGCCAAGCTCGATAAACAGGCTGCCTGTCCGGCTCGAAAAGAACAGTCCGATCAAAATGAGCGGCCATGCCAGCGTCGAACCGATATTTGCCACCGGAACGATCGCGCTGCGCAGATTGAGCGGCACGTAGTTTACATCATGCTGGATCGCATGTCCGCACTCATGTGCTGCAACTCCGATCGCCGCAACGGAACGCGATGCGTACACCGCATCCGAGAGGTTCAATGTCTTGTTTCTCGGATCATAGTGATCAGTCAGCCGACCGGATACATGGCAGATCCGCACATCATGGATGCCCGCCGCGCGCAGGATCTGCTCCGCAGCCTGTGCGCCCGTCATTCCGCTCATGCTCTGATAGCGTTCATATTTGCTGTAGGTCGTCCGCACTCTGGCTGACGCGATCATGCAGATCACCGCACCGATCACGACCAGAATGTAGGTCGGGTCCCAATAAAAACCATATCCGTAAGGCATAGTGTTTCCTCCTTTTATTCACCAAATCTACTGCCTGTTGTCAGTGCATTTCCACGCAGGAAATCTGCCGCTGACATCCGTTTTTTGCCCTCAAGCTGCACTTCCGTACAGATAAGCACACCTTCTCCGGTCTGCACACCGAAACGGTCTTTTTCCACGAGTACCACAGTTCCCGGCTGCGCCTCGGTCTGCCGGTCACTCACCTGTGCCGACCAGATTTTTAACGTCTTTCCGGCAAGAGAAGTATATGCACTCGGCCACGGATTTAATCCACGGATCTGACATTCGATCGCCGCCGCGCTGCGCGTAAAATCAATCAGACCGTCCTTTTTCGAGATCTGTCCCACCTTGGTGGCTGCCTGCTCATCCTGTGGTGTATAGACGGCAGTTCCGTCCACGATCGAAGGGATTGTCTCTACACACAGTTTTGCTCCGGTCTCTGCCAGACGGTCAAACAAGCTGCCGCCGGTGTCCTGCGGTGTGATCGCGACCTCCGCTTTTGCGATCATGTCTCCGGTGTCCAGTCCGACATCCATGCGCATGATCGTGACACCGGTAACCGCATCTCCGTTTAAGATCGCCCACTGGATCGGCGCAGCTCCGCGGTATTTCGGGAGCAGCGATGCGTGGACGTTGATGCAGCCGTATTGGGGCATGTCTAACAGTTCTTTCGGCAGGATCTGCCCGAATGCTGCCACAACGATCAGCTCCGGCTCATAGCTGCGCAGCAGCGCAAGTGCCTCCGGCTCACGCACACGCTTTGGCTGATAAACCGGTATGCCGAGCTTTTCTGCGGTCTGTTTGACCGGAGGTGCTATCAATATCTGTTTTCTGCCCTGCGGTTTGTCCGGCTGTGTCACCGCCAGCACAACTTCGTGTCCGGCATTGACCAGAGCCTCGAGTGTGCCGACCGCAAAATCCGGCGTTCCCATAAAAATAATACGCATGTTGGTCTCCTTTTTTACTAATCTTCCTCATAGGTCACGTCGTGCAGCGCCCCTTCCACCTTCTCAGTGTACATATGCCCGTCCAGGTGATCGATCTCATGGCAGAGCGCGCGTGCGAGCAGCGCTTCTCCCTCTACTTCTATCTCCTCCATATCAGGATTTAATGCACGCACAATCACGTGATTCGGGCGTGTGACCTGTCCTGCTTTTCCGGGGAGGCTCAGACATCCCTCGTCTCCGGTCTGCTCACCATCCGATGCGGTAATCACCGGATTGATCAATACAATCGGTCCTTCTCCGATATCAATGACACAGATGCGCTTTAACACACCGACCTGCGGTCCTGCAAGTCCCACACCGTTTGCATCATACATCGTATCGAGCATATCATCAATCAGCTCGCGGATACGCGGTGTCATCTCCTTGACCTCTCTACAGGTTTTCTCCAATACTGCATCCCCCTGGATGCGAATCTGACGTAACGCCATTTTCCGATTTCCTCCTTAATAATATCTATTCATTTAAAAACCATTCATTGGGTTAAAATCAAACTGCACACCTGTCTGCCGCCATGTATGCTCTGCCAGCAGCTGTTCAATCCCCTCTTTGGCACGGATCAGCACCTCATAGCCCTCACTTTTGATGTAGATCACACGCCGGTAAATATCGTTGACTCTGGCAATCGCCGCCTCCGTAGGCCCGATGACCTGCATATCCATCCCCTGTGACCGCAGCCACACGCCGATCGCACCACTGCAATCATCCGCCTGTAGCTCCGAGGGCGATGTCACCGCCACAAGTAACAGATTCCATACGGGAGGATAACACATCAGCTCCCGATAGGCAAGCTCCTGTTCATAAAACTGCTCATAATCCTGTGCCTGTGCGGTCTGCACCGCATAATGCTCCGGCTGGTACGTCTGGATCACTGCCTCTCCCGGACGCGTTCCCCGTCCGGCGCGCCCTGCTGCCTGTGTCAGTAACTGAAACGTCCGCTCTGCCGCGCGGTAATCACTGCTGTGCAAAGACAAATCCGCCGCCAGCACACCGACGAGTGTTACTTTCGGAAAATCATGCCCTTTCACGATCATCTGTGTACCGATCAGTATATCCGCTTCCTCGTTGGCAAATGCAGACAAAATCTTTTCATAGCTGTCCTTTGTCCGCGTCGTATCATAATCCATGCGCAGCACACGCGCCGCTGGAAAACGCTCCTTTACGATCTCCTCGATCTTCTGCGTGCCCGCGCGGAATGCGCCGATGTATTTGGAGCCGCAGGACGGACACACCGATACCTGCCGCATCTCATAGCCGCAGTAATGGCACTTGAGCCGCCCGTCATTGTGCAGGCTGAGCGACACATCACAATGGGGACATTTCACAACCTCGCCACACGCCCGGCAGGAGACAAAGCCCGCCATGCCGCGACGGTTCAAAAAGAGCATGATCTGTTCCTTCCGCGCGAGCCGCTCCTCCATCAACTGCTGGAGCGTGCGGCTTAAAATCGAGCGGTTGCCACTGCGCAGCTCCTCCCGCAGATCCACGATCTGACAGGTCGCAAGCGCGCTGTCCGCCTTCGCGCGGTTCGTCAGATAAAAGCGTCTGACGCGCCCTTGCTGCGCATAATAGCTGCTCTCCAGCGACGGTGTCGCCGATCCGAGCACGACGCTGGCTCCCGCCATGCGCGCACGCGCAAATGCGGTTTCCCTCGCATGATAACGCGGCACAGTCTCCGACTTATAGCTCGTCTCGTGCTCCTCGTCTATGATAATATATCCAAGATTTGAAAACGGTGTGAACAGCGCCGAACGCGGTCCGATCATCACATCCAGTTCACCGTTTTTTGCACGCAAAAACTGATCGTACCGCTCACCCTGCGACAGCCTCGAATGCAGGATGCTGACACGATCTCCAAACCGGTTATAAAAACGCATCACTGTCTGAAACGTCAGGGCGATTTCGGGAATCAGCACGATCGATGCCCTGCCTGCGGCTGCTGCCCGCGCGATAAGCTCCATATACACCTCGGTCTTGCCGCTGCCCGTCACGCCCTGTATCAGATAGTTTCCGTACTGTCCCGCCTGAAATTCGGCATCAACCGCATCCACGACCGCCTGCTGTTCTTCGTTTAACGTCAGCCTGTAGCCCTTCTGTTCCAGATGCGCGACCGGATTGCGGTAACGGTCTTCACACTCGATGCGAATGATGTTCTGTTCTTCCATTGCCCGCAAAACCGCCGCTGTCACATTCAGCTTGTGCAGCACAATCCCATAATCGATCGCGGGATTGTCGAGCAATGCCTCCAGCAGCCGCGCGCGCGCCGTGTGATGTTTTTTATGCATTTGCATAAGCAACTCCAGCGCCTGTGCCCGATCCGTGACCGCCAGCACGACCGTGCGTTTTTGCTGCAAACGCTCCTTCGTCTTGACCGGAATCACAGTCTTTAGCGCCTGATTCATCGTACCGCCGTAGTTGCGGCGCATCCACGCCGCAAGCGCAATGAGCTGGGATTCGATCGGCACAGACTCCTCCATGATCTGTGCGATCTCCTTTATTTTTGCAGGATCATAGTCCGTATGATCCGTGATATCCGTCACATAACCGGTGCGCAGCCTGTTTCCGCCTCCGAACGGTACGCGCACCTGCATACCGGCGCGCAGATGTGCAAGCATCCCATCCGGTATGCGATACTGAAAGACCTTATCCAGTTTCTCATGTGAGATATCAATAATGACATCTGCGTACATCCTATGCCTCACTTTTCAGCTCGGCAACAACCTCAGCGATCAGCTCACGTTCATCCATATGGTGCTTCACACCGCAGATCTCCTGATAATCTTCATGTCCCTTTCCGGCAAGCACAATGACATCGCCCGGCTTTGCATGTGCGATCGCATAGCGGATCGCCTCCTTGCGGTCTGCAATCTCGACAAATTTTCCGTCCGTTTTCCCCATGCCGACCTTGATATCGTTGATGATCGCCTGCGGCTCCTCGTATCTGGGGTTATCCGAGGTAATGATCGTCAGATCCGCCATGTTTCCGCTGACTTCTCCCATCTCGTAGCGGCGCAGCTTGGAGCGGTTGCCGCCGCAGCCAAACAGACAGACGAGTCTGCCCGGCTCATACTCCTGCAATGTCGACAGCAGGCTCTTTAAGCTCATCGCATTGTGCGCGTAATCGATCATCAGTGTAAAATCATCCGATACTTTCACGATCTCGATACGTCCCTTGACCTTTGCCGCACGCAATGCCGACTGGATATTTTCAGTCGTAACTTTAAAATGATGACATACGGCGATCGCTGTGAGCGAATTGTACACGCTGAAGCGTCCGGGCACATGAATCTCTACCGGACAGTCCACCAGTCCCTTTGCATGGTATTTCACACCCAGATAGCCCTTGCCCTTAATCAGCTCCATGTCCGTTGCACGCAAGTCTGCTTTTTCTGATAAACCGTATGTCTCGATCTCGCATGTATGACCGGCGAGCATTTTTTCGGTATGCTCATCATCCGCATTGACAATACCGAGACGGCACTGTTTGAACAGCATGCCCTTGCACTCCATATATTCTTCAAAAGACGCATGCTCGTTCGGACCGATATGATCCGGCTCAAGATTCGTGAAAATACCGATGTCAAAAACAAATCCTCCAACGCGGTGCATCATGAGCCCCTGTGAAGATACCTCCATCACGACAACATCCAGCCCTGCATCCACCATCTTGCGGAAGCTCTCCTGAATGACATAGGATTCCGGTGTCGTATTGACCGCCGGGATATGTGTGTCGCCGATGATCGTCTCGATCGTACCGATCAGACCGACCCGATAGCCCGCATGCTCCAAGATCGATTTGATCATATAGGTCGTCGTCGTCTTTCCTTTTGTTCCAGTAATACCGATCGTCTTTAGCTGCTCTGCCGGATGTCCGAAATAAGCCGCTGACAGCTCAGCGAGCGCGATTCTCGTATCCGGCACGCGGATCACGGTCACATTCTGCGGTACTTCCACCTCATCCTGCACGACAACCGCCGCCGCACCCGCCTTGCACACGGACGGAATAAAGGTATGACCATCCACGACCGCACCCTTGATACACACAAAAACACTGCCCGCTGTCACCTTTCTCGAATCATATACCAGATCTGTCACTTCCACATCCGCACTGCCCTGCGGACAACTGTATTCCATACGTTCTAATAATGTTTGTAATCTCATCGTCTACCTCCCAACTCACAGGTCAACTATACCTATATACTATCTTATTGCTTTTTCGCGGGTCGCGCAAGTATCTTCCGTATAAATTCATTTTTTCCGTCCACACTAGTTTATTATGAATATGCGAATACACAAAACTTTATTTCCTCAAAATTTTTTCCTCTGCGGGCTGACCGGCTGGTGTATGGAGATCCTGTTCACCGCCGTAAAAAATGTGCACCACATCGACCGCAAGCTGATGGGACAGACATCGGTCTGGATGTTTCCGATCTATGGCTGCGCCGCGCTCATCAAGCCAATGTACCATCTCGTCGGCAGACTGCCCCTGCTCGCGAGAGGCAGTATCTATTCTGCCGCGATTCTGACCGGAGAATTCATCAGCGGCAGCCTGTTAAAAAAGCATGACTGCTGCCCGTGGGACTACAGTCATGCCAGATTTAATATCCGCGGCATCATCCGCTTAGATTATGCGCCGCTGTGGATGGGCGCGGGACTTTTATTTGAACAGATTCTCGGCTGCCATCAGGAGCGCACCCGGTACTGATCCAGAAATTTTTTATAAAAGAAGCAGCCGAGCAGCGTCGTCAAAGTCTCTGTCACCGGAAACGTCAGCCAGAATGTGTGCAGCCCGAACCGCGAAAAGACATATCCTAACGGTACAAACAACACGACTGTCCGTACGACGGTGAGCAGGGAGCTCTTGAGAGCATTGCCGATCGCCTGAAAAAAGACCGGAAAGATCAGTGAGGTCACCATCGGGATAAATCCAATCCCGATCCAGTGGAACCCATATGCCCCGATCGCGATCACCTCCGGATCAGCCGTAAATACGGACAACATCTGCGCCGGAATCAGTTCAAAACATAGCGTGCCGAAAAACATCAGGATCATGCCCCAGAGCAGGGACACCGACAGCGTTTTTTTGCAGCGCTCAATATCCGCAGCCGCATAATTGTAGCTGAGCACAGGCACGATACAGGTCTGCAAAGCTCCGAGCGGAATAAAAAAGAACGTCTGCCATTTATAATACAGACCGAGCGCCGTCACCGCCTGGTCGGAAAATGTCGCAAGTATGAGGTTCAGTCCCAGTATGTAAAAGGTATACGCCGACTGCATGAGAATATTCGGAATACCGAGCACATAAATCTTTTTCACGATCGACGGATACTGTCTCCGCGCGGGAGATCTGCGGTATGCCTTCGGCATGACGATGAACGCCGCTGCGATCTGACCGACGACCGTCGCAATCGCAGCTCCGGCGATCCCCATCTGCGGTATACCAAACCATCCAAAGATCAGAACCGGATCAAGCACAATGTTGACAATCGCACCGATAATCTGCGCAAACATCGGCGTTTTCATATCTCCGTTCGCCTGCAGCACCTTACTCCACACACTCTCCAGAAACAGTCCGATACTGCACACGCACACGATTCTGCCGTAGCAGATCACCTCATCAATGACGATCTGTGAATCCGTGGACATCCGCGCATATGCAGGCATCAAAAAATAACAGATCAGCGCAAACAATCCCCATAACACGAGTCCAAGCGGAGCCGCAGTCCCCGCGACTTCGTCCGCCTGCTTCTGCTCTTTGACTCCCAGATAATATGCCACGCTCGTATTGATGCCGACTCCCGTGCCGACACCGAGCGCGATCATGAGCAACTGCAGCGGATATACGATCGATAGTGCTGTCAGTCCACTCTCCGAATATCTGCCGACAAACAGGCTGTCCACAATGTTATATAGTGCCTGTATGAGCTGCGCCAGCATGACCGGCGGCGCGATCTTCCATATAATTTTACTGATCTTTTCCGTACCAAAAAAACTACTGTCCATCTCTTTCATTTTTCCTGCGCAACTCCTATTCCTTTTTCAGATTGACGATACAGATACCGATGCAGACGAGCAGTAATGCAGCGAGCGCATTCCAGCCGAGCTCCGCTGTGCCCTCGCCAAGCCACCACGCGGACAGCAGCACGCCGAACACCGGATTGGCAAATCCAAAGATCGCGACCTTTGACACCGGGTTATATTTTAACAGAATACTCCACAGCGAATATGCCACTGCAGAGATACATGCCAGATAAAACAGCATCAGCACCGCGCGCACCGACACGTGTGTGATCCTGCCGCCCATGAAAAGTCCGAGTACAATCATCACGATACCGCCAAAAATGAACTGATAACCGCTCAGCATGACCGGATTGTCCTTTTTGGAATACTTTTTCATCAGGCAGGACGAAAAGGCATACGACAGCGCGGATAAAAACAGACTGCCGTCGCCCATCAGACTGAGATTCATTTCAATTCTCTGCCCGTTCATGCTCACGAGGATGACACCCGCAAAACCGACCACACATCCGGCGATTTTTCTCAGATCCAGCTTTTCCTGCCGGAAGATCAGGCTCGCCACAAGAATGACGAAAAACGTATTTGATCCATTTATAATAGAAGCCTTTACGCCGCTGTTGTGCGCCAGCCCGATATAGAAAAAGATGTATTGCAGCATCGTCTGAAAGACCGACAGCCCTAGAATCTCCGGCACTGCGCTCTTTGTCGGGACGAGCAGTTTTCCCGCCGACAGACTGCCGATCAGTATCGTGAGCATTCCCGCAAGTACAAACCTGCTGCCCGCAAACAATATCTGCGTCCAGGTGTCGTCCGCCGCCATCTCAAACCATGCATATCCCAGCTTGATACACGGAAACGCACTCCCCCACAAAAACGTACAGACGAGCGCCAGTGCGCATACAACCCATGTCTTTTGCAAAAAATTTGTCCTGTTATCTGTCGCAGTCATCCTTCCAATTCTCCGAATCCCTAAAATATCATTATCATAGCACAATTTTTTTATGAAATCCAGCCGGAAAAATGCCAAAAACGCGTTCCGGTTTTACACGGTTTTCTTCTCAGGCAGCGCATCCGTATACATCCGGATCTTCCATGCCGCATAGCATATCACGAGCAGCTCTGTCACCGGCATCGCAAGCCACAGCGCATCCGCGCTCACAACTACCGGAAGCAGCAAAATCAGAATACCGCTGATCACCAGCCCTCTGGCAACCGATATGACAAACGCCGCCTTCGGCTTCATAATCTCCTGAAAATAGTAGGTCGAAAAGATATTAAACGGCAGCAAAAGGAACGACACCGCATACGTGCGCACAATCGCAGGTGCCATCGCCAGTATCTCCTCCGTAGGGCTCATGAATCGGTTTGATTCTGTCGTTTAAAAAATCCATGCTTCATTCCTCCCTTAACAAAAATATCTAAAGGTGTGCCACCCTGCGGAGCTTTTTAATTCATAGGAAGGAATTTCCTATGAATTAAAAAAGCCGGATAAGAAACAGACATTTCAGTCCGCCTCTTATCCGGCTGTTGCTTCTGTGAACAACCCGCCCTCCGAGCTTTCGGTGGATATTATAGCGATAATTTTGTGAGGTATCAAGTGAAAAGATACCTCAAAAATCAAGCGTAATACTTTAACTCCCATTATAAATCATATCGTTCTCTTCTTTTTAGGGCTTCCTTGTAAACCTGATCATCAGTTCTGGCAGAAACAATAATAATCTTCATTACTTCATCCACCTGTTCAACCTTATAAACCACCCTGATACCCAAATCCCTAAATTTTATTTTCATAAGACTTGTAAGATTTGCACCACTTTTATTTCCCAACGGTTTTCCATATCCGCCTTTCTCTACCGGCAACGGATTCTGGCTCACTTTCCGAATACCCTTTAACACCTGCTTTCTAGCCGAATGATCGAGTTTTTTCATATCCTTTTCTGCCTCTTCTAAAAACTCAATATCCCATGTCATTCGATATCTATATCCTCCGTATCCAAAAGTTCCTGTTCACTAATTCCTAAATTCCGCATAACCGAATCAAATGAAACAGTCTGTTTATCACCATTTTCTTCTATCCGTTTATTTGCTTCCAGCAACAGAAAATAATCTTCTTCTATTTCCGTTAATCTCGTGTATTCCTCCGGAGACAAAATAATTGCCGACGGCTGATTATTTTTCAAAACAATAAGCTCTTTTTCTGAATGAAGTCTATCAAATATCTTGGCAGCCTGCCCTTTATTAAATTGTGAAATAGGGACGAGACTGTGTAAAAGATTCGCCGCGCTTGCCATAAGAAACACCTCCATTGCACTTTTCTACTTTTAGTATATAGAACAAAAGAGAAAAATACAACAAAAACATTGTATAATTTATTGTTTTATTTTAATGTATCTAACCAATCTCAATCTACACCAAGACCTACTCCGCCAGACTGACCATCCATTTCCGCCTCTGGAACATGACCCATGTCACGGCAAACCGCGCGACCTCCTCCATCGTCAGCAATGCGTAGGTTCCTGCAATATCCCACTTCAGCACATACACCGCAAACAGGCACAGCGGTATTCCGATCAACCATGTTCCCGCAATGTCAATCATCATGATCGTTTTCGTGTCGCCGCCGCTTTTTATGATTCCGCCGCCCAGTATCATATTCTCGACTTTAACCGGCGCATAGATTGCAAAAATGATCAGCAGCAGCCTGCCGAGCTCTTTCACGCGTTCGTCCACCTGATAGCAGTCCACATACCTGCCTGAAAACAGGACGAGCAGCGCCGATACTGCGACCGCACCCACAAATCCCGCGAGCATGATCCGGAGTGAATCCGAATATGCATCCTCATACTGCTTTTTTCCGAGTCTTTTTCCGATCAACACACCCGCCGCTGCCGACAGCCCGCTGAGCGCTCCGGTGATCATTCCCTGCACCGGACATGTGAGCATGTATGCCGCCAGATTTTCAGTGCCGAGATGCCCGTACACGGCAGACTCTACATTCTGCCCGAGACTCCACAGAAATTCACTGGCAAGAATCGGCGCAACCATAAAGACATACTCTCCCTTTGAGATATTCTCCAGATGCAACGAGAACGTCCACGCCTCATGATCCTTTTTCAGACAGATCACAAAGCCCGCAATGATCAGCGCCAGTTGGAATAACTGGGAAACGAGCGTGGCGATGCCTGCCCCGCGGATACCCATCGGCGCATATCCCATTTTGCCAAAAATAAGGACATAGTTTAATCCGGTATTTACAATGACTGCTCCAAGGCTCGCCGCAAACGGAATCATCGCATGTTCTTTGCATCGCAACCATGCAGACAGAATCGTACTCATACCCATCGGCACATATGCGAGCGCGATCATTTGAAAATACACACAGCCCACCGCTATGACACTGCCATCCTTTGTATAGAGTCCGAGTATGTTTCCCGTAAAGCTCAACGATCCAGCCGAAAAAGCGGCTGAGATCACAATGCTCACCAGCATACTCACCCAAAAGCTGCTCCACGCTGCATGCTGATCCTGCGCGCCGATAAACTGTGCGATCAGAATACCTGCAACCGCACCGACTGCACCGATGACTACCGAAAAAATCATCGTATAATTTCCGCAAAGTCCCACCGCAGAGATCTCCGTCTCTCCAAGCTGCCCGATCATGATCTGGTCGATGATCGAAAAAGATGCCTGTAACATGCTTTGCAGCGTGACCGGAATCGCAATTTTACATAAAGATTTCATAAAAGCTGTCATTTCATATCCCTCGTACTTTCCCTGACTGTGAGCGTGACCGGCAGCACAATCTTTGCCTCGCACGCCTCTCCGTCCCGCATTGCCTCGATACATTCAATCGCCGTCCGCGCCCGAAGCGCTGCATCCTGATGAATGGTTGTCAGAAGCGGCACACTCTCCCTGCTCGCCCCGTTGTCATCAAAGCCGATGATCTGGATATCCTCCGGCACCCGCCAGCCTTTTTCCTGCACAAACCGCATAAAGTCCAACGCATAATAATCTGAAACCGCAAAAACGACAGTAATCTCTAAGGCGCGCAGGCACTCCAGCCTCTGCTCATAAAACGTCCGCCGTTCACGCATTGTAGCGGGAATCTGCCATTTAATCACAGTACCCGGCTCAAATGCCTCGCCAAAACCGTCCATCCGCTCTTTGTCCATGCAGATATCGTTGTCCGCCAGACACAACGCTTTCCGGTGTCCCAGCTTTTTTGCATATGCCCCTGCCTGATACCCGCCGTCAAAATGGTCGATCACCAGATTGACAATCCGTGACCGGCTCTCAAAATAGCCGTCGTAAACCACAAAAGAAATCCGCATCTGATCACGCAGTTTCTCATAATCTGCCTCGCAAAAGCCCATAAGAATCAATCCATCCATGTTCCACATGGATGCAAAAACAGGTATCTCATCAATATTTTGTGTCGTCTTGATCATAAGAAAATAACCCTTCTCATTGACCTCCCGCGAGAGCGCATTCAGCGAAGCCATCACAAAGCCATCTTCCAACACACGCCCCTCATACTTGACGTTATCGTCTATGATGACACCAATGATCCTTGAATTGTTCTGAGCCAGCAAAATCCCCGCCATATTTGGAATGTAACCGGAATCCTGCAATTCCTGCTGCACACGTTTGACTGTTTCATCTGAAACCTTATTTACTTTTCCGTGAATCACATTGGAGACTGTCGCCGTACTAAGCCCCAGCTTATCGGCGATATCCGCAAGTCGAACTCTGCCATATTCCATGCAACCAACCATCCTTCCATATCCCTTTGATACTATTATGGTATCGCAGGAATACGGAAGAATCAACGGTTAAGCGCATAACCAGTCACAAAATCCAACGCTTAGATTTGGTAATTTTTGACATATAGAACATATAGAATAAAAATGTTGCCTAGTTCTTTTCAAATTCTCCTGCAACTGCCTGTAACAGCTCCCGAATCTCTAAGTGCTGCGGGCAGACCTTTTCACACTTGCCACAGCGGATGCACTCGCTCGCCTTTCCGTTGTGCACGGTGTGCACCTGACCGTAATAATAGTCTGCATTCCAGTCGTGGAACACGGTCTTTGCATTCATGCAGGCAAACAGATCCGGTATTGAGATGTGCTTCGGACAGCCGTCCACACAGTAGCGGCACGCCGTACAGGGGATCATATGCTTGGAATGGAAAACATCCGCCACAGCTTTGACCGCTGCCAGCCCGTTCTCATCCAGCGGCTTGAAATCCTTCATATAGCTCAGATTATCTTCCATCTGCTCGAGAGTGCTCATACCGGAAAGCACCATCATCACGCCGTCAAAGCTGGCTGCAAAACGCACGGCATAGCTCGCAGTGCTGCCGCCGCCCAGATCATCCAGAATCTGTTTTGCGTCCTCCGGCAGATTCACGAGGTTTCCGCCCTTGACCGGCTCCATGACGATCACCGGCTTGTTGTATTTGCGGCAGACCTCATAGCATTTTCTGCTCTGCACCGCAGGGTCTTCGTAGTCCACATAATTGAACTGGATCTGTACGACCTCGATCTGCGGGTATTCCTGTAAAATTTCCTCCAGCACCTCCGCCCTGTCGTGGAAAGAGATTCCAAAATGACGGATCTTTCCCTCTGCCTTCAACTCCAACGCCGTCTCATACGCATGGCATTTTTTAAAATGCGCAAAAATATCCTTTGACTGCGCGTGCATCAGATAAAAATCAAAATAAGTGACTCCGCATGCCTCCAACTGGCTGTCAAAAAACGGGCGGATGTCCTCCTGCTTATTGAAATACGGCATCGTCAGCTTATCTGTCAGGATATACTCCTCACGTTTATGCCTGCTCGTCAGGCAATCCCTGATCGCCAGCTCACTTGCACCGCTCAAATACCCGTGTGCAGTGTCAAAATAGTTAAAGCCCTGCTCTAAAAATAAATCCACCATCTTTGATGTCTGCGCGAGATCCACATCGGTTCCGTTTTCCATCATCGGAAGTCTCATACATCCAAAGCCAAAATTTTTATTTACTTCGTCAAAATACATGATGTTTCTTCCTCCCTCAATCCATAAAGGTTTTTATTTGATTGTACAACCTAAAGCCGGACTTTAGTCAATACCTTTTTTCGGTTTTAACGGACCGTGAAACTCATCGATTGCGAGCGGTGTCACGATGATTCCCGGCGCGATCGCGTTCAGCCGCGCCCCGCGATGACTGTTCCGACTTCTTCGAGTAAAACCGCTGTTCCGTACAGATCGACCTTTAAAATTGCCTCGACCGGAGCCTGACTCGGAGATACGCCCGCACCGTTCACGAGCATTTTGATCTCGCCGTATTCCTGTGCTTTTGCAATCAGGCTTTTTATGGATTCTCTGGATGAAAGATCCATCTCTACCGGTTCTACATCATAGCCTGCCTCATTCATGACCGCCGCAATCGCATTGGCATTTTCGATATTTTTATCTCCCATCACGATTTTCTTTCCATAACCCATTCTTCTCGCGATCGCCATCGAAATCTGTCCTGCTCCGGTAACGATCATCACATCTTTGTTTTTCATATGATCCAGCCTCCTACTCTACATTTTTCTCTGCCCAGATAAAATCATTCTTATCTGATTTCAGCATAACCAATCGCCAGCGTGCAATCAATTCTTTCTACTTTCGTCATTGATTAGTTACGCTAATCAATATATAATAGAAGAAAAACACAGGAGGCTCCCTATGCTGTTACGGCACAACCGCACATTTTCCCTGACTCCCGCAGGGGAACATTTTTACAGAAAAAGCCTGATCCTGTCGGATGATCTGCGCCGGCTCATACGCGAAACCAGAGTGCTTGCAGATAACGACCGCGCCACGTTACGGATCGGTTATTATAAGGGATATCACGGAAATGAATTGTCGGAGGCGATCGCCTCTTTTTCGGAAAAACATCCCTCCGTGGATGTGCAGATCACGGCGGGCAGCCATGAAGAACTCTATCATGCAATGGAAAACCGCACGCTCGATCTGGCATTAAACGACCATCGGCGCGCCTTTTCTGATGCCTACAACAACAAAATACTGGCTGAAAGCAGGATCTTTATTGAACTATCCTCCAAGCATCCGCTCAGCAGACGCCCGCAGCTTGACATCGCGGATCTGAAAGACATTCCCTGTATTCTCGTCATCAATCCCGCCGGTCAGCAGGAGGAACAGAACTATTACGAGACGATCATCGGTCTGCAGGGCGAGTTTCTGTTTGCCGATACGATGCAGGAAGCCCGACTGAAAATCATCACCGGACAGGGCTATCTGCCGGTCGATATCATCGGGGAACAGGTCTGGTTTGATACTACCGTCAGCCGAATTCCGCTCATGAGAAATGCGCAGCCGGTCAGAAAAACCTACTGCGCATTCTGGAAAAAAGATAACTCCGGATATTATATGGAAGAATTTGCCGAACTGCTGAAAGGGTGTTTTTCCTGACAGCCAATGCCTTTTACCGGATCGGCGAAAAACAGCCCGTCGCGGTTACAGTAGAAATAGATGCTCCGCACGCCATCCATCCGAAATCTCGCCTCGGCATTTCCTTCCGGATATCTCCGGACGATCTGCATGCAATCCGAAGAAACCGCCTCGCCCATACAGTGAATGACATTTCCACAGACCGGACATACATAAAACAGGGAGCGCAGCATGTTCGCAGATACATTCGCATTCGATACGGCATTTCCGGATAACAGTTCCCTGATCACTGCGCCGGTTACATATTGATTCATTCTAATCACCTCCGGATATGATCGTACCGCAAATGTGGGTCAGATGCTACCTACGGAGGGTAGAGATACGGCGCTGCGGAGTCTGTCCTATATCCCCCGCATCCATATGAAAACACTTATATTTCAGTGTGTTTAATTTCTGCATGAAGTACCTGACCGTCCTCGATTTCCACAACTGCATAGGTACTTCGTGTCGGCGAATGGTAACCAGTAAAGCTCCCAGGGTTTACAAATGTCATGCCATCTGTCTCATGGATTTCTGCCCGATGTGTATGACCATAACAGACCAACTGCGCACCCTGCTTTCCTGCTTCATACTCCAATACCGAGCATCCCTGTTTCACAGCATGCTTATGTCCATGTACAGCAAAAATCTCTACGCCATCCAAAGCAAACCGTGCAGCCTGCCGTAAAGGCAGAAAATCACAATTTCCCTTCAAATATATAGATGCCATCAATGGCGGCAGCAATCGCTCATACTCCGATTTGGAGCACTCTCCGTCCCCGCAATGCAAAAATAAATCAAATGGCATCTCCCGATCAATCACTTCCCGTAATTGATGTGTGTATCCATGATTATCTGAAATCACTAATATTTTCTTCAACTGTCTCCACCTGCTAATCTTCATCCATTGAGCTGTTCCCAACCTAAATATATTCCACATTAACGTATCGGATATGAAAAGTCAATTTTCGGATTAAAACATATTTTTAAAGTTGAAAAACATCCACCAAGTATTGCTTGCAATCGCTTGCATTTATCAATTATATAGGGTATATTATACACAAAGGAGCGTGATAGAAATGGCAAATACAACAGCAGTTTATGCTCGTATTGATACGGGTTTAAAAGAAAATGCTGAAGAAATTCTTTCCCAGCTTGGTATTTCACCGTCCAGTGCAATTCAAATGCTGTATAGTCAGATTGTATTGACCAGGGGTCTGCCTCTCAATTTACATCTTCCTTCTGCAAAACCTACTGCAATCGGCAATATGAGTAGAGCAGAACTTAACACAGAGTTGATGAAGGGCGTGGAATCCCTCAACTCCGGCAAAACCTATACGACGGATGAGATTGATGCGGAACTTGCTAAGGAATTTGGCATATGAACAATAACTATTCTGTAATTTATTCCTCAGAAGCCAGAAATGATATCAAAAATGTCTATTCCTACATTGCTTTTGAACTACTGACTCCAGATACTGCCAAAAATCAGGTGAACAGAATCAGAAAAGCAGTCCGTTCCCTCGGCTTTATGCCATCACGGCATCCTGTCGTTGATTGGGAACTAATGACTAAATACAGCAGGAACAGCGTAAATGCTGTTCCTTTTGCATTTAAGAAACATTTATATTGCGCCTGCTTTCTTTATGAACTCCAAATAGAGACTATACAGTACAGCGCAGACCGGAACACTGAAAAGCATTCCCAATATACCAAACGCCTCACCACCCATCGTAACAGCCATCAGTACGAGCAGTCCCGGAAGCCCGACGGACTTTCCGACAACTCTTGGATAAATCAGATTGCCCTCCACCTGTTGTAAGATAAGCAGAAAAATTACAAACCACACAGCCTTGACCGGATTTGCTAACAGAATCAAAAATGCCCCAAGCCCGCCGCCGATCCATGCGCCAAAGATCGGCACCAGCGAGGTGACGGCGACAAACATGGAAACCGCACCTGCATAGGGAATTCCCAAAATCAGCATTCCAAAAAAGCAGAGCACACCAATAATAACTGCTTCCGTCAACTGCCCGCTGACAAAGTTTGTAAAGACCTGATTCGTCAATGCAGTGATACTCAGAAGCCGCTGCGCTTTCTTTTGCGGAAGCACCGTTACGATCAGATTTTTCAAATGAGCTGCAACGACTTCCTTTTTTGCAAGCAGATACAGGGCAAACACGAATCCCAAAAGCACATTGACCAGACCCGAAACAATAGATGCTGCCGCACCCCATGTCACGGTAATAATTCCGCGCCCTTCATCGTTGATAAAGGCTGTGATTTTCTCAATCAGCAAGTCAGGGTCGATCGCATATTCCGGCAAAACTATATTGTATTTTGCTGCCAGATGAACGGCATCCGTCCACCAATGTCCGATTTCCTCCACATAGGCAGGTATATTCCTGATAAATTCATCACTGGATTCCCGCAAACTGGGAATCATCATGAACACCACTGCAAACAATAGTCCCAGCACAAGAACGGCACTTAAAGTGAGACATACGGGTCTTGCCAGCTTTTCAGGAGCTTTCCGGCATGCCTTGTGCCAGCCGCGCTCTAATGGACGAAGAACGACGTTAATTAGAAACGCAATTCCACCACCAATCAGAAACGGTGAAAACAACGTGAACACTTTTGCAAGAAAATGCAGAACAATATCAAGATTCATCAGTGCCCATGCAAATAAAATGAGTAGCAGCATTGCCCGAAAAATGTAGTGAACCATGCGTTTGTCGAACAGCTTACTTTCCGGTAATGCCGTATCTTTTCTATTATTATCTGTACTCTGTACGTTTTTCACTGTACTACCTCCATCTGCTATGATGCACATTCAGGCATCTCATCACATTGTCTGACCGTAATGGAAGACACCCTGTACGCATTTAGTCCGGAAACCGTAATCTCTAAATGTCCAACGGTAAAAGATTCACCTTTTACCGGAACTTTGTTCAGACACTCCATGACCCAGCCACCCACAAAAACACTGTCAGACTCCAGACTGATGTCAAAGAACTCCATAAAATCTTCCAGACTGACGGAGCAATCGACACGATAGACATTTTCCCCCAGCTTTTCAAAATCTTCTTCCACCTCATCGTGTTCATCCCAGATTTCGCCGACCAGCTCCTCCAGAATGTCCTCCATCGTTACAATGCCGAGTGTTCCGCCAAAGTCGTCCACAACGACTGCAATATGTGACTTTTGATGCTGGAGCATTTTCAGAATATCACGAATTTTCGTATGCTGATAGACGAACAATGGCTCCGTCATAATCTCCGCAATGGGCTGATCTGTCATTTTTCCGTTTACATAGAAATCCTTCTGATGCAGCACGCCGACAACCTGATCAATCGTATCCCGATAAACCAACAGCCGTGAAAACCGTGATTGCGTAAAGGCTCTTGCAATTTCCTCATGGCTCTCATTGATATTTACGACCTCCAGCTCTATCCGGTGCGTTAATATCTCCGCTGCCGTCAATTCACCAAACTCTAAGGCATTTCGCAAAAGCTCGCCCTCATTTTCATCGATGCCGCCATCCTGCTCAACATCCTCCATGAAAAGAAGCAGCTCCTCATGCGACATTTTTGTATTATCATCAGTCTTTAAAAACCGTGAAACAAACTTTTTCCACTGGGAAAAGAGAAAATTCAACGGTGTCAGCACCCATATCCAGATGCGTATGAAAGGTGCACTGAATAACGCGAAACGCTCCGGCGTGTCCTTTGCGATGCTCTTAGGGGTGATTTCACCGAAAATCAGTACAACGATCGTCACAACGACGGTAGAAATCGTTGCACCAACGTCACCGTAAAGTTCAACGAATAAAAGCGTACCGATGGAAGCTACTGTGATATTCACAATATTGTTTCCAATCAGTATGGTAGAGATCAACCGGTCATAATCTCCGGCAAGCCTGAGTGCTAACGCTGCCTTTTTGTTTCCGTTATCCGCAAGAACCTTCAGCCGCGTCTTATTCAAAGACGAAAATGCGGTTTCCGTTGCACTGAAATAAGCAGACATGACAAGACAGACTGCCATTGCTAAAACACTTCCTATGTAATTCATTTCAATCTCCTTTATTTTCTATTCAAAGACACATCTATACCCTATACGACAGAATGGGATGTAGCTATGCTGCATTTGAACCGCCTGCCGTCCACGTAGCACACGGCACAACGCGTTTTTATCATAGCATTTCTGCGGTGTAGATTTGGTAAAGAAATCAGTTCCGCATCATATCACCCTATGAAAAATCTTGATACACCTCTTTCTATGGAATATAATGATCCTGTTACAAATATTTCCGGAGGGAAAATTGCCATGAAAAATCACCAACGGCAAAGAGATCTTCTGTTTTCAGTCATTGTCTTTTGCTGTGCGTTTGCCTTCAATCTTCTGATTCAGAAAATCTTCACGACACAGACGCTGGTTCCCATGATATTTGTGTTCGGTGTGTTCCTCATCTCACTGAAAACGCATGGATATTGCTACGGCATTATTTCTGCCATCGTCAGTGTATTTGCAGTAAATTTTGCTTTTACCTATCCATATTATGCTTTTGACTTTTTTATGGAAGAAAGCATTCTATCCGCCGTCATCATGATGATCGTTGCTGTTTCTACCAGTATATTGAACATCCGGATACGGGATCAGGAAAAATTAAAAGCAGAAACTGAAAAAGAGCGGATGCGCGGCAATCTGCTGCGGGCGATCTCCCATGACCTGCGTACACCGCTTACCTCAATATATGGTTCCACCTCCACGCTCATTACCAAATATGATGCACTTCCCAAGGAACAGCAGCTGAAACTGCTGGGTGAAATTCAGGAAGATAGTGAATGGCTGATCCGCATGGTTGAAAATCTGTTATCCGTTACAAGAATTGACGATGCGAAGGTCGAAGTTATTAAAACCACAACTGTCCTTGACGAACTGATTGACTCCGTTCTCATGAAGTTTTCAAAAAAACATCCAAATCAAAAAGTAACCACCCATATACCGGACGATTTTGTGGATATTCCAATGGATTCCATTCTGATCGAACAGGTGCTGCTGAATCTTCTTGAGAATGCCGTATTTCATGCAAAGGGCATGACAGAGCTTCAATTATCCGTTTTTCTTGAAGATAACAGGGCAGTATTTGAGGTCGCCGATAACGGCTGCGGTGTCCCTGATGAGGCGCTGAATAAAATTTTTAACGGACGCTATGAAAAATCCACTGCACCGGTAGACGGAACCCGAAGTAACATGGGGATTGGATTGTCTGTATGTGCTGCCATAATCAAGGCGCATAACAGTGAGATTTCTGCGAAAAACAGAGACGGTGGCGGTATGGTTTTCCGTTTTTCTCTGGAAAGAGAGTGTGATGACGATGAGCAATAACAAGTATAAAATTCTGATTGTAGAAGATGAAACGAATATCCGCAGCTTTATCAAGGCAAATCTGGAAACCAGCGATTATCAGGTGATCTGTGCCGAAACCTGCGAACTTGGCATGCTGCTGTACGCATCCCATCATCCGGATCTCATCATTCTGGATCTCGGTCTGCCGGATATCGACGGTCTGCACCTTATCCGGGAAATCCGGGAAACAGATGCGATTCCTATCCTTGTCCTGTCAGCACGCTCCAATGAAAGGGACAAGGTCGAGGCATTGGATTTAGGTGCAAATGATTATATAACCAAACCGTTTGGTACAGATGAGCTTTTAGCCCGTATCCGTGCCGCTCTCCGCAGCCATCGGCACGGAATTGAGAACGAATGCACGCCCGGTGGCAAATTTCAGGTTCAGGATTTAGTCATAGACTATGACAAACGGCAGGTGTTTATTGGCAAAGATGAAATAGACCTGACACAGACGGAATACAATATTGTGTCCTATCTCTCCATCCATGCCGGAAAGGTATTAACTTATGCCGCAATCATCCGCTCAGTCTGGGGATATTCGGATTACGGAAGCGTCAAGAAGCTTCAGGTAAATATGAAAAACATACGGAAAAAAATGGGTGTGACACCCGGCGAAAAACGCTACATCATCAATGAGCTTGGCGTCGGGTATCGTATGCTGGAAAATGATTAAAAAATGGTGTCTGTCTCCGAGGGAAACAGACACCATTTTTAGTCATTATTCATTCATATTCGCCAGTTTCTTCGCCTGGTCCGCCGCGATACATGCATCGATGATCTCCTGAATATCTCCGTTCATGATCTTGTCCAGCTTGTACAGGGTGAGATTGATCCGGTGATCGGTCACGCGCCCCTGCGGGAAATTGTAGGTACGGATCTTCTCGGAGCGGTCTCCGGTTCCGATCTGGCTGCGGCGTGCCGCTGACTCTGCATCCTGCTGTTTTTGCAGTTCGAGGTCATACAGCTTGGAGCGCAGCAACGCAAATGCCTTCTCCTTGTTCTGAAGCTGTGACTTCTCGGTCTGGCTGTAGATCACGATTCCGGTCGGATAATGGGTCAGACGCACTGCGGAGTCCGTCGTGTTGACACACTGACCACCGTTTCCGGATGCACGCATGACATCGATACGGATATCCTTCTCATCGATCTGGACATCGACATCCTCTGCCTCAGGCATCACTGCTACCGTACAGGTAGATGTCTGGATACGTCCCTGTGACTCAGTCTCCGGTACACGCTGCACGCGGTGTACGCCGGACTCATATTTCAATACGGAATATGCACCTGCTCCGGTCACCATAAAGTCTACGGACTTCATACCGCCGATACCGGTCTCATCCGCTTCGAGTGTCTCCACCTTCCAACGGCGGCTCTCCGCATAGTGTACATACATGCGATAGATCTCTGCGGCAAATAATGCAGCTTCCTCTCCACCCGCACCGGCACGGATCTCCACAATGACATTTTTGTCATCGTTCGGGTCCTTCGGCAGCAACAGGATCTTGAGTTTTTCTTCGAGTTCTGCCACATTTGCTTTCGCCTCGTTCAATTCCTCCTTGGCGAGCTCCTTCATCTCCTCGTCGCTCTCCTCATCGAGCATCACAAGCGCATCCTCAATCGCCTGCTTACTCTTTTTATATTCGCGGAATGCCTCAACGATCGGCGTGAGATCACTCTGCTCTTTCATCAGCTTGCGGAAGCGGTTGGCATCGTTTGCCACATCCGGCTCCGACAGCTCACTCATTATCTCCTCATATCGGACTAACAGATCCTCTAATTTGTCAAACATGTCTTTTCTCCTTCTTATTCACGGTTAGTGGACAGATATCCTCTCACGACCCGGTCGTTTCCCGCCAGATCCTTGATCACCAGCACGCCCTCAAAACCTGCCTCATGCATCAGGTGGCGTACTGCCTCACCCTGATCATAGCCGATCTCAAAGAGCAGCCATCCGTTTTCCTTCAAATAATTCGGTGCCTCGTGCGTGATGTTGCGGTAAAAATCGAGTCCGTCCACGCCGCCATCGAGTGCCTGCAAAGGCTCAAACTGGCTCACCTCCGGCATGAGCTTTAAGATCTCCTCCTGCGCGATGTAGGGCGGATTAGAAACAATCACATCGAACGTATCGCTCACATTGTCAAACAGGTTGCTGCGCACCCATTCCGCATCAAGCTCATGCAGCTTTGCATTCTCCTTTGCGACGAGCAGCGCCTGCTTACTGATGTCACTTCCCACACCTGTCACCGTCGGCGCATTTTTCAGAATACTCAGCAGCACACAGCCAGAGCCGGTACACAGATCGAGCACCTTCATATTCGGCTCTACTACCTTTAGTGTCTCCTCAACAAGTGTTTCCGTATCCTGTCTGGGGATCAGCACATTGGAATTCACATGAAACGTCATTCCCATAAATTCCTGCTCCCCGGTAATATATTGCAACGGGACATGCTCCGCACGTTTTTCGAGCACACGCTCATATTCTGACAATACCTCCGGCTCCACCTCATCGCCGCTGTGCATAAAATAAAAGCTGCGGTCAATATGTGCTACCATCTCCAGTAACAGCCATGCATCCGTTTTCGCATCGGTGATCCCTGCTGCCTGCAACAGCTTCTCACCTTTTTGCTCTGCCTCTCTGTATGTCATCTGTCAGCCTCCCTCCAGATGTATCCACACCCATCACTCACGTATCTCCTGCACGTAAGCCTTCCAGTCAAATACCGCCTCCACGGAGGCGATGCCTACCTCGATCATATCATCGTCCGGTTCGCGCGTCGTCAGACGCTGCAGTAACATACCCGGCTTGCTCAGAAGTCCGATCACTTTTCCCTCACTGCGTCCCGCCAGACGGATCAGTTCATAAGAGATACCGGCGATCACCGGTATCAGCAAAATGCGCACGAGCACACGCAGCAGCGGTGAGTCTACCCGTATAAAAATAAACAGAATCACGCTCACCATGATCACAAAAAACAAAAAACTCGTTCCGCAGCGCTTGTGCAGTCTCGAACTTTTGCGCACATTTTCCACGTTCAGATCCATACCGTGCTCAATGCAGTTGATGCACTTGTGCTCCGCACCGTGATACATATAGACGCGCTGGATATCTTTCATGAGCGAGATCCCAACCACATACGCCAGAAAAATCACCACGCGAAGGACTCCCTCCATCACGGCGATCGCCGTATCCGACCAGCCGAGTCCGGCAAACAGTGTGGACAGCCAGTACGGAAGCAGCATAAAAATCGCCACCGCCATCACGATCGACAGTACGATCGTACCGCCCATCAGCATATGATCCTGCTTTTCTTTTTTTGCAGCCTGCTGCTCACTCAGCTCCTGTTGTTGTTCTTCCTCCTCGAAAAAGGACGAAGAAAACGACAGGCTGCTCATGCCGAGCACAAGCGAATCCACAAAGCTGACGACACCGCGCACGAGCGGCAGCCGTGCCACTGCACCGTTTCCAAATATGCTTTTATATTCCTTTTTCTCAACGACAATCTCACCGTCGCTCTTACGGACAGCCACCGCATAGGTGTCCTTATTTTTCATCATGACACCTTCGAGTACAGCCTGTCCGCCGATTCCTGAATATCTCATTGCTATATTATTTCCTATAATGTAAAAAAGGTTGAAGCTGTAGCAACTTCAACCTTAGTTTCCATGTGATTATTTCATGCCGTATTTCTTGTTGAACTGCTCAATACGTCCGCGTGCCTGGTTCGCTTTCTGCTGTCCTGTATAGAACGGATGGCACTTAGAACAAATCTCAACATGGATTTCCTTCTTTGTAGAACCTGTTACAAATGTGTTGCCACAGTTACATGTAACGGTTGCCTCATAGTATTCGGGCTGGATCTCTGTCTGCATCTTTTTCACCTCACTACTCGAAATATTATCTAAAAATCTATCTATGTTCATATCTGTAAATGAACGTTCTGTGTCTGTCGCATTCTCACAACAGCTTATTTATTGTAGCATAACGAATTATGTAATGCAAGCATTTTTACAAAAATTTCTTTTTGATGACCTGCTGCACATATTCGTGATTATTCCGCGTATGCGCGAACATATTTAAGATCGTTTCAACCGCTTCATCCGTCTTCATACCGTTGATCGCACGGCGCATGATCGTAACTGCCTCGCGCTCCTCGCGGTCAAGCAGCAGATCCTCGCGTCTGGTGCTCGATTTGGTGATGTCCAGCGCCGGAAATACCCTACGCTCGGAGAGCTTGCGGTCTAACACCAGCTCCATATTACCGGTTCCCTTGAACTCCTCATAGACAACATCATCCATCTTGCTGCCGGTATCCACGAGCGCGGTCGCCAGTATGGTCAGGCTGCCGCCCTCACGCATATTGCGGGCTGCACCGAAGAAACGCTTGGGCATATGCAGTGCCGCAGGGTCCAGACCACCGGAGAGTGTACGTCCACTCGGCGGCACGGTCAGATTGTAGGCACGCGCCAGTCTCGTAATGCTGTCGAGTAAAATCATGACATCCTTGCCGTGCTCAACCAGACGCTTTGCACGCTCCACGGTCATCTCCGATACGCGCTTATGGCGCTCCGGCTGCTCATCGAAGGTCGAATAGATCACTTCGACGTTATCGCCTTCGATCGCCTCTTTAATATCCGTGACTTCCTCCGGACGCTCATCGATCAGTAATATAATCAGATGCATCTCCGGATTGTTCTTCTTGACGGAACGGGCGACCTCTTTCAAAAGTGTCGTCTTTCCTGCCTTCGGCGGAGATACGATCATACCACGCTGTCCTTTTCCGATCGGTGATACCAGATCCACGATACGCATCGCGAGCCCGCCGCGGTCTGTCTCCAGACGCAGGCGCTCATTCGGGAAAATCGGTGTCAGATCCTCAAAATTCTTACGTCTTGATGCCACTGACGGCGGATAGCCATTGATCGTTGTAATATATAACAAAGCTGAAAACTTCTCGCTCTGTGTCTTGATTCTTGTATTGCCGCATACGATATCGCCTGTTTTGAGGCGGAATCTGCGGATCTGTGACGGTGATACATACACATCATTCTCGCCGGGCAGATAGTTTGCACAGCGGATAAATCCGTATCCCTCCTGCATCACTTCGAGGATACCGTTCGCCGTAATACCACTGTCCAGATTGGGATTGGGCTGTTCCCCCTGATCCACGTTCCTTTCAGTATGCTCCGCTGCCGGTTCTGTCTGTGTGTTGTGTTCTTTTTTTGTTTTTTCTGTCTTTTCTCTCGCCTGCGCGGCTTCATCCTCGCGCTTTTTGATCTGCTTGAGCCGCTGGTCTTCCGCCAGCATCGCCTCTACAACCTCTGCCTTTTTCAAGCCTGAAATACTTTTTAATCCGCGCGCCTTCGCCAGATCCTTGAGTGCCGCCACGCTGAGCGACTCATACTTCTCTCGCATATTATCCATGTCTAAAATCTCCTAATAACATATCACGTTCTTACGAATGGGGAAAACAATGATTTGAAAATAGATGCTTGTATTATACACCATTCTTTCCAGAATAGGAAGTCCTATTTTTTCACTCATCGTCTTTTTTTAGTTCGTCAAACATTTCCCTGACCGCAGGCGCGTTCTTTGTCAGCTTCTTGATACTCAGATCCTCCGCCTTATTATTCGCCAGACGCAGATTATTCTCGGAGGACAGCAGCGCCTCTTTCGTCTTTTGCAGATGCGTGATCGTCTTGTCGATCTCATCGATCGCCGTCTTGAATTTATCGCTGGCAATCCGGTAATTGCGTGCAAAGCCGTCCTTGAACGCATTCATATTTTCTTCAAAATGCAGAATATCGACCTGCTGATGGCGTGCCAGCTCAAGCTCCCTGCGATAGCCGAGCGAATTGAGCGCCGCGTTGCGCAGCAGCGTGATCATCGGAATAAAAAACTGCGGGCGGATCACATACATTTTTTCATATCTGTAGGAAACATCGACAATGCCGTTATTATACAGCTCATTGTCGATCTCGAGCAGGGAAACGAGCACGGCATACTCGCACTTTTTCTCGCGCCGGTCCTTGTCGAGTTCCTTTAAAAAATCCTCGTTTTTATGCTTGGTCGCGGTCTCATCCATCTCATTTTTCATCTCAAACATGATGGAGATGAACTCTACGCCGTCCGACTCCTCGCGGAAAATGAAATCACCCTTACTGCCGGAGCGTGCATCATTGTCCTTCTCAAAATAGGCGCTCGGAAATGCGGTCATGCGCAGCGCATTGAACTGGTTTAAGCAGTGCTGTTCGAGGCTCTCGCCTACCATCTTGGTCGACTGGCGTGCCTTAAAGTCTTTATAATATTCGATCTGCTCGTCCTTTTGCTTTAGCTGTGCCTCATACTCCCTGACGAGCGACTGCTTTTTCAGCTCGTTCTCTGTCTCCTTACCGGCAAGCCGGTTCTGCAGTTCCAGAATCTGTGCAGTCTTTTCCGACAGCTCCTTTTCCTTCTCCTGTGCGATCTGCGACATTGCGAGCTTTTTTTCCGTCTCCTGTCCCATGATCTGCGCTTTCAACTGCTCCAGCTCGCGTTCCTTCTGCACAAGCTGTACATCCTTCGCCGCCAGTTCACGGTCATACGCTTCCTTCTGCTCCATCCGCGCCAGCTTCAGTTCTCCGGCTTTGCGCTGTTCATATTCGCCTTCCCGGCGCTTTAGCTCCCTGTCAAATTCAATATCACGCACCTGCCTTGCGATCTGTGCGTATCCTGTTTCATCTACCGCAAAGACTTCTCCGCAGTTGGGGCATTTGATCTCTTTCATCGCATTTCACCTCTTATGGTCATTTTGGGGCGTAAAACTATTTATGTAGTATCTCGAAGCATGTGAGCACTATATTCCATATTTGCAGCTCCCGCAAGTGCATCTGGTTTGCTTTATTGCACGAACCATTCCAATGAGCCTCGGCAAAACCTAACTCGTGTTCAGCAATGGCTTCCACGAGTTACGAGTCTCATCTCCATCGTGCAAAAGCAGCAAACAGACGCACATTTGCTCGCGCTGCATCTACCCGAATCGTGTGCTTGTGCTCACATGCCGCGTTACGCTATGAATGCTTTTTGCATTGTGTAACCTATGGCTGCCGGCGGCAGTTGGAGTAGTTCCCGTCAGATGCGACGTTTGTCCGGCGAAGTGCGAGCTTGCAGGCAGAGCCAGAGGTACTTGGCAAAACAGAGCGAGACACCGCTGGGCAATCGGAGCAGCCTGACCGGGATACTGCTGCAACTGTCGACGGACAACATGTCTAAAAATAGTTTCACAATCCCCTATCATTTTTACATACTATCCTGATTCTATCACAGCACCAGTCAAAAAATCAACGTCCACCCCGTCACGGCACGCTTGATTTAGCAAATAAGAAGTGTTATGATTTTGATGTTGACTGGCGGTCTGCGGCATTGCCGTAGATCGCGCGAACACTTTACAGAGCAAGGAGTAAGATCATGGATCAGAAAGAAAAAGCCATCCGGCTGCATAGAGAATGGAACGGAAAACTCGTAACGACTTCAAAGGCTCCCGTCAAGGACCGCGAAACACTGGCAATCGCTTACACACCCGGTGTCGCTGAGCCCTGCAAAATCATTGCTGAGCATCCCGAAGAAGTATACAACTACACAATCAAAGCCAACACCGTAGCTGTTGTTTCTGACGGAAGCGCGGTACTCGGTCTCGGAAATATCGGTGCACTCGCCGCCATGCCTGTCATGGAGGGAAAATGTGTGCTGTTCAAGGAATTCGGCGATGTGAACGCTGTGCCGATCTGTCTCGATACGCAGGACACCGAGGAGATCATCCAGACTGTAAAAAATATTGCCCCCTGCTTTGGCGGCATTAACTTAGAGGACATCTCCGCCCCCCGCTGTTTTGAGATCGAGGAGCGCTTAAAAGAGATGCTCGACATTCCGGTCTTCCACGATGACCAGCACGGTACGGCAATCGTCGTCCTCGCAGGCATCATCAACGGTCTGCGTGTAACAGGAAAGAAAAAGGAGGACTGCAAGGTCGTTGTCAACGGTGCCGGTTCCGCCGGTGTCGCCATCACCAAGCTCCTGCTGACCTACGGTTTTACAAACGTGACCATGTGTGACAAGGAAGGTATCATCGGTCCCGATTATCCGAACCTGAACTGGATGCAGAAAGAAATGACCAAGGTCACAAATTTAAGCCATGCGACCGGCACACTGGCTGACGCATTAAAGGGCGCAGACATTTTTGTCGGTGTCTCAGCACCCGGTATCGTATCTGCAGAGATGGTCGCATCGATGAATCACGATTCCATTTTATTTGCAATGGCAAATCCGGTTCCCGAAATCATGCCGGACATTGCCCGCGCTGCCGGTGCACGCATCGTCGGAACCGGACGCAGCGATTTCCCGAATCAGGTCAACAACGTCGTTGCATTCCCCGGTATTTTCCGCGGAGCGCTCGAAGGACATGCCCGACAGATTACCGAAGAAATGAAGCTCGCTGCCGCAGAAGCGATCGCAGGGCTCGTATCCGACGAGGAATTAAGCGATGAATTTATCATGCCGGAAGCATTTGATCCCCGCGTCGCAGACGTTGTCAGCAAGGCAGTCCGCGACCACATCCGCTAAACCGGATAACTGATCTTCAGGAATATACTGATATGAAGCCGGACATAACCTCTGACACACAGCATCCGGACTGGCTGGGCAAGCCCTACTACAGTCTGGACTGCTATCTCAAACAGAACTTTGGCGAAAAGATCTACCGTCTGTCGCTCGACGGCGGCTTTTCCTGCCCCAACCGCGATGGCACGCTGGGCACAAGGGGCTGCAGCTTTTGCAGCGCGGGTGGCTCCGGCGATTTCGCCGCTGACCGCAGCCGCTCCGTCACAGAGCAGCTCGCAGAAGCAAAAAGCCGCATCGCCGCCAAGACAAACGCCAGACATTTTATCGCCTATTTTCAGGCATACACAAACACCTACGCAGATATCTCCTATCTGCGTACTGTTTTTTCGGAAGCCTTGCAGCCGGAGGAGATCGTCGCACTCTCGATCGCTACCCGCGTCGACTGTCTGCCCGATGAAGTCCTGCACCTCTTAATTGAGCTGCGCAATGCATTTCACAAGCCGGTCTGGATCGAGCTGGGTGTACAGAGCACCTTTGACGCATCCCTACGCCGAATCCGCAGTGGGTTCACGTATGCAGACTGTGAACAGGCGATTTTGCGATTGCATAAATATGACATTCCTGTCATCGCACACCTGATCCTCGGGCTTCCGGGCGAGACACCGGCGCATATGCAGCAATCCATTGCACGCATCTGTTCCCTTCCGGTCACAGGGCTCAAATTGCAGTTATTACACATACTGGAGGGTACGGATCTGGCAGCCGAATATGCGTCGGCGCCATTTCCGGTCTTTTCCGAGGAGGAATACTGTCAGTTTATCGTGACATGTATCGAACACATTCCGCCTCATATCGTGCTGCACCGAATCACCGGAGACGGTCCGAAACGGCTGCTCATCACACCGCTGTGGAGCGGCAACAAAAAACATGTGCTCAACCGCATCCATGCCATCTTCCGCGAGCGGAACACATGGCAGGGAAAATATTTCACACCATAGACGACCATAAAATTGTTATATATAGTATAGATAGAAAGAGGGAATCAGATATGGCAGAACCGCTGACAACTTACAAATTGATGATTCTCGCATTGCTGGAACGCTCCGAGGCACCACTCTCCGGTCCCCAGCTCTGCGACTTCTTTTTAGAGAAAGAATATACCAACTACTTTACCGTGCAGGAGGCACTTCACGAGCTGGACGAAAACGCCTTTATCAAAAAGGAGGCGACCCATAACAACACCCGCTATTCGATCACGCCTGCCGGAACACAGACCTTGTCCTTTTTCTCCGACAAGCTCTCCTCCGGTATTCATTCCGATATCTATGAATACCTGAATGCCAACCGGCTCGTGATCCGCGAAGCAGCTTCGGTTCTGGCGGACTACTACAAGGCACCCGGCGAGCAGTTCGCGGTGCGCTGTCAGCTCAAGGAGCGGGAACACCCGCGTATCGATCTGACGATCACCGTGCCGAATGAGGAGATCGCGGTTGCGATCTGTGACAACTGGAAACAGCAGAGCGAGCATGTCTACGAATACCTCATGGATCTGCTTGTAAAATAGAAAATCCTGTCCACGTTTCGGTGGACAGGATTTTTTGTTACGATACATCCGAAGAAACTGCCAGTGGCAGATTCCGTAAGTCTATGATTACTGCTGCAATTTGTGAATCGCAACACTATTGGGCTTGCCGACATGCAGCGGCTTGCCCTGCATCAGGAAATAGTGCTCCTCATAATTCATTTTAAACACGCAGATCTCATCATTCTCGTGATTGAGTGTCATGAAATGCTCGTTATCGGGGAATACGCGCACTGCCTTCGGGAATTCACCGCTGATCTTGCTGTTGCAGTTTAAGGTCAGCATTCCGGTCTCAGGATCAATGTCATAAATGACTGCGGAATTGACTCCGGCATTGACGACATACAGGTGCTTTCCGTCCGGCGAGATCGTCATAGCAGTCGCACTACAGATGTCATCATCCTTTTTATCGGTCGTCGTGATCTCCTGCAGGAAATGGAATTCCGGCTCACCGTTACGCTCCTCATAGCGGTAAACATTCACACAGTTGAGCAGCTCGCACAGTACATACGCAAAGCGTCCGTCATCGGAAAAACGCATGCTCTTAGGCGCGGAATCAATCTGACAGCGCAGAATATCCGTATTGTGGATCTTTCCAAGGTCCTCATCCATATGATACAGCTTTACCTGATCCAGACCGCCGTCCACCGCGCATACATATCTCTGATCGGGGGTAAAACGCACACAGTTTACATGCGGGCGGGAGCTTCTCTCTGCGATGCAGCGACCCATTCCCTTGTGGAATACACCGTCTGCGATCCCGACGATCGTTCCCTCCACCGGATCAAGCTGCATCAGGGATACACGCCCATCGTGATAGCCGCCGACTAACAGATAGCGGTCATCCTTTGAGATATCAAGGAAACAGCCTCTCATGCCGCCGATCCATGACTTGTTGATCGACTCAAGATCTCCGTCCGGTAAAATGCGGAACGACTGCACGCCTTCATCCGCGATCGAATACAAAAACCTGCCGCTGTTGGACACGACCAGATAAGATGCATTGTTGATCGGAACGACTTTACGCTCCACCATCGTACCTGTTCCCTCATCCAAATCATACAGATGAATACCAATACTGTTCTCGTGGGTATAGGTTCCCACATACGCTACATACTTGTCCTTACTCATGACTCTCTTCTTCCTTTCTTCGTAAGATATCATAGGTGTCAAGCGGGCAGCCCAGATCGATCCAGAGCTTTTGCTTCGGATGCGGTGCGCTCGTCTGATCTTTTCCATCCTCATCTACGATCCTTTGTACCACAACTTTCAGATTATCGCCATTCGGTTTCATGACCTCGATCTGCTCTCCGACCGAGAACTTGTTTCTCTGCTCAATCGCATAGAGACCTGCTTCATTTTTCTCTCCAACAACACCGAGGTACGTGTATTCCCTGACATAAGTATTGCTGTCATAGATCTGCGCCTCCTCAGAAGGCTTGCCGAAAAAGAAACCTGTCGTAAACTGCCGGTAGGTACAGTTGGATATCTGGTCTAAATACCACGGCATATGCTCACGGTATAATTCCGACGACTGTAAATAGTCATCGATCGCCCGACGATAGGTACGGGCGACTGTAGCTACATACAATGCTGTTTTCATTCTACCCTCTATTTTGAAACTGTCAATACCCGCTTCGATCAATTCCGGAATATACTCGATCATACACAGGTCTTTGGAGTTAAAAATATAGGTGCCGCGCTCATTTTCATACACCGGTAGATACTCTCCGGGGCGGCTCTCCTCCATAACTGCGTATTTCCAACGGCAGGGATGGGTACATGCGCCCTGATTGGCATCTCGTCCGGTAAAATAATTCGACAACAGACACCGACCGGAATAAGAAATACACATCGCGCCGTGAATAAATGTCTCGATCTCGAGATCATCAGATATATTGGCACGGATCTCCCGTATTTCCTGCAAGGACAGCTCCCTCGCCGATACGACGCGCTTTGCGCCCTGCTGCTGCCAGAAACGGTACGTGCCGTAGTTTGTATTATTCGCCTGCGTGCTCACATGCAGCTCCATGTCGGGCAGCACCTCACGGGCGATCATAAACACACCGGGATCTGAGATAATCAGCGCATCCGGTGCAACTGCTTTCAACTCTTCAAAATAAGTGCGCACACCCGCGAGATCACCGTTATGCGCCAGAATATTTGCAGTCACATATACCTTGACACCGTGTGCATGTGCAAACTCCACGCCTTCCGCCATCTCTTCGAGTGTAAAATTTTTTGCCTTTGCACGCAGTCCGAACACTTCGCCGCCAATATAGACCGCATCCGCGCCAAAAATGACTGCTACTTTTAATACTTCCAGACTGCTCGCCGGAACGAGAAGTTCAGGTACTCTCATGTCTCATTTCTCCTATTTTTACACTACCTTTTTCACGCTGACCGCTGCGCCGTCGCCGACAGGCAGTACGGCAGTCGTCAACTGTTCGTGATGCTTGAGCGTGTACAGATACTCGCGCATCCGCTTGTGGATCGTGCGGTTGCGCCGCGTCACCGCATAGCGGGACTCGATGATCTCACCGTCAAACAGAACGTTATCTGTCACCAGTATGCCGTCCGGCTCCAGCAATTCCACCGCCGCCGGCAGCAACACCGGATACTGACCTTTTGCCGCATCCATAAAGATCCAGTCAAAATGTCTGCCCTCTGCCAGTAACTGCGGCAACACCTCACCGGCATCGCCCTCAATGAGCGTGATCTGCTCCTGTCTGCCCGCGCGCAGGAAATTATTCCGTGCGACGGGTATCCGCGGCTGCCAGTTCTCGATCGTCGTGATCTCACAGTCAGCCGGATTCCACTGTGCCATGAGCAGCGCCGAAAATCCGACCGCACAGCCAACCTCTAACATACGTTCCGGCTGCCTAACCGCCAGCAGAAATTTTAAAAATCCCTGCATATCCTTGCGAATAATCGGTACATCATCCGCAAGCGCCTCCTGCTCGATCGTATCCAGCAGTTCGCCGTTGCTGCTCTCCAGCGAGTTGAGATACGTCAATAACCGCTCATCCAATATCATGTCTGTTCTTCCTCCGCAGGCTGCTCCTCCGGTGTCATCCCCGCCATCAGCTCTGACGGTGTCATAGAGGGATTCAGCGTATAGACACCCGGCACGAGCTTGTAGCCGTAGAGCTTTTCCTGCAGGAAAAACAGCTTGCTGTCACGCACGAGATGTTTTTCCTCCAGAAGAACTGCCAGATCCTTTTCATCCATATCCTCGGTAATCTGCACGAGCACATCCGTGTGATCGCCCTCCGATACCGCAGGCTCCGTGTAGACACGATAGCCGAAATCATAGCACTGGATACCGATGCGGTACAGCCCGCACACGACTAACACGCCCAGCAAAACGGTGATGCTGATACTGAGCATCCGCAATACTACTTTGGTCATAACAACCTCCTTCTGTCACGACTGCAGAAAACCCGTATCAAAATCCAGATTCTGCATGATCGTCCAGTTTACCTGCTGGAACATCCGGCAAAGCGCGAGCTCTGCTGCCAGAAACTCCTGCACGTAAGGATTTTCCCTGAGATCCGCATAGCGTTCCTCCACACTGTCAATCTGTTCAAACAACTGCGGCGTCCCACTGTGCTGTAAGGCATACCAGTTGCCGCGGAATTCATCGATCCGCTGCTGCAGACCGGAAAACTCGGCTACCTTCGCCTCTGCCCGCTTGAAACGGACATACTCCTCACTGTTTTTCATCTCTGTGACAAGCTGTCCGAGGGCAGCCGCCATCCGCTCATTTTTCTCATCCGTCAGCATAAAGCCACTAGACCTCCATAATGATCGGAATGATCATCGGGCGGCGCTTGGTCTCCTTCCATACAAATCCACCGAGCGCATCCTTGATCTCCTGTTTGATCTTTCCCCAGTCTGTCACACCCTTGTCCATCAGGTGATCCATTGTATTGTTTAACACGGTCTGTGCATCATCCATCAGATCTCCGGCATCACGCACATAGACAAAACCGCGGGACACGATATCCGGTCCTGCCAGCACCTGTCCGGAGCCTCCGTCCAGTGTGAGTACCACGATGATGATACCCTCCTCCGCCAGAATATGACGGTCGCGCAGCACGATATTTCCGACATCGCCGACACCCAGTCCGTCAACCATGACATCGCCCACGTGTACTTTTCCGTTGACACGCGCACTGTTTTCATCTAATTCAAGCACATCACCGGAATTGATCAGGAAAATGTTGTCCTTATCGATGCCGAGCTCCTGTGCGATCTTTGCCTGTGCCTTTCTGTGCTTATACTCGCCGTGGATCGGAATCGCATATTTCGGATGAACGAGCGAATAAATCAGCTTGATATCCTCCTGACAGGCATGTCCGGAAACATGTACATCCTGAAAAATCACCTCTGCGCCCTTACGGGACAGATCATTGATGACCTTGGACACCGCCTTCTCATTTCCCGGAATCGGGTTGGAGCTGAAAACGATCGTGTCATTCGGACGGATGCTGACCTTGCGGTGTGTACCGTTCGCCATACGCGACAACGCCGCCATCGACTCACCCTGACTGCCGGTCGTGATCAGCACGGTCTTTTCCGGCGGATAATTTTTCAGATGTTCAATATCAATCAGCGTGTTGTCCGGAATGCTGATATAGCCCAGCTCCGTAGCCGTGGAAATAATATTGACCATACTGCGTCCTTCCACGACGACTTTTCTGCCGTTTTTATATGCCTGATTGATGATCTGCTGTACACGGTCTACATTCGATGCGAATGTAGCTACGATAATACGGTTATTCTGATGTTCCTCAAATATATTTTCCAACGCCCGTCCGACTGTCTTTTCAGACATCGTAAAACCGGGGCGCTCTGCATTCGTACTATCACACATCAGGGCAAGCACACCCTTTTTGCCGATCTCTCCGAAACGCTGCAGATCGATCGCATCACCGAATACCGGCGTATAATCCACCTTGAAATCTCCGGTGTGGACGATCGTACCGGCGGGTGAATAGATCGCCAGCGCCGCCGCGTCCTGAATACTGTGGTTCGTCTTGATAAACTCAATGCGGAAGCATCCGGCATTGATATGCTGTCCGTATTTAACGATCTTGCGCTTGACCTTTTTGAGCAGCTCGTGCTCCTCCAGCTTGTGGTCAATAATACCCATCGTCAGCTTGGTGGCATAGATCGGCACGTTGACCTCACGCAAAATATACGGCAGCGCGCCGATATGATCCTCATGTCCGTGCGTGATAAAGAAACCTTTGACTTTGTCAAGGTTTTCTTTCAGATAAGTCACATCCGGAATGACCAGATCGATACCAAACATGTCATCCTCCGGGAATGACAGTCCGCAATCCACGACAATAATACTGTCCTCGTATTCGAAGGCAGTAATATTCATTCCTATCTGCTCTAAACCGCCTAAAGGAATGACTTTCAACTTAGTATTCTGTTTTTCTTTCTTCAAATGAAACCTCCTTGTTTTTGTTCGGATACAAGACCCACAGAAGGCTTTGCGGGATCATATCTGACAATCGTAATCCGCGTCCAAATTCCGGTTATACGATCTCTACGTCGTCCATCATCTCAGCAAATACTTTTGCAAGTGCATTTAATTCCGTGTCATCCTCCACCATATCGTAGGTAGATTCTCCGTCCGACTCGATGGTCTCCTTCATGATATAGCAATCACAATCTCCATCTTCATCCTCGGTCACTAAAATATAATGATATCCGTTAATTTTTGTTTGTTCTAAAACGTAAAATTCTACTGTTTCCCCGTCAATAGGGTCTGTAAATACGACTTTCTCCATTGCATCCTCCATGCGGACCGATCATCTACAGCGTATCTTCTGCCGTAGCTGCCGCCATCTTCTTTGCATCCATATAACCCTGTAAAATAAAGATCGCCGCGATCTCATCTACATATTCCTTGCGCTCGTAACGTCCCATGCCTTTTTCCATCATGGAACGGTCTGCCGCCACCGTCGTCAGACGCTCGTCCCACAACGCCACAGGCAGCCCCGTGCGTTTCTCCAACAGTTCCTTGAACTCTTTTGTCCGCTCACAGCGCTCGCCCTCGGTTCCGTTCATGTTTTTCGGAAAACCGAGCACCAGCTCGTTCACATCGTATTCCTCGACCAGTTCCCCGATACGTGCCAGTGTCTGCCGCAGCTTGCTTTGAGACTTTCTGCGTATGATCTCCACACCCTGCGCAGTGATCCCCAGCGGGTCACTGACTGCCACGCCAACTGTCTTTGAACCAAAATCCAATCCCATGATCCGCATATGATCTGTACCGTCCTGCTTTTATTCGCTGCTTTTGATCAGTTATTTCCTGCTTGTCCTAGCCGCGAAAATTCTTATTGATATAATCTGCCAACAGTTCCTCGACCAGTTCATCACGCTCCACCTTCATGATCAGGCTGCGCGCATTGTTGTGACTGGTAATATAGGTCGGATCACCAGACATGATATAGCCCACGATCTGATTCAATGGATTATAGCCTTTCTCAGAAAGAGACCGGTAAACGAGCTCTAATACATCCTTCACCTGCATCTCCGGTTCTTTTTCCACTTTAAAAAATTGTGTCTGATTTTTATCCTGCATAATTTCACGTCCTCATATGTGCTTTCTATTTGTATTCTTAAAGGTTTTAAGCACTATTCTATACTATTTTAATATAACCCGCGCAAAATTTCAACCTTTAATCGCAAACATCTATTCGGGTCTGCCGCCGTCTGTTACCATTCACCCATACCTTGTTCCGGCAGCACTTCACTGCCATTACTTCGGCTCAAACGCATAGATTTCCCCTGAAATCAGCGATCCGACCACGCCGCCCATCAGACGGTTTGTATAGTCCGCCTCACGCTCTCCCGGCAGGAGTTTTTTGGCAACACGCACATATTCGGGCGTAAAGCCGACCATATAGCGCGCTCCGTCTATTTCAACCGCCTCCTCAAACAACACCGTCTGCTGCTTTCCGATATAGTAGTCGCGGTATTCCTTGGACTGTGCCGCCTCAAGCGCTAAAAGTCTCGCGCTGCGCTCCTTTTTTATCGGCTCCGACACCTGATCCGGCATACGTTCCGCCCGCGTGCCATGCCGTTTGGAATACTGGAATACATGCATCTCATAAAACCGGATCTGCTGTAAAAATTGTTCGGTCTGCGCGAATTCTTCTTCGGTCTCCCCCGGAAATCCCACGATGACATCAGTCGTGATCGCCGGATGCCCATAGGCGCGGCGCAGCAGCTCGCAGCTATGCGCATATTCCGCAGTCGTATATTTGCGGTTCATGCGCTGCAATGTCGCATCGCAGCCGCTCTGTAACGAGAGATGGAAATGCGGGCATACCTTCGGCAGCGCACGGAGCCGGGCAACAAATTCCTCTGTAATAATGCGTGGCTCCAGCGAACCGAGCCGGATGCGCTCGATCCCCGGTATGTCATGCACCATACGGATCAGTTCGAGCAGTCCGAACGACTCACCCACGCCGTAAGAGCTCAAATGAATGCCTGTCAGCACGATCTCGTGATACCCGTTTTGTGCAAGTGTGCGCGTCTCCTCATAGACGTTCTGCGGATCACGGCTGCGCACCCTGCCGCGCGCATACGGAATAATACAGTAACTGCAAAACTGGTTGCAGCCGTCCTGCACTTTCAGGAAAGCTCTTGTATGCTCGCCGGTTCTCGCCAGATGCATCTCCTCATAATCGCTCACGCCATCATTGATATCGATGACATCCACGGTATGGGTATGCTCTGCAAAAAACTGCTCCAGCATCGGCAGGAGCTCCGTTTTTTTATTGTTTCCGATCAGCAGGTCAATCGAGAGATCCTTGCGAAGCTCCTCTCCGGCGGTCTGCACATAACAGCCTGCCGCCACAACTGCCGCGTCGGGATTCTGCTTGCGCGCGCGGTGGATCATTTGTCTGGATTTGCGATCCGCCATATTGGTCACGGAGCAGGTATTGATCACGTATACATCCGCCGGCTGCGAAAAATCCACGATCTCATAGCCTGCCTCCTCGAGCATCTGCTGCATCGCTTCGGTCTCGTAGGCATTGACCTTACAGCCGAGATTATGCAGCGCTGCCGTTCTTTTTTTTGTTTGATTTTTTTTCACGGTATCCACGTTTTTTTATTCCTTTAATTGGTTGACTTTTCTATTGAAAAACGGTACTATGTGAGTAGATGAAAATGCATTTTCAAGGAGGTTTTTAAATATGAAAACAGTACAGATTTCTCTGAATTCCATTGACAAGGTAAAATCCTTCGTGAATTCCATCACACAGTTTGACTTTGACTTTGATCTGATTTCCGGAAGATACGTGATCGACGCAAAGTCTATCATGGGTATCTTCAGTCTGGATCTCTCTAAGCCGATCGAATTAGCGATCCACTCTGAGGCAAATATGGATGAGATCTTAGAAGTGATCAAGCCGTACTTAGTTGAGTAATCCCATTACTTACAGATTCGGGAGCAATCAGGACAATGCAAAGCCGTCACCGTTTGGTGGCGGCTTTTTCGTCCCATACAATTACGGTTCCACGTAAATGACTTCTGTCGTATCGATCGCGGTCTGCATCATTTCTTCAATCTTTTCCTGCAGATGTGACTCTGATTTTTTGATCGACTTCAGATTCGGCTTTGTCACCGGATGCTTTGCCACAAAGATCGTGCAGCAGTCCTCAAACGGCAGGATCGATGTCTCAAATGCATCGATTTTTTCTGAAATATCGATGATCTCCTGCTTGTCAAAGCCGATCAGTGGACGATAAACCGGCAGCGTACATACTTCATTCGTACATGCGAGCGAAGGCATCGTCTGGCTCGCCACCTGTCCGATGCTCTCTCCGGTGATCAATCCGAGACAGTTACTCTCTTTCGCAAAATGCTCTGCCAGCAGCATCATATAACGGCGCATGATGATCGTGAGCTGGTCATGTGGGCACTTTTCGTAAATGTACAACTGGATCTCCGTAAAATTCACGACGTTTAATTTGATCGGGCCGCTGTAGCGCGCCACGATCTTTGCCAGATCGACGACTTTTTGTTTCGCACGCTCAGAGGTATACGGCGGTGCATGGAAATAGGTCGCCTCCAGACGCACACCGCGCTTTGCGATCATATAACCCGCTACCGGACTGTCAATACCGCCTGAAAGCAGCAGCATCGCCTTGCCTGCTGTGCCGACCGGCATACCGCCGGGGCCGGGAATCTCTGTCGAGTACAGATTGATGTGGTTTCGGATCTCGACATTGATGTTGACCTGCGGTGTATGCACATCCACACACACCTCCGGAAATGCCTCTAAGATCTTCTCTCCGAGTGCCGCTGCCAGTTCCATTGATGTCATCGGATAGTTTTTGCGCGCACGACGGGCATTGACCTTGAACGTAAAGTGCTTGTCCGGATATGCCTCGTCAACATACGCCACGACTGCCTGTGCGAGCGCATCAAATCCCTCATCCTCAAGACGCACCATCGGGCAGATCCCAACAATACCAAATACCTTTGTCAGTGCATCCATCAGTTCCTCGTAATCATAGGCACTCAGCGCCTCCACATACATGCGCCCGCTCTCCTTGCTCACATGGAACTCTCCTTCCACACGCACAAGTGCATTCTGGATCTGTGAGAGCAGCGTATCCTCAAAAATATGCCTGTTTTTTCCCTTGACGGCGATCTCGCCGTATTTAATCAAAAATGCCTGATAATTCATGCTATCTCCTTTTTGCTGTGTAAATAATTGCGAAACTATTTATATGATATTTTTGAAGCATGTGAGCACTATATCTAGTATTTGCAGCTTCCGCAAGTGCATCTGATTTGCTTTATTGCATGAATCATTCCGATGAGCCTCGGAAAAACCTAACTCGTGTTCAGCAAAGGCTTCCACGAGTTACGAGTCTCATCTCCATCGTGCAAAGGCAGCAAACAGACGCACGATTGCTCGCGCTGCATCCACAACGAATCCTGCCTTGTGCTCACATGCCGCTTTACGCTATGAATGGTTTTACATCTGTTGCATAGTATATGACTTGCCGGCTGCGGGTGCAGCAGTTCCCGTCAGATGCGACTTTTGTCCGGCGAAGTGCGAGCGATTCAATGATTTTCTCATGTCATAACTGAAAGCCGCAGGCTATGTGTGCGAAGGACACATTGAGCCAAGGCTGAAGGAACAGCGAGACACTGCCGGGCAACCGGAGCAGCCTGATCGGGATACTACTGTGACCGCAGCCATTCACTGAAATAGTCGAACAGACATGCTTGCGGGAGCTGCGACCTTTTGTCATAGTTTCACGAACGTCTGCAATTCTAATGTCTGCGGAACCTGCGAAGCTGCGGCAACAGTTCCGCGAGCTGCGCGAGCACATAATCGGCTTCCTCTTTGGTGCTGTCGACGGACAATGAAAAACGCACCGTCGCATCCAGCAGCTCCGGTTTCACCCCGATCGCCTTTAGCGTGCCTGAGATCGCCGGATGGTTCGAGGAGCATGCCGATCCAGTCGACACATAGATCTGCCGATCCTCGAGTGCATGCAACAGCACTTCCGCACGGATACCCGCAAAGCTCACACTCACGATATGCGGTGCCGCCGCGCGCCCCGATGCACCGTTGATCATCACACCATCGAACGCCTGCATTCCTGCGGCGAGATATTCCCGCAGTTCATACAGCCGGTCGATCTTTTCATCAAAATTCTCATAAATCTGCGCGGCTGCGACTCCGATTCCTGCAATACCCGGTACGTTTTCCGTGCCGGAACGCATGTCGCGCTGCTGCCCGCCGCCATGTATGATCGGACGGATTTTCGTCTTGTCCTTTATATATAAAAATCCGACGCCCTTCGGACCGTGGATTTTGTGTCCACTGACAGACAACAGATCGATCCCCATCCGTTTTGGATAGATCCGCAGCTTTCCGAATGACTGGATCGCATCCACATGAAACAGCGTGCGCGGATTTTTCGCATGTACCCGCGCGGCTGCCTCCTCTACCGGCTCGATCGTGCCGATCTCGTTATTCACATGCATCATCGAAACCAGTATCGTATCCTCGCGCACGGCTGCCTCCAGCTCATCCAATGAGATCCGTCCCTCATGATCGACCGGAAGATACGTGACCTCATAGCCCTGCTCCTCCAGAAAAATAAGTGGATTATACACAGATGCATGCTCGATGGCTGTCGTGATGATGTGTCTGCCCGCACGCTGATTCGCGATCGCGGTACCGATCAGTGCCAGATTGTTGCTCTCGGTGCCGCCGGAGGTAAACAAAATCTCTTTTTCCGATACCTTGAGAATCTTTGCGATCTGAGCGGTCGCTGTTTTTATATAGTTTTCGGCAGTCACACCCTTCATATGCAGTGAGGACGGATTGCCATAGTCCTCAAGCAACGCCTTCTGCATGACATCTACCGCCGCCTGTGTGCAGCGTGTTGTGGCTGAATTGTCAAAATATGCTTCCATGTTCCTGTTTCCTCATTCTCATTCTTTTGCCTGCACATCCGCCTGTTCCTGCTCCAGCTTCATCATGAGCAGAGACAGCATCGTGATCGCAGCCGTGTCTGTGCGCAGAATGCGCGCTCCGAGCGAGAGTACCTGCGACTCACCACGCAGCGCCTCGATTTCCTCTCCGGCGAAGCCTCCCTCCGGGCCTATGAATACACTGATCGATCCGGCATCCGAAAGATGCTCAAACGCGCACTTTGCGGCTGCCATGCCCGCTTCATTCTCATAAGGCACCAGACATCTGTCACACTGAGTCGCATACGCTGCTGCCTCCCTGAAATTCATAACCGGATGGATCTGTGGGATCAGGCTGCGCTTGGACTGCTTTGCCGCACTGCGGGCAATCTCCTGCCACCGCGCGACCTTTTTCTGTGCCTTTTTCTCATCGAGCTTCACGACACAGTATTTCATCGCCACCGGTATGATCTCATACACGCCGAGTTCCACCGCTTTCTCGATGACCGTCTCCATCCGCTCACCCTTCGGGATACCCTGAAACAAATAGATTTTCGACGGAAGCTCTGTATTTTTGATGTCTTTTTCTTCAATATTTAGCAGCACTTCCTGTTCTGAGAGCGCCGCCACGCTGCACAGAAAATCCCTGCCGCGCTGGTTGCTGATGCGCACCTGCTCGCCGGTCTTCATGCGCAGTACATTTTTGATATGGTTCACATCCGGACCTGTAATGCTGATCACATCTGCCCCGATCTGGTCATCTTCCACAAAAAACTGGTACATCCGCGATTTCCTCTCTCACATCTATTTCTGCGCTGTGATGTTGACCCACTCGCCCTGATGATTGATTTCTAAGATCGTCAGCCCTGCCGCCTCGATCGCCGCAGCGACTTCCTGCTCCTTGAAATCAATAATGCCGGAGGTGATAAAAATACCGCCCTCCTTCATGCGCGCCAGAATCACCGGTGCCATCGGTATGATCACATCCGCCAAAATATTTGCCACCACGATATCGTAGCCGCCTCCGACCGTCTCCTGCAGCGCAGTATCATCGATCAGATTGCCGCAGTAAAACGTGCCGAGCTCCCGTGCCAGATGGTTTACCTCAAAATTCTCATAGGTGGACGTCAGACATGCCTCGTCAATGTCCGTGCCGACCACGCTGCCCGCGCCGAGCTTCAGCGCCACAATCGACAAAATACCGCTGCCGCAGCCGACATCGAGTACGCGGTCGCCATCCTTCATATATTTGCGCAGCTGGCGGATGCAAAGCTGTGTCGTCTCATGCTTGCCCGTACCAAACGAAATACCGGGATCGATCTCGATCATGACCTTGCCCTCATCCTCAGGCTTTAATTCCTCCCAGGTCGGTTTGATCAAAATATCATCGAGATAGAACGAACTGAAAAACTTCTTCCAGTTATTGATCCAGTCGATATCCTCCGTCTGTCCTGCCGTGATCGTAGCCGCTCCGATGTCCGCATACTGCTTCTGTTCTTCCAGTGCCAGCATCACGCGCTTTAACAGCGCCTCGCGCTCAGCTTCTGTCGTCTCATCCGCATCCAGATAAAACGTCACGCGGCTCGTACCGTCATCCTCACCCAGCTCCGGCGGAAAATCGATAAACATTTCCCCGATCTCGTCCTTGGTCAGCGGTACATTATTCTCAATCATCGCGCCCTCGATGCCAAGTTCGTCCAGCATCGCAACAATCAGATCCTCCGCTGCGGTCGTCGTCGCGATCGTATAGCTATTCCACTTCATAGGTTGTCTCCTTGTATATTTGCTTTTTCCTTATTTGTTTCGTCCGAGTTCCCGCGACTTCTCGGCGCCCACATGTACCGCATCAATCACAGCCGCACGCATGCCGCCCTTTTCCAGCGCATAACAGCCCTCGATCGTCGTCCCTGCGGGTGAAGTCACCATATCCTTTAACACACCCGGATGCGTGCCGTTCTCCAGATACATCCGCGCGGTTCCCATGACAGTCTGTGCCGCCAACTGGTAGGCTGTCGCACGCGGCAATCCCTCGCGCACACCGCCGTCTGCCATTGCCTCGATAAACATCGCCACATACGCGGGACCGCTGCCACTCACACCACATACCGCATCGATCAGATGCTCCGGTACCCATTCCACGATACCGAGCGGCGCAAACAGTGCCTCCGCCGTCTGTTTTTCCACATCGGTCAGATCACAGTCACTGCACAGCGCAAATGCACCGGACAATACCATCGCGGGCGTATTCGGCATCGTGCGCAGCACACGCGGCTTCGCATCGATCATGGAACGGATCTGACCCGCCGACAAGCCTGCCGCGATCGAAATCACACATTTTCCGTCCAACGCCTGTTTCGTGGATGCGAGCGTCTGTGCCATATACTGAGGCTTGACCGCCAGTATGACGATATCCGCACTCACGCACACCTGCTCGTTGTCCGCCATGACATGCACGCCAAACGTGCGCATCTCCTCCTGCTTTGCCTCACTCACATCATATACATAGATCTGTTCCCGATCCACAACATTGCTCGCAACGATTCCATGTAAAATCGCACCGCCCATATTGCCACAGCCGATGAATCCGATTTTCTGCTCTATTTTTCCACTCATTTTGTGCCTCCCGAATCTTCTGCAAATAAACCTATGTCATTACAATTTCAATAGATGATGACATTCCTCTCTACACTATCCGATAATTCGCCCGTTTTGTCAAGTAAACGTTTTGCTGCGAAGGCAGCACGCATCCCCGCGGAGCGTTTTATGTGACAGAAATTTCCTAGCACACAAAAAAACCAGCCATGTGTAATCTCACACACGACTGGCAATCCATATCGATTCTTCCATCCAGCACAGCCCTCATCAACAAGCGGCAAACACCAGACGCAGCCTGTCATACTCCCGGTTGATCTCCTGTAATGTCTCTGTATCACCGCACATATTGTCGGGATGGTAGATCTTGATCAGATCCTTATAGCGCTTTTTCAGTGCGATCTCACTCTGCACACCGATAAAAAACAGCTCGCCCTTTACGACCGATGCCTCCTGTCTGGGTGCAGGCTCCTGTCTCTGCTGGAAACGCCGCACATGGTCATAAAACTCTCTCTGGCGCTCCAGATATTGCTTCTCATTCGCAAGTTTTTGCAGCTCGTCCTCTAATACCTGCTGCTTCATGCGGAGCACATACTCCTCCTGCGCACGAAACTTTGCATCCGCCTCTTTCTCGCGGCGAAAGTCCCTGCGTTCCCGCTCTAAGCGATCCCACTGTAATTGCAGGCGGCGTTTATCATCCTCCAATGTGCGTTGGTCACGCTCCATCTGCATTGTTTTCTTAAAAAACCACTGCCGGAATTCCATCAGCTCATCCGGTGTCTCGGGTACGGCGGTGTGTAACGACATACGCGGGTCTCTCCTTTAGTGCGTAAAACCGGAATTCTGCACGCAGAATCCCCCTCTCTATCTTCTGTCTCTGTTTAGTATAGCGTGATTTAAAACAAAAAATCAAGATGTTGCGAATAATTTTTCAAAAAAATTTTTCTTCCACAACATCTTGATAATTTTTACCTTGTATGATTGATGTATATTTCGCAGATTTTATTTATTTTTTACGTCCAAATCCCTTTTTTCTGGGCTTTACATCGCCATCTGCAGCACCATTCTGGTTCGCCAGTGAATTGCCGGTCTGTGCATCAAACTGACGCAGCAGATCCTTTGCCGTACTGTTGAGTCCGGTCGGCACCTGTACGATCAGTGTGACATACTGGTCACCACGTACATTGGAATTACGCAGCGACGGCACACCTTTTCCTCTCAGACGGATACGTGTGTCGGTCTGTGTACCAGGCTTTACCTCGTAGATCACATCGCCGTCTACCGTACCGATACGCACCTCGCCGCCGAGCGCTGCCTGTGCATAAGAAATCGGAGCGGTCGAATACAGATCCATGTCACGCCGCTGCAAAAACGGATGTGCACTCACGATCACCTCTACCAGCAGATCGCCTCTCGGTCCGCCATTGATTCCCGGCTCACCCTTTTCACGGATACGCACACTCTGCCCGTTGTCGATACCGGCAGGAATGCTGACCTCGATCTTCTTGCGGTTGTTCAGATAACCGGTACCACGGCATCCGGGACACTTCTCCTTGACGATCTTACCGGTTCCGTTACAGTCCGGACAGGTCGTGATGTTCTGTACCATGCCAAACAGCGACTGCTGCGTCATGCGCACCTGACCGCGCCCGCCACATTTTTTACAGGTTTCGGGGCTCGTTCCGGGCTTTGCGCCTGTGCCGTGGCAATCCGGACACTCATCCTTCAAGACCATGTCGATCTCTTTTTTACAGCCAAATACGGCTTCCTCAAAGGTAATGCGCACCTGTGTCCGGACATTCGCACCCTTCATCGGGCCGTTGTTCGCACGCCTGCTGCCTCCGAAGCCGCCGCCAAACAGATCTCCGAAAATATCTCCGAAGCTGCCAAAAATGTCTCCCATATCATTAAAATCAAAACCGCCGCCTGCTCCGGCACCACCGTCAAAGGCTGCATGACCGAACTGATCATACTGGCGTCTTTTCTCGGGATCACTCAAAACCGCATACGCCTCGGATGCTTCCTTGAACTTCGCCTCTGCCTCTTTATCACCCGGATTTATATCCGGGTGATATTTTTTGGCAAGTGCACGATATGCTTTTTTCAGTGCTGCTTCATCGGCGTTTTTGTCAACGCCGAGAACCTCGTAATAATCTCTCTTGTCTGCCATTTTTATACTTCCTTGAAGTCTGCGTCTACGACATCATCATCTGCGGGGCCCGCACCTGCTGCTGATCCCATATCAGGACCTGCGCCTGCTCCCATATCGGGGCCTGCACCTGCTGCCTGTGCGCCTTCATACATCTTTGCGAATACCTTCTGAGCGCTCTCCATCAGCTTCTCTTTCGCTGCCTTCATCTCCTCTACGGTAGACTCAGTCATGTTCTCAGCCTCGGGATTTGCGTCTACGAGTGCCTTTAATGCGTTCAGATCAGCCTCTACAGCGGACTTATCTGCTGCATCAAGCTTGTCGCCTACCTGATCGAGTGCCTGCTGTGTCTGGAATACAAACGCATCTGCATCGTTTCTGGTGTCGATCGCCTCTTTACGCTTCTTATCCTGTGCCTCGTACTCAGCGGCTTCCTTGACAGCCTTATCGATCTCATCATCAGACATGTTAGATCCTGCTGTGATCGTGATATGCTGCTCCTTGCCGGTTCCGAGATCCTTTGCGGATACATTTACGATACCATTTGCATCGATATCGAATGTAACCTCGATCTGGGGAACACCACGGCGTGCCGGAGGGATACCATCCAGACGGAACTGTCCGAGTGATTTGTTATCTCTTGCAAACTGACGCTCGCCCTGTACAACGTTGATATCTACGGCAGTCTGGTTATCTGCTGCGGTAGAGAAGATCTGGCTTTTCTTGGTAGGGATCGTTGTGTTACGCTCGATCAATCTCGTAGCAACACCACCCATTGTCTCGATAGACAGTGACAGCGGTGTAACATCAAGCAGTAAGATCTCACCTGCGCCTGCATCTCCGGCTAATTTACCACCCTGGATAGATGCACCGATCGCTACACACTCATCGGGGTTCAGGCTCTTGCTGGGCTCTTTGCCTGTGAGCTGTTTTACCTTATCCTGTACAGCCGGGATACGTGTAGATCCACCGACTAACAGTACCTGACCGAGATCTGCGTTTGTCAGACCTGCATCCTTCATCGCGTTCTGTACAGGGATGGCGGTCTTTTCTACGAGGTCATGTGTCAGCTCATCGAATTTTGCTCTTGTTAAGTTCATATCAAAGTGCTTCGGTCCCTCTGCGGTTGCAGTGATGAACGGAAGGTTAATGTTTGTAGTTGTAGCAGATGAAAGCTCTTTCTTTGCCTTCTCAGCAGCCTCTTTCAGACGCTGTAATGCCATCTTATCATTTGAAAGGTCTACGCCCTCTGCCTTCTTAAACTCGTCGATCATCCACTGGGTCACACGGTTATCGAAATCGTCGCCGCCCAGATGTGTATCACCGTTGGTAGACAATACCTCGATGACACCGTCACCGATCTCGATGATAGATACATCAAATGTACCACCACCTAAATCGTATACCATGATCTTCTGCTCTTTCTCGTTGTCCAGACCATATGCCAGAGCTGCTGCGGTCGGCTCGTTGATGATACGCTTTACATCCAGTCCTGCGATCTTACCTGCGTCCTTGGTAGCCTGACGCTGTGCGTCATTGAAGTATGCAGGAACAGTGATAACTGCCTCCGTCACTGACTCACCCAGATAGCTCTCTGCATCTGCTTTCAGCTTCTGTAAGATCATCGCTGAGATCTGCTGCGGGCTGTAGCTCTTGTCGTCGATTGCCTTCTTGTAATCGGTTCCCATATGTCTCTTAATAGAAGAGATGGTCTTTTCTGCGTTGGTGACTGCCTGACGCTTTGCAGGCTCACCGACCAGACGCTCACCGGTCTTTGTAAATGCTACGATAGACGGTGTAGTTCTGGCACCCTCCTGATTTGCAATAACGGTGGGCTTTCCACCTTCCATAACGGCTACACAACTGTTTGTTGTTCCTAAGTCAATACCAATAATCTTGCTCATAATGTTTCCCTCCTGATTTCATTCTTAAATATATAAAATGTTGAATTACCTGTGTTGTATTACTGTACGACAGCTACCATGCTGTGCCGCACGACGCTGTCCCGATACATGTAGCCCTTCTGCAGCTCCTGCGCTACGATTCCGGACTCGTATTCCTCACTCTCCACCTGCATCACTGCGTTGTGGAATTCGGGATCAAACTCTTTGCCGACTGCCTCGATCGGCTTGACATCCAGCTCATCAAATACAGTCATCATCTGCTTGTAGATCTTATCCATGCCTTCCACAAATGCATCCGACTTCTGTTCCTCGGGAACAGCCGCCAGACCGCGCTCGAAGTTATCCACAACGGGAAGAATCTTCTCGATGATGCTCTTGGCTCCGACCTCATACATCTGGGTCTTTTCCTTTTCGGTGCGCTTGCGGAAGTTCTCAAACTCTGCCATCTGGCGTTTCACCTGATCGGTCAGCTCCTCGATGCGCTCGTCGCGCTTATCTTTTTGCTTTTCTTTCTTTTTTTCTTTTTTCTTAAAAGGTCCTTTCTTCTGTGCATCTGCCGGTTCTTCTGCGGTTTCGTCCGCCGCAGGCTCTGCCGCATCAGCCTCCGGTGCGGTCGTTTCCGCATCCGATGCTGTATCCACTGTCTCGTCAGATGCTGTATCTGTCTCCGTATTTTCTGCGGTTTCTGTCTGTTCCAGTTCCTGATCTACCGTTGTCTTTTCTTCTGCCATTTGCAGCCACCTTCCTTTATGTTTGTCCGGGCGGCTTTTTAAAAATACCGTCCAGCTGATTTTTCAATGTCTTTAGATTATCTACCACATTCTCGTAATCCATACGCTTCGGACCGATAATACCGATCGTTCCTTTCATGCCCTCTCCCAGCTCATAGGTTGCTGTGACAACGCTGCAATCCTTCATCGTCTGTACCGGCGACTCGCTGCCGATGTACACCTGAATGCCGGTGTTTTCCTCGTCATTGAGCGAATCACTGACGAGCCCTGCCAGCTGCTGTTTTTCCTCAAACGCGGAAATCAGTTCGCGTGCCTGACCTGAGTCTGCCAGCTCCGGATATTTGAAAATGTTTGTCGCGCCACTCGTGTAGATCTCCAGATCCTCATCCTCGGATACAGACTCGGCGATTGCATCCAGCACCTTGCTCACGATCTCACTGTGAATGCCTGCCTGCTCCTTGAGCTTAGCGATCGTCGCCAGATTGATCTGGCTAAGTGCCAGTCCGCTCAGGCTCGTATTCAGCAGCAGATTCAGCTTTAAGATCTGCTCGTTGTCCAGTCCGTCAAGCTCGGTGCGGATGATCTTGTTCTTGACGATATTTCCCTCAAGAACAATGACTGCTAAAAGCTGCTCCGCATCCACCTGTGAGAGCTGGATGAATTTGAGCTTGCCGTGCTGATACTGCGGCGCGGTGATCATCGTGGCATAGTTGGTATTGTTTGCCAGCAGCTTCACCACATTTTTGAGCACCTGCTCCATCTTCTCCGTGCGCTCGATGACGAAATTCTTCATCTCGGACACTTCGCGTTCCTTCTCCTCCATGAGATGATCCACATAGAAGCGATAGCCCTGATCAGAAGGGATACGGCCTGCGGAGGTATGCGGCTGTACAATGTAGCCCAGCTCCTCCAGATCGGACATCTCGTTACGGATCGTCGCAGAACTGAGATTCAGATCCGTGTACTTTGAGATCGTCCGTGAACCAACCGGCTCTCCCGTCTCCAAATAAGTCTGTATGATCGCTTTTAGGATTTTTGTTTTTCTCTCATCTAACTGCTCCATGACTTACCTCTGACCTTTTGCTGTTATTAGCACTCGCCTCAAAGGAGTGCTAATCATTTCTGTAATTAAGATAACACTGCCTTCTGGTAATGTCAACACTAAATTTATGAAAAAAGTATGAAAATTGTAAGAATCTTTAAAAACATAAAAAGGACTGTACCTTCTTACTCTGTCCGTACAGTCCCTTTCCATATAATATTTCTTTATAGCTAACCGGAATCTGACTCCCCCGTTAGACTCCAATTCTGTTATGCTTCTCTCTTGGCATTTGCTTTTGCCTGAAACTTTTCATTCTGGATCACAAAACGCTCATGCCGTCCCTCACCGACGAGACCTTTTGCATCGTGCGCCTGCACGGTAAATACGAGACGTCGTCCGTCCACTTCAACCAACTCGGATTCACAGATGACATCCATACCGACCGGGGTCGGTGCGGTGTGTTTGATCTCCAATAATGTTCCGACCGTACCGCTGCCTTCCTCCAGATGCTCTGCGACGCTCCGCCAGCAGGTCTCCTCCATGAGTGCAATGAGCGCTGGAGTCGCAAATACGTCAAGCGTGCCGCTGCCCATTTTCTTGGCGGTGTTTGCTTCGTTTACGGTAACTGTTCTGGTTCCTTTGATTCCTGTTTCTAACATGGTGTAATCTCCTTTTCTTCTATAAAATATGTAGTAAGTTTTCGAGGCATGTGAGCACGATATTTCGTATTTGCATCTCCCGCAAGCATATGTAAATCGAGGCTGCGGTCACAGCCATTCACAAAAGTAGCAGCGCGAGCAACGCCATGTCTGAGTTTGCTGCCTTTGCGCGATGGAGATGAGACTTATAACTCGTGGAAGCCTTTGCTGAACACGAGTTAGTTCTTACTAAGGCTCATCGGAATGGTTCGTGCAACGAAAGCAAAACAGACATGCTTGCGGAAGCTGCGTCCTCATGGTACATTCAGCGAGCTACGCCTCACCCAGCAGCTTCTGCACGAGCTTGACGCAGCTGGCGGCATCCGCCGAATACCCATCTGCCCCGATCTCCTGCGCAAAGCTGTCTGTGATACACGCCCCTCCAATGATGATCTTGCTGGTGCACCCGCGTTCCTTTGCGAGCTCCACGACATCCTTCATGCGCATCATCGTCGTTGTCATGAGCGCAGACAATCCAATCACCTGTGCATTTGTGTCGAGTGCCGTCTGCACAATCGTATCGGCTGCGACATCCTTGCCCAGATCAATGACATGATAGCCATAGTTTTTGAGCATAAGCACGACCAGATTTTTGCCGATGTCATGGATATCACCCTCCACTGTCGCAATCACGATCGTTGCTGCTTCTCCCTCATCATCACTGCGCGCCAGCAGCGGCTCAAGATGCTCGATCGCGGTCTGCATCGCACTCGCGGACGCAATGAGCTGCGGCAGGAAATAGATCTGCTTTTCAAATTTATCACCGACATCATTGATTGCAGGGGTCAGGCTGCCGTTGATGATCTCTCCGGGCGATGCGCCGCCCTTTAATGCCTCCTCCACATACGTCACGATATGCTTCTTATCACCCTTTAGCACACTCGTGAAAATAATATCATCACTTCTGATATCGGATGCGGTATTTTTCGCGGCTTCACGCTTTGCCTTTGGCTGCGCGACCGCCTCTTTTTCGGCAAGATGGCGCTCATACACCTGCATACGGTCAATATAGCGGATATCACTCTCCGGCTTATGCAGCAGCATATCCGATGCAAACGCCGCGTTCATGAGCAGATCCTGTGACGGATTCGCAATCGCCATCGTCAGTCCGCGCTCAATCGCCATCGTCAGAAATGCCGTGTTGACAAACGGACGGTTCGGCAGACCAAACGAAATATTTGACAGACCGCAGATCGTCGCCAGCCCTAATTCCTGCCTGCAATAATGGATCGTGTCAAAGCACTCCAGCGCCGCTTTCGGGTTAGCTCCCACCGTCGCGGTCAGACCGTCCACGACGACATCCTCTTTCGTAAATCCGAGCGCGTAGGCATGTGATAAAATCTCGCGCACAATCGCGCGCTTGTCCTCTACCGTCTCCGGAATGCCCTCATCCGAGAGCGGCAGTAAAATAAACATTGCACCGTATTTCGCCACAATCGGCAGCAACCGCTCGATTTTCACCTGCTCCAATGACACAGAATTGACAAGTGCACGACCCGGATACAGACGCAGCGCCGCCTCGAGCACATCCACATTGCTCGAATCCAGACACAGCGGCAGGCTGCTCGCCGTCGTCAGCTCCTCGATCGCCGCCAGCATCATTTCCTTCTCATCGATGCCATTCATACCCATGTTGACATCTAAGATCGCAGCACCGTTTTCCTCCTGCTCTGCCGCCATCCGGCACACAAGATCGAGACTGCCCTCGCGCAACTCTGCCTGCAATGCTTTTTTACCGGTCGGGTTGATACGCTCACCCACCACAAGAAAATTGCCGTCTAAGTTGATTTCCAACACACCGCGCTCCGTCGCCAGCAGACGTTTTTTCTCGGTAGAAACCTCCGGCACAGGCAAATGCTTTACCGCGTCCGCCAGTGCTTTGATGTGTGCGGGAGTCGTTCCGCAGCAGCCGCCGACAATCGATGCGCCCGCCTCCACGAGTGTTGCCCCCGCTGTGGCAAATTTCTCCGGTGTCATGCGATAGACCGTCTCGCCATCCTCCAATTCCGGTAAACCTGCATTTGGCTTCGCCAGCACCGGAATATTGGCGATCTCACGCATCTGTTCTACTGCGGACACCATCTCGGCAGGTCCTGTCGAACAGTTCAGTCCGACCGCGTCTGCGCCGAGGCTCTGCAACACGACCATCGCCGTTTTTGCGTCCGTGCCATACAGCGTGCGCCCATCCGACTCATAAGTCAGGCTCGCCATAACCGGCAGATCACACACCTCCCGGATTGCAATGAGGGCGGCGCGCGTCTCCTGTAAACTCATCATTGTCTCCACGATAAACAGATCCACTCCGGCATCTGCCAAGACTGCCGCCTGCTCTTTATATACCCCAACCAGTGTCTCGAACGGCAGATCACCGATCGGTGCCAGTTGTTTGCCGGTCATCGTCAGATCGCCTGCAACCAATGCCCCGCTGCCTGCAACCGCCTCTTTTGACAGTGCGACCAGCGCACGGTTCATCTGCTCTAACTGATCCTGCAATCCATACTCCTCCAGCTTGATCCGGCTGGCGGTAAACGTCGGCGCATACACAATATCCGTGCCCGCCTGCACATAGGCGCGCTGAAGATCAATCAGCGCCTGCGGATGCTCTAAAATCCACTGCTCTGGGCAGACTCCGGTCGGCATACCCGCCCGCTGCAAATTCGATCCGGTCGCCCCGTCCAAAATTACGATCTTTTGCCCGATCATTTCTCGAAATGCTTTTCTCGTCATTGTTATTTCTCCCATTTATGTTGTCTGATGTAATCCGGCGATGATCTCACAGATCAGGTCTGCACGGTTAAATGGCGTCATAAAATAGTAGCCATCCGCGATATCCTTCAGCTTGTCCGCCAGCTCAAGTGATATTTTCACCGCTACCGCCTGTGCATCCGCACGCGACATCTGCGGGTCATACTGACAGAGGATCTCCTCCGGTATCGTGATACCTGCCATCTCGTGATGAATAAACATCGCATTTTTATAGCTGACAAGCGGCATGATTCCGCAAAAAATCTTTGCCCTGCCGCGAATTGCTTCTTTTATATATGCAATCCGTTCAATATCCGAGTCCGAATAAATCGGCTGCGTGAGGAAATACTCACAGCCCGCCTCAATCTTTTTCTCCATACGCCGGATAATGCCATCGGGATTGGCTCCGTGATAATTGAGCGCACCGCCCATATGCAGCGGATCATCCGCGTATAATTCTTCATTCATATGTGAGACATATTCCATCAGACGAATCGAATTCATGTCAAATACACCTGAAATCGTTCCTCTGGCATCACGCGCGACCGGATCTCCGGTCACGATAAGAAGCTGCCGGATGTCATTCATATGCTCTGCGAGCAGCAATCCGCGCAATCCGATGATATTGCGGTCACGGCAGGCAATATGCGGCATGACAGGAATACCGGTCTCCCGTATCAGTCTGGCAGCCAGCGCCCCCGCATCCATGCGCGCACGCGCCATCGGTGAATCGGACAGTGTCAAAAGATCCACGCCCGCAGACGCCAACAGCTTTGCCCCGGCACATACCTTTGTGATGTCACCGTTAAATGGCGGATCCATCTCGACAATGACCGGTTTGCGGTCAAGCTGCTCCGGCTCTAAAAACAGCCGCTCTGCCACGCCCACATGTGCTGCTCCCTCCGAGCCGCACCCGCTGACATCCTGCGTATGTATGACTGCCGCCTGATCCGTTGCGGGTAACGGCGCAATCGCCTTTTTTTCACGCGGAACCTGCGACAACGCCTCCACCAGATCCGCGATATAGCGCGGTGTCGTTCCGCAGCAGCCGCCAATAATATCGACGCCCAATGCCGCGATCTTTACACTTTTTTCTACAAAATACCGCTCATTTTCGGTATAGATCGTCTTGCCGCGCAGCGACAGCGGATAGCCCGCGTTCGGCAGGGCGCTCAAAAATTTGTCACAATAGGGCTGCTGCGCCTCTAAAAGCTGCAACAGGTGTCCCGCCTCGACCCCACAGTTGTAGCCGTAGGCATCCACCGCAGCCATCGCAGGCTGTGCCACTCGCTCGTTGATGCGGCGCACCGACAGTCCCGCTCTCGTATATCCGCTCCGGTCAAACGTGAACTGTACGAGCACAAAAGCCTGCGGGCACTTTGATTTGATATACTCTGCGAGTGCTCCGAGATATTTGTCGTCGCGCTGTGATTCAAACACAAACACCTGCGCCCCGCACTCTAAAAACACATCACACATCCTTCGGTAGTCGTCCAATACCTCCGCAGCACTCTGCTCATCATTTTCCCCGACCGGTCCGAAATCCGCTGCGATAAAAATCTCCTCCTCACAGCCGCTCTCCGCCCGAAAATCCTGAATCGCAGATTCTGCAACTGCATAACCCGCACACAGACCATCCAGCCGCTCCTTTTCATCCGGAAAAAACACTGGACTTAACGCAAACGTATTTGTGCGCAGCAGTCTCGCTCCGGCACGCAGATATTCGATATGAATTTCGCGTATCCGCTCCGGATGCGCGAGGTTTTCGCGCTCCGGAAACGGATCACTGTCTCCATATTTTTTCTCGTAGTAGGTGCCCATCGCGCCGTCCGTAATGAGCCGCCCATTGCGTAGATATTGCTGTATGTTCATATTGTATCCTTTCTATAGTAATGATGTATGCGGATTGCTCCATTGCAAAGCAATTCCCGCAATCCTCGCCCACCTCAAACTCCCATAAAATGTTGTATTCACACCATTTTATTCCGTTTTCGGTGTTCGGCGTGTCAATAAGTATTATTTGCTCATTTGTGCAAGCACAATCGCAAATGATACTTTTGACACTTACATCATTCTATCTTTTCTTTAGGATTTTTACAAGACGTTTTAATGTGCGAAGTGTCTCCTGTAATTCCTGCACTGTCGTATCCCTGCCGAGCGTCATGCGGATACATGCATACGCCTGTGCATCACTGAGTCCGACGGCTTTTAGCACGTGCGACGGCTCGGCTTCCGATGTATTGCACGCGCTGCCAGCAGATACACAGATGCCTGCCTCATCCAGCAGCAGCACCAGATTGGACGCCTGTATACCCGGAAAACAGATATTCAGGTTGCCGGGGAGCCGGTGCGTCTGGCTTCCCACCAGAAATGCACCCGGTATCTCGCTGCAAATATGATGGATCATGCGGTCACGCATCCACGTTTCGCGCTCCATCGTCTCATCCATATGTGCAAATGCAAGCTGTGCCGCCTTTGCCATGCCGACAATGCCCGGCACATTTTCCGTTCCGGCACGCCTGCCGCTCTCCTGCGAGCCTCCGTGAATCATGCTCTCCGTGCGAAGCCCCTGTTTCATATATAAAAAGCCACAGCCCTTCGGTCCGTAAAATTTATGGCTGCTCGCACTGAGCATCTGCACGTTCCATCCGGTTACATCAATCGGGATCTGTCCGTATGCCTGCACCGCATCCGTGTGGAAAATAACACCTCTGCGCCGCGCGATCTCCCCGATCGCCTCCATATCCTGCAAGGTTCCGATCTCATTATTTGCGCACATAATCGAGATCAGCACCGTATCCTGCCGGATCGCGTGCTCCAACTGCTCCAGTGAAATGCGTCCGTCGCGGTCTACGGGCAGCTCTGTGACCTCAAAGCCGCGCTTTCGCAGATACTCACAGGTATTGCCGATCGCATGGTGCTCAATCTGTGTCGTGATCATATGCCTGCCCCGGAATGCATATGCCTCCATTGTCGCCTTGAGTGCCCAGTTGTCGCTCTCTGTCCCGCCGGACGTAAAATAGATCTCCGATGTCTGTACGCCTAGCGTATCTGCGATGATTTTTCTGGCGTTCTCCACTGCCTCCCTGCTGTGCTGACCGAACTCATACGGTGTTGAGGCATTTCCGTACCGTCTTTGATAATATGGCTCCATCGCAGCCCGCACCTCAGACGCGGTAGGCGTTGTAGCCGCATGATCCAGATATATCATATTCTTTTCCTTCCCATCTGCCGGTTCTAGCCACGCCCACTTTTCCATATATTAAAGCAATACTACTCCCCGCAGGTGATTACCTTGAACAAAGCGATCAACTGGAGCAGCCATCCGCTATTCACCGGAACAGTTATCCTCACTGCCACCGGACTAGCCAGCAGAATCATTGGTTTTCTATATAGAATATTCCTGACACACACGATCGGTGCAACCGGACTGGGTATCTATCAACTGACCTTTCCGATTTTTGCATTGTGTCTGTCACTGTGCACCGGCGGCATCCAGACTGCAATCTCAAAATACACCGCAGAAGAAAAAAATATGGCGGCTTTTCTCTGTGGTTCCGGTGTTTGTCTGTCACTGTCGACGGTATGTTCCGTCCTCTTATACCGCCATGCACCGTGGCTCGCCGTCCATATCGTATCCGAGCCTGACTGCGCACCACTGCTGCGCATCATCAGCTTTTCGCTGCCGTTTGCGTGTATGCATGCATGTTTTAACGGTTATTATTACGGTGAAAAAAAGACGACTGTCCCTGCCGTCTCACAATTATTGGAACAGGCGGTGCGGGTAGGCTCTGTCTACCTGTTCTACCTGATCCGCGTCGAACAGCACGCCGCACTCACGCCCGCGCTCGCCATGTGGGGTACGGTGTGCGGTGAAGCTGCTGCATTTCTATTCTGCCTCACGACGTTTCACCTGCGTCGGGTGCGCCCGACCAAAGCTACCCTGCGGCGCATCATACGCTTTGCGACTCCGCTCACCGGCAGCCGTGTGACACTCAACCTGTTTGCCAGCGCAGAGGCGATCCTGCTGCCGCAGGCGCTGGTGCTGTTCGGGCTCTCTCGCGAGGATGCGCTCAGCGTTTTTGGCACACTGACCGGTATGGCACTGCCGATGATCCTGCTGCCGACCGTCCTGACCGGATCGCTCTCGGTGCTTCTGCTCCCTGCCGTGTCAGAAGCGGCAGCCGAGGGAAACCGCGCCCGCATCAGCCGGACAATCCGGCGCACCGTGGAGCTGTGCGTGATTCTAGGACTTGTCTGTACACTCGGCTTTCTGCTGTTCGGGCGGCTGATGGGGACGCTGCTGTTTCACAGCCCGCTCGCCGGAGCCTATATCACGAGTCTCGGTTTCCTGTGTCCGTTTCTGTTTCTCGCGGGCACTCTGAACAGTATTCTGCACGGATTAGAGCTGACGCTGTATACCTTTGTGATGAATCTGGCTGCCTGCGGGGTGCGCCTGCTCGCAATCTGGCTGCTCGTACCGCGCTTCGGGCTGTACGCATACCTGTGGAGCATGCTCCTCAGCCAGATCCTCCAATCCGGAGCATATTTGTGGAGACTTTGGCATCTGCGACGTTGATGACACAATACATTTTAACAGGAGGAACCTCACATGAACATCCAATGGAAGAATCTGACGACAGCCATCGCAATCCCGCTCGCCGTAGGCGGATTGTCTGCCCTGTTGACGCAGGACGGCATCCGCACCTTTGATCAGGTCGTACAGCCGGCACTTACACCTCCCGACTGGGTGTTCCCCATCGTGTGGACGATCCTGTTTGTCCTGATGGGAATCGCCTCGTATCTGGTCGCCACCACAGATCCGCAGCCGGAGGCGCTCCTTCTCTATGCCGTACAGCTCGTATTTAACCTGTTATGGTCTGTCTGGTTTTTTAACTTCGGGTGGTATCTGTTTTCATTTTTCTGGCTCATCGCGCTCTGGTTTCTGATCCTCGCGACCACAATCGCTTTTTACCGGATCTCAAAGCCCGCCGGATATCTGATGCTTCCCTATCTGCTGTGGGTCACATTCGCCGGATACCTGAATCTGTGCGTCTGGCTGCTGAATGCCTCCTGATCCGCACCATCCAAAACAATACGCCCCGACAGAAAACGATGCCATTCTCCGTCCGGGCGCTTTTCGCAATTTTTATTGATTACGCTTATCTTTCACTTTTATTGATAACTTTCATTTATAACTTCCATCCTGCTGCCTGCTGCTGCGTATCTGCCATATGGCGGTAGATACCGTTCTGCTCATAGAGCTGCGCGGGCGTGCCGGACTCTGCCACTGTACCGTCCTTTAACACAACGATGCGGTCTGCCTGTGCGACCGTGCGCATACGGTGTGCGATGATCAGCACCGTCTTGTTCCGGATCAGTCTTGACAAAGCCTCCTGTATGAGTGTCTCGTTGTCCACATCGAGCGAAGCCGTCGCCTCGTCCAGCAGGATAATCGGTGCATCCTTGAGGAATGCCCTTGCGATCGAGATACGCTGGCGTTCTCCGCCGGACAGCTCACAGCCGTTCTCACCGATCATCGTCTGCCAGCCATCTGCCAGTTTTTCCGCAAATTCCTCACAGTGCGCGAGCTTTGCAGCCGCAAGCACCTGCTCATCCGTCGCCTGCGGATTTCCGATACGGATATTTTCCATGACCGTATTATTGAATAACGTGACATCCTGAAATACGATCGCATACAGCGACAGCAACGTCTCCGGATCGATCTCTGAAATATCCATTCCGCCGACGCGGATCGTTCCCTCGCTAATATCCCAGAATCTCGATGCCAGTCTCGACACAGTTGTCTTACCGCCGCCGGACGGCCCGATCAGCGCTGTGACCTCGCCCTGCTTTGCCGTAAAGGATACATCGCGAAGTACCGCATCCTCCTGATTATAGGAAAATCCGACATGTGAAAATTCAATGTCATAGCCGTCATGTTTCATCTCGGTCGCTCCGGTCTGGATGTCATGCGAGAGGATCTCGTCTAGTCTCGCACACTGCACATCCACGCTGATGACTGCCGCCAGATTCTGCAAAGAAATCTGCAACGGATCATAGAAGCGGGATGCCACGAGCAGAAACATGAAAAATGTGAGTACGTCGAGTTTACCCTGTACCAGCAGAATACCGCCTGTAAGCGCAACTGTCGCAATACCGAATTTTAAGATCATCTGTGCGCCGGACACAAAAACCGCCGTCGTCAGCTCACTCACAACCGCATGCTTTTCCACTGCCTGAATCTTTTGATCCAGCCCTTTCATGTAATCATCCTGTGCGTTGTTCGAACGCAGATCCCGCACAGACTCCAGCCCCTCCTGAATGCCGTCCGCGAGCTCCATTTTCAGTTTCATCTGCCGCTCGCTCATACGTCTTTGTACATTTCCAGAGCAGAACACGATGAGAAATGCAACCGGCAGCACCCAGAGTGTGGCGATCGCCATCCGCCAGTCAAAGAAAAACAGTCCGACCGCTACGAGTGTCGTGGAGATACAGGAGGCGATCAGCTCCGGAATCCAGTGTGAGGACCCTGTCTCGATCGTCGCACAGTCCGTCATGATCGCGCTCGTCAGATCCGAGAGATCCTTTTTGCCGAAAAATGACAGCGGAATCTTGCGCAGTTGTTCTGCCAGCGTGATCCGTCGCACGCCACTCTCCACATAGGTAGCTAAAAATGTCGCATTGTACTGCCGGTATGTAGTGACTGCGATCAACAGCAGACATATCGCACTCGCAATGATGTAAAAACTGCCCCTCCCTGTCAGTGATCCGTTCAGATAATCACGCACGAGATAATAGAGCACACCAACCGGAAACATCAGCACAAGATTGGAGAGCGTGATACACACGATTGCCCCTATCATATCCTTTGCACCCTGCTCGGAAAGTGCATATTTATGTTGTAATCGTTGTTTGATCGTCATGACTGTACACCTACCTTCCACTGAATCGATTGATTGTATTCCTTCCACATATGTGCATACAGTCCGTCTTTCTGCTGCAATTCTGCATGTGTGCCCTGCTCTGCGATCTGTCCGTCCCGCAGCACGCAGATCCGGTCTGCGTCCACGACAGAGGAAAGTCTGTGTGCAATCATAATGACCGTTTTGCCCTGTAACAGTCTTGAGAAAGCCGCCTGCACCTTCGCCTCATTATCCGGATCGGCAAATGCGGTCGCCTCATCCAGAATCAGAATCGGTGCATTTTTTAACATCGCACGCGCGATCGCCAGACGCTGTGCCTCTCCGCCGGACACGTAAGTACCGCTGCTCCCGATCACCGTATCGATGCCAGCGGGCAGTTTTGCAATGATATCCTCACACTGTGCATCCCGCAGTGCCTGCATGACTTCCTCTCTGGTCGCATCCTTTTTACCCATGCGCACATTGTCATAAATCGACATTTTAAGTAACTTGCTATCCTGAAATACAAACGATACCAGCTCCATCAGCTTTTTGGACGGAATCTGGCGCACATCCACACCGCCGATCCGCAACGAGCCTTCCGTGACATCGAAAAAGCGCGCGATCAGGCTCGCCAGCGTTGTCTTTCCTCCACCGGACGGTCCGACAAATGCGACATGCTCACCCTGCGCAATCTGTAAATCTACGCCATGCAGTGCATCCTTTGTGGCATTCTCATAGCGGAAGGATACCCCTTCAAAAGTGATGGAATGATCTGCCGGCTCGCTCTGTGCCTGTGCTTCCGGCAGCGGTTTCCGATCCAGAATACTGTCCATACGGGTGATGGCGTCTGCGACAAGCATCTCGTTCTCACTCGAATACATGATCTTGTTCATCGTCACCGTGATGATCGGAGTGATGATAATATAAAATACCAGATTCACCAGAAACGTAGTGTCCGTTCCGCCTGCCGAAAACAGGAACGCTCCCGCAATCAGTACCGCAAATACCGCATTGATGATCGTTGTGTAGGCAACCATCGGAATGCGCAGATCCTTTGTATAGGCAATGACCCATTTCTCATAATTTTTGATCGTCGCCTGAAAACGCTTGAAAGAAAATACCGACTGCCCGAACGTCTTTACGACCGGAATGCCGCGGACATACTCGACTGCCTCACTCGACATCGCATCCAGCGCATTCTGGTATTCCTCCATCTTCTGTTTCATCTGTGCTCCTGCCATCGTACCCATGATCAGGAACGCTGCAACGACCGGTATCAGGCTGAGCAGCCCAAGCCGCCAGTCAAACACCAGCAGCAATACGAGCAGTCCGACCGGAGTCGCAAGCGCGCCCGCGCGATCCGGCAACTGATGTGCCAGATAGGTCTCCGTTGCCGCACTGGACTCGTTGACGATCTTTCGGATCTTTCCGGAGCCGTCGCGGTCCATAAAGCCTAACGGCAGTGTCATAATATGGCGCATGAGCTGTGAGCGCAGATTGCTCTGTACACGGAATGCCGCGAGATGGGAACAGAGCAGCGCCACTACATAGACAAGCATTGAAACGAGCGCGCTGCCAAGCGCCCTCCAACCGTAAGTGCCGATATTTTCTGCATGTGCATAATCCGGCGCCACCTTCAATATTTCCTGCATGATCTTCCAGATGTAATAGAACGGCACCAGAGCGATCCATGCGCTGACCACGGATAAGATCCACGACAATATCGTGAGATACTTATAATTTCCGGCATACTCAAACAGTCTTGCCAAAGAACTTTTCTTCTTCATAAGTCTCCTCCTCTAAGATATTCCGTTATATACACCGCTAATATTTATTAGATAAAACTAACCAGCATCCGATAAAAAAGAGCCTTTTTCGACTCTTTTACGTCCGTATGCGCAGCCATGACTGTTCTATATGAGGTCTTTATTTTGCCCATCATACTGAAAAATCGTATTCCATCCGCCATAATGATATTTCTCAAGCATATCGACATATTTATATGCCTGCTCCTTGCCCATCTTGTGACGCACGATCTCAAAGACGCTCTCGATCATCGCATGGGTCATAATGTGGATGAAATCCTCTGTGACAAGCTGGCTCGTCTCATTCTGAACCTGGACAGCCTCCATGTATTTATAGGTATACTCTGTCTCGATGTCCACCAGCCGTTCCACAAAATCCGTGTACCGCGTGCCATGCGAAGCATCCAGAAGGATCTGGAATTCCTCAAAATGATCGTAAATATCATCCACCATGCGCAGCATCCCCACCGACAGGCATTCCTCCATCATCTCATTCTGGCGGCTCGCTTCGAGCGCATGAAAATGCTCCTGCGTCTCGAGAAACAGCTCTATGAGATGCTCTGCCACCGGATCTACGATCGCACCGAACAGTCCTTCTTTATCCTTGTACCTCGAATAAATGGACCCTGTCGTCGTGTCCGCCTTTGCCGCGATCGTGCGCAGCGATGCATCGGAATATCCTTTCTCAAGAAACTCCTCCTTTGCACTGGCTAATATTCTTTCGGAAACTCCCTCGATCGGTTTTGACACAGATTCCTCCTTTTCCAGCATGCAAATATAACAGTGTTATATAACACTGTTATAAATATATCCGCTTTGTGTGCTTCTGTCAAGTATCTTTTATAATTATTACAATTCTTCTGCCACCGGCTCTTTTACGGCAGCTTCTTCGTCCTCTATGATCTTCTCCTGCGGCAGATACTTCCGGACGATCCGGTAGAGCTCCGGTATCTGAATCGGTTTCGAGAGGTAATCATCCATCCCGCTGTCCAGCAAACGCTCCCGCACACCGGCGACCACATCTGCGGTGAGCGCGACGATCTTTACATCTGAATTGACCGTCTCCGAGTGCCGGCGGATCGCACGGGTCGCCTCCTCACCGTTCATCACCGGCATATGGCTGTCCATAAAGATCAGATCAAACGCGATCCGCTCCGCCTTATAGACTGCCTCCTCGCCATTTCCTGCTTCGTCGACCACCGCGCCGAGCGGTTCGAGCATCGCCTTGACGACCTCGCGGTTGAGCGCATTGTCGTCTGCCAGCAGAATCCGCGCGTTCGCTGTATGAAACGCCGGACATTCGTCCCCCTGACCGGCTGTCGCACGCTGCGCATCCGCCTGATTCGGAATCTTTTGCGGCACGGTAAAATAAAACCGGCTGCCTTCGCCGTACTTGCTGTGTACGCCTACCGTTCCGCCCATCTGATCCACAAAATATTTACTGATCGCCAGACCGATTCCGCTGCCCTCCTTGCCGTGGTTTTTCTCCATATTTAGCTGTGTATACATCTCAAACAATTTATCGAGATCTTTTTCCCGGATACCCTGTCCAGTGTCCTCTACCTCGTATTTGAGCAGTGCCATGTCATCGGTCTTTTCCTCACAGCGGATCGTAATGTCGATGCGCCCGCGCTCCGTATATTTGATCGCGTTCGATGCGTAGTTGAGCATCACCTGTTTGATCCTGACCGCATCGCCCTTTAACGTAGGCGGCATATCCTCCTGAATATGAAAATAGACCGGCACCCTCTGGTCAATATTTCTGGCGTTGATGACTGCTACCGCATCCTCCACCAAAGACTCCGTCGTATAGACATCCTCGATGATACTGAACTTTCCCGCCTCTATTTTGGACAGATCCAGAATATCATTCACGATCTCCAGCAGTCCGGTCGAGGCGGATTTGATAACCGTGACACATCTGCGCAGATCGTCGCTCATCTCACTTCTGAGCGCCACATCTGACATCCCGATAATCGCATTCATCGGTGTGCGGATCTCATGCGACATGCTCGATAGGAAATCGCTCTTCATGCGGTTTTCTTCCTCCGCACTGTAGCGCTCCTCCATCAGCATTTTCGCCCGTCTGACAAGCGTATACAGGATCGGGCAGATCACCAGATACTCGACCGTGAATCCGAGCATGTACGCAATATACATCTGCATCCGCGGTCTGCCCTGATAGACAACCTCATATTTTCCCGCAGAATTGATATAGACGGACACAGCCATGACCAGATACGAAAAAACGCTGGCTTCCGCGACCAGCTTCGGCTCAAAGTACAGGCAGCTAAATACCAGCACAAGCGCATAGCTGATATAGATACCGATATGGTTATTCGTGCCGAGTCCGCCGATAAAAAGTGCGAGCACGATCAGCATATAATATTTCATCACGTGATCCGGCAGATAACGGATCAGAAGGCTGGGGCTGACCGTAATGACCAGTCCCGCGATGAGCAGCGCCGTCGTATAGTCCCTGCCAAACTCAAAAACACCCGTGCTGGAGCAGACCACGAGAAACAGAATCACTGCCGAGCTGACCAGAAAAATATTGGCGATGATGCGATTGACCTGTTTTGTATTTTTCTCAAACATAATGCCTCCTGCCGAACGCCTCCGGATCAGATATGATCGAGCAGACCGCTGATCCCTTCCCGTTCATAAATGCCTTTGTAATAAGCGACTTCCTCACCGATCACCTGATCGATCACCCGCATGCCGAGCAGCTCTACCGGTGCCTGATCGTCAGTCATAATGTAGTTTCCCGCTACATGCTGCTCACAGTTATCGGCGACCTTCGTCAGCAGCTCCCGCAGCTGTTCGTTCTCAACCGATGCCGTCTGTGCGGTCAGTGTCTCTAACATCTGCGGATCGTTCGATGCAAACAGCTCACGGTTCGTCGAGCCCTTGACATCGACCGTGTAAACGGTATCAAACACCGACGCGATCGTATCCGAGAGGTACTGATTGATGTTTCCCTCCCCACTGCCGCGCATATTCATATTGACGACCATCACACCGTTTTCATTCAGGTGTTCCCGCACCAACGTAAAAAATTCCGTTGACGACATCTGGAACGGAATCGTAATATCCTGATAGGCATCGACCATGATCACATCATATTTCTCATCCGATGCATTCAAAAAAGCCCTGCCGTCATAAGTTGTGACCTTCACATCCTCCGGCAGAGAAAAATATTGTCTGGAAAGCTGCGTGATCTTCTCATCGATCTCCACACCCTCCACATTCATATCGCCGAGATACCTCCGGCACTGTGTCGCATACGTTCCCGTACCCATGCCCAAAATCAGCACATCCATATCCGACACCTGCTTATCCGGCACCATGAGCGGTGCCGCCATCGCATAATCATAATACATGCCGGTCAGATCTTCATCCTTCATATAGACCGACTGCACACCAAAAAGCACATTCGTCGATAAAATCACGCGCTTATCATTTTGTGAGACCTGGAGATAATTATAAATAGACTCGCCCTCATAGGTCAGATCCTTCTGCCAGAACGCAAACGAATCTGAATAGCCGAGCCCGCAGCACAGCACAAAGATCAATACTACCGCAACTACCTTCTTTTTCCCAGCCTTTTTACTGATAAAATAGACCGCCGCGAGCACGATCAGAATACCGGAAAAAATCAGAAACGTGATCGACGTACCGACCGCCGGGATCGTCACAAACGTCGGCACAAACGTTCCAATGATACTGCCGATCGTGTTGAACGCTCCGAGCGTACCTACGGTTCTGCCGCTGTCGTCAAGGCTGTCCACCGAATATTTTGCCAGTGACGGTGTGACGGTGCCGAGCAGGAACAGCGGAAATACAAAGATCACCATACACGCGCAAAACGCCGCGATAATGAGGAAATTATTGCTGATCGTAAAGATCAGCAGCGCCGAGATGCCGAGCACGATATATTTTCCGACAACCGGAATCAGCGCGATCCAGATCGCCGCGATCAGTATTCTGCCGTAAAGCCGGTCGGGATCGGGGGATTTGTCCGCACTCTTGCCGCCGTAGATATTGCCGAGTGCCATCGCGATCATGATCGTTCCGATAATGATTGTCCACACGATCTGTGAGGAACTAAAATAAGGCGCCAGCAACCTGCTCGCGCCCAGCTCGACCGCCATAACCGACATTCCCGCAAAAAATTCCGTCAGATACAAAAACAGTTTATTTTTTATCATGCCTTCCGCCTGGATATGAGTTCCGTCTTTATTCACTTCTCTGTCTCCTATCATAATTCATAAAAATCTGTCCGTGCAAACACACTACACTGTTTTTTATCATAGCATCTTATACAAAGCAAGTCAATTCACGCGGCTGATTGATTACATACGCAGTAACCCGTAGACGACCGTCTCTGGCTGTGTTATACTGAGAAAAAATCAGAAAGGAGTACCAATTATGTTTCAGTCATTAGAATCCAGACATCCGAAATTTTATCAGGCTTTCCGCCTGTTTGTCGTTATTTTTGCATCCGTGTTCTATGCGTGGAACCTGCGCTGCTTCGCCAAGACTGCCGGTCTGTTTCCGGGCGGTTTTTCCGGACTGTCACTGCTGTTGCAGAAGATCTTTCTGGACTATCTGCACATTTCCATTCCGTTCTCCGCGTTCAATATCCTGCTGAACCTCGTGCCGACTTACATCGCTTTTAAATATATCGGCAAGCGGTTCACCTGCTACTCGATCATCGTCATCGTCCTGTCGAGTTTTTTTGTGGATATCCTCCCGCCGTACCTGTTTACGAAGGATATCCTGCTTATCAGCGTATTCGGCGGTATTTTGAACGGATTTGCGATCAGTCTGTGCCTGAACGTCGGCGCGACAACGGGCGGCACGGATTTTATCAGCATCTTTTTCTCCCATCAGAAGGGCATTGATGCATGGAACTATATTCTGCTCGGAAACGTGCTCATGCTCGTGCTCGCCGGTGCACTGTTCGGCTGGTCGATCGCGCTCTACTCGATCATCTACCAGTTCTGTAGCACGCAGGTGATCCAGTTTTTATACAAGCGCTACCAGAAGCAGACGCTGTTTATTATCTCGGACAAGTCCAACGAGGTCTATCTGGCGATCCGCGAGCTGACGAACCACGATGCCACGCTTTTTCACGGCATTGGCTGCTATGAACAAAAAGAGCGCACGCTGATCTACTCGGTCATCAACTCCGAGGCGAAGCGTGAGCTCATTCCGCTCATCCGTTCGATCGATCCGCACGCATTTATCAATGTCGTAAAGACCGAGGAGCTCGACGGACGTTTTCACGATATTCCGCACGACTAATCCTGCCGCCGTATGTCCGGACGGGAACGAAAAGTCATGCGGTCTTGCGATCAACAGCTCTACCGCCTGATTGACATCGCAGGGACGGATACGCCCAACCAGATGCTTTAATAACACATTGCACAGCAGTACATCCACACACAGCGCACCCGCCAGCAGGATACCGCTCTTTCTTGTCTTCGGGATCAAAATCAATACAACCGTCAGCACAATCCATATGTTACCCGCATCACCGAGCCGCGTGATCACACACATGATCCGGTCACCGGCTGGGGTGTGGATTGTCTGGATCAGATCCAGCAACTGTAGTTCCAGTTTCATTTGTTCTACCTCGATTCTTCACTTATCATATCCGTAATTTCAGGTCAGATCAACGCCAGCAGCACCGTTCCGCAGACGATCGCTACCAACCCCGCCAGCGCTTTTTTCGTCAGCTTCTCGTGGAATACGATCCATGAGAATGCGATTGTCACGAGGATACTCAGCTTGTCGATCGGCGCTACGACACTCGCCGGTCCGTCCTGCAGTGCCCGGTAATAGCACATCCATGATGCGCCCGTCGCAAAGCCCGACAGCACGATAAATCCCAGCTCCTTTTTTTCGATGGATGCCACTTCCGCCTGCTTGCCACGGACAACGACCATCATCCATGCCATGACAAGTACGACGATCGTCCGGATCGCCGTGCCGAGATTCGAATCGACTCCCTGAATACCGATTTTTCCGAGAATCGAAGTCAGGCTGGCAAATACCGCCGAGAGCACCGCATAGATCAGCCAGCTTCCCTTCGTCTGCTTTTTGGCATCATCCGTCTCCTCCTTGCGCGTGATCATGAGCATCGTACCCACGCCGATCAGCACGATAGCAACCGCCTTGCCCACGCTCAGCCCCTCATGCAGGAAAATCAATGCCAGCAGGATGGTAAGCACCGTGCTCGATTTGTCGATCGGCACGACCTTGTTCACATCGCCCTTTTGCAGCGCATGAAAATAACACAGCCACGACGCGCCGGTCGCAAGCCCCGACAGCACCAGAAACAACAGCGTCTTACCCGAAATCTGCGTGATGCCGCTGAATGTGCCGGTCATGGCGACCATCACCCATGAAAACACCAGTACCACGATCGTCCGGATCGCTGTCGCCACATCGGAATCCGTCTTACGGATGCCGCATTTTGCCAGAATGGTTGTGATTCCCGCAAAGAAAGAAGAACCTATCGCATACAATATCCACATCTTTTGTCATCTCCCCCTATTTATTCAACCGGTAGCCCGCACCCCATTGCGTCACGTACTCTAAATAAGCCGATCATGGACATCCATCCACGACCGGCTCCTGATTCTCTCATTATAATTACGATAACAGCACACCAAACACACCGAAGCTCGCGATCATCATGATCACTCCGGCGAGCAGCACGCCGCACATCACGGCTAATACACTGGATTTAAAATCCATATCGAGAATGCTCGCGGCGAGCGTTCCCGTCCACGCGCCTGTTCCCGGCAACGGAACACCGACAAACAGCATGAGCGCGATAAAAAGCCCTCTGCCCGCTTTCTCCTGCAATTTCTGTCCACCGGACTCTCCTTTTGCGAGACACCAGCTAAAGAACCCGCCGATGAGCGGTTTGTCTGCACCCCATTCGAGCACTTTGCGCGCGAACAGATAAATGAACGGAACCGGCAGCATATTTCCGATAATACTGACCACATAGCTCCATCCGATCGGCAGTCCGAGCCCCTGCGAGATCGGAATCGCGCCTCGCAGCTCAATAATCGGCACCATCGATACAAAGAAAACCCATAAATATTTTTTCAGCATATATACTCCTTCAGACATGCAATCAGACGATCCATCTCGGCATCTGTTCCGACCGTCACACGCAGCATATTATCGATGCGCGGCTTATCAAAATAGCGCACATAGATATTCTTTTCACGCAGCATCGCAAACAGCTCCCTTGCAGCGACCTTCGGATGGCTGATAAAGAGGAAATTGCTCTTAGAATCGGGTATCGTAAATCCGAGCTCCCGCAGTTCGCCCTTCACGCGCTCCCTCGTCGCGATGATCTTTTTTAGTGTCTCCTGAAAATAAGACTCATCCGACAATGCCGCAGCTCCGGTCACGAGTGTCAACTGATCCATCGTGTAGGAATTAAACGAATATTTGACATCGTTTAAATATTTGATCAGCCGCTCACAGCCAAATACATAACCGATCCGCGCTCCTGCCATCGAACGTGACTTCGAAAACGTCTGCACAACGAGCAGATTGTCGTAGGTTTCGATCAGCGGCAGTGCACTCACTCCGCCAAAATCAATATATGCCTCATCCACAATACATATGACATCCGGATTGTGTGCGACAATATCCTCAATCTGCGCCAGATCCATGAGCACGCCGGTCGGCGCATTCGGATTGGGGAAGATCACACCGCCGTTTTCCTTATAATAATCCTCCTTGCGGATGCGCAACTGGTCGTCTAACGGCTGCACCTCATACGGAATGCGGAACACATCCGCCCACACATCATAAAAGGAATATGTGATATCCGGAAACAGAATCGGTTTTTTCGAATTGAAAAACGTCAGAAAACACATCGCCAGCACATCATCGCTGCCCACACCGACAAATACCTGTGAGGGCTTGAGCTGATAGCGCTCTGCGAGCGCGTTGACGAGCGCCCCCGCAGTCGGATCCGGATACAGGCGCAGACGATCCTCATCAAAGTTTCGGATCGCCTCAGCGACCTTTGGCGACGGCGGATACGGATTTTCGTTTGTATTAAGTTTGATCATGCCCGGCTCATTCGGCTGTTCACCCGGTGTATAGGGCACGACCCGTCTTACATTTTCTTCCCAGTTTCCCATCTCTACTCCTAACGCAGTCCCATGTCGGCTGCCAACTGCTCAAATGCAGGCATTGACCGGCAGATTTTTTCATAAGAGGTACAATAAGCGATACGCACATAGCCGGGGCATGCAAATGCAGAACCCTTGACAAATAAAATGTGATGCTTCTTCGCTGCCTGTACGAATGCTTCTTCATCAGCAACCGGCGATTTTACCCACAGATAGAACGCGCCCTGCGGCTTGATGCAGGTGAATCCAAGTTTGGTGAGCTCACTATAGAGATACTCACGGTTCTTGTCATAATATGCCACATCGGTTTTCTCATCAAGACACTTTGCGACTGCCTTCTGGATCAGTGAAGGTGCATTGACAAAGCCGAGCTGTCTGTTTGAAATCTCGATACCGCTCTGTACATCCTCCGCGTCGGTCACTTCGTTCGGAACAACAACATATCCGATACGCTCTCCCGGCAGGGACAGTGACTTACTGAAGGAATAGCCGACGATCGTGTTGTGATAGAAGCCTGTGAGGAAACGCACCGGCGCTCCATCATAGACGAGCTCACGATAAGGCTCATCAGAGATCAGATAGATCTCATGTCCGTACTCCTTCTCTTTTTTCGAAAGGATCTCTCCGAGCTGCGTCATGGTCTCATCACTGTAGATGACACCGGTCGGATTGTTCGGGGTGTTGATGATGACTGCCTTTGTCTTGTCTGTGATCTTCTTCTCGAAATCAACGAGATCCGGCTGGAAATTCTCCAGATCCGGAGCTACCTCTACGATCACTCCGCCAAAGTTGCCCGCATAAGCGCGGTACTCACCGAAATACGGTGCGAACACGATAACCTCATCACCCGGATCAAGCAGCGTTTTCAAAATAATATTCAGTCCACCGGCTGCTCCGACCGTCATAATAATGTTTTTAAATGTAAAATCCGTGCCAAAGCGCTCATTCAGATTGTCAGCGATGGCGGTACGCACATCCGGATAACCTGCGTTTGCCATATAGCCGTGCAGCTCCATCGAATCCAAGCCATCGACCGCATCCTTGATCGCCTGATTGACACTCGCGGGTGCAGGTGTCGCCGGATTGCCAAGTGAAAAATCATAGACGTTCTCAGCACCGATCTTCTCTGCCATCTCCTTGCCCTCGTTGAACATCGCACGGATCACGGAATTACCCTTGAGTGCGACCTGAATATTTTTTGATAACATCTCTCTTCCTCCTGTATTCTAAAATTGTTTTCTATCATACCTGCAAAACCTGCCATCAGCAGCTTCTTCGGATGTATGCAATGAAATAAGGCGGATTCACGCACGCGAACCCGCCTTTAGTTTACCCCATTACCGTGTAAATGTAAAGTATATCAAATGATTCCTTAGATTCCCTTCATTTCAAAGGTAAATTCCATTTTTTCGCTCACATCGATCAGATACTCCGGATGTGTCATAGAGCCCCAGCTATCGTCTCCCGCAATACCCATCTGCGCCGCAGCCACACGGAGCACCGTGTAATGTACCGGCGGCAGCTCATACGGATGTGCCGCATTCTCGATCTCGTGGGGTGTATACGGCAGCGCGGAGAAATTCATTCCGTCGCCGCGCAGCAACAATCCTCTGCCGCGCTCATCCGTCACCTTCGCCCAGCGCACATCTGTCTTGTTTCCGCATTCCTGCGGGATCAGATATGCTGCCATGTTGTCTGCGACCTTATTCCGGTAGATGCCCAGCTTTGCGCCATGCTTGCGGTCTGCATATGTCTCTGCCGGTCCGTTTCCGTACCACTCGACATTGTCATAATCCGCATCGATCTTGAACATCACACCAAACTCCGGCATGTCACCCAGCTCCTTGACCGGATCATAGGTCAGCGTTGTGCGCACGGTTCCATCCGGGAATACCGTATGCTTTAGATCACAGCCCGCAGCCGGTGTCGTCGGCAGATCGTAATGGAAGCTCAGTGTCACATAGCCGTCACCTTCCTCCAGATCAAATCCGCTGTCTCCGCGGATATCCCGTCCCTTGTGTGTCAGATATTTGCTCGCAATCTTCCACTGTGCATAGCGGTAAGGCATGAGATTACCCATATCATTATCGGTCGGCGCGCGCCAGAAATTCGGTCTAGGGATCGCCTTGATGTATTCCTTGCCACCGTACTGGTAAGAGCTCAGTCCACCCTCCAGTCTGGAGAACTGCACGCGGAAATCATCACCGATCACTCCGATCTCATAGTTACTGTGGATGACGCGCATCGTGCCTTCGTGTGTCTCCTTCGCTCCGTTCACCCAGAAAACACCCTGTCCGAATGCGACCTCATGACCTTTTTTCGCCCAACAGGTATCCTCCTTGAGCACGAATGATACCGTAATCACATACTCGCCCGGATCTTTTCCAAGCTCGGTCGGCAGATCAAAGCACTTCTCACTGAGCGGCTCCACAGCACAAGGCATGGAAGTCTCGGAAACAAAGTGTCCATCACGCTCCATGCGGATCACACAGTCAAACGTATCGGTGTTGACAAATAAGTTTTTGTTCTTTACCGTCATTTTTCCGGGCTTTACGTCCACGGAGATATTCTGATAGTTGAACTTGACCTCCTGCATCTTCGGTGAGGGAGCACGGTCACCGCCGTAGACGATACCGTTTCCGCTGAAATTGTAGTCCGAAGGACGGTCGTCAAAATCGCCGCCATACGCCTGAAAGGTCTTTCCGTAACGATCCTTTTTACCGATCGTCTGATCGATATAGTCCCAGATAAATCCGCCCTGATACAACGGCTCACGGTCAGTCAGATCGGTGTATTTATGCATCGCTCCGCAGGAATTGCCCATCGCATGTGTGTATTCACAGAGCAGGAACGGCTTGCTGCGGTCTTTCTTCAAAAATTCCTCGACATCAGCCGCACTCGTATACATCTGTGACTCCATGTCACTTGTATCATTGTAGCGGCGGTCACGCATGATGCCCTCATAGTGCACCAGCCGCGTCGGGTCGAGCCTGCGGAACTCCTCTGACATATGCCAGATCACGCTGCCGCCGTGCGACTCGTTTCCGCATGACCAGATAACGACTGCCGGATGGTTTTTGTTACGCTCATAGTTCGCACGCACACGGTCAATGAGCAGCGGCTCCCACTCTGCATGGTCTCCGGGCAATGCTGCTGAATCTGGCTTTTTGCCACGGACGATCTCATCCCATGTTCCATGTGTCTCCATATTGGTCTCTGCCATCATATACAGACCGTAACGGTCGCACAGCTCATAGAGTGCCGCCCCATCGGGATAATGGCAGGTACGGACCGCATTGATATTATACTGTTTCATCGTCACCACATCGGTGTGTGCCTCTTCATAGCCGATCGCGCGACCCTTTGTGCTCGAAAATTCATGGCGGTTGGCACCTTTAAATACGATACGTTTTCCGTTGATGCACATCAGATTGTCAATCATCTCAAACCGGCGGAAACCGACATCCTGACGGATCACCTGTGTAACTGCACCATTTTCATCCAATACAGTCAAGGTCAGTAAATAGAGATTCGGCTGCTCCGCACTCCAAAGGTTCACGACCTGCTCCGGGAAGGAAACGACCGTCTCACTGCCGAGCGCTGCCTGTTGCTCCAATGACAGACCAAAGCCCTCGAATCTGGCGCGGACACTGCCTGCACCCTCACCCTTGACCGTCACGCTGAGCGTACCTTTGCTGTAGCTGTCGTCGACAGCCGCATCCACCTTATAGTCATAGATGCTCGCCTGCGGCACCAGATACAGATACACATCGCGGTAGATACCTGAGAAACGGAAAAAGTCCTGATCCTCACACCAACTGCCCGCACACCATTTATACACCTGTACTGCCAGCTTGTTCTCGCCGTCTGTCAGATACGGCGTCAGGTCAAACTCTGACGGGTCAAAGCTGTCCTCTGCATATCCGACATAATGTCCGTTGAGCCAGAGTGCAAACGCACTCTCGACACCCTGGAACGAAATGCAGACGCGCTGTCCGTTCCACGCCTTCGGCAGTGTAAAATATTTCACATAGCTTGCGACCGGGTTAAACTCCTCAGGCAGTTCTCCGGTTGCCAGCTCCTGCCAGCCCTCCCACGGATACTGGATATTCGCATACTGCGGAATGTCATAGCCCTCCATCTGAATGTGCGCAGGCACACGGATCTCAGACCATGCACGGCAGTTAAACTCCGGTTTTTCAAAATCGGGGATCGCACTCGCCGGATTGACGGCATAGGCAAACTTCCAGATCCCGTTTAAGGACATCCGCAGCGAACTCTCCTTTTTATCTGCCTCTGCCTCTGTGGCATAAGCCACAAAATCTGCATGATGTGCAAGTCGGTTCTGCTCATAGATCGTGGGATCCTTTAAAATATTGATATCTAATGTCATCATCGTTATAATATCTCCTATTTTACATGTTCCAAAACTGCACGGTACTTACTTTACTGCACCTGTGATACCCTCTGCGAAGCTCTTCTGCAGACAGAAGAAGATGATAACGGTCGGCAGTGTACAGAATAATACTGCTAACATCAGCATACCGTAATCGGTCACATATCCGGAAGTCAGATTCGCTACCAGCATCGGCATCGTCTGTGATTCTTTTGTATTCATGATTACCTTCGGCCACAGATAGTTGTTCCATGCATTCATGAAGGTGATCGTCATGGCTGCTGCATAGGTTGAACGCATTGTAGGGAAAAACATGCGGACAAAAATCTGAAATTCCCCGAGTCCATCCATACGCGCCGCCTCAATAATATCATGCGGGAATGACCGGGCACTCTGCCGGAACAACATGATCAGAAACGGGGTCGAAATCGACGGAAGCACAAAACCTGCAACCGAATTCAGGAGGCCAAATTTTGCCATCATGCCAAATAACGGAATCATGGTTGCCACAAAAGGTACCATCATTGCCAGAAGAATCACTCCCATCAATGCATCCTTATACTTATCATGGTAGATCTCAAATCCGTATCCTGCCAATGAACATACAATCAGGCTCAGTAATGTAACCATAATGGAGTATTTGAAAGAATTACCCATTGCATGCCACAGGTCTGACTGTGAAACCAACGCTTTATAATTCTCAATCAGGTATGTTCCCGGAACCATTTTTCCTCTGATAACATCAATACTCTTATTCGTTGCCGCAATCACCATCCAGATGAGCGGGAAAATGGAAAACAGCGAAAATATAATTAAAAATGCATACTGTGCAATCTTTTTCGGTAAACTAATCACGCTTATCACCTACTTTCATCTGAATAAATGCCAGTGCCCCAACCAGGATCAATATCAACATGGACATCGCACATGAGTAACCGAAATTCGGTACATATTTGAAGGTCGTGTCATAGATGTAATGCGACATTGTGATGGATGTATTCGCAGGTCCACCGTTTGTCAGGTTCACAGACTCATCAAAGAGCTGTAAGGTTCCGTTTGTAGACATGATCGCTGTCAGCAGGATCGTAGGCTTTAACAACGGTACCGTAATATGGAAAAATGACTGGAGCGGTGAAGCACCATCAATTTTTGCAGCTTCATAAACAGAATATTCAATATTCTGCAGTCCGGAGAGGTAGAATACCATGTTATAACCGGTCCATCTCCAGATCAGCGCCAGAATGATAATTGCACGTGCACTTGCCGTGTTTGTCAGGAATGCAAACGGGGCATCCAGGATTCCAAGTTTGATCAGGATCGTATTAACAAATCCGTCTGTTGAGAACAGCGAACGGAAGATAATCGCATACGATACGAGTGTCGTTGCACACGGTAAGAAAATCGCCGTCCGGAAGAATCCCTTGCACCGTAAATCCTTGTTATTTAATAAGCTTGCCAGAATCAATGCCAGAATCAGCATGATCGGAACCTGAATTAAAAAGTACACAAATGTATTTTTTAAGGACTGCATAAATACGCTGTCCTGGAACATTCGAACATAATTTTTCAAGCCATACCATTGCATGTTTGCAAAGGTTGCACCCTTTTGAAATGAATAGATAAAACACCGAATCATTGGATAAAAGCTCATAACTGCTATGAGCAGTGCTGCCGGGGCTAAGAATACCCAGCCAGTGAGATTATAGCGTTTACTCTGTGAGAGTCTGCGCGCTTTTGCTTTCTCCATTTCCCTTACTCCTTCCTTCTGCCTTCTGTATAAAATTGGGGAACGACCAAGCCGTTCCCCATCTTCATTTTATACTTGCACTGTACACTACAATTACTGCATCTGAGCCTCTACTGCTGCCTGTGCATTTGCAAGCTCAGAGTCCATATCTGCTCCGTTGGCAATGTTGGTCAATGCAGTCGTTACCGCATCACGTGCCTCGTAGTAATATACACCGGTGTTATTTGCAGGTGTCTTTGTAGCGAAGTCTACAATCTTTGTGAATACCGGTTCTCCACCGAAGAACTCAGAAGGCTCACTGTATACATCTGCCTCTGCTGCAGGTGCCCATGTAGCGATTGCACCTGATTTTGAAAGGATATCACCATAAAAGTCTACGCTTCCACAGAATGTGCTGTTCAGGAAATCAGTTGCCAGTTCAACGTTCTTGCAGTTTGAGGTTACTGCCCATGAAGAACCACCATTGTTAGAGTAGTTGGTTGCACCTTCTACGCCATCCAGCTTCGGCATATTTGTGATTGCCCACTTACCGGACTGGTCTTCTGCTGCCTGAATAGATCCCATGATCCAGCATCCGTTGATTGCACCGGCAGCGGATCCTGAGTTGAAGGACTTGATATACTCATCCCAGTTCTGCTGTGTAACAAGAAGTGCATTGTTCTTTGCCAAACTGTTAAATGTCTCGATAACTTTCTTTAATACATCATTGTCTGCGATATTTACGCTGCCGTCATCATTGAACAGAGAAGCTCCTGCTGACTGAAGCATCATCATCAGAAGATCAGCCTCTCCGGAACGCTCTGATACAAGATAGTATCCGGTCTTAGCCTGTACATCAGATGAGATTTCCTCAAAACGTGACCATGTGATGTCTGTCAGATCATCCATCGTGTATCCTGCCTGCTCCAAGATGTCTGTACGGTAGCAGGCGATCACTGCACCGTTATCAAACGGCACGCCGTAATTTCTTCCACCAACTGTTGAATATCCGAGCTTTCCTGCTGCGAACTGTGAGAAATCAATGCCTGAATCAGTCAGGTCAACAAACAGATCCGGATAGCTGATTGCATTCTTCTGGAATGCGTTGTCCTGCATTAAGATGATGTCCGGTAACTCGCCGGTCTCTCCGGTAGAAGCTGCGTTTGTGATCATCGGCTGTAAATCGTCCCATGCAGTCTCAGTCACCTCAACCTTTACGTTCGGATGATCCTTTGCATAATACTCGCCAGCCTTCTCCATTGCATAGATGTTAAATGTAGGATCCCAGCACCATACAGTGATTGTCTGCTGCTCTCCGTCAGCGGCTGCATCATCAGTTGCTGCTGCATCGTCGCCTGCTGCATCATCGCTGGCTGCATCATCAGCTGCCGCATCATCCTTTGAGGTGTCTGCAGCCGGTGCATCTGTCTTGCTTCCACAGCCTGCCAGCATCGACGCGCTCATTGCAACGATCATCATAGTTGCTAAAAATTTCTTCTTCATTTTGGTTATCCTCCCTAAATACTGTGCGGTTTTTGCCGCTTTTTTTGTTAAATTTATTGTAGCAAAGCATGTCATTCGTGTGTCTTTGATTTCTCTCAAAAAACATGCAATTTCAATCATGTAAAATGTTCGTTTTAGCACTTTTCACAAAAATTGAAAACAAACTTTGTACAATATAGATATTTCCTTTTTGTGAACATTGTGAATAAACTATGAACAAACGTCCACAAAGTACCGGAAGGATTTGTTTTCTTTACCAGCCGCGCAGCACGGATACATTGTAATCGAGGATCTTGCCCTCATAATTTTCCGGATGCTTTTTCCACTGATAAGGGGTAATGTCCAGAAATTTTTTGAAATTGCGCGTAAAAGAGGTCGTCGACTCAAAGCCGACGTTGTCGCTGATCTCTCCCATCGACATGTGGCTCTTGCGCATGAGCTCGCACGCCTGCTGGATACGCACTAAATTGATGTACTCACTCGGGGCAATATGCATCTGCTCCTTAAATATCCGCCTGAAATGTGTCTCCGACAGACCACATAACTGTGCCAGCTGTTCAATGCGCAGTCCCGGATCCATATAGTTATTGCCAATATAATCGAGTGCCTCCCGCAGCAGGATGAGTGTGCCCCTTGACACTGCCGCTGTCCGCTGTTTACTCTTTTCGCTCGTATACAGCCGGTAAATCTCCATGACTAACGCCTCCATCAGCCCCTTTGTCACCCGCTTATAATGCTTTTCCTTGTGCTCCATCTCATAGATCAGCAACTCAATCAACTGTGACAACTGCCGGCAGCCATCCTGCGTCAGCATCAGATACGTTTTGTCCAACTGCTCTAACACCTGACGGCAGAACACCTCATCATCCGGATAAACCTCACGCACGATCTGTGCCGGATCGAAAAACAGATACTCCCAAAAACTCTGTTTACCCTCCTCACTGATGGTCACATGCGGGATATTTTTCGGAATGATCGTGAGCGTTCCCGGATGGTACGGATACCTGCCTCCCTCGTAGACCATCTCTCCATGCCCTTCATGGCACACCCCGATCTCCGTCAGATTATGAAAATGAAAACCATCGACATCCCTGCCGTAATCCCTCACCCAGCTCTCACCAAATAAGGCCAGAACGTACTCGTCCTGGCCTATTTCGTAATAGCGGTATTCAATCGAATTTCTCTTCTTTTTCGCCATTGTATATCCCTATATCATTCTATGTCATTTTATGAACCGATGTTTGCCCGTCCTAGTCGATCTCGACGATCCATCCCTCCGGTGCCTCGATGCGTCCCATCTGGATACCGGTCAATGTATCATACAGCTTCTTGGTCACAGGTCCCATCTCGTCCATGCCGCTCGGGAAGCAGATCTCCCTGCCGTGGTCGTTGATCTTGCCAACCGGTGAGATGACTGCTGCGGTTCCGCACAGTCCACACTCTGCGAAATCACCTAACTCGTCAAAGCGAACCTGACGATGCTCTACAGTCATGCCCAGATACTTCTCTGCTACTACCATCAGTGAACGACGGGTAATAGAAGGTAAGATACTGTCAGACTTGGGTGTTACCAGCTTGCCGTCTTTTGTGATGAAGATAAAGTTGGCTCCACCGGTCTCCTCTACATAGGTTCTGGTGCCTGCATCGAGATACATGTTCTCGTCAAAGCCCTTCTGATGTGCATCCACGATCGGATACAGGCTCATCGCATAGTTTAATCCAGCCTTGATATGTCCGGTTCCGTGCGGTGCTGCACGGTCAAAGTCACTGACACGGATCGTGATCGGCTTTGCGCCGCCCTTGAAATAGGGTCCTACCGGTGTACAGAACATACGGAACTGATACTCGTCCGCGGGCTTTACGCCGATAACCGGTGAGCTGCCGAACATGTACGGACGGATGTAAAGTGTCGCACCTGATCCGTAAGGGGGCACATATGCCTCGTTTGCATGTACAACTGCCTTTACTGCCTCTACGAAACGGTCCTCGGGGAATACCGGCATCTCCAGACGCTCACAGGAATCCTTCATACGGCTTGCGTTCAGATCCGGACGGAAACATACGGTTCTGCCGTCCTCTGTCGTATATGCCTTCAGACCCTCAAAACAGGTCTGTGCATACTGAAGCACTCCGGCACACTCACTCAGGGTGATCGTCGCTTCACCGGTCAGCACACCGTCGTCCCATGCGCCATCTTTATAATTTGAGACATAACGCTTGTCAGTCACCTGATAACCGAAGCCTATATTTGACCAGTCAATGTTTTTCTTTTCCATAGCTGATTCCTCTTTTCTATTGTAATTTTATCTGAAAATAGTTTAGCCCCATATCCGGTAACTGTCAAGCGTCTGGTTTTAAAAAGTAACATTTTAAAGTGTTGGCGTATGACATGGGCTCAGACCGCATTCCCCGTATACAGCCGGTAATATTTTCCATGCGCCTCCATGAGCTGGTCATGGCTGCCGCGCTCGATAATGCGCCCCTGCTCAAGCACCATGATACAATCGCTGTTGCGCACGGTGGAAAGTCTGTGCGCGATAACAAATGTCGTCCTGCCCTTCATCAGACGATCCATGCCGGACTGCACAATGCGCTCGGTGCGCGTATCGATCGAGCTGGTCGCCTCATCGAGAATGAGCACCGGAGGATCTGCGACTGCCGCGCGCGCGATCGCAAGAAGCTGACGCTGTCCCTGACTGAGCGATGCACCGTCACCGGTCAGCATCGTATCGTAGCCGTGCTCGAGATGCCGGATGAATCCGTCCGCGTTCGCCAGCTTTGCCGCTGCGATCACTTCCTCATCGGTCGCATCGAGCTTGCCATAACGGATATTTTCCATCACAGTACCTGTAAACAAATGCGTATCCTGCAGCACCATGCCAAGCGAATGGCGCAGATCCGCTTTTTTGATTTTATTGATATTGATGCCGTCATAGCGGATCTTACCGTCCTGAATATCGTAAAAACGGTTGATCAGGTTCGTGATCGTCGTCTTTCCGGCTCCGGTCGAACCGACAAATGCGATCTTCTGTCCCGGTGTCGCGTACAGATCGACATTGTGAAGCACTATTTTGTCCGGATTGTAACCGAAATCAACATCATCAAACACGACATCGCCGGTCAGCTCACGGTACTCCACGCTGCCATCCGCCTGATGCACATGCTTCCATGCCCACAGTCCGCTACGCTCCGCGCACTCGTGCAGCTCCCTGTTTTCTTTTTTCGCGTTGACGAGCGTCACATAGCCCTCGTCCGTCTCCGGTTTTTCATCTAATAATTCAAACAGACGGTCCGCACCCGCCAATGCCATCACGACCGCGTTGAGCTGCTGGCTCACCTGATTGATCGGCATGTAAAAGTTCTTATTAAATGTCAGAAAGCTCGCGAGTGATCCGAGGGTAAAACCAAAGCTGCCGTTTAGCGCCAGCACGCCGCCGACCATTGCACACAGCACATAGCTCACATTTCCAAGCTGTGCATTGATCGGGCCGAGCAGATTCACGAACTGGTTTGCGTTGTAGGCGCTGTCATAGAGCTGTTCGTTCAGCTCACGGAAATCCTCGATCGCCTGCTGTTCGTGGCAGAATACCTTTACGACCTTCTGCCCTTCCATCATTTCCTCGATATAACCGTTTAATCTGCCGAGATCCTTCTGCTGCTGCACAAAATAGCGTCCGCTGAGTCCGGTTGCCTTTTTCGTCGAAAACAGCACGATCACGACCATAACCATCGTGACAAGCGTCAGCGGAATGCTCAACAGCACCATACTGATAAACACACTCACAATCGTCACCGCACTGTTTAAAAACTGCGGCATACTCTGCGAGATCATCTGACGCAGCGTATCGATATCGTTCGTGTACATACTCATGATATCGCCGTGCGGATGCTCGTCAAAATAGCGCACCGGCAGCGTCTCCATATGTACAAACATTTCATTACGCATATGCATAAGTGTTCCCTGTGTCACGTAGACCATAACACGGTTCTGGATAAAAACCGCCACGACACCGAGCAGATAAAAGCCGCCCACACGTGTGATCGCATGTAACAGACCGCTAAAATCCGGCTGGTCAGCCAACAGAAGTGGTCTGACATACCCGTCGATCAGATCCTTGATAAACCATGTTCCCTGCACATTGCATAACACGCTCGCAAAGATCGCAACGACAACGACTGCGATGTGCACCGGATAATAGCGCATCAGATAACGCATGATACGAAGGAAGCTGCGGAACGGATGCTCCAGCTTCGGACGCGGTCCTCTCGGCCCTCTGCCGCCTTTAAATTCTCTTACTTTTTCTTCTGCCATCAGTGCTCACCTGCCTTTTCATCAAAATCTCCGCTGCCCTTTGTCTGTGACTCGTAAATATCGCGGTAAATTTCATTTGTCTCCAATAGCCGCTCATGTGTATCAAAGCCCTGAATCTGACCGTCCTCCATCACGATAATGCGGTCTGCCTCCTGCACGGATGAGATGCGCTGCGCGATAATGAGCTTCGTTGTGCCCGGAATCTCCTGTGCAAATGCCTGACGGATCTTCGCATCCGTCGCCGTATCAACAGCGCTTGTACTGTCGTCTAAGATCAGTATTTTGGGCTGCTTGAGCAATGCACGCGCGATACACAGGCGCTGCTTCTGACCTCCGGAGAGGTTGCTGCCGCCCTGTTCGAGATAGGTCTCGTATTTCTGCGGCATCCGCTCGATAAATTCATCGGCACATGCGAGACGGCAAGCGCGTTTGCACGCTTCCTCGCTCGCATTCTCATCACCCCAGCGCAGATTTTCTAAAATCGTGCCAGAAAACAACACATTTTTCTGTAAAACGACTGCCACCTCATTGCGCAGCGTATCGAGATCGTAGCTGCGCACATCTTTTCCGCCGACAAAAACTGCTCCGTCCGTCACATCGTACAGACGGCTGATCAGGTTTACAAGACTCGATTTGGAGCTGCCGGTGCCTCCGATGATACCGATCGTCTCTCCAGCATGGATCGTCAGATCGACATCCTTTAAAATCGGATGCTCCCTGTCCCCGTGATAATCAAAGCTGACATGTTCAAACCGGATGCTGCCGTCCGGCACCTCATAATCAGGCTGCGCGGGATTGGTCAGCGTACTCTGTTCCCCGATGACCTCTGCCACACGCCGTCCGCTCGCCGCAGACATGGTGATCATGACAAACACCATCGAAAGCATCATCAGATTCATCAATATATTCATGCTGTAGGTCAGCATACTCATCAGATCTCCGGTCGTGAGACTGCTCTGTACGACCAGTCTCGCCCCGATCCACGAGATCAGCAGAATACATGTATACACGGTAAACTGCATGATCGGCGCATTTAATGAAATGAGCTTTTCCGCCTTTACAAACATGCTGTACACATTTTTGCTCGCTTTTGTAAACCGCTCCTTCTCGTAGTCCTCCCTGACATATGCCTTGACGACGCGGATAGCGGATACATTTTCCTGCACGCTGGCGTTGAGTTCATCGTATTTTTCAAATACCTGTGAAAAATAGCGGTGTGTTTTCATCATGAGCAGCATCAGGATTGTGCCGAGAATCAGCACGGCGAGCAGATAAATGTTCGCCAGACGCGGGCAGATCACATAGCTCATGACCATCGCACAGATCATGCTCAGCGGCGCGCGCGTACACATGCGCAGGATCATCTGGTATGCATTCTGCAGGTTTGTGACATCGGTCGTCAGCCGTGTCACAAGTCCTGCCGTCGAGAAACGGTCGATGTTGGCAAAGGAAAACGTCTGTATGTTCCGGAACATCGCTTCGCGCAGATTTTTTGCAAATCCAGCCGATGCCTTTGCGCCGAAATGACCGCCGCCGAGTCCGCCGAGCAGACCGATCACTGCGATCAGAAACATCGCGCCTCCTACCATATAAATATGATGCAGATCTCCTTTATCCACACCGTCGTCGATAATCGATGCCATCAGAAACGGTATGATCGTCTCCATCAGCACCTCGATCGTCATACAGATCGGAGTCGCGATCGATGCACCGCGATACTCTTTGATCTGTGCCATCAATGTTTTTAACATGTATGTACCTCCTGTAACTTCTTATAATTATGCAAAAGCATTATGAGCGATGGCATAACCATTCCGGCTGATGCGGCGGTTTTTCATCGCCGCTGATATTGGCGATCATCTGATCGAGTACGCGCGAAAATACCGCCAGATCCTCCTCACTGATCCCCTGTTTGATCAGCCGCTCATGCTCTGCGATCTCCGCCATGATCTCCTGATGGATCTCCAATGCCTTATCCGTTCGTGAAATGCACTTGTAGCGGCTGTCGTGTGATGAGATGCTCCGCCGGATGAGTCCGTGTGCCTCCATCTCGTTTAACTGCTGTGTAAGTGCAGATTTTTTGATGTGCAGATCCGTTTCAATATTTTTCTGAAACACCTCCTGCCCATCATGCTCAGCCAGATAGCGCAGAATCCAGCCGTCTGTCATGGACATGCCGTAATTTTGCTGGCGCTCACTGTTTTTGCGGTCGACAAGCTGTTTCATGCAGCGGTTGAAATAGCGCATGCGGTGTCCGATATGTTCTGTTTTATCCATTGGGTTCCTCCTGTTAATTTTATAAACATTTGCGATATTCTTATATGAGGTCGCAGCTCCCGCAAGCATATGCTTGTTGAGAATGGCTGGCTGCGGTCACAGCTATTCACGTTACAGGCACTTCGTAAACGTAGCAGCGCGAGCAAAGTCATGTCTGATTTTGCTGCCTTTGCGCGATGGAGATGAGACTCGTAACTCGTGGAAGCCCTTGCTGAACACGAGTTAGTGTTTTCCGAGGCTCATCGGAATGGTTCGTGCAATGAAAGCAAAACAGACATGCTTGCGGAAGCTGCGACCTTCATACAAAAATTTTGTAACCAACCAATCAGCGCACCAGTGCGAGCGCCTCCATATCATAGATCATATTCTGCCGCAGATCATAGCCCCACGCAAAATGTGTGGTGTCTCCTACATGCAGCGCGGATTCATCCGTATGCTGTTTCAGATCTGCGAGCGCCTGCCACGCTCCCTCGACACCTCCGGGCACTCCGGCGCGCGCTGCCTCCGCAGACACAAACAACCCGCGCCGCGCTGCCTCACACAGTTTTTGGTTAATCTGCGCCGCAATCCGGCTGTTTTCCTCCGATGCCAGTTGAAACATCCGCTCCTCCCGCTGTCCAAGCACCTGCATATACGCCTCCCAGATCCATGGCAGCATGTGATTGATCTGGCTATGTACACCGCTGACTGCCACCACATCTGCCTGCGGCAGCACCAGTTCTGCTCTGCGCTCCGCCGCGCGCGCATACATCGACTGCGCAAGCATATATGCAGTCTGCGCAAGCTGCGTAATATCCGTCAGTTTTCCACGCCGGTTGACCTCGCTTTGAAGCACCGCGCAAAACTCCCGGTATTCTTCGGGAGTAATCCCCAACAGATCGCCTGTCTCACAGTCCACACGCGCGCTGTCTTCCTGCGGCACGCGCTTCATCGCCGCCTGCATCGCCTGTTCATCCACATCATAGAGCGTGATCCGGTCAAAGAATTGTAAAAAATGCTCCAGATCATAGTCATTGCATGCGCCCGCTCCTACGATAAGCAGCGAACCGCCCCGCTCACAGTGGCGCAGGATCCACTTACTCCATGCGTTGCGGTACGCCGCCCAGTCCTCCCATGCACGCGGCATCACATGCCGTTTCTCCAAAGTATCATATACCGTCATTGTCTCACTTCCGTTTCCTTATCGTTTTGTTGTATTATCATGCTATTTTATCATATGTGCCACTGTGTTAATTGTTCTGTTTCAAAATTGTTTTGTTATTAAACTGTTTAATTTTTAAACTATTCTAGCACAAGATTTGGATTTGTCAAGAAAAAAACGCCGATACACAACTACTCTGTATCGACGTTTCCTGCTAAACAACCCTGTCTATTATGTTTTTCTCATGAATTTTCATTCATACACCGCTGTAATTTTCCATATGTCTCTTCTTTTTCTCATATCCATCATTTAGGTCCCCATTTCTGTTAGATTTTTTAGCCATTTATATTGCCTATAATGTTTAAATACTGCGGGGAGCTTTACCAGCTCATCAAGATTTAATACAAAATATACCGTCAGCACCGGCAGCTTCCATACAAATGCCGCCAGATATCCCAATGGAACCGCAAAACACCACATGGTAACCGCATCGCACTTCAATCCGAATTTTATATCTCCCCCTGCCGGAAAAATTCCACCTATCGTCATTGCGTTTATTGATTTTCCTATGACATAATAGCTGCTCATAAACAGCATATATTTTAAATACCCGGTTGCCGTGTCGCTCAGATTTGTAAAATATAAGATTACCGGAGTCAAGAGAAGAATCATACCGCCAGTCAGACAGCCGGAAAACACCGCAATCCTGCATAAAATATTTCCGTTTTTTTGTGCTTCTGACAAGTTCCCTTTTCCAAGCAGATTTCCGATGATAATGCTTCCTCCATATCCAAAACCGGTGCAGACACATATCAGCAGATTCTTTGTTATGTTCGCAATAGAATTGGCAGCTACTGCATCTGATCCAAGATGTCCCAGTATCACAGAATACATGGTAAATCCGCCGCCCCCGCAATCTCCATCCTTGGGAATCCAAAGTATCCATAAATAAAAACCGCATTCAGCACAATATTGGAACAAACAACCACTATGCTGACCGCCGTACATTTTCCCACATACCCGCAATTTTTCAATATACCCTGCAAAACCTGCAAAATCCCAGAAAAAACATAGGATAACCCGATCAGTTTCAGGTATTTTATTCCATACTCAATTAACTCAATATCATTTGTAAACAACCGCATAAGAATTTTAGGTGCAAATAGTGTTGTAATCAGAAAAAGAACGGAAACCACTGATACATATTTGAGTACAAGCCCCGAAAATGCCCGCAATCCCTCAAAATCCTTTTTTCCATAATATTGTGCAACAAACATATTTTCTCCGATTGTGAGTGCCATCAAAATCAGGTTAAAAACAAAGGTAGTCTGCGAAGCCAATGAAACCGCTGACAACGAAGCTTCAAAATTTTATCCCTAAATTTATTTTCCATCCGTCGTTTGTTTCCTCTCTGTGCACAATACAAAAATAAACAATTTCTATTGATTTTCATACCAGAATCGACCATAATAATATAACAATCGTTCATAAAGGAGCTGGCACTTATGGAATATTCTGATTTTAGAGGGACAGATGTCTTATGATGTCAATGGACAGAAGATTTCTTTACAGGCAGGAGAAGGGATTTTTGTAAACAGCCACTCCCTTCATTATGGCTATTCCGACACGCATACAGAATGCTTTTTTCTCTGTATCCTGTTGTCCCCACGGCTGCTATCTGTAAATACTTATTTTATAGAAAATTGTTTAAATCCTCTGGTACAAAATATTCATTTTCCTTATCAGAAGCTGAATCCATCTATTCAATGGCAAAATTCTATTCTTCGTGATCTTGAAATGCTCTATGAAAACAATATGGATCAAATACAGCCATTTACGATTCTGGAAAGAGCTGCCCATATTTTCCGTCTGCTTTCTGAGAATATGAACTTTCTTCCAGACCTTGATAAAAATACAGAGGATATTCTGGCTCTGACTGCGATGATCGGTTATGTGCAGAAAAATTATCCGAATAGAATTCTGTTAAAAGATGTTGCTTCTGCCGGAAACTGCTGCAAAACAAAATGCACCTCGCTTTTCCAAAAATATTTAAATACTTCCCCGATCGTATATATCAACCGTTATCGTTTGGAAAAATCTATTTTTCTTCTCCGGAATACTGCACAGTCTATTACGGAGATCGCATATGCATGTGGATTTTCAAATACCAGCTATTTTTGCGAGCTCTTCCATAAGTATTACGACACCACACCGGGGAAGTTCCGAACCAACAGTCAATGACAATTCCTTTTCACGCTCCCATTGAGGACTGGGCGTAATTTGAGTCCATACGCCCAGCCCACGCTGCCAGCGACGCATACACATCTGAAAACTGGTCATAAGAACCTTTAAATGTCACACTTGCCACTGTCGTTTCCGGTTCTGTAAAGAATGTGACATTTTCTGTATTTTCATACTGCCCTTTTACTTCAATCTGAACCTCTACATCCACATCACTTTCTTTATATTCTTTATCATGCAGCTTCGCCATTGACGGACCACACAGAGTCATTCCAAGCTTGGATGTCTCGGAAAACAGAATATGCCACAGTCTTCCTTCCTCCTCGTATTTCGGAATTACCTTTCTCACACTTGCAACAGTTCTTTCCGGCATCTGCTTGATCACACAATCGTACTTCATGATTTCGTCCTTTCTCAGCCTCTCTAAAGCTGTATCCAGAAACCGTATCCGATCATTGATCTTATCTGCTTCTTCCGTGAGCTGTGCTTTCTGAACCTGAAATATCTGCTCAATCTCGTCGGTATTACTGCTTTTGAGAATTTCTGCAATCGCATTCACACCAAAGCCCATATCTTTCAAGGCATTGATCTTTCCCACGACAAGCAGTTGTTCCTCGCCATAATAGCGATATCCGGTAAACTCATCTACCTCATCCGGCTTGAGCAGCCCAACCTCATCATAATAGCGCAGCATTCGGATACTGACTCTGGACAATCTTGAAAAATCACCTATTTTTAACATTTCGTACCTCCATGGTTTCGTACATTTCTGAGCTCAATATCACTTTACTGTCTCCCATCGTGTGAGAGTCAATACTTTTTTCCAAAAAATTATAATTCAAATCTATCTTCATAACAATCCCCCTTGCCATCTGCCTGAAAATTCAAAAATTTTTTATTTGGCTTCAAACCCGAAATATAGATATACATTTCCACCAATTCCATATATAATGGAACTATTCCTGACGATCACTTTGCAGTTTTCCGAAGAATAATATCAGATAAAGGAACACAAACAATAGCTATGACTAAAAATTATAAACTGACTATCGCATACGACGGAACGCGCTACTACGGCTGGGAGCACCAGCCGGGCAGAGATACGATACAGGGCAAGATCGAAACCGTTTTACAACGAATGTGTGAGCTGGACGAAATCCCCGAGGTGATCGGTGCGGGGCGTACCGATGCCGGTGTCCACGCCAAGGCTATGGTCGCCAATGTGCTGCTCAACACACGCCTATCCGAACCGGAGATCAAGGCATATATGAACCGCTATCTGCCGGACGACATCGGTATTGTCGACGTCCGCGAGGCTTCCGAGCGTTTTCATGCCCGCTACAAGGCAGTCGGCAAAACCTACTCCTACACCTGCTATGTCGGTGAGAGCAAACCGGTCTTTAACCGCCGCTATGTATCACGGCTGGATTTTGAACCGGACGTAGATGCCATGATACGCGCCGCTGAATATTTACAGGGCGAGCATGACTTCAAGAGCTTTTGCGGCAATCCGAAAATGAAAAAATCCACGGTTCGCCTCGTGGATTCCATTACCATTAAGCGCAGCAAAAACCAGATCTATTTCACGTTTCACGGAACCGGATTTTTGCAGCATATGGTGCGGATTCTCGTCGGCACGCTGCTTGAGGTCGGAGCCGGACGGATACAGCCGGAATCTATGACAGAAATTTTAGAAGCAAAAGACCGGCGCGTCGCAGGACCGACCGCGCCCGCATGCGGGCTGTGTCTCGAACGTGTAGACTACTAGTCTTCGATTATTGACGATTACCAGAATATTTGGAGGAATGAAAAATGAAAGATATTAAACTTGGTTCACATGTCGGCATGTCCGGCAAAGATATGTTTTTAAATTCGGTGCGCGAAGCCGTCTCCTACGGTGCAAACACCTTCATGGTCTATACCGGAGCACCGCAGAACACACGCAGAAAAGAGATCTCTGAATTGAATATCCCCGCGGCATGGGATCTGATGCGCGAAAACGGCATTGAAGAATTTGTCGTACACGCACCGTATATCATCAATCTGGCAAACACGGTAAAACCGGAAACCTACGAGCTGGCAGTCACCTTCCTGCGCACCGAGCTGGAGCGCACCGTCGCCATGGGCAGCCATGTACTTGTACTTCACCCCGGTTCCCATGTCAATGCCGGTGTCGAAGCCGGTACCGCACAGATCATCAAAGGACTGAACGAAGTGCTCACCCCCGACCTCGACTGTGTGATCGCGCTTGAGACAATGGCTGGAAAAGGCTCGGAGATCGGCCGCAGCTTTGAAGAACTCGCCCGTATCTACGACGGCGTGAGCTGCAACGACAAGCTGCGCGTCTGCTTTGACACCTGCCATACCAATGATGCAGGCTACGACATCGCAGGCGATTTTGATGGTGTGATCGATACGTTTGACCATGTGCTCGGCAAAGACCAGATCGCAGTCTTTCATATCAACGACTCGAAGAATCCGCGCGGAGCCGCCAAAGACCGCCATGAGAATCTCGGCAAGGGCGAGATCGGTCTGGAGGCACTCAAATATGTCGTATGGCATCCGGATTTTCTCGACATTCCGAAGATTCTTGAGACTCCGTGGTATAAAAATCCGGACAACCCCAAAGACGTATGGGCACCTTATAAGGAAGAGATCGCGTTGCTGCGCGAGGGGCATTAGTACGCGCTCCCGCTCACATCTTGCATCATGATTTGCCTGAATTTTCCCAACTGCGTAACATCCTCTGATCCTGTGGATGTTACGCAGTTTCCTTTTTGCCTCCGATCACAGTCGCAATCGCAGCTCCCGCTGCCCCCTGCTTCAATCCGAAAATGAAGATCGGATCAAGAATCATATTAACGATAGAACCGAGAATGGAACCGAACATCGCCTGTGCCGCCAGCCCTTTTGTGCGCAAAATACGAGCGAAACCATCATGCTCAGCACGACCGGCAACGCCAGCTTCATATATGCCTTCGAAACTGGCATTTTTTCAAATAAATAATTTTGCATTACTTTCCCTCCGCGCCAACCTAGCGCCGTTCCAAAGCCAGACCAATCAAACGATCTGTGTGATCTGCCATGAACAGTGGAATATTCAAAACATCATCGTCCAGCTTCAGATTGTCCAATGAAAAACGTACACGTAACTTCACCTGATCCGGGAATGCTTCCTTAAATTTTCTAAGACTCCTGCTGGTTATATTCGTCTCTGCTTTCACTTCTATCGGAAAGATGTCGTTTTCCCTCTGGATGAGGAAATCAACTTCATAAGAAGGATTGATCCGGCTCCAATAACGAGGTACGACTTCAAACTGTGTCACCAGCGTCTGTAATACAAAATTCTCAGTCAACGCACCCTTGAACTCCGTAAACAGGCGATTGCCCTCTCCAAAAGCCGTGGGAGCCAGTTGTGCCAGACGGCGAAGTACTCCCACATCCGCTAAATATATCTTAAATGCCGACAAATCATCATAGGCAGCCATTGGCAAACTGGGAGCGGTGCTGCGATAAATTTTATGCACCAGTCTCGCATCCACGAGCCATTGCAATGCATCTTCGTATTCGCGGGCTCTCGCACCCTCTTTCACGGCTTTATATATAAATTTTTTATTTTCCCTCGCAAGCTGGGATGGAATAGACTTCCAGATCATCGAAATCTTTGGAAACTCACTGACATCAGGATGCTTTGCAAAATCCCTTTCATATGCCCCAATAATGTCTGACAATGCCTGCTGCATCGCAGCCACATCACGTGCCTGCGTCCACATCGATACCGGCTCCGGCATGCCACCTGTCACATAATACATCTTCAATTTCTCATAAAGAGGGTTAAAAAAAGCATCTGCCACAGGCTCTAACGTATCTGCACTCTCCATATATCCGACCAGATTCTCATCCCCGTTCGCCATCAGAAACTCGGTAAATGTCATCGGATCAATCTGCATAAAATTGACTTTCCCAACCGGAAAAGAAGATGGTTTTGCTAACGCAATCCCCAACAGAGAACCGGCACAGGCGATATGGTACTGCGGCGCATTCTCACAGAAATATTTCATGGAATTGATAACTTTGGGGCAATCCTGCACTTCATCAAACACAATCAGCGTCTTTTCCGGCACAATTTTCTGACCACTCGCCAGTATCAGATTTTGCAGAATCCGCTCCACATCCTTTGTTGTCTCAAAAAACTGTTTATACTCCTCATTCTCATCAAAGTTAAAATAAGCTGTATTTTCATAATAACGTCTGCCAAATTCTCGTAAAATCCATGTTTTTCCAACCTGACGCACCCCTTTTAAAATCAGCGGTTTGCGGTAGGGAGAATTTTTCCAATCCAGCAGTTTCTTTAAAATCAATCGTTCCATAAAAGCACTCCTTCACTTCCCGTATCTCATGCCACTTCAAAATCGGAATACTTTTATTATATGTAGTTTTATCTGAAAGTACAACTATAATCACACTTTTATTATAGTTTTCGTGCTCTTCAATCACACTTTTATACACTTTATTGCATGTACCATTCACACTTTTATATATTTCAAACTAATACGATAGATGACTCCTGCCGTCTACACACGTTTCTGCCCCGCATGCATCACACGCAGTATCACGATCGCGATGACTAAAACAATCGGGAATACACAGCCTGCCAGCAGTCCCCTGCGCAGATTATCCCCTGCGTTCTGCGTCACGATGCCTACGATGCCGGGACCGATCGAGCCTCCGAGGTCACCTGCCATCGCTAACAGTGCAAACATCGCCGTACCGCCCGCCGGGATTGTCTTGGATGAGATACTGATCGTTCCGGGCCACATGATACCGACCGAAAAACCACAGACGACGCAGCCGAGCAGCCCGATCATCGGATTACCGGAAAAAGATGCCGCCAGATAGCAGACGAGACACAGGATACCGCTGCCGATCATATACCGCATCAGATCGATCCGCTCTCCGTATTTTCCGTAAATCGTCCTGCTCAGTCCCATCATAATCGCGAACAGACACGGGCCGACCAGATCTCCGAGCGTCTTATTCAGTCCCAGCGCAGACTCCGCATACGCAGAAGCCCACTGTGCCATCGACAGCTCCGACGCACCTGCACAGATCATCAACACGATCGACACCCAGAACATCGGCAGCCGTAGCAGTCCGGTGACGCTCAGCCCCTCGCCGTCCTCCACGAGATGTTCAATCGGACATGTCATAAAATTATATACGTTATACAGTGGCACAACTGCCCAGATACAGGTAGCGACCCGCCAGTGCGCGATCCCAAACACCGCAAAAAACAGTGTAGACAGCACAATGACGCCTACCGAACCCCAGCAATAAAACGAGTGCAGCAGGCTCATGACAGACTCCTTGTGTTCAAACGGACATGCCTCCACGATCGGACTGCACAGCACTTCAATGAGACCGCTTCCGGTCGCATAGATCACAACACTGATGAGAATACCTGCAAACGCATCGGGTAGCAGATCCGGCAGCACTGCCAGACAGACGAGTCCCACCGCGGAAAAGATTTCCGATGCGACGATACATTTGCGATACCCGATCCGATCCACAACATTTGTGCACAGGACATCCACGATCAACTGCGTAAAAAAGAATACCGTAGAGATTAGTGCGATCTTACCCAGTGGTATTCCAAAGCTCTTATGAAAAGTCAAAAACAGCAGCGGCGCAAAATTTGCCGCAATCGCCTGCGTAATAAATCCCAGATAGCATGCCAGCAGCGTCTTTTGATATTTTTCCTTCATCAATCATTTCCTCCAAAATAGTAAATACATCCTGTTACTTATATTTTCCATATTGGATTATATACTCGTTTTTTACATATTTCATTGCATAAATGTAGATTTTTATTGTATTATATAGTAAAAATTCAAAAGAGGGAAAGAAAATGGAAGTTACAAATACATTTTTTTCGATTACAACTGATGAAAGCATGCGTGAAACAATTAGTCACGGAAAAGCAGATTATCCATTTTCATATTATCGCGAAAATGTATGGGATTTTGACCTTCACTGCATCGACTGGCACTGGCATTCTGAAGTAGAATTTGTATATGTTGAAAGCGGAACACTTTCTGTCACGATCGACTCCGATAAATTTGTATTGCAGCAGGGCTATGGCTTATTTATCAACACGCGGATACTCCATCGGTTCGAGGCAGCAAACCGAACCATCATACCGAATATCGTCTTTTCTCCCACACTTTTAGCCTCTGCAAATAGCCTGATTTACCGGAAATATATTCATCCGGTCTTAAATCAGACAGCATCGTATCAGATTCTCCATCCGCATATCGCCTGTCAACAGGAGATGATTGAACTTCTAAGGCATATCTTTTCCATACAGGTAACGGCGACAGACAATGCGAACAGCGAATGTGAAATAGAGACGGTACAGACGCTCATAAAATTGTGGCATATTCTGTATACAAATACACCACAGACTGAAGCCAGCCCCACAGATTATCGCACCGCAGGAAAGCAGGTGCGGTTACAAATCATGATGCAGTATATCCAGCAAAATTACAGACACCATCTGACTCTCGCAGAGATTGCAGCAGCTGCATCCATCAGCAAGAGCAGTGCACAAAAGCTGTTTGCACAATTTCTGCATATATCACCTGTAGAATACCTGATCCGGTATCGACTACAATCCGCCTGTCATCAGCTTCTGACTACAGAAAAAACGGTAGAAGTAATCGCGCTGGACACCGGTTTTCACGATCCCGCCTACTTTTGCAGAAGATTCAAACAGCTCTACGCCCTCACCCCTACACAATACCGGCAGAGCAAACATTCCTCCAGAATCAGCCCCGATTCCAGCGGATAAAGCATTACTTATCAAACTCAAGGGAAATATAATACGCGTACTCATTTTTCGTATTTTGCGCAACCGACCCATTTTCCGCATCCGTGAGTGAGAACGCGCTGATGGCATCTTTTCCGTAAAGCAGCGCCACCACGCCCTGCTCCGTTCCATATGTGATCTCCTCCATCTGATTGATCTCAGCCGCTGATCTGCCATAATATTTCCGACCTTTGACGCCTTCAAGAATCGGCAGATCGGTCGACAGCTTGGAGCTGTCGTCTGCCACAACCAGCTTGACTGTAAATGTCTCAAAATCCGGCACGACCGCAATCATGCCCTCGGACGGTGAATCCGTCCCGTCATATCCGATCCAGCCCAGCGTTTCTTTGCTGACCAGTTCTCCGTCGTGATACTCCGACACATAGACCGTCAGCGTCTCAAAACGCTCACCTGTCACATACCGGTACAGATACGCTCCATCTGCCCCGGCTAACAGCTCCGCAGTTTTCATCTGTGCACTGTCCTTAGCAACCGGCACGATATAGTTTCTCGGCTGGGTGAAATAACGGTATAACGCATGTCCGAGCGCAAACGCCGCCACAAAAGCAATCACACTGAGCACTGCGATAATCCGCTTCATCAAACGTGCCCGCTGGTCGCCGTCTGTCGCCACCTGCATCAGCGTATCCTCTGATTTCTGCACAATGTTTTCCTCGGTGATATCCTCACCAGCCAGAAACTCATTGATGCTGATACCAAGGATGTCACACAGTTCTTTATAGACAGACACATTCGGCAGACAGACGCCCCGCTCCCACTTTGAGACCGACTTATCGCTCATATTGAGCTGTTCTGCGAGCTGCCGCTGTGTCAGCCCCGCTTCCTTCCGTTTATCTGCAATGTACTGACCAATTTTTACCAGATCCATCCTGCTGATCCTCCTTTTCGGAAATTACAATGTTCTTACCGGGTTTATCATACCGTTTTACATGCAAAATGAACACCCCTCAGCGGTAGAATCCGCAACTTTTCCTGTAAATGATGTCAATAAAAAGGAAGAGTCCTGCCATACGCAAAACTCTTCCCACCATTTTCATTACATCCTTCTATTTAAAATACTCCACACCGCTCTCAAAGATCTTCATATCCTGCTCGCCGTAGATATTAACTGCGACTGCATCGCCGCGGCGCTCAGAATGAGCCATCTTGCCGAGTACACGACCGTCCGGACTGGTGATACCTTCGATCGCCATGTAGGAGCCGTTGACATTCCACTCCTCGTCCATCGTCGGCTTGCCGGACTCGTTCACATACTGCGTCACAACCTGTCCGTTCTCAAACAGCCGATCCAGCCACTCCTTCGGTGCTACGAAACGTCCCTCGCCATGTGAAGCCGGATTCGTGTAGACACCGCCAAGTGTCGCGCCTGCCATCCACGGTGACTTGTTGGAAACGACCTTTGTGTATACCATCTTGCTGATATGACGGCCGATCGTATTGTAAGTCAGCGTCGGTGAATCCGCGGTCTGCTCCGTGATCTTTCCGTAAGGAACAAGACCGAGCTTGATGAGCGCCTGGAATCCGTTACAGATACCGAGTGCCAGTCCGTCACGCTCGTTTAACAGCTTCATGACTTCCTCGCTGATCTTCTCGCTGCGGAACGCATTGGCAAAGAACTTTGCACTTCCCTCCGGCTCGTCACCGGCTGAGAAACCACCGGGGAACATAATGATCTGTGCCTGTGCGATCGCCTTTGAAAACTCATCGACTGAATCACGGATACCGGCTGCATCCAGATTGCGGAATACCTTTGTGATGACATCCGCACCGGCACGCTCAAATGCCTTTGCACTGTCGTACTCACAGTTTGTTCCGGGGAATACCGGTATAAATACGGTCGGCTTTGCTACTTTATGTTTGCATACATAGATCTCTTTTGCCTCATAGAGACCTGTCTTTACATCGTCCTTGCCATCTACGGCTACGGTCGGGAATACCTTTTCGAGTGTGCCGCTCCAGATCGCGATCGCATCGTCCATCGCAAGTGTCATCTCGTCATAGACAAAGGACTTCGTATCATTGACACGACCGATCACTGCACATGCATCCGCGATACCTGCTGCCGCAAATGCCTCTTTCACTGTATCGACTGCCGCTACCGGTACTTCTGCCACGAGACTGCCGAATGCCGGAGCAAACAATGTATCCTTAGACACGCCGCTGTCAATCGTGACACCGAGCTTGTTTCCAAAGCCCATCTTGCTGACTGCGGCTGCGATTCCCTTGCCGTCCAGTGCGTAGGCAGATACGATCGCCTGCTTTCCGATCAGCGCATGAACCGTATCGTACAGCTTCATCGCCTGCTCATAATCGGGCAGATCATAGGTATCGCGTGCCATCTTAAATAACATCAGCTTGTTGCCTGCTGCCTTTAACTCCGGTGTGATCACATCCTGCTTGGTCGCTACATCCACTGCAAAGGATACGAGTGTCGGAGGCACATCAATCTCATTAAATGTACCGGACATCGAATCCTTTCCTCCGATGGAGGGCAGTCCGAGTGCGATCTGTGCCTGATAAGCGCCGAGCAATGCCGCAAACGGCTGGCTCCAGCGCGCCGGATCTTCACTCATACGGCGGAAATACTCCTGGAAGGTGAAACGCACCTTAGAATAATCTCCACCTGCCGCTACGATACGGGACAGAGACTCTACCACTGCATAAGCAGCTCCGTGGTACGGGCTCCAGCTTGATAAATACGGATCAAAACCGTAGGACATCATCGTCACGGTATCGCATTTTCCCTCTAATACCGGCAGCTTTGCCACCATGGACTGTGTCTCGGTCAACTGATAACGTCCGCCGTAAGGCATGTAGACACTGCCCGCTCCGATCGAACCGTCAAAACGCTCCACAAGACCCTTCTGTGAGCACACATTCAGATCCTTTAATGTCTCTGTCCATGCGCCCTTCACATCTCCGCTCTCCAGTGCCTGTGCGACTGCGGGTAATTCATATTTATGGAAGAAATTCTCGGATTCCTCCGGAATATCGACTGCTACAGTTGTCTCCTGATGTGCACCGTTCGTATCGAGGAACGCACGGGAAATATTGACGATCTCCTTATCTCTCCATGTGAGCACCAGACGGGGCTCACTCGTCACGGTCGCTACCTCAACTGCCTCCAGATTCTCCTCTGCGGCATACTTTAAGAACTGCGCTACATCCTCCGGAGCGACAACAACTGCCATACGCTCCTGAGACTCTGAGATCGCAAGCTCTGTACCGTCCAGACCGGCATATTTCTTCGGCACGAGATCCAGATTCACACGCAGACCTGCTGCCAGCTCTCCGATCGCTACAGACACACCGCCTGCACCGAAATCATTACATTTTTTAATCATATGAGAGACTTCCGGTCTGCGGAACATACGCTGCAGCTTGCGCTCGGTCGGTGCATTACCTTTCTGCACCTCCGCACCGCAGACTGCGGTAGACTGCGTATTGTGCGCCTTGGAAGATCCGGTCGCACCACCGATACCATCACGGCCGGTACGTCCACCGAGCAGGATGATCACATCGCCGGGATCTGAGGTCAGACGCTGTACCGCACTTCTGGGTGCTGCGCCCATGACTGCACCGATTTCCATACGCTTTGCGACATATCCGGGATGATAGATCTCCTTAACATATCCGGTCGCCAGTCCAATCTGGTTTCCATAAGAACTATAGCCCTGTGCAGCGCCGCGCACGAGCTTTTTCTGCGGCAGCTTGCCGGGAATCGTATCTTTAACTGATACGGTCGGATCGGCTGCACCGGTCACACGCATCGCCTGATAAACATAAGTACGTCCTGACAGCGGATCACGGATCGCACCGCCCAGACAGGTCGCAGCGCCACCAAACGGCTCGATCTCGGTCGGATGGTTGTGTGTCTCATTTTTGAAGTTGACGAGCCACTCCTGCGTCTCGCCGTCGATCTCTACCGGAACGACGATCGAACATGCGTTGATCTCGTCGGATTCCTCCTGATCGTCCAGCTTTCCCTCTTTTTTCAGACGCTTCATAGCCATCAATGCCAGATCCATCAGGCAGACAAACTTGTCGTCGCGTCCCTCATACATCTTCTGATGGGTCTCTAAATAATCTTTATAAGTATCCTCCATCGGCTGACGGTAATAGCCGTCTCCGAACGATACATCAGTCAGTTCCGTCGAGAATGTCGTATGACGACAGTGGTCTGACCAGTAAGTATCAAGCACACGCACCTCTGTCACAGACGGATCGCGCTGCTCCTCATTTTTAAAATAATTCTGGATATGAAGAAAATCCTTGAAGGTCATCGCCAGATTCAAAGAGTCGTAAAGCTCCTTCAGATCCTGCTCTGCCATAGCTGTAAATCCGTCAAAGATCTTCACATCCTCCGGATCAGGGAAATCCTGCACGAGTGTATCCGGTTTCTCCATACCGGTCTCTCTCGAATCTACCGGGTTGATACAGTGCTTTTTGATCGCTTCGAGCTGCTCTGCATCCAGATCACCTTCGATCACATATGTGGTCGCTGAGCGGATGATCGGCTCCTCCTCTTCATTCAGCAGTCGCACACACTGTACGGCTGAATCCGCACGCTGGTCAAACTGTCCAGGCAGATACTCCACGCTAAAGACGGCTGCGCCCTTTGCATCAAAGGTCTCCTCGTACAGATCATCTACCGGCGGCTCTGAAAATACAGTCACCTTTGCCTTCTCATAGGTCTCATCCGATATGTTTTCAATATCATAGCGGATCAGCACCCGCACGTTTGTCACTGTCCCGATTCCGAGATAACTTTTGATCTCCGATTTGAGATCCTTCGCTGCTACCGCAAAATCAGGCTTTTTCTCCGCATATACGCGACGCACATTACTCATGATTGTTCCTCCGTTTGTCTGTGTTTTACAACGATACCTATATAATAATCAGAAACGTCACAGATTGCAACCTTTTGTTTGCCAAAAATCCGCCAGCAATCCGTCCACATGCTCCAGATCAACCGTCCGGTAATCCTCCCACTCCCGCGGAAACAGGCGCCGGTTGTCCCTCTGCAAAAAGCGCTCGTCAAGCAGCGCGATCACGCCCACATCCGAGAGTGTCCGTATCACGCGCCCTGCCGCCTGCTGTACCTTGTTCATCCCCGGAAAACGGTACACATAGTCAAAGCCGTTTCCGTCCCGCTCATCAAAATAGTTTTTCAGGATCTCGGACTCACCGCCGATCTGCGGAATACCGGTTCCGATAATGATCGCACCGATGAGCTGATCCTCGCGCAGATCCACGCCCTCGCCAAAAATACCGCCCATCACGCAGAACGCCACCATTGAGCGCCCCCGCACTTCCTGAAATTCCCGCAAAAACTCCTCCCGATGCTGTTCCCGCATGTTCTGCTGCTGGATGATGATATCCACCGCCTCACCCGCAAGATATTCAAACGACTGCTCGACCTCAAGCATCATTTTATAGGAAGGGAAAAACGCGATATAATTGCCCTGCTTCGCCAGCGAAATCTTCTTTATATAGGAAGCAATCCGCACATATTCCTCCGGCGTGCGCCTCGTGTATTTGCTGCTGACATCCGTTCCGACAAAAAGCAGCCGCTGATCCGGCGTAAACACCGAGTGCGCATAGACCGCATAGTTTTCCGGTTCCGTGGACAACAGACGCTTGTAATAGCCGATCGGAAGCAGTGTCCCTGAAAAAAACATCGTGCTGCGCGCCTTATCCAGACAGTTTTGCAGATTCGCGGAAGGGTCTGCACAGTACAGCTTGAGCGCAAATGTGCCGTCCTCCTGCATGGAAGTATAGATCACGTAATGCTCATCCACCAGATCATAGATACTCAGAAAATTGCGCAGCGAAAAATAAAACTCCATGACCTCATCCCGCTCCGGAATCGTGAGCGGACGCTGCAAAAAACGCTCCATCTCGGATGCAAGGCGCATCAGCGCAAAGACCAGATCATTGATGGAATGGGTGTTCAGGTCATAGATCTCATAGTCCTCGCACTCCCGCTTATAGGCGAGCAGGATCTGGTTCACCCGCTCAAGCGCGCGCGTGACCTTTTTACTGTGATTCTTCAGCAGGCGTTTGACTGCCAGCACATCCTCCTTCACGATCCGCTCGGAATACATCTGCCTGCCGCGCTCGACGAGATTGTGCGCTTCATCCACGAGAAACAGATACTCGCCTTTATTGCCCTCCGCAAAAAAGCGCTTGAGATACACGGTCGGATCAAACACATAGTTATAATCCCCGACGATCACATCACTCCACGTGGACACATCCAGACACAGCTCAAACGGACACACCATATAACGGTCCGCCTGCTCTAAAAGCACCTCGCGCGAAAAACAGTCCTCTCTGCCGAGCAGATCAAACACCGCGTCATTGACCCGGTCAAAATGTCCCTTTGCATACGGACAGGCATCCGGATTGCACTCCGGTTTCTCACATTTACACAATTTTTCTTTCGCGGTGATCTGTACGACCTTTCCACGGTAACCGTTCTCCCGGAACTGTGCAAACGTGTCCATCGCCACGGTCGCCGTCACGGTCTTTGCCGTCAGATAAAAGATCTTTTCCCCGTATCCCTCTCCGACCGCGCGCACCGCCGGAAACAGTACCGATACGGTCTTGCCGGTTCCGGTCGGAGCCTGGATAAACAGATTCTTTTTCCGCAGGATCGTGCGGTACACATCTGCGACGAGTTCCCGCTGTCCGGGTCGGTAGTCAAACGGAAATTCCATTTTTTTAATAGAAGCGATCGATTTTTGCCGCCATTCATACTGAAAATCCGCCCACTTCTGATATTCTGCCATGAGCGCATCAAACCACTCCTCCAGCTCCGCAAATGGATAACTTTCATAAAACCGCCGCACCTGCTCGGTGTCGAGATCGCAGTACGTCATCTGCACGCCGATCGGATCGAGTGCCTGCTGTAAGGCGTGAATATAGGCATAGCATTTCGCCTGTGCCAGATGCACCGGCACCGGAGCTTCCATCTCGTCCACATCGCGATACACGCCCTTGATCTCATCGATGCAGATCATACCGTCCCGCTCAAAGATGCCGTCCGCCCGTCCTTCGATGGTCAGCACATACCGTTCCGTCCCCACATCGAGCCGCAGCGGAACCTCCGCCTGATACGAGCTACCCATCGCGCGCTGCAGTTTTTTATGGATGCGCGTGCCCTCCTGCATCGCATTAAGCTGCAGACCACGGCTGATCCGGTTGTCAATATCTCCGGAGCGCATCAAAAACTCCACCAAGTTGCGCACCGAGATACGCACCTGCTGGAGTGTGTGTGTTTGCTGTATCATGTTTTGTTTTTCTGCGTTTGTCTGATTATCCATACACCAATTCAAAACAGCATATCTTCGTAATAGGGACAAAGATTTTTCGCTGTAGGGTCTTTTCCGCCCTCGCCCCGGCACGGACGGTTTGCCGCACGGCAATCCGTGTCACAGTACCAGCGTGTCGGCTGATCCTGCGCCTGTTCTCTCCTGTCATCCGTTTTTGCCTGACTGTTATCATACCTATCATCCATACCACATACCTCCGTCTCCGGAATCGGATATAAACTTTTATTAAGCTGAGCAGACCCTGTTCTTTCCGGTATTCTTTGCCTGATACAATGCCTGATCCGACTGATCAAAGAACTTGCTGGCTGTATCCCACGGCTTATCATATTCCGCGACACCCATACTGATCGTAAACTGATGTGCCGCACCCGTTGCGTCGGTAAATATCATGTTGCTGAATTCCTTGCGGATCGTATTGGCACGTGTGAGCGCGTCCTTTTTATGGCATTCGCCCACGATCATGACAAATTCCTCGCCGCCGTAGCGGGCAGAAAAATCTTTCTTGCCGCAGTATTTTTTAAACAGTCCAGACAGACCGAGCAATACCTCGTCACCAAACGCATGACCGTATGTATCATTGACCTTCTTAAAGTTGTCAATATCCGCGATAAACAGACAAAATGCATGTTCTTCTTTTTCTTGTTCAGACATCTGTGTGAACTGCTTCATGCGCTTTTCCAGTTCTTCATAAAAGCTCTCATGATTGTACAGCCCCGTCGCTGCATCCATACGTGTCGCATCACCTAGCAGCATGGTCTGCCGGTGCACATATTCCACATTCGAATACAACATAAAACCAATCGACAGCGTACCTACAATATTAGTCAGCCGCCAGTAATCCGTCAGCGGCATTGCCATCTGATACAGGATCACATGCCGTATGATAACCATCGCCACAAGCAGACTAGTCTGCCACTTCACCCACTTATGGTCTGTCCATACCGGATACATCGCCATCACTCCAAACACCAATCCATCCAGCAGGATCAGCTTGGACGGATGGGCAAGCAGCAGGATCAGATAACAGTTGAGCAGCAGATACGCCATCCACTTTTTAATCACGCGCTCCCGCTTCACAATCAGCTTCTGATAGAGCAGACACAAGAATCCAGCCACCACTAACGGGATCAGGTACTCACCAAATAGTCTGCTCCGGTACTCTTTGTTCACACACACCACTAAAAACCAGAATGTGTTCATGATACAGGAACAGATCCACATGTTCTTCATGCATGCGCCAAGCATATTGCCCAGTTTACGGTCTCTATCCTTATTATAATTATCTAATGCTCTCATGTTCTCCTATTTTACTTTCCTTATACTACTACATATATATCCCTGCTTCATATACCGAAACATGACCTACCGATTCTAAGCAGATCATATTTCTTTTATTGTACCATATTCTATCATATTTGCAATCACAGATTTGTTTCAATATGACGGTATTTTTTCTTTTGTCATTTTTTGAAATGTGTAAAACTGTACAAAAATCCTTTGTACAATCATCAATTTTTGTCTATAGACACCAATAGGGAAAACCGTTACACTGAATGTAACTTAAAAATAAACAAATGGAGGGGGTAATTATTATGGCAAAATACGTAATGGCATTGGATGCCGGAACAACCAGCAACCGTTGTATTCTCTTTAACGAGAAAGGTGAAATGTGCAGTGTAGCTCAGAAAGAGTTTACTCAGTATTTCCCGAAGCCCGGCTGGGTTGAGCATGACGCAGAAGAGATCTGGTCTACCCAGCTCGAAGTTGCTAAGGCTGCTATGGCAAACGTGAACGCTACCGCAGCAGATATCGCAGCGATCGGTATCACCAACCAGCGCGAGACCACGATCGTGTGGGATAAGAATACAGGTGAGCCTGTATACCACGCAATCGTATGGCAGTGCCGCAGAACTTCCGAGTATTGTGATTCATTAAAAGAAAAAGGATTGACTGACACATTCCGTTCAAAGACCGGTCTTGTCATCGATGCTTACTTCTCTGGTTCCAAGGTAAAATGGATTCTCGACAACGTAGAGGGGGTACGTGAGAGAGCTGAGAAGGGTGAATTATTATTCGGTACAGTTGAGACATGGCTGATCTGGAAGCTGACCAAGGGCGCAGTTCATGTAACAGATTATTCCAATGCCGCAAGAACCATGTTATTTAACATCAACACCTTAGAGTGGGATGATGAGATCTTAGCAGAGTTAAATATTCCGAAGAGTATGCTGCCGACACCGAAGCCTTCAAGCTGCGTATACGGCAATGCAAATCCTGAATTCTTCGGCGGTCCGATCCCGATCGCAGGTGCTGCCGGTGATCAGCAGGCTGCTCTGTTTGGACAGACCTGTTTCACAGAAGGTGAAGCAAAGAACACTTACGGAACCGGATGTTTCCTGTTGATGAATACTGGAGAAAAGCCCGTATTCTCTAAGAACGGTCTGGTAACTACCATCGCATGGGGACTTGACGGAAAAGTCAACTACGCATTAGAGGGTTCTATCTTCGTAGCAGGTGCTTCTATCCAGTGGCTGCGCGATGAGTTGAAATTCATCGATTCCGCTCCGGATTCAGAGTACATGGCACGCAAGGTAAAAGATACCAACGGCTGCTACGTTGTACCCGCTTTCACCGGCCTCGGTGCTCCTTACTGGGATCAGTATGCAAGAGGTACGATCGTAGGTCTGACCCGTGGTGTTAATAAATATCACATCATCCGTGCAACGCTCGAGTCACTGGCATATCAGGTAAACGATGTTCTTCAGGCTATGAAGGCTGATTCCGGCATCGATCTGGCAGCTTTGAAGGTAGACGGCGGCGCTTCTGCTAACAACTTACTGATGCAGATGCAGTCAGATATCATTCAGGCTCCGGTTAACCGTCCGGTATGTGTAGAGACGACCGCTATGGGTGCTGCTTATCTGGCAGGTCTGGCAGTTGGCTACTGGAAGAGCAAAGAAGACGTTATCCAGAACTGGGCAATCGATCGTACATTTACACCGGAGATCTCTTCTGATGATTCAGCAAAGAAGGTAAAGATGTGGAAGAAAGCTGTTACCTACTCTTTCAACTGGGCAAAGGAAGACTAACATCCGTGCAATGCGATAAAGCAAATATATATTGACAGGAGGAAATTTTATGTTACCTTATATAGCAGAGTTAATTGGAACCTTTATGTTAATCCTTTTAGGTGATGGCGTTGTTGCTAACGTAACCTTAAACAAATCAGGTATGAAGGGTGCAGGATCTATCCAGATCACATTTGCATGGGGTCTTGCCGTTATGGTTCCCGCTTGTATCTTCGGAGCAGCTTCCGGCGCACACTTCAACCCCGCTCTTACCATCGCACTTGCTGCTGAAGGCAGCATGTCATGGAGCATGGTACCCGGATACATCGTTGCACAGATGATCGGTGCATTCCTTGGTGCCTGCTGTGTATTCGTTCTGTTTAAGGGACAGTATGACGCAACTGATGATCCTGCCACCAAGCTCGGCACATTCTCTACCAGCCCTTCGATCCCGAATACCGGTCTGAACCTGCTGAGTGAGATTATCGGTACTTTCGTACTCGTATTTGCAATCAAGGGCTTTGGCAATGTAGACGCAGCCGGCGGTATCGGAAACCTGTATGTATTTGGTCTGATCGTTTCCATCGGTATGTCACTCGGTGGTCTGACCGGATACGCAATCAACCCTGCAAGAGACTTAGGTCCTCGTCTTGCTCACGCTGTATTACCGATCAAGGGTAAAGGATCTTCCCGTTTCGATTATGGATGGATTCCGGTAGTCGGACCTATCATCGGCGGATTATTAGCAGTTGGTTTATTCAACATCATTCCTTGGTAATCGGAGATTTAAGGGTTTTCAAAAATTAAATAACTAGCAAGAGATGAGAGCCGTGCTAGGAGATACCGGAAACGGTATCATCCTTAGCGCGGCTTTTTTTCAGGAGGGAAAATTATGTATGACGTAGTAATTATCGGCGCAGGCGTGACCGGAAGCGCCAGTGCGCGGGAATTATCCCGTTACAAATTGAACATCTGTGTTGTAGACAAGGAAGAAGATGTCTGCGCAGGTACATCAAAGGCAAACAGCGCGATCGTCCATTCCGGTATCGATTGTGCGCCCGGCACACTGATGGCAGAATTGAATGTCAAAGGAAACGAACTCATGGAGCCGCTGTCCAAAGAACTGGACTTCTCTTTCAAGCGTAACGGTTCCCTGATCTTATGCTTCTCCGAGGAGGATCGCCCGAATCTCGAAGCATTGTATGCACACGCTGAGAAAAACGGTGTTCCGGGCTGCCGGATCATCGAGAAAGAAGAACTTCACGAGATGGAGCCGAACCTCTCTGACGAGGCGATCGCTGCGATCCACTGCCCGACCGGCGGTATCGTATGTCCGTTCGGACTGAACATCGCCATGGCTGAGAATGCCTATACCAACGGTGTGGAATTCCGTTTCAATACCGCAGTCCGCAAGATCACAAAGACGGACAAGGGCTGGCTGCTCGCTACGAACAACGGCGATATTCTCACAAAGGTCGTTGTCAATGCCGCAGGTGTCAATGCAGACATCTTCCACAACATGGTGAGCGAGAACAAGATCCACATCACTCCCCGACGCGGTGAGTACTGCCTGTTAGACAAGACAACCGGAGGTCTCGTCAGCAACACGATCTTCCAGCTGCCCGGCAAATATGGCAAAGGCATCCTCGTCACTCCTACTGTCCATGGAAATACACTGATCGGACCGACCGCAGACGACCATGATGACCGCGAAGCTACCAATACGACCGCACAGGGTCTCGCACATGTGATTTCAGCCGCTACCAAATCCGTACCGACTGTTCCTGTCCGTCAGGTCATCACCTCATTCTCCGGCAACCGTGCCCATGAGGATCACCATGAATTTATTATCAAAGAGCTCGAAGATGCACCGTTCTTTGTAGATGCAGCAGGTATTGAGTCTCCGGGACTTACCAGCTCTCCTGCAATCGGTGTCAAGGTGGCAGGTATCGTTGCAGACCTGTTACAGCCGGAAAAGAATCCTGATTTTAACGGTACACGTAAGGGTGTCCTCGATCCCAAGTCTCTCTCCGAGGAGGATTACGAGAAACTGATCAAGGAACAGCCCGCATACGGCAATATTATCTGCCGATGCGAAATGATCACCGAGGGCGAGATCATGGATGCCATCAACCGCCCGTTAGGTGCCAAGTCACTCGATGGTGTGAAGCGCAGAACACGTGCAGGAATGGGAAGATGCCAGGCAGGCTTCTGTTCTCCGAGAACGATGGAGATCATCTCCCGCGAGCTGGGTATCTCCCAGTTAGAGATCACCAAAAACGGTGGCTCATCCAAGATGGTCGTTGGCTACAGCAAGAAAAGCATTGAGGAGGCATAAACTATGAGTTCATATGATATTGTAATCATCGGCGGTGGTCCTGCCGGCTTAGCGGCTGCAGCGGCTGCTAAAAGAGAAGGTGTTGACAGTATTCTGATTTTAGAGCGCGATACACAGCTCGGCGGTATCTTAAACCAGTGCATCCATAACGGCTTTGGTCTCCACACATTCAAGGAGGAGCTGACCGGTCCGGAATACGCACAGCGCTTTATCGATCAGGTAGAAGAATTAAAAATTGAATATAAATTGAACACAATGGTCATGGACATCACTCCGAACAAGGAGATCACAGCCATGAACCGCACAGACGGATTGTTCCACATTCAGGCAAAATCCATTATTTTAGCAATGGGCTGCCGTGAGCGTTCCCGTGGTGCTTTAAACATCCCCGGCTACCGCCCTGCCGGCATCTATTCTGCCGGAACCGCACAGCGTCTGGTCAATATTGAGGGCTTTATGCCCGGCCGTGAAGTTGTGATCTTAGGCTCCGGCGACATCGGTCTGATCATGGCAAGACGTATGACCTTAGAGGGTGCAAAGGTCAAAGTAGTCGCAGAGCTGATGCCCTACTCCGGAGGATTAAAGCGAAACATCGTACAGTGTCTGGACGACTTTGGCATCCCGTTGAAGCTCAGCCACACCGTTGTAGACATCAAAGGCAAGGAGCGTCTGGAAGGGATCACACTCGCAGCCGTTGACAACAAGGGCAAGCCGATCCCCGGCACCGAGGAAGAATACACCTGTGACACACTACTGCTCTCCTGTGGTCTGATCCCCGAGAACGAGATCTCCCGCAGCATCGGTGTAGACATGGAGCCCGTGACCTCCGGTCCGATCGTAAACGAAAGTCTTGAAACCAGCGTAGAGGGCGTATTCGCCTGCGGTAATGTACTTCACGTACATGACCTCGTAGACTTCGTATCCGAGGAGGCTGCAACAGCCGGACGCAACGCTGCAAGCTATGTCAAAGCAGGCGGCTCGCTCGGTGAGATGGGCAAAGAGATCCCGATCGTGGCAGTGGACGGTGTCCGTTATACTGTACCGAAAAAGATCCATGTCAACCGCATGGCTGACGAACAGATCGTCCGTTTCCGTGTCGGCGCTGTATATAAAAACTGTTATGTCTCTGCTTATCTGAATGACGAGCGCATCATCCACCGCAAACGCCAGATCATGGCTCCCGGCGAGATGGAGGAGATCAAGCTGAAGAAAGAACAGCTTGCCGGATTTGACGGATTAGAGAAGATTACTGTAAAGATTGAGGAGGCGTAAATCATGGAGAAAAGAAATCTGACCTGCATCGGTTGTCCGATGGGCTGTCTGCTGACAGTAGAAATGGATAACGGTGAAGTGACAAGCGTCACCGGAAATACCTGTAAGCGCGGCGATGACTACGCCCGCAAGGAAGTCACACATCCGACACGTATCGTAACCAGTTCTGTCTATGTAACAGGCGGTGCGATCCCTATGGTGTCTGTAAAGACTGCACATGATATTCCCAAGGAGAAGATCATGGATATCATGGCAAGCATCGAACACGTGACAGTCGCAGCTCCGATTAAGATCGGTGATGTGATCGTAGCAAACGCAGCCGATACCGGCGTCGATATCATCGCTACAAAGGATATCGCAGCCGTATAAATGAAGGAAGTATAAAGAAAGCTCCGTGGAAACGATCTCCACGGAGCTTTTATTTTATAAATATTATGTACTGAAACACAATTTATTATCCGACCATTCTCGACTGCACCTGCGGAACATCCACAGGACAAAACAGAGGCTGTGCCGCCACGAGCATGAGCAGACTGTTCACCTCGGCACGCATCTGCTCATCTGTTTTATGCTTTCTGTGATACATATAATCGAGCATATAATAGCAATAAGAGTTGGTCACAAAGTGTACGCAGAAATCAAACGCCTGACGGTCAATACTTGCCAGATGGTTGCGCTGTAAAATCGTGCGCATCTGCTCCTCGATCGGTCCGTTGATCATCGGCACCAGCTTCGGCCACTCGATCTGGTTGACCACGCGCTCGAAAAACGGTCGTTCCTGCTCAAGCACATGCAATACATGTAATGCCCACTCCTCCATCGTCTGTCCTTCCTCACAGGCAATACGATCGGTAAAATCATACTGTGTGATCCACTCCAATACATCATAAATATCCTTGAAATGATAATAGAAACTCTGGCGGCTCATATTGGTTGCATCCATAATATCCTGAATCGTGATCTTACGGATGTCCTTCTTCTTCATCAGCTGCTTGACACAATCTGCAATTTTACGTTTTGTAGCATAACACATATTCGTTTTCCTCCTATCTGCGCCGCCTTACCGGTCTCATGCAAAATTCCATGTTTACGTCCGTTCCTGATACCCTGTACTGCCTATTACCTTACATATTCCATACACTCTCGTTCGTCGTCGAGATCGCCACTGCTCCTGCGTCCAGCGCCTGTATCACATCCTCCTTGTCTGCGATCAGACCGCCTGCGATCACCGGAACATTCAACTGTTTTTTCATTCGCCGTATGATCTTCGGCATAAGCCCCGGCAGAATCTCAACGATATCGGCATAATCACCGATATGCCGGTTCAGATTCGAGATTGCCTTTGAATCGATCACAAAAATCCGGAAGATCGTGCTCAAATCAAGCTGTTTTCCGCGCTTGATCTGTTCGAATCTCGTAGATATAATACCGTCCGCCTTTGTGTACTTCGCGATAAAATCTACTGCCTCCTCCCGTGCGCTCAAGCCCGTGATCAGATCCATATGCACCATCACCTGCTTGCCGGCTGCCTTGAGCTGCTCTGTGATGTCAGCAATCGTCGCTACCTCTCCGTAGAGTACAAACACGACTGTTGCGTCCTGTATGTTCAGACATGCCTTCAATCCTGCCTCGTCCTTGATCGCCATGATGATTGGATTGTCTGAAAGTGCATCATATAACTGCTGCTTCATCACATCCTCCTTTAAATATACGGTGGGTTGTCTATAATATTCTGGGAAACTGCCGTTTTCTCTGAATTTTAAAGAATAAAAAAAGAGCATGCACAATCAAATAGCATTTCTGCTATCTATCACGCCCTACTCTGCTCTCCCGGCTACTATATGAACTCCCCTTAACTGTTTATTATTATATCGCTTTTCACCCCAAAAAACAACCCTGCTACATCATTTTCGACAAAATAGTACATTTTCCGACGTCGCTTTTGTGCATATTGCATACCCGCGAAACGTTTTGTGTGATAGGAATTTCCTATCACGCAAAAGGGCTGCGCCATAACCGGCACAGCCCTTTTCATTAAACATCTGATTAGAATTTCGGTGTGTTCTTGACGTCCTCAATCTCCTCAAGAATCGTCTCCAGATCACTGCCACACATCGCACTGACTGAAGCGGCTACTGCGCTCTCTACGACCGGTGCATCCGCCATGCGTACCTTCGCGCTGTCATATTCATCCAGCACCATCTCCGTTGTCATGACCGAGCTGCCCATATCCATGAGCACGACCACACCATCCTCGGAATAGACCTGATCGATCGCCGCCTTGATCCGCTCATAGCTCGTTCCAAAGCTGCCGTCCTCCAGACCTCCGGCTGCCGCAATATGCGCGCCGTCAGCCATTATTTTCGTCAGATCCACGATACTCTCCGCCAGTTTTTCACTGTGGGATACCACTACAATTCCTACCATGCTGCCTCCTTTTAATATGCCTTTGCGATCTCTTTCAGCATCAGTGTAAATGATGTAGCACCGGGGTCCTGATGTCCGATACTGCGCTCACCAAGATAGCTGGCGCGTCCTTTGGTAGCGATCAGCGGTTTCGTCGCCTCTACGCCCTCCTCGGCTGCGGCTACACCTGCTGCCAGAATCTCTGACGTATCAGCGCCTGCTGCCTGTTTTTCCTTCATTGCCTCAAGTGCCGGCACCATCGCGTCTAACATCGTCTTTTCTCCGGTCGTAGACCGTCCACGTGCCTTGACACCTTCGATACCGGTCTCCAGTCCACTCAGGAAATCGTTGATATCAATCTCATCCTTGGCACCGATGACCATACCGGCTTTCATAAATGCGGTTCCGTACAGTGGTCCGGAGCTGCCTCCTACTTTTGATACGAGCGTCATGCCGACAGTTTTTAAGATATTTCCGATATCCTTCTGTTCCAGCGCATCCGCCTGTTTTTCCACCTCTGCAAATCCGCGTGCCATATTGATGCCGTGGTCGCCATCGCCGATCACATTATCCAGATCTGTCAGATATTCCTTATTCTCCTCGAGCACCTTTGCCATTGCCAGCAGGATCTCAACTACTTTTTTTCGGTCTGTCATATTCCAGTCACCTCGTTATACCTTAATTTGTTTATGCCTTTAATGCAGGTGTATCTGCCTTTGCTGCCAGCAGCTCCTTGAGCTGGTCATCCAGCTTGAGCACGGAAATAGAAAAGCCTGCCATATCGATAGAGGTCATATATTCTCCGACAAATGTCTCTACGACCTTGATGCCTTTTTCTGCGAGCACATCTGCCACGCGGTTGTTGATGATGTAGAGCTCCATGAGCGGTGTAGAGCCTGATCCATTGACCATAACTGCCACTTCGCTGCCGCTGTAATCGATATCTGCCAGAATCTTGTCTAATAAATGATCGGTGATCTCGTTCGCGGTCATCATCTTCTCACGATGTGTACCGGGCTCGCCGTGGATACCGATACCTACTTCCATCTCATCGTCAGCCAGCTCGAATCCGGGCTTTCCTGCTGCCGGAATCGTACTCGGAAGGATCGCTGCGCCCATGGTGCGGACATTGTCGATCACCTTCTGTGCAACTGCCTGTACATCGTCAAGGCTCGCACCGGTCTCTGCCAGCGCACCGGCAATCTTGTGTACAAATACAGTACCTGCCACGCCGCGTCGTCCAACGGTATATAAGCTGTCTTTTACTGCAACGTCGTCATTTACAACGACCTGTTTTACCTTGATGCCTTCCATCTCTGCCATCTCAGCAGCCATCTCAAAGTTCATGACATCGCCGGTGTAGTTTTTGATAACCATGAGGACACCTGCATCGGTAGCGATCGCTTTGATACCCTCTAAAATCGCATCGGAAGCCGGTGAAGTATAAACAGCTCCGGCTACTGCTGCATCGAGCATACCTTCGCCGACATATCCTGCATGTGCAGGCTCATGTCCGCTGCCGCCGCCGCTGATCAAAGCTACTTTTCCTTCTTTCTTGTTCGCACGGACAACTACATTATGTCCATCGATCTTTTTCAGATACTTCGGATATGCTTTTACCAAGCCCTGAATCATTTCATCTTCTACTGTTTCTACGCTATTGATTAGTTTTTTCATTGTAAAATACCTCCATTATTTTGTGTTTGTACATTACATTTAAAACCCCGTAGCTGTTCACAATTTCAGGTAGCTACCATCCCCTACAACTATATCTTAGCACGCATGATATGATGATTCAAATTGTATTTTGTCCGTTTTTTACACATTCAAAGATGTGTCATAGGGATGTCTGTTGTTCTTCTCCCTGATCTGTATCAGAGCCTCCATTTTCCGCCCCGTTATGATTCCTACCGCCCCTGTCGGGACCTCCACCGTCACCCGGCGCCCCATTATTCATCGTACCCATATCGGACAGTGTGAGCGCCGATGCATCAATGAGATTTGAGTCGTCCTGCGACTGTCCGTCAGCTATAGAAGGTATCGTGCCGTCGAGCTGTCCTTCGATGCTCTCCGTGCGCAGTTCGCAGAATGTTTTCAACGCCTCGACACCCTGCTCAAATTCTTCATAGGTATAAAATTTTGTCGGATCTTTCTCGACATAAGGGGCAATCAGCTCTTTTGTTGTCTCTATGAGTGTATCAAAATCCACGCTGTCTAAAAACTCACTGAAATACTGATGATACAGCTGTGTATAAGTATCATCCGCAAAGATCCATGACAGCATCGGACGATCATCCATCGAGCCGCCGGAAACCGGTGTGTCGATCGGTGTATTGACCTCCGCGGTCGCATCTGAGGACTGGAACGTGCCAAACGCCAGATTGTAATCCCACGGGATCATCGACAGTTGTCCGTCCTCCTCATACAGATAATAATTGTGGATCATCGATCCGGTATAGCTGTCGCCGTTGCACAGGAAATTATGTACGACAAAGTAACGGATCACCTCATCGGTATCGACCACATCCTCAATGTCCGTTCCCTCACTGAGCGATTTCAATGACGCGATCAGGCGCTTTTTATCTGCCTTTGTAATGTCTGTCTTGGCATTGTCAAAAATATTGGCATAGCTGTCGGTATCATCATCGATATATTGTAACTTGACATCGTCGCTGCCCATCGACATACCGCCGCCTGGTCCGTGATCGTCTCCGTTCGGTCCGCGGTTATCTCCGTTCTGTTCCGGCATACCGCCACCTGCTCCCTGCGGTGCCCCGCCGGGTGGCTGCGGGCGGTTGTCTGTTGTATCACTGTCCTGCGTTCCATCCGGCGGCTGCGAGCGGTTCGAATCGTCTGCCCCCTGCGCCATCTGTGACGGATCAAAATCTTCTGGATTGAAATCTTCCGGATCAAAATCATCCATGTTGAAGTCCTTGCCATTGCCGCGGCCACCGCCAAAGCTCTGGCTGTCCGGCTTGTATAATTCGCCGTGGTCGCTGCCGTAATTGCGCGCTAAAAATGCGTCCTCCACATCCTCGACCGCCAGATACAATCCCCATTCCTCGCCATTGATCGTGAGATAGGCATAGCTGCACAGCGGCGAAGGCACGCCCATCTGCGCCATAAGCTGATAGGACAGATAGTCCTTCATATAAGTCGTATCCTGAATGATATTATTCAGGCACAGCTTATCGAGTCCGTAGTAATTTTCTGCCGAATTATAATGATCAAACTCGATCTTTAAGCTGTAGCGGTCGCTGCCCAGTTGGGAAACCGTACTCAGCGATGTATTTCCCTTTGCACGGATCGCTACATTTTTATAGGAATCCCCGTCAATGATGACGGTACAGGCCGTGTATTCCTCATCCTCGCAGGTCTCCAAAAATCCTTCCCAGTCATCCATTACAATGTCGATGCTGTGTACCTTTGAGGTATCAAACAACCGGCTCTCATAGCCGCACGATGCGGATGCGGTGATAACACCCGCGGTATCTGCATGCATAAAAATGACCGTCACGATCATCGCGATCACCAGCGCTGCTATGCAGATCCTATCGATATTTTTATGCGTTGACATACGTTATCCTTTCTGCTATCCCATGTAGTCTCCGTTGTAGCTGACGAGCACCGCACTCTTGACCTGCGGCAGATCCGCCAGTTCATTGATAAAATCTGTGTTGTCATCCCGTAAACGGATCTCCAGATTCAGTTCGATCAAGCCCTTTTGCGCCGATTTGCTCTTGACCACGCAGCGCTTTGTTTTCTGATCCAGATAGTCCTTTGCACGCACCTCGCTCTCGTGATCCTCACACTGGAGCACGACAATATACGGGTTGGTGTGTGATTTTTTATTGACAAATACAAGCAGTACAACGCCGATCACCGCACTTCCGAATACCGCTAACGGGATCAGTCCCGCCGCCAGAACGATGCCGACCGCAATCGACCAGAACAAAAATGCAATATCAAGCGGCTCCTTGATTGCGGTACGGAAACGCACGATCGAGAGCGCGCCGACCATACCAAGTGACAGAACGACGTTACTCGTCACTGCGAGGATCACGAGCGTTGTAATCATCGTGAGCGCGATCAGTGTCACGCCAAAGCTGGAGGAATACATCACTCCGGCAAATGTCTTTTTATATACAAAATAAATAAACAGTCCCAATGCAAATGCGAGCAGCAGCGCCATGGTCATATCCAACAGGCTCACGCTCGTCACGTTCTCTAAAAAACTTGATTTGAAAATATCATTAAATGTCATGTTGTTCGTTCTCCTTTATATTTTTGATTATCCATACATACGGCATGTGGCATATTTTGAAAACGCACTGAGCTGTCTGCTGCCAAGCTGCACCGCATCCCGGATGACGGACGGAAGGTACGCATCCCATTTGACTTCAAGAATCGTCTCGTCTGCGCCCGCCGGAATCGTAATGCAGTCCGGATTCAGAAAATCCGTACACAGCAGTCCGGTACGAATATGATAGTCCAGTGTCACCCGCACATTTCCCGGTGCGTACACAAACGGCTCGCGCGTGTAATCAACGATCGTTTTCGGTCGCAAGCCCTGACTGTTCATTTTGACATACAGCTCCTGCACAAGCGGCTGCTGTGACTCCATCATCCACGAGAGATCCCCGTCCACAATCCGCTGCGCTTCATCCGCTGTGATCAGCACGCGGTCCTTCGTACCGAGCCCGTTCCATTTGCTCTTTTTTTCCAGATGGATCTGATCCGTATTGCCGTTGTAATAACGGATGCGAAACTTTTCCCTCCGGTTCACGCCATCGAGTTTCTCCCGCAATGCCTTATCTGAAATATTATCAAAATACAGGCTTCGGATCAGATATTTTCCATCCGCCGCATTTGCATCGACCTGTGCAACCGCCCGCAGGCGCTGGCGGATCGCTATTTTATCGGCATTGTTGATGATATGCTTCCACTCGTGGCGATAGTTTGCTTCATCCATGTTTCTCACTCCCCTTCCATACCCAGCTTGTTACAGTTCAGCCCGCGCCATTCGCAAAGACGCCTAACGGCGTTTTTCCACTGCTACGCAGTTAACTTTGCTCATAATCGGGCGCTCACCTCATCACCGTCAAAATGTGCTCATTCATGCAAGCATGACTCACACATTTTTGTTGGTGATGGCTGAACTGTTACTCCAGTTTCTTTTTTTCTGATCTGCACTGATTGTAACTGTCCTTGCTGAAATGAAACTGAAAAAAGATGTGATTTGGCTCGAATTCACAAAAACGTCACAGTTGTGGCGCACCGCGTTGCCTTTTCGCCGGTTTTTTACTATAATACAGCTATGAAACTACTGATTATAGAAGACGAAAAAACATTGGCGGAGTCGTTAAAGACGCTGCTGGAATCAAAACATTTTGAGGTGGATGCAGTTTACGATGGGAAAAACGGACTTGCCTATGCATTGCTTGGCATCTACGATCTGGTGATTCTCGATGTCATGCTACCCGGTATGGATGGCTATCAGGTCGCCAAAGAGATGCGGCGCGGGAAATGCGGCACACCGATTCTCATGCTGACCGCACGTTCTGCGCTGGAAGACCGCATCGAAGGGCTCGACGCGGGGGCAGATTATTATCTGACGAAGCCGTTTGACACGAGGGAGCTGCTCGCCTGCGTCAACGCACTGCTGAGACGGCAGGGCGCACAGGTCGATGAACTGAGCTTTGGCAGTACGGTTCTTGATCTTGCCTCAGGCACACTCGCATACCATGATGCATCGATCCGTCTGTCCGCAAAAGAATTTGAGATCATGCGCCTGCTGCTGCAAAATCCCACCCGGAATCTGTCCAAAGAAACGATTCTCTCCCACGTGTGGGGCTATGACTCGAACGCGGTAGAAAACCATGTAGAGGTCTACATCGGATTTTTGCGCAAAAAACTGTCCGCGATCCACTCCGATCTCTCAATCGTGGCGATCCGCAGACTCGGCTATCATCTGGAGGTGACTGACTCTTGATCAAAAAACTCAGACGCAAATTTATCTGTATGAATCTGACCGTGATCTCACTGATCCTCATCGCCATCCTATGTACGATTATCTACAGCACCGGCCACAACCTCGCACGAAACGATCTGGAACTCATGCGGAGGCTGGCACTCGACCCGCCGCAGACCGGACAGACAGCCGAACGTCCTCCGGAGGATCTGCGCCAGTCTTATCTGATCCTGCATCTGAATACACAGGGAGAGATCACGGCAACCGAAAATATCCGTTTTTCACTTTCGGATGACGCTGACTATTCCGCACTGATCCGCGCTGCCAAGGCAGCCAAAGCATCCTCCTTTTCAGACACCGGTGCCCCGCTTCCGCCCTCTGATGCCGTGGCAGGTACGGAGGATCTGACAATGAAAACCGGCGTATTATCCGATCAGCAGTTACGTTTTTTGCAAGTGCATAATGACCAGTTTGGTGAGACTTATGTCTTTTTGGATATTTCCGGCTCACAGGTGATCCTCGCCTCGCTCGCGCGCAACTGCCTGTTCATCGGTCTGAGTGCGTTCGCTGCATTTTTTGTGCTGAGCGTTGCCTTTGCGCGTTGGGCAGTCCGTCCGGTAGAAAACGCATGGGAGGATCAAAAGCAGTTTATCGCAGATGCCTCACACGAGCTGAAAACACCGCTCACGGTCATTCTGACCAACGCACAGCTTTTGCGCTCCCCCGACTTTGACGAGACACAAAAGCAGCGTTTCTCGGACAACATCCTCGAGACCGCCACCCGTATGCGCACGCTGATTGAAGGCTTGCTCGATCTCTCACGCGCGGACCGCGGCATACTGCACAGCGATGCGGTGGATCTGAACTTTACCGAATTAGTCGAACAGCAGTTATGTCTGTATGAGCCGATCTACTTTGAGCACGGGCTGACGCTGCAGCAGGAGCTGGCTGAACAGGTACATGTCAACGGCAGCTCCACACAGCTTACACAGGTCGTTGACATTCTGTTGGACAATGCGGACAAATATGCCCTGCCTGCATCACAGATCCGTGTAAAACTGGGGACGGCGCACCACAGTTGTCTGCTGTCCGTGACGACTGCCGGAAAGCCACTGAGTGCGAAAGAACAGACTGCGATCTTTAAGCGCTTTTACCGCGTTGACCAGTCACACAGCGACTGTGGCAGCTACGGTCTGGGACTCTCAATCGCAGACACGATCGTGCGCGCGCACCATGGCGAAATCTATGCGCGCAGCGGTTCCGGTGAGAACACCTTTTTTGTACGGCTGCCGCTGGATCATTCGAGAGTGTAATATAACGTGCGCTATCTTTAAAAAGGATTTGATAGGATTATGAATATCAGACAGCCATACCGTATACGGTTTTACCCGCTGCGCTTTCACCCTCATTTGGCGCATATAATTATCAACTGTCTTTTCAGCGATATGCTCTCCTGTTTATGCAGTAGCTCCGTGATTTTGGGCGCACCATAATTCTGATTATCTGCTGCTTTTCGGTTTACCAGTTACTTTTTATAATTCCAATGAATCTACGTTCAATAAAAAATCATATACATTCATGATTAAAATACCCCCATCATTATAAAAAGGTTTTGGTGTATCAGATGTAATTACAATCTTCTTAAATGAATCATTTATTTTCAAAAAAGGGCGAATTTCTTGTGCCATTTTTGTTTCCGTCTCCAGCATATACGCTGACTGGATATAATACTTTTTAGAGCCCTTATTGCAGATAAAATCAACTTCCAGTTGCTTTTTTACCGGTTTCTCATCCTTCCCCATCTCAACAATAGTCAGATTACCAACATCCACATGAAAGCCTCTCATTCTTAATTCATTGTAAATTACATTCTCCATAGAATGCGTCACTTCCATTTGTCTATAGTGAATTCTTGAATTTCTAAGTCCCATATCCATAAAATAGTACTTCAACGGCGTACCGATATAGGATTTTCTTTTAATATCATATCTGTTTGCCGCCTCAATTAAAAAGGCATCCTCCAGATATTCAATATATTTTGTAATAGTAGTGGCAGTAATCTTTGAATGATTTACACTTTTAAATGTTTTCTGCAGTTTGTTAGGATTCGTCAATGCGCCAATTCCGGATGCCAAAACATCAAGCAGTGATTCCATTTCTCCAACATTTCTGATTTTGTTTCGCTTCACAATATCGCTAATATATGTTTCCTTAAACAGATTATCCAGGAGTGCCATTTTTTGCTCATCCGTTTCAGCTAACACTACCAGTGGAATACCACCATAAGTAATATATTCATTCCAGCCATCATATTTATTTCCATCATAACAACTCATAAATTCAGAAAAACTCAAAGGGTACATATGAACTTCATCCCCTCTGCCCCCAAATTCAGTTGCTATATCTCTGGATAAAAACTTCGCATTACTTCCCGTTACAAACACCTCGCAATTCTTTTTATCGGCTTAGGCGTTTGCGAAACGCCACAAGCCGCATAAATACGGCATTTTTTTGTTACCAAATTAAAATAACTCCTCACCGGA
>CAKRFN010000003.1 GCA_934320655.1 uncultured Eubacterium sp.
AGATGCAATTTTTGCGTTCTGTGTGTTATAATTCATTTCAAGTACCTCACTGTTTAATAAGATTTTTTACTAACCGTCCAAAGTCAGTAATCTTATTTTACTCTGAGGTATTTTTTTCTCAACCTTCTTTCTCGGAATTCCTTATATTTGAATTATACAAGAAGCTCCTTTAAATTAGTATTACATGTACTTTCTGTATCACCAATAAACCAATTCAATTCCCTTAAGACCGATCTCCGCTACGTCATCCCAAAATTCTTAATCGTATCCCAAGCCGTATTGCCAGACTGATCAATATTCTGCATTTTTTCTATAATAATTCACACATTGACTGCGCTTTACAGTCAACACATAATCAATCGTAATCAAAGCCAATCTTCTCCTTTACCATAACTCCACTCTTTAATTCTATACTAATGATATAATACTCACTTCCATCTAACACCAATTCTAGATGTTCCATGATTAACATTCTTCTATACGTATTCTTTTATTTTTTGATATACACAATCCTCAGCCAGTCCATTCATACCCCGCACATCTGAAATACTACCATAACCTACTGCAAATTTATCTTCCAACCCTATATTCAAAACAGGTCGAATCACTTGTTTCGAGATCATAATGTCAGTCAACGCACTATATACTCCACCTATCATATTATGCTCATCCAAGACAATTATTTTTTTATATTTTGAAATGATGGCAGCAATCTCTGTTTCAGCTAACGGTTTCAACGTGTGCACACTATACACCGCGACCGATATACCTTCTGCCTCCAGCCGGTGCGCTGCTTTCATTGCTACAACAGCAATACTACCGGTTACAAAAGTGGCCACATCATCACCCGCTTGCAGTTCAGCCGGAACGCCTAACCGAAAGTATTGATCTCCTTGATAATAATCTTCATTATTATTACTCAGACGAATATATACAGGTCCGTTCAGTTCATACGATTTATGCATAATCCAGGGGACTTCCTGCCTGCAGCACGGTGAAAATACTGTCAGATTAGGCAAACTTCTAAGCAAAGCTATATCTTCCGTTGTATGATGCGAAGGTCCTAACGTGCTATAAGTCAATCCTGATCCTATACCTACGATCTTAACATTCTGATTCTGATAACATACATCATCACGTAAAAACTCATATGCACGATATACCAAAAAAGCACTGACCGTATATACGTATGGGATCAAACCGCAACTTGCCATCCCTGCCGCTGCAGAAACCATATGACTCTCCGAAATACCAAAATTATAAAATCGATCTGGAAAATCATTCATAAAATTATCATAGACAATCACACCATTATCTGCCACCAGTGATACAACTCTATCGTCTGCTTTAGCAAAATCGTATAATTCTTTCAAATATGTATTTCTCATCCTACCAGTTCCTCTTGTGTGATATGTAATTCGTTCTTCAGAATCTCCAACTCTTCCTCGTTCGGCATACGATAGTGCCAGATGGGTACATTTTCCATAAAAGAAACACCATGTCCCTTAACTGTATGAGATATAATAAGTCTCGGCTTATTCTGTGTCCGGTTTGTTTTCAGGCAAGATTCTATCTCACGTACATCATGTCCATTTATTTCTTCTACATCATACCCAAAAGCTTTCCATTTTTCCGCCCAGTCTGCAATACCCATTATATTCTCTACCGAATCCATCGCCTGCAAGCGATTATCATCTATAATAATCGTCAAATTATCTAAATGATAATGAACCGCAGACATCGCAGCTTCCCATACAGATCCCTCCTGGCATTCACCATCTCCCATAACAACATAGATTCGGTTGTCATATCCGCGATACTTTGATGCCAACGCAATTCCCACTGCAAAAGACAACCCGCGCCCCAAAGAACCCGTAGACTCCTCAATGCCCGGTGCAGCACCGATCAGTGGTTCTCCACCCAGATGCGAGCCAGGTTTGCTAAAACCGGCTAATTCCTCATCCGAAATCATACCAATCTCATTTAATATCACGTATTTTGCCAACGCCGCGTGTCCCTTACTGAGTATCATACGATCTCTGTCTATTTTCCACGGATCGGTTACATCGTATCTGACAAATCCTTTACAATATAACACATATAGTAACTCAATCACAGAAAATGATGAAGCCAGATGCGCTGCTCCAGCCCGATACGCTGTTAAAAATATTTTTTTCCTTAATTCCAAAATTTTATCTTCCATCATCTTTCCTACTCGTCCGACTATAACTCTGATTGTTAGATAAAGTTCACATGTTCTCCGGGATGTTTCAATTCGTCCAGATACCGGTTCATTTCATCCAGGCGACAGATTTCCCGGCAATTCTTCTCCAAATCCATATTCATAAAATGATCAACAATCTGTTGTCGATGTTTACCTTCCCAGATCTGCACAAAACTTTCCTCATACAGATTTCCGTATTTCAGGTCATCTTTACCCATAAATACGATACAAGGCCAAAGATTTCCACAAGCGTCCACATACACCATATAAGGCAATGCCCAGCAATGTTTGTAATTTCTTTTACACTCCAGCTTTTTCATAGAATGTGCTCGAAAATATACTTTAAACTCATCCGTTTCCAGACGTTTCACCTGCGGCTCCAATTCAAGCATTTCTTTATAGTCTACCTGCAACAAATGTCTACTCTGCGGATGCTGGGAAAACGGTTTGATCGTAAAATAATCCACACCGATCTCTCTCAATCGTTCACCCATCTGAACAATTTCATCCTTATTCTCCGGCAGTAGCAACAGCTGCACCCCTAATGTAGTCTTCAGCTTCTGATCACGCTTCACCTTTACTGCTGCTTCCATATTTGCCAACACCTTTTGCAGATCACCGGGTCGTCCGCACTGGATCTTATCGTAAGTATTGTCTGTGATTCCAGCCGTACTGAATCGAACCCATGTCAATGATCCCAGGCAGTCTCTCGAAACCTCTGGTGTCAAAAGTACGCCATTCGTTGACATTGCCGCATCAATTCCGAACCGTTTTGTCTGATTGATAATATCCGGGGCATCCTTATGCAAAAGCGGTTCTCCCTCTCCTGCATAAATGATACTTTTCAATCCCTTTGCTGATAACTCCTTCAAATTAGGAATCAACACATCCGTATTCATCATCGTCGGTTTATAACCCGTATAATCTACAGCACAAAACACGCATCTATGATTACATGCATTTGTTAGGCTTACTTCCAATTCAATCGGATATATGTCATCCCCTTTCAGCCACCTAACTACTACATCCGGATGATAGATCAGCTTATGTGAATCCATTCTTATATTATCTGCCATATGTACCACCTATCTTTTATTTATACATTCATCAGCGTACTCGCATATTTGAGTACATTTGACTTTTGAATTGACTCCTTATTTCCTACAATATTAGCTCCCAATGCTCCCGCTATATTCCCCATTACCATACATAATTCAGACGGTGCACCCACTGCCGAAAAAATACCTGCCACCGCATAAAAAGCATCTCCTGCACCGATCGTATCTCTGACATTTAACGTAAAGGCAGGACACTCATACAAATTATCGCCCGTTGCCTGAACTCCATAGGCACCATTAGCCCCTCTTGTCAACCAACCCATACCACCCAGCTCGTCCCTCAGCTGTTGCAAAGATTTCTTCTCATCAACCACAATACCGGGATACGCCAGACCCAGTTCTCCCTGATCCAGCGAAAATGCATCTGCTCTATTGTACTTTGTAATGAGATTGCGTCCTTTATTTGTAGAGTTTGTCTGGCAGTTAAGCACTAACCACTTTGCCTGCTTTTGTACAATCCCCATTATATCTTTTCCAATCAGCCCATGTCCGAAATCGCATAAAAAAACCACATCATAGCCGCTAATCTCTTCTTCCAGGTCTGAAACAAATTCATCCAGCACCTTCTGCTCGTAATTCCTATTCGTCTGAATATTATTGATTGCAAATACTTTCTTATATTCTTCACGTTTTTTATTTCGCGTTAAAAATCTCTGTTTTATAATGGTAGGGATCTGCTCACTATGATAAAGCCGAAGATTCATGATGTTCTCTAATTCAGTCTTCACCTGTCGATCAATGTCACTTTCATTGCCCACTATAGACATCAGCGTCACATGCTGATTAAAAGATGCCAGATGTCTCGCAATCGCAACAGACCCGCCCAGATAATCCTCCGTATTCTTTAACCTGGCAGAATATGCCATATCTTTACTGATCAATCCCTGTACTTCACAGTAGGTATAACGATCAATGATCACATCCCCCAAAACCAGTATCTTCAATGCCTGCATACGATCTGCATACTGCTTGATCTGTTCCACTTTATAGCGTGTTTTGAAATCCTGCATATAAGCAATCACATCTGTCGGCAATCCTGCCATCGCCGTATTGATCAGTTTTGTCGAACTAAATACCTCACCACCAGTATAACGAACCTGTCCTCCATGCCGTTCTACCAACAGCCGTTCAGATGTCATCATACCTGTCAGATCATCTTCTTCCTTTGCATATTCACTTCCCTTAACATAGAAATCCGGTTCCACCGCCTCTACAATATCATCTACTGTATAGCCTTCCGATAATAATACATAATCCACACACTCCAACGCCGCCAAAAAATTCAGGCGCTGTTCATCGTTAAAATATGGTCTCCCCGGTCCTTTCCGTACATACTGCGCTGCTGTAATAGAAACAACCAATACATCTGCCATCTCTTTTGCCTGCTCCAGATGAATAATATGTCCCGGATGTACCAGATCAAAAACACCATGACAAAGCGCGATCGTCTGGTTTTCTTTTTTTATCTTAGGTCGAATTTCTTCTTTAAATTGCAGCTTTGATACAATTTTATCTGTATTCATCATCTTCTGTCCTATCAACTTAAATATTTAAACCAGTCCTCGGTTGCCGTGCTAATTGTGTCCGGAGTCCATACAGGTGCTTTCGCCCAATACTCAATATTATCCAATACCTTCTGAACACCTTCTTCAAAGGTTACATGAGCCCTCCATCCCAGCCTCGTTTCGATCTTCGTCGTATCTGCATAGGTACAGTCAGGTTCTCCCGGCCGCTTCGGAATATGTGTAATCTCTCCACCCAGCAGCTCACACAAGCGATTTACCGAATACGTGCCGCCGCTTCCTACATTAAAAGTCTCCTGTTTTACATCAGACATTGCTGCTGTATAGAATGCATCCGCTATATCCGTCACATATGTAAAGTCTCTGGTCTGTTCCCCTGTTCCTACTACGGTAAAAGGTTTTCCGGCAAGTTTCTGTGCCAAAAATACGCCAAATACCGCGCCATATGTTCCGGATGTCCTTGAACGTGTGCCATAGACATTAAACAACCGCAGCGTCACCACCGGCAGACCATACACCTGTCCCCAATGAAGCACGGTTTCCTCACCCAGCCGTTTTGTTAATGCATATGGATACTGCGGTCTGATCTCTGCCGTCTCTTTTGTAGGAAATTCGTCCGGAATACCATAACAAGAAGATGACGCTGCATAAACCAGCTTTTTCACATTGGCATTTCTCGCACATTCTACTACGTTATAGGTTCCTAATACATTGGACGAATAATAATCCCAAGGTCTCTGAATACTCGGAACGATATCTGCCAATGCAGCGAAATGAAATACATAGTCCACATCCTTAAAAATCGGTTCTATATCTTCTTTGCTGCGAATATCCATATGATAGATCGTCAAATTTGGATTGTTTTTCTGATGATCCAGATTTTCCGGTCGCCCGGTTGTCCAGTTATCAATCACTCGCACGGTATGCCCTTCTGCCAAGAGCCTGTCTACCATGTGTGATCCGATAAATCCACATCCGCCTGTTACCATTGATATCATTTTTCTACCTCCATTATCAATCATTCCATTTATATACCATTGAGAAATTGTGCAAATTGTCTAAGATCATCGAAAATATAATCCGGATAAACAATCGTTTCCAATCTTTCTATTCCATAACCTGTTTTGACCAATGCCGTTTTGACTCCTAATCTTTCCCCCATAAGAATATCATTTGCCCGATCCCCAACCATATATGAACCGGCTAAATCTATCCTGAAATCCCGCATGGCTTGCTTTACCAATCCAGTTTTTGGTTTCCGACAATCACATGATACCGCATATTTTTTCACAATACCTTCTTTATAATGAGGGCAACAGTATATTGCGTCCACATCGGTTTGTTTTCCAATCAATTCATTCATAACTGCAAGGTTGCTTTCCTGAATAATTCCTCTTGCGACCCCACTTTGATTCGATATCACAATGACATAATATCCCTTGCTATGAAATACATTCACACAATCTTTTACATAATCATAGATATGCAGATCTCCTACACAGGAAATATAGCTATTTTCCTCATTAATGACTCCATCTCGATCCAAAAATATTGCGGGTCTGTTTAATTGCAACCCAGCTGTACTTTTTTTCCAGATAATCATAGGCTATCCACTACCTGTTGTAGTATCATATTATGTAAAGACTCTACAATACCATATTCCATACTCGGCACATATAAATTATATTCTCCTAACTGCTTTGCGCAATTATCATCCTGGAATCCAGTAAATGTCAACACCTTCGCCCCTTTCTCATGGGCCATATGAATCGCACGAATAATATTTTCAGAGTTTCCCGAACTACTAATTGCTACCAGAAGATCTCCCGGTTTTGCCAATAGTTCTAATTGTTTTGAAAAAACATATTCATAGCCAAAATCATTTCCAAGACAAGTGAGCGTTGCTGCATCATACATGCCTACCGTTGTCATGCCGCCATTCTTCAAAAAATCAGCAGTCATATGAATTGCAATTGCAGCGCTTCCACCATTGCCAATAAAATAGGTCCGGTTTTGGTCCTTTTGCTTTTGTAGCCGAAATAACTCAATGAGTCTATTTGTCCCTTCTTCATATCCATATTGGGCTTCTCCACTAATAAACACCATATTTTCATATGTTTCTTTTAATCTTTTTATGTACTCCATCTTTCCTCTACATTTCCAATAAAAATTGATTATTCAATAAATAAGATTCGCATATTTTCAATTTATTGCAAAAATAATATTCCGGATATCCTCTATCACTCAGCCATTGATTCCAAATATCAAAATACTTTTGCATCAATCGTTCGGCTTCATCACTACTCTGATATGTGCCATCAAGCTTCTCATTCATTTCTCTGATGGCATCCCGAATCTCTTGTTGTGTAGGATCTATAAATATCAAATCGTGTGCCTGATAATAATGCACAAGTCGATCTCCTGCTGCCATCTCAACATCCAACATCTCATATAATGTTAAAAATCTATTTGTACGCTTATCAAATACTTTTTTCGGAATATACAAATCTTCTGCGTGATCATTTAATCCATGCCATATCCCAAATAGTGTTAATCCGATTATCAATACCGGTTTGTTTTGTAAATATGCAATTTCAACTATTCCCGAACAACTCCCGGCAAAAAACTTACACTTATCTATCAAATATAAATCCATAAAATCCTGATGATATAAATTTGCATAATCAATACAGTTGTTCAAGTCACATAGACTGCCAACTATTTTTCCCATCCGGACAGCTTGTATATCCTGCGTTGCCAGATATTCCAATCCCAGTTTGAAGTCTTGAATACTCATATCCCGCATGTCATTTCCAGCGTAAGCCTGATTATACTGCTGTATTAAATATTGAGCATCTCTCGCAAAGATACATACATAATCGCTGTCAATTCCCATTTGTTTCAATTGACGCTCTCCATATGCCACTTCCTCTTTGGTATATTTCAACAAATGAACCCTTTTGTTGTAGAAATCCAAGTGACACATCTCGCGATCCCACGGATTGTAAGCATCAATTAAAATACCATTCACATCATTATAGCTTCGAAAATCAAACCGCTCCTCATGTTTTTCCATCACATATTTCCAAAAATGACAGTTTTCCGCTGTAATCATTGGAATCTCCCGCGACAAAATTTCCATGAAACTGCCATTTGCAAAATCATTTCCTTTTATGAACGGCATCAATAGATAGTATTCATCCGGTTTCCTTTGTAAAAATTCCTGATAATAATATTCCAGCAAATATCGAATTCCCTCTCCAATAGAGGAAAGCCAATATGCATATACTTTTATCACCCTATATTGTGAAAATCGTTGTGCAAAAATTGTTTCATACGAATAGCTCTCCGTTCCGCATTCCATCAAATTTATAAATTGTTGCATATGATATTTGCATGCCAGATTCCCATTGGTTGCAGCCATCTGCTGTCGAAAGTCATATAACCCTATGATTGCATTTCTGTAGTTCATCTCATCTCTCAACTGCAATTCGATCTCATCCAGATAGAACGCAGTCATCACAATTACCAGATCCACATCCCCGTAATCAATCGCGTTGATTGCCTGTATTTCAATATCATAGATTTTTTGTCCTGCTTTATTTTTATCCACAATCACAAGTTCCGTATTTTTAAAAAAATCCTCATAAATTCGTAATACTTCTTCTGTGTGAAAACCCGCCCCCCAAATTACTATCTTCTTACAGCCCTCCATTTGGCTTAATACTCCTTGTATATCCATCTATACATTTCTCCCTACATAAAATTTCCGTAATGTATCATTGATCTGCATGCTTCATTGCATACGCTCTAATATTTTTTTACTATACTCATCTATATCATCTGTCGTATTAGCAGACAGACTCTCACAATTCACACAAATGTCTATATCATCTTTACACATGCTAAGATGCTTAATCTGATATTCCCTCAGTTTTTCGCCACCCCATATGTCTGCAACAGAAACCTTCTTCAAATCCCCTAAAATATGTTTACATTTCCAATCGGCACAACACAAATGCGCAATCCCTTGATCATTGATAATCAATGTCGTAAAAATAAAAGGGCATACTCTTTTCTTCTCCAATTTCTGACCATAGGTGCCTTTGTGTGCGTCCACTATTTTATCTGCTACATTTGTATCTTGCCACAATGTCGCTGATATTGTTTCGACAAAAATCTGATCGCAGCAATCCTCAAACAATTCATAAAATTGATCCTTTTGCTCTTTTGAATATCCAATGTCACCATATTTAAGCCATACCTGACACTGTTTTTTGTTATCATAAAAATATCTCAGATTATCTCTAAATGTCACAAAATCCATTTGATAATTGCACACTGTGCGATATTGCTCCTCTGTAATCCCATTCACAGACACAATCAGGAAATCCAACCCGGCAGTTATTAATTCCATGCTTAATTTTGGTGTTAGTAACGTTGCATTTGTTGTTATTTCGATATAATCAGCCACTTGCGCATCTTTTGCATATTTAACCATATCAACAATCGCCGGATTTAACAACGGTTCGCCCATCTGAAAAAGGCGCAACTTTTTTACTTTTTCACCTGCCCAGCTGTTCTTCATATCATCTATAATTTTTCGAAACAACTGCAATGACATAAAACCCCATTTTATTCCCGCCCTTTTTACTGCATCAGCATCCGAATGTACACAAAATGCACATGCTATATTACAAGCACTGCATACATCTATCTGAACAGAAAATGGAACTTTAAGTGGGATTACATCTTCTAACGCAGTTCGCTTGGTAGCATATATTTTTGCTTGTCTAACTGCAGGCATAATCTCTCCCCCATTTCATTTATCAATCATACATTAATTCTGCCATTTGTTTTCTATCCAAAAATGGGAACATATCCTCTAATGCTGGTGTCAGCATTTGTCCGTTTTCATCCAATCTGGACATAACTTTAGGAATAACCGGATCATCAAACGCCTGTTGTATCTCTAACAGAACCCGTTTATCGCTATCAAACAACCCACGCACGCAATTCTCCACCTCGGCATTATTATGACAACAACTATATTGAAAACCAAATGTATCTGCCACCTTTTGAAAATCAGGAAAGCTGACTCCGGTATCCGGTGTACATCCGATATATGCCCCATTAAAAAAGTTCTTGCTCGTCTGTCGTATAGCACCATAGCCCTCATTCGAAAATACAACAATATGAATTGGCAGATCGTACTGGACAATTGTCTGCAATTCCTGCAGATTCATCATGATACTGCCATCACCGGTCACACAATACACCTGTTTTTTTGATGCAATAGATGCGCCAATAGCTGCCGGTATATCATATCCCATCGACCCACAGGTATAATTTGTTAATACACGCTGGGCTCTGTTTTGAATACCGATCTGAAGTTTTGCTGTGTTTGCAGTGTTGTTACCCAATGCAAGAACGCTATCTGCCGGTTCATATTTCTGGAAAATCTTCCAAAAATAATAAGAGCAGACCCTCTCATCCATTTTTAATCCCTGATTGAGAACCTCAAATGCAGAAAAACGATGTTTGACATCATTACAATAACGCATCCAATCTTTCGGACAATCCATTCTGATGTCCATCTTTTTTACTTTGCTGAAAAAATCATTCAACTCAGAATGAATCAACCCATCAATTCTCAATCCCGGTTTTTTTGCCTCATTTTCATCTATATCTACCATATAGATTTTTGCGTGGGGTGCAAAGCCTTCCTGATAAAATCCGGTCTGACGGAACCCAAGACTATTTCCTAATGTCAGGATCACGTCTGCATTTTGCAAAATAAAATTTCCAGTTCTGGGACCTATATTACCTGACGGTCCATAGTAGAGTGGATGCCCGAAATAGAAATTATCCGCTACCCATGCTCCTCCTATCACCGGAATTTGCATGTTGTCTACAAATTCTTCAAAAGCGTTCATAGAATGACTGCTGCGTATCCCAGAACCGGCTAATATACACGGTCTTTTTGCTAAACGCAGTGCTTCTATTGCAGCTTCAATCTGAGTATTCGCTCCCGTCACATATGGCGGTTCTTTCTCCACCTCATACAAATCCGCTTCTTCCACCTTTGCGCATTGGATATCCTGCGGAATATCCAACCAAACAGGTCCGCGCCGCCCACTCATGGCTATCTGAATTGCTTTCACAAGTTCTCTCTTGATTGCCAACGGATCTGTTATCATCACCGCATATTTTGTCATATTTTTTACTGTCGGTATGATCTCAAATTCTTGTATTCCACGATAGCGCAAATCCAGACCAGTCTTTGGAACCGATATTTCATAACGAACCTGACCGGAAAGAACAATTAAAGGCAAACTATCCTGCCATGCTCCCATCACTCCGGTTAGAGTATTTGTAGCGCCTGGTCCAGATGTCACACATACCGCTGCCATTTTTCCACTATAGCGCGCATACGCTTCAGCCGCCATCGCGCAGGCCTGTTCATGATGGTTAAAATACTTGTCCATCTTTTCACACACAAGCAAAGCATTATCTAAATGCATTGCCCCACCTCCTACGACCGCAAAACAGTCCGTCACGCCATATTCTACCAGTGTATTCATTATTATATCTGCTACGCGTTTCTTCATTTTCATGCATCTTTCTTAATATAGTAATTGATATAGATCTATGTCTTGTTCATGCTCGCTGTACCAGCTATACAGTTGTTGTATTGCTTCTTCTATCACAGTATACTCAAATCCTTCTATTTCTCCAACAATTCGGGCATTTGATGCAGTGTATTCATTCGCCCAGCCCTCTGAACAAATATATATTGGCAACTGCTTTTTGCTAACTTTTAATACAATCTGACAAATCTGCTCTAAACTAATCTTTTTCCCTGATACAGCATGATAGGTGTGATATTTCGGTTCATGATGCAAAAAATACTGTATCATCTTTCCAAAATCATCAACCCACAAGTAATCAAAATAAACATTTTTCCGTATACTTAACGGTAATCCTTTAATTGCTTTACAGCAGACATTAGATATGAATTTCGTCGGATAATATTCATACTTGCCAAATATTCCCCACAACCTAAAGTTATATATATTATCAGACTGTTCTATGAGTTGTCCCACTGTATACTTCATCAAGCCATACTGATCTACTGGTATTGTTTTCCCAAGCTGTTCTTCCGTAACACTGATAATATCATACCGTTTGTCAAATTCAGCACCAGATCCTGTATAATACATTTTTCCATACAAATTTGAGTTTTTGTAGAAATTTAGAAAAATTCTCATATTATACTCTAATATCTTTGTCCCGTCTTTACTCTTATCAATTCCATCCCCATATACGGCAAAATGTAACACATAGTCAAACCGGTTACATCTCAAATAATCTGTAACTGCCGCCTCGTTCAAACAGTCCAATTCCCGACTTGTTGGAGTCCATATCTCATACTCTTTATTATTTCTTTGCAAATACTCTGCTACATTTCTTCCGACAAATCCACTGGCACCAGTGATAAGTATTTTCGACATAACCAATTCTCCCTACGATGTTTCATTTGCACTTTCAGCATCTATCTGTTGATGAATACCAATCAACCACACACACAGCTCATACACCAGTTCTAACAGCCTCATTTTTTGATCTTCATCGGTGATCTCAGCATCAACCACATTCGTGCAGTATCTGGCATATTCATCGATCCAATTTTGGAAATGACCTACATCATACTTACAGTAACGCGCCAATCGAAACAGATCTGACAGCTTATCTATAGCTCTTTGCAATGCCAGATACTTCCATTCCCCATCATCTTTGCAAAACCACTTGATAAATTCCACCTGACCCATAAACTGTTCCAGCCGCGCCTCATAAGTAGAATATTTAGGAAAATCGGCACCAACAGTTCCTTCATCCTCACCTAAAAGTCCATTATCACGATACATCTGTATTTCTTGTGCTAAAACTGAATCACTTTCCACAATCAATTTTACCGGTTCCAGCATTACATTACCCATCTGGCTCAACATGGCACACCACCATTCATGTGGATAAAAATAATAAAAAATATTATCCTTATATTGTTCCAAGCTCAACAGATCAGCATCTAAGAAATCTTTCTTTCTGACAATCAAACCGGACAAATAATTCTGCCGCAAGAACACACACATAAAGGCATTCCGCCCTTTTTTCCCAAATTCGCGTTCGGTTAACTTGGCATATTGGAAACTGGTTCTCGCTCTCACCATGCTCAAATCAAGATCTCCTGTCAGCAAACTAAAATAATGTTCCAGTGCTTCCAAAACCACATCATCTTCATCTGCCACCAACAACACATACTTTCCATGTGCCATTTCTACCGTATAATGCCAATTCTTATAATATTTCAATTCTTTTCCATGATCATAATAATTCACTCTGGCATCTTGAATCTCACTAATTTTCCTATAATCTTCCTCGTAAAATCTGGTACAATTTTTAGAGATCGCGATCTCGACCTCAGAATCGTAATTCATATTCAGCAGGTGTTCTATCCGTCTGGGCAACAGATATCCCCGATTTGCTGTAGGTATGGCGATCGTCAGCAATACATTCTCTGTGTTTCGTCCTTCTGGCGTCAGGCGATAAGCATGCTCCCGATCAAACAGGTCTGACAATTCTTGATTCTCACCATAAACAATCTTTGGCAGATAAACTGCGGTATTTTCATGGAAATATTGCTGCATACTGTTCTGATCCGGAAACATCCATACATTTTCCAGATATTTCCCTAATTCCGGAATCTTCCAATAAGACATTCCCCGGTTCATATCATGACAAACCGCATATATCTTCCGTTTAACAGCCTCTGCCAGTAAATCCTGATATTGGTTCCAATTTCCATCAAACTCTACTGCCGCCGCACTGAACTCCACATGTTTCAACACTTCCAACGGTTCTCTATGCTCCAGCTCAACCATGGAAAATTTACCGCAAAATTCAGCACATTTCTTGTCAAATATATAGTATTCACCGTCTTTATAAGGAATAAAATCGAGTCTGCATGCCTCATAAGAAACACCGTTGTCAAAGCCCTGTTTCTCATATGCCTCACGAAATGCTGGCTCATTTCCTGCCATATAGCATGCATAGATATTTTCCAGAATCCATTCACGCTCATAACCTTTCGAATATGCAAGCACAAATGCCTCTAATGCCTCATCGTATTTTTCTTCTTCAAACCGCAAGCATGCGTAATCCACTAATTGCTTCTCGTCCATAGCTACCTCTGTTTTGTCGTCTTCTTACTGCCGGAATTTCTGCCACTGCTTTTCTCTGATATGGCTACCTGCTTCTTTGCATACGGTATAACCGTCTCCTTTGCAATCGAAATAATCTCATCCACACCCGCACAGACAGCCGTCAACATCAGTTCTCCCTGCTGCGCCACCTCTATGAGTTCATCCTTTCGCTCCTCCTGTATCTGATAAATACCCGCGCGCAAAATATATTCGATGCCCTGTAAGCTGTCCCTGACAGTCTCAGCCATATAGTCCTGCTCAATATAATTATTGATTTTCTTGATTCGCTTCAAAACCTTTTTCAGTTCGTTATCGGTAACTGTGGATTTATGCATCAGTTTTTCCAACCGCTCATAATAGCGAATACCTTCTTTGGCTTTCTTTTTGACCTCCTGCAATTTTTTTTCCGAATTGAGGAAATGATCCAACGCAATGTGTCTGTTTTCTTCAGAAAACAGCTTTTTACTATGATCTATATGCCATTTCACGTTATAGTCGCGCTTGCAGTATTTCCTGATCGCGTGCTTGAGTGTCATGACTTTACTGCCGTGGATCAAAGCGCCACCTTCCGTCGCGTCTACCATCGTAATATGTTTCCACTCCTCCGCACGACCTTCAAACCATATACGATACCGGTTAAAATCCTCTCTTGTCAATACCTTGCCGCCATCAATCGCCTCTACTTCAAAATACTCCTCACTCTGCGCATCAATCTCATCCATCTTATCCTTGAATGTACCATCCGCATGCGTACGGTTTCCGGTCATTGCCAGATCCTGACCGATCAGAATGATCGTCCGTGCGCCCATGTATACGCCCATCGAGTAGGCATTATTCGCCACTGAACCACCCGTCGGAAGATTCGGCAGTGTCATATCGCATCCCACTTCATTGCTAAGGAGGTTCAACATTTCTTCTTCATACTGTGAATCACTGTAGTAGAAGAACTTTTTTCCTTTATGGCAGTCCATTGGTTCTACCGATACACCAGTCATCGTTACCATCGGTACCTTCGAGAGATCCTTATGTTCAAACAACAACCCCGGCTTCAATCCATCAATAATTACAAATAAATTGGGGATAATGCCTGCATTTAACAACGGTTTCATCGCAGTATCCGTAGCTATAATACATGCCTTTCCAACCGCCTTTTTCAGATCCATGAGATTCTTATTCAGAGAGGGACCCGCAGACACTACAATCGCCGGCACATCCGCCGGTAAGATACCTTTCAGAGCCTCCACGCTATATCCTTCACTTAGATAGCAAATATTGTGAAAGGTGTTTTTTGCCTTTACATTTGTATAGCGGACAAAGGTATTCCATTGAATCTCTTGATCCTCTACATGCTTTTTTAATTTTTTAACAAATTCTTCTACCTCTTCCCGAAATAAAGCCTTATAATTTCCGGAAATATAATACTTGAGCGATGTCATATTATCAAATGAGATCATATAGTGAAAATAACTTCTTATCTCACTTTCATTCAGACCTTTAACAATCAGTCCCACCGGTTTATCTAATTCAAACAGAAATGACAAATCCACTTCCTCTAGTTCCCTGCGAAATAGTTCAAATGAAGGCTCATAGATCAAAATATTCGATGTTTTCGGCACAGTTTCCATGATCCTCTTAATATGAACACCGTTAGAAATCCCTACAATCACAACCGGTGTATATGCTTCGATCTTTCCCTGTTGTTCGATCCAGCGCTCGACCACCATGGAAGGCGCATATTTTCCGTTCAAGTATAACTGTTTGCCGTTCGCGCGGACTTTCAAAATCGTATCGCCCATGATGCTCTGTTCCGCAATCACATCGAAATTTCGTTTTTTTCTCTTTTTATCCTCCAATATTTCTGCCCATACCGGATATTTTTTCCGCAAGGCATCCATATTTTTTTCATAAACCAGTGTATTCATTCTATTCCTCTCTCTGCAACTCCGATGTCACATAATCAAATAACTCCATCAATCCATATCTTAAAACGTCTGCCAGACAGACAGCGTCCTCATTTTCAATTCCATATACGATATCATTCAGTACCTGTAACACAAAATCCTGACTGAGATCAATCGCAGCCCCGTTCTGCATCATCGCAAACAGTTTCGATACCGTCTGCGTAAGCGTTGGTAGATATGCTTTCAATTCATCCATATACGCTTCTTCGCGTTCCATTTTATCTGCCAGATCTTCTGCTTTTTTACATTGAGCTTGTAATTCATCCAAAAAATTATCCATATATTTTCCCTATATTGATTTTATAAAAAATGATCCTCGCTGCGGACAAGAAAAAATTTCTCATGAAAGAAAAAAGAGTTGGCAAAATTGCCAACTCTTTTTTGACTACACAATTACTGCAGTAATGATAATGCACCCTGCGTAGACTGATTTGCCTGAGCCAGCATAGACTGTCCTGCCTGAGCAAGAATGTTGTTCTTGCTGTACTCAACCATTTCAGAAGCGATGTCTGTATCACGGATACGAGACTCTGCTGACTGGGTATTCTCAGATACGTTATCCAAGTTCGCGATGGTATGCTCTAATCTGTTCTGTAATGCACCGAGTGCTGATCTCTGGCTAGAAACGTTGTTGATTGCGTTCTGAACCATTGTGATTGTAGCCTGTGCCTTATTGTAGTTATCTACATTCGGAGCACTAACAGTCTCTCCCTTTGTACCAGCTACTTTGAAAATCTGTGCTGCACTCATTGCAATCTTCTTAGCCTCTGCACGCGCATCAGCTGAAGCAGTGAAATTACGTCCACCAACAGTAAATCCTGAGTAAGTTGTTCCGTTGAGAGACTTGAATGTTGTCTTTGTCAGAACAGTATTCTTGCAAGCCTTTGCTCCGATAGATCCTCTGATTACACCAGAAGTCGTTGCCTTTGTCTTATCAATAGCCTCATTTGTTGTGAAGTAAGAAGCTGTACCGCAAACTGTGGTCTCTTTCAAACCAATCGCTCTTGCATTCATGGCTGCGATATTGATTGTGATCTTCTGGCTCTCGTTTGCACCTACCTGAAGGTTTCTTCCTACAAAACCACCGTCCAGCAAACTCTGCTTATTGAACTGCGTGGTCTGGGAAATACGATCGATTTCCTCAGTCAATGCTGATAACTCCTGATTGATCGCATCACGGTCGATAGACTGGTTGGTGTCATTTGCACCCTGTACTGCCAGCTCGTTCATACGCTGCAAGATAGAGTGTGTCTCATTTAATGCACCTTCAGCAGTCTGGATCAAAGATACACCATCCTGAGCGTTTGTAGATGCCTTATTCAATCCACGGATCTGGCTTCTCATCTTCTCAGAAATCTTTAAACCTGCTGCGTCATCGCCTGCGCGGTTGATCTTGTAACCAGAAGATAACTTCTCAGATGATTTTGCCTGTGAGCTTGTGGTGATACCTAACTGACGGTTAGAGTTCATCGCTGTAAGATTGTGCTGTACTACCATTGCCATAATATATTCCTCCTTGAATTTGATGCATCTTCCATGATGCATATGATTTAGCATTTTCCCACCCTATCAGTCCCTAGGATAACTGATAGTTCGGGAAAATAACAACGTTCTTTGTTGTTACACTTACTATATCGGTACATGATTTTGAAACTTTAGTACTTTTTTTAATTTCTTTTAAAAATTCTCAGTAATCTTTGCTTCAAAGGCATCTATATCCGGTGCCTCTACCGCTATTCGCAGCCACTGTTCCAGGATTTCAGCTTTTGTCTGCTTCTGTATCTCCTCTTCCAATTTTTCTGATATTTTCCCTTTTAGCAACAGCACTGTTCGCAGAGAAGCTAGCTGACCTTCCTGTCTGCCCTCTGCACGACCTTCCAGCCTGCCCTCTGCTCGGCCTTCCCGTCTGCCCTTTTCTTCGCTCTCTTCCATCTCTTTTGCTATGATTGCCCCTACCTTCGTCATACTCAAACACCTCCTGATCTCATTCGCCAGCTTCTTGTCGATTATTTTATCTGAAAAACTCAATATCCCTGCCAATGCCATCTCCTGCATTGTTTCATCTTCTATTTCCTTTGCGAGAAGCACTGCTTCCTGCGCTGCAGTTCTCTGATTTTGTTTTCCCTTATAGGTTAGTGGAAGTACAATCAATTCCATCAGATCTCGTTCATCCAACATCTGCCTTTCCTGTATTTTCTTCCAGATACGCGCTTTTACTTCTTCTGATGCGATCTCTAACAAAAATGCTTCTGTCGTGGATATTGTGATATCTCCTGCAGTTAGTGCATCTTGTGTCTGCGATCTTGTTACATCTGCTGTGTAGATAATGATGATCCTGACCTGTGCCGAAGATATATCTATTCCCTCTTTTTGCAATCTGCGTAACAGCCGCAGGGCATAGCCTCCATATTTGATCTTATTCGCAATCCGGTAATCACTCTCATAGTCCAGTATTGCATAGCTGCCGTCCTCTAGCAAAAATAAAGTCTCTCTGCCAGACATTATATTTCAAGCAAAAATCGCAGTTTTTTAATTCGTCCCAGCCATAATTTTCGCTTCAAAGGCATCTACATCCGGTGCCTCCACCGCTATTCGCAGCCACTGTTCCAGAATTTCAGCTTTTGTCTGCTTCTGTATCTCCTCTTCCAATTTTTCTGATATTTTCCCTTTTAGCAACAGCACTGTTCGCAGAGAAGCTAGTTGACCCTCTGCTCGGCCTTCCTGTCTGCCCTTTTCCTCGCTCTCTTCCATCTCTTTCGCTATGATTGCTCCTACCTTCGTCATACTCAGACACCTCCTGATCTCATTTGCCAGCTTCTTGTCAATTATTTTATCTGAAAAACTCAATATCCCTGCCAATGCCATCTCCTGCATTGTTTCATCTTCTATTTCCTTTGCGAGAAGCACTGCTTCCTGCGCTGCAGTTCTCTGATTTTGTTTTCCCTTATAGGTTAGTGGAAGTACAATCAATTCCATCAGATCTCGTTCATCCAACATCTGCCTTTCCTGTATTTTCTTCCAGATACGCGCTTTTACTTCTTCTGATGCGATCTCTAACAAAAATGCTTCTGTCGTGGATATTGTGATATCTCCTGCAGTTAGTGCATCTTGTGTCTGCGATCTTGTTACATCTGCTGTGTAGATAATGATGATCCTGACCTGTGCCGAAGATATATCTATTCCCTCTTTTTGCAATCTGCGCAACAGCCGCAGGGCATAGCCTCCATATTTGATCTTATTCGCCATCCGGTAATCACTCTCATAGTCCAGTATTGCATAGCTGCCATCCTCTAATAGAAACAAGTTATCCATACGTTTTTCATTCGTTTCTATTGCTGGTAAATTTGTAGGTCGCACATCCACGATCTTCGGCACATGGATTCCATACACCGACAACGACCGGTTTTTCATCGTTTCGCCAAACCACTTTGATACGACATCTTTATTCTGTGCCGTGATTCCGTGTGTTCTATGTCCACTTTTTCTTTTGCCCATTCACATTCCTCCTTTTGTGCAGGAGTGCCACGGGCATATCATCCACATCTCCTGCTTATTCATTTGTTATTGGATTATAAGCAAGAGTTGTTTCTTTTCGATAAATAATATAGATATCTGTGATATCTTCTCTGATATCACGTATGCAAGACATCCGAAGATGATTAATGTTAAGAAGTCACCTTTTGCTTGTGTTTACTTTAACATGATTTTTCTGTATTGTCCATATCATCAGTTCAAAGTCACTGCAAAAAGGCGGCAAACAAGTAAGATACCTTGTTTACCGCCAATTATTTTTATTTTCGATTGTCCAGAAACGCTGCCTCTCCGGGTTTCTGGCGCATCATGCTCTTGTAATAGCTGCTCACCATTTTCTGGTTTGCCTTCATCTCGCGCACTTTGCTCTTTACGGTGGCAAATTTGCGCTGTGCAAGCTCATAATTGCGCTGCTCCTCTGTCCGGATCGAAGCATCCTGTACCATGATCTGGCGGATCAGTTCACGCATCTGCGAAAGCTGATCTTCATACAACTGATGGTCGCGCTGCATCAGATCCTTGATGTGCGCATAGACTTCGTCAAATCCTGCATCCAATGCCACGATCTGCTGTACGAGATCATCCTTATCCCGCACGTTCAGATCGAACGCATCCGGTGTCATATCTTCATCCAGCAGCAGCTCGCGCTGCTCTTTGCTCAGAATCGCTATGCGGTTCAACAGCACCAGTTTTTTTTGCAGACTCCGGATGAGGACATCCAAATACTCTCTTTCCTCCATATTCACTCCGATCTGTCAGGATATTGCTGACTGCGACGGTGAAGTATGTGCTGTGCGCATAACCTCTTTCCATGTATCACGCATACCGCGCAGATGCTCGAGCACTTCGTTCAGGATCTCCGGATCTTTCTTCAGATTCGCCTGAACCAGCCGGTCATATACATACTCGTATACATTCTGAAAATCCTGTGCCACAGGGTACTTATGATCCAGCGTCGCCATGAATTCCTCAATGATCGCCTCGGTTTTTTTGATGTTCGTATGAGCACCCTGTATATCCTTTTTCTCAATACACATGATCGCCATATTGCAGAACTTGATTGCCCCGTCATAGAGCATCAGCGTCAGTTCTGCCTTGGATGCCGTCATGATCTTACTGCGCATGTACTGATTGTAACCATTGTTTACCATCGTTGTTCCTCCAAATATCCATTCCAGTACCTATTCCGGTATCTGCTCCAATTCCAGACCCTTTTCGACTTATGATCCTAACAAGCCTGATAATGAGGACTGCTGGCTCTGCAAAGATGCCAGTGCAGACTCCATCGCTGCAAATTTCTTATAATACTGATCCTCGATATCCTGTACCTTCTGATCCCAGTCTGAGATCTTGGTCGTGTAACTTCTGTATTCCGTATCCAGCTGCTTGTCATTATAAAAGCTGCCGTAGCTGCGGAGTGTGGTACTCGTCATCTGCTGTCCAAGACTGTCATACAGATCATTACTGATCTTTTTGAAAAACTCAGTCACGGCTTCAGGATCTTCGATGATCGCTGCCATCAGCTTATCGGTATTGGATGAAGTTGCATCATCGTCTGCATCACCATCGATATGATAAGCGTTCTGCTCATTTTCGTCCGCATTCATGATGCCGAGCGTCTTGATACCAAAGCTGGAAAGTGCATAAGTCTTTCCATTGATCTCGTAGGTTTTGGACATCGCGCTTGTCATAACGCTCATCAGCGTGCTAAGCGTAGAATCCCTGCGCAGGATCGCACCCTTGCCCTTTGCTTCCCACTTTTCGATCTCGGTATCGCTCATCGCGTCCTTTTCATCCTCTGTCAGAGGCTCGTAATCGCTCGCGCTCTCTGCATTATACGACTTGGTCATAGAATTGATCAAGTCATTGTAGTCAGATAAAAAGTCCTTAATCTTATCATAAATACCCTGATTATCGGTTGTGGTCGTGACTGTGAGCACTTCACCGTCATCCGTCGTTGCCAGTGCATCAATCGTCAGTCCGTTAATACTGAATGAGTTACTCTTTGATGTGAATTCCGCACCATTGAGCTTGATCTTTGCATCCTGTCCGTGAATACGAACCGCATCATCTTTTTTATTGTAGCCCATCTCCTCATCAGTCTTATTCTGCGCTTCTTTTGCATAAGCTGCAAAATCAGCAAATTCCTTGATAATCGAACTCTTGGTCAGATTATCATTTGCTGCCTGATACTGTTTTGCAAAGCTTGCCACCAGGCGGTCGGTATCTGCATCACTCTTTCCATAAGACTCCAATAAGCTGGCAATGTCTGTGCTATCCATATCGCCGTAAGCAGCCGCATAATCCGCATAAGTCTTATCTCCGGCAGTCGTATCCGGAGCAACATTCAGTCCGAGCTTGCTGAGCGCAGTCGTTCCGTTTGCATTGAGCGCTGTGATCGTGAAGTCCGCATCTGCACCACTCTCAGTAGAGCTGACAAAAATACGTCCGTTTGTAGCATCAAAATTCGCTTTCACGCCGGCATCATTCAGTTTGGAGATTACCTCACTGACCTTGGTCGTTCCTGTGATCGTGATCTGCTTTCCATTGACGGAAATATCACCTTCGCCGCCCATGCCCAGCTCGCTCATGGTCGTTCCGGCTTCTACTGCCGTACCATCCAGCTTGGATACCTTGGCACCAGTCAGATAACCGCTCTTTGCAAGCTGCTTGATCTCCAAGGTCTGTGTACCGTTGACTGCGTTGTTGCCTGCCGTGATCGATGCCTTTGACGCATTCGATACGGATGTCGTTTTCAAGCTGTACCCAGATGAAAAACGCATCTTATCCAGTCCGGTTCTAAAACTGTAGGTCTTAGAGCTCATGGACTTCCATGCTTCCTGTTTCCATGCAACCTTGCCCTGTGCTTTCTCAAATTTTGTTCCTTTTTGTTTATAAGCGGATACCAGCTCGGAAACAAGCGCTTCCGTATCCAGTCCCGAATTCATTCCCGTGATTCTAATAGGCATATCGTTACCTCCTTCTAGCGTTTCTCATCAACCATGAGTCCCGCCATCTCCCAAATTTTCTGAATCATATCCAGCGTTTCCTCCGCCGGATATTCTCTTTTCACTTCTTTTGTGTCCTTGTCTATAATCTTGATCGTGACGCGGTTCGTGCCCTCATGATATCCGAAAATCGCCTCTGTGCTGGCTGATTTACGGTTGATATCCTCAACTGCCTTTTTCAGCGAGCTGTCCGATACCTTTTCCGGAGCCGCATTTTTATCTGCCGCCTTGTCACTATCGTTTGCTGCTTTCTGATTCTGCTGTCCGACCGGAACCGCCCGTTCCGGCATCTGCACAGTAGCTTGTGCTACGCTCTGTGCTTTGTCGACTGATACCCCACTTCCTTGATATGATACAGCCGCATTTTGAATTGGTTCCATAGTCATTTCCGCCACCTCCGTGTGATCTGATTGATATGTCTGGCAACATGCGAAGCAGCAGACCTGGCCATCATCTGCTGCTTTGGTTTGGGTTGTTACTTTCTATATCGGCACAGAACCCGGAAACTTTATACTTTTTTGGGATTTTCGTTTTGAAGCAGCCAGTGGCAGATTCCATAAATTACAAGAGCTGCTTCAATGCCGCCAGATTCTCCACGCTGGCGGCTGCCTCATTTTCCTTCTGGATCTGCAGGTAAACCTCCTTGCGGTATACCGGCACCTGCTTGGGCGCTTTGATACCCAGCTTTACCTGATCTCCGCGGATCTCCAGTATCGTCACCTCAATATCATTGTTTAATACGAGAGATTCACCTTTTTTTCTGGTTAAAGCTAACATACCTTGCCCTCCTTTCTCTTTTTGAGGGTCTCATAGATCGGATGCTTTACCTGAAAATCATCCTCCACGATGATCTGTACTGCATTGTTGTTCGCCATGTTGATGACGATCGGCGCTTTCAGGTTTACACTCATCTGCTCGATCTGTGGAGGAACCGTGATCGTCACGAGCACATAGATCTGATCCGGAGCCAGTTCACCGACCGGAGCCAGATGCTCGTCATTAACGGTAGGGTTGTAGCTGTCCAGCACCAGATTCGGCTCTAACACAGGCATTGCAAACTCCGTCTCCTCCATGGATTGGAGCCACATGATCGGCGAATCCGTATTGTCCACATCATGGATCAATGCAAATTTTTTCATAAACGGGAAACCTACGATTCCTTCCGGAAATATGATCAGTTTCTCATCCGGTATCGTTACTGTTCCAAATAATCTGGTTTCTGCTGTCATAGCTGTTTTCCTCCAAATATTATAAGTAGTCCAACAAAGTCATATTGTCGATCTTGCCCGCTGCCTTCAAAGAAGCCTGAAATGCGGTAAATGCCGATGTATAATCGATCGTCACATCCGAGAGCTCCTCATCTTCATTATTGGACTTGAGCTCTGTAAAGGTCGTCTTCTGGTTACTCATCCGGTTTTCCGTCAATGATAACTGATCGCCGCGGCTTCCGACATCTGTGATCGTCAGGTTCACACGGCTTAAATACTTCTCGAAATTCGTGATCTGTGTGCCATATACCTTCTGTAAATGGTCATCCGCATAGGCAACCTGTTTCTTTGCCTTCTCCAGACAATCCTTCAGATAGGCAACCTGATCGTCTGCCGTATAGTCACCGGAATCGATCATATTCTGGATATTCTTCACTGTCGTATGGGCGTTGATCGCCTCCTGTACGAGATCGGTCATTTCTGCCATATCACGGTAGCAATCCGCGCTGACCACATCGTGGATCTGCGTGTTGATCGCCATATCCTGATTGGCTGATACCGCGTAATTGATATTCTGGTGAATCCAGTTGCCATCCGCATCATAGTTTGTATAAGTGATATGGTTGGCTGCACTGAAATCCGACTTATTCGTACAGTTGAAATACATCTCCGGTCTCGTTTCGCCCTTTATAAAGCCGTTTTTATCGTAATTGACATTGAGTGTCGCGAACTCAGATGCCATCGTCTGTGCAATATTGTTGCCGAGCACCATCTCTCCGGAATCCGGCAGATAGATAATCGTGTCTTTATATGCCTCGGATACTTTATCCGGATCTTTTGCCAGATTAGCAAGGTGTGTGTTGAACTGCTGCTCGGTCATCGTCTCGATCTTCAGGTTGGTCGTGAGCTTCTTATCTGCGGTCACAACTTCATAAGACTTACCCTTAGCTGTATCGTTTACATCTACCGGAGCAGCCTTTGCGGTCATCGCCACATTGCCATCCGCATTCGCGACCGTAATCGTAGCATCATCAGCAGCACCTACCGTCAGCTCCAGATTTGTGTTGATTGAATTGCCCTGTGAATCCTTTACAGTTGTCAGGACTCCATTCGCATCATACGCCAGATCGACACGATTGCCCTGTGCATCAACAACATAGGCGGTCTTTGTTCCGTTTCCATCGTCTGCCTCCTGTGCAGTGAATGCCATATTTCCGGCTTCATCCGTAAATGTATAGGTCCTCGTCGTCACGCCGCCGATCGTTGTCTCTCTGACTGCCATTGTGAGCGAAGGATCATCAACCGAAAAACCGCCCTTCGATGAGATATTCAGCTTGTAGCCATTCATATCCTCAAGACTAGCTCCGGTCATCTGACCATTCGCATCCGCCTGATAGGTAAACGCACTGTCTTTTCGCAGACTTCTCCACTGGAAAAGCTGACTGGACGCCGCACCTGTCATATCCGCCGTGATGGTCACATTTCCCTTCGTCGTACCATCTGCCTTGGAAGAACTCGTATCCACCGCATAGTTATAGGCAAGACTGTTCAGATTGCTCAGTTTATTATAAGCAAGACGCAGACGCTTTAAAATCTCCTCCTGCGGGGTACCAACCGGATTCGCTGTCGGATTCTGCACTTCACCCGCTGACGGGGTATCCAGCTTGTTCGCATAATAGGTATACGTCTGCATATCATCGATACTCAACTGCTCGTTGATCTCATATTTGGCATTGGATGCCTCCAATGCGTCCTGAAATGTCACGGTTGAGTTCGTCTTATATCCGCTGAATACGGTACGATCCGCATAGTCTGCATTCGCCTCCGCATACAACTGGGAACTCAGGCTCTTGAGCTGGGTCAAAATCGTCTGGCGATCCTCGTCTGACAATGTACCGGTCGAACCGTTGACCGCCAGACGGTAAGCATCGTTTAAGATATCCTTCATGTTCGTGAGCGCTGTCTCCGTCACATCCATCCACGACTGTGCATCCTTGATGTTGTTGCCGTAATACTGGTTAATCTGGCTGAGCGTTGTGGATAAACGCAGCGATTTGATCGCGATCAGCGGATTATCCGAGGGCTTCGTGATCTTTTTCTGCGTAGACATCTGTGTGTTCAGACGATCCACAGACACCTTATTATTATTGATATTTGTTTTCGTGGTATTCATCATCATACCATTCGTAATTCGCATCATAGTCGTTTTACCTCCTATACGCCGGTACTCGTGATCAGCCGGTCATACATCTCCGACATGATCTGCACGACCTTTGAACACAGATTGTAAGCATTCTGGAACTTCACGAGATCCAGCGCCTCCTCATCCTCATCGACACCGGAGATCGATGTCCGCTGTTTGTCTACGATATTCGTGATCGTTGAATAGTTTTTGGACAACAGTTCGGATTCCTCGCTGTCTACCGTTACATCGCTGATGAGTGTCGCCAAAAACTGGTCGCCACCGCTGCCGCGGTACATCACAACGTCCTTTTGCAGCTTCTGCATCTCCTCGACCAGACTCTGGTTATCCTGTCCGTTATTGAAATCATCCAGATAAGCCGTCGCAAAGATCGACGGGTCCTTGCTGGCATCAGCAATCTTCAGATTCGCCGCCGTCAGACGATAATAGCTGTCTGAGGTAGATAAAATACGGTCATTGCCGGCATCAGCAAATCCCAGCTCTGTGCCCTGTACGCTCTCCGCGACAAAGAATGATCCCATCGGGTTTTTGTTCAGATCGACACCTTTGTGCTGGATATCGTTAAACGCTTTCGTAAATGCGCGCAAAAATTCATTCATCTGTGACTGATAGTAGCAAACCCCTTTAAAATCGATCGATTCGCCGACCGAAGCCTGCCGTCCGACCATGGAGGACATACCGGAAATCTCCGAACTGATCGTAAACGAGAACGTTGTCTCGCCACTGGGTGTCTGCTGCATGATGAAAGAAGAATAGGTATATTCCCTGTTTCCGATCGTGATGACGCCCTGCGGAGGCAGGTTCATGCTCAGCTCTGATTTCACATTACAGTTCGATACAACGAGCTGTCTGCCGGATGCCTCAGTCACCGTTCCGCTGAAGTTTGAATGGTTGTTACCGTCACGCAGCTGCATGAGCGACTTCAGGCTGCCGGTTGAAAGTGCACTGGTCACTGAAAAATCAGAGTGATTGTCTGCCCATTTAATGTCATACAGCCCCTCCGCATCATTCTGGTTATCCTTATACTTACGTGCTTCGCACTCTAACTGCCGGTACTGGCTGCCATCGATCAGCGTCAATCCGTTGATCTTGACCGTGTAATTTGTCGCACCGGTGTACATATCCGGATATTTGCTGTTGACAACCTTTGTCTCCTCAACATCTACCGCAACTATCGTAGACAACTGATCGACGAGCAGTGCGCGCTGGTCTCTCATGTCGTTTGCATAGCTGCCATTGATCTCCACATCGTTGATCTGGTCATTGAGCAGCGCGATCTTCTGTGCAATCGAATTCACCTCATCGACAGTCGTCTTGATCTGCTCATTCAGATCCTCCTGAATCTTCATCAAGCCGTTGGATACGGTATTGAAGTAGCTGCAGAACTTTTTCGCACTGCTGATCACCTGATTTCGCACCGCAGTCGAAGCCGGATTGCCGCGCAGAGAATCGATATCGTTAAAAAATTCCGCATAAATGGATGAAAATCCTTTGATCGTGCTGTCATCCTGAAAATAGTTCTCAAACTGGGTCATGTACTTTACTTTTTCGTTATATTCACCCTGATAACCGCTGTACTGCCAGTATTTATTATCATAATATTCGCTGCGCACCTGTGTCACAGACTCTGCTGACACACCGGTGCTGAGCGTACCGTACTCGGTATAGCCGCGCAAAGCATGGTTTGCCTTCATGTTCGTAACCTGCTTGCTGTAGCCATTTGTATCTACATTTGATATATTGTTGGCAACTGTATTTGCCGATGCCTGATAGGCGCGCAGACCTGACGATGCGATCGTCAGACCAAAAAATGTACTAGCCATTAGTTACGCTCCTTTCCGTAAAATATTCACTATAAACTCGTCACTAATACTTCGATCATATCCGACACCGTCTGAATATACCGACTGGCTGCATTATATGCATTCTGATACTTGATCATGCTCGCCAGCTCCTCATCCGTCGATACGCCCGTCACCTGCTGGCGCTTGTTATCGATCGCTGAAACGGAACTGTACAGCGTGTTTGAGGTCGATTCATAGGTCGATCCCGCCGATGCGATTCCACCAATCATTTCTGTATAGTAATCGCTGAAGCTGAACGTCGCCTCTGATCCCGGATAGATTTTCAGTGTCTTTGTCGTCCACAGATCCGTGAGCTCCTTACCCATGCCGTAGTCAATCTCATGCGTCGACTGCGTCAGATGCGGGAACAGATCTGCCTGATTTTCCAACTCATCATTCACTCCGAGTGAAGCCAGCGTGTACTGTGTCGAAGTGTCGAGCGCATAGTCCGGATTCAGCACATAATATGATTTTCCGGAAATAAACTGCTTGATATATTTCTGATTATTCGCTGTCTGCCACTGCTCATACGGTCCTTCCTCAGAGCGCAGCGCCTGATTTGTCTGTGAATCATAGGTGATCGTGGTCACATATCCATTACCCTTGGATTCATCCCAGATCTGGTAATTCTTGCCGGCGAGATTCACAGTCTTGCAGTCAAAGGTATCTTCCTCGTTGTAGATATACCATGTCTTGCCGTTTGTATCAGTCACCTCTGTATAACGCTCCGGCACCCCGACACGTGTAAACAGTTCGCGCGGCGGTATTCTCATATCCGAACCGAGTCTGCAATTATCCACATCGAGCACTTTGACATTTTTATATTCCGAGATGCTGTAGGTACCATCCGCATTTTCGGTGCGCACGCTAAAGGACGCTCTCGTATTCGGCGCCAGTATATCGTTGATCATCGATGCAAGTCCGTGGATCAGCACATCAAGCTGCGCCTCAGATTCTTCCATAACGGACATTCCGACGGAGTTCGCATACTGCTCAGGATCTGCGCCCTCGAGATACGCAAAATTCTTCACGCCGGTTCCGCGCGCCTGAATGAGCGCCTTGATCTCACCGATATCGGTATTGTATTCCGAAGAAATCGGCATCGAAAAATCAAACAGATTCGTATACTGTCCATTTTCCTCATTGGACAGATACGGCCAGTAAGCGTTCACATAACCGGTCGAACGGTCGATCTGTTTGCCCACCTCATACATGTTTGCCTCATCCACAAAATACTGACCTTCCACCTTAACCGTAACAACGCCGGTCGTATCCTCTGTATAGGACATATTGACTAATGAGCCCAGCTCATCGAGTGCGGTATCACGTGCATCGCGCAAATCATACGCAGTCTCTACGCCGGTCGCCTCAATACTCTGAATCTCAAGATTCAGCTTATAGATCTGTTTGCCCAATTCATTCACACGGTCAATATCGTTCGAGATCTGTATATTTATTTTTGACTGATAAGAGGATATACTCGAATATATTGCATTCGCCCGAGTAAGAAGCAGATTGGAGCGCTGGATAACCAGTCCCTGATTCGTCATATCCGACGGATCCTGTGCCAGCATCTCAAACGCAGACCAAAGACTGCTGTTTGAATCCCTGTCACTTCCCGAACCCATCAGGACATCCTTAAAGGCTGTTCCCTCCAACTCCTGATAAAGACTCTGCACCTCGTCAATCGCATTGTAGTAAGAGCTGTAATAAGACTGCCGTCCTGCCTCCGAACGATATGTCTTATCTAAAAAAACATTTCTGGCGTGTACAATCTCGCCGATTCCCACACCAAGACCTACTCTCTGCGCACTGACAGCCGCATTTGAAAATTTGTTGTAATGTTTGTCTGCAAAAAGCACCTGCTGGCGGACATAGCCCACGGTATTGACGTTTGCAAGGTTATTTGCAGAAGTGTTCATGGCATTCTGCGCCGATCTGAGTCCACTGCTTCCCACATACAGCGCCTGCATTCCATTTGCCATAATGATATTCCCCCTGTCTGTTATTGCTTGGCATCGAAGCCCCTGCTGCCGAGCAGATCGCCTGTGTTGACGGCGGATCTGTTATAGTTAGCTGTCTCCGGGGCCTGTCGCATACTGCGAAACAGATTCAGGTCAAATTCCAATAATTCCATAGACTGACGAAGCAATGTCCGATTTGTCTGGTTGATGCGCTTCAGCCGGTCCATTGTCTGTGTAAGTTCGCCACGGGCATCTGCCAGTCTCTGCTGCTGCATCGGCTGGCTGGCAAGTGACTGTTCCAATGTGGATACCTTGAGTTCTTCCGGTTTCCGGTTCATTACGACTGCGATGTCATTCATGATATGAGCCCGTCTGGTCTCCAGACTCTGAATCACGTTCGCCACTTCCTCCTGTGCCGCTGTCAACTGCTCAACTGCAGGCACATCTGAAGCGATCAATGCCTCGCGCAGATCATCAGATAACTCTGCCAGTCTCTGATATTCTGCTGTCTCATTCTCCAAAACCTGTGTCAGGTCATCCATTAAACTTGCCACGTTCCCGTTTCCTCTCGTTGCTCACTGCATTCTCAATTCCGATACAAAATCTGAACTATCTACGAATACAGTTCGTTATACTTCTCCAACAATTTACTAGCAAAATCTCCAGCATCAACCTCATAATTACCGGAATCAACCTTAGCTTTCAGTTCTGCGACTTTATCTTCCCTGATGTCTGAAGCATTTGCGACTGCCTGTTTTGCGATCTGATAATCACGTCCCGCTTGCGAGATCTGCAGTTGATCCTGAAAACCTGCGGCCTTTTTTGTAGAGGTCACACGTGCAGGCTTGCTGCTCTTGTAGATCGCTGCCACCTGATTATATGCATCTATACGCATAACGGCATCTCCTTTCACTTTCTTCCTTGAAATGTAAAAAAGTAATCCTCCTGATTGCTTTTTCTAATCTATTTATCGGAGGAATACGCGAAAACATTAGCCCCTTTTTTATTTTTTTGAAATCCGGACAAAAATAAAAAAAGAGCCGTTTTCGACTCTTTCGCGCTTTACACAAAGGAGCGCACCCGCCACCGGATGCGCTCCTTCTTATTTAGAGAGAGGTAATACTACCAAAAATGAAGAACTATTTTATTTAACCCTTAACACCACCGAGTGCCACACCGCCTACGATGAACTTTGACAGCAGCAGGTACACTACGATAACCGGAAAGATTGAGAATGCGATCATGACATATACCTGACCCATATCAAACTTCAGGAAGTCGGCGCTTCGTAACTGTGCAATCAAAATAGGTAATGTTTTCTTTGTATCCGTATGTAATACGAGTGCCGGAGTGAAGTAATTGTTCCAGCTTGATACAAAGGTGAAGATCGCCTGTACTGCGATCGCCGGCTTCATCATCGGGAGTACAATGCTGTTGAATGCGCGGAACTCACCGGAACCGTCGATACGTGCTGCCTCAATGATCGCGAGCGGCAAGGTGCTCTCCATGTACTGTTTCATATAGAAATAAGTAATCGGAGCTGCGATCGCCGGAACGATCAACGGAGTAAATGTATCATCCATGTGCAGCTTATTGATCAACTGCAGGAAACCGAGTGCGGTAACCTGTGTCGGGATCATCATGACTGCCAGAATGAAAGTAGCCATAAATTTTTTGCCCTTAAAATCATAGGCGTGGATCGCATAAGCGGTAATTGTTGAGAAGTAAACACTCAGCACCGCGCTGCAGGTTGACACGATCACACTGTTAAGCATACCGCGTACAACAGGTAACGTTCCTGAGATCAGGTTCTGCCAGTTCGTAATCAGATAGTGGCTGGGGAGAGGAGAAAAACCTCTTGTCAGTTCACCATTGGAACGGGTCGCATTGATAAACAGGATGTAGAACCAGATCAGACAGAAAAATGTGATCAGGACCAATACAATATATGCGATTGTCTTGCGGGCATGCATGCCCAGACCTTTACTTGTCTTATATTCTTCCATCATCACACCTCCTACTTCTCGCTCGCTGCGTTGATCTTAAACACGATCAAGCTCAGAATACCGGTCACTATAAACAGGAATACGGATAACGAACCGCCCTTACCATAGTTCTTGCTGAACAGATGCTTGTTCAAATGCATGATCAATGTCATCGTGCTCTGTGCCGGATCACCGGTTCCGTTTGTAAAGATCTGCGGTACATCGAACATCTGCAAACCACCGATCAGTGATGTAATCAGCACATAGATCAGAATCGGACGCAACAGCGGCAGCGTGATTCGGGTGAATACCTGTGTAGAAGTCGCTCCGTCTACCTCAGCCGCCTCAAACAGCGCCGGATCAATACCCATCATACCAGCCATCAGAAGGATGGTCGTGTTACCAAACCACATCAGGAGGTTCATGAGTGCGATCAAAGCGCGTGAGCTTCCGATATGTGACATAAACTTGTACGGCTCCGAAAAGATCCCTAACGATACCAGAATACTGTTGATCGGGCCTGAATCTGCAAATAAGGTAAAGAACAGCATCGCAAACGCAGAAGCCATGATTAGGTTCGGCAGATAAATGACCGTCTTAAAAAATGTTGCACCTTTTAAGCGCATACGCTCGTTGGAAAACCATGCACCGAGCAGTAATGAAATCAAAATCTGCGGTACGAATCCGAGAATCCACATGATCATCGTGTTTTTCAGATACACCCAGATGTCTCCACCGCTGAACATCGAAATATAGTTCTCAAGTCCGATAAAATTCGGCCCGACCTGTGTCAGTCCCGAACGGTAATTCTCAAAGAAACTGTTCCATACAGTACTGATCAACGGTACCAACTGGAATATTACGTATGTAAGTACAAAGGGAATCAGAAAAATATAACCCCATTTATTGTACCGAACAACGTTACTTTTTTTTGCCGGTTTACTCATAACGTTTCCTCCATCATCTTCATTTTTACAGTGCTCGCAGCAATCTTTTAACTGCTGTGATCAGCCTTGTTCAGTTCAAGACTCGCCCGCAAATCCATGTATTTCATTTCATAGGTTCCATGATTAAAATACTGCTGCCAGCCTTGTATAAAATAGGATAGGTCTTTTGATATATCGGGGCTGCCCGATGAAAAGCAGCCCCAATGAATCAATCGGTTTTTAATTAGTAGGTAAGCTCAGGATACTTAACAACTACGGCCTTCTGGAAGGTCTCAAGAGCCTCATCATAGCTCATGTTGCCATCGAAGTAGTTCTTCATAGCGTTCTGGAACTCTTCGTTACATCCCTGATCGTAAGGTGAAGTATTGCTCAGATCGATGTTACCAGCGCCTGCACAGAACATTGCTAACGGGTTCTGTCCGCCAAGTACAGCGCTTGAGTAAGAAGTATCTGCTGCCATCTTCTCCATTGCGGGCTTGTTGTTTACGAAATCGTTGTCATCCTTAACGATGTCAGTCATGATATCTACATCACAGGTCATCTTCTTGATGATGTCGCCTACTAATGAAGCATTGTCTGTTCCGGTTGCTGCACAGATCCATGTTCCGCCCCAGTAGAAGCCCTGAGGTCCTTCAGTTGCGCCCCAGCCACCCTGGTTTGCGATAGATCCTTCAGTATCTGCTGCCATAGAGAAATCTACGAACCAAGCGGGTCCAAAGTAGCAGAAGGTCTTTCCTTCCGGATAGAAGCCCTTAGACCAGTCATCTGACCACAGTTCTGCAGTAGAGGTCTCGCCTGCATCTACCATTTCCTTAGACATATCAACCCATGTCTTGAGGTTCGGATCAACATTGATCTTGTTATCTACTACCCACTTAGATGTTACGTTGTTAGAGAATACACGATATGAATCGTTTACAGAAGATGTCATCTTGTATCCGGCATCAGCCATCTTCTTTGCTGTAGCAAGGAATGTATCCCAATCCTTTACTGCTGCCTGTACATCTGCAGGCTCATCGCTTCCTAATACTTCCTTAGCAGCCTCACGGTTGTAAATCAGAACGCCCGGGCAGCCCTGCCATGATACACCCTTTAATACGCCGTTGTCATCAGTAACGACATCCTTGGTGTACTGGTACTGATCCTTCAGATCATCCTCTGTAACACCGAGATCAGCTACGTTCATGGTGTACTCGCTGTTTACATACTTTAATGCGTAGTCAGCCTCGATCAGGAATAAGTCTACCTTGTCATCTGCTGCTGCATCAGCCTGCTTTAACAGCATCTCGTCCAAGTTGTTCTGATAAGCATTGTCATCAGAAGGAGTGATCGTCCACTTTACAGTAACATCGCCGATCTTACCGGTTGTTCCGTCTACTTCCTCGTATCCGGGATAGTGAGCGATCAGACGGCTCTTGAACTCCTCGTTCCAGCACTGGATGTTTAATACCTTTCCTTCGTCTGCTGCGGGCTCCTCTGTCTGAGCGTCATCTGCTGCAGGCTCCTCTGTGTCTGCTGCATCATCTGCTGCGGGCTCCTCTGTCTGAGCGTCGTCTGCTGCAGGTGCATCTGCTGCTCCGTTGCTTCCGCAGCCTACTAACATAGCTGCTACCATTGTGGTTGCCAGTAATGCGCTGATTACTTTCTTTTTCATATTTTTTTCCTCCCTTAAGATTGATCTTTGAAAAAGGTTTTTTGTTCTATATTGATATTTGATTCCGGAATTCCGGTCAAATATAAATATCATAGCAAGTTAAGTATTGATATCTGCTACCGAATGTCCCTCGTACACCTCGCCGCCTACGGAAATGAGCCGGATCAATGTGGATTTCGGTTCCTCGATCAGACTGATGAGGTTTTCTGCGGCCTCCCATCCGATCCGTTCCGTATCCTGTTTCAAGGTCGTCAGTCTCGGTTCAATATGTCTCGCGATCCGGATGCCGTCATACCCTGCCACCGATATATCCTCCGGTATGCGAAGCCCGCGGGCCTGGATTGCATTGATGCCGCCGAAGCTGGCGAAATCATCAGGATATAAAATACAGGTCGGCGGATCCGGCAGATCCAGCAGCTCTTCTGTCTTTCTGTAGGCTTCCTTTGTATCTCTGTAGGCCGCCTCCTTGACATATTCATCCGGCACCTCGATGCCAAACTCTTTTGTCGTCCGGTAGAAAGAAGATAACCGGTTTTGTGTAACCGATGAATCTGCTCCGTGAATGTATGCGATCTTGCGATGTCCTTTCTGATATATATAGGTAACAAGCTGTCTCATTCCATCCACATTATCGGAAACGATTGCGATCCGGTTATTAAACAGGTGGTCGATCGTAACGACCGGCACATCACTCTGGATGAGTTCGGTAACTTCCGGATCTTCGAAATCGATACAGGCGATGACGACTCCATCGAAACCTCTGTACTTTGCGTGTTCCAGATATGACATCCTGTTCTTTCTTTTTCTGGAACAGTTGATAAATGTAATGTCGTATCCGTGTTTTTCAACCGCACGTTTGAAACTGTCGAGTACAAAGGAGAAGTAGTCATGTGTCAGCCCGCTCATCGCTCTGTCCACAAACAGGACTCCTATATTATAGGTACGGTTTGTTTTGAGCGCCTGTGCAGCGGAGTTGGGAAAGTATCCCATATCCTTTGCGGTCTGTCTGACAAGCTCTTTTGTCTTTGCACTGATGTCTCTGTGATCATTCAGCGCCTTGCTAACGGTCGCTACAGATACTCCGCAAGCTGCTGAAATATCTTTCATGGATACCATAACCGTTAACCCCCTTTGTAAATCGCTTGCTGTGTTTTCTAGCTTTAAATTCGTTTTGAATTTGCTCGAAATCACTTAATCGTTTTCGTGATGTTATAGTACAACGGATTGAACATTTTTGCAAGTGGTTTTCGCGATTTTTTATGCAAAATACCCATGTTTGTGAAAGTTTTACAGTTTTTAACCTCGGTTTTTGATGATTTCCAACAAAGATTCGCCCGTTTTTACGTTAATCCCTTGACTTTTACTTAATCGTTTTCTATACTATCCACATACCATGTTCACTTGTACTATAGAAAGTGAAACAAGAACTGAAATAGTTTGTAACTACTTAAAAAATAATTCAAAAAAGAAAAGGAGATGTGTTATGAAATTCGGATACTTTGATGACGCGCACAAAGAGTACGTGATCACAACACCCAAGACTCCGCTCCCCTGGATCAACTATCTGGGCTGCAACGAGTTTTTCTCATTGATTTCCAACACCTGTGGCGGATACACCTTCTATAAAGATGCCAAGCTGCTGCGCCTTACACGTTATCGTTATAATAATGTACCGGGCGACATCAACGGCAAATACATCTATATTAAGGATGGCGACACGGTATGGAACCCCGGCTGGAAGCCGACCCAGACCGAGCTCGACAGCTACGAATGCCGTCACGGTATCGGTTACAGCCGCTTTACCGGCTCGAAAGATCAGGTAGAGGCTTCGATCCTGACATTCGTTCCGATGAACGACAACTGTGAGATCAGCCAGTTAAAGGTGACAAACAACAGCGCCGAGACGAAACAGTTAAGCATCTTCTCCTATGTAGAATGGTGTCTGTGGAATGCGGATGATGACATGAAGAACTTCCAGAGAAACTTAAGTATCGGCGAGGTTGAGGTGATCGGCTCTACGATCTATCACAAGACCGAGTACCGCGAGCGCCGCAACCACTACGCAGTATATTCCGTAAACAGCCCGGTGGACGGTTTCGATACGAGCCGCGATGAATTTTTAGGTGCTTACCGCGGCGCAGACGATCCCGCCGCTGTCGCAGAGGATGCCTGCCGCAATTCGATTGCCAGCGGATGGTCTCCGATCGCCTCTCACCAGATCCGCATCACACTCGCTCCCGGCGAGACAAAGTCTTTCGTATTTGTGCTCGGTTATGTCGAGAATCCGGAGGACGACAAGTGGGAGAAGCCCGGCGTGATCAACAAAAAGCCCGCAGACGCAATGCTGGCAAAATATCAGACAGACGCCGACGTAGAAAAAGCATTTACTGAGCTGTGCAGCTACTGGGATACACTGCTTGCAAAATATCATGTAGAATCCGAAAACGATAAAGTAAACCGCATGGTAAATATCTGGAACCAGTATCAGTGTATGGTGACCTTCAACATGTCCCGCTCTGCTTCTTACTATGAGTCCGGTATCGGCCGTGGTATGGGCTTCCGTGATTCCTGCCAGGATCTGCTCGGATTTGTACATCTGATCCCCGACCGCGCGCGCGAGCGTATTATAGACATCGCTTCTACGCAGTTCCAGGACGGCAGCGCTTATCACCAGTACCAGCCGCTGACCAAAAAGGGCAATTCCGACATCGGAAGCGGTTTCAACGACGATCCGCTCTGGCTGATCGCCGGAACAAGCGCCTATGTACGCGAGACCGGAGATACAACGATTCTGACGGAACAGGTGCCGTTTGACAATGATATGTCCGTGGCGCAGCCGCTGATGGAGCATCTGAAACGCTCCTTTGACTATATTGTAAACCACAAAGGACCGCACGATCTGCCGCTGATCGGCCGTGCAGACTGGAATGACTGCCTGAACTTAAACTGCTTCTCTGAGCATCCGGGCGAATCCTTCCAGACATTCGGACCGAGCGAGGGACCTGTCGCAGAATCCGTATTTATCGCCGGAATGTTTGTAAAATATGGCGAGGAATACGCGCAGTTATGCGAATTGCAGGGCGATGATGCCGAGGCAGCACGCGCACGCGCAGAAGTACAGAAAATGTATGACGCGATCTTAAAGGATGGCTGGGACGGCGACTGGTTTGTCCGCGCCTATGACGCTTACAGCAAAAAGATCGGTTCCAAAGAGTGCGAGGAAGGTCAGATCTATATCGAGCCGCAGGGCTTCTGTGTCCTCGCCGGCGTCGGTGTCAAGGAAGGTCTGGCAGAGAAAGCACTTAATTCCGTAAAGGAAAAGCTGGATACAAAGTACGGCGTAATGATCCTCCAGCCCGCATATACGAGATACCATCTGGAGCTGGGCGAGGTATCCTCTTATCCGCCGGGATATAAAGAGAATGCAGGTATCTTCTGCCACAATAACCCGTGGGTATCCTGTGCAGAGACTGTCATCGGCCGCGGCGACCGCGCATTTGAGATCTATCAGAAGACCTGTCCCGCATACGTTGAGGAGATCTCCGAGATCCACCGCACCGAGCCGTATGTATACTCGCAGATGGTCGCAGGCGCAGATGCCAAGTTCCACGGCGAGGCAAAGAACAGCTGGCTGACCGGAACTGCGGCATGGACATTTGTCAATATCTCACAGTACATTCTCGGTCTGTATCCGACACACAAGGGTCTGTCGATCGATCCGTGTGTACCGAAGGATTTCGGCGATTTCACACTGACGAGAGCATTCCGTGAGGGCACTTATCAGATCCATGTGACAAACCCGAACCACGTGGAAAAAGGCATCCAGAGCATCACAGTCGACGGCAAGCCGGTTGACGGATGTGTGATCCCTTACGAAAAGGGAAAGACGGACTATCATGTAGAAGTAGTCATGGGCTAAAAAGCTCACCCCCTCACCCACAAAAAAGGAGTTCTGACCATATCGGTCAGAACTCCTTTTTTACTCATTCCGGCAGCATACCTGTTATAATTTGAATTTGCTTGTCTGTTCGTTCAGTTCTGTGCTCAGAGTCGACAGAATCTCTGTCTCATCCTTGCAACGGTCGATATTTTCTGTCAGTGTATTCATGCTGGCACTGGTCTCCTGCGTAGATGCCGCATTCTCCTCTGCGATCGCTGCGAGCTGCTCGATGACACCGCTCACACCGTTCTTCAGATTGTTAATCGAATTCGTCTGGTCAAAGATCTCACGGGATGCGCTCGATACAGCCTCAATCTCATGCTTCAGCTCATCAAACGATGCCTTTGTCTTGTCAAAGCGCCCTGCCTGCACACCGGAAGTCTCGCTCAGATCACGCATCTTGGCAACACCATCCTCGGAATTTGTGATCAGCTCCTGCACGATACCCTCGATCTGCTCCGCACTGTTCGCAGAATCCTCTGCCAGCTTGCGGATCTGCTCCGCTACAACCGCGAAACCGCGTCCACTCTCGCCCGCACGGGCTGCTTCGATGGAAGCGTTCAGCGACAACAGGTTGGTCTGTGACGCGATATCCTGAATCGCCACAACCGCCTCATTGATCTTCACTGCCGACTGGTTGGTACGGTCAGTCTGTTCCGTCACGACTCCGATCGTCTCGGATGTCCAGCTATTGATCTTTGCCAGCTCCTCAAGCATCTTTGATGACTCTGCCGCCAGACCATTCATGTGCTCAATCGATGTCTCCAGAATGCTCACATTCGATGTATTTGATTCAATCGCACTGCCGATATTCTGGATATGTTCACCAGCAGTCGTTGTCTCCTGCGCCTGTGATGTACTTCCGGTCGCGATCTCCTCAACAGCGACATTGACATTGCTGACCGTCTCCACGATCTCAGAAAAGCCCTGTGTAAACTGGACATTGCTCTCTGACAGTTTATTTCCCTGATCCTGAATCACACGCACGATCTCGCGGAGCTCTATGTTCAGATCCCGGATCGACTTCGCGATCAGTCCGATCTCATCCTTGCGCCGTGCCAGAACCTCTTCCTCTCCGTTCGGCGTCAGGTCCAGCGCTGCTACACGTTCTACGACACCGGTCAATGTATGTAACGGTTTCACCATATGATTGATCAGGAACAAACCGATTGCTGAAAAGACCACCAGAATCGCAAGCAGCATACCGATCAAATAGTTTCTCGTCTGCGTCACTGCGCTGAACGCATCCGACTGGTCAGCACTGACTACCAGAATGTAGGAGCCCTGCGGGTTGATATAATAAGCAGCGTATTTGATCACGCCCCTAAAATTGTACTCCACGCACGCAGGATCAGCAATCTTGCCTCCCTTGAGATCCGCCACCAGCGCGGTGACCACTTCATTCTCTACCGGAGAACCGATCTTATCTGCGGTCGGGTGATAAAGCATCGTTCCATCTGCGGATACCAGATATGCATAGCTGCTCTCCATATCTTCGACCTTGACATTCGCCAGCAACCCGCTGAGTACATCCGCATCATTCAATACTTCCGCTCCCTTCGCGTCCAGAACCGTATCCATGATCGTTCCGTTATCCTTGGCTGTCGTCAGCATGTAACTCTGCACAATCGATCGGATGGACTTTTGCGTTTGGGAAAGCGACACACCCAACAGCACAACCGCCGTAAGCAATATCCCGCCTACAAGCAGCGACATCAAACGAAATCTCATAGAATGCATAAATGTTACTTTTTTCTTTTGCATAGCCCTGTTACCTCCGTATGCCTATTATCACTATAGTTTTAACACATCCGCTATATTTCGTCCATACAATTTACATAAAATACACCATATAGGTAGGATTATTTTTCATTATCGTTCATCCATACACCATTCACAGCCGCCTCCCATGCCAGAACCGTCTCTTACGGATGTACGGCAACAAAAACTGCCGCACCGTGTGCCGGAAGCAGGATCTCTAGTCTGCCCTCCCTGACCTGATAGCGGATCGGTGCAAACGAATATCCCTCGTCCGACGTGATCAGCAGGCGGCTCATCTCACAATTCTGCCGCAAGCCCGCCGCCCAGACGGACTGCTTGATCCGCCGCGGCTTGTCATCATTGTTGATCAGTATGACAAACTGCTCCTCACGGTTAAATCTGCCGTAAGCCAGATATTGCTGCGCGCCGCCAAGCAGCTTGAGCGAACCCGTCCGAAACGCCGGATGCGTCCGGTGCAGCGCGATGATCTCCTTGTGAAACCGGATCAGCTCCTCATCCGGATTGTCCCACGGATATGTCCTGCGGTTGTCGGGGTCGGTAAATCCGCACACACCTGCCTCATCACCGTAGTATAACGTCGGCGCTCCGGGCCATGTCATGAGCATCACGACCGCCTCGCGCAGAATGGGCTTGCTGACACCTTCTTCTGCCGCATGCGCCCCGAGCTGCTCCGCCCGTCCGACCTTGTGATTCGTCCGCGTCAGAAAGCGCGAATGATCGTGATTGGACAACTGGTTCATGGCACATTGCAGCGACGAAGTCAGGAAATTTGCCATATAATGATTCATCGCACCCTTGAAATTATCCGCATTGCCGAGCTGTGATGCCTCATAGCCGTCCGAATGCTTTTCCATACCGGTCAAAAACCATGTCACAGGCTCCATAAACGCACTGTAATTCATGATCGTATCCCACTGGTCGCCCTGCAGCCAGCTCGTCGCATCGCCATAATGCTCCGCCAGAATGACCGCGTTCGGATTGGCATCCTTGACGACGCGCCGGAAGTCCCGCCAGAACCGGTGATTCAATTCCTCGCTGTGTCCAAGATCCGCTGCCACATCCAGACGCCAGCCGTCGGCATTATACGGCGGTGACACCCATTTTTTAGCAATATCCAGAATATATTCATACAACTGTGCGCAATCGTCATAATTGAGCTTCGGCAGTGTGTCATGCCCCCACCAGCCCTCATAGGTCGTATTGTAAGGCCATGCATTCTGATCCTGAAACCGGAAATATCCGCGGTAATTGCTGTCTTTGTCGATATACGCGCCATTCTCATACATCGGATTCTGGTGGTAGATCTCCTCTCTGTCCATCCATTTGTGGAACGAGCCGCAGTGGTTAAACACACCATCCAGAATCACGCGGATTCCTCGCGCATGTGCTTCCTCCACAAGCTGTATAAACAGCTCGTTGCTCGCCTCAAGATTCTCTCTGGCAGTCACACGCTGCTGATATTTCGTCGCTTTGCGGTTGTCCCGGTCGCCCGGCGCGAGACATTCACCGCCATCCTTGACGATCCTGCCGTAGTGCGGATCGATATAGTCATAATCCTGGCTGTCATATTTATGGTTGGAGGGGGAGATAAACAGCGGATTGAAATAGATCGCCTCGATGCCGAGATCCTGCAAATAGTCCAGCTTTTTACGCACGCCCTCAAGATCACCGCCGTAAAACTCAGCAACCGAAAATCCGGAAGGCACCTGATTCCAGTCGTTCATCCTGCGGCTGCCGTGGCGGATATAAAAATATTCATTATCCTCTACATCATTCGTCGGATCGCCGTTGCAGAAGCGGTCTACAAGAATCTGGTACATGACCGCACCCTTTGCCCAGTCCGGCGTATGGAATCCGGGCTGGATGCAGAAATCATACTGCGGACGGCGCTCCGTCGTCACGCCGCAGCGGTCGTAAAAGCAGTGGATCAGCCCCGTACATACCTCAAAATAATAGCAGAAGCGCTCTGTGCCGAGCGGAACCATGACACTGAAATAGTCAAATTCATCCTCTGTCTCCGTCTTTCGCATGGCGATCCGCTGTTCCCCACTGCGCAGCCAGACGATATCGACATTGTTGATCGCAGCACGAAACCGGATGATCACGGTCTGCCCTGCCTCCGGCTCCGCCGGAATGCGGTAGTCTGCCGTTCCATCCGAAAACAGGCCGTTCTTCTTCAATACCGGTCGCATCTGCATCATATACTGCATCTTCCGGTTCATATCATAGGGGGAATATTCTCTCATATTGTTTTCTCCATTTCATAGCAATCAAGCCGAAGCATTTACTGCTGAGGCTGTACGAACATGATTCAGGTGTGAGCAGCTCCCATCTGCGTAGCAGATCTCTCATGGAGCTGCGAATCTTTGTCTGCAAAGCTTTTTTGCAGACAAAGTAAAAAAGACAGGACGTTCGTCACTGTCTTTTTTAGGAGAAGGTATTTTTACTATGGGGTGTAGCAAAAACCATATAATGTATTGGGGGGGTTTTTACAGTGATTATAATAGCATGGATCATACTTTAAGTGTGCACAAACATGAGAAAATTTGTCCTTCCTTTTTGTGCATTTTCACATCAAGCCCCTCTTTATCCCGCTAAAATCCCTCTCCATTTTGCACAACTCAACACAAAACATCAGTGAAAGTGTTGTTTTTCCTTGTTTTATGACTCAAACAGCGCCTCAAATTCTTCTCTCGTAATCTTTTCTTTCTGAATCAGAAGCTGTGCGCAGTGATCAAGTACATCCCGGTGCGCGAGAATGATCTCCTTTGCCTTCGCATAGCTCTCATCGATGATACGCTTGATCTCCTCGTCGATCGCGCCTGCGACGCCTTCGCCGTAACCGCGCTTGTGCGCCAGATCACGCCCGATAAACACTTCATCCTCATCGTTATCGTAGTTGATCAGACCGACACGGTCAGACATACCGTACTTTGTGACCATCGCCTTTGCCAGCGCGGTCGCCTGCTTGATGTCCTGCGATGCTCCGGTTGTGATGTCATCAAAGACTAACTCCTCTGCCACTCTGCCGCCGAGATCCACGATGATCTCCTGCAGCATCTTCTTTTTCGATAAGAACATCTCATCCTTTTCGGGCAGCGGCATTGTATAGCCCGCAGCACCGCTTCCGGTCGGGATGATTGATACCGTATAGACCGGTCCGACATCCGGCAGCACGTGGAACAGGATCGCGTGACCCGCCTCATGGAACGCCGTGATGCGCTTTTCTTCCTCTGAAATGATCTTACTGTGTTTCTCGGGACCGATACCAACCTTTACAAATGCCTGCTTGATATCCTCCTGCACGAGATACGGACGGTTTTTCTTGGCTGCGAGGATCGCAGACTCATTCAGCAGGTTCTCAAGATCCGCACCCGTAAAGCCGGCGGTCGTCTGTGCGATCTGCTCCAGATCCACATCCTCTGCCAGCGGCTTGTTCTTGGCATGTACCTTTAAAATCTCGCTTCTGCCTGCCACATCCGGTCTGCCCACAGTCACCTTGCGGTCAAAACGTCCCGGTCGCATGATCGCGGGATCGAGAATGTCCACACGGTTGGTCGCCGCCATGACGATAATTCCCTCATTGACACCAAATCCGTCCATCTCCACCAACAACTGGTTCAACGTCTGCTCGCGCTCGTCATGTCCGCCGCCCATACCGGTACCACGCCTTCTGGCTACCGCATCGATCTCATCGATAAATACGATACACGGTGCGTTGCGCTTCGCATCCTCGAACAGATCGCGGACACGGGAAGCACCGACACCGACAAACATCTCTACGAAATCAGAACCCGAAATGCTAAAGAACGGCACGCCCGCCTCGCCTGCAACTGCTTTTGCAAGCAGGGTTTTTCCGGTTCCCGGAGGGCCTACTAACAGGACTCCTTTGGGGATACGCGCACCCAGCTTTGTATATTTTTCCGGTGCACGCAGGAAATCCACGAGCTCCTCGAGCTCCTCTTTTTCTTCTTTGAGTCCCGCAACGTTATCAAAACCGACCTGCTTGTCATTCGCATTCGACATCCGCGCGCGGCTCTTGCCGAAATTCATCATCTGCGCATTGCCGCCACCGCCTGCCTGATTATTCATAATCGTAAACAGGATAAACATCGCCGCAAATACAAGTAACAGCGGAAGCAAGGATGTCAGCCAGCTCTCTGCGGGAACTTTGCGTGTCACATAGTTGGTAAAATGATACTCATCCATCAGATCTATGATCCCCTGCGTGTCAAACACATAGAAGGTCTTTTGTGTGGAATCCGACATCGTTACCAGCACGCTTCCGGTCGGTACATCTCTGCTGGGTGACACATCGACTGCCACCACCTTGGAATCCTTTAAATCCCTCTCGAAAAGGGAAACATTATAATCACTGGTCGCTCCGGTGCCCGTTCCGAACATAAACCATAGCAGGATCACTCCCATGATCAGCACGAAATAGAGCACAGCGCCCCGATAATTTCGTTTCAAAGCAAACCTCCTCTATTCTTCATCAAATTCAACAATACCGATGTAAGGAAGATTTCTGTAATGCTGATCATAATCCAGTCCGTAGCCCACGACAAACTTGTCCGGGATCTGGAAACCAACATAATCCACATCTACCTCTGTCACACGCTCCTCCGGCTTGTCAAGCAGTGTACACAGCTTTAAAGACTTCGGATTTCTCTGCTGTAAATTATCTAACAGATACGCCAGTGTGCGTCCGGTATCGATAATATCCTCTACAACCAGCACATGCTTTCCCTCGATCGGCGTGTCCAGATCTTTGATGATCCGCACATTGCCGGACGAACGTGTCTGTGAGCCGTAGCTCGATACAGACATAAAATCAAGAGACACCGGTACGGTGATGTGCTTTGCCAGCTCTGTCATAAAAAAGACACCGCCCTTTAAGATACAAAGCATATATATCTCTTCCCCGTCATAATCCTTGCTGATCTGTGCGCCAAGCTCTGCAATCTTCGCTGCCACATCTGCCTCAGATATTAACTCATGAATCGTCTCACTCATTTTCTTTTCCTCCGCTATACTGTACTTTTAATATTCGTCTGGTGTGTGTATCCACCTTGTAGTAGTCACTGACCCGATGTCCAATGACCCACATAATATGCGATCCGTCCGCCAGCAGCCAGAGTTTCTCCCGCTCCTGCCTCGGAATCTTTTCGTTCACCAGATAGCTTTTGAGCTTCTGTCTGTGACCCGCGGCATCGATCGTCAGATAATCGCCGCGTTGCCGTTTCCGAATCTGCACATGATGTTCTATTTTATCATAATCAAAGCATTTCGTATACTTTTTTTTGGAAATTTCAACCTCCGGCGCATAATCGATGATCTCCATCCGAACCCGTCCGAGCATACTGCCTCCTGTATCATCCGGTTCTGCCTGCTGCCTGCGCGTCAGTGCAACTCCTTTGTAATCGCGCCACGCCTCCACCTCATAGGGCAGCGACAGCCGATGTCCCACCTGATGGTCAAGCAGCTCCAACAAAGCCGCAATGTGCTTTGCCTGCAAATCCTTCGCCTGTCCGGCACAGCGCTCCAGCGCGTAGTACAACACACGCCGCTGCATCATCGGCAGCTCCTGTCTGATCTGCTCCAAAACCAGTATTTCACCACTCTGCCGCTCCAGCGCAGCCTTTTCATACACAGCCTGCGTCTGCTGCGCCAGATAGTCCTCCGCCTCCTGCAGCCGTGCGGCACTCTCACACAGATGTCTGACCGCCTGCGCGTTGAGCTGTTCCAGCACCGGAAATACCTCCTGACGCAGCCGGTTTCTCGTATATGCGGTGTCTGCGTTCGTCGCATCCTCGCACCAGCAGACCCCCCGTCCGGTCAGATATGCCTCAATCTGTCCGCGCCCGACCTCCAACAGCGGACGGATAATGCGACCGCGCCGCGGGCGGATGCCGCCGATTCCCCGCAGGTCACTCCCGCGTATCATCTGCCAGAGCACCGTTTCCGCCTGATCCTCCCTGTGATGTGCAACAGCGATCCGAACCTGCCCGCCACGCAGCCCGCCGCTCTGCTCCAACGCCTGCGCCACGCGCTCAAACGCCTCATAGCGCAGAAGCCGCGCCGCCTCCTCCAGTGAATAGCCATGCTGCGCGGCATACATACATGCATCCACATGCACAACCTCACACGGAATCTCCCGATTTTTACAGTAGTCCGCCACATACTGTGCATCTGCCATGCTCGCCTCGCCCCGGATGCCATGCTCCACATGGATGACACGCAGCGCAAAATCTATCTTTTCCCTACAGGCACGCAAAAGTTCTAACAGACACATGGAATCCGCGCCCCCGCTGACACCCGCGAGGACAACATCGCCCGCCCCGATCAGCCCGTTTGCTTCTATATATTGTTTTACCTGTGTTTCTAATTCTTCACTCATTGTATGTTCCCATATTTATTATATATAATGGTAGGTTTACTTTTCCCAGATGCCTGCCACCAGCACGGTCATGTCATCCCGCACTTCGCCGCCGGTGAACAGCAGCACACGATCCAGTATCTTTTTCGCCATCTCATTCGGGTTGACTGACGGCATAGTCTCTAAGATCTCACACATCGTCTGCTCCGGCGACGGCACATGCATGTGCTCGAGCACGCCATCTGTCATGAGGATAATATAATCACCGCCGCTGACATGTGTCTGGCAGTTCTCGATCTGTAGCTGCATATCTGCGCCCACGGGCAGATTGGCACACGGAATGCAGGTGATCTCCTCGCCGCGCTTGACAAATGCCGCTGCCGCCCCGATTTTATTGAACGCGACATCGCCCTGATACAGATCGACGACGCACACATCGACCGTGGAATAGGAATCCTCCTGATCCTGCAGCACACAGGCTGCGTTGAGCATCCGCAATGCCGCTTCCTCGGTAAATCCCGCCTCCAGAAATCTCTCCATTAACTCTAACACCATTTCGCTTTCCTTACAAGCGCTGTTTCCGGAGCCCATGCCGTCTGAGAGCATCAAAACCGTCTGTCCGTCATGGTTTTCCACATAGGAAAAATTGTCGCCGGACACTGCCGCCCCATCGCGGATCATCCGTGCCACGCCATACGTGCTGTGATAGAGTGTGTCTTCTTCATATACATACGGTCCGGGCAGCTTGCCGATCAGCGATTTGGAATCGCGGTGCAGCACCATATCCAGATCGAGCGCGCGCGCGACGACCTTTGTCAGATCCTTGACCGAGATACAATTTCCCTGCTTGGAGCGCGCCTCGAGTGAGAGTGTGATCCGCCCGTTCTTTTTCTCCAGCAGGCGGACATTCTGCACGAGGATGCCCTGCTCCTTCGCCAGATAGCGCAGCGTGGAGAGCGCAGGCTTTTCTTTTTTCGTCAGATCGATCGCGTCCTTGGTGCAGTCCTGCATAATATATGCCATCGCCTCCAACTGCTCAGCAATCACCGCGCGGTTTTCAAGCAGCCGGTTATACCACGCGAGATTGAGTCTAGCGCGCTCAAACACACGTGTCGCCTCCATCGCCATCGCCTCGCTGCGGATGCAGTTTGCGCGTAGCTGCTCCTGTTCCTTTGCCGCCGCCCTGCCCGCGTGATACATGGATGTCAGATACCCGGCAAGTGCCTGATACATCGGCGTATCGGGTTTGTCCCAGCACGCGGCGCACTGGGAGCAGTCCACACAGATATGTCCGGTGATCTCGTTGTGGATCTTGCCCAGCTCCTCCGGCGTGAAATCCCGCTTACTTGTATGCAGTCCGGAAAACATCTGTGCCAGCTCCCCGAACGAATCCGCATAGCCCATCAGCCGGTTCTCATCCGCCGCGCGCGGCATCGGGCGGTCAGGAAGGCGCTCTACGAGCAGCGGCAGCCAGTACAACAGGCGCGAAAAGATAAATACACCCGCAAAACAGATCACGCTCTCCATCAGCTTCATCGGCAGATCATCGCGCATCGTGTTCGTCAGCAGCTCGCCACAGATATTTATGGAAAATGTCACGATCGCCGCCGAAGCTGCCGCCGTGATAATCAGACATTTGTGATCGAGCCATTCACAGATCTTTACGACCAGCCAGATCACGACCATGACCAGTGCATAACGCACGGTCTGTGCCACCGGAACCGCCACCGTCATTGCTAAAAACATGACTGAACTTAACAGCAGCCGTCCCTCTCCGCGCAGCAGCGCAGCCGCATAATACGCGGGTATGAGCGGATAATACCCGCCCGCCGAAAATCTGCACATCAGCGCCCCCAGCAATGCGATCAACAATTTCCTATAGCTTTCTTTTTTCATGGTTACTCACCTCCGCTTATTTCATCGAAGATAACTGTTTTCTACCCCACAGTTACCATCGGAGGTCATTATAAAAAAAATTTTTTTCGGAATTTGTCAAAATAAATACGGGATCTGAAAAATCGTTCGTCAAAACGCTCCTTCAAATCCCGATTTGCATCGATTGCAGGCACCTCACAGATTAGAGGCAGTTCATGCTCCACCTGCATTATTTTTCTTCACGGTAGATAATCTCATCATCATAAAACAGACCGTAACGGTGTGCCTCTTTCTCAATATAATCCTGAGACTGCATATTCTTTTCTTTCTCTTCAAGTTCCTTCTGTCTGGCTTCTTCCTCGAGCTTTTGCTCCTCGTACGCCTGCTCCTTCGCAGAAAGCTCCTGATTCTTATTGTATAACTTCACAATCTGGGTGGACATCAGTGCGATCAGCAAAAACACCATGCAGGTGATACTGAACTTTGCCATCCGATTCTGCTTTCTTTTTCTTCTGACCATCTGCTCACATCCTCTGGCTCATAGTTTACATAAACCTATTTTAACCATCTTCCACAGCTTTTTCAACCGTTTTTTCAAGACGAGCCATAGTTTTCCACATTTTTTCCGACCTTTTTCACCCTGTGCACCGACAAATGTGCATGCCCGGCGAAACGGACGCAGCAGGATCGATTCGATTTTTTTCAGGAACCGTATGAGCGGCGGCACACAGATCCGTCCAAAGCTGACCGTGTACAGCAGCATTCCGACCACAAGCGCCCCGAACACGTAGCCCCTCAGCCTGCCGTCATTTTTTTCATAGAGTGTGACGAACACGACGACCGCGACATAGATCCAGTAAAACAGATCCTCTATATTGATGAGCAGCGTTCCGTGCGGCACAAGCCCGCGAAAAATCCGCAGGATGTCATAGCTCGCCGCCAGAACGACGCCCAGCAGGAAAAAGCAGCATAAAAGCGCCAGCTCCTCGTAGATGCCGGCGCTGACAATCCGCACCTTCATCAGCGAAACATGCGGCTAAGCCACGACTCGCCCTTGTGTGCATGTGAGACATCGGAATAGGACAGCGCGTCGATCCTGCCCGCGATATCCACCTCGCCCTTTTCGAGCGACAGACGGTTTACGTGCAGATCTGTCCCTTTGATCAGCAGCATCCCCTGCTCCGTCTCCAACAATATTTCACTCACATCAAACGAGAGCACATCCAGCACTCCGCTGAAATTTCCGGTCTGCCGATTGTTCATCAGTACCCGGTGCGCCATCACTGTCTTTTTTTCGTCCATGCCATCACGCCCCCTTTGTATCTGTTGCATTATATGAAAGACATGGACGATTCAGAACCACACGCGTGAAATCGCTGTCGCAGTAGTTTCCGTCAGATACGGCTTTTGTCCGGCAAACGTTCTAAAACAGGCTTGCCATTCCTTCTAAATATACGAAAACAACTCTGCCGCCTCATCCTTTTTCGTCGTCTGGGCGATCGCTTCCACGCGGACCTTGACCGTTTTCGTTCCAAACTGGATCTCGATGATGTCGCCGACCTTGACATTTAAGGAGGCCTTTGCCACCTTTCCGTTGACCAGTACACGACCTGCGTCGCACGCTTCGTTGGCAACGGTACGCCGCTTGATCAGGCGCGATACCTTGAGGAATTTATCTAATCTCATAGCTTTTGATACTCCTTTTGATACTCCTTCTATATTTCAATAACAAAACAGGCGAGCCTCTGTCAAGAAGCCCGCCCTTAAATTCTATTGTGTAAAATTAAGCGTTTACGCTATCCTTTAAAGCCTTACCAGCCTTGAACTTCGGAGCCTTAGATGCAGCGATTGTCATCTCTTTTCCGGTCTGGGGATTTCTTCCGGTTCTTGCAGCACGCTCAGATACTTCGAAAGTACCGAAACCTACTAACTGGATCTTCTCACCCTTCTTTAACTCCTCTGCTACGACATCTGTAAAAGCCTTTAAAGCAGCTTCTGCGTCCTTCTTTGATAATCCTGTCTTCTCAGCCATTGCTGATACTAATTCCATTTTATTCATGGTTTGTGTCCTCCTATTGGATGTCTATTCTTTTCTTGTCTATAATTCGCCTATATTCCGTTACATCCGAATTACCTACGCATATATTTATACTTGGTTTTGCGGGGCTTGTCAAGGTTATTTCCTTATTTTCCAAAGAATTAGAGCATTTTCTGAATCATGTCCAGCACTTTCGCTCCGAGCTCTTTTGATTTGCCTGCTGCATCCTCTAAGGACGTTCCTTTGACACCCAGATAGAATTTTACTTTCGGCTCTGTTCCGGAAGGTCTTACACATACCCATGCGTCGTCAGTCAGCTCATAATAGAGCACATTGGATGCCGGAAGTCCGGTCGGTGCCTCCTCGCCGGAAGCGATATTTTTGATCACGCCGGTCTTGTAATCACGAACGGCTGTCACCTCATAACCGCCGATCTCCTTCGGTGCATCCGCACGCAGAGTGTTCATGATCTCCTGAATCTTTGCCAGACCCTCGATACCCTTCAATGTGATGGACTCTACATGATCATTGTAGTAGCCGTAACGCTCGTACATCTGGATCATCGCATCCCACAGCGTCATATTCTTTGTCTTGTAGTATGCCGCTGCCTCACACAGTGTCATGGAAGCAACAACTGCATCCTTATCACGTGCATAAGTACCTGTCAGACAGCCGTAGCTCTCCTCCATACCGAACAGGTAAGTGCCCTTTCCTTCGGTCTCAAACTTTAAGATCTGCTGACCGATGAACTTGAATCCGGTCAGAACCTCGATCAACTGGATGCCGTAATATTTTGCGATTGCATCTGCCATATTCGTTGACACGATAGACTTGATAAACGCACCGTCTGCGGGCAATGAGCCGTCGCGCTCCTTGCGCTGGCTGATCACATAATCTCCGATCAGGCATCCGGACATATTTCCGGTCAGTGAGTGATACTCTCCGGTCTTGGAATCCTTGACATAGACACCAAGTCGGTCTGCATCCGGATCTGTCGCCAGGATCAGATCTGCGTTCACTTCTTTTCCGAGCTTTAAGCCAAGCTGGAATGCCTCCTCAGTCTCCGGATTCGGATAGCTGACAGTCGGGAAATCGCCGTCAGGCAGCTCCTGTTCAGGCACAACGTATACCTTTGTGAAGCCGAGCTCCTTTAATACGCGGCGCACCGGAATATTTCCGGTTCCGTGAAGCGGTGTGTATACGATCGTCAGGTCATCCTTTACCGCATCGATACAATCCTGATGCAGCACAAGGCTCTTTAACTCTGCAATGTACGGATCATCGATATCTGCGCCGATCTGCTGATACATACCCGCGGCGATCGCAGCAGCCTTGTCCATCGTCTTTACGGTCGCATAGTCTGTGACCTTCTTTACCTCATCCATGATACCGGTGTCATGCGGCGGTGTGATCTGTGCGCCGTCCTCCCAGTATACCTTATATCCATTGTACTCCGGCGGATTGTGGCTCGCGGTAATATTGATACCTGCGATACATCCTAATCTGCGCACTGCATAGGACAGCTCCGGTGTCGGACGCAGGCTCTCAAATACATATGCCTTGATGCCGTTCGCTGCCAGACAAAGTGCTGCCTCATCCGCAAACTCCGGAGACATATGGCGGGAATCGAATGCGATGGCTACGCCCTTGCTCTCGCCTTTTACACTGAGAATATAGTTTGCCAGTCCCTGTGTTGCTTTGCGCACCGTATAGATATTCATACGGTTTGTTCCGGCTCCGATGACTCCACGCAGACCTGCCGTACCGAACTCCAGATCCATATAAAAGCGGTCCTCAATCTCCTTCTCATCCCCTGCGATCGCCTTCAATTCGGCTTTGGTCTCCTCATCAAAATACGGATTGTCCAGCCACTGCTCATACATTGCCTTGTAGTCCATGTGTTTCCCTCCTGTATACCTCTTTTTGGTTTTATTTTTATATTTCAGTGACCGCAGAACGAAAACGCCCCACGATCGCCTTTTTGCATGTTAATTCCGGGTGTCAGCCAGCGATTTGAGCAGATCCCCGATCGTATCCAGATAATCGCTGTACGAATCGCCCGAGCTGCTTGTCCCATTGTCAGATATGAGACTGTCACTCTCACTGTCCGTTCCGGTCGTTCCGCTCGTATTGTCCGTATCCCCGGTAATATGCGACACCGTTCCGGTCTGTGAAGTGCCTGTTGATGTCTGCGAGTTCTGTGTTCCTGAGGTCTGTGTCGTTGACTCGGTATCTGACTCCTGATCCCCGTCACCCGCCGTACCAGACCCATCATCCTCTAACTGCGGCTCTCCGATCTCGATCACGGCTTCCTCGGAATGAATCACCAGTTGCCGCTCCCATGTCTCGAAGCCGTCTGCGATCACCGTGAGCTGGTAGACACCGTAACGCAGCTCCACCGGCTCCTCATAATTGATCTCATCGCCATTGATGTACAGCAGCGCATCCGGTACATGTACCGCAAACGTCACCTGACACATCTTCGGTCCCTCGCCTTTATATTCATCCAGATCGACGAGCGTCACTTCGGAGCGTTTTACCTGAATGGTTTTCGTATCTCCGTAGCCATCATTGGCGACCGACAGCTCATAGCTCCCCTCCGGTACTTCCATCGTCATGTCCGGCGTGACCTTAGCATAGATCTTTGTCCCGAGACTGATCCATCCGCCCTCGAACAGCTCCGTATTCGACAAAGCGATCGTCCCGTGTCCCTGAATGACCTGAATGGACAAAATCTGCTTGTCCAGACCCTGCACACGGATCACATCACCCTGTGCGATCTGCGAGATCGAGATTTCCTGATCGTCGGAAAAGACGCGCAGATACTGGTCATATCTGTATTTGGTCTCTCCGATCACCAGCATACCGATCGACGGGTCTACCGAAAAACGGGTGATATTGTCCTGATACCAAACCTGCGTCGCGAGCTGGATCGTCGTGAGCTTTGCCTCACTATCCAGTTCTCCGAGCGTCACGACGCTGCCCGGTTTCAGCCGGCTCATGGAAACGAACTGCCCGTGCTCATCCAGAACCTGCGTCGCTTTCGTGTAAGAATACTGTAAAGTGCGCAGGGAATCCGGCAGCCCGAAACCGATCAGCTTATTTTTTTTATCCATATGGATGATCACATATAACTGTCCATCCGCCTGTGTATCTGACGCATCATCCGCCGCAGCCGCATCGTCTTCCCCGTCCTGCGGCTGTACGTCCGTCGGCGCGAACTGCTCCATGGAAATGCTGTCGCGCGTATCCTTTCCGCAGCCACATAACAGCAGCGTCATGGCAAAAATGACCATCATTCGTAAAAAATGCTTATTCATATACCATATTATATACTATTTCACGAGATAAAACAACATGGATAAAAACTCCTCGCGCTTTGTTTCCTGCTCAAAAATGCGTTGCAGCTTCTCAATATCACGCTGGGACACCCATGTTTTGCGCGCATTGTAATAATGGTTCACGATCTTCCAGTATTTTTCGGGATAGAGCAGCCGCAGATATAACTGTTTCAGTTCCCATGACTCGAGCTCGCGCACACTGTTGTACGCCATGATCATATCCATGCCGAGCCCGCTGTTCCAGTTGTGTTTTTCCAGAATTTTTCTCACAAAATTTGTCAGGTCACTCACGCACAGGTCATAATGCAGCTTGTCAAAGCCGGTCACAGCCAGCCCATCCCTCGTAAAAATCAGATTGTGCTGGTTAAAATCTCCGTGGCACAGCCGCAGCGCGCCGACAGGCACTTCGGCCTGTGCGCTCAGTTGCAGAACCTGTTCTGCCTGCGCCATATAGTGCTCATAGCTTTTTAAAAATTCACTCTCAAACGCATTCTTTTTCTTTTTTGCGCGGACATAGTTGCGCACCTTTTTCAGCTCGCGGGTATGCTTTCCGGCATAGTCCTCCGCCGCAGAAAGAAGCGGTGTCTCCGCCTGCGGCTGCCAGCCGCCGAGCAGCTGATGCAGTCTGGCGAGATGCTTTGTGACATACAAAAGCTCCTGCGCGTTTTTCGTATCGCATTCGCGCCCCTGATATGTTTTCCGCAGAAAATACGTCATGCCGTCGATATCCGTGTAGCAGGGTGCCCCCTCCGATGTGCGCACGAGCTCCTCCGCCAGAAACTCATTCGCTTTCAGTGATTTCAGTACCTCGTCGAGCAGCTCCAGCCGGGAAACCGAACCGCGGTATTCCTTCAGCAGATAGATCCCCGCCCGATCCGTACACAGGATCGAACCGCGTCCCTTCATATTTCCCGTAAACTCATTTGGATATGCACTTAGGATCTGTTCTGCTCGATAATACATAAAAACCCCTCCATAAGACTGAAATGACACATTTTTGTGCCTTTTCCATCCTATGAAGGGGAATGACAAATTATTCTATCCGATTTGCTTCCGAACGACCTCTAACAAATATTCTCTCGTATTTAATTCTGGCTGCTCCAGCACAAGCTGTAATAACTGATCCAGATATTCTCCGATTTGTCTGCCCTGCGGCACACCGGCTGCCAGCAGATCCGCCCCGTTCACCGCCAGATCACGGATACACAGGCACTGGTTTTTCTCCAGAATCTGTGTGTAGAGCGTCTCGTAAGCGTCCACATAACTCAGCTTTTCCTCCCGCTGATAATCGCTCTGCGCCAGAATATCCGCACGCTTGACCGCGAAAATTGCCGGATACTGCGCACTTCCTACACGGTATACCGCGCGTCTGACATTGCGCTCGGTCAGCGGCGGATTGTCGTCGTGCCAGCGGATCAACTGCGTGACGCGTGCGACCGTATCATTATCGAGCTTCAGCCGCCGCAGGATCACGCGCGCCATCTGCGCTCCCTGCGCGGGATGCCCGTGAAAATGGTCGATTCCGGCTTCATCCGTCGTCTTGCACTGCGGCTTTGCCACATCATGCAGCAGCATTGTCAGGCGCAAAACCTTATCCGCCTCCACATGCAGAAGGCTGTGCAGCGTATGCTCACCGACACTGTAACAGTGGTGCGGATTGTTCTGGTCCGTCTCCATCATCGCATCCAGCTCCGGCAGGAAATGGGCACTCAGCCCCGTCTCATAAAAGATGCGCACGGCATCCGGATGGGCACTCGTGAGCGTCTTTAACAGTTCGGTCTGTATGCGCTCCGCGCTGATCTTTTCGATCGTGTCAGACAGCGCACACACCGCTTCTAAGGTCTGCGGATCTATTGCAAAACCAAGCTGTGCACTGAAACGGATCGCACGCATCATGCGCAGCGCATCCTCGGAAAAACGCTCCTTGGGATTTCCAACGCATCGGATCATTCCGCGCTCCAAATCCTCTTTGCCCTCAAACAGATCCACCAGTCCGTCTGTCTCATTATATGCCATCGCATTGATCGTAAAATCACGGCGCATAAGATCCTCTCTGAGACTACCGGTAAAGCTGACCTCCTTCGGGTGTCTGCCATCCTCATATTCTCCGTCGATCCGGTAGGTCGTCACCTCATAGCCGGTATGATCCAGCATGACAGTGACCGTACCATGCTGCAGTCCGGTGTCGATCGTGCGGCGAAACAGTTCTTTCACCTGCAACGGATGCGCATTCGTGGTAATGTCCCAGTCCTGCGGCTCCCGCCCCAAAAGCGCATCGCGCACACATCCACCGACCGCATAGCCCTCAAAACCAGCCGCCTCTAACGTATGCAATATAAATGTTACATGCTCAGGTAGTCTGATCTTCATATTTTAATATGCCTTGCCCCAGAATACGAGCTTCTTTGCAGGCTTTCCACAGCAGACGCACACATCTGAGATCTGCTCCTGCTCAAACGGCATACAACGGGAAGTCGCTGTCGTTTCTTCCTTGATCTTGTCCTCACATGCCTGCTCGCCGCACCACATTGCACGGATAAATCCGGGCTTATGCTCAACAGCATCCTTGAATGCACCATAAGTCACAACATCCGTGATATGGGAATCGCGGTGTGCTTTTGCGCGCGCAAACATATCCTGCTGGATCTGCTCTAACAGTGCAGGCAGCTTGGCTGCTACTTCATCCAGTGCCATAACAATCTTTTCTCTCGTGTCTCGGCGTACAACTACGCACTGACCTGCCTCGATATCCTTCGGTCCGAGCTCGATACGCACCGGAATACCGCGCATTTCCTGCTCAGAGAACTTCCATCCGGGCGACTTGTCGGAATCATCCAGACGGGCACGGATGCCGTTTGCACCGAGTGCGTCCAGTACCTCGTGCGCCTTGTCCAATACGCCCTCTGCCTGCTGGCGGATCGGGATGATCATTGCCTGTACCGGTGCGATGTGCGGCGGCAGTACCAGACCGGAATCATCACCGTGTACCATAATGATCGCACCGATCATACGTGTTGTCATACCCCATGAGGTCTGGAACGGATGAACGAGCTGATTATTTTTATCTGTATAAGTGATGTCGAATGCCTTTGCAAAGCCGTCACCGAAGTTGTGGCTCGTACCGGACTGCAATGCCTTTCCGTCGTGCATCAGTGTCTCGATCGTGTAAGTAGCCTCTGCGCCAGCGAACTTTTCTTTTTCTGTCTTCTGCCCCTTGATGACAGGGATTGCCAGCTCCTCCTCTACGAAATCTGCATATACGTTGAGCATCTGCAAGGTACGCTCCTGTGCCTCCTCTGCGGTCGCATGGATCGTATGACCCTCCTGCCACAAGAACTCACGCGAACGGAGGAACGGTCTGGTTTCCTTCTCCCAACGGACAACCGAACACCACTGGTTGTAGTTTTTCGGCAGATCGCGGTAGGACTGGATCAGGTTTTTATAAAAATCGCAGAACAGTGTCTCGGATGTCGGACGCACGCACAGGCGCTCCTGCAACGGCTGCAATCCGCCGTATGTCACCCACGCTACCTCGGGTGCGAAGCCCTCGACATGATCCTTCTCCTTCTCAAGCAGGCTCTCCGGAATGAACAGCGGCATGTAGACGTTCTCTACGCCGGTCTCTTTGAAACGGCGGTCGAGCTCCTTCTGAATGTTCTCCCAGATCGCATAACCCGCCGGTTTGATGATCATGCATCCTTTTACGGATGAGTAATCGATCAGCTCTGCTTTCTTGACTACGTCGGTGTACCACTGTGCAAAATCCTCCTCCATAGAGGTGATCTGCTCTACTAATTTCTTTTCCTTTGCCATGACTTTTCTCCTTTTATGTTGTGTTGTTTTATAGGTGTTTGCGAAGCTATTTATGTGGTGTTTCGAGACATGTGAGCACGATATTCCGTATTTGCAGCTCCCGCCCAATAAAAAACGCCGGATAGACAGATCCCCACAGGGACCGATCTACTCGGCGGTACCACCCTCGTTCATGCATGTGTCTGTTATTCGCCCACATACATACACTCACTGCCTTTAACGCAGACACTACGTTGTGCTTCACCAGACCGTTACCGCTGTGGTTCACACACTGCTCCAAGGCAGGTTCCAAAACACGTTTCCCGGAATCTCTCAGCCTATGACCTTCCCATAGGATTCCCTCTCTGTAAGGCACATCTGTTTTGTACTATTCCTCTTCAAAGCAATTTTGATTATCTATTGTCGGTTTCTTATTTTATAACCGTTTAGTGCAGGTTGTCAACTGTTATCTTGAGAACATAGGCAAAACTTATCAAGCATCATAATGTCCCTTGCACGAAACAACATAGATTATATCATCTTTTTCATAGTAAACGATTCTGTTAGAATCATCAATTCGCCTGCTCCACATGCCACTCAGATTTTCTTTTAACGGTTCAGGTTTTCCAATACCTTCATAGGTGCTTCTTTGAATATCCCTGATCAATCCGTTTATCCTTTTCAACGTTTTCCTATCCTGTCTCTGCCAGTACAGATAATCATCCCATGCCCGATCCTCCCATAGTAGTCTCATTCATCCCCCTCTATCAAATCGTGCTCCGCAAAGTGTGCTTTTCCGGCTTTAATGTCATGTGCAATATTTTCCAGATAACGGATATTGCTCTCCGAATAAAACGGATCTACCGATACTTCAAACGGGATACGCTTCTCCCTTCCTACTTTTTTTGCAAATATAGTAAATGCCGCACTCATGGAAAGACCTAATTCAGAGCACACCTGCTCCATACTCTTTTTCACATCTGCGTCCAATTTAAAATTCACATTAACTGCCTGTGCCATATACAACACCCCTTTCCTGCTTATAGTATATGACAAGATAAATAAATTTACAAGAACATTTCTTTAATTCTTCTGTGACTCATCAATTCTTGGATCAACTCATACAACCCTATCATTTTACGCATAATGATACTTCTTCCGGCATCCCACAAAGAAAATCAGTGTCACACACAGCGTCAACAGCTCCGCGACGACGACCGCGCTCCAGATGCCGTCCATGCCAAAGATGCCCGGCAGAATGAGCACCGCTCCAATCTGGAAGACCAGCGTCCGCAAAAAGGAGATCACTGCCGACACAACGCCGTTGTTGAGCGCCGTGAAAAACGAAGATCCGAATATGTTAAAGCCGTTGATCAGGTACACAAGGCAGAAAATACGAAATCCCTGCTCGGTCATCGCCAGCAGCTCGCTGTCGTAGCCGACAAACACCTTCGCCGCCGGATATGCAAGAAGCTGTGCGAGCACCGCAAGTCCTACTCCCCACGCACTGATGAGCCTCAGGCTCTTTCGGAACAGACTTCGCAGCTCGTCCCCGTTTCCGGCACCGTAATGATAACTGATGATCGGCGCACTTCCGATCGAATAGCCTAAAAAGATCGAGATAAACACGAAATTCACATACATGATCGTACCGTAGGATGCCACGCCGTTTTCTCCCACCAGCGCCATCAACTGCATATTGTACAATGCATTCACGATTGAGCTGGATACGTTCGTCATCAGCTCGGAAGATCCGTTCACACATGTTTTGAGCAGTACATCTCCATGAAAATCTGTCCTTCCGAGCCGTAGCAGGCTCGAATTTTTTCTGCCAAAATAGAAGATCGGGAACAGTCCTCCGATCAGTTCGCCGCATACGGTTGCCACCCCGGCACCCGCCAGTCCCCAGCCAAAGATACCGACAAACAGCAGATCCAGCACCATATTGGTCACACCCGCCGTCACGATCACGCCCAGACCGAGCTTGGGCTTCTCCGCAGTCACAAAAAAGCTCTGAAATACGTTTTGCAGCATAAATGCTGGCATCGAAATGAGGGTCAGCCTGCCGTAAAGCACACAGTTATCTAACAGCGCCCCCTCTGCACCGAGCGCTTTCGCCATAACCGGAACGAACAGCTCGCCGAGCACCGTCACAACAATGCCAAGCACTGCTGTCACATAGACAAGCATTGAGAAATACTCGTTGGCTTTCTCATGCCTGCCCTCTCCGAGCGTCTTTCCGACGATTGCACTGCCTCCGGTTCCGATCATAAATCCGAGCGCAGAAATACCCATCATAAACGGCAGGATCAGGTTGATCGCCGCCAGCGCGGTTTTTCCGACGTAGTTAGACACAAACAGCCCGTCCACCACACTGTAGATGGACGTAAAGATCATCATCACGATGGACGGAAACACAAACGTTAATAATTTCCTGTAAGTAAAATGCTCCGATAATTGTATTTTCATATTCTTCCCCTTTATAATGCAAGTTATTTTTATACCAGTCCAGCCGCGCGATTGGCAAAAACGCCCGGCGGTTAAACTATGAATGATTTTCTCAATAATTTTATGTAGAATCTTGTAATTTCATATTCCGTGCGCTAAACTTGAAACTAATTATTCTACAAAAGTATTATGTTATTGTTTCAGGAGGTACACTAAAAATGGCAAAATCATCTGTTTATTTTACCACATTTAAAACCAGCGATCACGAGAATCTTCTGCAGAAGCTCCACCGCCTCATGCGCAGTGCCGGTTTCGAACAGATTGATTTACAGGATAAGTACGCTGCAATCAAAATTCATTTCGGCGAGTACGGCAATCTGTCGTTTCTGCGCCCGAATTACGCAAAGGTCGTAGCCGACTATGTGAAGGAGCGCGGCGGCAAGCCGTTCCTCACCGACTGCAACACACTCTATGTCGGCAGCCGCAAAAATGCACTCGACCATCTGGATACCGCTTATGTCAACGGCTTCTCCCCGCTGCAGACCGGATGTCATGTACTGATTGCCGATGGACTCAAAGGCACGGACGAAACGATTGTCCCGATCAACCAGACATACGTCAAAGAAGCGAAGATCGGTCATGCCATCATGGATGCCGATGTATTTATCTCCCTGACTCATTTTAAAGGTCATGAAATGGCGGGCTTTGGAGGCACTCTGAAAAATATCGGTATGGGCTGCGGCTCACGCGCCGGCAAGATGGAGCAGCACTGTGACGGCAAGCCCAGCGTCGTCAGAATCGATGATTGTATCGGCTGTGGCGCATGCTCACGCATCTGTGCACACGGTGCCCCGGTCATCAAAGACAAAAAGGCTTCGATCGACCATGACAAATGCGTCGGCTGCGGCAGATGCCTCGCTGTCTGTCCAAAAGATGCCATTGAAGCTGACTACAGCGATTCTGTCGCTATGCTCAACTACAAGATGGCAGAATATTCACTCGCTGTCTGCAAAGACCGCCCGTGTTTCCACATTTCCCTGATCTGCGATGTATCACCGAACTGTGACTGCCATCCTGAAAACGATATTCCGATCATTCCGAATGTCGGCATGCTCGCTTCGTTTGATCCGGTTGCCCTTGATCAGGCATGTGCCGATCTGTGCAACGCACAGACACCGATCAAAGAGAGTATCCTCGGCGAGAACATCGAAAAACACGACAACCACGAAGGCCACGACCATTTCCACATGACACACCCCGATACCGAATGGAAATCCTGCATCGCACATGCGGTAGAGATCGGCCTTGGTTCTTCCGATTATGAGCTGATTACAATCTGATGACAGACGTTTTATGAATGAAGTTCAGATGCAAACTCCGCAAAGCCGGCACCGGCCGGGACCGCACAAAATTCCATCGGTTCGCCGCTTTTCGGATGTGTAAAACACAGTCTGCTGCTACAGAGCGCCAACGGCTGCCCGTCGCCGGACGGCTGCTGTCCGCCGTATTTGACATCCCCGACGAGCGGATGTCCGACCGCTGCAAACTGCACACGGATCTGATGATGCCTGCCCGTATCCAGAGCGATCCGGAGCAGGCTTTTTTCATCCTTTACCGCCAGCCGCTCATAGGAAAGGCGCGCCTCTTTTGCTCCGTCCGCAACCGCTCCCACGACTACCGCAGAGGTATTCGTACGCCCATCGCGCTGTAAGGTATGTACCAGAGTACCTGACGATTCCGTGATCCCCCACACAACCGCATAATATTCCTTTGAAAAACCACTGCCCGTGAGTTCCCTTCCGAGCGCCGCGGCAGCCTCCCGCGTCTTTGCAAGCACAAGCAGCCCCTCCACCGGCTGGTCAAGGCGGTGGATCACATAAATTCCGCCGCGCTCTCCGTTTGCCGCCCGACGGTTGGTGAGCAGACTGACCAGATCCTGCTGCCTGATATTTTTCGTTTCTACCGCCAGAAACGGCGGCTTGTGAACCACAAGGAGCTCCTCGTCCTCATAGACAATCATCCGCTCGATCTGTCTCGTTGTCATCCGCATATGCATCCTCCTGCGCCGCTTTTCCGCTGTAGATCTGCCAGATCAGAAACGCGCTGACCGGTCCCAGCAAAAAACCGCCCTTTGAATATACTTTTACACCTACATAGATACTGACCAGCACTGCGAGTGGCGGCACACCGATCTTTTTGCCGATCAGCCGCGGCTCCATCGCCTGTCTTGTAAAGCTCGTTACGACATACAACACGATAAACCAGATGCCTGTCGCATATCGCCTCGTAAAAAAACGCCACAGCGCCCACGGCAGAAAGCAGATACCGGTTCCCAGAAACGGCAGTGCGTCGCAGATGCCGATCGCCACGCCAATCAACAAAAAGTTTGGCTGTCGCGCTACGAACAGCCCCGCCACACAGATCGTCGTGATGGTCGCCATGATGATGAGCTGTGCCTTGATATAGGTCGTTCCGACACTTCGCACCGCCTGCCCGAAACCGTCATGAAACAGCCCCCGCACAGCCGCCCCCAGATCTTCGATGAGCTGCTCATAGCCATTGATCATGAGCAGCGCACTCACAACCGTCACGAGTGTATATGCCATCACACGCAGCGTGCTGCTGCTGACATTTTTCCAGTTATCTAATATACTGACCGGATCGAACCGGATACTGCGGTCACGGATGGAGCTTATAAGCACACGGTAATCTTCTTTTTCCATGATCCACCGTCCGGTCATCGTATGCAGCCGCTCACAACAGTCATTCCAGACGGTGCGCCCCTGTACGACCAGTTGGTCGGTCAGTCCGCGCCGGCTCATATAACTGCCTCCCGCAAGCATCCCGTAACCGACGCCGCAGACGATGAGCAGGCTCACGAGGATACCGGTAAACAACGCCACATATCCCGCCGCCTCACGGCGCATATGCAGCCGCCGCTCCAGCCTGCGCCTGAGCGGATAGAGAATACTCGCGATGAGAAAGCCGACACAAAAAGGGAATACTACCGGCAATATATATTCCATCGCAATATATACAGCCAGAGTAATCCCTATCAGTCTGATCCATCGATACCATCTGAAAATGTCCCTGTTTTTTCCCCAATTCTTTCTCTGCTCGTTCATACTGTTAGTATGTACATGACGCAGGGATCTATCACTGGAAGTTAAAGCTATTTTCCGATCACAGCCTCCACACCGGAGATCATGCGCGCCGCTTCAAGCGGTTTCGCCATAAAGCCCGCACCACCGAGCGCACCGCCCTTTTCACAGGTTTCGGGGCTCACATCCGCGGTCAGGAAAATCACCGGCACATCTGCCCACTCCGCATTGGCACGGATCTGGCGCATCACTTCGAAGCCATCCATATCCGGCATCAGAATATCGAGCAATATGAGATCCGGCACATTTTTCGCCAGATAATTCAGCGCCATTTTGCCCGAAGGCACAGGAATCACCTTATAGGTCGGTGACAGGATCTTCATCGCATTATTTAAGTTTAACTTGTCGTCATCAACAACCAATATCGTCTTCATCTTATGCCCTCCTCAACTGCCTGATCGGATCAGACGCTATGATTCCATGAAACTGTTCCAATAATTCAAGCTCTACAGCTTGAACCGGTAGCCTACACCCCAGATCGTTTCAATGTACTGAGGCTTTGCGGTGTTATACTCGATCTTTTCACGGATCTTTTTGATGTGAACCGTAACCGTAGCAATATCCCCTTCAGGCTCCATTTCCCAAATTGTACTAAATAATTCCTCTTTTGAAAAGACCCGATTCGGATTTTCTGCGAGAAACGTCAGAAGATCGAACTCCTTTGTCGTAAACTGCTTTTCCTCATCGTTCACCCACACGCGCCGCGCGGTCTTATCGATGCGGATGCCGCGGATCTTGATCTCGTTTCCACGTGCGGCACCGGGGGACGTCAGCGTGTCATAGCGCGCCAGATGCGCCTTTACACGTGCGACCAGCTCGCTCGGCGAAAACGGTTTCGTGATGTAATCGTCCGCGCCCAGCCCCAGCCCGCGGATCTTATCAATATCATCCTTTTTCGCGGATACCATTAGGATCGGTACATTCTTTTTGTCACGGATCTCGCGGCAGATGTCAAAGCCATCCATATCCGGCAGCATGAGATCGAGAATAAACAGGTCAAAATCCTCCTCCAGCGCACGCGCAAGACCCTTGCGCCCGTTCTCCTCGATCTCCACCTCGAAATTACTCAGCTCCAGATAGTCCTTTTCCAGCTCTGCGATCGAGATCTCATCCTCAATGATCAATATTTTCTTCATGCGGTTCCTCCTGTATGCTCCTGCGGCTGCGTGTCAGCCACCTGATATTTGCGGATCACAAAATACATAATCGTTCCGATGCCGGGCTTTGATGTCGCCCAGATCTTGCCACCGTGATCCTCAATGATCTTCTTCACGATGGACAGCCCGATGCCGCTGCCGCCCGTCGCCGAATTCCGCGACGCATCCGCGCGGTAGAAACGGTCAAAAATGTACGGCAGGTCACGCGCTGCGATGCCGCGTCCGTTGTCCTCGATCTCCACCTGAATAAAGTCCCCGACATCCTTGATCCTCATGTGGATCAGACCTTGCGGCTTGTCCATATATTTGAGCGTATTGCTGATAATATTATTGATCACACGCCCAAGCTGCTCCGGGTCAGCGATGATCAGCGTGTCATCCGACACATAATTCATATATTGCAGCGATACATTTTTCGATTCCAGCTCGATCGCCAGATCCTCCACACAATCGCGGAAGTAGTCCGATACATTGATTTTGTTAAAATTATACGGGATACGGTTCGTATTGATCTGGGAATACAGTGTCAACTCATTCACCAGCCGCGTCATTTCGTTTGTCTTATTATAGATCGTTTTGATATAATGATCCATCTTTTCGGGTGTGTCCGCCACGCCGTCAATAATGCCCTCGACATAACCACGCACTGCCGTGAGCGGCGTTTTCAGGTCATGCGAGATATTGCTGATGAGCTCGCGGTTCTGTCGCTCGTTGTTCAGACGCTCCTCGGAGTATTCCTTGAGCCGCTTACGCATCTCCTCAAAGTTCTGGCACAGCTCACCGATCTCATCATTTGTCTCCGCCTCGATCGTAAAATCAAGATTGTCCTCCATAATGTTTTTCGTAGCGATCTGTAGCTTGCGGATTGGATTGATCATGCCACTGTAGATCCAGACCGCCAGCATGGTTGCCGTGAGAATCAGAATCAGGACAACCGATACCGACATATCTACGATCATCCGTTTCAGTTCGGGGATAATCTCCCGCACATTACTGATAATAAATGCCGTGCCCTGTGTGCCGTCCGAAAACTGAAAATCTACCTGCTTGATCAGCGCATGATCCTCGCTGTCCATGTAGGCTCCCGTGTCCTTATCCCGCTCCTCACCAGTGTAATCGGGCAGATTTTTCGGAATCTTTTTCACCCTGTCGCGATCCAGATAATAGATCGCCGTGCCCTTGCGCACGAGCAGATAAGAATTTTTATCCTGCAATGACTCATCCAGCTTTTGCAGATAGTCCGTATCCTCGATCTGCGTCGGATCGGAAGCCGCCAGTTCAAGCAGCGTCTCGTAGCTCTGCTCCGTATAACGATTCAATAGCTGAACGGTGTTGAGCAGATATGTGTAGTCTGATGCCTCAATGCCGTAATTTTGCTCTAATTCTTTCATCTGTATGTGGCGAAAACTTAAAAATGCCGCTCCCAAGAGGACAATCGGGACAAATATGATCGTACAGAATGCGATCAATAATTTTGTGCGCTGTTTCATCAGTCTCTTACTCCGGTCGTAAAAAATAGGATTGATACCAATCGGTATCAACCCTATTATAACATGCTTTTCGAAAAACATTTCTTAAAATTGTATAAACAGTTCAGAGCCAAGACAATTTTCAATAAATACATGTAAAATGCTTGCATTTTTAAATGTATTTTTGGAAATTTTTTTGGCGAGAGCCAAACATGAGCAAAAGTAAAGCTGTGTAACAGCGATTTTGCGAATGGCTCTGAACTGTTATGCCTTTGCCTTCAATACATCCACCTTATCGAGTGCCTCCCACGGAAGATCCAGATCGGTTCTTCCGAAGTGACCGTAAGCTGCGGTCTGCTGATAAATCGGTCTGCGCAGGTTGAGCATCTGGATGATTCCTGCCGGACGCAGATCAAAGTTCTCGCGGATCAGCTCTACGAGCTTCTCATCAGAGAGCTTTCCGGTGCCGAACGTATCGACCATAACCGATGTCGGCTCTGCCACACCAATCGCATAGGATAACTGGATCTCGCAACGCTCTGCCAGTCCTGCCGCAACAATATTTTTCGCTACATAGCGGGCTGCGTATGCTGCGGAACGGTCTACCTTTGTGCAGTCTTTTCCGGAGAAAGCGCCGCCGCCGTGACGGGCATATCCGCCGTATGTATCTACGATGATCTTACGTCCGGTCAGACCTGCATCTCCGTGCGGTCCACCGATCACGAAACGACCGGTCGGGTTGATGAAAAACTTTGTCTTATCGTCCACAAGCTCTGCCGGAAGGACCGGATCGAATACATATTTTTTAATATCTGCGTGGATCTGCTCCTGTGTCACATCCTCATCGTGCTGGGTAGATAATACAACCGCCTCGAGACGCTTCGGCTTGCCGCTCTCATCATACTCCACAGATACCTGTGTCTTTCCATCAGGACGAAGGTAGGTCAGTGTGCCGTCCTTGCGCACCTTTGTCAACTGCAATGCCAGCTTGTGTGCGAGTGAAATCGGATAAGGCATATACTCCTCGGTCTCATTCGTCGCATAGCCGAACATCATACCCTGATCGCCTGCTCCGGTGTCCAGATCATCCTTTAATGCGCCTTCCTTTGCCTCCAGCGCCTTGTCAACACCCATTGCGATGTCGGCGGACTGCTGATCCAGTGCTACCATAACCGCACACGTATTTCCGTCAAATCCGGTCCTGGCATCGTTGTAACCGATCTCGTTGACCGTCTTGCGGACGATCGCGGGGATATCCAGCTTTGCCTGTGTCGTGATCTCTCCGGTCACCAGTACAAATCCGGTACAGCATGCAGTCTCACATGCCACGCGGCTCATGGGGTCTTCTGCCATACATGCATCCAGAATCGCATCTGATACTGCATCGCAGACTTTATCGGGATGTCCTTCTGTTACGGACTCGGATGTAAATAATAATTTCTCCATTCCTCTGTTTCCTCCTTGAATCGTAAAAAAATTGTAAAAAAATCCGCTTATTTCAGAAAATAAGCGGATTGACTGCAATATCAAATCCTCTTATTGTTCGATTACTCGCTCAGGCTGGCACCTTCCGAAACGGGGTTGCCGTGACTTCACAGATCCTATGTATCTCCATCACTCTGAATAAGGGATATTGTTTGCCTTAACCATACTCTATTTAGTTACGAAAGTCAACAGTTATTTTGAACAAGCACCCGGTACAGTTCTTCCTTGCTCAGTTCGACCGGAACCACTCCCTCGTCGATCATCTGTAGCATATACGGAACAAGATCTGGGTCAAACTGTGTGCCTGAGCACTCTTTCAGTTCGGAAATGACCTTTTCCATCGGCAGTCTCGGACGATAGCAGCGCATACTCGTCATGGCATCGAATGCATCTGCCACGCAGATAATACGCGCAACGAGTGGGATCTGCTTGCCCACGAGATTGCTCACATAGCCGGTGCCGTCATATTTCTCATGGTGAAACCGTGCGCCCGCCTCGATATCCTTAATCGCGGAGAAATTTTTCAAAATATCGCCGCCCATCTGCACGTGCTGCTCGATCATCTGACGCTCGTCCACATCGAGACGCCCCGCCTTTTTCAGCACGGCATCCGGCACGCCGATCTTTCCAATGTCATGCAGCAATGCCACATAAAATATATTCTGCTGTTCCTCCTTCGAGAGCCCCATGCGTTTCGCCATCTCGCGCGCATAGATCGCCACACGCTGCGAATGTCCCTGCGTATACGGGTCTTTGGCGTCGATCATCCCCGCAAATGTTAAAAAACTCTCATTTACGATGTCCAGATACTGCTGCCTTTGCAGCGCAAGCCGTCTGGTTCGGACTAAGAAAAACATAGAAGTCACGGTCGATACCACATAGATGCCCACCAGAATCACGAGCAGCCAGAACACATTCAGATCCCGCAGCCGCATCATCCGGTAAACTTGCAGCTTATATGATAAAATATTATCAGTTTCATTCGTCCACAGCACAAATCCAATGTCCCGCTCATGCTTCGGCTCTATGACCATGTTGTAGTCCATCGGCGTGACCGTCAGCGTATCGCCAGCCAGAACAAATGCCCCGTTCCACGAGCTGTCAATCCTGCACCCTTCCGGCAGCTCCAGCGTCAATGTCCAGTCATGGAGCGCGATCCGCGTCTCGTTTTTCATCGTCACCTTATACTGGATACCGTAGCCATATCCGTTTCCATGTTCGGACCAGCTTTTTTCGACCTCTGCGCGGACAGTCAGCCGCCCATTCTCCGTCTGATCCGTACAGGTCAGTTCATGTCCGTTCAGATAACCGGTGTAGAGATAAGCCCCCGCAAATCCCGCGATCAGACAGACCAGAAAAATCACATTCATAATCGCCCATTTTCGATAATTGTGAACACTGTTATCCATAGCATCCCCCAACTTTTTGATATTTACTACAGTATAGCATATTTTTTGCAAAATCTGTGATCTGTTTATTGACAAATTTTGAATTTATACACATAATAATTTTATGGAGAAGATAAATACAAAGGAACTGAAACCGGGTATGGTGACAGCCGAACCGGTAAAAACCAGAAAAGGACAGGAGCTCATTCCTGTCGGAACCACTTTAACCAAACAGTTGATTTCTCGTATGGAGTTTTATGGGATTACAAGTTGTAGCATAGACGAGGCTTCGGTGTTGACAAAGGAGGAAATTCAAGCCGCACTGCAGGCCGCCATGAACCAAAAGCTGGGCAGCGCACAAACAGAACAGACAGGAGCGCTCGCTATGCAAGACACTGCGAAACATACACCCAAGGAAGAAGTCGCATATTCACAGAAGATAAAACGGAGCAAGACATTTCAGGAATATTCCGTACATTCCACGCTCGTGACACACACGCTCAGACAGCAGTTGGAGGGATTTGTATTTGAGAACCGCCCGCTCGATTTCGATGCGCTGCTCACCAGCGTAAAGTCCCTGATCACGCCGGGGCAGACGATCATTCAGTATTTTGATATGTTGCATAATCTGCGCTCCAGCGACGACAGCGTATACGGACATTCCCTGAATGTAGCGATGATTTCCCGTATTCTCGGAAAATGGCTCAAATGGAACAGCGTTGATCTCGACAATCTGATCATTGCAGGTCTGCTGCACGACATCGGCAAGCTCAAGATCCCGCCTGAGATTCTGAACAAGGAGGGCAAGCTGACCGACGAGGAGTTTGAGCAGATCCGCTGGCATCCGCGTGCAGGCTATGATCTGATCCGTGACCTGAAGATCGATTCCCGCATCAAAAAAGCCGCGCTCCAGCACCATGAGCGTTGCGATGGCAGCGGTTATCCGATGAAGGCTGACGAGATCATGCTCGATGACTTTGCAATGGTAATAGCGATCGCAGATGTGTACGACGCGATGACAGCCGCACGGAAATACCGCGCGCCGCTCTGTCCGTTCCAGGTGATCCGCGAGTTTGAGCGTGACGGATACCATAAATTCAAGACCGAATATCTGTTGACGTTCCTCCGCCACATCGCGACGACTTATCAGAACAACCGCGTGATTTTAAGTGACGGACGGGCTGCCAAGATCATTCTGTTGAACCAGCATTCCCTCTCCACACCGCTTGTGCAGTTGGATGACGGTTCGTGCCTTGATCTGGCGACATCCTCACTGTATATTCAGTCAATTATATAGTTTATAAATGTGAAAAAGCCCCGTGGCATTGCCACGGGGCTTTCTTACATCTACACTTATGAAACCTTTAATGTAAATTTCTGAATCTCTTTCTCCGAGCTGACCTTTTCGATCTGTGCACCGAGGCTCGCCAGTTTTTCCTCAAAATGCTCATAACCGCGCTCGATATAATAAATATCATCCACGATCGTGATACCCTCTGCCGACAGACCTGCGATGACAAGTGCTGCACCTGCTCTCAGATCCGGTGCGCTGACTCTCGCTCCGGTATATTTCGGCACGCCTGCGATGATCGCGATATTGCTCTCCACCTTGATATTCGCACCCATACGTGTGAGCTCGTCGACATATTTGAAACGGTTCTCAAAAATGCTCTCGGTCACGGTACTCGTACCCTCTGCGATACCGAGGATCACAGACATCTGCGGCTGCATATCCGTCGGAAATCCCGGATAGGGAAGTGTCGTCACCTGTGTATGGTGCATCGGCTTAGCGCAGACAACACGCACGGCATCGTCAAACTCCTCCACCTCACATCCGACCTCTAACAGCTTTGCGGTCGTCGCCTCTAAATGCTTCGGAATCACGTTCTTTACCGTCACATCGCCGCGGGTCGCTGCTGCCGCAAACATGAATGTACCTGCTTCGATCTGGTCGGGAATGATCGAATACTCTGTCTTGTGCAGCTTCTCGACTCCGACAATACGGATCACATCCGTTCCCGCTCCGCGGATACCGGCTCCCATACTGTTGAGGAAGTTCGCAACGTCTACGACATGCGGCTCCTTCGCTGCGTTTTCAATGATCGTCTTGCCCTCTGCCATCGCTGCTGCCATCATAATGTTAATGGTCGCTCCGACAGATACTTTATCAAGATACACATGCGTTCCCTGCAAATGCTCGGCATTCGCAGCGATCAGTCCATGCTGGATATCAACCTGTGCACCGAGTGCGCGGAATCCTTTCAAATGCAGATCAATCGGACGGCTGCCGATATCGCAGCCACCGGGCAATGCCACCTCAGCCTTTTTATACTTGCCGAGCAGGGCACCCAGCAGATAATAGGACGCACGAATCCTCTTGATATATTCATAATCAACGCTCATGGCGTTAATCGTACTGCCGTTGATGCGTACCGTATGGGCATCGACTCTGTCTACAACAGCTCCGATGTCACGGATCGCTCCCAGCATCACGTTTATATCGCGGACATCCGGCAAATTATCGATCGTCACAGTCTCGTCTGTCATGATCGATGCGGCGAGGATCGCCAATGCAGCATTTTTCGCTCCGCCGATCTCTACCTCTCCTACTAAGGGGTTTCCTCCCTTGATCACATATTGTTCCATCTTGCACCTCTGCAATTTTTCATACAAATCTTTTTACAAACCACGTTATTATAGTGGCATCCGGCAGGTTTGTCAAGCAAGCGCCCCCAAAAACCCACCATTCCCACCTATTATAGCAATCTTGTCAACGTTTGTAAATATGAAATGCCGCCCAGCGAACCGCTTCACACCGATAACGGTTCAGCAACTATATATCTATGATATGCAGCCCGCTCCTATTCGTGAATTTCGTATATCCACCGTCAATGCGCGAACTGGCTGTTATACAGTTTCGCGTAGAATCCGTCCGCCGCAAGCAGCTGCGCATGATTGCCCTGCTCAATAATATGCCCGTCTTTCATAACAAGTATGACATCCGCGCTCTGGATCGTGGACAGACGATGCGCCACAATAAAGCTCGTTCTGCCCTTCATCATCGTTGCAAACGCATTCTGGATCTTGAGCTCGGTACGTGTATCGATCGAGCTGGTTGCTTCATCGAGGATCAGCATCGGAGGCAGACACAACATGACGCGCGCGATACACAAAAGCTGCTTCTGTCCCTGCGACAGACCGCCGCCCTCCTCACCCATCAGGGTGTCATAGCCGTGCGGCAGCCGCTTGATAAAGCTGTGGCAATGGCTCGCCTTTGCCGCTGCGATGATCTCCTCATCCGTCGCATCCGGCTTGCCCATACACAGATTGTCCCGAATCGTGCCGGAATGCAGCCATGTCTCCTGCAGCACCATGCCGTAGCCCTCCCGGAGACTTTCTCTGGTCACATGGCGGATATCCGTTCCGTCTACGCGGATCGATCCATCCTTCACATCATAAAAACGCATGAGCAGGTTAATGAGCGTCGTCTTGCCGCATCCGGTCGGACCGACGATCGCGATTCTCTGACCTGGCTGTACATGCAGATTAAAATCCTCGATCAGACGCTGTTCCTGCGTATAGGAGAAGTAAACATGCTCCAGATCGACATTTCCCTCGACATCCGTCAGCACCTTGGCATCCTCATCCTCTGCTATCTCCGGCGGTGTCTCGATCAGCTCAAACACACGCGCCGCACATGCGATCGCATTTTGCAGCTCCGCCACAACACCTGAAATCTCATTGAACGGCTTTGTGTACTGGCTCGCATAATTCAAAAAGCAGGACAACTGACCAACCGTCAGATTGCCGTTTACCGCAGACAGCGCACCGAATACCGCGACTGCCGCATACACAATATTATTGACAAAACGGGTGGTCGGATTCGTCAGCGAAGAAAAGAATACTGCCTTTCTCGAACACTCCTCGAGGCGGTCGTTGATCTCGTCAAACCGCTCCTGCGCAGCCTCCTCATGCCCGTAACTCTGTACGACCTTCTGATTCTGCACCATCTCATCCATATATGCCGTCTGCTCCCCGCGGATCTGCGCCTGCTGCTGGAACATGTGATACGTCTTTTTCGCGATAAAGCTCGCTGTAAACAAAGACAGCGGCGTCACCACGATCACGACAAGCGCAATGCCGGCATCCTCACGCAGCATGAACAGCAGCGTGCCGAAAATCGTGATCACTCCGGTAAACAACTGCGTAAATCCGAGCAGCAGTCCGTCGGCAAACTGATCGACATCCGAGATCATACGGCTCGTAATGTCTCCGACTGAATGCCCGTCGAGATAAGCCAGCGACAAATGCTGCAGCCGCTCAGCGGCATCGTTCCGGATATCCTGTGTGACATTGTAGGTCAGACGGTTGTTGCAGCGCGCCATCGCCCACTGTGCAATACTGTTTCCTACAATTACCGCGGCAATCAACCGCAGAATATGTGTCAGAGCGGCAAAATCCACCTGTCCTTTTCCGACAATACAATCGACTGCGTTACCGGTCAGTCTCGGCACACATAACGTCAACACAACGACAAGCAACGCGAGCAGGATGCTGGCTGCCAGATAATACCAGTAGCCTCTGACATAACGAAGTACCTTTTTGACTGTTTCCTGTTTAAATGCTTTATTCTGCTCCATCTGTCTCACGCCTCCTCTCCCGTTTTTGTCTTTCGGTTATCAAACTGCGAATCATAGATCTCCTGATAAACCGTACAACGCTCTAACAATTCATTATGTGTTCCTATATCGACGATTTTTCCACCATCCATTACAATAATTAAATCAGCATATAATATTGAGGTCGCTCGCTGTGAGACGATCAAAACCGTGGGTTTCGGGTCAAGCGCCGCGATCGCCATGCGCAGCTTTGCATCTGTCGCATAGTCCAGCGCCGAGGCACTGTCATCGAGAATCAGAATCTCCGGCTGTGAAACCAGCGTCCGCGCGATCGCCAGCCTCTGGCGCTGTCCGCCCGACAGATTGCGTCCGCCCTGCTCGATCTGCTCGTCAAGTCCGTCCGCCTTTCCTTCCACAACCTCTTTTGCCTGCGCGATCGTCAATGCCTTCCACAACTGTTCATCCGTCGCATCCGGATTGCCCCACAGCAGGTTCTCGCGGATCGTTCCCTGAAAGAGTACTGCCTTCTGCATGACGGTTCCGACCATGCCGCGAAGCTGCTCCTTTGTATAAGACCTCACATCTTTTCCGGCGATCCGTACTTCACCGGACGACGCATCGTAAAAACGGGGGATCAGATGTACAAGCGAAGTCTTTCCCGATCCGGTTCCGCCGATGATGCCGACCGTCTGACCTCTTTTGATCGAGAAATTCAGATCCTCCAGCGACTTATCACCCGCACCCGCATAAGTCAGATCTACATGCGAAAATCCGATGATCTCCTCGCCGTCCGTCAACTCGGGCTGTACCACCGGATCTGCCTCAAACTCCATAGACGAGTGTACATCGAGCACATCCGACACACGTTTGCCGCTCGCCAATGCACGGGTCAGCAATACGATGGTATTTGCCATCTTGACCAGTTCGACAAGGATCTGCGACATGTAATCGAGCATCGCTACCACATCACCCTGCTCCATCGTGCCGACTGATACGTGGCGTCCACCCTGTGCCAGCAGCGCGATCACGCCCAGATTGATGACGACATACGTCAGCGGATTCATCAACGCCGATATTTTTCCGACATAGAGCTGATCCTTTTTTAACACCTCATTCTCACTGTGAAAACTGTCAATTTCCTCATCCTCACGGTGAAACGCACGGATCACGCGCACACCGGTCAGATTCTCCCGCGTGCGGCGCAACACCTGATCCAGCCGCTCCTGCACACGGCGGTACAGCGGCAGCGTCGCGTAAATAATACTGAAAACAATGATAAACAGCACGGGAATCACGACGACAAACGTCACTGCCGCCTGCGCGTTCACGGTGAATGCCAGAATCATCGCTCCGAATACGATAAACGGCGAGCGCAGCAACAGCCGCAGCGTCATGTTCACACCGTTTTGCAACTGGTTGACATCACTGGTCATCCGGTTCATGAGTGCGGATGTTCCCTGCGTGTCCAGCTCCGTAAATGAGAGCGACTGGATATGCGAAAACAATGCGTGGCGCAGCTTTGCTGCAAAGCCGACTGCCGCCTTTGCCGCGAAATACTGTGCACACACCGCACAGGTCAGCCCCACGACCGCCAGCAGGATCAGCACGCCGCACATCTTATAAATGTAGGGCTTGTCCCCGTATTTAATACCGTGATTGATGATGGATGCCACAACGAGCGGCACCAGAAGGTCAAACAGCGCCTCCAGCATCTTAAACAGCGGCGCGATCACCGATTCCTTCTTATAGTCCTTTAAATAGATCAGCAATTTTTTCATAAATATTCTCCGAAAAGAATCAGGAACCATATGGTTCCTGATCCCCGTTATCTTTTATTCTATTATTTGTTCCCAGACCGATTTTATGACTCCGAATCTGTCGTAGTTTCTCCGGATGTCGTATCAGTTTTGCTGTCGGTTGTCTGGTCTGTTGTCGCATCGGTCGTTGATCCGTCCGTACTCTCTGCCTGCGTATCCCCGCTCGTCTGCTGTAATGCCTTGGAATAAATGGTATCGAAGTTGACCGGCTCCCATGCCTTATCGTCTACGGACCACTGTGCCGCATCCTTATATCCATTCAATGTCTCATCATATAATGCCTGCTTGCGGTCGGAAATGATCGACTGACGCTCACGCTCGGCTGCCTCCTTGTCATCAAGGCTGTCCATGCGGATCACATAGTAATACTGGTCGGTATCAATCAGTGTCTTGTTGTATTCGCCCTCGCCGAGCTTATCTGCCGCCTCAAGCACTGCCATATCCAGATATGTGGAGTTGTCATCCTCGCTCTGGAGATCCTTTGTGCCGTAAGAGCAGGTCGCCTTGCTTGCATCATGTGCCTCTGCCGCTGTCTGTAACGGATCTTCCGAGCTGCCGGTAAGCGCCTCGTCTAAGATCTGCTGTGCCTTGTCCTTTGCCTCGGCTGCTGCCTCCTCATCGGTCTTGCTCTCTGCCTCATCCGTGCTTGCGGTCTTTGACACACGTACATAGCTGAACGTCTTCTGTGCGCATTCCTCGTCGGAAACGTTCGTGTCTGCCCCCGCAACGATCGCATCATACATCTTCTGCTGCAGCGTAGCCAGACGGAGCTGCTCCTTGACATATTCCTCTGTCGCACCCATCGCCTCAAGCGCTTCCTCTGTATTCGCTGACATAAAATCAGCTGCCGCAGACGCGATCTTGTTCATCTCATCCTCAGTGAGCGACACGCCATACTCATCCATGTGCTCCTCGAGCAGATAATACTCTTCCAGAGACTGCAAAGTATTCGCTTTCACGCGGTCTGTCATCGTCTCCGCGTTATCCCCGCTCTGCTTTGTCCACATATCCTGACCGAAATAGGACATGTAGTAGGTATCGTAATCAACCGCCGTATACTGCGCCATATAATTTGCCAGTCCCAGACTGATCTCTGTACCGTTTACGGTCGCTACTGTCTTATCTGGATTGATCGATCCGCATCCGGTCAGCACCGTGCCCGTCATGAGCACACCGCTCAATGCCAGTATGGACAACTTTTTTAACTTCATGATAAATATCCTCCTAAGTCTTGTCTGCGGCTGGCTGTTTTGGGAATATCTTCCATAAAAAACATTCATCCGCACTACCGATTATACGTCCTCAACCCGCAGAATGCAAGAGAGCGCCCTGTGTTCACTCTTTTTTCACAGACTGCGCCGGATAGAGTGCTGCCAGCTCATCTAAAAATGCACCGACTGCCTCTGTCACGTTCGCCGTCTTCTGCCTGCTGTTATAGTTCATCCGGTATAAAAAGGCAGGGTTTTTCTTGTCAGGCACAAAAATGACCGCTCCCTCAAATTTTTCCACAAACGGCTGAATCTGCACCGGATCAACCGGAGCCTGTTCATAGAGCACGAAACGCAGCGTTTCCGCCTTTTGCGTGATCTCCGTCACATACATCCGGTGCGCATGCGCCTTCTGTCTGGCGATCATCAACAGGTTTTGTACCGAGCGCGGCGGCTCACCAAACCGGTCAATCAGCTCATCGAGCATCTCATCACCCTCTGCGGCAGACTCCACACTCGCGATCCGCTTATAAATATCGAGTTTCTGGTACTCATTGGGAATATAAGAAGGCGGAATGTAGGCATCCACCTCTACATCCAGTGTCGTCTCAAACTGTGCCTGCGGCGACAGCTCGCCCTTCTGTGCCTTGACCGCCTCGTTTAACATCTTACAGTACAGGTCGTAGCCGACTGCCTCCATGTGACCATGCTGCTGTGCGCCGAGCAGATTGCCGGCACCGCGGATCTCAAGATCACGCATCGCGATCTTGAACCCGCTGCCCAGATCCGTAAACTCACGGATCGCAGCCAGACGCTTTTCAGCGACTTCCTTTAGCATCTTATCCCGCTTGTACATAAAGAACGCATATGCCGTCCGGTTACTGCGCCCCACACGGCCGCGCAGCTGGTACAACTGCGACAGACCCATGTTATCCGCGTCCTGAATAATCATTGTATTAACGTTCGAAATATCAAGTCCTGTTTCAATAATTGTCGTAGATACCAGAACATCAATGTCTCCGTTGACAAACTGATACATGATGCGCTCCAACTCCAGCTCTTTCATCTGCCCATGCGCAAACGCCACGTTCGCCTCCGGCACGAGTGAAGAAATCTTTACCGCCACATCCGCGATCTGGTTGACGCGGTTAAACACATAGTAGACCTGTCCGCCACGCGCCAGCTCACGTGCGATCGCCTCACGCACCAGCTCCTCATTATATTCCATGACATAGGTCTGGATCGGCAGACGATCCATCGGCGGCTCCTCGAGCACACTCATATCACGGATACCGATCAGACTCATGTGCAGCGTCCGCGGAATCGGTGTCGCCGTCAGCGTCAGCACATCAATGTTATTTTTTAACTGCTTGATCTTCTCCTTGTGCGTGACGCCAAAACGCTGCTCCTCGTCGATGATGAGCAGTCCCAGATCCTTAAAGCTCACATCCTTCGACAGCACCCGGTGTGTACCGATCACAATATCCACCATGCCGCGCTTTAACTCCTCAATCGTGTGCTTCTGCTGGGCTGCCGTGCGGAAACGGCACAGCAGGTCTACCGTGATGGGAAAATCCTTCATCCGCTGTGCAAACGTATTGTAGTGCTGCTGCGCAAGGATCGTCGTCGGCACAAGATAGACGACCTGCTTGCCCTCCTGCACCGCCTTGAACGCAGCACGGATGGCGACCTCCGTCTTGCCGTAGCCGACATCACCGCAGATCAGACGATCCATGATCTTTGTGCTCTCCATATCATGCTTCGTCTCCTCGATCGCACGCACCTGATCCTCGGTCTCCTCAAACGGGAACATCTCCTCGAACTCACGCTGCCAGACCGTATCCGGCCCGTATACATAGCCTTCCTTCTGTTGACGGACTGCATACAGCTCGACCAGCTCTCTGGCGATCTCCTTCACCGCACCCTGCACACGCGCCCGCGTGCGGCTCCACTCCTGCGTGCCGAGCGTGTTGAGCTTCGGCTTTTTCGCATCACTGCCGGCATATTTCTGGATCAGATCCAGCTGTGTTGCCAGAATATACAGATTCGATCCCTTCGCATAGGTGATCTTCATGTAATCCTTGGTCGTGCCGCCGACCTCCATCTTCTCAATACCCTGATAGATACCGAGTCCATGATTCTCATGCACGACATAGTCGCCAACATGCAGGTCTGCAAAGCTGCGGATGTGCTCGCCCTCATAGCGCTTGTACTTCTTCTTTTTCTTCTTTTCCGCGCCAAAGATGTCACTCTCCGTGATGACCGCAAACGACAGCAGCGGATACTCATAACCGCGCCGCACCTTGCCGTAGCAGACCATCACCTCGCCGGGCTTCAGCTCATGCTCCGTATCCTCCGTGTAAAAGCAGGCGACGCCCTCATTCATGATGTCCTCCGCCAGACGCTTCGCTCTGGTGCGCGATCCTGACAAAAGTATAATCTTGAATTTATTTTTGTTATATCTCTTTAAATCCTTTATCAGCAGCTCAAAGCTGTTGTTGTAGGCGTTCACGGTACGCGCCTGAAGCTGATACTGTTCATCCAGCTCCAGCTGCGGCACCCGCTGCTCCAGAGCACAGAGCGCGACAAGACAGCACTGTTGCAGCCGTCCGAGCGTCTCTGCCGCCCCATACAGGGCATCTGCCTGTCCCGGCAGGATATAGCCCTTCTCCAGACGCTGCTGCATACTCTCCGAAAACTCCTGCTCAACGCTGCGCCCCTGTTCCATCAGCCGCGCCGGTTCATCCAAAAAGCAGATCGTCCTTGTACGGTCAAGATAATCGATCAGCGATACCTGCTCGAATGAAAAATAGCTCAGAAACGCATCCAGATTGGCAGCTCCACCAAGTTCGGTCAATTCTTCCTCCAAATTCGCTACCATCGTGCGTATTCTTGCCGCTTCTTCTGGTTTGTGGTTGTTTTTAAACGCAGTTACCACCTTTTTTTCTTCTGCGTGCAGACGTTTCAGCCCTGCCTGTATCTGTTCCTGTGACAGCACCCACTCACTCGCCGGATACAGCGTCAGTGTATCTTCGATGCCCTCCTCAAGCGAGCGCTGGCTCTCCACATCAAACCCGCGGATCGAATCGATCTCATCGCCCCAGAACTCCAAGCGGTACGGATGCTCGGCGCTCATCGGGTAAATATCGAGAATACCGCCACGCACCGCGAACTGCCCCGGTGTGCTGACCTGATACTCCCTCTCATAGCCCATCGCAACCAGTTCCTTGCACAATTCGTCCAAATCAGCACTTTCTCCAACCTCAAAGCGGCGGATCGCAGCACGAAACTGTTCCGGTGCACTCATATGGTTCATCAACGCATCAAAGGTTGTGATCACAGTCACGCCGCTCTGCGGGCTGTTGTCCTCCGCCTGCTCCAATAATGCCTGTAATACGGTCAGGCGCTCCCGCGTCAGCATATTGCCGCGCAGGTCGGACTGGTAGAACAGCACATCCTTTGCCGGAAAATACATAACATTCTCATCAAAAAACCGGTAATCCTCGTACAGCTCCTTTGCTTTCTGCTCCTGAAACGTGATAATCAGGCGGTTTTGTGCATACAGACCAAGCCCATAGATCAAATGGGCTTTCTGCGCATCCATACATCCGGAGATCTCGATTGTCCCCTTGAATCCGGATAACCGTTTTTCTATTTCTTCATAATCCTTCCACTCGCTCAGTGGCTGTAAAAATGCCTGCATGATCGCTGCTCCTGCACTATTTTTTACCGTTAAACCGGTTCATGGCACCGTTTAAGTCATCCATGAGAAACATCTCCGTCGCCTCTACCGCATCCGCAAATGCATCCTCCACGAGTGCCCGTTCTTCCCTCGAAAAATGTCCCAGCACATAATCGGCAAGATCCCAGCCATCCGGTTTCTCGCCGACGCCGACCTTGATCCGCGCGAATCCCTGCGTTCCGGTCATCGCGATAATGTTTTTGATGCCATTGTGTCCGCCAGCACTTCCCTTGGCGCGCACACGGATGCGCCCGGGTGCCAGACTGATGTCGTCGTAAATGACCAGCAATTCGCTGTCCGCATCCAGCTTATAGAAATTGAGGATCGCCTGTATGCTCTCTCCGCTGAGGTTCATGTACGTCTGCGGTTTCACGAGCAGCACCTTCTGTCCTGCGATGTATCCGCTGCCGCATAAAGCCCGATGCTTTTTTTCATTGATCGCTATATTGTATTTATCCGCGATCGTATCTATCACATCAAAACCTACATTATGTCTCGTCTTTTCATATTTTTTGTCCGGATTTCCAAGTCCTGCTATTACATACATAATATTCGTATCTTCCTTATATATTTCCCTGCGTTCTTCTTCTGATGACTTCTGCCGCTTCTTCGAGCTGATTCTGGTCATTAACTCCCGTAATATCCGTGGCATCGTCGAGTGCATAGGCATCCACCTTCTGTCCCTGATCTTTTATAATAGTGAGCGTATCCGGCAGATAATATTCACCCTGCGCGTTGTTCGGGCGGATCTGATCCAGCGCCGCCTTGAGCTGTGCGGTGTCGAACAGATACATGCCGGAATTGATCTCGTGGGATGCCAGCTCCTGCTCGTTTGCATCCTTATGTTCTACGCTCTTTACAAACTGTCCCTGTTCATCGCGGATAATGCGTCCGTATCCGGTCGGATCATCTACCATTGCAGACAGTACGGTCACGGTATTGCCCTGTGCCTCGTGGTATTCGCTCAGGCGGCACAGCGTCTCGGCGGTGATGAGCGGTGTATCGCCAAAAAGGATCAGGGTCTGACCCTCGTCACCTAAAAATTCGCGTGCGCATTTAACTGCGTGTCCGGTACCGAGCTGCTCCGGCTGCAGCACAAATTCCACATCCTTTGCGGCGATCTCACGCTCCACAACATCATGTTTATACCCCACGACCAGACAGACATCGGATACGCCTGCCCCGCGCGCTGCCTCGATCACATAATCAACCAGACATTTTCCATCGATCCTATGTACAACCTTCGGCAGATCAGATTTCATTCGTGTACCCTTACCTGCCGCAAGGATCACTGCTTTTCGTTTCATCATGGTTCTTCTCCTTTATTTTATCTTTTTATTTCTACTACATGGGGCGCTACGACCTCATGATACAACGATATTCAAACGTTCCTTTAGTGTAGCCTAATTTTGCCCAAAATTCAAGAGAGCTGTCGCACAACCTGCAAAACAGGCAGCGACAGCTCCATTTACTTGCTATATGTTACGCTTGTGCATCCAGCTCCTGCTCCTTCGCGTAGCGCTCCAAGATCAGCTTTTGAATGCGGTTTCTGGTCTCCGTCCGGATCGGATGTGCAATATCGCGGTATTCTCCTTCCCCGGTCTTTTTGCTGGGCATCGCGATAAACAATCCTTTCTCGCCATCCACGACTTTGATATCGTGCAGCACAAACTCGTCGTCGATCGTAATCGAAACGATGGCTTTCATCTTGCCGCTGCCCTCCAGCCTACGGATGCGTATATCCGTAATTTCCATATGTCTAACCCCCTTTTTGACCGCATCTGCCGATCCGGTCAGGTATCCCCCTAAATTCCGTAACGGTTGCTGTCACCGACAACGACCTGAATCTCTCCGTCTCCGAAGTAATACATATTCGGTTTCAACGTACCGCGGCTCTCCACAATACAATTCTCGATATGCGTGTTATCTCCGATATATACCTCGTTGAGAATAATGGAATTCTTAATAATACAATTCTTGCCGATAAAGGATTCCTTGAACAGAATCGAATTCTCCACTTTACCGTTGATGATCGATCCGCTGGCAACAAGGGAATTTCTCACATCAGAGCCTTCATTATACTTTGCAGGCGGCAGATCGTCTACCTTTGAGTAGATTCTCGGTGCCTCTTTAAAGAAGTAATGACGTACCTCAGGCTTTAAGAAATCCATATTGGTCTGATAATAAGACTCTACCGTGGAAATATTGTTCCAGTAGCCCTGCATCTTGTAGCCGTAGATACGCTTGAGATCCTTGTAACGGATCAGGATATCCGTAACAAAGTTCCAGCGATCCTCTGCTGCACACTGCTCCAACAGCTCAATCAACTGTCTACGACGGATGACATAGACACCGGCTGAAATCGTACCGGTCTGTGCCACCATCGGTTTTTCCTCAAAATATGTAATACGTGAGTCCTCATTCATGCGGACAACACCGAAACGGCTGATATCCGTACCGGCAGGCATGTCCTTGACTGCAATCGTAATGTCCGCCTTTTTCTCAATATGATAATCCAGCAGTTCATTGTAATCAATCTTGTACACACAATCGCCGCTTGTAATGATGACATACGGCTCATGGCAGCGCTTTAACCACTCAATATTCTGGTACATCGCATCTGCCGTGCCTCGATACCACCAACTGTTATCTGCGGTGATCGTCGGGGTGAACACGAACAGTCCGCCCTGTTTTCTACCGAAATCCCACCATTTTGATGAGCTCAGATGCTCATTTAACGAACGCGCATTGTACTGTGACAGCACTGCAACCTTCTGTACGTGGGAGTTGCTCATGTTACTCAATGCAAAATCGATGCAACGGAAGCTGCCGGCTACAGGCATTGCAGCGATCGCTCTCTTGCGGGACAATGCTTCCATTCTTGAATTGTTGCCACCCGCTAAAATAATACCTAATGCTTTCATGCCTTAACACCTGCCTTTATAATAGAATCTCCGCTTTCAAGTAATCCGTCCGTATAATCGGCTGCCACTGTCTCACCGGACACGGCTGTATTTCTTCCTATTGATACATGTGCCGGAATCACGGAACGCTCTCCGACAACAGCCAGCTCACTGTTGTATACTTTCGGGTTAAACTTGCTCGGTGCAAATTCACCGACACCGATCTTCACATCGTCGCCGACCTCACAGTCCTCCGCAACGATTGCCTTGTCCAATACACAATTCTCACCGATATGCGTGCCCTGCATAATGATGGAATCCCGAACGACCGTGCCCTTTCCGATCACGACGTTCGCGCCGATCACGGAACTATGTACCTCACCATAAATCTCGCTGCCCTCTCCGATAATACTCTTCAAGACAACAGAATCGGCTGAAATATACTGCGGCTGGATCGCTCCGGTATTCGTGTAGACCGTCCAGTATTTCTCATACAGGTTAAACTCCGGAATGAGATCGATCAGCTCCATATTTGCTTCCCAGTAAGAGCTGAGTGTTCCGACATCTTTCCAGTAGCCGTTAAACTCATAAGCAAACATCCGGCTGTCGCGCTCGTGCAGATACGGAATGACATGCTTTCCGAAATCACAGCTGCTCTGATCCTTCAGAGCTACCAATGCGTCGCGAAGCACCTTCCAGCTAAAGATATAGATACCCATAGAAGCCAGATTGCTGCGCGGATGCTCAGGTTTTTCCTCAAATTCACTGATCCGGCGCTCATCGTCCGCGATCACAACTCCGAAACGGCTTGCCTCCTCCATCGGAACAGGCATAACGGCGATCGTCACATCTGCGTTGTTCGCCTTATGGAAGTCTAACATTACTTCGTAATCCATCTTATAAATATGGTCTCCGGAAAGGATCAATACATATTCCGGATTGTAGTTTTCCATGTATTTCAGGTTCTGGTAAATCGCGTTTGCCGTGCCGGTATACCACTCGCTGTTGGTACTCTTTTCGTAAGGCGGAAGCACTGTTACACCTCCGTTATTACGATCCAGATCCCACGGAATACCGATTCCGATATGGGTATTCAAACGCAGCGGCTGATACTGCGTCAATACTCCGACGGTATCAATTCCTGAGTTAATGCAGTTGCTGAGCGGGAAATCGATGATACGATATTTTCCGCCAAAGGCTACCGCAGGTTTTGCCACATCTGCGGTCAGAACACCCAGACGGCTGCCCTGTCCACCCGCAAGCAACATGGCAATCATTTCCTTTTGAATCATATTACTCACCTCTTGCTTATAAATTTGGACTGTATAAGTATACATACAGTATAACACCTTCCACCCCATTTGTACATCATAATAAACAAAAATTTTATTATAAAAATGACATTTTTGTTATATTTTACAAAATCCGCCAAGAATCACGTGACTGCGCGTACCGGAACAGCAGAGGGCTCAAGTAATGTTTGAACAATAGCACTGCCGCCACTTCAACAATCGGGGATTGTATGCACACAAAAAAGTGGTATACTATATGATAGGTTTAGATTCCTATAATAATATAATCATAAAAAGCGAAGGTAATCACAATGAATGCATATGTAGTCAATTTTTCAAGCCCCTGCCACATCCATTTTATCGGCATCGGCGGCATCAGTATGAGCGGTCTGGCACAGATCGTATTAAAGGAAGGTTTCCGCGTATCCGGTTCGGATATGAAAAAATCCGCACTCACCACCCAGTTAGAAACGCTGGGCGCTGAGGTACATTACCCGCAGCAGGCAGCAAATATCACACCGGACATCGATGTCATCGTCTATACGGCAGCCATCCATGAGGATAATCCGGAATATGCAGCAGCCAAAGCTGCCGGTATCCCCATGCTCTCACGCGCGGAATTTTTAGGTCAGCTCATGACCAACTACGCCCGTTCCGTCGCAGTTGCCGGTACACATGGCAAGACAACGACTACTTCCATGATCACACATATTCTGCTGGCGGCAAATGCCGACCCTACGATCTCTGTCGGCGGCATCTTAAAGGCGATCGGCGGAAATATCCGCGTCGGTTCTTCGGACTGCTTTGTGACAGAGGCGTGTGAGTACACCAACAGCTTTTTACACTTTTTCCCGAAATACAGCGTCGTACTGAACGTAGAGGCAGAGCATCTGGACTTTTTCAAGGATTATGACGACATCCGTCATTCCTTCCACCAGTTCTTATCCGGCACTGCCACAGACGGCTCTGTGATCGTCAACGGCGAGATTCCGGATGTTGCCGGACTGACAGAAGGTATCGGTGCGTCCGTGATCACTTACGGCTTCGACCCGTCCTTCGATGTGTCTGCCAGCGATCTGACCTATGATTCGCTCGGCTGTGCATCCTTTACCATTCACCACGGGGATGCTGCACCTGTATCCGTGACACTGCATGTCCCCGGAAAGCACAACGTATCCAACGCACTCGCTGCCTATGCGGTCACTGACGCTATGGGCATCGCTCCGGAGGCAATCGCAGCCGGATTGTCAGCGTTTACAGGCACTGACCGTCGTTTCCAGTATAAAGGCACGATTGACGGCATCACCGTGATCGACGACTACGCACACCATCCGACCGAGATCCGCGCGACACTTGCAGCAGCCAAAAACTATCCGCACAAGCGTCTTGTCTGCGTGTTCCAGCCGCACACGTACTCCCGTACAAAGGCGTTTCTGGACGATTTCGCAGATGCGTTATCTGCTGCTGATGTTGTCGTACTGGCAGATATCTATGCAGCCAGAGAAACGGACAATCTCGGTGTGAGCTCCAAGGATATCTGTGACCGCCTGACTGCCAGGGGATGCGAGGCATATTACTTCCCTACGGAGGAAACATTTGACGGTCTTGAAAAATTTTTATTAAAAAAATGTATCGACGGCGACATGTTAATAACCATGGGTGCGGGAAACATACTGGAAGTGGGAGAACATCTTCTAGGGCAATAAGTTATCCACATTATCCACAATCGATTGGGGAAAAGTTATCCCAAATGATTGTGGATATTTTATTTACATAACATGTCCTTCGTCAGTTTAAAATATGCTTAAAATATGCGCCTTATGACTGTTTTTTACTGATTTACATAAAACGTTATCCACTTATCCACATTTTTAGTCATCCCCCGCGAAGCCTTATAAATCAAGGCTTTGCGCGAAAATCAAGACTTCTCAATTCAGATTTAATGTGCTATAATACTCGAGCAGCAAAGGGGAAACATTCCTGGCTGTTGGAGGAGAAGATTGGTTTATGGCAGATATTATGTTACACAGGGACAACGAGGTTCAGCGAACCGTCGTGCCCAATTATTTTATTGATGCATATATGGTTCACGCAAACGGAGAGTACGTAAAGGTCTACCTGTACCTGCTGCGATGCATGAATGACCCCACGATGTCATTCTCTGTGTCCGATGCAGCGGATAAGTTTGACCACACGGAAAAGGATATTTTGCGTGCGTTAAAATACTGGGAAAAAATGCACCTGCTGCGTCTGGAGTTTGACGCAAACAAGGAGCTGACCGGCATCTGCTTTCTCGATGTCGCGAGCGCACCCGCTGTCACGGCGATTGTCGCGCCGGACAAGCCGGTTCCGGAGCTGCCGCCCCACGAGAACTACACGGCTGCGGATCTGCGCCGTTTGAAGGACGAATCCGATGTGCGCGAGCTGTTGTTTGTCGCCGAGCACTATCTGGGACATACATTAAACACCACCGAGATGAACGCGATCCTCTACTGGAAGGAATCGTTGCATTTTTCGACAGACCTGATCGACTATCTGATCGAGTCCTGTGTGGCGAAGAACCACAAGAGCGTTCATTATATGGAAAAGGTCGCACTCTCATGGGCAAAGGCAGGCATTTCCACTGTGACGGCAGCCAAAGAAGAAGCGAGCCGCCACAATGAGTTACATACCGCGATCCGCAAGGCATTCGGCATTCAGGGACGCGACTTTGTTCCTTATGAAAAGGAATACATCTCCACGTGGCAGAAATACGGCTTTGAGCTTCCGATCATTTCTGCTGCCTGCGACCGCACGATGCGCACGATCCATCAGGCGAGCTTTGAATACGCGGACAAGATCTTAAAGAACTGGAAAAAGAACAATGTCGAGTCCCTGAAGGACATCGAGGCGCTCGACGCGCTCCATCAGGAGAAGGCTGCCGCAGCCCCCAAGCGCACAGAGACTGCCGCGAACACCGCAAAAAAGAACCGGTTCAACGATTTTCCGCAGCGTTCTTATAACACGAGCGAATTAGAAAAGGAATTACTAGGTTATGGCTCTCACAAATAGTCAATATGACCAGATCATGCGCGGCTACGAAGAAAAGCAGCGCATCTCCAGACTCCGTCTGGACGAGAAAAAAAGTGAAATCTATGCGAAAGTACCAGCGATCCGTGCACTTGATGACGAGATCGCCACTTTCAGTCTCCGTCAGGCGAGACTTCTGCTCGACGGAGACAGCCATGCGCTGGGCGACCTCAAGGCAGAGCTGGCGCAGGCGCGCGAACGGCGTACACAGCTTTTGGCAGAGGCAGGTTTCTCCCCTGAGGATCTGCAGCCCGTCTACGCATGTCCGGACTGTCAGGATACCGGCTACATCGGTCAGAACCGTTGCCACTGCTTCAAGCAGGCGGCGATCGACCTGATCTATACACAATCCAATATCAAAAATATTCTGGCAGCGGAGAATTTCGATACGCTGACGTTTGACTACTACGATGATTCCCAGACCGACCCTTCGACCGGCCGCACCGCGCTCGGCAATGCAAGGCTGGCAGTCGATACGTGCCGCTCGTTTGTCGATCAGTTTGACCGGACATTCGATAATCTATACTTTTACGGATCAACCGGTGTCGGAAAAACATTTTTATCAAACTGTGTCGCAAAGGCACTGATTGAAACTGGACATTCTGTTTTATACTTTACATCTTTCCAATTATTTACTATATTAGAGGAAAGCAAATTTCACGGAGATGCACTTGCACGCGAACAGCAGGAGGATCTGTTCTCCTGTGACCTGCTGATCATCGATGATCTCGGCACAGAGCTGACGAACCGCTTTTCTGTTTCGCAGTTATTTTTGTGCCTGAACGAGCGTCTGCTGCGCCGAAAATCTACGGTGATCTCCAGCAATCTCGATTTAGAGCGCCTGTTCGAGACATACTCCGAACGCAATTTTTCACGCATTATCAGCAATTATACGCTGTTAAAGCTCACAGGCGCGGATATTCGCCTGAAAAAGAGGACACAATAATATACATCATATGGAGGAAACTATTCATGCCGAATGAAGAAATTCAATTAGAGTCAATCCCTCACGGTAAGCTCGGACTTATCACCTTAGCGAGCAGCGCTCCGCTTGGTCACAAAGTAGACCAGTATCTCGTGAAGTGGCGTTCTACCAGACAGCAGCTTCATCCGAACGACACTGCGTTCAAGGGATACCAGCGCGATTCCTATCTGATCGACCACACACTGCCCCGTTTCGGGAACGGTGAAGCCAAGGGTACGATCAAGGAATCTGTACGAGGTGACGATCTGTACATTATGTTGGATGTGACCAATCACAGTCTGACTTACAAAATGTGCGGGGAGATCAACCATATGTCTCCCGATGATCATTATCAGGATCTCAAGCGTATCATTGCTGCGGTCAGCGGCAAGGCAAAACGTATCAATGTCATCATGCCGTTCCTGTACGAGAGCCGCCAGCACAGACGCTCTTCGAGAGAATCGTTAGACTGCGCACTGGCTTTGCAGGAGCTTGTCGATATGGGTGTAGAAAATATCATCACCTTTGACGCACACGATCCCCGTGTCCAGAATGCGATCCCGCTGCACGGTTTTGAGTCCGTGACCTGTGCTTATCAGTTCGTAAAGGCACTGTGCCGCCATGTAGACGATCTCGTGTTTGACAATGACCACATGATGATTATCAGTCCGGATGAGGGTGGTACGGACCGTGCCGTTTATCTGGCAAACGTCCTCGGCATCAATGTAGGTATGTTCTACAAGCGCCGTGACTACAGCCGTATCGTAGACGGACGCAACCCGATCATCGCACACGAATTCCTCGGCTCCTCTGTAGAGGGCAAGGACGTATTTATCGTAGACGACATGATTTCTTCCGGCGAGAGCATGATCGATGTGGCAACCGAATTGAAAAAGCGTAAAGCAAAGAGAATCTTTGTCATCGCAACGTTCGGACTGTTTACAAACGGCTTTGAGAAGTTCGATGAAGCAGTTGAGCAAGGCATCATTTACCGCGTTCTGACAACGGATCTGATCTACCAGTCCGAGGAGATGCTGAGTCGTGACTACTATATCAGCTGCGGTATGAGCAAATACATCGCTTATATCATCGACACGCTCAATCACGACACCTCACTCAGTGAGCTTTTGAATCCTTACGATAAGATCAAGAAAATCGTTTCCTCTTACATGAACGGTGAGCTGGAACATCACTGATCGATTTCCTATGAATCTAAAAACCCGACCCCGCAAACGCGGGATCGGGTTTTAATTTTCGCTTTGTATGAATTTATTGATCTGATGGAAATTAGAACAGGTCTACTCTGCCGGCAACCTTCTCATTGATCACATAGTATGCTGCGCCATCCTCGGGCTTTAAGTATACTCTCAGATCCTTGATAGAAGAAGCTCTGTGTCCCTGCTCTACGTAGTCTGATTTGATCTTCTCTACGATCGCTTCTACAGATGACTCGTCCGCACCGAACTGTACATATACCTTCGGCTCTGCTGCTGCCTTCTTTGCTGCCTTTGCCTCTTTTGCAGGTTTTCTGCCGGGTTTCTTTGCAGGCTTTGCTTCTTTTGCCTCTTTTACTTCCTTTGCGGGAGCTTCTGCCTTCTTCTCGGGCTCTGCTGCCTTCTCAACTTTCTCCTCTGCCTTCTCAGCAGCCTTTGCTTCAGCTTTTACTTCCCCAGCCTTTGCCTCTACTGCCTTTGCGACAGACTTGACTACTTCTTTTGCATCCTCAACTGTTTTTGCTGCTACAGTCTTTACCACTTCAGTGGTACCCTTTACGTTTGCCATGGCTATGCCTCCTATTAACTGTTTTGTTTTAACTGCAAACTAAAAACTTTTCCATTGCTACAAGTGCTTCGTTCTCGTCACTTCCGTCAGCTACAATATTTACAGTCATTCCTTCAGACGGATTGAACGCCATGATACCCATAATACTCTTCGCATTGATCTTGCGATTGTCATTCTCCAGCACGATATTGCTGTCGAACTGACAGGCAACCTGCACCAGCTCCGCGATCGGGTTCTCATGCTTTTTACTCACATCAGATACTACAATTTTTTTACTGCTCATTCTTCATACCCTCAATATCATCGGTGTCCTATGTACATCCGACTTTTTTGCGCCTGTTAGCGTGTTCCCTATAATTGCCTGTATCCAGTACAGACATATTTACACTACTTATATATACCTTATAAACACTGAATTTTCAAGGTATTTTCATATTTCTGTTAAAACCGACGAATATCTCCCGGTTATCCGGTTTTTTTTATGCAACTTTTTATCGTAAATACGCCGTATAATGGCTGCTGTGCGCCGCAAAACGTGACTGCGCATCGCTGATCGTTTCGCGTGTCGTCTGTCCGCTTGCCGGATCATAGATCCATACATTTGCCGAATCATACCCCGTCAACAACTGTCTGCTGCCATCCTCAAGTGTAATCACAACCGGAATGCCCTCACTCACATAGTAGAGTGTCTGTGTCAGTGCACAACCGGTCAGATCATATGCAACCGCATCCGGATACATGCCTGCCATGTCTGCCACATCGATACCCTCCGGCAGGGTCTGCGGTATACATACGAGCCGTTTTGCCCGCTTCCACACAGCCTTTAGCGATGCATCCACAACCACACCCATCTGCTCATCCGCCTCAGCGATCGCATCCTGCAGCCTTGAGTGGAAAGACTGCTCACTGCCCTTTGCATACATGTAATAGCCCTCCCACGGATGCTCCGCGGTCAGTTCCACTTCTCTCGGCTGCTCTAACAGCACCTCTCTGGAGGTAACAACGTTCGCGCTGTTATGATCTGCAGGCGCGAGCAGCTTAAGTTCAACCAGCGTCTGTCTGACATCATCATACGCCTGACAGACATTGTCATCCAGAATCGCCTCTCCCTGATGGTTGAGAATCGTATCCGGCTCTGCCGCAATATAGGCGCCGTTCAGCCGTTTCACCCGCTCAAGATTGATCACATAATCTTTGATCTTTACATCTGTAATATAATAGTCTTTTTTGTAATATTCCTTTACCGTCTCATTGTTATCCGCGTCATAGATCCGCACATAACTCATCGGCACACTGCCGTCCGCAACGCTGCGGCTGTCCGCATCTGCTACACCGTAGACAAAATCATCCACTAGGAAACCGACCGGATACAGCATATGTCCATCCGCAGGGATCGTATTTTCATGTTCGTTTTCCAGATTGACCACCGTAATATCGCCGCGGGCAGTCTCATCGCTCTGCCAGATCAACAAATGACGATCCTCAGACACACTGTAGCTCTCACTGCCGAGCCCCTCTGCCAGCACACGCACGCTTCTGTCCGCGGTATCGATTCGGTAAATACTGCCCTCCATCATGCAGAACAGAATACCCTCTGCATTTTCGTAGAGGACATCTCCCATATCTGTCCGCAGACGATGATAAGATTTATCGGACTTCACAAACAACAGCTCCTCGACTGTCGCCGCCGCACTGTCAAAATGGCAGATGGAAATACCGCTCTCTCCCTCGTGCTCACCGCGGTTCATATAACCGTATACCGCAAAATCCACGCTGCCGCCCTCGCTGATATTCAAAATCCGGATATCGTGTGCCGCATAATTTTCACGGATATCCATGCCCTCATAGCCGCGGAAGCTGAAAATACGGTATAATGTGCCGTTTTCCTCGCTGTAGCTCCACAGCTCTCCCTGCTGCACAAAGCAGGTAATTTGTCCGTTCTCACTCTTTTTATATTCAACTTCCCCATCGCGAATACCTAATTGAATATAATTTTCATGAAAATTTTGTCCATCCGCGCGGAAAATCTGATTGACACGGCGCTCAAAATTGTGCAGATAACAGCGCGCGCCCTCCGTATTATAGCTGACGCGGTAGTATTCCTCCACATTATAGTATTCCAGCTCGCCGCCGCTGCCGGTAGCCGTCACCATATAGCCCAACGTAATGACTGCATAGCCATCGTTCAGCTCTGCAAGCGTCAGCACCGAATCGCCCTGCTGATGGCACACAAAATCCGCCCATGTCACTTCCTGCAGGCTCGCATTGATCGTGACCAGGTTCAGATCCCTGTTATCCACAAGACTGTTCGGCTCGAGATAAGTTGTCAACTGCTGCGCGCGCCCTTTGTCCATAGATGCTTCGTGAAACTCGTTGGCAAATTCCAGATAGTCGTCCAGATGCTCGTCGCCGGTCTGCATCAGTCTGGTATAATAATGGATCGTCTCATCCCCGCGCTGCAATAAAAAGACAAGCTGGTACTCCTGCCCTTCTTCCAGCAGATTTTCTAACACAAGCTGCATCTGTAGTTCATCCCCGCTTGTCCGATAATCGTTACACACGCGATTCGCGATCAGCCGCTCGCCATCAAGACTCCGGATCTCGTAGCTGAGCTGATCCACTTCGCTGCCAAACGTATCGACAATAACCGACACCTTCCGGTCACTCTGTACCGGTACAAGCGAATCCCGCATCGTCGTCAGATCCATTTTATCACGATAGCCGTGCAACTCCCCGACCAGATAGTCCTTGTAATACATCGAGATCACCGGATAGGAGGCTGCCTTCATTTCCGTGGTGAGATTGACACTGTTTTGATTGGTAAAATATCCGAACGTGATGACTGCCGCCACAAAGCTGAACAGCAGTACCACCGCTTTGATGATTCCTTTTTTCACTGATTGTTCCTCGTTTCAATAATAAAGAGTGCCCAAACTGAATTGGACACTCCCTATTGTAATGCGTTTTTTTGAAAATCACAACCGAAACTTTACCAAAATCTTCGACACTGGCGACGTTTGCAGCGTCTCTTATGCATCTCGTTATACAACAGCACCTCCAACAGACTGCGTCTGCCCGGATCGAACGGCGGCGGAGGAGGCGGACCCGGGCGATCCATATGCGGCGGGGGCGGACCCGGACGGTCCATATGCATTGCCTGCATGGATTCATCCGTCACATCCTCGTTCTGTCTCTGTGCCTCATCCACAGCCTGCGCCTCGGCATCCTCCCTGCGCAGTTCCTCCGCAATGCGGTCACACATGAGCAGCATGGATACGCGGTCGGGATACTCGTCATACATCATACTCCCCTCGTATTCAAGCCGGTCACAGGCTTCCTCTACCTTTCGCTGCATCCGTTTGGCATCTGCCGGATACATCTGCTGCAAATATTGCAGATCGCGCTCCGTCTCCATCTCACTCATATATAGATCCTGATACGGATACATAAACGAATACGGCATCTGCCGCAGTTGCTGCATCTGGAAAAAATAATCTCTCTGGTTAAAATCCATCGAAGTACTCCAAATTTTATTTTTCTATAAGATATGCTATAATGTAGATAACTGTGAAACGCTCGGAAAGGAGACAGCTTTTTATGGAAAAACAGACCTATCTTGCGCCCGGTGCGCATATCGTGGGTGATGTGACGCTCGGAAAGGACGTCGGCATCTGGTACAACGCCGTTGTGCGCGGCGATACGGGCAGCATTTTTATCGGAGACGGCTCTAATGTACAGGATAACTGCACACTTCATACGGACAAGGGACATTCGATCCACATCGGCAGAGGTGTCTCGATCGGACACAACGCGATCGTCCACGGCTGTACGGTAGGCGACAATACCGTCGTCGGCATGGGCAGCATTCTTTTAAACGGCTCGGTCGTCGGCAGAAACTGTATCGTCGGTGCGGGAGCGCTCGTTACGGGCAAAATGAACATTCCGGACAACTCGATCGTTGTCGGCAATCCCGCCAGAATCCTGCGCCAAATGACCGACGAGGAGATTCAGGCAAACCGCAAAAATGCGGCGCACTATCTGGATCTGATGCACGCCGCATTAAAGGAAACAAATTAGCCAAGCAGTTTTTTGATGTCATTTTCCGGTGTATCGATCGGAGCAATGTGATAATGCTCTACGAGGAAGTTCAATACGTTCGGTGAGATAAACGCAGGCAGTGTCGGTCCGAGCAGAATGTTCTGAATGCCCAGATGCAACAGTGTGAGCAGAATACATACTGCTTTTTGCTCATACCATGACAATACCATTGACAACGGCAGCTCATTCACACCGCACTCAAATGCATCTGCGAGCGCGAGTGCTACACGGATCGCACTGTAGGCATCGTTACACTGCCCCATATCCATAATACGCGGCAGTCCGCCGATCGTTCCGAGATCCAGATCGTTAAAGCGGTATTTTCCACATGCCAGTGTCAGGATCACGGTGTCTGCCGGAGTCTGCTTCACAAACTCGGTGTAATAATTTCTGCCTGCTCTGGCACCGTCGCATCCGCCGACGAGGAAGAAATGCTTTAACGCGCCGGACTTGACTGCCTCGATCACGGTATCCGATACCGACAGCACCGCCTCCCGTCCAAAGCCGGTCATGACATGGTCTCCGCCATTGATGCCTGTGAATGCCATATCCTGCTCATAGCCGCCCAGCTCAAGCGCTTTTTTGATGACAGGTGTAAAATCCTTGTGTCTGCTACTGTCCAGATCTTCGATGTGGACGATCTCCGGATAAGACACCATCTCTGTTGTAAAGACGCGGTCTGCGTAGCTCGCCTTCGGCGGCATCAGACAGTTGGTTGTAAATACAACCGGTGCCGGAATATCTGCAAATTCTTTCTGCTGGTTCTGCCATGCAGTTCCGAAATTTCCCTTTAAATGTGCATATTTTTTCAGCTCGGGATAGCCGTGTGCCGGAAGCATCTCCCCGTGCGTATAGATATTGATGCCGAGATCCTTTGTCTGCTCCAACAACTGCTTTAAGTCATACAGATCATGGCCGGAGATCACGATAAAGGGACCTTTTTCTACCTTCAAGGGCACCCGTGTCGGAACCGGATTGCCATAAGTCTGCGTATTCGCGCGGTCAAGCAGCTCCATACACTTCAGGTTGACTTCGCCCACTTCCAGCACGATCGGAAGCAGTTCATCCATTCCCCAGTCCTTTGCACCGACTGCATACAGCGCCTTGTAGAAAAAGCGGTTGACCTCCTGATCGCGGTAGCCCAGCACGTTTGCGTGATAAGCATAGGCTGCCATTCCGCGGATACCGAACAGGATCAGCGATTTCAGCGAGCGGATATCCTCATCTGCCTGCCACAGCTCCTGCATATCGTAATCGTTATTTCTGCCACACGGCGCACCGCAGGCGGTACAGCCCGGCACGATACGGTTTTTCTCATCCTCGATCCGCCGGATCAGCGCAGTAATTGTCTCGTTATTGAAGTTCACGTTTGTGATCGTCGTAAACAGTCCTTCGATCACCAGATCATCGGTCGCTTCCGTGAGCAGGTGCATATTGCCCTCGGTCGAGCGTGCCAGTCCGATGAGTGCACCGGTCAGTTCATCCTGTAATTTTGCGGTATCTGCCTTTTTTCCGCAGACTCCGGCTGCTCCGGTACAACCACTACAGCCCGCAGTCTGCTCACACTGAAAACAAAACATCTGTTGATTGGATAAATGATTCATCGATAGATTCCTCCTAATATATATACATTTAGATTTATACGTCCAGCAGTCTACCGTCGGTAGAAACGATGGCTACCCGCCAAGGGATAAATTTGCCACTCGCCTGCAATGCCCGCTTTGCTGCCTGCTCAATACCTCCGCAGCACGGCACTTCCATACGCACGATAGTTACACTTTTGATATCATTGTTGGCGATAATCTCGGTCAATTTCTCTGCATAATCGCCCTCGTCGAGCTTGGGACAGCCGATCACCGTGATATGGTTACGGATAAATTCCTGATGGAAATTGCCGTATGCATAGGCGGTACAATCCGCCGCAATGAGCAGATTCGCTCCGTCAAAATACGGGGCGTTTGTCGGCACGAGCTTGATCTGTACCGGCCACTGAGATAACTGGGTCGCAGCCTTTGCGGCGAGTACCGCAGCCTCATTATACGCCGGAGCCTCACGCTCCTCAAAATGGATCGCATCCGCAGGACAGGCCGGCAGGCAGTCGCCCAGTCCGTCGCAGTAGTCCTCCCTCGTCAGCTTTGCCTTGCCGTCGATCATTTCGATCGCCCCCTCGTGGCAGGCGGATGCACAGGCACCGCAACCGTTACATTTTTCTTCATCGATTTTTATGATTCTTCTGAGCATGGTTGGATTCTCCTTTTGTATATTCGGTAAACTGTTTTTTGTTTATTGACTTTACAATCGGAGTATACTATAGTGATCACAACAATTCTGTTGTTTTTACAACGAAACGAGAATTTTATGAAAAAATATTTAAACATTTTAAAAAAATCGCAATTATTCGCAGGCGTGAGCGAACACGAACTCGAAGCGATGCTCGGCTGTCTCAGCGCGGAGCTACGCACCTACCGGAAAGGCGCATATGTGCTGCATCAGGGCGAATACCTGAAGCATATCACGCTGTTAGTCGCCGGTTCACTTTTGATCCAAAAGGACGACTTCTGGGGAAATCGGAGTATTGTCAATAAAATAGGTGTCGGGGAAATGTTTGGGGAAGCATATGTCGCACCGGACAGCGGTGCGCTGCTCAATGATGTGATCGCCACGGAAGACAGCGCAGTCATTTTCTTTGATGTGAATAAGATCCTGACGGTCTGCTCCTCCGCGTGCAGATTTCATTCGATCGTGATCCAGAACCTGTTCTATGAGATCTCCGGCAAAAACCGCAGTCTCGTACAAAAGCTGGGTCACATGTCCAGACGCACGACAAGGGAAAAACTGCTATCCTACCTGTCCGAACAGGCGAAAAAACAGCGGAGTGCCAGCTTTGAAATTCCGTTTAACCGCCAGCAGCTCGCAGACTTTCTTTCTGTTGACCGCAGCGCCATGTCGAATGAATTATGTAAACTACGTGACGAGGGGCTGCTGTCCTTCGAGCGAAATCGTTTTCAGCTCTACATGGACAACAGCCCCTCGTCTGAAGTGTGATTGACCTATGTCATCTATCAATCTGCCCACTCATGCATTAGTTAGAAGAATGAGGCATGTACTCATATAACTGCAATGCAGTTGATGCGATCGGCATACTCTGTAAGGTCACCTTTCCGGGTCCGTGTACAACGGTATTGAATAAGCCCTCGCCGCCGAACAGTACGTTTCCAACGCCCTTGACTGTGCGTACTTCCATGTTACAGGTCTCAGACATTGCTGCTACATATCCGGTATCTACGACCTTGCAGTCGCCTGCAGCGATCTCATACTCATGTGCAGATCCGTCTACCTCAAGGAATACGATACCGTTTCCGGTGAATTTACGCATCAGGAAACCTTCTCCGCCGAATAAGCCCTTGCTCAGTTTCTTCTGCATAAATACTTCGCTGTTGATCTCTCCGATAGATGCCAGATAAGATCCTTTCTGTACGATCACACCGTTTCCGGGTGTAACCTCAACTGCCTGAATAGATCCGGGGAACTTAGATGCAAATGCGATCTCGCCTGCGCTCTTTGCATAGTAAGTATTCATGAATGCGTTCTCTTTGGTCAGCATACGTCCGAGCATCTTGCCGAGTCCTCCGGCGCTTGTCTGCATCTCGATCTCGTCATCCATCCAAGCCATTGCGCCAGCTTCACACTGAACAAATTCTCCCTGATCCAGATGTACTTTCAAAACCGGCAAATTGCCTCCCTCTACTTTGTACTGCATAATAAAATTCCTCCTCTTTTTTATTGTTGATAGTTTATATTCAAGTAACCACGGAATCGTTGATCTTCAACGCAATTACCTGTCTATTCTATTGTATACTGCATGAGCTCATATTTCAACCGACATCCCTCAAAAATTTCCGCGGGAAGTAAAGCTCTTGCCACGAGCTTCAGATCATCCGACGCCACATCTGTCCGCCGCAGATTCGCATAATCTCCGTCGATCGACACGACCTCATAGTACCATGTCTCCATTATCATTGCCTGTCCCTCCGGTTTGCATTGGATGCCTTATTTTACATAGTAGACATAGTTATCTTTTCTGGCTTTCGCAGCAGCCGCCGGTTCTGCGGCATATCCGAGTGCACAGTGTCCGATGCCCTCATAATCGCCCTCGATCCCCAGCTCTGCCAGCAGCTTTTTGCCAAACTCTGACTCAAATTCCTCTTTTGCACGATGAATCCAGATGCTCGCCACACCGAGACTCTCGGCTGCGTTCATGAGATTGCCCATGACTAACGATCCATCATAAATATAGGTAGGACGCTCCTTGTCTGCCAGCACAATCAATATGACCGGTGCTCCGTAAAACGGATCAAAGCCCTCTTTCCAGCCGCCAATCTTCCGGTTCTCCTCTGCGATCTGATCGCGCAGCTTTTTATCTGTGACTGCTATAATAATCGGAGACTGCATCCCCATTCCGGTCGGTGCATAAGTACCAGCCTTGATGATCGCCTGCAAATCTTCTTCCTTTACCATATCCGGCTTGAATGCACGGCAGCTTCGTCTGCTCTCCAATACCTGTAATGTCTCGTTCATATTCATTACCTCCCTGTCATTTCTATTTCTATTCAAAATTTACCCGATATCCACACTCTCCATCGTCTGTTCGACGGATACGACCTCCGGCCCGTTCGCAAATGTTTCCTGATCATCCGCACTCTCTACCGGATCTTCATAGTCCTTTTTCTCCTCGTCGTCCCACAACGACTCATATCTCTTTTTCTCCATGCGCTCTGCCATCGCGCCGATATTTTTTGCCATCTGATACAGATCACTGTCAAATTCCATCAGCTTCTGCTCGTCCTTCAGGGGAACAATATCTCCATGCATGATCCGGATCGCAACTTTCATGAGCTTGCTCATTTCCTCGCCATATTCCTTGGCGGCATCCGCCTGCTGCCCGGCGACCACTTCGTTAAACTTCGCATCCCACTGCTCCATCAACTGATCCATATATCCCTTGTACTCATCATACTTATCCTGCACAGCCTGATAGGTCAGCTCCAGCGTCGCGGACTCCTCAGCGTAAACATTCGCGCCATCCTCGGTGTGTTCGATCTTATCTTTTAGTTCCTTTCTCTGCCCTGCCAGCTTAAACTTCTGTTCATTGTAAGATTTCAGCAATGAATTGTACGTCTGCCTTGCCTCTCCTACCTTCATACCATTTTCCTCCGTGAAAATATATAAGAAAAATATTACTGTCTGAACAGTACTAAAAAAGCAGGGTACGGGAATCGAACCCGCCTCCTCAGCTTGGGAAGCTGATGTACTACCGATGTACAAACCCTGCATAAATTACCCGCAATCACACGAATGCACCGCCCAGCCTACGCTATAGAAAAAAGTGTCGTGGATTAGACGGCTGCAAGCAGCCGCCCTCTCTTCGAACGGATAATCTTATTCTATTTTACCACCATTCTGTCAATTCCGCCACTATAAATTTATAGGTTATCCCTCAAAATTTATTCCCTGTTTTTCAGTACCTCGGCGGGCAGGATCTTATTCAGTCTGCCTACAAGCACCCGATTGATCACAAAATACAACAGCAGGATCGACACATACAGCACGATCCACAGCCACGGCGCAAAGCTGATGTCGATTCCGCAGTTGACATTCGATACCATAAACGGATATACCTGATCCATGACGAATTTCGACAGCGGCAGGCACACCGCAGCACCGATCGCAATGATAAAGAAATTGCCATCTAAATACAGCCTGCGGATCTCCTTTTTGCGGAATCCGAATACCTTGATCAGCGAGATCGAAAAGGCAGACCGGTCAATCATGACCTTCATCATCAGATACATGACCACAACAAAGATCAATGCGGATATTACGACGATCATGATTACCATGCTGCGCATGAGATCCGAGAAAATACCTGCCGCAGAAACGATATCCTCCTTTGTCACCGTCGCATATAATCTGGCGGCATCCACATGAAGGTCATGATCCGCAAATACGACATTGTATGCATCCTCAGATGCCCCAAAAAGCTCCCTTGCATCATCGATATTCATAAATACATAGAACGCAGGCGCATAGGTAGCAATACTCTCCACCCGAAAACCATAATCGATCTCGTGCTCCTCATCGTGAAGCAGCAGCTCATCGCCGACCTTCACGCCGTATTTCTGAGCAAGCGCGGACGAAATCGCCGCCTTATTTTTTCCGGTCGGCAGCCCGACATCAAAATAAGCGGAATTTTCCTGCAAACCGAGCACGTTAATATCCCAGTTATAGCCGAGAATCGCCTTTTTGAGCGTCGTCAGATACGCTGCCTCACCACCCTCCGGAGGCTCCTCGGACGGATATTTGTAGGTGTACATATACTCATATTTTGTATCGTTAATATTGTTGACCTTTACGTTATCGCAGAGAATCGCCGTATTCAGACTAAGCACCAGGCACACGAGCGAGAGAAACATGCCTAAAATGACTGTGATTCCGGTTCGCATCTCACGCAGCATCTGTCTGACTCTGAATCTGCCGACAAAGCCCATATTTCCGAGATCAATATTGCTTCCCTTTGGCTGTTTCACCTCGTTTCTAATCAGCGAAAGTGCCGTCCGCGACAGCTTTTTGCGGATCACAAAATAGTTGACAACGATCGCAACGGCCGGCGGCATGATGACTCCGTATACGATCAGAACCGGCGGAATCAAAACATTCAGCTTCGGGAGCGAATAATAGGCATACGCATCTGCCATCTGCGTCGGTATACCGATACCGCTGATACCGAGCGCAAAACCGATCAGCCCGGCGACCGTCGTCACACATACCGGAAGCGTGAGATAGTGCAGCATGAGATCGCCACGCTTCACGCCCAGCGCATAAAGTGCACCGATCACACTGCTTTCCTTCTCAATACCATGTACGACAAAGACAGAAATCACATATGCAAACAGCATCATAATCAGAACACCGAACACATATCCGCTCTGCACGTTGATCTGCTGGTCATCGGCAGCCCCGCCGATCCGCGAGTTATCCTCTGCGGTGAGAAACAGCGTGAGGTTCGCCAGCCCCGTGTCATAATCTTCCAGAAAATCGTCCGTCTGCGTCTTTAGCTCATCGACACCGTCTGCCAGCTCCTGCGCGCCGTCGCCCACCTCGGTGACTGCGTCCGTATAATCCCCGATGTCATCCTTAAATTCCTTGATACCTTCGAGGCTCTTTCTGACGCGGGTCATGCTCAGTGCTGCCAGACCGCCCTCCTGATCGACAAGGCGCTTTAACTCATCACTGAAATTGTTCTCCGTGAGTTCGACCGAAAAGCCATAGTCCTTCAAGGCGGATGCCGCCTGTTCCAGATAAGCGTCAAACAGATCCTGTGCCGCGTCATTCAGCTCGTCATTGTGACCGGTGATCTCATCCAGCCCATCCGCCAGCTCGTTGCTACCGTCCTTTAAGTCGCTGACACCGGTCTGAAAATCATCAAGCACCGCTCCTGTGCGCTCCCAATACTCCTGAAACATCGGATCTTCGATCGCATCCGTATCTACCTTAATATCCTTGACAGCCTCCCGCACATCCTCATCCGTGGCATTTTCATCCAGCAGATAAGCATACAGATATGTCTGCGTTTTTTCGCTTTTTCCGGTCTCATGCAGCAGCTCATAAGCGGTGTCTGTCACAAACGCCGTTCCAAAGCTCTTGCTGTCCGCCACAGAATCTGCCAGCTCCTTAAACAGTGCGTTATAGTCCGGTGAGGTCACGATACCGGTCACGGTAAAGGCGTGATCCGCGAGCGTGATCGTATCTCCGACCTGAATCCCATTCTCCTCACTAAACCGTTTTTCGACAGCGATCTCATTCTCCGCCTCTGCAAGCCTGCCCTCGTCACACTCGGCGAGATCGATCCGCTCACGATTTGCAAATACGCGCACGACTTTTCCACTGTCGACCGTATAATCCTCATAAAACATCGGCTCTACCTGCGCCCCGGCATCCTCAATATGTGCGATCTGCGCATTCGTGAGCGGCACGAACACCTCAAACTGCCCGTCCTCGCGCTGATTTGCCAGATCATGCTCATTGGTGCCGTCAATGATCGTCACGCCGGCACCGATCAATGACACGATAATATACATACCGATGATCACGAGAAAACCAAGCGCCAGATACCGGAACAGATTTTCCCGCAGGTCCCTGAAAACCCTTTTTCTCAAAACCCTCTGCATCTTATAAATCCTCCAATTCTGCTGCCGGAATCCGTTTCTCATTCTCGTATTCCCTGCTGATCAGTCCGTCTTTAATAAAAATGACCTTGTGCACCATATTTTTGATCGAATTGTTATGTGTGACAATGAGCATCGTCGTATGGTACTTTGCGTTAATCTCCTCCAGCAGCACCAGAATATCCCGCGATGTCTTGGAATCCAGTGCTCCGGTCGGCTCATCACACAGCAAAAGCTTCGGATTTTTCACCAGTGCCCGCGCGATCGCGCAGCGCTGCTGCTGTCCGCCGGAGAGCTGTGAAGGGAACTTGTTCTGGTGCTCTGTGAGTCCGAGTGTCTCGATGAGCTCATCCATCGGCAGCGGATCATCGGTCAGATACTCGCACACCTGTATATTTTCCCGCACGGTCAGATTCGGCACGAGATTATAAAACTGAAAGATAAATCCGAGCTTTGCCCGCCTGTAATCTGCCAGTTGGTCGCTGGTCATGCCGAAAATCTCCGTCCCGTCGACAATGATCGATCCGGAATCCATCGTGTCCAGACCTCCGATGCAGTTGAGCAGCGTAGACTTTCCGGAACCGGATGTACCTTGTATGACGCACATCTGTCCCTGCTCGACACCGGTATTGATTCCTTTCAACACCTGAACATAACTCCCTCCCTCACCATAACTTTTCTTGACATCCGATACCTTTAAATACATGCTCTTTCCTCCTGTTTTTATGTTTTAATATCCATTCATTTGCTCATATGTTCACATAACAGCGTTACGTTGTGTGTATTTTTTTGGTCTTTTACTATCTTTTCATAGCAAAAGACCTGTCATTATGCCCCGACAAGGCTGTACCAGCCTCCGAGCAGATATTTCGTTCCTTTTTCCGCAAAACGAAGTGCTTCCGCCTCGTTGTCAATATGTGTCACCATAAAAATAAACATATCAATCTGTGAATGCGCCATCCAGTGCACGACCTTGTGATCGACCATCGGCACACCGTTTGCCCTGCACATCGCCTCACAGATATACGCATTGTGCGCATCCATCTGATCGACCAGCCGGTCCGTCAGATACTCCATGCTCGATCCCTGCGACTTGGTCAGCACTAAAAGCACCTCATCCCGATAAGTATACAATTCATGCACAATCAGGCTCACCGACTCAAAATCGCTGTTCTCATCATGCGACACATCCTGCGTGCCGCCCATCTCCTCTTCTTCAAAGGAGAAATGCTCCTGCATCAGCACCTCCAGCCGCTCCATCAGATCTCCCACGACCTGACAAAACAGATCATCCTTATCCTTAAAAAAGAAATACAACGCGCCGGTCGTGACATCCGCCTTGCGGCAGATACTCCGAAGCGATGCGCCCGCAAAGCCCTTTTCCATAAATTCTTCCTTCGCATATTTCAAGAGCTGCGCCTTTGTCTCCCGATCATGGGTCTTTTTTTCCGACATCATATCCCCCTAAAACCTACAGAACCTGTCACCGGCAGCCTTCCGGATGCACGGCAAAAAAAATGTAACATAACAATGTTATGTAGGATAACACCGTTATGTTACACTGATTTACCATTTTTGTCAATACTTTTATGATACGATTTCTGTATTCTGCTGCATTGGCTCTGCACTCTGCTGTACAAACTCTGTACCCATCTGCACCGGCTCTGCCTCCCTGTGCACAAGCTCGCGATCCTGCCGCGCCTGTTTTTTTACAAAACGATATGCCCAGATATCTATGACGATCACAAACAGCAGGAAAAATAACATCAGCCAGTCCGAATCCAGCGACAGTGAGGTATCATAGATACCGTGCTCGATCGCCGACACGAGTACCGACCGCCGCAGACACTGTTTCCGGCGCTTTTTATCGCCCTTGAGATCTGCCTCCTTCGCCATGCCGAAGAAATATCCCATGATCACACCGTCGATCGCGTGCGAGGGAACCGACAGCAGCATCCGGCTGATCGCAGTATCCAGACCGCCATCCATCACATAGATCACGTTTTCAATCGCTGCAAAACCGAGTGCTGAGGTCACACAGTACACAATCGCATCGAACTTATAGTTGAATGCGGGATCTTTCCACGCTGCTTTCTTGGCAGCCTTCATTTTCCAGTATTCCTCTACGACCGCCACACATATAAAGTTATCCAGAACGATATAGGCAACCGAGGTTTCCTCAAAAAACAGACCTACCACATCACCCAGTATGAGCTCTAAAATAATCGTCGGGATCACGGAGAGCACGCCCAGAAAAAATATTTTCCACAGCAGTTTCCTGGGCTCTCTTTCAATCTTATCCTGACGATAGATCCACACCGCCAGCGCGATTGCCGGTAACAGTGCCAATACGATTAAAAACATACTTACTCCTCCCCTGCGTCATTCTGATCCGATGTTTGTCCCCGCTTCTTTTCTTTCCACTTGTCGATCCGCCAGCCTATTTCCAGTATCAGCCAAATACCAAGGGCAATCGTCCCTATGATGTCGAACACTGGAAACGCCGGCTCTCTATCAATCATCTGGTAATCACTCTGCAGCTTCTTGAACATCGCCATGCGATCCATGAAATCGACCGTCAGGTGTGCCTCCGGGTCTGTGTAAAACGTTGTTCTGTAGATATTGGTATAGACCTGGCGGAAAAAGCCAAGACCGTCTACTCCCATATAACCTTTACCGACCGGACTGCCATCCCAGTCAAACAATATCGTGCCGCCTTTGCTGCTGCAATAGTCCATCTCCTCACCATCGGTATCTAAAAATATGAGAAACGTATCTCTCCCTCCGTCCATTGTATCCAGATACCGTTCCTGTGCATAACCCAGACAGTTTCCATCTGCATCATAATATCCATAAGTCGTGCCGTGTGTCCTGTCCTCATTGATCGGCTCATCGGTCACATAATCAATGGAAAACCATTCCTCACCATCGATATACACCGTGTCCCCTTGCAGATATCCGGCGACTTTCCCATCTGCCACGATCTCCGTTTTTTTCTTCTTGGAATACAGATCTGCATAGATCTCAATATTCTCTGCGGTATTCAGCGCCTCGATTGCTTCCTCTGCGCTGTCAAATTCCATCTGTGGTGCCTTGCCGCAGCCTGTCAGCCACAGACATCCGGTGAGGACAGTCATCATCACCGCCCATGAATGCCATCGTTTTTGTTTCTTTTTGTCCAAATCTATGTACTCCCTCTCCTGTATCATCAAGCATTTGTTGTGTGATCTGTGGATCTGCTTATAGATCCGTTTGTGCTTAATTTCTATTACTGCTGATAAACTACACTCCTGCGTCCTCAATCTGCTTGGCGGTGATCCCAACCAGCTCCATGCAGCGCTTTTTCTTGTTTCCGAATGCACCTGACAGGCTGGTCAGTCCACCGGTCAGATCGCTCAATACTGCATTTTTTACGAGATTGCCAACACCTACTACCTCTGAAGAACGCATCACCTGGTACTTTCCTTTTCCGACATTCATAATCCATACCTGATTGTTGCGATCCTGCTCCGGAAATACGATTACCGGATTAAATCCGTGCTTGGTATAAGTCGGTTCTCCCGCCTCAAACGGAATCACTTTGATCGCCTCATACAGCTCCTCCATGGTACCATAAGTACCCTTCAGATTTAATTTTACATTTTTTACACCTAATGCTTCACCCAGTCCCATTGTATCACTCCTCCTGATTTCTCCTGTTCACACGCTAAGGAATATAAGCAGATCAACAGGTCACACAACATGCCAACAGCCTTTTACATATAATTATCCAGATAATACCGCTTCAACTCATCAAACTTCGGCATCGTCATCACGATTTTATCCTTGATATCTACTTCCTGATCAACACCTTCCTCCATGACAAAATTGATCGTACAGCCCGTTCCGATCAGATCAATGCTTCCATTCACTCTGGCGATCACATTTCCCTCACTGTCTAACAGCATCGTACCTTCCTCAGTTGCATAATAATCTTCCTTCGGATTACCGTCTGCATCCAGAAATTGAATATACCATGCTTCCTCGCCGCCATCCGGTGCGATGACCCGTTCCTGTCCATAACCGAGACAATTATCGTCCATATCATAATAGCCATAGGTCGAACCCGTTTTGACACCTTCTACGTTATTGATCGGCTCATCGGTCACAACCTTCAGATAGAACCAGTCCTGATCATCCACATTAACCGTCCATTTGATGTTTACAAAACCACTTTGAGACATATATCCCGCAATCTTTTCGTCCGCCAGAATGTTTCCCATCGTATCTACATCTTCCAGATCCTCAGTCAGAAACGTAACGGTCGACGCGTGATTCAGCGCCTCCTTTGCTGCGTCCGCATCCGGATATTCGATCTGTGACGGTATAACGAGCGAGCAGCCGGTGAGCAGCAGCCCCGCACCCAGCACAAGCCCTGCCATAATTTTTCGATCCATGTTCCTCATTTTCTCCGTTTTCTTTCCTTTCTTCCATTTCATCTCTATTGTGTTACCGGTCTATCATCGATTTGACAAACCGCCATCCCTGTCTCTTGCCAATTCGCGCGCCGCCATCACAGCCAGTGCCGCCATCTGTGGCAGATACCGCGTATCATAAATAATCAGGAATGCATTATCAAAAAATACATTGCCGACCGTAATGTCCATGTTGTCCATGATCGCTCCGATCATCCTGCCATTCAACGTCACCTTATAGTTATGACCGATCGAACCTGCATATTCGCTCATTTCCAGCTTTCCTTCCGGCAGTTCCATCGCAAATTTATCCCTGACGAGCGCAAATTTCTCTTTCAGCACGCCATACGGTTCGCCGTACAGGTAAAAACGATAGGTCGCCAGCACATGAATCAGTTCCTTTGTCATGCGGAATACCTCGTTATGCGACGTATCGTAGATACGGAACGTCTTTAACGGCACGGTACTGTCGATCTCATAGACCAGATTGCCCTCGGAATCCTCCAGATCAAAATGCTGTCCCGTAAGCTTAAACTCCTCGGTAAACGTATAGATCTGGGACGGCTTGGTCTGTGAAAACTGTAAAACCTGACCGGTCTTTATAAACCGCTCGATATTCTCCCGCAGCTCACTCTGGAACATGAGCAGATCGGAATGATAGCTCAGATGCCCCGCGATACTCAGGCTGGTGTCTTCCGGCATCGGGATGAGCGGCGTTGTGACCTGCTTTTTAATAAAATGTTCGATAAAAGAATATCCGATGTAGCCTATGGCTCCGTTTTTTTGAATCCAGAAATAGATATACTGACCGCTGGCGTCCGGTCCAAACACAAGGGCAGTCTGCTTCATCGTGTAAAATTTGCCCAGCCATGCAGATCCTAACGGTGTCCACACATTTTTATATGCCTCGTAAAACTCCTCGATTTTTCTGGGTCTGTCCATCTCGATCATCGCTGCCATGTCCGTCATGGAGTTATAGTCCTTCGGTGTCGCCATCATCCAGATCGCGATACCAAAGATCAGCACGACCGTCGCAATACTCAGCGACCATGTCTGCCCGTATCCGATAATCATCAGATAGACACCAAGTGCCGTGACGAGCGCCCCTGCCAGCCGGAATTTAATGATCCTTGCTTTCACTACGCCACTCCCTTCTACGATACCTCATTCCATGAACTGCGAATCGTACCTCTGATTTCGTAGCTATGCAGTGCGCCCTTCGGTGCCAGTCTGCGATCTTCGTAGCACGCACCCAATGTCATCAGAAACTCTGCGACTTCTATGCGCAGCATCTTTGCAAGACTCTCATCCTCCGGCACAAATGCGTAATAATACTCCTTTTTCTTTCTGACGCCCTTGAGCAGCCAGCCTTCCCGCCGTCCTTCTTTCATACGGTCCTCTACCGTGCAGCAGCCATTGAGCAGAATCTCACAGCATTTCTTGCAGGGTGCGCCGTCCGGTGTCGAAAACTGTACATAATAGTCATACTCCGTTCTCGTGTCATCACCGGTTCCGACCTCTCTCTCATCCTCGACCGTACTGTCGAACAAGATGTCCGCAATGTACAGATTGCCGTCCCGGATCATTTCCTGTACCGTCAGTTTATCATTGCCAAACAGCTTTTTCTTCTGCTCACCCATCTGCTCAGCGACGCTGACCGGCACCTGCTTGAACTGGAACGCGTCAAAACCGACCATCGGCTTTGCCTCACGGCCACAACTGCTGCACACGCCATTCACAAGATCCATTCCGCAAAACAGACAATAATCTTTTCCCGCTTCTTCTTTTTTCTTTCTTGAAAATAATCCCATACTTTATGTTCCTCCAATCATTGATTCTTTTATAACAGACCGATCTCTACCGCTCGGTTCACCGCCTGCTGGCGGTTCTTCACCTGTAGCTTTTTAAAGATTCCGGAACTGTGAAATTTAATACTGCCTTCTTTTTTTCCAAGCTTATCCGCCATCTCATGATAGGTCAGCCCCTGCGCCAATAGCTGTAACACCTGTTTTTCGGTAGCAGTCAGCGGTTCGTAGATGTCCCGCGGTGACTGCATATAGTCGGGCAGCTTGCGCGCGAGCTCCTGCGCCGCATCCATGATCTGCGCTGTAAAATCATCCGCGCCGCACCGCTTGCGATACACGGATAACATCCGCACCATATAGGCGCCCTCGTCCGCCAGCAGACGGATATAATGATACTTTCCGGCGATCTCAAGCGACTGTTCCAGTTCAAAGCACATATCCTCCATCGCTCCCGCCTTATAGCAGGCGATCGCAGACAGCATATAGCATTCACACAGATCCATATACCGCTTGCCATCCTTTAAAACATGAATCAGCTTGTTCGCCAGCACAAATGCCACCATATATTTTCCGGTGAACAGATAACAGCGGATCTTTACCAGATAGGCGTAGACCTCTGTCATGCACATCTGCCCCTGTTCGTCCGGCGCGCGCTCGGTCAGCCATTCTTCTACGATCTCCCGATTGCCGTCATAACATGCCGCCCATGCCTCCAGCGCATTCAGACTGCTCTCTACTTCTTCCCATCCGGCATCCTGCACGCGTTCGCGGATCTTTTTTACGAGCGGAGCTGCTGCCTGCATCTGACCGTTCAATAACAGAATCTTCATCTGCAATGCCATCGCCACAAACAGGCACTGGATATCCTGCTGTGTCTCCATGAGCGGGATCGTTCCGGTGACTAACAGCAATGCATGAAAGCTGTCGTTGCTCTGGTAATACCACTCCGCCAGTGCGATCTCGTAAATGCCTTTATATTTTTTGCCGTACAGCACTCGCAGGATCTCCTCGATCTCATTCCGGTACTTCGTCATCTTTCCCGCGTATCTGGTGAAATCGCGGAAACCGTCCAGAATACCCGGTCTGCCCGCCGACAGTGTCAGACTCTGCACCGGCGGCGAATTGATCTCTCGCAGCGCATGCACAATATGTAAAAACTGATTGTCTGTCGTATACGGCATGACCAGCTCTGTGAGGAGCCGCATATAATCCTTTGTCGTAATATCCGCCGTGTTGATATGATGTGGGGTCTCCCCAAGCAGCCTTACATATTCCTTCGCTGTCTCAAGCTGTCCCTCCATCGAAGCCAGCAGCGCCCGCGCCGATACCAGCGCCATGTTTCCCGTCTCCTGCGACCGGTAAACTGCCTCCGGCAGACTATGAAAATATTTCCTGCACGCCCACAATGCCTGCATACTGAACGGATGCAGAAATTCTTCTGCCATTGTCTCCGCCAGCCGTCCCTTCCGGTCGGCCTTTTCCAAAAGCTGTATCATTTCCTCACATTTTCTAGGATATGATACCTCTCCTATAGTTAGGTTTTCTGCCATCATTTTCCCCTTGTAAGCGCCTGATAAAACACTTTTATATACCCTCTCTATCCCCATATTACTGGTTCATTTTGCCAATGTCAACCTAACTAAAGTATAGGTTTTTTACTCATTTTTGCCCTAACTCCCTTGTAGAATGTGGGATTGAGAGATTTTTAAGAATATGAAAAGACAAAAAAATACCTGTGACAGAATACTGTCACAGGCACATCCAACCGCTCATTCTCCGGGGTTGCTGGAGATCACTTTTCCGGTATTCCACAGCAGCACCGTCCGCTTTGCCGCATCCAGACGCTCCTCCTCCGAATGGAAATCAATCGTCACCGAATGGCACCCACACTCCAGACACATCACGTAATAGCCGCATCCGTTTTCCTCCTCAAGCAATGCACCGCCCTCACACAGCGGACAATCGTGGATCTCTAACATTTCTTCAATATTCATGCTGTATCTCCTTTTTATCTGTTTCCTGATTTCATTTACTTTAAGTATCCCATATTCGCTTGCAGCTATTCTATAAATTTTCTACCTGCGCCTGAATCTCATCCTCGGATGCCGCCATCGCCTGCAAGGTCATCGTGAGCAGCTTGTCCAGCTCCCAGCCTAACTGTTCGGCTCCGCGCTCGATCACACCGCGGTCGCAGCCGGCGGCAAAGCCCTTCGACTTATATTTCTTTTTCAGGGATTTCAGTTCCATATCCTTTGTGCTCTTGGACGGACGCATCAGGGCGGCTGCCCAGATCAGTCCGGTCAGCTCATCCGCCGCGAACAACACCTTTTCCATCTCATGCACCGGCTCTACGTCGATCGTAGACCCGCAGCCTACCGTGATGCCATAGCCGTGTGAGCAGACCGCGTGGATAATATCCTCGCCCACGCCGCCTGCACGCAGCAGTTCGGGCGCTTTCAGGCAATGCTCCTCCGGATAAAGTTCAAAATCAATATCATGCAGCAGACCAACGATGCCCCAGTATTCCGCGTCATCGCCGTAGCCTAATTCCTTCGCATACCATTTCATCACAGCCTCCACGGTCAGCGCGTGCTGCAGATGAAACGGGTCTTTATTGTACTGCTTTAATAATTCCAGTGCTTTATTTTTCTCGATGTACTCCATATATTCTCCCAGCCTTTCCTATCTATGTAGTATGTAATGATACTATTATATATGAATAAAAGCAATTAGAAAAATTTTTTCTTCTTAAAATAAGCGATTTCCAATATTACGATCACCAATACACCGATGATCACCGCCGCATAGCCATAACGCCACTTTAGTTCCGGCATATAGGAAAAGTTCATGCCATACCAGCCTGTGATGAGTGTCAGCGGCAGGAAAATCGTCGTAATAATCGTAATGATACCCATAATCTTATTTCCCTGTGCATCCTTCATCGACTGATAAAGTTCCCGTATTTCAAGCACATTTTCGCGGAGCAGCTGCACATGATTCTGTAACCGTTCCGCACGGTGCATAAACCTGTTCCAGCCTTGAATCTCCTGCTCCGAGCAGACACTGTATGTACCAAACAATTCACCAATATCGATCAGCTGCTCATAATAGATATTAAACTCGGATAATTTCTGCCGATATTTTGTCAGAGCTAAGAAAATATCGTTATCTGAGCCCACGCCGTCACCAATTTTCTCCTCAAGCTGATCGACCTTTGACTCCATATGCGAAAAGAATAACGTATCCTCCTCAATCATATATTCCATGATCTGCAACATTAGCTGCACCGGTGTATCTGCCTTTCGGAATGTCTCGACACGCTTTTCGATCCAAGGTTTCAGTTTTCCTTCATCCTCAACAAAATATATTTTGTCGCCCATCAAATAGAATCCAAACGCAAGCTGCACTTTCTTGTGGTCATTTTTCTGTGGCAGACGGATCGTTCCGATCATGCAATCCCGAAACTGCTCCGCCTTACAGTACCGGATCGAGCCAAGACTGTGCAGCATCTCTTTATGATAAGTAAACTGCTCTTTTTTCTCCCGGAACTTCGCAGTACTCATAATTGTAAAAAAAGAAGCATCCACTGGATCCCGCATTTGTTTCTCACTCCTTTGATCTCTCGCATTTTCCTAAGGAAACGTCCGTTTCATCATTATAGCACCTTCCGTTTTCCACCACAATCGCTATTATTTGCTTTTCCGGATAAAATATGTTATGTTCACGATAGACACTTATGAAACCAAATGAAAAAGAAGTGACAGCCCATGCGGATTCTTCTCGCAGAAGACGAACGAGATTTAAATAATATTATAACCCAGAAGCTGACTGCGGACGGTTATGTTCCTGACTGCAAAGGACGCGGTTTCAGACAGAGTCCGTGGCAGAGGCTTTGTATTGAAAGAGGATGCTTAAGGTATGAAAAAATTATCCATCCGACTGAAAATTACCGTCTGGTTTACCGCAACGCTTATCATCGTCGTGCTGTTCGCCTTTGTGGCTGTTTTTGCCGGCAGCCACCGGAGTTTAAGAAAAAACATACAAGACCGCCTGATAGAAATCGTAAATAATAACGCAGACGAGATTGATTATTACTGCGATACAGGCGAGCATTCGGGTCTGATTTATGGAGAAAATCCATTAGCTGGCACGGCGTCTGATTTGAATTTTGTAGATTCCAAAATCCAGCAAATATGGGCAGCCGGCACGTGGTACTATATTTTTGACCGGCAGTTGACCTTCGACGGATCGGACGAGCTGTGGATCCGGGGTGTAATGTCGGAGGAACAGGGTGACCGACAGCTATCAGGCATGATTCAGATTGCCCTGATTGTCATGCCCCTTCTGGTCGTACTGGCATCCGTAGGCGGATATCTCATCGCCAGACGGGCATTAAATCCCATTCAGAAAATTTCGTGGACCGCACGGCAGATCGGAGAGGGAAATGATCTGAAACGCCGGATTGATCTGGGCGAGGGCGATGATGAACTCCATCAGCTTGCTGCGACCTTTAACGAGATGTTTGACCATCTGGAACAATCATTTGAACAGGAGCGCCAGTTTACCTCCGACGTTTCCCATGAGCTGCGGACGCCAATGGCAGTTATTACGGCACAGTGTGAGTATACGCTTGAACAGGAACGGACGGTTGAAGAATACGAGGAAGCCCTGCGGGTGATCCGACGGCAGGGACGGAAGATGACGAAGCTCATCAACCACATGCTGGATTTTGCCAGACTGGAAATGCGATCCGGGAAGTATGCAGACGAAACACTCGACATGGCGGAGCTTGTAAACACCATCTGTCAGGATATGAAGCTCATACGGGAACACAACATTTCGCTGGAATATCAGACAGAAGCAGTTATGTTTTCGGGAAACCGGGAGCTTTTATCGAGACTTCTCACGAATCTTGTCAGCAATGCCTACCGTTACGGAAACGAAAACGGACATATTTTCGTGGATCTGCGGCAAAAAGAATCCGCACTCATCCTGTCGGTCAAAGACGACGGAATCGGGATCGCTGAAGACGAGCAGGAGAAAATTTTCCATCGTTTTTATCAGACAGAAACCTCCCGCGGCGGCGAAGGGACGGGACTCGGGCTCGCCATGGCATATGAAATCGTGCGATATTACAATGGTACGATTGAGGTAGAAAGTGCGCCCGGCAAAGGAAGTACCTTTACCGTCCGGCTGCCACTTGAATAAAATTGCATCGTGCAGGTTAAAAATTTAATCTACTAATCATTTTCTAATAATTGCATGATAAAATCATCCTACAAATAAAACATTGAAGGCTCTCATAAAAATAAATGCTTCGAGAACCTCAAAATAGGAGGACTATATTATGATGAAAAAAACAAAACAGTTTGTAACCACACTTTTAATTGCAGCAACGATCGTTGGCACCGGAGCGGTTCCCGTACATGCGGATGCCATCCCGAGTAAGGTTTCCCTTGCGCAGTCATCAAAAACCGTTGCACAGGGAAAGAAATTTGAGTTGAAAGCACGGACAACTCCGTATGATGCAGAGGATGACTATATCTGCTGGGAGATCGTTTCCGGAGAAGATTACGTCATGTTCGAAGATTATGATCAGACAGGCGATGACATGGATTTTATTGCAGTGAGACCTGGAACAGCGACCATCCGCTGCTATGTATACGGAAAAAATAAGACCACGTCCGGCGACACCATCACGATCACTGTAACAAAGGCAAAGAGTGATTACTCTTTAAAGAGAGCTGATGCACCTGTCAAATATGAGGAAGTCTGGGACGATTTTGATCTGGAAGTCAAGGCAGGGCGCTCTATCAAAAACAGCGATCTGAAATGGGAAATCAGCGATTCAAGCATCCTCTCCTTCGCCACGAGAATAAAAACCGGCCGCGAAGTAGAATTTTATGCTAAAAAAATCGGAACAACAAAAGTAACCTGCAGCTACACAAACGGCAAGGGCGAGAAAAAGACCGTCACATATACCGTAAACGTCGTTGCAGATGATGACTGAGATTCCTATCTCAAACTATTTGCCGTCCGCGCCAGATACCGGATCACTTCTACCGGATACTGACCTACGGCAGTCTCGCCGGTCACCATCACGGACGATGCGCCGTCGCTGACCGCATTATAAATGTCGCTGACCTCTGCACGTGTAGGAACTGCATGATGTTCCATGCTCGCGAGCATCTGCGTCACGACCATAAACGGAACGCCAGCCGCTTTACATCTTCCCGATATGTCTTTTTGTACGCGCGGAAGCTCCCAGAGTGGCATGGCATTTCCCAAATCACCGCGTGCAATCACAATCTCATCCGCCAGCCCGAAAAAACTCTCCAGATTCGCTACACCTGACAGATTCTCAATCTTTGCCAACAGCCGCAGATCTTTTCCATCCGCCTGATCCATCGCACACCGGACAACCTGTAAATCTGCCGCACTCCGCACAAACGGCTGCATCACGGCAGTTACGCCACAACGAACCGCATCCCTGATATTTTCATGATCCTGCATAGTCATTGCAGGAGGTTCCAGCTCCACGCCGGAAACAGCGATACTCTTTCCCCCAGCCAGAGATCCGCCTCTGCAAACGACTGCCTCATGATCCCCAGTCATTGTAAGCAGTATTTTTCCATCATCAAGAAGAACCTCTGCGCCCGCTGTCAATGCCTCATATACTATTTTCGGAACCGGAATCCCACCGCCAACTCCTGTTTCCTCAAGGAAACTGACTGTCTGACCTTTTTCTAAATCCATTGGTGCCGCCATCTGTCCGATGCGCAGCTCTGGCCCCTGCATATCAATCAAAATCTGCGGCTTTATTCCGCAGGCAGCGGCGGCCTCCCGAATCATCCGAATCTGTGAAGCCGCCGCTTTGACACTGACATGTGAGGTGTTGATCCGCATGCCGGTCATGCCCTCCTGAAACATCGCTCTTAATGTTTCAAGGTTCGCGCATGACGGACCGATCGTACCATAAATCTGTGTGCTCATTTTTTTACCCATCTTTTACATATAAGAACAGCCTGTCCTGACCGGCATATCATCGCCTTTTACATATCTGGCATTGAATTCCATGTTGATCTCGCGGAGCTCTTTCTTTCCATCAATATAGTCCTGATACATTTCCGCAAGTCCCGACATGCAGCCATCACAGCTCGCCTCAATGTTGCCTAATGACTCTGCGACAATCTGTTCACGCTGTTCTTTTGTTGTTTCACTGATTAAGTAATTCACAGTCCTGCTTCCTCCTGCTTCTCTGCCATATATCTAATATCTGTCCACCTGATATGCCGGTCATTTTCCGGTCTATTTTTCCAGCCGTTTATTCACCGGAATCAGGATCAGGTAGATCAACATTCCATAAAAGATTGACAGCAATGCCACTGCCAGATTAGGACCTATGGTAGCCGGATCTTCCAACATGCCCATGATCACCACAATGGCAATCACCGAAATAAATACGCCTGCAGGAATCGCTGTCTTTTGTATGATTTCAAATATTTCCTTCTTACCCCTTGCACCCGACAGCAGCACAATGGATGTACAGATCAGCACGACACCGAGCAGTGACGGAATATCCAAAAAGAATGTCAGCATATCCGGCCGCGTGCCAGACATCGAACTAAACAGCAGCACCAGAGTCAGGATACCCAGAATGCCTCCTACAATCAACTGCCCCAGTGAACTTTTCCGGTTGTCTTCATTTTGTTTTAATAGATTCATCATGTTCTCCTCCGCTTTCATAGAATAATTTTCTACAGGCAGCTTCTCGCCGGAAAGGAGTTCATTGACAGAAATATCAAGTGCCTCACACAATGAATTCAGGATCGCCGTATCCGGAACGCTGTTCCCGTTCTCCCATTTGGATATCGTCTTGTCACTCACGCCGATCTGCTCTGCCAGATCCTTTTGTGTCAGTCCCTTTTCTTTTCTGCTCAACTGGATAAATGATCCAATTTTGTTATCACTCATAAAAACTTCCTCCATTCCTTATCCGTCAAGTCACCGCTTGCAGATTTGTTACCCAGATCATATGCGAGAAGTACACTCTACGCAACCTATGTTGTGCAGAATCCACTCTACGCTGCGGAGAATCGCTGAAATTTCCGGTATTTCCAAGGGTTTCCAGCCACTAATAGTTTCTCGTCCGAAAACCATACTCATTCTCTGCCAGCGGAATCGCTTTTGCGGAGATCTGTTGAATTTCTATATAAGTCCCTTTTTCTATCATAAGGATAACCCGGTCAATCTGCTCTTCGGTTCCCTGTATCTCCATAGAGACACCTCCGTCCGGATCATTGCGCACCCAGCCGGTTGCGCCGACCATATTTGCCGCATGTTCCGCGCGATATCGAAAACCGACTCCCTGAACAGTTCCATAAAATTTTAAATATTTACGAATCATTTTGCTCATCACCTTTTACATTAGCATTATGACTCATATCACATAAAATATCAATTCCGGTTAAGCATTTTATGTACATTCTTTTCATCCAAGTTCAAGTATTTTCTTCTCACACAGATCACACCGGCAATCAGGCCATATACAACGATAAGCACCACATAAAACCAGATATCCACCTGCAAAAAGCAATACAGAATATTGAAACAGAAATGAATCACAATACCGTAGAGCAGATTGTCGTTGCCCTCCATAAACGTATTGATCAGAAAACAGAGCGCTGTCATGACGATCACATTGGACAACACATACGGGATCATGTCCCATCCGAGAAAGTCCGAATCCACGAACCAAAGCACCGTATGCCAGAAGCTCCAGATCAGCCCCTGAAAGATGGATGCCTTGTAAAAACTGTACTTTTTATTCAAATACGGTCTGACATATCCTCTCCAGCCCGCTTCCTCGCCGGTAGGTCCGGTCGTCAGCGAAAATAAAAATGATGCCCACAGCGGATACGCACCGAGCGCCCAGTACGATCCGAACGGTTTTCCCTGAATCAAAGACAGAAGAAAGACAGTACTGACAGTCGCGCCCATCGTGAGCAGCGCAGCCAAAAACAGTCTGAGGATGCTCACCTTTCCAGCAAACGCCTTTTTGTAAAACTGCCGGATCGTGGTTTCTGGACTAAAATAACGGATGCCACACAGCAGGACAATCGTCGGAGACCACGCGCACACATTCGACAATATGCGCATGACCACGGGCCGACAGTGGAACACCATGCTTGCCGTGCCGCAGATGCCGAGCACCATCGCCCAGAACACCAGATAACTGCTGATTACATAATTTCTCATTCTCTTTTTTTCCATAACTTCCCCTCTTTCTCGACCGCCGGTCGATATTGCATATTTTTTTACCACGCTAAAACCAGCGTGGTATTATGACCTAACCAAAAAGTGTAAAAAACTCATCCAGCGTGCCCGACTGTGCGCCCAGCAGCCGCTCCAGATTATATACAAAGCCTTTTATCATATCCAGATCAACAGCCTCCGGATCATCAAAGCCAACAATCGAATACGTCAATGCCATATGAACCGCCGCATCCGGATAATCAGTATGAAACATGCCGGATGCGATTCCCTCGTTGACAAGCTCCAGCATAATTGGCTGAATCTTCCGAATCATCGCCGTATGTGATTTCTGATGCAGCAATGCATTCTGCGGCAAATGGATCTTTTCGACAATATCAGCCGCTCCGCCCGACGAAACATTCATCGCTTTGATCACGCCGACCATCCGGCTGACCAAAGACTTTGAAAAATCTTTGGCGGCGCCTGCTGCCCGCAATGCCATATCGTCTGTGATGGACACAATCAGGGCATCCAGTATCTCCTCCTTCGAGGCAAAATGATAGTAGAGCGTTCCCTTTGCGATTCCGACCGCCTTCATGATGTCTGTCGTACTCGTCGCGTCATAGCCTTTTTCAATAAAAAGCTGTCTCGCCGCACCTATGATCTCTTTTCGTCTTTCATCCGAAGATTTTATCTCTGCCAATCGGTTGCTCCTTTATCAAAATCTCATTCGACCGTCGGTCGATATGGTTATTCTAACACCTTTTCTGGATTTGTCAAGCATCTTTGGTCAACAAAATCCGCCTTCTGCTAGGTAAACGCGCGCCTCATCACCATACCACCCTCCGTTTTCAGCCACGAGAGCGCCTTTTTATAATCCGGCATCACATGCGCGACTTCCTTCCAGAAAGCCTTCGAGTGATTCATCTCTTTCCGGTGGCACAGTTCATGTACCACAACATAATCAATCACCTCCGGCGGCGTCAGCATCAACAGGCAGTTAAAATTCAGGTTGCCCTTGCTGCTACAGCTTCCCCAGCGCGTCTTCTGGTTACGGATGGTGATTCTCCCATATGTAACTCCCATTTGCCCAGCAAAATATGCCACTCGCTCAGGAATATACTCCAACGCCCTGTCTGCAAGCTCATGAAGTTCAGCAAATGTGAGCGGCTCGAGTCCCTGTGCGTCGTATTGTTCGTTTCTCCGGCGGAGCTGCTCCACATGCTTTTGTATCCAAGACTCCTTTTCCTGTACAAAAGGCCGGATCTCCCTGTCAGACATACGCTTCGGCGCGCGAACCGTAACGGTCAGATCCGGATTCACCTGAAGCGCGATCGTTTTTCGATTCGAACGGATAATCGTTACATTCATACCGACATCCCTACTTCAATCAAATTTCCATCCGGATCATAAAACCGGATCACCTGCCGTCCCCAGCTATGCTCCGTCAATTCATTCACATAGGCAATCTCAAATTCGGACGTTTCCAGCTTTTTTACAAAAAGCTCAATATCAGCTTCCTCAAAATACAGCTCCGTCATGTTATTTTTCGGTGTCAGCTCTCTGTGAATCACGTCTTTCCAGACGCCTGCATCCTGCAAAACCAGTCCCTCCGTCATGACCACATTGCCCTGCCGGTTGACAATCACCTGAAGTCCGAATAATTCCTTGTAAAACCGGATACTCCGCTCTATATCGTTTACCACAATCATCACATTTCGTAGTCTCATGTAAAATCTCCCTTTTTAATAAATCGCTCTTTCCTCCAACCACATTCCTGCCGCCAATCTAATTTGATTTTATTCTAACACACAAAATTGGATCTTGTGCCTAATATAGTAAATAATTCTGCATATACTATATACATCTCTCCGAAAAACATTTTTATTGTATTTTTGTCTTGCGTACAGAACAATATTCGTATATAATTGTTTTATGATGTTGGAGGTAATGCTATGAATCGAGATACCTTAAAACAAATTATGATCGATCAAAAGACTATTTATTTAGATAATCCATTTATCACCAGACATTATCCTTTAGCGGAAAATGTAAACTATTGCTTTGTGGGTATTAGAAGAACCGGTAAATCTTATATGATGTATCAGCAGATCAAACAACTGCTTCAAACCGGCGTTCCGCTATCTCAGATTGTCTACGTAAATTTTGAAGATGAACGCCTTCTGGAAATGACATCAGACGATTTAAACACCATTTTGGAAATCGGTCTGGAACTTTCGGGCACAGAAAACCGGCCTTATCTTTTTCTTGATGAAATTCAGAATATTACCGGCTGGGAAAAATTTGTCCGCAGAATTGCAGACATGAAATACAAAATCAATATTACCGGAAGCAACAGCAAAATGCTCAGCAGCGAAATTGCATCCACTCTGGGCGGGCGCTTTGTGATCATGCATGTGTATCCTTATTCATTTTCCGAATATCTCATTGCGAACGGAAAGGAAAAGGATTACCTTGACACAATCAGCACAAGTGATAAAGCTGACGTACTTGCAAGCTACAATGAATATATCACCTACGGCGCTTTTCCTGAGCTGGTAGGAATTAAAAATAAAAGAATGTTCTTAAGCAGTATTTATCAAACGGTCTACCTTGGCGACATTATCACAAGGAATAAGGTCACCAATGATTTTGCTATCAAGCTTGTGTTGAAAAAAATAGCAGAATCCATTACGAAACCTTTATCTTTTAGCAGACTGACTAATATTGTAAAGAGTGCGGGTACTTCGCTTGGCAAACAGACGATCATTAACTACGTTAGTTACATGACTGATTCGTACCTTATCTTTGCTTTAACAAATTATGCTGCAAAGCTTGTGAAGAAAGAAACCTCTCCGAAATATTATTTCATGGACACAGGTCTTCTTGGACTGATGCTCCTTGATTGTAAATCTGCTCAACTCGAAAACCTTGTTGCGATAGAACTCATCCGACGCTATGGCACAGAAAATATCTTTTATTTTGAAAACAATGTGGAGATTGACTTCTATGTTCCTTCTGAAAAACTTGCCATACAGGTAAGTATGCAGATTCTCGATGACATAGACACTCGTGAACGTGAAACCAGGGCATTTGTGAAACTCCGTAACTTTATCCCTGACTCAAAGTGCGTAATTATCACAAGCAGTGAAGAAACCTCCCTTACATGCGACGGTATACCGATTTCCGTAATTCCTGCCTGGAAATGGCTTTTAGAAAGCCCTGAAATTCTAAATAAATAGTTTTTATTTTAAAAAACACAAATCCTGCCAACATGCAGGGATTTGTGTTTTCTGATATTGCAGACCCATCTTAGCCCTATCCTCTCTAAACCACTACACCTTTGCAATCGTCAAGCTCTGATCTGTGCCGCTGTCCTTCCGCAATTTTGTTCTGACGATATCCGCATGCGGATTTACCTTCGCCAGCCCAACTTCTGTCACCAGCGCGTCAAATGGCACAAACACTTCTTGCAGCACACCAAATGCAACTGCCATTTGTTCTTTACTCAATGTTTTTCCCATTGTCACATGCGGCAGCCATGAAAACGGTCGATAATAATTACTTACCCTCGTCTCCGGAAGATCTCCTATCGCATCATAAACTGACCGCGAAAGCTCCTGCAAATACTCATTTAAAACCGGTGTCACATACATGACATACGGCAGTAACTGTCCGATGGATACAAAACGAATTTTTCCCTGCGACAGCCGTCCACACAAGTCCTCAAATGCCGGCCGCAACTGCTCCGCAGATCGCGCCTCCACTGCCGAAACCGTCATATGTGGCGGCACCTGATAGTCAATCATAAATGTATTACCTGTCTGCTGCGCGATTTTGTCTATATATCTCTGTAACAGGCGGTTCGTTTTTTCATCAAAATAGAGTGATATCAGATACATTTATCTGCCCAATCTGCCTCCTTAAACCCTGTCAAAAAAAAATCTTCACCGACAAGCAGCGGCCGTTTCACGAGCATTCAGTCCGTCGCCAACAGCCTCAACTGTTCCTCCTCGCTCATCGTCGGCAGCTTGTCCTTCAACTGCATGCTCTTGTACAACAATCCGCTCGTATTAAAAAATTTCTTTAGCGGCAGCCCGCTCATCTCATACCATTTTTTTAATTCTTCATATGTCGGGTGCTCCTCTACCATGTGCCGCTCCGTATATGATACATGGTGCTCATCCAGCCATTTCTTCGCCTTCTGGCAGGTAGAGCATTTGGGGTAGTAGATAAATAACATGATATGTCCTCCTTATTTCCTCTAAAATAATTAAAAATCATCTGCATTTTTATTATAATAATCTATTGTTTTCTGTTCCATATGCTTCCCTTGCTGATTCGTCTGACAAATATATGAAAATATTATATTCCATTATCAAAGTAATAGCAATCGGTTCTATCGACCAACCACTGACTTCTCTTTTAGCCGCTTGTGCTATCCGTAATCAGAATTACTCTTCCTTATTACCCTGAAAAATGACTCGTCAAAAAGGGAGAAAAACTGATAAAACCAGTCTTTCTCCCTTTTTCGTTCTCTCGCCGGTACACCCATCATACCTTATGATGATTTACCCGCTTTTTTCCAATAATTCAGTTTTGGCAACAGCTCGGACATATGGGCCCGTACCTGTTCGGATGTCCAATTTTCATTTGACATATGTTCTGCGCAGAAATTGATCAGGTCTTCCATATTGGAATATGCATAGTTTCCGTCCGAATAGCACCACTTGCAATATTCTTCATTGAAAGCTCCGTCTGTTTCTTTGCTCATGGATGAGTCATCCAGCGGCATTCCGCAACACTGGCAGATGAGCTGTCTCGGCGAACCTAAAAGCGTGTTGATCGAAACGTCAAATAGCTTGGAAAGCAATTTCAAGGTCTCTGTATTCGGTACGGTTTCTCCGTTTTCCCATCGCGACACAGCCTGCCTTGTGACAAATATTTTTTCTGCGAGCTCGTCCTGTGACAATTCCCGCTTCGTTCGTAGTTCAAATATAACCTCTTTGGTATCCACTACAAATCACCTCCTCGCCTTTATTATAATTCGCCTCGTTTTCTTTCGCAAGCAACACGCTGTTGCATTGCAAGACAGTTCGCACCCAAATCAGCGCACAGACAGAAACAGACTTACGAAACCTCGTAAGCTATGTACTCATGATCAAATTCATAACCTAAGGTTTCTGCCAGATGCACAGAATGCATGTTTTGTGCATCCCAACTGGGATACAGTCCTTCCTCTAAACAGTTTCGTATCAATGCGGCGCACGCGATTGTTGCCAAATGCTTTCTTCTTTCGGATTCAATAGTATCAACTTCAATCTCGATGCCTTCCCTGTATCGCGTATAGGACGACGCGCCGGACACAATTTTTCCGTTTTTTGTGATAACCATGCCCCTGCCCATTTGTAAATATTTTTTCTTACTCTCAAAAGCAGATACAAAATCCGCTGTTGCCGGATGTTCCAGACATTGATCATAACTATCTGCATCGATTCTTTTCAGCTCGTAGCCGGCAGGCAGCTCTTCCATTTTGTTTTGCAGCATCATCCGGTCAAACACAGTATCCTTTTTGATCGCATATCTCGTAACCTTTTTAGCTGAAGGATAACATTCCTCCATGAGCCTTGCCCACTCATCATTCCGGGGAACCATAATCTCAAAGCCATCCGGTTTATTCATGACAAGCTCTCTGTCAGGTGCTCCGGCGTAAAAACCAAAACATCCCACATATGCAAATGCCGATTTTGGTTGTTCTAAATCTGTGACATAGATCTTTCCCATGATCTTCTCAAGGCATGAAAAAATCAGGGTTTCATTCCATCCAGCAAACAATTCTTCTACCTTTGAAGTATCCTCCAGTTGATATAACATCTCGCTATTACTCTCCTCTATGCTGCGTCTGTTTGATGGTCACTGTAATTATTTTACAGTAATCGTACAGGTTGCTTTCTTTCCGCTCTCTGTTGTGGCTGTGATCGTTACTTTTCCTTTTCCCTTTGCGGTCACAAATCCATAAGCATCTACGGATGCGATCTTTTCATCTGAGCTCTCCCATTTCACGATATCCGTGGATTTTGCCGGTTTCAAGTCCAGCTTAAGGAGCATCCAGCTTCCTTTTTTCATGGTTGCCTTCTTCTTATTCAGACGAATTGCTTTCGCTTTTACTTCCTCTTTTACAACCGTTACTTTGACTGACGCTGTTTTGCCGCTTGCGGTCTTTATGGTAATGACCGCAGAGCCGGTCTTTTTCGCTTTGAGTTTTCCGTTCTTTACAGTTACAACAGACGGGTTGGAACTCTCATAGCTGACGATACCACCGCTACCTTCCGGTGTCAATTTTATTTTTAACTTACGGTCCTGACCTTTTACCAGAGATACTCTTTTTGTATTGACGATAAGCTTTTGTGTACCGCCTTTTGTATCGCCGCTGTCGGGTTTTTCCGTATTGCCGGTATCTTCACTGTTATCTTTTCCGCTGTCCGGTTTTGTGACAGTATTTCCGGAACCTGCTCCGCCCCCACCTGGTGTAGTCGTATGATCCGAATTATTTGTGCCGGAATCCGACGCTTTTTTCACCAGTTTACCAGCTGCTTGTTCCACTGCCTGAATAGCTGCGTTGATTTCGTCAAGTGAGGAACGCTCGGTCAGTGCAGATGCATCATCAAGCACTTTCTGATATGCTTTCCAGCTTTCCGTCGTATAATCGCTCGCAACGTATCCGGCATTTTTCGCCTGAATCAGCGCACTTTGTAATGCTGCAAATGCCTGTTCCTTTTCACTTCCGCTCTTTATTACAAGCACACTCAGCGCTTTTTTCAACGCATCCAATGCATTTTGGCATTCCTCTGCCGTAGCGTCCGTATCGTCTGCAACACTCTGCGCCAGAAGGAGAATGTTTTTGTAATCATGCCAGCTCTTATTCGTATAATCGGCTGCCTTTAAGCCTTTTGCAGAGATCTCCTTCAAGGCATCGGACAGTTCCTTTCTTGCTTTTAAAACCAGTGTGGTTTTCAGCTGGTTTGCTGCATTTAAAAGCTGTTCTGCCGTCACATTTTTGATCTTTGCTGCCACTTTTGCCTGTTCTTCTGCTTCTTTATAGCTCTGGTAGCTTTCCTGCGTGTAATCGTTTTTCTGACAGCTTTGTGCTTTCTTGAGCTCCAACGCAAGTTCGAGTGTTCCTGCATTTAACTGTCCTAACAGTTCTGCCAGTGATTCTGCCTGCCCCAGCTCTTCGTTCGCTTTCACCAGATCTGCTGCCCCTGTTGCTCTTATGGCAACAGCATCCGCACTGTCAAACGCACTCTTTACCATTTTATATCCTTCTGCCGTATAAGGGCTCGGATTTTCTGACAGTTTTCCGGAAATCTTCTTCAATGTCTCTGCCAGATCTGCTGCGGCTGCTGCGCGTTCGCATCTGTTATCCAGCTCAAGCTGGATCTCATAAATTTCCTTTTTTACAGTCAGATCTGCCGTATTTGCGCGAGTATAAGCCTCCTTCAGTGCAGTTACAGCATTATCAAAACCTTTTTTCCCGTTTGCAGTGGAATCCATTTCTGTATTTGCATATTTTTCCAGCACTTGTTTTGCATCTGCAATAAAAATCAGTTTTTCCAGTGCCGCTTCCAGTTTTTTGCCTGCCGCATTGACAGAGGACTGCAGCTCTGCAATTTGCCCCTGTGACATCTGACTTCCGTCTGTCGCTTCTGCCTTGCTTATCATAGCTTCTGCATTCGCAACGGCAGCTTCCAGACCGGAGTTCTGATAACTCTTTTCGCTATAATCTTCTTTGTTAAGGTCATTTGCCTGTGCAACCAGTTCCCGAATGCGTGCCGTATAGATTTCTTCATCTGCCGGCTCATCAACTTCCGGAAGTTCTTCTGCACCGAGGTTCTGTCCTTTTTTATTTTCATCTGCCACACCGACGGATAAGGTTGATCGCACCCCAGATACCAAGACCTGCTCCAAGAAACACCGTTCTCATATGCTTCAAAGAAGCGGTCCATGTTAAGGTTCACACCCACATGACTTCCTTCCGGCGTAATAGTCAATGCTTCGTAACTCTCATTCATCTTTTCGACTGTATTGGTAGTCACAGCTGCATCAATGCCCCTATCATAAAGGGCTTTACCTACGTCCTCTGTAAACTGTTCTTTGAAATTTTCAAAATCCATCTTTCTACCTCTCTTATTCTTATTTTGTTGTTCCGAGTCGTCACCCGGTTTCGGGCAAAAGAAAAGCGCCAGACCTACTCTCCCAAGTAAGCTGACGCTAAACATTTGTATTCATTTGCAAAAGAAAAACGAGGGAAGTTTTCTTGACCTCTCTCGTTTGCCCATGATAATAATATCACACCTAAAAACAGAATAAAAGTGACCGGATATCGACCAAATATCGACAAAACATTGACCGATTATCTACCAAATATTGACCCAATATCGACATCACGCCAAAACGCCATAGGAACGACCAATCATAAATGAAATGAGTCTATCCTTAACAATGGAAATGAATGCATGTGCTACACCAACAGCTGCAATCACAATTCCTTCCACTACAACCATGATACTAAATCCCCACATTTGATTCCATTCCTTGTTGTATATAATGAGACATAAGATAGCTACCAACAACAAGTTATACAATCCAATAAAGAATCCACTGATATTCTCAGCTGCATTCAAAATCCCTTCTAGTCCAAATAATAAAATAACAATAGGAAGTGCCAATACTCTAAAAGGTAGCTTAAATAAAAACAATAATGCACTCTTCATAACCTACTCCCTCCCCATTTTGTCACGATAAGTATTCATTCTCTTGAACCTTGCATATTCTACAAGAAGCTTCTTTACTTCTCTCTTGGTTCTGGCATTTATAACAGCCTCTTCCTTGGACACTGTCATACTGTTACAGAAAACCTCTACACAAAGCTTAAGTGCTTCCACATCGGACATTTCTTCACTGTCTGTATGCTCCAATTCCTCCACCGAAAACTGTGTATTTCTAAATAAGGTATTGTTATAGATAAAGAGCCGAAATAATCTCTGCCCCTCATCCGGGAACAGTTCCTGATCCACTCGAAGCAATTCTCTTGTAAAACCTGCTAAGGACTTACTTGCCATTTCTAACTTGCTCTCACTGGTAAGCTTGACCTTAATATAGTAATCTCCAATTTCAATAATCTCCAAATGCCTACCAGTTCTCTTATAGCTCTGGCTGTTATTCACATAATTGCAAGCATGTTCAAAAATAGGAACCCCGGCATATTTCTTCTTTGCCACATCGGAGAACTTCTCCTTGCAATCCTTATTGGCCGCTCTTAGCTCAAAATATCTGATATCCATAGAATCGCCTCCTTGTTTACACTTTCAATTTGTGTACTCACTTTATTATTAAATTCATTCTATAACGTTCTATGGATTTTTGCAAGCACATTTTTTGTGTGTACACAAAACCTCTTAACAATAGCCAGACATTACTGCCTGGCTATTGTTAAGGTTATTCAATTCAAGTTAAAATATGTGGACTTGACGAGGCATACAACTTACCTTAATCAAATTTAAAATTTCGAAATCCAACTGCTGTTCCTATATAATCAGATTTATCAATAATAAATTTTTCTTCTATATGTCCAACAATTTTAACGTAGCATTCCTGGCTACCATTATCATAATATTCATGATCTGAGTATGTCTGTGTAGAAAATGTAACGTCAAATACAAGAGTTATACTTTGCCCAGATATAACCACAGTTTCCAGTTGCTCAACTGTGATATCATCCACTCGGTCTATGGTTCCCCACTCTCCAAATTCCCCGATGAGTTCTTGATACAATTCCTCATTCCATATTTCTTGATATACTTCATCAAACAATGTTGCATCTTCAATTACATCTCGAATACTCTTATCAAGCTTTTCTATATTTGCATTATTATACCAAGCATTTTTTTCGAACCAGCCAAGCAGTGTTATATATATTAAATCAACAGAATCCGCTTGTAAATCATCAATATATATATTCTTTAGTAATTCTGCTCTTTTCTTCGTCCCTGTAATCATGACAAGCACATCTACAATCTTATTCATACAATACAACACCGAAAAAATGTCATTGTTATTATCAAAAGATTTTCTATTTAGAATTTCATGTATTGCATCCTCCTCAAAGGCAATGTATCCTTGATTACTTACAAGACCATATACATACAAGGTTGCATTAACTAAGTATTCCTTGATAATATCCTGGATATTATTTGTTCTTTTGATTACATTTTTGATTTCTTCACTCATTTTTATTCTTTCAGCATAAAAAACGAGCAAATCACAAATTTCCTGTTTAAGATAGGACATATATGTAATGTAGTATTCATCGTCTATATTGTAAAACATATCTTCTTTGGTTACGATAACATTCAATAGAGATAGAGTTAATTCCAAATGTCTGATTTCATTTCCGGTCAAACTCTCATAATCTCTATTTGAGTATAGCTCCAACAAATTAGATATCATAGTAATACGCCATGCCACGTTATTACCTATAAGCTTTTGCAATATTTTCTTATACTTATCAGATTCAACAAAATTATCAAAGCATTTCTTTTCCTCTTCATTTAAATGCTTTTGTAATATTGCAGTAACAATTGGCGTAAGTGTTACTACGATTTGCTCTACCTCTTCTACCGATAATGCAACTTCATTATGTGTTAATGCATTCCTTAGTTTGTTCAGATATAAAAAACCATTATAAGCATACGGATCAATCTGTTCATCAAAAATAACAATTACTCTTCTAATGGTTTCATCAAAACTTACTGTATGTTCCGCATTTTCCTTTTGATTATTTTTTTTTCCAATTTTTCTATCAAAAGCTTCACTTACCAGATTATTTATATCCCTATATATCAAGCATTTACTTTTAGAATAAAGAATATGTTTAAACAGAACTTCAATTGAATGATGAAAATTAATAATAACAGCCTTTAGCTTAAATTCGTCTTCACTTCTTTTCTCTAATTCTAATATTGCTTTTTGGTAAGAATCAAAGCCATTTTCAAATCTATTCATTAATCGTACCTCCTCTGAACATGCAGCACCTAACTAAATTTTCTATCCACTACTCTAAAGCACCTGTAAATCACTTATCCGATTGCATAGCAATATGCCAAAAAAAATCTTTGTATACATCATATGGGACAGATATATTTTTTGTAACCATCAACACATTCTCTCTTTGTTTTTGACAAATGTAGTTATCTAATCTTAACAAATAAATATCCTGTTGGCGAATAAGCTTATAACTCCTACAAATAAGCTGATATAAATAATACTGAAAATCCTCTTTGCTATTTAGCTCTAAGGTTTTCATCTTTCTTTTTTCTCCTTTGTTCATCTTCGGCTCCATCGGCATACTTATTTATAAAACGACAATTCAATTTGCACTGGATTTCCAAAATTATCATCAGTCTCTTGAATAATTATGCTTCCTATCGCATAACTCTTAAACACTTGAAACGTATTTGTATACCGCGGATGATAATCACGACAAAATTCGTCATCTCCACATATGTCTATTATAGATTCGTTAGTTTCAATTCTTGTTCCTATCTCGAGCAACTTACAAATATCTTTTCCACATTTATTTACAAGTACTCTTGCTTGATGATGAGCAGGATTACCTCCCTGCAATTTAACATAATCAATGTAATTTCTAATCACTTCTTGTGACGCACAAAACTGCTCTATTTCTTGTTTTTTTCTCATACTTATCCCCCAATCACATTAACACAGAATCAACTACTATAGTTAATTCCGCTACTATACTTTCATCTTTTGCATACACCGCACATGTCGAAAAATATTTCGAATTCGCTATTGCTGGAATACGCGTGCGTTCTTCTAACTTGTCAGAAACCGGAACATATCCATACTTTCCAAGCACGAATTTGATAATACGCCCAACGTTTTGTCGCGCAGTTGCATTAGCATCATTTTCGAAAACAACAACAGGAAATGTACTGTTTTCATCAAACTTGCTTTCCAAATCCCTAGCAATCAAAGTCAATGCAGGTAAACCTAATTCAGATGCTATGATCATTCTGTTTACAATTTCTGGCGATGCCAGATATTCAACCATCCGTTCTACACCTTTTTTAGTCCCGTTTTTGTCTACCATTTTTGTCCGATAAAGAAATTCTTGCACAATTGACATCTAACATCCTCCTTTTAATGTATCAACACAACAACATTATTTTTAATAATGCAACTCATGTGTTACATTCGTCACTTTTAATGTAACATATGCGTTTCATAATGTCAATAGCATTTATTCCTTACCAACTGTGGCATATCGTGATTTACCTCTGCCTGATAATACCCGCTAATCGTCGTCGGCGCATTAAATAGTGCTGCTAACAGATATTTCTTGATATTGCGAACCTTTGATGTATTTCCCTTAAGGCAGTCCACCACATACTCAATATGCCCGGAATGAAGCTTAAGGAATTTCGACTTCACCAGTTGTACCGGATATTCGTTTCTGGCAATTAAGACGGAGCCACTCTTACACAAAACAGTCTCAAGAATAAGGTCATAGATACCCTCAAGGAGTTCTCTGTCGTAAAGATACCTGTCACATAGAATCTCCCAATCCAAATTCTCTCTAATGATTTCTGCATAAGCTGTATACTCATCCAATCCGGCATCGCTATCTGCAGATGAGATTAGATAAGTATCACTATACTCAGTATTATTAATCTTAGTATTATTAATCTTAGTATTATTAGTGTCCTTTTTGCAAACCTCTAGAGGTTGATTTTTGGGACTTCTTGAAGTTGGATTTTCAAACCTCTTGAAGTTTATTTTTCCAACCTCTGAAACGTTATCCACAGAGTTTTCTTCTGTTTCAGAAGTTTGTTTTTCCAACCTCTGAACAGTTTCTGCCCCCTCCATCATAAAATTCTTTACATAAATAATAGTCGGTTTTCCCTGACCCTGACGTTTCTTTTCAATCAATCCAAGACCGGACTCCGCATCCAGCTCCTTAATCGTATCTATAGCTTTATTCTTTTTGCAATTCAACATCTCCATCGTATCCTCAACGGAAAAGTAGATATAAGCCCTGCCTCCCTCATCAATCCACTTATTTTTAATAGATAAGGACATTCTATCAATCATCAATCCGTACAATACTTTTGCATGCCTTCGCTTTTTCGCTTGGAAGAATATCTTCTCTTTGAATATTGCTGTCCACCATGATAATCGTGGCTTCATCGTCCGTATAATTACGAATAAACATCGGCATTGTTTCAAGTCCTACCAGTTCACACGCATGTCTCCTGCGATGTCCTGCAATAATTTCATAGCCGCCCTCAGCTCTTGGTCTTGCAATACCCGGCATCAATACTCCATGCTCTCTGACACTCTCCACAGTTTCCTGCATTTTTTCATCGTCCAGTACCTTAAATGGGTGACCTTTGAACTCATGCAGTTCTGATAATGCAATTTCCTGTACCTGCTCTATTCCTTCCTGTGGCTGTCCATCTCCGAATAAATCATCGAAGCTGTTCAGTTTTACCTTTGCGGCACTTCCTGTTTTATTCATCTGCAAGCACCTCCTCTGTCAATGACTGATAGGCACTCGCTACTTTTCCATTTGGATCATGCTCATAAATGCTGACACCTTCAGCAGAAATCTCCGCAGCTCTTACCGACATCGGAATACTGTTTTCAAATATTCTTACCTTGCTACCATAATTCTCCACAACCAATGCACTGATGTCTTTTGCATAATTCGTTCTGTTATCAACCATAGTAAGCAGAATACCTTCAATCTCCAATTTTGGATTGATCTGCCTTTTTACCTTTCCTATGGTCTTTATAAGCTGTTCCAGACCTTTTACTGGCAAATATGCCGCCTGCACCGGAATAAGGATACTATCAGCACTTGCAAAGGCATTTATGGTAATCATTCCAAGGGAAGGCATACAATCAATCAGAATGTAATCATATCTTTCCTTCTGCTGTTCTATGTAGGTACGAAGCACAAGCTCCCTGCTCATAACATTTACCAGTGATACCTCCAATCCCGACAACTCTATATTGCCGGGCATAAGGTCTACACCCTCGTCGTGCTTTAGGATGCCATAATCCGGCTCCATATCTTCTTCATTGATGATATTCGCCATAATGGTTGCAAGAGATACATCCAGTTTATCCGGCTCCTGAAAGCCTAAACTTGCTGTCAGGCTTCCCTGTGCATCCGCATCTATCAGAAGCACCTTTTTCCCCTTTTTTGCAAGTCCAATACCTAGATTACTTGTTGTGGTGGTCTTTCCAACTCCACCTTTCTGGTTTCCGATTACTATAACTTTACACATGATGAAATTCCTCCAAATTCTACTATTATTCTTTTACATTGCTCTTTTTTACTTTTACATACGATCTGTAATATTTATCTGTTCCCTTGTTGGGATAGAGGTCTGACATTTCCAGAACCTCTACCTTTGGGTGTCTCTGCATGATTTTTTTGAACCATGTAATATCATTTTTTGTTCCCATCAATCGAATCTTTAACATCAATCATTTCCTCCAAACATTGCATACAAATTTTTATTGTATGTGGCATACTCCGGATAGCGAATCTGTATTGCCTGCCAAAAATACGGTGCATAGCAACAGCAGAACAAATCCTCTACTGAATATCTCCGGCACTCATCCACCTGCTCCTCTGTGTCCTGCTCATCATCTACACTCGGTGTTCCGTTGCAATACAAATTGAAAGCCATTCTAACAACCTTTGCGCTTCCGCTGGTCTGCCATCCTTCATGCAAACACTCCGGTTTTACACAGCCAGTCTTAAAGTTATAAATTTTATCCACATTTCTTCGTGTATCCTCGTTCATTCCAAGGCAATAGCAAAGTGCCTTGTGATATACATCTGCTTCTCTAACTTTCTGAATTTTTTCATAGTAAAATTTCTCATGTGCTTCACTAATAAAGTTAATATTTTCTTTTTCTGCTCCTAACGCTGTACTGTTCATACTGACTTCCTCCATTTTCTTATTTTGTTCCGTTGACCATAACAAAAAAGGACATTCCTCTAAAATTTCTTTTAGAAAAATGTCCTTATAGTACAAAATATGAACTTGAACTGACTCGATTTTAATTTAAAATCGTTTGTTTTAACCCTTTAAGATAGGTTATTTTGTCGTACTCCTGTCGTACCATACAAGTTGGAAGTCCGCAAACCCTTGATTTTATTGGTCTTTTTTATCTAATGACTTCATTGTCGGGAACAGCAATACATCGCGGATCGCCTGTGAATCTGTCAGCAGCATCACAAGACGGTCGATACCGTAGCCAATACCACCTGTGGGCGGCATTCCGATCTCCAGTGCGTTTAAGAAATCCTCGTCTGTATGGTTTGCTTCTTCGTCGCCTGCCTCGAATGCGGCATCCTGTGCGGCGAAACGCTCACGCTGATCGATCGGGTCATTCAGCTCGGAATATGCGTTACACATCTCCCATGTATTGATAAACAGCTCGAAACGCTCTACCTTTGTCGGATCTGACGGTTTCTTTTTGGTCAGCGGTGAAATCTCGATCGGATGATCCATGATAAATGTCGGCTGGATCAGCTCTTTCTCACAGTATTCCTCAAAGAACAGGTTCACGATATCGCCCTTTGTATGGCGCTCCTCGTATTCAATATGATGCTCGTCTGCGAGCTTCTTTGCCGCTGCGTCATCCGCAACTGCATCAAAATCAATGCCTGCGTATTTTTTAATCGCATCGTTCATGGTCAGGCGCTCGAACGGCTTGCCGAGGTCGATCTCGATGCCGTTGTAGCTGATCTTGGTTGAGCCGCACACCTTTTCTGCCAGATAGCGGAACATGCTCTCGGTCAGCTCCATCATGCCGTTGTAATCAGTATATGCCTGATACAGCTCCATCAGGGTAAACTCGGGATTGTGGCGGGTGTCTACACCTTCGTTACGGAACACACGGCCAATCTCGTACACGCGCTCTAATCCACCTACGATCAGTCTCTTTAAATACAGCTCAAGCGAGATACGCAGCTTGACGTCCTCGTTTAATGCATTGTAATGTGTATCAAACGGTCTCGCTGCTGCTCCGCCTGCGTTGGATACGAGCATCGGAGTCTCTACTTCCATGAAATCACGTCCGTCAAGGAAATTGCGGATCTCTTTGATAATGCGTGAACGCTTGATAAATACTTCTTTACTGTCCTGATTCATGATCAGGTCTACATATCTCTGACGATAGCGGGTATCGGTATCTGTCAGTCCGTGGAATTTCTCCGGAAGGATCTGAAGTGACTTTGTGAGCAACGTCATTTCTTCCGCATGGATAGAAATCTCTCCGGTCTTGGTGCGGAATGCATAGCCCTTGACACCGTAAATATCACCGATATCTGATTTCTTGAAGTCTGCATAAGACTCCTCACCGATGGCATCTCTCGCCACATATACCTGAATACTTCCCTTTAAATCCTGAATATTACAAAATGATGCTTTACCCATCACACGCTTGAACATCATGCGTCCTGCAATGCTGACATGGATCGGTGATGCATCCATGATGGCTCTGCGCTCATTGTAATCGTTGTTTACGACCTCTTTTTTCTGCGCATCATCCAGACCCTCTACATTCGGTGCGGGTCTGCCTGCGAGAAGCTCCTCCTCATGTGCAGTATAGAGCTCTCTCACATCTGTGCTGTGATGTGTCTGGTCATATTTTGTGATGGTAAAAGGATCTTTTCCTGCATTCTGCAGATCCTTGAATTTATCGCGACGCACCTTTAAAAGCTGGTTGGTATCCTGCTGCTGTCCGCCATTCTGCTGATTCTTTTCTGCCATGTTTTCCTCCGATTGATGATTAGTTGGATCTCTGGATCTCTAATACCTTGTAAGATAACTCTCCGACCGGTGCCTCGACCTTTACAACATCTCCGATCGTAGCGCCAAGTAACGCATGACCTAAGGGAGATTCATTCGAGATCTTTCCCTTCAGGCTGTTTGCCTCGGTAGAACCCACGATCTTGTACTCCAGCTCCTCGTCAAACTCGATATCGAGGATACGTACCTTACATCCGACGCTGATCTTGTCTAAATCAACTTCATCCTCTACGACAACCTCTGCATTCTTGAGGATCATCTCGATCTCCTCAATACGTGCCTCGATGTCACGCTGCTCATCCTTTGCTGCGTCGTACTCGGCATTCTCCGACAAGTCGCCCTGCTCACGCGCCTCTTTGATCTTCTGTGCGATCTCTCGACGTTTTACGACCTTTAAATCCTGCAGCTCTTGCTCTAATTTCTGTAAGCCCTCGTAAGTTAAAATGTTTTTCTTTGCCATTTTACACGTTACCTTTCTATATTTTAAATTAAAAAAATCCCATTTAACCCATGTATTATAGCTGAAAGTCCCTGTACTGTCAAGGATTGGGCACCCCTGCGCTATGTTTTTCGTAGTTCATCCACTCATGACGGTACCACTTATCCACATTCGTTGATAAATTTGTGTATAAGTTCCTCTAATTGTGAATAACTTTCCACTTCGCTGAGTGCCCGTCTGACATGACTCGCTCCGTGATAACCTCCGGTATACCATGCGGCATGCTTGCGCATCTCCCGAATACCGACATATTCTCCCTTAAACGCAATCTGCATCCGTGCATGGCGCAGCATCATATCCGCCATCTCCTGTAAGGACGGCTTTTCAAGCGGCTCTCCGGTCTCCCACTCATGGAGAATCTGTGCAAAAATCCACGGATTTCCCTGCGCGCCGCGCGCAACCATGAAACCATCACAGCCGGTCTCCTCACGCATACGGATCGCATCCGCCGCGGTTAAAATATCACCGTTTCCGATGACCGGAATCTGCACGGTCTCCTTTACCTTGCGGATGACCGACCAGTCTGCCTGACCGGAGTAATACTGCTCCCTTGTCCGCCCATGCACAGCGACTGCCGCTGCACCGGATTCCTGCGCAATATGTGCCAGTTCAGGGGCATTTACATGTGCATCGTCAAAGCCTTTGCGGATCTTCACGGTAACCGGACGGCTCGTTGCCTTCGCCATCGCCTCTACGATCTGTCCTGCGAGCAGCGGCTGTTTCATGAGAGCAGAGCCTTCGTCGTTGTTTACGACCTTCGGCACCGGACAGCCCATATTGATGTCGAGGATGTCAAACGGCACGCCCTCATCCTCGAGCCGTTTTGCAATATCGCCCATGATCTGCGGATCTGAGCCGAATAGCTGCAAGGATACCGGATGCTCGCGCTCATCGATTGTGAGCATTGCCTTTGTATTTTTATTGTTGTATAAAATCGCCTTGGCGCTGACCATCTCCATACAGAGCAGCCCGGCGCCCTGTTCGGCGCACAACAGACGAAACGGCAGGTCTGTCACGCCTGCCATTGGTCCTAATATCAGATTATTTTTTAATGTTACGTTTCCGATCTGAAGCGTCTGCACTGTCTCTACCTCTTTTGCTTTTCATAGATCAGGCGCATGCCATCCAGCGTCAGGTTGGCATCGTAAATATCGATCGCTTTCGTCTCGGCTGCGATCATCGCCCCGAGTCCGCCTGTCGCTACGACTTTCAGGTTGTCAAAACCGGATTCTTCACGCACTTTTTTGATGATATACTCAGTCTGTCCGATCTGCCCGTACACAAGTCCCGCCTGCATACTGCTGATCGTCTCCTTCGCAAGAATGCTCTTGGGCTTCTTGATCTCGATCTCCGGCAGCTTTGCCGCATCCTGCCACAGCGCTTTTCCTGACGTACGGATACCAGGAGCGATAATGACACTGATAAACTGACCTTTTTCATCGACCAGATCGTAGGTCGTCGCGGTTCCGAAATCGAGCACCAGCACCGGTCCGCCGTATTTTTCATAGGCTCCTACCGCATCGACAATACGATCCGAGCCGATCTGTGCCGGATGGTCCGTGACGATACGGATACCTGTTTTGATGCCGGGCTCGACGATCAGCGGCTCGACATGAAAATATTTATACAATCCGTTGCGCAGTGAATACATGACCGCCGGAACGACCGAAGATACGATTGTCGCATTGATCTGATCCGGATCAATATCATTCTCGCGCAACAGGCTTTTGAATAAAATGCCGTATTCATCCGATGTACGCGGCAGCTTAGTCGTGACGCGCAGTGTGCGCAACAGCTTTTCTCCGTCGAATACACCGATCGTAATATTTGTATTTCCTACATCTAATGCCAACAGCATGACTATTCCTCCATTTCTTCGCCTAAAAAGAATACCCGGAAATACAATTCCAACGCCTCGAGCAATTCTCTCTTTGTATTTTGCAGTTGCTTGATCTTGAGTACACTACCGATCTCGTCATAGAGCAGATCGCCGTCCTCTGCCTCCGTCCGGAATTCCAGATTGCCGTCCTCATCATACACGAGCTGCAGCGTGCCTCCGACATCCTCTGTATAGAGTACGCACATGATCTTTAATTCATCCCGCACACCCTCCGGCAGTCCTTCGAAATTCTCGTTTAAATAATATTTTTTCGTATAAGAGCTCGCTCCACATAAAACGATCTCATCACTCTCAAACATATCCGTATACTCCTCTCACCGACACTTCTCCGGAATCGACCAGCCGCCGCCCGTCCGCAGTGTCCACCTCCAATGCGCCCTGCGGCGTGATGCCCTGTGCGACTCCCTCGTATTCGCCTTTTGGATCAAGGATGCGTACCGTCCTGCCGCGGTTGACCAGACAGTCATCGTATACTTCCTTTAACCCGCTCATATCCTGTGTCTGCATAAATATTCCGTAAAAATACTCAAACTGCTCGCAGACTGCCTCCACGAGTGCTGCGCGGCTGTAACGTCTGCCGCCGGAGGACAGATACAGGCTGGTTGCGCGGTCTGACAATTCTTCCGGAAACTGCTCATTATGCACATTGATACCGATACCGACGACAATATGGTTGATATAATCGATCTGCGTGCTCATCTCGGTGAGAATGCCGCACATCTTTTTCCCATCGATCACGATGTCATTTGGCCATTTGATCTGTACGGGCAGTCCGGTCTGCTGTTCGATCGCACGTGCGACTGCCAGCGCAGCGACCAGTGTGAGCTGCGGCGCATGCTCCGGAAGCAGTTCCTGCGGCTTTAACACAATGCTCATGGCGATCGCGATACCTGCCGGAACGATCCATGCGCGTCCCCGTCTGCCTTTTCCGCTGTCCTGACGGTCTGCCACGACGAGCGTTCCGTGCGGCGCGCCCTCCTCTGCCATCTGCATCGCCGCCGTATTCGTCGAGCCGATCACATCAAAGCATTCGAGCCGCGTGCCGATCCATGCGGTTTTCCGGATACTCTCCAATTCATTTTTATTCAACAAATCCGGTGCGCTGCGGATACAATAGCCTTTATTCGGGACGGAATCGATCTCATAGCCCATTTCCCGAAGCTGGTTGACCGCTTTCCACACCGCCGTCCGTGACACACCGAACTGTTCACATAGCTGCTGCCCGGATACATAATTCTCTGCATCGCGCAATGCCTGCAAGATTTTCGCTTTCACGCTCTCACTCCTCTGCCTTATCTGGGCATCGTCGCGTACATGATCGCCTTGATCGTATGCATGCGGTTCTCTGCCTCATCAAATACTACGGATTGCCCACTCTCAAATACTTCATCGGTGACTTCCAGCTCGGAAAGCCCGAATTTCTCATATACTTCGCGTCCGATCGTCGTTTTCAGGTCATGGAACGCAGGCAGACAATGCATGAAAATGGCGGTCGGCTTGGCGTTGCCCATCGCTGCCGCATTGACCTGATACGGCTTGAGCTCGTCAATACGCTCCTTCCATACCTCTGCGGGCTCTCCCATGGATACCCATACATCGGTATAAATGACATCTGCGTCCTTTGTCGCATCCTCCACATCCTCAGTCAGCGTGATCGTCGCACCGGTTTTTTTCGCGATCTCCTCACAGATGCCTACCAGCTTCTTATCCGGAAAATACTTTCTCGATGTACATGCAACAAAATCCATGCCGAGCTTGGCACAGGTCACCATCAGCGAATTGCCCATGTTGTAGCGCGCATCGCCCATATAGACAAATTTCACATCCTTGAGATGTCCAATGTGCTCTCTGACGGTCAGCATATCCGCGATCATCTGTGTCGGATGGAATTCATTGGTCAGACCGTTCCACACGGGAACCTCCGCATAACGTGCCAGCTCCTCTACAATATCCTGTCCGAAACCACGGTACTCGATACCGTCAAACATTCTGCCGAGCACGCGCGCGGTATCCGCGATGCTCTCCTTTTTGCCAATCTGTGATCCGCTCGGATCAAGATACGTCACCTGCATACCGAGATCATGCGCTGCGACCTCAAAAGAGCAGCGGGTTCTCGTACTCGTTTTCTCAAAAATCAGCGCAATATTTTTTCCACGCAGTTCATCGTGCGGAATGCCGTTTTTTTTCTTTTCCTTCAGTTCCGCCGCCAGATCAATGAGATACAGAATCTCCTCCGGCGTATAATCCAACAATTTCAAAAAATCTCTACCCTGTAAGTTCATATCTTTTCCTCCTGTGATTCCCTGATAAAACCATAAAACGGGCTACCGCTCCGGCAGCCCGCTCATGTTTGTATGCTGTTTTGTCTATTTTTCGGATGCGATCTCTACCACAGACTTTGCCAGACCAGCCACGCCCTGAATCTCGGACGGGATAATGATCTTGGTCGCCTTGCCGTCTGCTGCCTTCGCGAATGCCTCCAGACTCTTGAGCTGAAGGACACTTGCATCCGGCTGTGCCTCTTTTAAGAATCTCAGACCGTCTGCATTTGCCTGCTGGATCTTTAAGATCGCCTCTGCCTGACCTTCTGCCTCGCGGACAGTAGCCTCCTTGCGTGCCTCTGCACGGAGGATCGCTGCCTGTTTTTCAGCCTCTGCATCAAGGATGGCTGACTCTTTCTTTCCTTCTGCTACGAGGATCGTTGACTTCTTCTCACCCTCTGCCTTTAAGATCGCCTCACGACGCTCACGCTCTGCCTTCATCTGCTTCTCCATTGCATCCTGAATCGCCTGAGGCGGAATAATATTCTTTAACTCTACACGGTTGACCTTGATTCCCCAGGGATCTGTCGCTACGTCCAAAGACGCGCGCATCTTTGTGTTGATCGTCTCGCGGGATGTCAGTGTCTCATCCAGCTCCAGATCACCGATGATGTTACGCAGTGTCGTAGCTGTCAGGTTCTCGATCGCCATGATCGGGTTCTCCACGCCGTATGCAAACAGCTTCGGATCTGTAATCTGGAAATAAACGACCGTATCGATCTGCATCGTTACGTTATCCTTTGTGATTACCGGCTGGGGCGGGAAATCTACAACCTGTTCCTTTAAGTTCACACGCTTTGCAATGCGGTCAATGAACGGCACCTTGAAATGCAGTCCGACACTCCATGTATCCAGATAGCCACCCAGACGCTCTACAACTACTGCATGCGCCTGCGGTACGATCTTTATGCAGGAAACAACGATCAGTAATACAAGTACCAATAAAATAACAATCGCTATAATAGGTCCCATAAAATACCTCCTAAAAAATTAAAAATGTCTACACGCATTATAGCAAACAAAAATAAGAAAAACAACCGCTTGCCGTTGTTTTTCTTATTTTCTCGTTTTCTATATCTTTTTTAGTCTGCGAAATCTATTTAGAAAAATACATGATTTCCGATTACGACGCCGTCTCTGCCGTTCGCACGGTGGAAGCTGAGCTTGCCGCCGGTCGGGTCTGCACCCGCGAGCGCATCTGCTGCTGCCTGTCTACAGGAGCTTGAAATATTACCGCTGGCTAATACTCTGGCGAGTGAACCGTTGCTTGCCGGTCCGAACTGACCGCTCTGGTAGATCACGCCTGAGATAGAGTTTGCATAGCTGCCGCTGCGCACACGGTTCAGTACAACCGCTCCGACTGCTACCTTTCCTTCGTAGCACTCGCTGCCAGCCTCACACTGGATGATCGCTGCCAGAAGCGTTGTATCGTCTACGGATGCGCTGGTCGCTGCATGCTGTGTCGCTGCGGGTGCAGAAGCTGCTGCCGTGACCGCTGCCGCTCTCTCTGCTGCCTCTTTTGCCTTCTGTGCTGCGATCTCTTCTGCAATCGATACAGCATCCGTTGTTCCTAATTTTACTTTGACATAGTCTGCGGACACATAGCCGTTTCCTGCCTTTACCGTAACTGCTACCCAGCCGTTCTTTTTGTCTGCCTTCTTGTTCAGTAACAGGCGGTCTTTTTTATCTGCTACCGAAATTACCTGTGCATTCTCGTTTGCTTTGCTTCTGATGCGCAAACCGTCTGTCTGCACATGTGCATATTTTTTACATACCTTTTTTGCATTGGCATATGCATCGGAACCAAACAGCAGATACTCTGTTTTCACATAGCCCTTTACATCACCGGATGTAATCTTCGTCCAGTTTTTGCCCTGCTTGACAACGGTTGCTACGGATGTGGGATACAGCTTGCCTACTACCTCGGCATCTGCATCACCCTTTACACGGATGCAAAGAAAATCCTCTACATCTGCCATAACCTTATCCTGCCACTCCTGCTCGGTCTTGGACAGCTTTTCAGTCTCCTCCTCAGCCTCCTGTGCAGCCTCCTTTGCTGCCTGTCCGGCTGCTGCCTCGCTCTTGGAAGCAACGGTAACTGTCTGTGTCTCGGTCTTTTCTACTGCCACATCTGCAAGCAGCGCCTGGTCCAGTACATCATTCTCTGTCTGCTCGAGGCTGGCAACGATACCTGCCTTTCCGTTTCTGGCTACTGCTACATCTGCCGGTGCTCCGGTCTGATCATCTGCTGTAAATGCCGCGCCGCATACTAATACGGCTGCGAGGATCATCATTGCGATGCCCTGTGTCAGTTTTTTATTAAGATTCATAAAAATTACCTCCGCGATATCTGCGTGCTGTGTGCACAGGAAAATTTTGGTAGTATTTCTAATTTCTTACACTAGTTTACACATATTGTAACGTTTTTATTCGTATTTTATTCACAAATATTAAGAATGTTACAATTTTGTTACAAGCGCATTATAGCAGAGGATTTTGGATTTGTCAAATCTACGGATACATCTCCGATAATACCGCATCAAAAACCTGCGCATCCCGCAGCTTTTTCTGCTGCTTTTGCAGTTCCAATGCGTCCCGCATATTCTGCTCCTGCCGTGAGATAAACTCCGCCTCCGGCGCGGTTTCTTCCTCTTCCTCCCCGTCCTCTAAAACTGCTTTCAGATAACCGGTCAGACGGTCGGTAAGATATTTGAGCTGCCGGTTCGTGCGCCCCATCCTGACTGCCTGACAAATACACACGATGATCAATATCAGCATAGCTGCCAATATCAGCTTGTCCGTCTGCGTATCAAAAAAAAGTGCGATCTGTGTTCCCATGATGATTCCTCCCTTACAAATACAGTCTGTTTTGATCTATGATCTATCAATAATGATAGCGCGGCGATGCGCGCTTTTCCAGCTTTTTTCATCGCATGTTTCGACACGATTCGCGCATGGCAGCCACAAAACCCGCCCCGCCCGTGCGAGTTCGCGCTTGACTTTTCAGAAGTGATGTATATGATAGGTGGTAGATGCATAACTATTACCAACAAAGGAGGACTTTGTTTTTATATGAAGAGAATACTGCTCACCGGCGGTGGTACTGCCGGTCATGTGACACCGAATATCGCGCTGCTCCCGCATCTGAAGGAAGCAGGTTTTGACATTTCTTATATTGGTTCTTATCAGGGTATGGAAAAGGAATTGATCGAGGCACAGGGCATTCCGTATTACGGAATTTCCTCCGGCAAGTTGCGCCGCTACTTTGATCCGAAGAATTTTTCCGATCCGTTTAAAGTGGTCAAGGGACTGGGTCAGGCGATCCATCTGATACATAAACTGAAACCCAATGTCGTTTTCTCAAAGGGAGGCTTTGTATCGGTTCCGGTCGTGCTTGCGGCAAAATTCTGCCATGTACCCGCGATCATCCACGAATCCGACATCACACCGGGTCTGGCAAATAAGATCGCGATCCCGTGTGCGACAAAGGTATGCTGCAATTTCCCGGAGACGATGAAATATCTGCCTGCCGACAAAGCGGTTCTGACCGGTTCTCCGATCCGCCGCGAGCTGCTGCGCGGTGACGCATCCGCTGCCCGCGAACTGTGCGGATTTGACGAGAGCCGTCCCGTACTCTTTATCATCGGCGGCAGCAGCGGCTCTGTCATCATCAACCGCGTTGTCCGCGAAGCACTTCCGACGCTGCTTGAGCACTTTCAGGTCGCCCATATGTGTGGAAAGGGCAATCTGGAACCCTCACTCGCACCGACCAAGGGCTATCGCCAGTTTGAGTATATCGGCAGGGAATTAAACGATATTTTCGCGATGAGCGACATTGTTGTATCCCGCGCCGGAGCCAACTCGATCTGCGAATTACAGGCGTTGCACAAACCGAATCTGCTCATTCCGCTCTCGGCAGCAGCCAGCCGCGGCGACCAGATTTTAAATGCCTCATCCTTTGAAAAACAGGGCTTCTCCAAAGTTCTGCTGGAGGAAAATCTCACCGAAAAATCTTTGATTGAGGCTGTGGAGGAACTGTACAAAAACCGCGACCGCTACATCCGCGCGATGAAAGAGAGCCGTTCGCTTGATTCGATTGATATGATCGTGGAACTGCTGGAAAAGGTTGCAAAATAGACAGTAAATTTGTGCAATAGGGAAATGCATTGAAATTTCCTGTCGCACGAAAAAGAGCTGAACACCCGCGTCGCCCTGACCGGATATCAGCTCTATTTTTATGTCCTATATCTATTTTACAGACAGCTTCTCTGCCAGCTCATCCATCTCCTCATCGCTGAAATGATTCTGTGTCCATGTGAGGATCGGTGCCGCATCCTTGTAGCGGGGAACCAGATGGAGGTGATAGTGGAATACGGTCTGACCTGCGACTTCTCCGTTGTTCTGCATGATGTTGAAGCCATCACAGTTCAATACAGTCGTCATATGTGTTGCCATGCGCTTTGCCAGCTTCATCGCCTCTCCCGCAAGCTCACTCGGCAGCTCATAGATGTCTGCATAATGCTGTTTCGGAACGATCAGTGAATGTCCCTTTGCAGCCGGTCCCACATCCATGATTACCTTAAAGTCATCATCCTCAAATAATGTGCGAGAAGGGATCTCGCCTGCCATAATCTTACAAAAAATACAATTCTCGTCTCTCATGTTCGTTCTCCTTTTGATATATTTTTGCGAGTAGTTTCAGCCGTTACCGCTCACGCGCCAAACGTGAACAATTCATCGAGCTGTCTGAGCGTCTTAAAGTTGCCCTTCGCAGTCATTTCTCCTGTCATAAATGCCCGCTGGAACGTCATACGTCCGGCAATAATCGACTCTAATACCTCCGGCGTGAGCTTCACGTAAACATCCGTATGCTCCTGCTGTCCATAATGACACACCAGCTCTCCGTTGTGGATCTGGATGCACAGCGGTTTCTTTTTTCCTTCTATAATAACCAGATAGTTGACTTCTACCTCCGGTCTGCCGGAAAAATGCGATTCAAAATCAATCACATACGCGAGATCATCATCCTGCGTCGTCTGCTTCATCATACCGCGGAAACGCTCTGCCAACTGCTCAATGTCCTGCTTTTGCTGTTTGACATAGCTGTCATCCGATGCGTACTGCGAGAGCTGCTCGCTCTCCTGCGGGGTGAGCTCCATCTGCGGTGTCCGCTGTACGGACTGTGTCACCGCCTGATTACTCGTCGGCAGGCTCTTCATTTTCTGAGAGATCGTCCGATAGAGATTCTCCGCCTTTTTCTCGATGATCAGGGAATAATCTTTGTTCATCTGAAAGCTCACGAGATCCTCTACATAGCCGCACAGACCGTTACAGGGCAGTCCGCCCAGTGTCGCCCAAGCGTTCATCAGACTCAGTTCCGCCTCCCGCTCGCCATAAGTCGTAGACATGACGATCGGCTGCATATACGTCTGTGCGATCTTTTCCTTGTCGCCGTACAGCCAGCAGGCATCGAGAAACTGCTGCATATAGCCGCCGATGCCGAGCCACTCGACCGTTGTCGCCAGAATAATGCCGTCCGCATCGCGGAGCGTCTGCGGAAGTGTACTGATACTGCTCTTATGCTCATAGATATTATACCGTGTCACACTCACGCGCAGCTCTGCCAGCACCTCTTCCATCTTATTTAATACATAGATTGTCGGATCGTCGAGAACGCCTCTGCCGCCGTAATAAATATTTACCTTCATCTTCTTATCCTTTGATTGTATTCTCGTTATCTGTCTGCATACGTTTGATTCTAATCTCTTTTAGTATAGACAATTCAACGGGAAAACTCAATGGTATTTTTTTAGAAGAGTTGTTCGTATATATGGAGAATTTCTGTTTCGTCGAGTGTTGTATAGTTGTTGGCAGTCAGCCTCCCTTGCTTTGTCAGAACCGTCTGTGTATAACGCTTTAGTTCTTCTTTTTCTACACCGTATTCATGCAGTGGCCGTTTCACCAGAATCTGCCCCAGCAGCTCATCCAGCCCATCATACACCTGCATCTGCGAACATTTAAGCGAATGAGATAATAATTCATTCAATTTCTGTATTTTTCCATCCGGACATAACCGGTAATAGGCTTTAAGCACACCGGTAAACAATGCATAATTTGCCTCTCCGTGCGGCACATGATGTGCTCCGGAGAACGGCAGGCTCATCGCATGAACCGCCGCGCAGCCGGCATTTCCGAACGCAATACCGGCATACGTGCTGGCAAGTAAAAATTCACCGATCAATGCCTGCTTTTTCTGCTCCTTGTCAGCCGCTGCCGCAATCTCACAATATCCTGCCAGAATCGTCTCTATCGCTTTGATCGAAAACATCTCAGAAAATGCGGTCGCCTTTGGCGAGAGATAGGACTCTACCGCATGAACCAGCGCATCGATCGAACTGGCGGCAAAAAAACGGAACGGAATATGCGCTGTCAGCTCCGGAATCAAAACAGCCGCATCCGCATATTCTTCATCGGTCTGCAAACCCAGCTTGGTGCCCTTTCCGGTCATATCGATCACGGAAACACTTGTCACCTCGCTGCCCGTTCCGCATGTCGTAGGCACAACAACCAGCTTTTTCACTTTTTTTGTCGGTATCTCCTTGTCAAACAGCTTTTCAAGCGGAACGACCGTCTCCTGCACCAGCAGCTTTGCCACATCAATAATACTTCCTCCGCCAATCGCAATCACACGGTCGTATGTTACCTGTCTGACATCCTCATATAAGGCTTCGACCATAACATCTGTCGGTTCACCGGTTCCATAATTTTTTAGAAAAAATACGTTTGCCTCACCACAGAACCGATCCATATACCCATGATAATAGGTCGGATTTGTCAGAATCAGATCCCGCTCTCCGATAGAAAATGCGTCTGCAAACTCCTGACAGTTATTAAATAAGTAGATTTCGGGCACAATGCGAAACTGTTTTGTCATCCTGCGACACTCCTTTTCTTTTTCTTGCATATAGATTACATCAATTCACGGATTCCATCTGCCATAATGCCAAGACCCGCCTCTAACTGTGCATCGGTAATGACTAATGGCGCCAGAAAACGGACAACATTCAGATATGTACCGGCATTTTCGATCAGCAGACCGTGTTTCGCACAATACTGTACCAGATCTGTCACCAGCTTTGTATTCGGCTCCTTTGTCTGCGGATCTTTGACAAATTCAATACCAACCATTCCGCCCAGCCCGCGTACATCTCCGATAACCGGACATTCTTTCTGCAGCTGACCGAAAAATTCCTTGACACGATCACCGATTTTTCTTGATTTTGCAGCAAAATCCTCTTTTTCCATGATCTCAATCGTCTTTAACGCAGATGCACAGGCAAGCGCATTTCCGCCAAATGTACCACCGATCACACCACCCGGCACTGCATCCATGATCTCTTTTCTTGCACAGATCGCGCTCAGCGGAATGCCGTCCGCAATCGATTTTGCTGTCGCCAGAATGTCCGGTGCGCATCCTGCCTCTGCCCAGTAGGTAGACGCAAACATTCTTCCGGTTCTGCAAAATCCGCTCTGAACCTCGTCCACAATGAGCATGATTCCCTTTTCATCACAAATCTGTCTTACCGCCTTTACCCACTCAATCGGCGCGGGTACGAATCCACCTTCGCCCTGTAACGGTTCTACCACGATCGCAGCTACATATTCTGCCGGAGAACACTCCTCAAAAACATCATTCAGCTTCTTAATATAATAGGCGATTGCCTCCTCATCCGTCATTCCTTCGGGCTTGCGATACAGATAAGGATACGGTGCCCGGAAAACGCCATCCGGAAACGGTCCCATACCGACTGCATATGCCTTTTTACTGGTCATTACCATCGTCAGCGCTGTCCTGCCATGAAATGCTCCGCTGAATACAATGATGTTCGGCCGCTTCGTATACGCCTTTGCTACTTTGACCGCATTCTCATCCGCCTCTGCTCCTGAATTTGTAAAAAATGCCTGTTTCTCAGTGCCCTTGACCGGTGCAATCTCACAGATCTTCTGCGCCAGAGATACATACCCGTCATGTGTTATGATGTTAAACATTGCATGGAAATAGCGGTCTGCCTGCGCCTTTACCGCCTCCACTACCTCGGGTCTGGAGTAACCCATATTCAATACGCCGACTCCTCCGACCCAGTCGAGAAAATAGTTGCCATCCACATCTTCTACCATAGCACCTTCGCCGCGCCGGATCACACACGGATAGACACATCCGATTGCCTTTGGTGTGTATTTGTGTCTCCGGTCAATGACCTCCTGTGCCTTCGGTCCGGGTAATGTCTCTGTAATAATTTTAGGTAATTCTTCTCTTAACATGTTTGTTCCTCCTGTTTATGTCATGAAATCATTCTGGATAAAAATTCCTTTGTTCTCTCTTTTTGCGGATGCCGGAAAATCGCGTCCGGAGTTCCCTCCTCCACGATATATCCCTGATCCATAAAAATCACATAATTACTTACATCTCTGGCAAATTCCATCTCGTGTGTCACGACGACCATCGTTGCACCTTCACGTGCCAGATCTTTCATAATGCCAAGCACTTCACCGACCAGTTCCGGGTCCAGCGCGGAAGTCGGTTCATCAAACAATAATACTTCTGGTCTCATCGCCAACGCGCGCGCGATCGCTACGCGCTGTTGCTGTCCGCCGGAAAGTGTATTCGGATATTTGTCTGCCTTGTCGTAAAGCCCTACCTTTGTCAGCAGCTCCAGTCCCTGCTCCCGTGCCTCCTGCTTTTTGACCTTGTTCACACAGACAGGAGCCATCATAATGTTTTCCAACACCGTCTTGACCGGAAACAGGTTAAACCGCTGAAATACCATTCCTACCTTTTTATGTACTTCCCTGCGGTCAGTCGAAGGATTCATAATATTCTCTCCATCGAGAATAATTTCTCCTCCATCCGGCTGTTCCAGCAGATTCAGACAGCGCAGCATCGTACTTTTTCCAGAACCAGAAGGTCCGATCACACTGATCACGCTGCCTTTATCCACAGTCAGTGAAATATCCTTTAAGACTTCCAGTTCTCCGTAATTTTTCTTTAAATGTCTGACTTCCAGCATAGGCATTCTCTCCTTTTTATGCTAAAACTGCAATTGCATCCAGCTCCAGATTCGCTCCGCCACCCAGATTTGAGATCTCCATGGCGATCCGTGCCGGCGGATTTTCCGGAAAATAGGTCTTGTAGACCACATTAAAATCCTGCATGTATTGCAAATCTTTTACATATACACTGACTTTTACGATATCCTCCATCCTGCCACCGGCAGCCTCAATCGTAGCCTTCAGATTTTCCAACGCATATGTTGTCTCTATCTGTATATCTCCATCGCCCATGATGGCTCCGGTATTCCTGTCATCTCCGCAAACACCCGCCAGATATACCTGACGGTCTACTTTCACCGCCTGCGAATACCACGCTGTAGGCTTTGTCGCCTGTTCCGTAAATATGATCTCTTTCATGCGCGATACCTCTCTTCCAGAATCTTCTCGACCGTGTCCATCGAAACACCTCTGCCAGTCACCACAATCCCGACATGGCTGCCCGGTTCGATCATTCCGGGGCGCATCGCATAGGCGACGCCTACCGCACTTGCTCCCTCCACGATCATTTTATGTTCCTCCATAATATAAGCCATTCCATCTGCAATCTCTGTCTCCGACACCTGTGCGGTCTCATCCACATAATCACGCACAATATCAAAGGTATACTGATTATCCAGACCGATTCCTCCCAACAGACTATCTGCCAACGTCGGCTCCTCCGGCAGCTCAATGGGATGTCCCGCCTTCAGACTCTCGATCATAACCGCAGAACGCTCCATCGAGATACCCACAACCTTTACCTGATCCGACAGCAGCTTCATACCAAGCGCTACGCCGCTGATTAGCCCACCTCCGGACAGCGGCACGAGAACTGTGTCCAATAACGGCTGATCCTCCAGCATCTCAATCGCCATAGTTGCCTGTCCACAAATGATCTCTTTATCATCAAACGGCGGAATCACGATGATCCCCCGCTCCTTTTCCATCTGATAGCAATACTCGCCTGCTGCATCCTGACTATCCCACTCCTGCAGAATGATCGGATTCCAACGCTTCATCATCTCCACTTTTACTTCAGGAACATGTCTGGACATACACACAATCGCATTCATACCGAGTTTCTGTGCCATACATGCGACCGCCATTCCGTGATTTCCGGTAGAAAATGTCGATACTCCGCGCGCCTGTTCCTCCGGTGTCAGACTGAGTATTTTATTTGCTGCCCCACGGATCTTGAATGCCCCGATCTCCTGCATGTTTTCAAATTTCAGATAGACCTCTGCCCCCGTGAGCCGCGACAGGCGGTGCGAATATACAAACGGAGTATGACTGATATAGGAAGCAATCCGTTTTTTTGCCATCCACAGATCGCGTTTTAATATACTTCTTTTATCCATTTCTGCACTCCTATTCACTGCTTAAATACTGATATACATTCCGGATCTGTAACTCCATGCCCCACAATAGCGCCTGTTCATCAATCGTAAATTTTTCATGGTGATGGGGATAGGTACTATTCGTGACAGGATTGTTAATTCCCACAAAGCTCATCACGGACGGCACTCTCTGGCTGATCTCCGCAAAATCCTCTCCGGCAAGCGACTTGAAATCATCAATACAATCTTCCTTGTCATATACCGCTTTTGCATTTTCCCGAACCAGCTCAATCAGATGCGCATCGTTGATCAGTGACGGATTGCTGGGTATGAATTCCAGTTGATAGTCCAGCTCATAGGTATCACAGACCCCTTTTACAATCCGCTCAAATGCCCCTAAAACCTTGGGTTTCATTTCTTTTTCATCCGGAAACAGAAAACGGATCGTACCACCCAGACTCACCTCTCCGCAAATAATATTTCTGGCTGAGCCCGCTGCCAATTTTCCGAATACGACCGCAATCGGCCAGAGCGGATTGAATTCCCTGCTGATGAGCTCCTGCATCGCATTCACGATCTGACAGGCACCAAACAATGCATCCTTTGCCTCATGCGGCATCGCCGTATGACCTGTCTTTCCGGTAATAACCAGCTCAAATTCTTCTGTCGTCCCCAGCACCGGTCCGGCACTCAGGGCGATCCGTCCGCTCTTGATCGGACTCCAGAGGTGCAGCGCAAATGCCGCATCTACATGAGGCTGTTCGAGAATGCCGTCATGAATCATATCCAGCGCGCCAGCTTCCTCCTCATTTGGCTGAAACAGCAGCTTTACATTGCCAGACAATTCTTCTTTATGCGCTGCCAGATACTTTGCCACACATAACTGAATCGCAATATGACCGTCATGCCCGCATGCATGCATAATTCCGGGATATTGGGATGCGTAGGGGAGGCCGGTCTGCTCCTTGATCGGCAAGGCATCCATATCCGCCCGCAAAAGCACGGTTTTCCCCGGTTTTCCTCCGGTAATCAACGCACTCAGACCGGTTTTTCTAAGATGAGTCACCGGAACATGAATCTCTTTCATATACTCTTCGATATAGCGTGCGGTGTCATATTCCATATAACCTAATTCGGGATGCTCATGAAAATGCCTGCGCAGGCGCACCAGTTCTTCCTGATACGCCGCCACTTCTTTTTTTAAATCTGCTGCCATAACTCCACCCTCCTTATCCACCCATTTTTAAAGCCTGTGCTTTACACGAAACCGGGTCTATTTTACAAGCAGCTCACGCCGGAAATGGCAGAACGGCCTTGCTCCATCCTCTGTCACCACAAATGCCTCACTCGTATCCACTCCGCAATCATCCAGCCAGATGCCGGGAATCATATGGAAAGTCATACCGGGCTGTAAAACTGTATGGTCACCGGGTCTGAGACTGGCTGTATGCTCACCCCAATCCGGCGGATAGTTTAAGCCCATGGAATATCCGATACGGGAATCCTTTACAAAACCACTTTTTTCTATTGTTTTTGCCCAGATCCGCTCTACTTCCTCACACATCATGCCAGGTCTGATCCCTTCCAGTGCTGCCGTCAATCCCTCTGAAACGGTAGCTCCGAGTGATTTTACTTTATCAGAGGCATTCCCAAGTATCATCGTTCTTGACATCGGACAGTGATATCTGCGATAATTTCCTGCCAGCTCCAAAATAACGGTATCGCCATCCTTGTAGGTTTCATCTGTCCATGATAAATGCGGGGTAGAGGTACGCACGCCACTCGGCATCAACGGTACAATCGATGCATAGTCACCACCGAACTCATCCGTTCCTTTGATCAGGGTCTTGGTGACTTCGGCTGCCGCATCGCACTGACGTACACCGATATCAATCACATCATATGCCTTCTGCATTGCCAGCTGCACGATCACCGCTGCTTTCTCCATGTATGCAATCTCCGCCGGGCTTTTAATGATCTTGACCCAGTTCACCAGATTGTAGCCATCCTTAAATGTCGCATCCGGCAGATTCTTTTCCAGCACAGCCTGTGCCTTTGCTGAAAAATAGTAGGCATCTGTCTCTGTTGCTATGCATTTCTTATCCTGCTTATACTTCTTTAAAATATCTGCAACAAATTCAAATGGATGCTTTTCCGTGGAATTGACATAATCATCCGCATAGGGATAAATGTCTGCCTCATCCAGATAAGTCGTGAGTCTGGCTGCATTTCCATCCTGCCCCCTGCCGTACCAGAGCGGATTTTCCTGATCGAGCAAAACGATCACACCCTGATGCACATAGAATGACCATCCGTCAAATCCGGTCAGATAGTTCATATTCGCAGGGTCTGTCACGATCAGACAGTCAATACCCTTTTCCATCATGCTTTCTTTCGTTTTTCTGACTCGTTCGCGATACTCTTCCACTGTAAAATTAAGCGTTTTCATATTCCTCATCCTTTCCTGTATGTAAAAATCTGTTTAAAAATTGTTTCAAACGTTCTGTCTTCGGGTTCTCAAAAATCTCCTGCGGAGAACCCTGCTCGGCGATCACACCTTTGTCAAAAAAGCAGACGCGATCAGCGACATCTCTTGCAAATTTCATCTCATGTGTCACCAGCAGCATCGTCGTGCTGCCATCCTGCGCGATCTCTTTAATGACCTTTAAGACCTCTCCCACCAGTTCGGGGTCCAAAGCCGATGTCGGCTCATCAAATAATAAGATCTTCGGCCGCATCGCCAATGCCCGCGCGATCGCTACCCGCTGTGTCTGTCCGCCGGATAACTGCGACAGATACGCATCTGCCTTGTCCGAAAGACCGACTTTTTCCAACAGTTCCAGCGCATATGCCCGTGCCTGTGCTTTCGGCTCTTTTTTTACATGCACCGGTGCCTCCATAATGTTTTCCAGAATCGTCATGTGCGGAAACAGATTGAACTGCTGAAACACCATCCCGATATCATTTTTGATCTGATGCACCTTTTTCTTTTCCGAATGATGGATTGCGGGGAAGATACGCTCTCCCTCTACATAAATCTCTCCTCCGGTTGGTTCCTCCAGCATCATTAACAGACGCATAAGTGTTGTTTTTCCGGAACCGCTGCTACCGATCAATACGACCTTTTCACCCGGATAGATCTTAAAATCAATCTTTTTTAACACGTTCAGATCACCGTATGCTTTTGTAACCTGCTTATATATAACGATTGGATTTTCTATCTGCCTCATATGCCACCCCTTTCCGTTTTACCGGATTCTACATAGAATACTTTCTGGTCACAACGGTAGTCACCCGCACAACGATAAATGATGCCACCAGACTGACCACCATAAATAACACACCGACGATCGTAAAGCCTTCTATGTACCGGAAGGATCTGCTGCCCAGTATTTTTGCCTCCTGTAATATCTCAATCAACGATATTGCGGACAGAATCGGTGTCTCCTTAAACATGGTAATGAGATAATTTCCTATGACTGGAAGAATCGGTGGTATAGCTTCCGGAATCACAATTTTTACCCATGTCTGCAATTTTGTTAGCCCTAGACAATCGGCTGCCTCCCATTGACCTTTCGGAATTGCATCGATTCCAGATCGGTACACCTCAGATAGATAGGTACTATAATGAATGCCAAGTCCTATAACACCTGTCACAAACGGCGTGAGCAGTAAACCGTAATTGGGCAGCACATAATAGATCACATACAACTGTACCAATAGTGGTGTACTGCGGATCAGATCTACCAGAATGAGAAGTATCTTTCGCAACCATTTGATCTTTGTCTGGAGCAGTACTGCCAGTACCAGCCCCACCAGAGCTGCCACTACGAATGCTACCAGCGTAGAACCAACCGTTACAGGGAGGCATTTTAAAATATCTGGGAAAATTTCTGCCGCAAAACCCCAACTCCATATTTTTTTCATAGCTATGCCCTCCAGATCGATAATTTCTTTTCCAGCTTCTTTGTGCCGAACGCAAACGGGCGTGTTAGCAGATAATAGATGACCAGCAATGCCAGATAAATAGTCGTCGTCTGCATCGTCCGGTTATTTAAAACGGTCGCATAATAAGTTAGATCCGACAATGTGACCATTGATACCAAAGAAGTCGCTTTGATCAGCTCTATCTGTAAATTTCCGAACGATGGCATCATCACAACGATTGCCTGTGGCAGCACGACTCGCCGCATACGCAAAAATCCATTTATATTCAATGCGTCACACGCTTCCAGCTGGGTTTTCGGCACAGAACGTATCGCACTTCTGACGACTTCCGAACCATATGCTCCATAGTTCAATCCGATTGCCAGCACTGCCGCAACATAGGCAGATAGTTTGATATTAAAAAACGGAAATACAAAGAAGATCCAAAACAACTGAACCAAAACAGAAGATCCACGGAATACTTCCACGTATATGGTCAGAATTGCATTTAATATTTTCCATCTGGTAGTTCTCAGAATACCTACCAGAAAGGCGATCACCAATGCAAGCAGTGTAGCTGCCACTACCGTTGCCAGCGTTGTTCCCAATCCTTTCAACAAAAATGTTCCTACCTCGACAATGGACATATCTACCGACTCCCTCCTGTTTGCTGATTCACTGCATCTGTTACTGAAATATTACTGTGAAATAATCTCCTCTACGGTAATACCGTTCGGCAGATTATACTCATTAAATCCGTTCGCCTCCAGCAGCTTCTGTAATTCTCCGGAATCCTCCATTTTCTGTAATTCCGCATTAAATGCTTCCACAAATGCACTTTCCCCTTTGCGTACCGCGCTGGCACCGTACATTACAGTGCTGACTCCGTTAATGACTGTCTGCTCAAAGTCTCCTACCAGCTCTACGCCGTCAGAATCTGTAGTAGCAAGCGCGGAGGTGAGTGATGTATTGGATGCACATACCGCATCGCATCTGCCTGTCTGCAGGGTCTGAATTGCTGCCGAAAGGTCATTCACAATCTGAATCTGTGATTCTGCGACACCGGAACCAATCAGATAATCATACTCTGTCACGCCACCGGGAATGGCTACCGTAATGGAAGGGTCTGCTGCAATATCTGCATAGCTCTTGATATTTTTCGGATTTCCTGTAGCTACCAGTGCCGCTTCGCCGTAATTGATTTCCGGCTTACAAAAATCTACTTCCTCTGCACGCTCTGCTGTGACTGCCATACCTGCGGTAATCATGTCAAAACGCTCTGCCTGAAGTCCGGGAATCAGGGAAGAAAACTCTACCAATTCTCCTTTAATATCTGTAATACCCATATTGGCAAGTGCTTCCCTTGCAATATCTACGGCTTCGCCCTTTAACTCACCGTTTTCATCCTCATATGCATAAGGTACTTCGTTTGCAAATCCGATGGTAATACTTCCAGATGCCTGACACTTCGCTAAAAGATCTCCGCCTTCTGTGGTATCATCCGCGGTGTCACTTGCGGTTTCATCGGCTGCCTCTGCTGTATCCCCGGCATTACTGTCTGCTGCATCAGCCGGTGTATCACTGCTGCCGCATCCGGTGAGCATTCCGATTGCCATTGCTGAAGTTAATAAAATAGCTAATAATCTGTTTTTCATAATCGTTTCCTCCCATGTATGTAAGACTGGTAACAAAAAAAGACACCTCACATCTTTGTGTTGGGCGCCTTTGCTCGTTACGTTTTCAAGTTGTGACCACTTTATCATCCCCACATTTTTTCGTCAATTTTCACGACAGACAAAATCAAATGTCGATTTTTGTTCGCAACAGACAAAAATGCTTTTTTGCATCATCTTCCTGCCGCTTTCCGATTGACAACTGGATTTCCATTATTATAATGAATTTAATTTACGAACACGCGAAACGCACCAGAAAGGATGAAACGCCTATGAAAATCGTTTTACTGGAAAGACTTCGGCTTGGCGCAGATATTTCCTATGAATGTCTGAAAGACTTTGGAGAAGTCATCGCATACGATCAGACCAATACCCCAGAGGAGGCACGCGCCCGTATCAAAGATGCCGATGTTGTCATTGTGGATCAGTTTCCTTTAAATAAAGAAACACTGAAAGATGCCGAACATCTGAAATTCATTACTATGACATCGACCGGCACAGACTTTGTAGATTTTTCTTATACAAATACACATGGTATTACTGTGGCAAATATACGCGGCTATTCTACAGATTCCGTTGCGCAGCACACAATTACGATGCTTTTGTATCTGTATGAGCAGCTATCATTTTTTAACAGCTATGTAAAAGAGGGTTCTTATATCGATGATACACAAAACCGCTCCTTTTCCGTACCTTTTCATGATCTGTCCGGAAAAATATGGGGCATTGTAGGGCTTGGACAAATCGGCCAAAAGGTAGCAACGATCGCTGCTGCCCTCGGCTGCGAAATCATTTACTATTCCCCGTCGGGACGTTCCTACGATTGTGCCTACCGTCAGGTTGACTTTGAGACGCTGTTATCTGAGAGTGATGTCATCTCACTTCATTCCCCGTTGAACGGGTATACGGCAGGCTTATTCGGATACGATGAATTTTGCCGTATGAAGCGCAGCGCTTTCTTTATCAACAGCGCACGCGGTGGTCTTGTGCAGGAAGATGGTCTTGCACGCGCGATCACAGAAGACCGGATACAGGGTGCAGGTCTGGATGTCCTCACTCAGGAACCTATGAGCCCGGATTGCCCACTATTACCCGTACTGGATTCCCCGAAATTGCTCATCACTCCACATATGGCATGGGCAAGCGTCGAATCCCGCAGCCGGGCGATGCATGAAATGTACCTCAATATTCAGGCGTGGTTAAATAACACCCCCAGAAATATTTGCAGATAAATCCGTTTTATGATGTATCCATCACTATTTTTCAGAAGGGAGCTGATCTTATGCAGACTTATGTAATTACCATTGGACGAGAGTTTGGAAGCAGCGGCTGTGAAATCGGACAGCGGCTGGCGGAGAAACTGAATATCCGCTATTATGACCGGGAAATACTCGAATTGGCAGCAAAAGATATGGGTGTATCTGTCCCGGATGCCGCCGATGTGGAGAAAACCATCTATCAACGCGAGAAGAATATTTTTACCAAGCTCGGCTACAACAGCCAGTATCTGGCATCCAACCAGTTAATTGATGCGCAGGCACAGATCATCCGCCAGATCGCAACTGACGAATCCTGCATCATTATGGGACGCTGCGCAGACTACATTTTGAAGGAATTCAAATACCATATGGCAGTCTACATCTACGCCCCTATGCAGGTTCGTAATCTTCATATTCAATCCAGCTATGGTCTGGATCATGATGCAGCCGAGCGCATGATCACGGAAATTGACCGGCAACGGCATTATTATTATAAATATGTGACCGGCACCAACCGCGGAGACCGCCACAACCGGGATATCGTGATCAATTCGGACTTTCTGGGCATTGACGGAACCGTAGATATACTCTATGACATGGCTGTGAAAAAATTTCCGTTTGCCGGATCACCTACATAATTTCATTTAAAAACTTACGGATCTTAAAGGCAAGTCTTAGTTGAAAACAGATATTGGCATTTTCCAGATCCAGATTCAACAGAGACTGTGCCTTATTGATCCGGTATTTTAATGTATTTCTGTGCAAAAAGAGCTGATTTGCAGAAATTCCGATATTTTTATCGTTATCCAGATACACCTCCAACGTTTCTACCAGACTGGCATGGTTTTTCTCGTCAAAAGCAAGCAGGACACCCAGCTCATCCTGCACAATCGATGTCAGCTCTTCCTTCGAACCGATCTGGAACAGCAGCCGGTAAATTCCCATTTTCTCGTAAAATCGTACCTCATTTACCTTTCCACATGCATGTATGAGCGCAAGGGCATGTTTTGCCTGCTCCGTACTCTTTTTAAATTCTTCAATTCTGCTATAGCGGCAGCCTACACCTATGCTGATCGTCGGTGATTCATAGCGCTCCGCAATCTTTTCCTGCAAGCCCTGCAACAATTCGCCCAAGCGATCCCGATCGACATCGATCTCACTCCCGATGGGCAGCATAACAATCAGACAGTCACCGTCCATGAGTATAAAGTGCTTATAATCGGGTGCAATCTCCTTTTGGATATAATTTGTCACATGATAAAGCAGCTCTGTGAGCGAATAATGCTTCTCCCCCGAAACCTCCGCCTGATCCTGCTGAATCATAATGGAACGATAGACCACATCTGTCCGATAGCCCAGATGTATCGCGCTCATAATCGCATCCTCATCATACTCATAATACAAAATACGCCTTAGAATTGTTTCAATCGCATTATGATCAACAGACATCTGATAATAAAGCATATAGATTCCGGTCATAATTTCGTTCACCCGTGCCTCAAAAGGCAGCGCAATCAAAGGCACTTCCAACTCCTGCGCATATTGAATGACCTCGTCCGGAACAACCGTAATATAAGGTCCGATCTCCAGAACCAGACCCGCTGCACTCTTGCTATGAATTGCCTCCAAAATCTGTTTCAGATCTTTTTTCGGATTCTTCAAACCGATTCCGGTCATAAAGATCAACTCACCGCTGTCGATCCACGGCTCCATATCAGGCAATTCGATTACATGCCCGCACCGGATCACGTCCATATCTTCTCTCAATCCGCCCAGAATCTTCGCCTGCTTCATCTGCGGCAGATCCATCACCTGTTTAAATGAAATATACGGCATATGCATCACTCCTTAAAACTTGAAAAAGAATCCTGCCCGCAGGATTCTCCGCCTGCGGCGGGTCGCTTCTGCGACATGCTTCTTATCCGCCGCAGTGCGATCCTCGCGGAGCGTTTTATTTGATAGGAATTTCCTATCAAATAAAAAGAGACTGTCTCCGCATGGGATCAGCCTCTTTGCCGCTCTATCTAAACATATATTATATGCGCAGATCACGCACTTGTCAAATCAACGTCTTTCGCTTTCCTTTTTCGGTAAAGTATCATACACAGCACAAATCCAGCGATTGCACCGCCCAGATGCGCCCACGCATCCACACCCTCTACGGTAAATCCATAGCTGATGTAGAGGACGACTGCAAATAACATCCGCGGGATGCTGATGGACTCGAATTTGCCGCCGTTGCGCAATACGACCCAGAGCAGCGCTCCGATCACACCGTAGATCGCGCCGGATGCGCCTGCCGATACACGGTAATCCCCGCTTAACAGCATGACAACGAGCGATAATACGCTGCCCGCCACTCCGGACAACAGATAAATCACGGCATATTTCCACTGACTGACCGCCCGCAATAGCATATCTCCGAGAAAATACAGCATAAACATATTGCTGAGCAGATGCTCCACGCCAAAATGCAAAAACATCGCACTGAACAGCCGGTACCATTCACCGTCCAATACGACATCCGGATACACCGCCCCATGCATCAGCATGTACACGGCATTCCTCGTGTCTCCCTGCACGCTCAGGATGACCCATATCACGATATTGACCGCAATCAGAAGTACATTGACATTGAGCCATTTCTTTCTATATAAATTGTGTTTCTGTGTTATCTGATCTTCATATTGTGTCTCATACATGCCTACACAGTAACACGAGATCCGGCGGCTGTCAATGCGCCCGCTTATTGTTGACAGAATCGCGCAATTTTCTTAATATTTTTGCAATATTTCCACTTGACCCTCTCTATATTCTGATATTATAATAACAGTAACCTGTCGGCTTTACAGATAGCGATAGAGCTGTCTGTAAATGTAGATTACACAGTAAAAAGGAGAAGATACTATGAAAACATGTATGAACCGAATGGTTGCTCTGTTTAGTGCCGGTGCTCTGGCACTCGGACTCGCTGCTTCGGCAGTACCCGCAAACGCAGCATCCGCAAACAAAATGCTTGAGATCCCCGTCAACTATACCAATGACAACTGGGATGCAGACTGGGGCAGTACGTCGAACTCCGAATGCTCACTCTGGGGGCTCGGTGAACCGTCTGCTTTTTCAGAAAGCTACACGGTAAGCTACAAGCTCTATATCCCGACTACTTTTATCAAAGAGGAATCCGCTGTCAATATCATGAGCGGTCTCAGCTTCAATGTAGTCAAAGACGAAGAATGGCCGTGGGCAGGCAGTATGGAGCTTCCCGTAGCGGAATATCATTCAGACAACACATTGACCGCATGGGATCAGTCCACAGAGACAGATGTGCCGATCGACTATGCTACCGTGAAAAAAGCCGGTGATTTCTATGTGATCTCTTATGAGGCACAGACCAAAAACTACGATTCAACCGATGCCGAGACAACTGCAACTACATCAGATAATGTTGCACTGGCATTCTTTACCGTTGTAAAGGGCATCAACATCTCCGCTGCAAAGAGTGCGATCTATCTGGATGACCTGAAGATCACAAAAGCCGACGGAACGGTCCTTATAAACAGTAACTTCAACGAAAAGCCCGAGGGCAACTGCTTCGTTGCACCGAATAAAGCCGAAAAAGACGCCAAAGACTTAAACATTGCTACAATCAAGAATAACAAAGTCCTGTCTGCTCCTGCAAAGGCTACCGTAAAAGTCGGAAAGACGGTAAAGCTCTCTCCGATCTCCAGCCCTTCTGTCAAGGTGACCTACGCATCTTCAAACAAGAAGGTCGCTACCGTTAATGCAAAGGGTGTTATCACCGGTAAAAAAGCCGGAAAAGCAGTTATTACGATCAAAGCAAACACAAAAACCGCAAAGGTCAATGTGACTGTAAAATAATCGTTCCTACACAGCCGGGCGAACTCCCGGCTGATCAATAAAATATATATTCTTCTTGTGCGAAACGCAGGTGGTCTCCGGACTTTAACCTGCGTTTTTGCCTGTATAAGAGCAATTCTCCGTTCAGGTAGGTCCCGTTTCTGGAATTCAGATCCTCAATGTAATAGGCATCTTCCTCCCGCGTGATCCGCGCATGGCTGCGGCTGACACCCGATGATTCGATCCTGCCGTCCGCCTGTCCGTGTGCTCCACCAATCAAAAAAGATTCTCCTGTGATTTCAAAACTCGGCTGTGTGCCGCCACCCTGATAGGTCAATCTACCCTCCGCATGTGTTCCGGCTCCCAGATAGACTGTCGGATGTTCACATGCTGCGGTTTCCTCCTCCGGCTCAAACAGGTAGATCGCCTCCGGCTGGCTGATTTTGTCCTTCTTTCTGAATTTTTTATATTTTTCGGACAATTCTTTCCAGTGCTGCGCGAAATCTGCTACATGCCGGGATAGATCACCGGGCATCCGCACGGACGCGACCCGATCCGGCAATGATCCCACCGGATCAGGCACAGTTGATGTATTTCCGGCAGGCGCTGCCAGCGATACGGTCTGCATAGGTGTGGCAGCATCGGCGATCCGTCCATCGGACGGCTCTGACGGATGAGATACCTCCGAGGCAGCGGTTTCCTCCTCTGTATGCGGCTGCGCCTGCTCCCATACATACTGCCAGATATCCGCATTCGGCTGTTGGCAGATCTCATACAGACCGTATGCCAAAGCCACCGCCGCCTTGTCACTGTGATCGATATGTGGCAGTAACTGTTCCAACAGCTCCCGCAGTGACTCACCCGGCTCCTGTTCCCACATCGGCTCGTAACACAATCGCACCTGCCCGCCTCCGGCATCTATAAAGATCTGCTCCGCACGCAGCAGCAGATGCGCCGGTTTCAGATAATATCGGGGTAATTCCTCCTGTAGCTCCAAAAGTGTCGCAAGCAGCCCCTGCAATAATCTGTGATCCATCGGATGCTGCTGCAAATGATCTGTCAGGCTCTGCATTCCGGTAATCTGATACCAGAAGGTCATATGCTTTCCGTGCTCCATACTGACCCATGTCAGCAGACCGGAGATCTGCTGCCGCTGCAGCATACGCTCTGCCAGTTCCCCATCCGGATTCAGCGGCCGCTCCGACTCAATCACAACCATATAGCTATTCTTCAGATTTCTCTGATACTGTATCTCCAAAGATTTCCTCCATTCCGTGTGCAAGCATCTCTGCCCGCCAGATCCATGTAGCCGGCTCGATCTCGTCAAGCTGCTTCCAGTCAGATGCCGCCACCGCTACGTCCTCACAGCAATCAATCGCAAACAGCATACCACCTGACAGCACCGCCAGAAACAGCGGCAGCAGCAATGCCGCCTCAATCGTATAGCTCGCCTGCAAATGCAGGGATCTCCCGCGCCTCATAGAACACCTGCCAGCATGCATACATAAGATATGAGTACGAACGGCACAAACGCAACCGTGTCCTTTCTGCTCCTTTTGCGCAGCACAAGCAGGCACAACGCATAGACCGCGCAGATAAACAGACTACAGATCAGCAGCTCCAGATTTTGCTCCAGACCAAGATAGATGCCGGTCACAACAAGCAGAACGCCATCTCCGATGCCGATTTTTCCTCTCGTCAGAACACTTAACAACAGCAATGCGCCTCCCACGCCCATTCCAAACAGTACATTTTCGATCGTCTGCATCTGCCAGAGCATATGAAATACGACTCCTACAATGCCAAAAGCCAATATGAGATTCAGGTGAATCTCTTTTTTCCTTATATCCTCTGCCGCACAGATCGCAAGCATCCCTACGACTGCGATCCGGCTCCACATTTCCCACATGCGTGCCTGCCTCCTGTCTGTGTAATCTTTACCATATAGATCGTTCGCTTTAGTCCGCTGCACGATAACTGCGTGTGATAGCGCGTGCCGTAATCTGTGATATAAACGGTCGTGCCTCCGATGCCTTCGCACGATTCACAGTGCTGATACCGCTTTCCCGACTCATTCCGCAGCGATAAGAGTGCTCCTTGATTGACCGCGCGGATCGAAAGATCCAGATAATTGCAGGACAATGAGCGGTGATACGCCCTGCCCTCCGGTGTAATATAGACCCATGTATCATCCTCCGCATCGTCCGCCAATGAACGATTGCCAATCCACTTTCTGCTGCGGGCGCACTGCATCAGATGATAGCTGTACGTTCCGATCAACGGACACGGAACCTGCATCTCATACGTGGCATATAAGCTAATCTCGTCCCCGCTGCAATCGGATGACAAAAGCGAAATACCGTTTTTCCCGCCGCGGATAAACTGCACCGGACACGCGCTGTCCGCAAGCCCCCTGTGCAATAAAAGCTGCGCCTTTGCCAAATGTACCACCTGTGAATGCGCACCGTTTTCTGCCTCGTCGTAACAACTGACTGCCAACGAACGCGAGGCATACAAAAGTGCCTCCTCCAGACTCTCCTGTACCCATAATACGCGAAACAAAAACAGAAAAAATACTAAGAACGATGCGACAAGCGGCAAAATAATGACCATTTCAAGCGTCATGGAGCCGCTGCGCCAATCTGCATGAACAATGTCCGTAGGACATGTACGCCGATATGTATGATAAGATACCCCTGACCCAATGTTTTTCTGTTGCTTTGAGGAGAGAGCGATTATCTGATGCCACCGGAGCCTGTCTCCGGCGCATGAAATCATCTGTGAGAATTTGGAAAATCGGTTATTGTGGTCTTTTACAAGGAGTTGCCCTTTATTTTTCTCTGGTATCAGAGGTACCTTATCATACATATCTTCCCATCCATGTCATTGATTCTTTTTGAAATAGCTGCCGGTCGCAGATGCCGCAAACTCCAGCCGATCTACCGATAACCGCTGCAAGGTAACCAGTCCGGAAAACAACGGCTGCGCCTCATAACAAAACGCTGCGCGAAATGTCACGATCATGGCATCCATGCGGATCTGTCCCTCCCCGCAGCCCGCCCGATACCACTCCATCAGATCCATTGCGCGGTAGTTGGACGCACGCGCGGATGTGAAATACAGAAGCTTTTGCAGATATCCGGTATAGTCATCGCCGCTCTCTGTCGTCTTTGCCTGCGCATTTCCGGCTAACAGTGTGCCAATGCCCGACAAATCACTGCTCCAGCTCTCCGCCGTCTTGATCCACGGAACTCTGCCGCCGGACAACAGCGCACGCACATCCAGAATACTCTCCGCATACGCCCATGTCGCCAGAATGCCTTGTGCAAGAAGCGGTGTCGCCGGTGCGATCGCGAATGCTGCCGCGATCGCCGCAGCAAGCTCATAAGCCTCTGCCTGTTTGGCGGCATCCGCCTGCAAATAGAGGAAATTGGCTCCCTCCCGCAGTAACAACACCCGCCGCACGACACTTTTCAGATTGGCATGATCCGAATCCTTTCCCGCCGCAATATATTCCAATTCATAGTCCAGCGCACCGCTACCCGCAGTTTCAGATGTAAAGCAACGGAACTGTGTCTGCAAAAACTGCTGATATAAGACCGGCTCAGACCAGTCCGCCGATCCGCTCCACGGTTCATTTCCCTGTATGAGCTGTCGATGCTCTAATGTGGTACTGCCATCGATCTGCTTTTCGGATACGCGCACACCCTCCGGCATAACAAGTGTCAGAAGATCTGTCTTTTTGAGTTCTTTGACTACATCCATTGGATTTTCCGGCGGCTCGACCGGAGCGGCATCCGGCTGATCCGCAGTATCCCCGCTTTGCGCCGCTTCTGCCGCCTGCTTTTTTGCCTGCGCAATCTGCTGCTGTGCCTCATTCATCAACGACTGGCTCTGTTTTGCCTGATCCATCGCAGTTTCAGAGCGCCGAAATTGTTCCGAAAGCGTCTGTAACGCCTCAGCCGGATACCGCGCCTTCATAGATGCCGCCGCCATCGCCCGAAACGGTGCTCCGTCAGCATCCGTCGCCAGCAAATACCGCTCCATCTGTGCCTGCGCTACATCCATCTGATAAAAGTTCTGCGCCGTATGGAGTGATAGCCCTCTCACATCCGGCCGCAAATTCTTCTGACTGATCTCCAGCAGCCGCCCATCGATCTGTGCAAACTGTAAAGTGCCGCTTCCATATCCTCCATCCAGCAAAAATATGCCAAAACGGTCAAACAAATCCCTGTCGTACTCTGATAAAACGGATTCCACTGCATTTTCCCGATGCATCCCGCTATACGCCTCCAGCCCTTTGACGCGCGCACTCTCAAGCAGCGCCAGCAAAAACGAGGCAACCAGCATCAGTGACAGGCTGGCAAATACGGTGATGCTGCCGGACAGCATCCGCCGCTCAGACACTTTTACTCTTGCTGCTGATCGTCTTAAAAATATCTCCGACCAGTGCATTCAGCTTTTCTTTAAAAATCAGCACGAGTCCGATTAAAACGACCAGAATCAGTATCATTTCAACGGTTCCGATCCCTTTTTCATTTCCCAGCACATCCATCGCCTGCCCGAAACGGATACGGGACCGGATGATCCAAAGATCTAATTTTTTCATATGCAAATCCTCCTGTATGCCATAAAATTAAACATTTTATTTCATAATTATTTTGTCATCGGTTATGAGTTATTTATATCTGGAAGCTCGCCAGCGCGGGAATCATAATGATCACCACGACCAGCCCCAGCATGAGCATCATCGGCAGCAATAGCTTGGTTTGCAGCTCCTCACCGCGCTTTTTGATATTACTCTCCTGCGCATCCAATGCCTCCTGCATCTCTTTTTCGAGCAGGCTGCCAAGCCCAGCCGTACCTTTTCGCAGGTTTTGCACCAGCAATGTAGAAAACCGCCGGTATACCGATAGCTGCAACCGCTCGCCAAACTGCTCATAGGCGGCGCGCTCACTGATTCCATCCCTGATCTGGTGATAGGTCGTACACATCTCCTCATAGACCGGCTGTTCACGGGCGAAGGCTCTCCCTTTCCCCCGTTCCTCATAGCTGTGCACCAGCCGCTCCCACGCATAGCCTACCGTCATTCCGGCTCCGATAAGCAACGACATCTGTCCGAGCATCTGCGGATATTCCGCCAGAAGCAGCTCCCTGCGGTGCTGCTCCTGCCTGCGTGCATCCTCCTTCCTGCCGATCATAATCCCTATAACCGCCACGATACCCAGCCCCAGTATTTGATAAGGCGTTCGATTCCGTGCGGCTTTCCACACGAGCCTATGCCCGCCAACATCCGCAGGCAGACAGAATACGGCATCCGTAGAAGCATTTTCCTCCGCGAGCGTCTGCCTGAGCAGATCATAGAATGTCTCCGCCTCCGACTGCTCCGGCGGATAGACCATAAACGAAAACTGGTGTACCGCCTCCGCCCCTTCGTATTCCAGTGCCGCCGTCGCACACACGAGCGCGCCGCGGTCGGTCAGCGTCTCCCGCTGCAATTCCCCGTTTAGATTGACCGCGTCATAACGGTCGAGTGTCCAACCGACATTGACCCTGCCATCCAACACAGCCGCCGGAAAGCCGACCGGATGCGTAATGCAGTCCAAAGACTCATTTTCACCTAAAAACGTCTGCTCCAGTTCTGTGACCGCCTGCTCAAACAGCGTTTCCAGCTCCTGTTTTGTCAGATGGCGGTTCTCCACTACAACCTGATACGGTTCTTTGATCTGTAAATCATCCACACGCAGCTCATAGTCATGCTCCAGGGAATCGCCTCCGGGCTCCGGTCGGTCGATCCCGACCTCAGCTCCCTCTTCGGATACCTCCACCTGCCTGCTCTGACCATTGATCGCGGTCAGACATCCAAAACCTCCGCTGACGACCAAAATCAGCGCATAGATTCCCCATGTCTCCCGCCGTCCCTTTCTGGTACACCAGATATAGAAGATCACACCGATCAATGTAACTCCTGCACATAAATACATATTTTCCCCTCTTTTCAATCTAATACGCGAACTATATCTGCATGATTTGTTCCATCATACGCTCAGATAAGGCATATGCAGCCAGATAAACCGCCAGACAGACGCTCATCACACAGACGCCCGCTACATTTCCATACAACACATCAAAATAACCGGGCGAAGTCACTTTCAGATACAATAAAATCCCCATCGGCATCAAATTCATCACGCGGCTTTCCAGCCGCCGCGCCGCCAGATCTGCCTGTAGCTGCCTTTGCAGATCGATCTTTTCCCCGATGTGGACAGCCGTCTTTCGGATAATCCCGATAAAATCGCCGCCGCTGCGCTTTGCAAAGAAAAATACCTGACAAAAGCTGTTCACATCCTCCATATCACTGCGCTCCGCGAAATCTCCCAACAACTGCTCCAGCGGCACATTCAGCGCCAGATGCGCCAGTATATGTTGCAGCTCCTGTACCATCGATGCGTCCGTTCCATACATCCGCACCATTTCCGCATGCGCCTCCCGCCATGCATTTTCTACCGAATATCCGGCGTTTAATGCGGCGGCGACCGCGAGAATCGTTTCTTTGAACTGTAGGCAGAGCTCCTGCTTTTGCTGTTGCAGCAGCCGCTTTGCCCGAATTTTTAAATAAACCGGATAAAACGGTATGAAAAGACATAAGGCAAGCCACGAATGATAGAACAGATCGCTCACCAGCGCGATCCACACAGCCGCTTCTAAAAAATAGCGCAGCCGCTCGCGCGGTGAATAGTGATAATTCCGGTAATCACGCAAGCTGTCCCTCCCATCCGGCAGCGATCAGCTTTTCCGTGTGAAGTAACGGATGCTGCTGCCGCCATTCACCGACGATCCTGCCCTCACTTTCTCCGGTCTCCTCAAAATGATAGAGCGGATTTAGGCGGATCTCACCGTTCTCCATGCCGTCAAGCTCCATAATGTCAAGCACCTTTCGCGTCCGGTCACGCAGCCTCCCCAGATGTACGAGCACATCGATGCCGGAGGCGATCTGTGCACGGATCGCACTGACCGGCAGCTCCATCCCCATGAGCACCATCGTTTCCAGCCGCCGGAGCATATCCTGACACGAATTGGCATGTCCGGTACTAAGTGACCCGTCATGTCCGGTATTCATCGCCTGTAGCATGTCCAGCGCCTCCGCGCCCCTGCATTCACCGACGATGATCCGGTCGGGACGCATACGGAGCGCCGTGCGGATCAACTGGCGGATGGATATTTCCGCTACGCTTTCCAGGTTGGACACCCGTGTCTCCAGCCGCACGAGATTCGCAATGCCGCGAAGCTGCAATTCCGCGGAATCCTCGATCGTCACGACGCGTTCATCGGACGGGATATAACCGGACAGAGCGTTTAAAAATGTCGTCTTTCCTGATCCTGTACCTCCGGACACAAACACGTTGTAGCCGGAAATGACCAATGTCCGCAGCCATTCTGCCATCTGACCGGACAGCGATCCGATCCGCAACAGATCCTCCATCTGCATTGGCTGCGCCGGAAATTTCCGGATGGTGATTACCGACCCATCGATCGCGACCGGCTCCAGCACGATATTGACGCGCGAACCGTCCCGCAGCCTCGTGTCTACAATCGGCATTGACTCATTGACCATACGGTTTCCCGCCGCCACGATCGACTGGATCACATCCTCCAGCTTGTCCTTGGACGGAAACTGCTTGTCCCAGCGGTAGATTCTGCCTGCTTTCTCATAAAAAATATGATCGCAGCCGTTCACCATGATCTCTGTGATCTGCGGATCTTCCACGAGTTCCTGCAATACATCCAGACCTCTGAGCGCATGGAACACCTGTTGTCTGGCTGTCTCCCGCATATGCAGGGAAGCCGACGGTGATGCGTGCTCCGTGATCGCTTCATCGATAAGCTCCCACAATTCCCCGTCCGTCAACTCGCGTGACACATCCATGCGCTCTAACACGATCCTTTGAACCGTTTGTGTATATTCCTGCATCATAATATTTCCTTTCTTATAAATGCTGCCATCTCACCAAACAGCAATTCTTCATACATGGACGCATCCAGTGAAAAACTGCCGCTGATCGCCGGCATCGGAATGACCTTCAGATTGGACAGCGATGCCTGACCGCTCTCCAAGCCGAGATCTTCCAACAGGCGGGTCTGTGCACGATCGTACAGAATCCCCTCCCGCTGGAGACTATACATACAACTGCAGCTATCATATACCACCCGAAGGAAGCTGGGTCTGCATGGCAGATTTACCACGATCAACCCATATTCACTCTCCTGCAGCAACTGCCCAAACAGTTGTGTAAAGTCTTTTCCTGTCAAATCTTCCAGATCCATCTGCACGCGAACCGGCGGGATATAATCTAAGGAGCTGCTTGTCCTGACAAATGCCGGAAGCAGACTGCTAATCGGCTGTGTGTGCTTGTGCATCTCATAAAACAGATCCCCCACATTGTGATCCTCGATGTCAAAAAAGCCATTATAATAGGTAAAGTCCAGATATAACGTGCGTATCTGCTCTGAGCGCAACAGCCCGTAGACGACTGCAAATGCGGTCTGCTGGTCATACGCATGCGGCGAACAGATCGCCACCAGCTCTTTGTGAGCATACAGCGTGCGAACGGCACCGGACAGACAGATCTGCCGTTCCAATGACTGTCGGTAAAGCTCACGGATCAGCGCATCCGCCGGCTGGTAGGGTGATATTCCCTGTTCCCCCAGCAAAAAAAGCTGTATGCCGCCATCGGCAGCTTCCGTGTCCCGCAGTATATCATGATAGGCAGCTCCTACCAGTCCAACCAATGCTCCGGACTGATACAGCTCCTGCGGGCTGTCGCATAACACCGGCTGCAAACCACAGTCATGCAGCATCAGATAAGTGCTGAGACCTTCCCCGATCTCCCGATCTAAAATTGCCAGTTTCGTCTGTATCTGTAGCACCTCCCTTTATAACGAATACTCCTAAAACGCTGATCCATATAAGAATCACTGTGTGAAAACGTGTGAATATAGCACCTGAAACTTTTGATTTACAGAATTAAGATCTGATAGATTGTAGTGAAATTATAGTTGAGAATGCGGACGCTGTCCATGTAGTATCACGAAAAAAATTTTTTTCGCAATACTACAGGTTCATGTACAGTAAAATTGCATAAAGCATCCCGAAACCCCCGATTCCCAAGGTTCCGACCGTGAGCAGGCTCCATAAATTCAGCCCTACAAATACACTCACCCCTACCGATGCCAACGCGCTGTTGGTCGCCATGATTGCAAACGCCCCCACGATCACCCGAACCAGAAAATGCAGTAAAAATGCGGCTTTTCTGCGCATGATGCTGATAAAGAGCACTGCCACACAGGCTGCTACGATGAGCAGCATACCGGTCATTGTATCCATCTGCGCCCCCCTGTCTGCTTTGTACCAATTTACTCTGATTTTTGTAAAATATGCCTATATTTGCATAATCTCCCAATCTGTTGCTTACAATAAAATATGAGATACCTGTACTGCAAAATTTGATGAATCATTCTGGATGGTTCTCTCACACGAGGAGGTTTCCTATGCTGCACTTATTCCATCAACCGGCAACAACACCTGAAAATAACCCTCACTACACGGTATTATTGGACGATCTCGAACGCACAAAGCGGGAGCTGGAACATGTCTATTCCGCTTTTTCGAATGTGACAGATCCGGATCTGATCGATGCCTATATTTATCAGCTGAATTCCGCCCAGCTCCGCTACCGGTTTTTGCTGAACTCCGTAAAAGAATATAAATAAGAATACCGGAAACCTACAGAACCTGCCACCGGCAGCTTCTTCGGATGCATGGCAACGCAAAAAAGAGAGGTTTCCCTCTCTTTTATACTAAAAATCCACGGCTATTGCTGCCGCCGTCATAGGCAGATTCATTTAATGCATGTTTTCCGTAGGTGTATCCTGCATACACGGTCTCCGTGTTGTGCATGACCGGCTCGGATGTATCCTCCGCCGCGATCTGCGCAAACGCATCGTACAGCTTGCGCATCACATTTCTGGCATTTGAGATCGGCTTTTTCTTGTGTGTCGCCAATGCCAGTGCGATCTGCCTGCGGCTGTAAGTGTACAGCGGATAGAGCTGTTTTGCCAGATCATATTTAAAATCCAGCGAATCCTGCAGCCGTACAAGCACTGCATCCGCATGCCGGATCGCCATCCGGTACGGCTCGCCGCCCAGCTCGTATGCGTCCAGCGCATCATCCAGATAAGTGAAAAAGATCTCATACTGGATCACGATCATTTCACTCGCATTACACTGGGTCAGCCTGCGCGTAAACTCTTTTTTCTTTTCATCAGTCATATTCCATCATCCCCCCGCATTCAGACTACTGCAAGAGCTGTAAAATCTGCTGCGGCATATCATTCGCCTGTGTCAGAACGGAAATACCCGCCTGATCGAGCACATTCATATTGGAATAAACGGACATTTCCTCTGCCATATCCGTATCCATGATACGTGAGATCGCAGACTCCATATTTTCTACAGTTCCGTCCAGACTGCTCACGGCATAGTCCAGCCGGTTCTGATATGCTCCGATACGGGATCTCACCTCGCTGACCTGCGCAATCGCATCATCGAGTGCGGAGATCGCCTTATCTGCACCGCCTCTGCGGACAAGGTTCAGATCATCGATATAGAGCGCCTCACATGTCACGGAAGGGATTCTCAGATCGATCACCTGATTCTCATGTGCTCCGACCTGTAAGGTCATGCTGCCGATATCGGTCATTTCAAGGTCAACCGTAGCCTTATGGTTTGCACCATTCTGAATCGCATCCTTCATGACATTCTGCGTATCCTTCTCCGGATCGATCTCAAAGATCATCTCAAAACCGTTCAGATCGCGGATCGTCACTTTCGTGCCATCCGTCAGATAGGTCGCTGTGTTGGAAAATCCTTCCCCATATGTAATCGGCAGTTTTGTATCAGGATCAACCATCGGCTGTCCGTTTGCATCCAGCTTCTGGTCGGTATCGTGGATCAATGTGATTTCAACATCTTTTCCCTCTGCAGTCGTAAGCAGCGTACCGAATACCGATCCCTCGATCTTGGCACTTTTACCGTAATCAACCGTTACCAGATCATAGGTATCGGTGCCTCCGGCAGCCTTTGTAACTGTCACACCCGCAAGTTCACCGAGCTGCTTGAGCTTCTCATAGATCTCGTCCTGTGTATCTGTCTGTAAAATCTCTACAGAACAGCCATTGAGCTCTACGACACCTTCCTGTCCGGCTGTGACCTGTAAGCCCTGCAATTCTGCCTGCTCCGGAAGCTGCGTCACATCGAATTTATAATTTTCTGCCGACACATTGTCGGAAGTCTGGAAATTGCGGATATATGTGCCTGCCAGTTCTCCACCGACACTGGGGAAAATACGGAAATCCTGCGAACCGTCCAGCAGCGCCTTACCGTTGAACTCTGTATCTGTCGCGATACGGTCGATCTCCTCCTGAAGCGCCACAATCTCCTGCTGGCATGCCTCTCTGTCCTCTGTACCCATCGTATCGGTTGCAGCCTGAACCGCCAGCTCACGCATACGCTGTAACATCGCATGTGTCTCGTTCAACGCACCGTCTGCGGTCTGCATAACACTCGCACCGTCTGCCGCATTCTTGCTCGACTGATCCAGCGCCTTGATCTGCGCACGCATTTTATTACTGATCGCCATACCTGCCGGGCTGTCCTTCGCCTTGTTGATCTTGTATCCGGAAGACAGCTTCTCGATAGACGCTGTCAGCGAATTCTCTGTCCGGTGAAGCTGTGCGTTGGCAATCACAGCCGATATATTCTGGTTTACTTTCATGTTTGCACCTCTGTCTTTTCTCTGTGTGCGCTTCCCTGCTTTGATTTATCCCATCGGCAACCATCCGTGTCGCCGCTCATTACTCATACAATCCTTTTGTGATAGAAATTTCCTGTCACAGAACTTATATCGGAAGATCAGCCCTCTTTCGTAATGCCTTCCTGCAAAAATACAACGACTTTTTCCGCAATGCCATACAACTCGCTCGTCTGGATCTCATAAGTCTGTGCATCCTGTCCATCCGCATCCGGCGTCTCTGCCAGCTCGAATTTCACCAGATCCAGATGTCCACTGTAGATCGCATGGATGTCACTGTTATCCACATCCGTATCATCTGATGCCAGCAGCTGTACCATGCGCGGCAGCTCCCGCTGCAACCGGTCTGCACCCGCCCGCGAATCGGACGCAAAATAGCCCTTGACGCCGCGCTCTGTCGCCTGTAGCTCAGCCGCTACCCTGCCATACGCCGCACTGTCCATTGTGACGCGGACACGACCCTTTTTCTCACTGGAACGCACGATCCGCACATTGACTCCCGTCACACCGTCACTCGTCAGAATCGGGATCTGGTAGCGTTCTTCTGTTGCCAGCTGCGCACCGAGCTGCAGCTGTGCGGTCATCATCTGGAACTGTCTGACATCGAGTCTGGTCATACCCTCATGCCACATCGTCTGTCCACAATGCTCTGCGACCTCAGCCAGTGTCTGCATTGCATCTGCCAGCTCCTCCGGTGTCTGGGTATGTTCGCCGATTTTATGGAGAATCTCCTCCTTTGCCTTGGCGATCTCCTGTAATAATTCCTCTTTCGTATCCCGATCGTCCATCCGGTCAATCTCATCCGTCATGCCAAACAGACGGCGCAGCGCATCATTCGGATTTGCAAGCATCTGCTGCATCGCAAGCACATGGTTCACAGTCACCGGAACACTGTACGTTTCCAGCATCTCATAGACCTGTGTGCTGCACGCGGCTGCCTCCTGCATCTGTTTTAACGCCTCATCTGCCTCCCTGATATCAGCCTCTCCGGTATCTGTCTGCGGCTTAGTCTGCTCCAGATATTCGAGCAGCTCCTCCGGTGTCATTTCCTGCCAGTTACGCCCAGACAACAGATCTGTAAACTGCTCCGGCTCCTGCGCGATTTTCTGCACCTCACGAAAACATTCGGTCTGGTATGCCGATAAAATCTGGTCTGTGATCGACGTTCCGTTACTCTTTTTGTCCACACCGCCAAACTCATCATCCACCGTGTATTCCATACCGCTTTTTTTGCCGCTGCGCACCGCGCGCAACAAATTTTCCATCGTCAGCGGTGCGCCTTGCTGTACAAGTGCACCGACTGCCGCTCCATCACCGACCTCGACCTGATGGATCAGACGGTAGATGCCGATATAGGAATCCCGTTCCTCCTGCGAAATGGAGTGGTTATGCTCTAACTTCCATAAATACTCACTAAACTTGGTCAAGTCATCCGCTCCACCAATCTCTGCGCGGATTGTTCGTGCCTGTTCATTTAACTCGCTGATATCCATCTGCAGCGGATTGATGCCATCGCGGATCATCTCACGCACAACGGCGGGCTTTAAGCTGTCAAATGCCTCCTGCACCTGCCGGTCGGCGAGCTTCATCTGCGTAACGGAATCCGGTGTGATCTCCATCTGATTATAGGCTAAAATGCGCACCGCACGGGCATTTGCCTCCGTCGGCTCCATGCCGATCTCCTGCAAAATATCATCCACATTACGGAATGCTTTTTTGATCGAATCACCCATATCGCTGCGCGGTGCCGTCATCAGTGTCTCATAAGCCTCGCCCGCTGCCGCCAGCTTTGCCTGCTGTGTACTGCCTGCCTCATGCAGACTCTCCACCGTTCCGTGATACAGCTCACTGCCCAGCGCATACGCAGGCATTCCCTGCAATTCCTGTGCAATCTCAATCGTCTGCTGAAAGGTCGTGATCTGCTCCTGTGAGGCGATACTTCCGTCCGCCTGAAGCAGCTCCTTGTAATAGCTCTGCTCCTGCTGCCGCAGAGCCTCTACGAGCTGCTCTAACGGCTTGGTATCGATCTCCATGCCGCGTTTGATCAGTCCGTAATTGGCTTCTGTCGTCATGACAAGCCGCGTTTCCTCTAAAATACGGCGCGCTTCTATAAGATTCAGACCGCTGCGGTTCGCACCATTCTGTGCGCCATCTGACATGCTGCCACCCTGCGCATTTCCGGACTTTGTCACACCGGCTTCATTCAGGCGGTGTGCTTCACGCAGATTTTCGATCGTCAGCTCCTGTCCCTGACCGATCACATAGGCGAGATCCTCGTCTGTTGCCTGATCGATCACCTCTGTGGCATCCTGCGCCTGTGACTGCCATGATGCCGCCTCGACAAGATATGCCTCCGCCGGCTCTCTGCCCTCGGAAACTGCCTCTGCCATCGCCGTCACGACCTGCGCCTCCTGCGGCGGGAGCTGCAACTCCTGCAATGCCACCAACGTATTCAGATGCTCCGATGTCACCGCCAGATCATTTGCAGCCAGCCATTTCCCCGCATAGATGTTCTCCGGTGTCGGTGTCAGTCCGGCAGCGATCACGACCTGCTCAATCTGTGCGGTAAATGCCTCATCATCCAGTGTCTCATCCGGCTGCTGTACCTGTTCCCTGCCGCCGTTATACTGTGCATAGTACAGATTACCGATCGTCGGCTCCAGCTCGTTGTCCAGCATGTATTTGATGCTGCCCTCATCGAGCGGCTGCAAATCCTGCGACTGTGCAAACGCCTGTGCATACTGTGCCGCCAGCGCCGTCGAGCCTGCGATCTCCTCAAGCTGTGTCTCGCTCAGCGTGCCCGTAAAATAGCTCGTGTCCTTGCCCGCCTTTGCCAACTGTGCCTGTATTTTATCCGTCTCTGTCACGATCGTATGAATATCGGTATCGGGGAGCGAAAATCCGTCATTTTCCATCTCATCCGCATGTTTCGGTGTCGTTTTGTTGACTCCGACAACCATCTCATTTTTCTGCTGCACAGCATCCTTGGATGCCGCATCTATCTTGATCCCCTCGATGACCGCCTTGCCCTGATCCATTTCCGGTCTGCCATAGGTGACTGTCTGCGTCTCCGGCGCAGAACCCCGAACGATTCCCTGCGCTGTGCCGCGCGCCTTTTCCTCTGTCTGGCGCGGCTCCGCCTCGCGTGTGCCGCTCACCTGTGCTTTGCGGAATATTCCTTTTGCATCTAATTGTTCGACCTGCATATCGACGTCCTCCTACTCTGTGACTAACATCTATTTCGGACAGAATCCGCAAAAAAATTAGAGCCACCGAAAAAGGTGACTCTAATTCATATTCCTTTTTGATTACTTATAATCAAATGCAAACACAACTGCGCCAAACGGAGCCAGCGGATAACCAACCGAATACGGCTGTCCGTCCCATTCTCCCTTTTTCGCGGTGAAGCGTCTCGGACGCTCTGCGCCCGTACCGCCGAAACGCTCCTCATCGGAGTTTAAAATCAGCCGGTAATTGCCTGCCTGCGGCACTCCCACACGGTAATCGGGACGCGCAACCGGAGTAAAGTTCAGCACGCAGACCAGACATTTCTTTCCATCTGACGATTTGCGGATAAAGCTGTAAATGCTGCGCTCCTTATCATCCGCGTTGATCCACTCGAAACCATTCCACTCGTGATCGAGCTCATACATTGCCGGATATTTCTTATAGAGATGCAGCAGCTCCTTCATGTAATCATGGATCTGCTGATGCGGTTTCTCAGCCAGTAAATACCAGTCCAGCTCGCGGTCCTCGCTCCACTCGCGCAGCTGTGCAAAATCCTGTCCCATAAACAGTAGCTTTTTGCCCGGATGCAACATAAAGTAAGTATAGGCAAGACGAAGATTGGCAAATTTGGAATTCTCATCACCCGGCATCTTATTGATCATCGAACATTTGAGATGTACGACCTCATCATGCGAGAGCACGAGAATATAGCGCTCGCTCTCGTTGTAGCTCATCGCAAACGTCATTTTATAATGATTATCCTTGCGGAAATACGGATCGAGCTTCATATAGTCGAGGAAATCATGCATCCAGCCCATATTCCATTTCAGCGAGAAGTTCAGTCCGCCGTCCTCTGCCTTGCCTGTGACCATCGGCCACGACGTAGACTCCTCCGCGATCATGACTGATCCCTTGTTTCGTCCGGTAATTAACGTATTGATATGCTTGAAAAACTCGATTGCCTCGAGATTTTTGTTGTCGCCGTACTTATTGGCAACCCACTGACCATCCCCTTTGCCGTAGTCGAGATAGAGCATTGATGCAACCGCATCCACGCGCAGACCGTCCACATGATAATGCTCAATCCACATGAGGGCACTGCCGATCAGGAAGTTTTTCACCTCATTTTTGCCATAATCAAAAATCTTCGTTCCCCAGTCCGGATGTTCGCCCTTGCGGGGATCTGCATATTCGTACAGGCAGGTGCCGTCAAAATTCGCCAGTCCGTGTGCATCACGCGGAAAATGCGCAGGCACCCAGTCGAGGATCACACCGATCTTGTTCTTGTGCAGCTGGTCGATCAGATAGGCAAAATCCTCCGGCGATCCGTAGCGTGAGGTCGGCGCATAATATCCGGTCACCTGATAGCCCCACGAGCCGTCAAACGGATACTCGGAAATACCCATCAACTCCACATGCGTGTAACCCATCTGCTTTACATACTTGATCAGAGATTTCGCCAGCTCGCGGTATGTATAAAAGCCCTCATCCTCGCGTGCAGGGTGACGCATCCATGAACCCGGATGCACCTCTAAGATAGACATCGGCTCATGATACACATTCTTTGCAGCACGTGTCTCCATCCACTCTGCATCTGTCCACTTAAAATGGTCGATATCTGCCACTACAGATGCCGTACCGGGGCGTAATTCTGCCTGATTTGCATACGGATCTGCCTTGTAATAGATCTCGCCGTCAGCACCCTCGATCCGGTATTTGTACATATCTCCCAGACCCGCTCCCGGAATAAACAATTCATAGATGCCGCACTCGGTCGGCTCCAGCCGCTCCATCTCGTGCTTTGTCTCGTCCCATTCATTGAACGTTCCGATGACCCACACACGTTTCGCACCCGGTGCCCACAGATCAAACATGACTCCTTTTTTCCGTTTGATCGTCATGAGATGTGCACCAAATTTCTTATAGATATCATAGTGCGTTGCCTGTCCAAACAGATACATGTCCAGCTCTGTAAAATTCCCCATCGAATTGCCCCCTTGTTATATCATTGATTATTCTTCAAAATCCTTCTCCCGAAGCACCACATAATTGTTCTCATCGTAGCGCTTGGAGGTCAGGATTCCAAACATCTTCTTCAGGCTGCCTCTCTCTACGTGATCGATCGCCTCATCCACGATCTCCTTGACCTCTACGAGCGTCGTCGCCTGATCGAGCTTTTGGATGCTGCTGATGCGCTTATACAGCGCCAGCACTGCCATCGCATCAATACCGTAGCCGTTCTCTGCCGCATACGTCTTGGCAAATTCCACCAGCTCGTCATTCGTAAAATACGGGATCGAGATCCGCTGTGCGAACTTCTGTGCAAATCCCTCATGCCGTCCGAGCGCCTTTGCGATCTCGTCCTTGGAATCCTCCAAAATCACGAGCAGCTCACCCGGATGCTGTTCCAGATAAACGGACAGCTTGCCCTCTGTCTCTCTGGTCAGATCGCCGACACGCTCGATAATCAGACAGCCGCCGCTGATCTTTGCGAGCAGCTCCGGAATATTCTTGTGATTGAGCGCATCTCCGTTGATCTTGCCGATCTGTTTGCCCGGCTTGTGCGTCTTTTGCTGCAATGTCTTGACCAGATTCGTCGCCAGCATCGTCTTTCCACAGCCGGACGCTCCCTCGATCACGAGATTGCCGTACACACCAGGATTCATCCCTTCAAGATATGCCCCGCATCCGGTCAGTGCGCGGCAAATCTGTGTTTCCATGCCATCTACTTTTGTGAAATAGGAGAAACGCTTTGCCATCTCCGTGTCAAATTTATGGATACCGTTAAACTGCGACGGCTGCTCCGGCTCCTTCTTTTCACTCTCCCCGAACAGATCCATATTGATCTCAGGCAGCGGTGTAGTTGGGTCCTTCATCGCCTCCCAGTCGGACAGCATCTTGCCAAAACGGTCAACCGGCTCGGTTTCCGCAGGCTCTCCGTCCGGCTCTGGTACGGACTCCTGATGAAACGGCTTGGTAGACAAAATATTTGACAGGTCGGGGAATGATGCCGCCACCGAACTCGACATCACCGGATGTCTGAGCTCCCGGCTGACCACCGACTGCTGCGGCTGCTCCGGCTCTGCGGTTTCCGTCGGTTCCGGCTCTACAGGAATCTCCGTCTCCTGCGCTGCCACCGGCTCTGCGGGTACGGTCAGCACATCATCCTCATACATTTCAAGTCCCTCTGCCGCCAATTCTGCGGCAAGGGCATCATCAATCGATTTCGTCAGCTCGTCCACCGGCTCTGCCTCCGGTATGGGCGGCTGCTCCGGTTCTACGGTTTCCGGTTCCTCCGGCTCTGTAGTTTCGACCATTTCCGACTCTACGGGGATAGTAGCATCCTCCACTACGACCGGCTCTGCGGGGATAACTGCATCCTCCACTGCAACCGGCTCTGTGGGCATATCCGCATCCTGCAAGCGGTCGATCTGCTCCTGCAACAGCTCATTGGCATCTGCCAGCGCACGCGATGCGCGCTCCACAGATTCGGGCGTCTGCTCCTCATATGCCTGCTCAACAAGCTCCTTTGTCGTTGCTCCGGCATCGAGCTGCGGGATCACCGCCGTCAGACGATCCATAATATCGCCTGCCTCCTGTAACGCACGCGCCTTTGCTGATTCGAGCTTCCGCTGCTGTGCATCCTCCATCGCCGCTTCTGCGGCACGCTTGGTCTTTTCCCATTCTGCCAGTACATCCTCGATCGTCATCTGACCGCGCACCTGTGGCTCCTGCTCACTGCGCTGCGGCAGCGACAGCGAGATCTGACCATCGTATTCTTCCTCTAAGATCTCCTGAAAATTCAGATTCAGGGAACCGTCAATTTCCTCGTCAGTCTCATACTCTACTGGAAACTCTACCTGGGATTCCGGACGTTCCTCCGCCAGTAACGGCTGTAGATACGGGATTTCCTCTACCATTTTTTTGATGGAATCCATCGTATCGTTGACTGTCTCTTTTTCCGTGGCATCCATGATCTGCTGGATACCGCGCGCCAATTCCTCCTGTAAATTCTGCGTATTGTAGCGATCCGCATTCACCTGTACTTCGGGAATATCGATCGTATCGTTGATGATCTCACCGGATTCCAGATATTCATCTGGCCGTACCTCGATGATCCCATCTCTCTTTTTGCGGAATTGTCTGTATTTTTCCTCCTGATCGTGGGTGAGCGGCTGATAGAGCATCTTCAGCTCCAATGCCTTCTCCACATACGGACCGTCGCCGAACCACAGGATCAGCTCATCACATGCCTCGATACACTTGTCCGTCATCCCTGCCTGATGATACAGGTAAGCCAGCTCAAATGCCCATTCTTCGGTGTATTCCTGCTCCTTTAACTCGCTTAAAATCGCGATCTGCTCTGTGATCGGCTCTCCCTTTGCGCGGCTCAGGTGGTAACGCAGAATATATTTCAGCGTATCATGCGGCGCAATCTCGACAAATTCATCGTAATATTCCTGTGCCTCATCAAACTGCTTTGCCTCTATCGCGATCTCCGCCAGCCGGTAAATGATCTTTTTGCCGATCGGCGACCGGTCGTATGCCATGAGAAACAGCTCCTTGCTGTCCTCGTAGCGCCCGTTTTGCTGATAGACCTCCCCGACCAGCATCAGAGAGTTAACATTGCGCACCTTCCGCCAGTTGATTCCGTCTGCGATCTGTGCTGCCGCCGCATAATTTTTCTGTCCGGCAAGCGTCTCTATTTCATCCAACTTTAGCTTGTATTCGTACTTATCCAAAATGTTCACCTCGTACAGAATCGTACCTTATTTGCACATGATATAGTACCCTGAACCGATACTATCCATGAATCGTATGCTATATATGGGTATACTTATTTTTATCTTACCATACGGATTCGCTCATGTCAAAAAGTAAACGCAAAGAAAAAGGCAGCTTCGCGCTGCCTTTTTGACTAATTTTCGTCGTTTTTGGTAGATGTTTCCTCTGCCTCCGGATCAGGTGCTTTTTTTCGTTTTCCTCCAAAATGGAACGGTTCATTGCGCACCCAGTCATTCGTACACAGCTCCTTTGTCTGCGGATCGATATGCGTCACCTGCGTATAATCGAGTGAAGCCACAGGCAGATTCCGCCGCTTGAGCAGATACGAGATCAACTGCTGGATCAGGTAGTAGATCACCGCAAATGCCGGAACACCGAACAGCATACCGACAAAGCCGAACAGTCCGCTGCCGACCATAATCGCAAAAATAACCCAGAACGATGACAGTCCGGTCGAATCGCCGAGGATCTTCGGTCCGATGATATTTCCGTCTACCTGCTGCAACGCAAAGATAAAGAGTAGCAGATACAAGCCATGCATCGGATCTGTGATCGTAACGATAATGACACAGGGCACAGCTCCGATCAGCGGTCCAAAGAACGGGATCACGTTCGTGACACCCACGATCACGCTGACGAGCAGTGTATACGGCATTCTTAAGATCCAGCATCCGATGAAACAGATAATGCCGATGATGATCGAATCAATGATCTTTCCTATAATAAAGCCGCCAAAGATCTCATCGACGCGGTGTGCTGTATGTACGAGCATATTTGCCTGCTTGGTCGGCACGATCGCAAAAATGATCTTTTTCGCCTGTCCCTCAAAGCGCTCTTTTTCAATCAGCACATAAACCGATACGATCAGACCGATAATGATGTTTTTCAGCGCAACAACCATATTGATCGCACTCATCGTCAATGTCTGCACATAGCCGTTCATCTTCGGCAGGATCGAGGTCTGGAACCAGTTTTCAAGGTAATCGGTCGCCTTTAATAAATAAGTCTCCCAGTCTCCGTCATGCTTGCCCGGAAATTGCAGGTTGTTGTACCAGTCGATAAAGCTCTCCACATTCGTTGACATCGTATTGACCAGATTCATAATACTCTGAATGAGTGCCGGTACGATCATGTAAATAATCAGACCAAACAACCCCAGAAAGATCAGCAATGTCAAAATACTGGAAACCGTGCGAATCGTCCGTTTCACTCTATCCTTTTTATTTACCTTCGGCAATATGAGTCCGCATAGCCCCTCATCAATCCGCCTCATCAGCGGGTTAAACAGATAGCCGAGTACCGCTCCGATCAGAATCGGCTGCAATACGCTTATCATCACCGAACATGCCTTTTTCAGCGCCGCATATTTGAAAATCACCGCAAATACGATGATACAGCAGCAAAATACGAGAAAGATCAGTGCACCGATCGCCAGATAGGGGCGGATATCCCAGTCTGAGCGCTGGATGCGCTGTTTCTGCTTATCGTCGTCTGCCATAGACCAATCTCCTTCCAGTCAAATGATTTCTCCGGTTTTACGAAACACGGTTATAGTTGATCAGACATCCCTTTAAGATAATCTCACGCTCATCATCCGTCAGATCGCCGAGTGTCATTGTGAACTCCTTCAATTCGCCATCCTTTACTGCATAAGCAGTAATCACATCTGCCTTGTTCTCTACTGCCGCACGGATGTCGGGTACCCAGATATAATCTCCGTTCGCAAACGGCAGCTCTCCCTCGGGAATGATAAACGGCAACATACCCCAGTTGATGAGGTTCGAGCGGTAACGTTTTGTCGCATACTCATTTGCAATATTTGCCCATCCGCCGAGTACCTTCTGGCAGGATGCCGCCTGCTCACGCGCAGAACCGTCGCCGGGCTTCACCGCAAAGATCGTGCTTCCGATACCGAAATTCGTATGGTTTGCCTTCGGGAACTTCGTCTTGACCACGCTCATGACATCCTTTAACTCCGGCAGCTCCTGACACGGATGCACACCTGCAATACGTGCTTTCTCTGCCTTCTGCACTTCCTTTGCACGCGGTACATAGTCCGGATCTTTTCTGGAAAGTGTAAATTCTGCCAATCCAAGCGGGTTGGAGCGGTAAGAAGATGTCTCTCCGGAAGGAATCAGCTCATCGGTCGTCGTAACAGGATCATGGATCTCTGATACGACCTTGAGCAGCAGATTCTCGGTCAATGCCGACATCTCCGGCCAGTCCTTGATGTTGGGTCCGAGCTTGATCGGCTCCTCGGGATGTGCCACGCCCTTGCTGTCATAGACACGGTTCTCGTAGATCGTCTTGTCAAAGAAATATTTCGGTTTTGTATAATTTACATCGAAATCGGTCGCCGCGGTCAGATAACCCTTGTTCGCTGCGGTCGCTGCGATGGAACGTGCATCCATCAGTGCCACGGACGCGATCTGTCCATTCTGTACCTTTGAACCCTCGCGGTTCGGGAAGTTTCTCGTAGAGTGACGGATCGAGAAACCATTGTTGGACGGTGTATCTCCCGCGCCAAAGCACGGTCCGCAGAATGCGGTCTTTAAAATCGCACCTGTCTCCATGATCTTCGCCGCTGCACCGTTTTTCACGAGCTCCATATAGATCGGCATACTTGCCGGATATACGCTCAGTGTAAACTCATCCGGTCCGATGCTCGCACCGTTTAAGATATCCGCTGCATCACAGATATTCTCGAATCCGCCGCCCGCACAGCCTGCGATGATTCCCTGATCGACATACAGTCTGCCGTTTCGTACCTTTTCCTTGAGGTTGAGGTCTACGGCACCGTTGAAGCTGACCTGTGCGCGCTTCTCGCAGTCATCCAGAATATCCATCAGGTTCTCGTTCAGCTCACGGATCGTATATGCATTGCTCGGATGGAACGGCATTGCGATCATCGGCTCAATCTCATCCAGATTGATCTCGATACAGCCGTCATAGTAAGTAACAGCGGCAGGATGCAACTCTTTATAGTCCTCGCTTCTGCCGTGGATATCGTACCATTCCTTAACCTTTGTATCGGTGCTCCAGATCGATGACAGACAGGTTGTCTCTGTCGTCATGACATCGATGCCGATTCGTGTATCGACACTCAGGTTTGCCACACCGGGGCCTACGAACTCCATGACTTTATTTTTTACATATCCTTTATCAAATACCTCCCCAATAATCGCGATCGCTACGTCCTGCGGTCCGACACCGGGCTTTAAGCTGCCTGTTAAGTATACGGCTACGACACCGGGCATCTTGATATCATAGGTCTGTGACAGGAGCTGCTTTACAAGCTCCGGTCCGCCCTCGCCCATCGCCATCGTTCCGAGCGCTCCGTAACGGGTATGTGAATCTGATCCGAGAATCATTTTACCGCCGCCTGCGAGCATCTCACGTGCAAACTGGTGGATAACTGCCTGATGAGGCGGTACATAGACGCCGCCGTACTTTTTCGCACAGCTCAGTCCAAACATGTGGTCATCCTCGTTGATCGTTCCGCCGACTGCACAGAGAGAATTGTGGCAGTTCGTCAGTACATAAGGGATCGGAAAACGCTCCAGTCCAGACGCACGCGCCGTCTGGATAATGCCGACAAATGTAATATCGTGGCTTGTGAGCTTGTCAAACTTGATCTGCAGCTCATTCATATTTCCGGATGTATTGTGCTCCTTTAAGATGTTGTAAGCCAGTGTTCCCTTTTTTGCTTCCTCCTTTGCAGGTGCGCTGCCTGTCTTGCTCTGTAAAAGCGCCGCTGCCTCACCGGTGTCCGCGATGATCTCGTTTTCGTTTACCAGATAGACACCACCATCATATAATTTCATCATTCATCCTCCCATGTGTTTTATATATGCTTGAAAAAATGCCGTTTGCGCCGGTCATTTGTCTCCGCCTGAGCTTCTTTTGCGGGTGCGGGCTCATCCAGCCCTTCCACATCCCATGTCACGCCGGACAAGTCGATCTGTTCTTCCTTAACCGGAAACGGATCATCCCCGGCTGCAAGCCCTTCCTCGCCTGCCGCAGAGGTCTCCGCCTGCATATCTGCCGGTTCGTCCTCCTCATCCTCCAGCTCAATGCCCGCATTTTTGAAATATTCCTTATTGATGCGGATCTCTGTCTTTACATCTGCGAACTGGCTCTTTTCCTTCTGTCCGAAGCGCCTGCCGTGCTTTTCCTTTTCGCGCTCGATCTCCTTGTTGCGTTCCTCGATCAGTGACAGATATTTCTCTGTATCGAGCAGATCCTGTAGCTGTGATTTCAATTCGAGCTGGTTCGTCCGCACGATCTGTTTTTTCTCCTCAAGCCCCCGCAGCATCTCGTTTTGTACCTGGCGGATCTGCTCCGTGGACTCGTCCATAATCGCCTGTATATGATTCAATGCTTCATCCGTGTACATAACGGATGCCGCATAGATATCTTCCGCCTTGCGGCTCGCATCCCAGATGATCTTGTCTCCCTGCTTTTTATGCTCCCGCTCTGCCTTATCCCTGCTCTGCTTCGTGAGCTCATATTCCTCCATGATCTCATAAATACTGGCATTGAGGCGGTCGATCAGCCCAAACATCTCCTGTTTGTTGACAATGATCCGATCCTGACTGTAGGACTCACTGCGTGAGATCAGCACATGGATGTCGCGCAGCACTTTTTCCAGTTTATCCTGTGAACTCATAAGTTTGTAACGTCCTCTCTGCTTTTACCATTTGTTATATATAACGGATCTGCGTACTTCCGGTCTCCACCAGTCCGATCGGCAGCGGCCGTTCACCGGTCTCCTCGACCAGCTCGATCACCCGCGCCACATCTTCTTCCGCGACGATAAACAGCATGCCGATACCCATATTACAGGTCGTCCGCAACTGTTCCAATGACATGTTTCCATCCTGATGCAATACCTGATAGAGCGGCGGTATATTCTGCTTCGGCTGCTTGATGACCGCACCCCGATTCTTTGGCAGCAGCTTGTGCAGCGCTGCATCCAGTCCTCCGTGTGCCACCTGTATACATCCGCCGAGCGCAATATCTGCCTTCCGGATCGCCTCGAGTGCCTGCTGATAGCAGCGGGTCGGCTGCATGAGCAGTTCTCCGAGCGTACTCTGTAGATTTTCGTAGTAGACTTCCATACTGGTTTTTGTCAGAAAAAGTTTCTTTTTCGCTGCCACATATCCATTGTTATGTAAACCATCCGAGGCAAGTCCGATAATCACATCCGCATTTTTTACCGGACGGATGCTCTGACTCGCGCTGCGATCCATGATGCCGACCGCAAATCCTACCATATCATACTGGTCATAATGAAAAATGTCCGGCAGCTCCATGATCTCGCTGCCCGCATACGCGACATTCAGTTGTTCGCACAGCTCTTTTGCACCGTTTTCCAGATCCTCGATCTTGTCCTTTTTTGGTCTGGCGCAGGATATCGTATCGTAGAAAAATAATGGTTTTGCACCCATCGCAGCCAGATCGTTGACACAGACTGCCACACAGTCTTTTCCTACCGTATCGTACCGTTCAAGTTCTGCCGCTATGGATAATTTTCCACTTACCCCGTGTGTCTTTGATACCAGTACCGGATCAATCATGCCCCGGTAACTTATGATCGGTATTTCATTCGTAAGCGTTTGCAACCCCAGTCTCTCTCTCACAAGTTAAACCCCTTACCTTATTAAAGTTTGCGGTAAAATACCACTAATGAATATTCTATCATTTTTCTTTTGTTTTTCCTACACTTTTTTGAGTGTTTTTCAGTTTGTTGTTTTATTAAGTCTATCCATATCTTTAGTTTCTGGTCTGTTCAACACGTGGAGCCAGCCCACACAGCGGCTTCGCGTGTATTGAACACGGGGGAACTGTTCAACACACAGGCAGCTCCCCCGCAATGCCAAATGATAACTGATACAGGAGCAATTCGCATGGAAAACAATATTTTTCTCACAACCGATCTGTCTGTGATCCTTCCGGAGACTGTGACTCCGGACATCTCTTTTGCTGACTTTTACCGCATCTACCTCTCCGACATGGAGGGCAGGCTGAAATCTACCACGCTTGCACGCAAGGATGCTATGATCCGCGACAAAATACTTCCCACCTTCGCGTCCATTCCGATGAACGCCATCTCGCCGCAGCTCATCCGCACCTGGCAGACCTCCCTCATTGAACAGGGCTACCGCCCGACCTACTTAAAAACCATCGACATGCATCTGTTCGCGGTGTTTAAATATGCCGCAAAATACTATGATTTCGAAAATCCGTACAACAAGGCGGACCACATGGGTTCGAGCACGACGAGCGCAATGCGGTTCTGGACGCTCGAACAGTACCGGACATTTATTCGGGAATTTTCCGGACAGCCACGGGTATTTCTCTCCTTTGAACTGCTCTACTGGTGCGGCATCCGCGTCGGCGAGCTGCTCGCACTGACTCCGGCGGACATCGATGAGAAAAAGCATCTGCTCAAGATCACGAAAACCTATGTCCGCCACGACCACCGCGACATTATCTCCCCGCCAAAGACGGAAAACAGTGTCCGGAACGTAGCAATGCCGGAGTTTCTCTACCGCGAAGTCATGGACTATATCCGCGCAGAGGACATTAAGAAAAATGAGCGGATCATCCCACGCTCCATCGATTTCCTGAAACACCATCTGCGCGCCGGCTGCAAACGCAGCGGTGTCCCGCAGATCCGCATTCACGATATCCGGCATTCCCACGTGTCACTGCTGATCGATCAGGGTTTCACGGCTGCGGCGATCGCGGAGCGCGTCGGCCACAAACATATTTCCACCACGATGAACGTGTACGCGCATCTGTTCCCGAACCGACAGGCAATGCTTGTGGAGGCGCTGGAACAGATGCATGACGGGACATTCCAGTGGCGGTAAAAAGGAGGTTCACATGCCAAGACTCAATCCCAAGGAGCACGCCCCGGTGATTCCGGCGCCGGTCTCCGATGACATCACTTTTGCAGAATTTTACCAGATCTATTTTCACGACATGGAGGTGCGGCTCAAGCCCGCCTCCCTTTCGTCTAAGCAGCATGTTTTTTCTGACAAGATCCTGCCGTTTTTCGGCACGCTGCGGATGCGCGACATCACGACACAGCATGTCCGCAAATGGCAGTCCGTGATCCTGCGTCAGAACTACAGCAACACTTACCAGCAGCTCATCGATTTCCAGCTGTCTGCGTTCATGAATTACGCATCGCGCTACTACGATTTCCCGAATCCGTGCATCAAAGCCGGACATATCGGGAGCAGCCAGACGAAAAAGCTCAATTTCTGGACACTGGAGGAATACGAGCGGTTTATCAGCCATTTTTCCAAAGATCCGGAGGCATTTACCGCCTTTGAGATCCTCTACTGGACAGGCATGCGTCAGGGTGAGCTGCTCGCGCTGACTCCGGCGGACATTGATGCTGCCCACAAACAGATCCATATCACCAAATCCTACACACAGATCGACGGCAAAGACATCATATCCACGCCAAAGACGAAAAAGAGTACCCGGGATGTGGATATTCCGCAGTTTCTGCTGAATGAGATCAACGTTTATCTGCACACGCGCCACATCGCGCCGGATCACCGGATGTTTGAACGCACGCGCCACTACCTCTTTTTCAAGCTGAACAAGGGCTGTCAGGACAGCGGTGTGCGCAGGATCCGCACGCACGACATCCGTCATTCGCATGTTTCCCTGCTCATCAACGCAGGCTTTTCGGCGCTCGACATCGCAGAGCGCGTCGGCCACGAATCGGTCTCCACGACGCTCGATGTCTACGCCCACTTCTTTCCTGACCAGCAGCAGATGCTCATCGACCGGCTCGAGGAGCTGCACGCGGCAGACGACGCAAACGCCGAAAAATAGGTCAAAAACCATTTTGGGGAAGTGGATTGGGTAACACTAAAGTAGTGGTCAAAGAGGCAACTCAGAAGCCCCAGCCGGAAGTACAGCAGCCGATCTCTATTTCTTCTGTTACCGCTACAAAGGTAAATGAGTTGACTGTAACATTTGCTAACGCAGTTGGCAGCCCGTCAGCTATCACCTTCGCTGTAAAGAAGGGCAACAGCGCTGTTGAAACAGCATCTACCAAATGGTCAGATGACAAGACATCCGTTGTTATCAAAACTGTAGCAAAGATGACAAAGGGTACCTATACGGTAACCGCTAAAGACGGCGAGACAGAGACAACAGGTTCTGCTGAGGTTGTAGCTCAGTATGTTGCTTCTATCGAAATCTTAAACAATGTAGCATTAACAGGTACGCATAAATTCTCTACTACCGGTGGAGCAATCGAAGGCGGCGAGTGCTATGTATACTATGATGTATTAGACCAGTATGGCGAGTCATTAAGAAGCTCTACAAGCATTGAGTGGAGCACATCTACTGCTAAGCCTACTGATAAGAGAACCGAAGGAAAGCTGATCTTAACCAGATCTGATCAGAAGGCATTTACTTATGGCGAGCAGATTTATGTAACTGGTGTATATGGCAAAACAGGTGTTTCTGTAACAAAGACCCTGACCATCGGCGCTAAGCAGTCATTAGATACTGTAGAAGTTGTTGGATTCGCAAAGAAGGGTACAAATACTCTGTTAACCAGCCTTCCTGCCGGTTTCAAGACAGGTGCATACTACATGCTGTTTACTGTTAAGGATCAGAATGGAAACGCAATGTCTGTAGAAAAAGACTACTTAGCATCTGGTGATACACAGGTTACTTTTGTTTCTGACAATGTATTAGTTGTTAAGGAAATCAAAGACGGCGAGACAATCGTTAATATCGATGGTACGGATTACAAGGCTGTACTTGTAACTCCCGGTCAGAATGTTGACAAGGGTGGCGAAGTAACGATCACCGCTATTGCAAACAAGACTGGTAAGAAGACCGAGTGCAAGCTTGTTGTTGGCAATGCACAGATCTTAAAGAGCTTCACAATGAGTGCTCCGGATGGCGTTGTTGCCGATGGTGAGACTGTTGAGATTCCTTTCGTTGCATTAGATCAGGATGGCAAGGACATCACCGCTTTCACTACATTAGCAAACCAGACAGATTTCAGCAACCTGACTCTGAACTCATCAGAAGGTGTCTTATACCTCGAGGAGCAGAATGACGGAACAGCTAAACTGAAATATGCAGACTCTAAGACTAGATGGGGAAGTGATTCTGCAGATGGCATTGACCGTCCGATCTCTCTTACTTCTGTAGTTGTAGGCGGAGATACCAGCAATCTGATGATCTATGTATCAGATAAGGCTAGACCGGACGCTATTAAAGATGTCGACATGAGCTCTGTATTGGTTGAGGGTGGTTCTATTAAGTATACGCTTAGTGATTTCACATTCTTAGATCAGTACGGAAGAGAGATCAAAGGATTTAGCAGACCGGATTCAGATGATCGTTTCGAGAATGCAAACCGTGGATATGTAAAGGATAATGGTTTCTTTGCAGCAGCAGCATCCGGCAACATCATTGGTGGCACAGATTTTGATAAATATGCTTTCGGTATTAAGGTCGAGTACAAGGGTAATGCTAACTACTTAACTACAGATACCGTTGCAGATACTTTGAATACTAAAAAGCTTTCTGATGTTATCTATGATGAGACTGCTAATATCATGGATAGTAATGGCATTTTAACCAGAAAAGCAACAGGTAAAACACTTGTAACCAGCTCAGGAGCTGTAACTGCAAGCACAGACAATCAGACTGTGAAGTTCACAATCGTTAAGCAGAAACAGGTAGCGAACTCTCAGCTTGAGGAAGTGAGCACAGCAAAGACTAAGAGCTTCAAGATCGTAAACATCAACAAGGTAAGCAGCTTTGAGATCAAAGACCTGAAGAAGCAGTTTGTACCGACAGATGTTTCCGGTTCTGCAAACTTGTTCATTTACAATGGCAGCTCATTAACGAGTACAGAATTCAATAACGCTGTTTCTGCGGGTGCCATTGATAATGATCATACCCAGACTGTCAAAGTAGTTGGTAAATTCAACGGTGAAACAGTTGAAGTTCCTCATAGCTACTACACCATTCAGGGTAGCAAATTAGGAAGCGCTACAAATGCTGATGGTACGATTGCAGAGAGTGCTAAGACAGAAAATGGTCACAAGCTGACTGTAGTAACAACTAACGCTGATAAGTTCGCTTATAAGGATCTGTACGATGCTAACAGCTCAAATGGTACAAGAAAAGATACCACTGATACGATTGTAGCGACTATCTACAGCAGAACTAATACAAAGCTTGATGTTGCAAAGAAGACTTTGACTATTTCTGATGCTAAGCCGTCTGCTACAACTATCAAGGCTGGCGATGCTTACACCTATCTTCCTACTGACACAAAGATTGGTTCGATTTCAACTGGTTCTGCCGGATTATTGAATGTCAATGTAACTGTTACTAATGGTGATGCTAAAAATAATCTCCCTGGCAGCGAAGCAGAAAAATTCTTTACTGAGTATGGTCCTAAGGGATTCAAGGTAGTTGACCAGTACGACGTAGATATCACTGATAGTGTAGAAAGCGCCGACAAGTTAACATTCAAGGTATCAAATGCTGTAGAAAACGCTTCCGGATATGCTGATAACAACTTCACTGTAAACAGCAATGATAGCAAAAATGCATCCATTACCGGTGCTGAGTTAGGCGATAAGTTCACCTTAACTGTAACAGCAGATTACAATGGAGCTGTTTCAAAGAATATCACGATTACTGTAGGTGCTGATAGAAGCGCGTTTGTATCTAGCAATGCTGCTGGAAACTCCTACAAAAATCAGCTTGTTAAGAATTGGCTTGAGCCGCAGCGTACTGCAGGTTTAGGTAACTAATCCAACAGGAAACAAACACAAACGATATGTTTGATACAGGAAAACCCGAGATTTCTCGGGTTTTCTTGATTATATGGAGGAGATTGATCCTATGAAATGTACAAAAGTATTGAGACAAGTAACACTTTCCGTATTATTTTTGTTCTTGTGCCTTTCCTTCTGCCCCAAAGAGGCAATGGCTGCTGGCATCAAACTGAACAAAACAGCAATCACTCTTTGCCGCTACCACGAATATAAGTTAAAAGTAACCGGCACAAAACAAAAAGTAAAATGGAAATCATCCAACAAAATCGTTGCCAGTGTCAATCAAAAGGGAGTTGTAAAAGCAAACGAAGCAGGCACAGCAATCATCAAAGCCACCATTGACAAAAAGCAGTTAACATGCAAAGTTACGGTCAAAGAATACACTCCGCAGGAGGAATATGCTGCTTACGGTTATCTGGCTGCCCAAAAATTGTTCTTAAATGATAAGAAATTGAAAATATCAGATGCCCGATATTCTACATACATGGACGGCAGGGAGTTTTCATATTTTCAGTGCACCTACACGGACAATGCCGGAAAATCCAAAACAGCATATGTCAGCATCTATCAAAATGATAGCTCCAGCCTGCTTGAAATGAACGTAAACACCAAGCGTTATGGGAATCTGATCGTGGAAATCAGTGGAAGTAAAATGGAACAGATGATGTTGGATCGAAGCACGGAGCTGAACGCATCTTCCATAGAGAAAATTGCAACCCTCATTGAAAAAAATGAGGTTATTGCTCCCACCGCCGGAGACATGTTCCAGACAAAACACTCGTGGCTGAATCTGTAAATTCCAGTCTGATTTCATACATTTTTTCAAAAAAATCCCCCCATGTATTGAACACTGTGTTCAACACGTGGGGGCTCTCTATTTTTCTGGCTTTGCGGCACTTTTTGGTGTGCAACATTTTTACCCATTTACAAAAAGTGCGCAAATTTTTCAGTTTACAAATCCATTCCGCTCCGCTATACTACTCGACATAACCTGAAACGGGATATGGAATTATTATTTTTCCTTGTCTGATACATTTCACGTATTAGACACTCTGTTACTGGAGATAATATTAAGATTATATAGCCTGCGGTCGTCAGATTTATCTTTTCCACATATTTTCTTTCGATGACCACATTCCCCAAAACTCATTTTCCTGTAAGATTGCTTCATATACAGGACCTAAAAACCGCTCTATTTGTATCAATACAGCAGAAAAATCAGGCTTTTCAAGTCCGGGACCCGGATCATAATTATTCCATAAGTTCTGAAGAAATTCATTTTGATCAAATGCTATTATTTTCTCTAAACTATCTCTCTCATAAGAAGTACCTCTATGCTGCAATGTTTCAAAAATAGCTTCCTGCAACACTCTGCCCTCAAAATCAAATACCTGTGACCAATAAAAGATATCATAAAAATCTTTCATTCTACTGGTCGCAGTCATTCTCTTTAAAATAGCATCAAATTTCTCTGCCATTGTACTTTCCAGTGAGTATGTATAGATATTCGGTTCCTTGAATCCCTCCAGTCTGGTTGTTACGGATCGTTTCACTGCGCCCGGTACTATCACATCATCCACTCCTATATCAATCGAAAACGGAATTCTCACATTTTTAATACGTGCCATTAGATTGATATTTACACCGGAATATTTCTTTTCCAAAGTAATCTCTTTTGTACCCAAAACCTCTAATGTAATAAACGCATTATGTGTATCTGCTTGACAGACCTCCTTTATAACTTTTTCCATGTCAGCTAAATCGTTTGACATCCTCTTGAGCATAAAATCTATATCCATAGTTGGTCTGCCCTCATAATTGGAAATGGTATATAAAAACATTCCTCCTTTCAAAATAAGATTCTCTGCATATTGAGACATCTCCAGTTTACGAAGAAACTCCTCCTGCGCAAAAAGCTGTAAACAGGTCTGATAATTGATGCCAGTGTCCCTTGCCTGTTTCTTTAACCTGAAAAGCACGGAAGCCCCCATATCCTTGATCTCTTTTACAGCCATACTCCCAATACTCCCCTTGCTTTTTTTTCAACACCCAGTTTCTCTGCATATATCATCAACCTGGCAGTGTCCTTATCCTTGTCTCTAATATATCTTTGAATGATTGTATTATACATCTCGCCATCCATTTTCTTAACGTGCCGCAGGCAATCACAAATGACACGCTCTCTATCATAGATTCTTACCTCTATTCCGTCTATCGTTCCCTCACTTAAACCAATATCTAATCTGCTCTCATCAATGAAATGTGGTTTTATAATAGGAAACTCCAATTTGAACTTATTTCTTGCAGATCTATTATCTACCGCTATGTGCCAAACTCCGGGCACCCGATCTATATAGCCATAATACATCGCCGCAGATAAATCACAGATAATCGCTTTAGGAAAGAGTGCTGCTATAACTGATACCTCCGCAAAAGCCCTTTCGTCCTGCCACTGATAATAGCCATACTTTACTTTCTCTACAGTTCCCTCTTCTATCAGCTTCTGTAGTGTCTGATAAGATATACCTTCCCTTGTAAGTTCGCAGGTACGCATGATTCCACCATAGCGTTCAAATATTGATTCATAATTTACAACCTTGTTCATATATATCACCGCAAAACAACTTCATACAATTTATTTATAGTTTTTGTATCATTTTCTATTATACAGAAATCCTGCCATAAATCAAGAAAAAGCTGCCCTCCTGCCGGAGAACAGCTTTTTACATATCTGATATTTTGTTTTACCGCAGACTGATACGCACCAGCGCCCTGCGCAGTGCCAGTTCTGCTCTGACCACATCCAGATCCTCTGTCTTGGCTGCAAGTCGCTCCTCGGCACGCCGCTTGGCTGCCTCGGCACGATCCCAGTCGATCTCATCCGGCCACTCGGCGATCTCTGCGAGCAGTGTCACCTTATCTCCGAGAATCTGTGCAAATCCGGAATGCACCGCTGCCTTTTTCTGTCCGTCCTCCTCGGTGATTGTTACGATACCGGGCGCAAGGACTGTCGTCACCGGGATATGGTTTTTGTACACACCGATATCACCTTCTACCGTGGTAAACTCGATCATTGTCGCTTCACCCGTGTAAAACACGCGTTCCGGCGTGATAATCTCTACCTGAAAATTTCTGCTTTCATCTGCCATACGCTACCCCCTATTTCATACGGGCACGTACTTCATCGATGGAGCCGGCATTCAGGAACAGACCCTCAGGAATATCGTCATGCTTTCCTTCCAGAATCTCCTTGAAACCACGGATGGTCTCAGCGATCGGTACATATTTTCCTTCCATTCCGGTGAACTGTGTCGCTACATGGAACGGCTGTGACAGGTATCTCTGGATCTTTCTCGCACGGTTTACGACTACCTTGTCATCCTCTGACAGCTCGTCCATACCGAGGATCGCGATGATATCCTGTAATTCCTTATATTTCTGTAAGATCTCCTGCACACCGCGGGCTACCTTGAAATGCTCCTCTCCTACGATACGGGGATCGAGGATACGTGAGGTAGATGCCAGCGGATCTACTGCCGGATAGATACCTAACGCTGCGATGGAACGCTCCAATACGGTCGTTGCGTCCAAGTGCGCGAAGGTCGTTGCCGGCGCAGGGTCTGTCAGGTCATCCGCAGGCACATAGACTGCCTGTACGGATGTGATGGAACCATTCTTTGTAGATGTAATACGCTCCTGCAGAGCACCCATCTCTGTCTGTAAGGTAGGCTGATATCCTACGGCTGACGGCATACGTCCGAGCAGCGCAGATACCTCTGATCCTGCCTGTGTGAAACGGAAAATGTTGTCGATGAATAACAGCACATCCTTTCCACCTTTATCACGGAAATACTCCGCCATTGTCAGTCCGGTCAGTCCGACACGCATACGTGCTCCCGGCGGCTCGTTCATCTGACCGAATACCATCGTCGTCTTATCGATAACGCCTGATTCCTTCATCTCGTAGTACAGGTCATTACCCTCACGGGTACGCTCGCCGACTCCGGTAAATACGGAATATCCACCATGCTCTGTCGCGATGTTATGGATCAACTCCTGAATCAGCACGGTTTTTCCTACTCCTGCACCTCCGAACAGACCGATCTTTCCACCTTTCTGATACGGGCAGAGCAGATCTACGACCTTGATACCGGTCTCCAACATCTCGGAAGATGTCGCCTGTTCCTCAAAGCTGGGAGCGGGTCTATGGATGGGCATATACTCCACATCTGTGGGAGCGGGCTGCTCATCGATGGGCTCACCGAGCACGTTGAAGATACGTCCCAGTGTGTTCTCTCCTACAGGAACAGAGATCGCAGCGCCGGTTGCTTTCGCATCCATGCCGCGTACCAGTCCGTCTGTCGGGCCCATGGCAATACATTTCACGGTATCATCACCCAGGTGCGAAGCTACCTCTACGACAAGACGCTCCCCGTTTTTACGGGTGATCTCGATCGCCTCATTGATCTCCGGGATCTGTCCCTCCGGAAACTTGATATCGAGGACTGCACCAATGATCTGAGTGATTTTTCCAATATTTTCTGCCATTGTTTCACTCCTTATATTTTTTATTTAACTAACTAATCGCTTCCGCGCCTGCGATGATCTCGGTCAACTCCTGAGTGATCGAGCCCTGACGCGCACGATTGTATTTCAAAGACAAATCACTAATCATGTCTTCCGCATTACTTGTCGCTGAATCCATTGCCTGCATTCTGGCTCCGTTTTCACTGGCAAGTGCCTCCACCAACGCACCGTAGAAAATACTGGTAACGTATTTGGGAATAATCAGATCCAGAGCCTCCTCTACATTCGGCTCATAGTTCATGAGCAGCTTATCATCTGCTGCGGCGATCTCCTCATCGGAAAACTCTACCGGAAGCAGTTTCATCAGCTTTGGCACATGTACGACCGTATTTTTAAAATGTGTGTATGCGAGATAGATCTCGCCGATCTCTCCTGTGGTGAACGCATCCAGCACACGCGCACACACAGCCGCCGCATCCTCATAGGAGGGAGCTTCCATGATCGCAGAGTGATCCTCTTTGATCGTGTAGCCGTAACGGTCGAGTGTCTCACGTCCCTTGCTTCCGATACAGTAGACCTCTACCTGATCTTTCGGTAAAAGCTCCTGATTGTTCGTAATCAGCTTGGTCACGTTTGCGTTGTATCCGCCTGCGAGTCCGCGGTTTGAGGTAATGACTACCACGGCGATCTTGTCAGATGCCCCACTTTGCAGGTACGGATGATTGATGTTGCCGGATTTCGCCAGGATCGATGTCACCGTCTGGTACATATGGTTAAAATACGGATCTGTCGCCTCTGCGTGAAGCTTTGCCTTCTGCAACTTTACGGTAGAAACTAATTTCATGGCTTTTGTGATTTGCTGCGTACTCTGTATGCTGCTTTTTCTTCGCTTGATGTCTCTCATCGAAGCCATATTTTATCACCGCCTTATTTCTACTTAAAAGATTTCTTGCATTCTTCGATTGCCTGGATCAGCTTCTGCTCAGTCGCATCGTCCATCGCCTTTGTCTCACGGATCGTCTCAAGAATCTCCGGATACTTGGTAGATACAAGCTCGATGAGTTCTCCCTCAAAACGGAGCACATCCTCAACTGCAATATCTAACAGATAGCGCTTGGTCGCTGCATAGATCATGATAACCTGATTCTCAACCGGCATGGGTTTGTACTGCGGCTGCTTTAACATCTCCTGCAGACGGCTTCCCTGTGCCAGTGTCTCTTTTGTCGCATCATCCAGCTCGGAACCAAACTGTGAGAACGCTGCCAGCTCGGTATACTGTGCCAGCTCGGTACGGATCGGCGCTGCGATCTTCTTCATCGCTTTGATCTGAGCGGAACCACCTACACGGGATACGGACAGACCGGCATTGATCGCCGGACGGAATCCTGCGTTAAACATCTCTGTCTCCAGATAGATCTGACCATCCGTGATAGAAATTACGTTCGTCGGAATGTATGCAGATACGTCGCCCGCCTGTGTCTCGATAATCGGTAATGCGGTCAGTGAACCGCCGCCGAGCTTGTCTGACAGACGCGCCGCACGCTCTAACAATCTGGAATGCAGGTAGAATACATCGCCCGGATATGCCTCACGTCCCGGCGGTCTACGAAGCAGCAAGGAGAGTGTACGGTATGCGGTAGCATGTTTACTCAGGTCATCATAAATGATGAGTACATCCTCACCGTTTTCCATCCATTCCTCACCGATCGCACATCCTGCATACGGTGCAATATACTGTAAAGGTGCCAGCTCACTGGCAGTAGAAGCTACGACGGTGGTATAAGCCATTGCGCCGAACTCCTCTAAGGTATTCACGATGGAAGCTACGGTAGAAGCCTTCTGTCCGATGGCTACATAGATACACTTCACACCCTGTCCCTTCTGATTGATAATCGTATCGATCGCGATCGCTGTCTTACCGGTCTGTCTGTCTCCGATAATCAACTCACGCTGTCCGCGTCCGATCGGGATCATGGAATCGATCGCCTTGATACCTGTCTGTAACGGTGTATCTACGGATTTTCTGGAGATAACACCACTCGCTACTCGCTCGATCTCACGATATTTGTCGGTCTGGATCGGTCCTTTTCCGTCGATCGGCTGTCCAAGCGCATTTACAACACGCCCGATCATAGCGTCTCCGACAGGAACCTCTACCACGCGACCGGTCGTTTTCACGGTATCGCCCTCGTTGATATTCTTATTGGCTCCGAGCAATACGGCACCAACGTTATCTTCCTCAAGGTTCAATACCATTCCATATACTTCACCCGGAAATTCCAGAAGCTCGCCCTGCATCGCGTTTTCCAAACCGTGGATACGCGCGATACCGTCTGCCACCTGAATGACAGTACCTACGTCCGCCACTTCGAGTGTTGACGCATATCTGGCGATCTGCTCCTTAATCACGGAACTGATTTCCTCTGGTCTCAAATTCATGGAGCGCATTCACCTACTTTCAACTGTATTTTTGATAATTCAGAACTGAGTGCCGCCAGCTTACTCTTGATACTGCTGTCAACGACTCTGTCCTTGATACGGATGACCATTCCCCCGATGAGGGACGGATCCGTGTCATAATGCATTTCAAATTCCACATAATCTGTGGTTTCCAGAAGTTTGTCTACCAGATTGGACTTCTGGATCTCACCCAGTGGCATCACTGTGGTGACATAGGCAGTGCCGATATGTTTGTATTCTTTTGCCTGCCCGATAAAATATTCCAGCACAGCCGGGGTCTCGCTGTAGTGGTCTTTTTCCACTAACATCCGAAGTAATCCCACCAGCTCGTCGCTGACACGGCCTTTGAAAATCGCTTCAAGGGTCGCGATCTTGTCTTCTTTTACGATTTTCGGATGATTCATCAGTCGATTTAGCTCCTGATTGCTCTCCAGAACGGAGCGCACACCCTTAGCTTCCTCCAAAAACGAATCTAACTGGTTGGATTCCACTGCTAATTCAAACAATGCATCACCGTATGTTTTGGATACTAGCTTAGCCATGTTGAATCACCCATTTCCTTTATTGTCTCATCGACCAGTTGGTTTTGAATGTTGACATCGATATTTGCGGTGATGACCTTGGATGCCATCGCTGCCGCTACGGAGATCATCTCCTGCTTCATCTCGTCAACGACACGCTTCTTCTCCCGCAGTGCCTCCTCATTGGCACGCGCAATAATGCGGGCAGCCTCTTCCTTCGCATCCTCCACGATCTTCGCTTCGTTGCGGAGCGCTTTCTGCCTTGCCTCGGAGAGAATCGCCTCTGCCTCTTTCTCAATACCTTTCAGCTTTTCCTCATATTCAGCCTTCAACGCTGCTGCGTCGGTCTTATCTGCCGCTGCATCGTCCAATTCTGTCTGAATCTTGAGCTTACGGTCTGCTAACATCTGGCGAACCGGATTAAACAGCAGATAGCTCAATGCGAGGAACAGGAAAAATATTGCAATCGCAAGCAATACCGAATCTTGTACCAACTGCATGTCCAGATCAAATAATCTTTCCATAACCGAGAAGTGTTACCTCCTTTTTTTATTGTTGATACATTCTTATCTTGCTAACGGCTTTACGAACATTAACAGCATCGCTACGAGCAGACCATACAGACCTGTCGTCTCGGCAACTGCCTGTCCCAGTAACATCGTAGAGGTGATATCACCCTTTGCTCCGGGATTACGTCCAACGGCTGCAGCACCATGTCCTGCTGCGATACCCTGTCCAATACCAGGTCCGATACCGGCGATAACTGCCAGACCAGCACCGATTGCTGAACACCCTAAGATAAAATCTGCACCTGTGAAATTCTCCATGATAATTTCCTCCTAATTAAAATAAAATCTTTGTTAGTACTCACCATCTTCGATGGCCTGATTGACGTATGTCATTGTCAACATACAGAATACATATGTCTGGATCGCTCCGGAGAACAGATCGAAGTACACATGCAAAGCTGCCGGCCAGATGATCGCCACTTTGGCAAGGAGCGTGTATACCAGTGCCTCAATAACTACGCCTGACAAAATATTTGCAAACAGACGCAGTGACAAGGATACCGGTACCGCGATATCACCGATCAGGTTGATCGGAGCCCAGATCGGCCACGGATCACAGAGACCCTTCAAAAAACCGGATACATGCTGGTGTTTGAACTTCTGGAACGTGATGATACCAAAGGTAATCAGTGCCAGAGCTAAGGTCGTACCATAATCTGCCGTGGGCGGCCGCAGACCGAGCAAACCGGAAATATTACTCAAAAAAATGAAACAAAAGATTGTTCCGATATAGTTTGCAAAATATTTCGCGTTGTGCCCCATCGCATTCTCTACCATGCCATCCAGTTTCTCCACGATCAGTTCAATCACACACTGAAACGTATCGGGAACTTCCGTTGCATGCTTGATCTTGCGGTTTGCGATCAGTGCAAACGTCAGCAAAAGCAGCATGACGATCAGGATACACACATGAGAGGTCGTGATCCAGAGTGTCTGTCCAAATAATTCATAGGAAAACAATCCGTGAATCATAAAGTCGACTTCTGAATCGGCGGCCATTAAAATGCCATACTCCAAACTTTCACCTCCTTTTCTGCAGCCCTGTCTATGCCTGTGTAGGCTGCGATTTCTCTTTTACATCATATGATCCTGGTCAGTGTCTGACGCTTCGTCATAATGATTGCTTTTTCCTGCCAACCGGTCAAAAAGCGGTTGCAGATATGCGGATATTTTCAGCCCGAACACTCCGAAAAATGCGGGCAGTATCATTCCCAGCCGAAAATAAAAGGTAGCCACCAGTACAACCAGCACCACCAGATATCGTGTCATTGCAGATGCGATCGTTTTTCGCTTTGCGCCATCCTCCGTACCGAGGCTGACTGCATCCTCAATGGACATCGCCATGTGCACCGCCATAAACAGCGCACATCCGATACCGATCCACAGCCCCGTGGTATACCGCAAACGGTCATCCACGAACCACATACCAATCACCTGCAGCAACACTCCATATATAATTATTCCCAAAACCAGACCCGGTAATGCTTTATTGAGCCTTCTTAACATCTGCTTCCTCATTCTTACGATGATCTTTTCCGTCATCATGCTTCTTTGGCTGATAAATCCGGCGTGCAAACACGAATACATTTCGCATGCCTGCCAATGCTCCCATGACAAAAAACGGAAGCGCCAGCCATGAAATATTGACCTTCTCACCCAGCCATGCGCCGAACAGCGTACATGCCAGAATCGGAACGATCATATTGATACCAAACTGCATGACCATGGCAAAGGATTGAAACACCTCTGAGTTGTTTTTTCTGTCTTTCCTATCTTCCATATCCTGCTCATTATAGCATTTTTTTAGCAAATATGTCTACACATTTAAGGTAATATTGCGATCTGTTCGTGAATATTTATAATAGCGCACGCCTGCGGCATCCATCATGCGTTTTGACGCCATTACCGAGGGTGTATGCTCATATTTATCGCTGTCATAGACCACGGTTTTGATACCGCTCTGAATGATCGCTTTGGCACATTCGTTACACGGAAACAGTGTCACATACAGCTTTGCTCCCTCAAGACTGCCGCCACGGTAGTTCAAGATCGCATTGAGCTCACTGTGTGTCGTATAAAAATATTTGTTTTCGAGCGGATCTCCCTCTCTCGTCCACGGAAACTCGTCATCCGAGCAGCCCATCGGGAATCCGTTATAACCCATCGACAAAATCTTATTGTCATTGCTCACGATGCACGCGCCCACCTGCGTATGCGGATCTTTGGAACGCATCCCCGAAAGCATCGCCACACCCATAAAATACTCATCCCAACTGATATAATCGTCTCTCTTGTCACTCATGTACCGTTTCCTCCTGTTCGTTCAGCCAGACCGCCAGCTTTTTCACTGTTTTGGACAAAGATTCAAAGCACAATCCATAGGACGGCAATGGCGCGCCATACGGGTCCATGATCTCTAACTCCTCGCCCACAAGCGCCGTCAGGACATGCACCTGCGTCATCCGTTCCTCGCCGAGAATTGCCGCCGCCTGCGGCAATAACTTCTCCTCCATGACGAGTACAAGTGTATGCTCGTCCACATCCTCTGCGACGAGCTGTTCGGACATATATCCTTCCATATTGATCCCGTTACTGATCAGTATCGCATCTACCTTCTGATTGAGTGGTTCGGGAAACAGTACCACCAGCCCACGCGCCAGAATCTCGATCTCCCGCTTCATACTACACTCCCGGAGCAGCGCTGCTGCCATTGGTGCCCGGCAGGTGCCGCTCTTTCCTACAAAAATGACCTTATCCCACATACTGCTATACCTCCAATACCTGATGCCCTGCTGCCTTGAGCAGCCGGTTCATGATAGCCTGTCCGATTCCCGCTGCAGCAAAGCTCTCGGAAAAGATCGCATCTACCCCCATAGTGTCAAAATCACGCAAAATTCCGTACAGATGTCTGGCGATCGCCTCCTCGTCATCACGCGCCCCTATGCTGATGACCGTTCCCTGTGTATACCGGGTCTTCGTCTCCTCCGTGGCGATGATTCCCACACGCAGATTCTGTGCAATCAGCTGTTCACATCGTCGATTTATCTCTGCTACGACCGCATCGGTTGCTCCCTCTACGACCTTGAGATCTGCCTTTGGTGCATAATGCCGGTATTTCATGCCAGGTGCCTTTGGCTTACGGTCAGAATCCGCCGCGATGAGTCCCGGATCGACAGATACTTCCTGTCCGAGTACATCACGCAACATCTCCAGCGTGATATAGCCGGGTCTCAGAATCATCGGTGCCTGTTCGGTCAGATCTACGATCGTAGATTCCAGCCCGATACCAACCGGTCCGCCATCGACAATCATATCAATCCTGCCACCCAGATCCTCAGCCACATGCGAAGCCTGCGTCGGACTCGGTCTGCCGGATGTATTCGCACTCGGAGCCGCGATATATCCGGTCGACGCATCGATCAGTGCCCGCGCGATCGGATCTGACGGCATACGCACAGCGACCGTATCCATCCCTCCGGTTGTTTCATAAGGAATCTTCTCATTTTTCCGGAAAATCATCGTGAGCGGCCCTGGCCAGAAATGCTCCGCCAGCGTGTAAGCCGCCTGCGGCACTTCCGCCACGATCTGCTCCAGTGCCTTCAGATTCGTAATATGCACAATGAGCGGATTATCGGACGGCCGTCCCTTTGCCGCATAAATGGCTTTTGAGGCACCCGGATTGGTCGCGTCACCGCCGAGCCCGTATACGGTTTCGGTCGGAAATGCCACCAGCCCGCCGCATTTCAGTATTTCTCCTGCTCGCTCTATCTGTGCCTGATCGATTGCCTGCGGATCGATCTGTATGATTTCTGTATCCATCATTTTAGTATCTGTCGTTGTATTTTTCTCAATCATTGTATTCGTTACTTTATCGTTTACGCCATGCTCTTTTTCCATAAAAAATAGTATATCATACATTGGTTATTTTTACAAAAAAAATGCATGACTATTCACAATCTCTTTCCTACTGCTCCCGGTGCAGATATTGCATGACACCCATGTGAATCGCCCACGCGAGCCGGTTCTGATACGCATCATCGATCAGAAGCTCCGCCTCCTGCGGACAGCTCAAAAACCCGCACTCGACAATGACTGTCGGTGAGACCGTCCGTTTCAGCAGATAATAGCTGTCATTCGCCTTTGCCTGCCTGTGATTGTCCGGATCTACACGGCTGATGAGGCTCTGCTGGATCTGCTCCGCGAGCTGTTTTCCTTCCTCGGACTGTCCGTAATAAAACACCTGTGCGCCGCGGACCTCCGGTGCGGAATAGCTGTTTTGATGAATGCTGACCGTACACGCCGGATCGAGCTTTTCGATCAACGCACACCGGTTTTGGAGATCCGCGACCTTTTTATTGCTGTCGCCCTCCTGATACAGTCCGGTATCGGATTCACGCGTATAGGTGACTGCCACATCCGACTGCTCCAGCAGCGCGCCGAGCTTTTTTGCTATGACCAGATTCACATCCTTTTCCAGTACGCCCTCGGCGGACACTTTCCCACTATCAATGCCGCCGTGCCCGACATCGATCACTACCTGATACTGCGGGGGCTGCTCTCCGTTATCACCCGAAACCGCGCTCACGATCTTCGCGCCCTGCCTGCCGAGCACGCCTGCGCCGAGCAGCACCAGCACCGCCATCACCAGTTCGATCTTACCTTTTATATTTTTCATAAAAAAACTCCATATGATACACATTCGCTTGGTCTATTTTATGTGTATCACATGGAGTCTATTCTAGTTCTTACGCAGCCCGACAGCAAGTGTCTGGCTGCTGTGCAAACAGTAACCTATGTTTTCTATTTGATATAGTTCCCGATCGTATCCCACACATCCGCGGTCTCCATTCCGGATTTCCAGAATGCGCCGCCCGCCAGATTCAGGCTCTGCATCACCTGCAGTTTCTTTTCTAACGACTGTGCATCTTCCAGCCAAACCTTATACGTCACGCCGTCCTTCTCATACTGCGCATAATTCTGACCGCAATCGTCCAGCCAGTTGATCGGTGCCTCATTCGCATCGATGCGCGTGCGCGCCTCTGCCATGCTGACCGCCTCGCTGGACAGGTCGTATCCAACATAATCCTCTGCCGCTGCCTCCGCGGAATCGCCGTCCTCCTGCTTGGGTGTCTCCGCCCAGATCCTCGTATAGAACGGCATTCCAAGTATGAGCTGCTCCGCAGGCACGCCCTCCGCGAGTGTGTCCTTCGCACCGTTTTCGACAAAGCCGATCGATGCGACGCTTCCCTCATCACTGCCGGCATAATGCTCATCATACGCCATCACGACCAGATAGTCGGCGTAGTATGCCTGCTCCTCGCGGTTATAAAACTTTGTATACGCGCTCGGCACGTAATTGTCCACCGACAGCACCAGCCCGTTATCATCACACTTGAGTGACAGCTCACGGATAAACTGGATATAAGCGTCCCCGACATCGCTGCTCAGTGCCTCAAAATCCACATTAACTCCATCCAGACTATAGTTCAGCGCCTTCGCTATGATCTGGTTGACCAGATTCTCCCGCACACTCGTATGTGTCAGCACATAGGTGGAATCCACTTCGCTGTTCTCAAGGTTTGACACCAGTCCCCACACCTTGACCCCTTGGGAATGGCAGTAATCCACATAATTGCGGTTGCCCAGATCCGCCAGATTGCCGTCGTTGTCATTCAGGTAAAACCATGTCGGTGACAGGACATTGACACCCTTGGAATTGGCGAGCACCGTCGCAATCCGCGCATTTGCATCCTGATTTGTCACCTGATGCCATAACAGTTTCACCGGCTCATCCATCAGATTATGCGTAAAGGTCTCTCCCTCATAGCTGTGCAGCGGTAACTGCGGCTCGCTGAGCTCTGCCTGATCTCCGCCTCCGGTCAGCTTGCTGTTTTTCACATATCCGATGATACCGTCCGCTGTGCCAACCTTGCTCCACTCATCCATCGCCTCTAACACGGAAACCTCCGTTCCCTTGTCCAGCTCTGCGAGAATCGGGCTCTTAATACCGCCCTTGACACGCAGCTGGGTAGCTTTTCGGATCGTCGTCTGCCCGTGAATACTGCTCCAGTCGGTCGTCATCACGATACGGTACGGCTCGGGAAACAGCTCATACGCCAGATCGGTATAATTTTTCGCGAAATCCAGAGACACATACACCGTATCCCCCTCGATCTTCACAATCTGGCTGCTGCCCTTTGTCACATCATTTCCTATATAATAATCGGTCTGCCCCGCATACGCCGTCACGGACGCATCCGCGGTCGTATAGCGCAGCAGCTGCTCATTGTCATCCCAATAAAAACGGCTGTTCAGCTCATGTAGCATATCATAGGTCACATATACACTGCCATCCATAGACTTTGCCTTCTGATCAATCAGCTCCTGATTCAGAACAATCGCCACATCATCCGCCGATGTGATCGAATAATATGTGTTCAGATCCTCTACCTCCTCGGACGGAATATACTGCTCGATCTTTCTGCCTACTACAAATATCAACACAATCACTATGATCAGCAGCAATGCCGCAATCACAGGTCCTGCCTTTTTTCTCATGGTAAATACCTCCTCATGGATTCGCCCCATCGGACATCTGAAATCAGTATAACACACCTGTTATCTATTTTCCAAGTAATATAAAACCAATCGTATTTCCTGTGAAGTAAAAACGTTACTGTTTGCGCAGGGCGTGAACAGCAGCACAAAAACAGGGCGCGCCAACACCCTGTTTTTGTATCCGCAGCCGCCCCTGTGCAGCCGCGGAAATTCTTTTTTCCCTGTATACACGACCAAAGTTTTCAAAAAGTATTCCTTCTGTCATGTAGTTTTGACTGTTTGATCGCTTTGTATGTTCTATCAAAACAGCCGGTCATCATTTGATACGATTTTTTGTTAAGTTTCATTTAATTTGTCAAAATGTAATTCTTTTAACACCCCCTCTGTCTCATCATATACATAGTCTCTCATGTAACAGGCTTCCTCCTGTGCACACAATGTATTTGTGACATACTCCGGTGAGCTGGGATATCCATCCAGAAAAAGTACGATCCCACGGCTCGCCATGGATTGCAGCTCAACATACAGTTGTTGTCTGTTTTCTCTCATATGCATTCCTCACTTTTTCCAAAAGGAGACGTTTCCGTGAACTATGAGTCCTCAGGCAATTCTGTGTAAAGTGTCAAAGGTTCCTCGGTCTCCTCCGTAGTATCTTCTCCGGAAACGGTTTCCGGATACTCTGTCTCCTCCGGCTCAGTGGTCAGATACGGCTCGAGATGTGCCTCTAAAACCGATCTGCGCTCCTGTTCCTCCTGTACCAGAAACAGGTCCGTAATATTCGGGTCCCATTGCAACAGACGGAACACTGCCGGATTGACCGGATAGTATACCTGCGCAGCCTGTTGAAACTCACCGACATACGGCACTGCATACAATGCCGTATCCCGATAAACCGTCGTATCCACGCGGGCTGCCTGATAGCGCAGCAATTCTTCCTCCAGAAAGCGTAGCTGGATCGCCTGCGTCCCGCCCTCTTCGTCACGGAGCATCCGATAGACGCGCTTGTGGCCTACGACCAGATAGTCCTCTCCGTTCGGAAATGCAATCCGGACATCCACAAACTCGTTCTCCCGCAGCGTCTGTGGCAGATCAATCTGCCGCAATTCCACGCTCCGCTCATCCTCTGCGACCGGAGCGCCCTCATATACGAGATCCGCATAGAGCGCCGCTCCTTTCGGGAGAGATACCTTGAGCCGTTTCCCCAGCAGCTCCTCCTGCGCAGCGAGCGATGCAACAGGCAATTCCTCCTGAGACTGCACCTGCTGTTCCCGAAGCATCCCGGCGGTCAGCTCTTCTCCCGCGACCGCATCGCGCTCCAGCACATACAGATGTGCCTGCCGGTAAGTCTCTGCCTGCTGCCTGTAATCAGCCAGCTCCCTGCGCGTCTGCTCCATGCTGCGCCTCTCCTGACACAGCAGCGCCGCCAGAGGAATGGCTGCGATGAGTACACCTGCTGCCGCTGCGCGCAGCATCATTTTTTGTCTGGCTCTCAGTTTAATGACTGTTTCCTCCTATAATAATTCCTGAAAGAATGCCAGCTGGTCTTTGTCCAGCCGGAATGGGTCAGCCATAAAAGGGACGGATCGCACCGGTACATGGTATAGTTGTTGAAATCTCTTTTTTTCGTATACATTTCCCGTAACAGTAAGCAACGCCGTAAAATATTTTTGATGCATATGCTCCATACCATCCGGCTGCGTGTGCGCGACCATAAATTTTTCTGCCTGATCGACCCGCCACGGACTCAGCGACGCGACCAGATACCTCAGATCACATCGCAAAAACTCCTGCCATTCGCTCTCGGCGCTGCCCAGATCCATAATCAGATATGAGTAATCACCGTTGAGCAGCATCGGCAGCCGTCCGGACATCACGTCAGGGTAATATCCGACACCGTCTTCCACAAAATACGCTGCGCCTGACTGATCCGTGTCCAGATGCCGGATACACGGCCGGCTGGCAAGTTCCACGACTGCTGCCGGAATTCCCCATTCGTTCGCTACATAATTTGCCGTGGCAACTGCCAGATGTGTTGTCCCGACACCACTGTCCACACCGTAAAAACCTATCGTCTTTCGCTCCTTATTCCTTTTTCTGACCGTAAAAATACGTGCTCACCACCTCTCTTTTTTCTGTAGCAGCTCGAAAAACCGCCGTTTCTCTGCGGATAGCGCCAGAGGATCTTCATCGAGCGGAAAGCAGTACACATTTCTGCGCCAATCCTTTGCATATGCTCTCGCTGCCTGCGCATTTCCGTAGTTTACGACCGGTATGAGCTGTCTGTGCAGACAAAGTTGTTCGTACAGCCGCCTCGCCTGTGGCATCTCCCAATATCTGCCTCCCAACACGAGTACTATCGCGTCACATGTCTCTAATTCTATGTCTATGGATTCATATGTGCCGAAATCCCGTATGAGACAGATATCTGACCTGTCTGCCTGCTCCGAAACAGCCCTCTGCGAGACCGTCCCGCAAAAACTGCCAACGGAGAGATACCCGTTCTCCCGATCGCGGCAGACATTTCGATGCTCCGCCATGCGCATCAGGTCACCGCTGTGATCCTGCTGTACATACAGACTGGAGATTCCCGCTGCGTTCAGATAGGTATTCCACGAGACCGCAAGGTGCGTGGCACCGATGCCAGCCCGCATACCGACGACTGCCGTATTTTTTGGAAAATGCTTATTTGTCACCGGGCCCTGATCCGGCGGTTCGACCGCCAGTTGTTCCTTCAACAGACCGGCACTCGCGTATCTGTGTTCCGGCTCCTGTGCCGTCGCACATTCGATCACGCGGCAGAGATGGTCACTTCCCTGCTCTGGGGCAAGATGTGCTGCCATCTCACGCAGGATCACACCGATGCCGTAGATATCCGTCCGCTCATCGCACGCCTGTCCCGCCCGCTTTTCGGGGGCGGCGTAATCCGTTGTCCCGTACAAACGATACGGATTTTCATGATTTCGGAAAAAAGATGCTGTGCCAAAATCGACTATTTTTATCTGATTGCCATATACTATAATATGTTCCGGCTTCAGATCCTGATAAATAATCGGTTGCGGCTGCGCATGCAGATATCCGATCACATCGCATAGTTGTCTGCCGATCTGTAATAAAAAATTCAGGGAAATTGTTTGTTGATGATGCAAATATGCTTCTAATGACTCACCCCGCACATACTCTTCAACAATGTAATAGTATGTGTCATCCTCTTCCACATCGTAGATCATTGGAATGGAGGGATGATTCAAAGATCTCATCAGCTCTGCTTCCATCGGAAAATCCGAGCTGTCGGGCAACGACTTGGGAATTCGCTTGACTGCCCGATCCTGTTTTAGAATCTGATGTCTGACCAGATACACCTGACTGTTGGCGCCGGCTCCGAGGAGCCCTGTCACGGTATATTTGCCAAACAGGTTCTGCTTCATGATCCTCACCGCGCTTTCTGTATCAAAATCGAAAAACGCCCGGTGAAAAGCATTTCCAAATCCCTTATACCACACGAAGAACCGATTTGACAACCGATTTTGCCAAATTTATACTTTTTTAATATTTTTCATCGATATTTCAGGCGTTGACTGCTTGACGATCGGGAAAAATTTTTATATACTTTTTGTACTTTTTAGGAAACCTCATATGTAAAATAACTTTTATACTTTGAAATACTTGAAAATAGATAGATACAGATAAGGAATTACGCTTATGAAATTAGAACGAATCAATGATAACCAGATCCGTTGCACCCTGACCGGACAGGATCTGGCAGACCGCCATTTACAGCTCTCCGAGCTGGCATACGGCAATGACAAGACCAAGCGGCTGTTTCGCGACATGATGCAGCAGGCATCCTGCGAACTCGGCTTTCACACAGAGGATATCCCTCTTTTAATCGAGGCGATCCCCATGTCCGGCGATTCGATCATCCTGACCGTCACCAAGGTAGAATATCCTGAAGAACTGGACACACGTTTTTCCAATTTCAGCGATTATGGGGATTATCCGGAAAATATGGACGGCGATGACGATTCACCGACGCTGGAGGGAGCGGACACGATCATGGATCTGTTCCACCGGATCAGCGCAGCGGCAGCAGCACTTCATGCCACAGATTCAAATACCCGCGCGCCGCAAAGCGACGACTCCTTTGTTCCGCTCAAGGATACGGCAGAAACCGTCTCCGTTGCCGACGCGGAGAACACTTCCAAGCCACAGACACCCGCCAATATCATCAAGCTGTTCTCTTTCCACGAGATGGATCACCTTGTCCGGCTCGCGCATGTACTGGATGGCTTTTATACCGGGGACAATTCCCTGTTTTTAGATACAGCGGAGCATGTTTATTATCTTGTACTGAGCAAAGACAGCCACACGCCGAGCGAGTTCAACAAGGTGTGCAACATTTTATCCGAATACGCGCTGCAAAACCGGTATGTAGACTCGGCAGAAGCCTACTTCGAGGAGCACTTTAAATGCATTGCGGCACATGATGCGCTCCAGCGGCTCGCGCAGGTGTAGTCTGTATCTGACAAAAAGCGACACGCCTGTACAGAACGTATGACCGACAAAGGTAACAAAAAAGCCCCCCGCAAGGATGTATGATCCATCACTCAGCGGAGGGCTTTTCACATTATCTTATTTCTCATGCTTTAAAAATGTGTTGATCTGGTCAACCAATGCTTCCGGCTCCAGTCCGTGAACCATTGCGGCCTGCTCGATGGTCTCCATCTGGGAAGACGGGCATCCGAGGCAGTGCATTCCGATACCGAGTAATACCGGAGCAATGCTTTCATCTATCTGAAGTAATTCGCCGATCATAGTGTCTTTTGTCACTGTTGCAGCCATTTCCTGTTCCTCCTTTAATTGTAAATATTTAACGTAACTTATTATATACACTTTCTTTTCACTTGTCTAGTATCTGAAAAGTTCTAAAAGTTATACATGACTAATCTTAGTACCTGATTTTATGCACAGTTTTGGGCTTGCCGCGCTTGTTTTTCCACAATTTTTGTACTAAAATATGACCATAGCAACGGCTACTATATCAAATGAATATTTAAATTTAAGGAGGATAAACCAATGGCTTACGTTATTAACGATTCTTGTGTATCTTGTGGAACATGTGAGGGCGAGTGCCCTGTAGGAGCTATCGCAGCAGGTGATGGCAAGTACGAAATCGACGCTGATTCTTGTGTATCTTGCGGAACATGTGCAGGTGTATGCCCTACCGGCGCAATCAGCGAGGGCTAATTGTTCTTAGACAAAGCATAAATAAAAGGAGACTGATTTTTGTCAGTCTCCTTTTTTATGTTGCCATGCTTGCGGGAGCTGCGGCGTCACGCAACAACTTCGCAACCGCCTGCTCAGCTCTCCAGCCGCGGCGCAGCCTTTAACTTCTGCTTGCGGCTCTTTTTCTGGCGAAATACCCGCTTCTGCCGCTTTCCGTAGCTGCGGATCGCCTCGTCGAGCTTTTTGTAGCGTTCCTCCTCCTGTTCATCCTGCACGCGCATCAGATAGTTCATTTCCTTAAGTACACGGTCTCCCACATCCGTTCCGATCTCTTTACTCAGATCCTTATTGTTCTCCGTCATTGCATTTCTAACGATCTGCGTCATCAGCTCCTGAAACTGCTCCATCCGCTCCTGCGGTGACATCTGCGTCTGCTCTGCCACGGACTGGACAGCCGGAACCGGCTGAACCTGCGGCTTTTCCGGAAGGCTCTTCGGCTGCTCCTGCGCGGTCTTTGTTATATGCTCTGCCTTTTGCTGCCGCTGCGGATCTTCTTTATCCTGCTGTTCCTGATGTAACAGTATCTTGATCGCCTTTAACTGATAGCCTTCTTCCTTCAGTTGCTTGATACGCAAAAACTGATCGACATTCTCTTGTGTATAGTAACGGTGTCCCATCTCATTGCGGGGAACCGTCAGCTCCAATTCATCTTCCCAGTAACGTAATACATGAGATTCCACAGCCACAATATTTGCAGCATCAGAAATCATATAACGTACCTGTTCCAACCAATCGACCTCCTTCTTGTTCATTTATGCCTTTATTATAGTCAACCTTAAAAAGAGGTACAATCTTTTTTCATCGCAGATTTCGACAAAAACCACGTGGGAATTCCTATCAAATAAAAAGGGGTGAAAATTCGTTCTATCTATGCTATAATGTTCTATAATTGTAGTTTTTTGAGACACACTTTTATTAAAACTGTTTCGGGAGGATGCATGAGTAATCGTTCGATTAAATTCAGAGGCAGGCTGCGCTTTTACCTGTGCGCACCGCTATACTTGTCCATATTGCTGGTATTGCTGAATATTCCGTGCTATTTTTATAATAAAAATCTTGGCTTTTGTATGACCTTATTTACCGGAGTCTACACGCTGACCGTGTTTGTCGCATATTTCCGGTGCAGACCGTTTCTGGTCAACGAACTGATCAACTTTGCGACGCAATACGGCACCGTGCAGAAAAAACTGCTCAACGAATTTGAGATCGCCTACGCGCTCGTCGACTATAACGGCAAGCTGCTCTGGGTCAATAACCAGTTTACCGAGTTGACCGGCAAGGATAAAAACTATCACAAGTCGATCACCTCGATATTCCCTTCGATCTCGAAGGAGCTGCTGCAGAGCGAGGACACGCTGGAGCTCGCGCTTCCGCTGGAGAATTATCACCTGCGTGTCTCTATGCACCGCATTTATTTCAGCAATATTTTAAGCGAAGCACAGATGTTAGAGACAAGCACCGACCGCAATTACCTGACCGCCGTCTATTTCTTTGATGAGACAGAACTCAACCGCTGCTTACAGGAAAACGAAGATCAGAAAATGGTCGTTGCACAGGTCTATATCGACAACTACGACGAGGCACTCGAAAGTATCGAGGATGTCAAGCGTGCGCTGCTCGTCGCGCTGATCGACCGCAAGGTCAACACCTATTTTTCCAAGGTGGATGCACTTGTGCGCAAAACGGACCATGATAAATACTTTATCGTATTCCGCCATGAGCATCTGAAAGCGCTCAAAGCGGACAAATTCAGCATTCTTGAGGACGTCAAAACCGTAAAGGTCGGAAATACAATGGCTGTCACACTCAGTATGGGTATCGGTGACACTGCCGCAAGCTACAGCCAGAACAACGAATATTCCCGCATGGCGATCGACCTCGCACTCGGACGAGGCGGCGATCAGGTCGTGCTCCGCGAGGGCGAAAAAGTCACCTATTTCGGTGGAAAAGCCCAGCAGGTCGAGCGCAACACCCGTGTGAAGGCACGTGTCAAGGCTCACGCCCTGCGCGGCATCATAGAGAGCAAGGAACGTGTCATCGTCATGGGACACCAGATCAGCGATATGGATTCATTCGGTGCTGCCGTCGGTATCTACTGTGCAGCCCGCACATTGGATAAAAAGGTGCAGATCGTACTGAACACGGTCAGCTCCACACTCCGCCCGTTCCGCGAGCAATTTACCGAGGAAAACGGCTATGCGCCGGATACCTTTTTAACACGGGAGCAGGCGATCGATGTCTGTACACCAAACACCGTTGTCATGGTCGTGGACACCAACCGTCCGGGCAACACAGAATGTCCGGAAATCCTGAAAATGACAAAAAATATTGTCGTTTTTGATCATCACAGACAAACAAATGAGACGATTGAAAATCCGGTGCTGTCCTACATTGAGCCGCATGCCTCCTCTGCCTGCGAGATGGTAGCCGAAGTATTACAGTATTTTACCGAGGGCATCAAGCTCGCCCCGCAGGAGGCAGACAGCATCTATGCCGGTATCCTGATCGACACGAACAACTTCATGGCAAAGACCGGTGTGCGTACCTTTGAGGCAGCCGCCTACCTGAAGCGCTGTGGTGCGGAAGTCACCCGCGTGCGCAAGATGCTGCGCAATGACATGAACGATTACAAAGCCCGCGCGGAGGTCGTGCGTCATGCCGAGGTCTATCGCGATGCGTTTGCGATATCTGTCTGTCCGGCAGATAATATCGAGAGCCCGACGATTGTCGGCGCACAGGCTGCCAACGAACTGTTAAACATCTCTGGCATCAAGGCATCGTTTGTCCTGACCGAATATAACGGCAAAGTCTATATCAGCTCACGCTCCATCGACGAGATCAATGTACAGCTCATCATGGAAGCATTGGGCGGCGGCGGACATCTGACGATCGCGGGTGCACAATTAGAACACTACTCGATCGCTGAGGTAAAACATATGCTTCAGCAGACAATCGACAAAATGATAGAGGAAGGAGACATTAAAGTATGAAAGTCATTTTATTAGAGGATGTAAAATCACTTGGAAAAAAGGGTGAGATCGTAAACGTCAGCGATGGTTATGCGAGAAACATGATCTTACCGAAAAAATTAGGTCTGGAGGCTACGAGCAAGAATCTCAACGACCTCAAGCTGCAAAACCAGCATGCCGAAAAGGTTGCACAGGAAAACCTTGAGGCTGCAAAGAAGTTTGCAGAGGAGTTAAAGGATAAAAAGGTAGAAGTCAAGATGAAATCCGGCGAAGGCGGCAGAACCTTCGGCTCGATCTCTACCAAAGAGATCTCAGAGGCTGCGAAAAAGCAGTTAAACCTCGAGCTCGATAAAAAGAAAATGCTCTTAAAAGACCCGATCAAAGCACTCGGCACCTACGAGGTACAGATCAAGCTGCATCCTCAGGTCACAGGTACTTTTACCGTACATGTATCAGAGGGGTAATATTTTATGCCTGCAGAAGAAACGCTCATCAAGCGCACGATGCCAAATTCGCTCGAAGCGGAACAGTCCCTGATCGGCTCTATGATCATGGACCGCGATGCGATTCTCGTCGCATCCGAGCTGCTCATCAAGGAGGACTTTTACCATCAGCAGTATGGGATTCTCTTTGAGGCGATGGTCGACCTGTTCAACAACCGCGAACCGGTGGATCTGGTCACACTTCAAAACAAGTTAAAAGAAATGAACGTCCCGCCGGAGATCAGCTCCCTCGAATACGTCAGGGATCTCGTAGACGCCGTACCGACCTCTGCAAATGCGAGATATTACGCAGAGATCGTCAAGGATAAGGCGATGCTGCGGCGCATGATCCGCACGACGGAGGACATCGCAAACGATTGTTATCAGGGCACCGAATCGACAACGGTTCTTTTGGAACAGACCGAAAAAAAGATCTTTGACCTGCTGCAAAACCGCGGCGGCGGCGATTATGTACCGATCAAGGATGTTGTGCTCGAGGCACTCGACAAGATCGAGAAAGCGTCCAAGACACAGGGCTCTGTGACCGGAATCGCGACCGGATTTCTGGATCTGGACTACAAAACCGCCGGCTTACAGCCGTCCGATCTCGTGCTTGTGGCAGCCCGTCCTTCCATGGGAAAGACTGCATTTGTATTGAACATTGCGCAACATGTCGCTTTTCACAGCGATCTCTGTACCGCGATCTTTAGTCTCGAGATGTCAAAGGCACAGCTCGTAAACCGACTGTTTTCGCTCGAGTCACGTGTGGACGCACAAAAGCTGCGTTCCGGTAATCTGTCCGATAACGACTGGGAGAGCCTGATTGAAGGCGCAGGCACGATCGGTCAGTCCAAGCTCATCATCGACGATACACCCGGTATCTCGATCTCCGAGCTGCGCAGCAAATGCCGGAAATACAAGCTGGAGCACGACCTCAAGCTGATTATCATTGACTATTTACAGCTCATGAGCGGCAGCGGCGGCAGATCCTCCGACTCCAGACAGCAGGAGATCTCCGATATTTCCCGCTCTCTGAAAGGACTTGCGAGAGAGCTGAATGTACCGGTTGTCGCACTGTCCCAGCTCTCACGTGCCGTTGAGCAGCGTCCGGATCACCGACCGATGCTCTCCGATCTGCGTGAATCCGGTGCGATCGAGCAGGATGCAGATGTCGTGATGTTTATCTATCGTGATGACTACTACAACAAAGACACCGAGGATAAAGGCATCGCCGAGATCATCATTGCCAAGCAGAGAAACGGCCCGATCGGAACCGTAAATCTCGTCTGGCTGCCCGAATACACCAAATTCGCGAATATGGAACGCTAAACATGACAACAAAACCGCCCGGACAAAAGTCCGAGCGGTTTTTTACCCCAATTTATTCCTTCACCTAAAAAAGTATCTGCTTATCATTACTCACCGAACGCTTCCAGTATCTGGTCTTCCATTTGCTGCATCGCATTAAGCACTTCCGTAATTTCATCGTCCGTATAATTATCCGGATTCTTAGAGATGTCATCTGCGGTCAAGACGAGATCTTCATAGGCAGCCACTACCTCCTGTACATCCGGATCGTCCAACAGCCCATTTGCCTCCAGCGCATTATAATAATAAAGATACAGCTTCGCCAATTCGGTATTTGAACGCTTTACATATTCGTATAATTCCATCTGTGCCCTTACGGTGATCACTGTTTTTGCCTTATAGGTCTTGCCACCGGTCTGGATGATGTAGGTCAATGTCGCTTTTCCGGGCTTCTTCGCTGTTACAACACCCTTCTTATTTACGACTGCGACTGCCTTTTTGTTGATCTTATAAGTAACCGTTGCATCGTCTCCCGCATTGTAAACCGCAGGCTGCCATTTCTCGCCCTTCTGCAAAATATACTGTTTCAGTACTGTAGGAGCGCTCGTGTCAGCAGCCTTCGCCGGTACGGGCACTAATACAGTCGTGAGTACGACAGCACATGCAAGAACAAACATCGCCAACCGCTTCATCATTTGAGTTCTTTTGTTTTCCATAATTATATACCTCACTTTTCTTTTTAGATTATGCACCGGACACCCTCATACCGGCTGCATGGTTTTATTATATCAGATTATCTTTGCCATTTACATACCATTCGCGCCATATATTTACCATTCGCGCCAAAAGGCAAAATTTTTCTTAGAAACTACTATAATAGTAACTAACATATATAACCACTTAAGGAGGAACATATTATGAAAAAATTAACATCATTATTACTGGTTCTGGCAATGTGTGCAGCTATGATCGGCTGCGGCGGCGGTGTAGATAAGCAGCCCGCGATCGACGCTTATAACAAGGCGAGCGATGCATTTAACGAAGCAGCAGACATCATCAACGAGAATCCCGACGCTTATGCACAGGACGTATTCGACACCATGAATGAGATGGCTGACGTACTGAACCAGCATCAGGCACTGCTTGAGAGCGACGAGGAGATCGATCAGGAAAAACTGGATCAGATGATCGAGTGGTACGGCACTGTCGAGGACTGGGTTGCTGACGTAAGAGCAGAACTGGAGATCTAAGCCTCCATCTGATGCTTAAACCATCAGTCTAATCGTTAGGGGGGCAATGACTATGGGATTACTTGGTAAAAAAGAGCCCTGTGCGATCTGCGGCGGCAAGGTAAAAGCAATTTTTCCGTGGAAGGTAGACGGCAGACTGGTCTGTAATGACTGCTATGGCGTAGTAGACGTTCCGGACGATGTCGTAAAAGGAATGACGATTGACAATTTCTGCAAATATCGGGCATTCCGTGAGGAAAATGTGAAACTAAAGGATCAGTTTCAGGTATCAAAACAGATCGACTTTGGCTGGTTTGATACAAGGTTCATGTTCGATTACAAAAATAAGTTTTTGTGCATGGATAAACACCTTGAAAAAACGATCTTTGAGGGCAGCCAGATCAAATCCTTTGTCATAAAAGAAGATTCGACACCTCTGATTCAAGGCAACGCAAATGGCTTGCGCCGCCATGTGAGCAACGTGCCGTCACGTATTATGGCACTGGCGCCGCAAGTCGATGTGTACCGGATGCAGGCACAGCAGGAGCGCGCACGCGAACAGAGAGATCCAAACTATCACTCTCCCCTGTTTTTCAACATTCCGGTACCGTTTAAGAACTTCGTGATAGAGATCAGGTTCGACCATCCATACTGGACAGAGTTCAAGGCGGATGCGGACGCGCCGAACTTCAACAACGACTATCCGGATGTCAATGATTACCTGGAGCACTACAACACCAGCGTCCGGCTGATGGAGGAACTGGCGGCTTCTATTATGAAGATCGCTTTTCCGGGTGCTCCCGAGCTGGCAGACAATGCCACTAGAAAATAAAAAACGATTAAAAAAACCACTCCATGGCATACACCGTGAAGTGGTTTTCTTTGATTTACTCCTGAACGTAAGGCATCAATGCTACGTGGCGTGCTCTCTTGATCGCAACGGTCAGCGCGCGCTGATGCTTTGCACAGTTTCCGGTAATTCTTCTGGGAAGAATCTTACCTCTCTCAGAGATATATCTCTTTAACTTGTTGGTATCCTTGTAATCGATCACATTGTCTTTTCCACAGAATACGCATACTTTTTTTCTTCTGTGCATCGGGCGTCTCTTTGCCGGAGCGCCGTCTCTGTCACTCTTATTGTAAGGCATAGCTCTCTACCTCCTGTTAGTCTTTAATTAAACGGTAATTCCTCATCAATACCCTCAGGGATATTCATGAAGCCGTCCCCTGCATCGCTGGGCGACGGTCTGTCAGCAGGAACAAATCCACCGCCGTTATTCTGTGCGGCAGCATTTTTGCTCTCAGCAAACTCCTGATCCTCTACGACAACGTCGGTCGTGTATACACGCTGTCCGTCCTTGTTCGTATATGATCCGGTCTGGATTCTGCCTGTCACAACAACCTTTGTTCCCTTGTGCAGATATCTCTCTGCGAACTCACCGGAACGACCGAATGCTACACACTGGATAAAATCAGCGGTCTGGTCGCCGTTCTGGTTGTTGCGGCTCATGCGTCTGTCTACTGCTAACGTATATCTTGCAATCGCTGTTGCATTCTCGCCCTGGGAATAACGTACCTCAGGGTCACGGGTCAGACGACCCATCAAAATAACCTTATTCATTCGGTTCTCCTATTCTATTTCTCGTCTGTTCTTACACACAAGAAACGAAGAACGTTGTCCATGATACGGACATTGCTTTCAACTTCCGCAGGCACGGTAGCCTCTGCATCAAAGTGAATGAAGTAGTAGAAGCCTTCGCTCATCTTCTGGATGTCATAAGCTAACTTCTTCTTGCCCCAATCCTCAACATCTGTGATGGTTCCGCCGGCACGAGTGATGTACTCTTTTGCCTTCTCCACGGTAGCGGTTCTTGCATCGTCTTCGATCTTGGCATTCACAATGAGTGCTAATTCATAATTGTGCATCGTTTTTACCTCCTTTTGGTCTCTGGCCCACTCTCCACTGTATTTATGGAGTGAGCAAGGAAACATAGTTCACGAGAAAGTATTTTACCATGCTTTTTATGATAAATCAAGCCCTTTCGCACGATATTTCGTGCTTTTTGCAGGATTCAGCACTCTTTTCGGTGCATTTCCGTGTTCCGTGCACCTTTTTTCGTGCTCGTAACACGATTTTTGGTGTTCCTACATGCTTTTCAGATCTTTCGTGTTCTTCTCCACGATTTTCCGTGCAATCATGATCTGATGCCCGCACCCCTGACATTCCAGCCGGAAATCCGCGCCGACACGCAGGATCTTCCAGTCATGACTGCCGCAGGGATGTCCCTTTTTTAACGTAACGATATCTCCTACCTTGTATTCCATAACGTTTTCCTTCTATATTATTATATCTCGATCTGTCCAAACACTGCTCCGAGACCTTCCTGAATCACGAGGTCTGCACGGTTGTCCATCGGTGTCGCTGATTTATTGATCAGTACGAGCTTGTTCCCGCGATAATAGTCGATCAGTCCTGCTGCCGGATAGACCGCGAGCGATGTACCACCGATAATGAGCATGTCCGCATGGCTGATGTCATAGATCGCCTGACGCACGGTCTCGTCGTCCAGCCCCTCCTCATAGAGCACGACATCCGGTTTGATCCTGCCGCCACACGCATCACAGATCGGTACGGGGTCGGGCGATTCCAGAATATAGCGCGCATCAAACAGCTTGCCACAATGCTGGCAATAATTGCGGTGAACACTGCCATGCAGCTCCCACACACGCTTTGATCCTGCTGCCTGATGCAGTCCATCGATATTCTGTGTCACCACGGAGCGCAGCTTTCCCGCCTCCTCCAGCTTCGCGAGCACCTTGTGCGTCACATTCGGCTGCACATCAAGGCAGAGCATCTTATCCCTGTAAAACCGGTAAAACTCCTCCGGCTTCGCCAGATAAAAACTATGGCTGAGAATCGTTTCCGGCGGATAATCGTAGGACTGATTGTATAAGCCGTCCACGCTCCGAAAATCCGGAATGCCGCTCTCCGTACTCACTCCCGCTCCGCCAAAAAATACAATATTGTCCGATTCCTTCACCATCTGTAAAAATTTCTGAATTGCTTCTGACATCGCATACACCTCCCGCAAAAGTTTCGCAATTTCCTACCTCTCATAGTAGCCTATTTTCTGCGATCTGACAACGTCCTCTTTCCTCTTATTTTCGATATCCGATACATGAATCTGCACAAAATGACCGCCACAAATGTACTCACACACGTTGCCAGAATCCCAGGCCCCACGATCGCAGTCGGACTCACACTGCCATACTGGCTGCGATAAGCAATCATATTGACCGGAATCAGTTGCAGCGAGGAAATATTGAGCACGAGAAACGTACACATCTCCATACTCGCGACACCCTGTTTCTCTCCGGAAAGCAGCTCCAGCTCCTGCATCGCCTCCAGTCCGGCGGGAGTCGCCGCCCACCCCAGCCCGAATATATTTGCCATAAAATTTGTCGCAATCAGTTCATTCGCGCGGCTCTCCTGCGGCAGCTTCGGAAAGAGAAACCGCAGCACCGGACGCAGCCGCTTTGTACACGCCGCAAGCATCCCCGTCTCCTGTGCAATCTCCATCAGCCCCGTCCACATGGCGATCACACCCGCCATCGTAATTGCGAGATCGACCGCCTCCTTTGCCGCATCGACCGCAGCCGCCGAGATCGTCCCAAAGCCCCCATGAAACGCTCCGAATATCACACCGATCGCGATCATCGCTCCCCATAAATAATTCATAAGCACCCTTCTTTTTTCATTCAGATCTCCATTACTATATAATATATGCCCTGTTCACGCGTTGCGTGACGAGTAACCATTTAATGCTCCGGTTCATATAATAATGCCAAGTGACTCTGTCAGAATCGGATAAGGAGCTACGATGTCTGTTTTACTATTTTTATCGGATGCAATGATTCCGCTGTTGATTTTTGTGATTGTCGGATACGGCTTACTCACAGGCTGCAACGTATACGACGCATTTATCCACGGTGCGGTGCGGGGATTGAAGATCGTTGTGCAGATCCTGCCTACTTTGATCGGTCTCATGATCGCGGTCGGCATTTTACGGTCGAGCGGCTTTCTGCTGTGGTTTGCCGGTCTGCTTGCGCCGGTCTGTGAATGGCTGTCATTTCCTCCGGAGCTGTTATCGGTCGCTTTCGTCAAGCTGTTTTCCTCCTCCGCCGCCACTGGACTCGCACTCGACATCTTCAAGGAATACGGTACAGATTCCCTGCTGGGGCTCGGTGTCTCGATCATGCTCAGTTGTACCGAAGCTGTCTTTTATACCATGTCGGTCTATTTCATGGCAGTGCGCATCAAAAAGACCCGCTGGACACTGCCATGCGCCCTGCTCGCGACGCTTTCCGGCATTCTGATGAGCATTTTTCTGGCTCACGCCATGCTCTGACCACCCGTATTGTGACACGGACTCCATCCCAGCCCCAGCTTAATGCGTGCCCCAGCTCTCATAGTCCGTGTGCAGATTATGCCGGATGTCAAAGAACAGACAATCACCGTCCGCAAACGAATAGGTGCGTCCCATCCGGTCTGTCCGCACATGTGAAAAGCCTTGCATCTGCCACATATTACAATATCCCTGCCCTCTGTTGGACACATTTTCATAGCTCAGATGCGCCGCTCCTGCGCGATCCGGATACGAGCGCAGCTCAAAGCTCACGAGCAGATAGCCGTCTCTGTAAAAAATCGGTGCGCTCTGGCTGATCCGCCCGCCGTGGCTGCGGATATATGCATCCAGATCAATGTCCGCACCCACAATCCGCACATCTGCCGGAAGCTGATACTCGCTGTCCCAGATCTGTAATGACTGCGCACAGATCAACGGATCTGCGACATTCCGCTCATAGACACCGGCAAACCTCCGGCTGGCAGCCGCAAATACAAGCCTCGGACATACCTCCGTCAGATCTTCTTTGCGGTACAAACGTACCCGTCTGCGTTCTGCACCATCTCCCGAAACATGATAATAAGTGGGAACACCTACGATCTGTGCCTGCGCGCTGCGCATATTCCCGATCGTTTTGAGCCGGAGCTTTACCCGATAGCCCAGCCCGACTGCATGAGCCGTCGGGTTATACGGATGATCCCCCGGCAAAACCGGAAAAATACCGCTTGTCAGCCGTGTGGATAACAGCTCTCCGTCCGCATTCTTTCTGCCAATCCAGAAAAACGTCTGCTTTTTCGTCCCATCCGCCGCATAAAACACGCTGCGCCACCGCGGATAATCGACAATATCCGTGATCGCGAGATCATACATCCGGCCAACCACTGTCACGGTCAGCTCATCATATGCCCCATATTCCGACAATTCCAGATTTGACAGATAGCCGTTCCGGTCAATCCCGCCGTGCACCGCGGATGCGTTTTTTGCGATCGTCCGGTATCGGATACGATAATCGCCTTCCCGCACGCCGACCGGAAGCTCAAACGTCTGCCTGCCCTCCGGCAGATCGATCCACGTATTTGGCGGACAGCTCGTATCGCCCACATAGACAGTAAACGGAAACCGGATCTGGCGGCGTCCGACGTACTTTTGATAATCGCGATTTCCATAACCCGGCGCGTCCCGATGTGTGCCATACGTCGAAATGCCGACCGTAAAAGAGCGCCCCAGTATCAATGACAGATGCTTCGTCGGTACGACCTGCTGATTGTGTGCGATATCATCCGTGATACCGCCTTTGCAGACAACCGGTGTGTGTACAGTCACATCATTGACCTGTCTGACCGGTTTCCGCCTGCTGCCTGTTCCGTACAGACTCCGATAGACTGCCCACGCATCCGTCTGATAGTGGTCATTCCGCCTTGTATGCGGAATCACAAGCTCCTGCGTGCGAAAAGACTGCCGACGCGCGCCCTTCTGGTACACTGGCTCGGGTGTTTCCCGATACACATACCCATCGCTCAATATGATTTCTCCGTCGATCCCGAAACGGTCATTGCGCACGCGCACATCCCCCGCCAGCCGTTCCGCGATCTGCTGTAGCTGCTCCACTGTCAGGCAGCTTTCCTCCGAGACATCTCCGCCATATACGCTGCCCGAAGCCTGCGGAAGTTCCATATATCCGTCCTGGTCACGCCGCAGGTCGACCTTTACCGTATACAAATCACCGCATTCCACAGCTCCCTCCGGCAATGCCTCATTTTCCACGCGCACGCGCTCCAGCGTATAGATTTTGAGATCCCTGATCCGGTAATAGGAATACGGTCGCTGCACATACAGCGTCATTTGTGTCTGGTAACTGCCCTTTGCCGGTCCATCCTCCGTCATATAAGTATAACTATAGGTCACATTCAACGTGACCGGAACCGTTACCAGCCCATGATAATGTCTCAGCATACACTCATAGAAATACTTCTGCAGCGAACCGCCCACCACGACCGGCTCTCCGGTCGGGATCGCCTGCGTCACATCAAATCCCGGCTCTGCGGACGGTGCCGCGCGGATAGACACCTCATTCTGCGCACATTCCGCCTTTCCATAGACCAGCCGGATCTCATCCACCTGCTCAATATCCTCCGGCTGCTCGATCATATCCGGAATCGCCGGAAAATAGACCGCCTTGTTAAAATGTGTGCGCAGCCTTTCGGAATCCGCCCAATTTCTGGCATTCATGATTCCGTCCAGCGTAGTATAGACCTCTCCGTGCAACGCGCCGTCCGCATCGATCCAGCCGAGCGCCCTGCCATCCTCCACAACCGTCATGACCGCATCCAGATAGACCATCCCACCCCGCTGATAGAGCTCGGTCTGCCAGTCAGCCGACGCCTCCCCGATCCGCGCAAAGATCTCGTCCTTACCACATGTAAAACGGGTATAAACATACTCGCTGTCCTCCGGATCTGTATAGGAAACTCCCTCCTGCGTCAACCGGATACGGGCACGCGCACGCGCCGGAACAACTCCCGCCCAGCGCTTGATCGTCCATCCGATCGTGCGGTATTTCACGCCGCCGGTCGCCCGTTTATCATGTGTAGTCATTTGTAAATTTCCATAGGAATCAAATTTCAGAACTTCCTGATATAAATCTGATGCGGCAGCCATCTCACAAAACAGCAGACAGACCGCGAGCAGGATACCACCCACCGCCGCAAACATTCGCCCATACCTCGGACGATAGTTGTTCATGTACATGTCCTCCCTCTACTTTTATTCATAGGATAGGGATTCGACACATAGAATCTAAAGACATAAGAATTAGGGTTTCATTTTAGCATAGTCTCAGGGAAAGGGCAATCATCAAAGCCATGATCAAAGAAAAAAAGATATTTGAAAAATGGATGGATAACAAAATCAAGTGGGAGCTCCGGCTGCTGAGTCTGGGACTGTGCATTGCCATACTCTTTACCTGCGGTATGTCCGCTTTTTCCTCTATACAAGCGAAAAAGCAGCCGGACTTTTCCTCCTACACACAGCTTTTGTTTCAAGAGCAGCTCGCCTCGGATACGCTCGCGCTGCATTATACGCTCGCAGATCCGGCAAACTACGGCATCGAGGACTATGAAGTCTCCCTCGGCTCGCTCTCCGAAGCAGACCGCTTTGCCACCCGCCTGTCATGCGAAAACATCAAAGCAGCTATCCAGCAGTATGACTACGACGCGCTTTCGACAAACGACCGTCTGACCTATGACATCGTCAGCTACTCGCTCGACCAGAATCTCAGAGGGTGCAGCTATTATGATTACGAAGAACCGCTGAATGCCATCAGCGGCGTACAGGCAGAGCTGCCGATCCTGCTCGCGGAATATACGTTCCGCAGCCGCGCAGATGTCGAAGACTATCTCACGCTGATCGATAGCGCGCCGTCCTATTTTTCACAGCTCGTAGATTTTGAGGAACGCAAGTCCGCCAAGGGGCTGTTTATGCCATCTTTCGCGGCGGATGCCATCGCAAATCAGATCACCTCGCTCCTCACCGAGCCGTCCTTCAACTGCCTGCGGGAGACCTTTCCGGACAAACTGCAGCAGGTCGCAGAACTCACCTCAGACGATCGCGTGAACTATCTGCGCGAGCATGATGCGCTGATCGAGGGCAGCCTGATCCCCGCCTACAAATCACTGCGTGAATGTCTCGTCCGTCTGCGTGATACCGCTACACATGACGGCGGTCTCTGCCAGCTTCCGGACGGCAGCGACTACTATGCCTATCTCGTCCAGAGATCCACGGCAAGCACACGCACGGTCGATGAGCTAAATGAAATGATTGCGTCAAAAAGACAATCAAATCTGTCTCAATTAGCAAAAATAATCAGATCAAACCCAGATATTTTGTCTCAAATGTCCGCATCGGCTCACGTAAACCTCACGTGGAACACACCTGAGCAGATGGTTGAACACTTAAAGGATTGCATGAGCGCCGACTTTCCGCAGGCGCCGGAGCACACCTATGAGATCAAAACGGTAGAGCCATCGATGCAGTCATTTCTCTCACCCGCGTTCTACCTGACCGCACCGATGGATGACCCGAACGAAAACAATATCTACATCAACCCTGCATATGAACGCTCCGACCTCGAACTGTTTACCACACTGGCACATGAGGGCTATCCCGGACATTTATACGAGACGGTATTCTCCTACGAACAGAAGCTTTCCCCGCTACGCCATATCATGTCCTTTGGTGGATACACGGAAGGGTGGGCAACCTACGTGGAAATGTGTTCGTATGGCTACGCCGGACTCGACCCGGAGCTCGCCCGCGCGCTGCAGCTCAACGCAGCCGCCACTCTCAGTCTCTACGCATCGATCGACATCGGCATCCACCACGAGGGATGGGATCGCGACATCGTACTCGAATTTCTCTCCGACTACGGGATCACCTCTGTGGAAACCGCCGACCACGTATATGAGCTTGTCGTAGAGACTCCCGCGAACTACTTAAAGTATTACGTCGGCTACCTCGAATTTCTCGAACTAAAAAAAGATGCCTGTCTCCGATACGGCTCTGATTACAATGACAAAGCATTTCATCAGGCATTGCTCGCGATCGGGCCTGCACCTTTTTCGATTATTAAAAACTATCTGCCGTTGTATTACCCTCAGGCTTCTGCATCCAGCAACGCCTGATAGACCTCCCGCTTGGATATACCCCGATCCTTAGCGACGAGCTTCATCGCCTCTTTTCTGGGTATATCCTGCGCCTCATAGATCGCCATATGTTCATCGATCGTCATCTGCTCCCACGCGCGCTGCGCCTCGGCTTCCAGTTCACGGCGGTCTTTACCTTCTACTACAAGGACATATTCTCCGCGAGGTTCATTGTCTTTATAGTATAATAGGACATCATCCAATGTCGTTTTCTGAACATCTTCATATTTCTTCGTGAGCTCCCTGCACAGCGAGATCGAGCGGTTTCCAAGTGCCTCACGTAACTGCGTGAGCGTCGTGATCAGGTGATGCGGCGCTTCGTAGAGAATGATCGTGCGCGTCTCGTCCTTTAATTCCTCGAGCACTTTCGCCCGCTCTTTTTTCTCCCGCGGCAAAAAAGCCTCGAACGCGAATCTCCGCGTCTGCTGCCCCGACATCGTAAGCGCCGTGATACATGCCGCCGCGCCGGGCAGCGATGTCACGGACATGCCCTCCTCCAGCGCGATCCGCACGAGATCTTCTCCGGGATCAGAGATCCCCGGCGTGCCTGCATCCGTGATCAGCGCAATATTTTTTCCCTGCCGCAGTTGATCCACAAGCTGATAGGCTTTCTCGATCTTATTATACTCATGATAACTCGTCATCGGTGTATGGATCTCAAAATGGTTTAACAGCTTTATGGAATTTCTCGTATCCTCGGCTGCGATCAGATCCACTTCCTTTAACGTGCGCAGCACACGGTACGTAATGTCCTCGAGATTTCCGATCGGTGTCGCACATAAATATAGCGTTCCTCTAGTATCCATAAACGTCTGTGATCTCCTCCGTGTAGATTCCGGGTTCTTTGAAAATAATGAGCGGTTTTTCCACTGTCAGTCTGGCATTTCCGCCGCGCAGACCCTCAATGAGCACCATATTCGGCTCTTTATCCGCAAAAGGATAGACCAGCCGCATGCGCTTTGGCTCAATCCCGTACTGATGCATGAGACAGCAGATCTCGACAAGCCGGAACGGGCGGTGCACCATGTACATCCTGCCTCTCGGCTTTAACAGCCTTGCGCTCTGGGCAACGACATCCTCTAACGTACAGTAGATCTCATGTCTGGCGATCGTCTTTGCCTCATTCGCATTCTGCAAACCATGCTGACCGATCATATACGGCGGATTTGTCGTGATTACATCAAAAGAAGATGCTCCAAACAATGTCGAAGCATCCTTGATATCACCGGTTACGATGTCGATCTTTTCCTCCAGCGCATTGTAGGCGACGCTGCGCCGCGCCATGTCAGCGCTCTCCTCCTGTAGCTCCAGTCCGGTAAAATGCAGACCCTTCGTTTTCGCCTCCAGCAGAATCGGGATAATGCCTGTTCCCGTTCCAAGATCAAGCACCCGCTCATTCGGCTTCACCTGTGCAAAACCGGACAACAACACCGCATCCATGCCAAAACAGAACCGTTTCGGATCCTGAATGATCCGGTATCCGTTCCGCTCCAGATCATCCAGCCGTTCACCCGGTTTTAACAGATCCGTATTATTTGTCCTCTGAGGAGGGTTTTTCTCCTCCGCGATTTGCTCTGTCCCCACGGTCTGTGCGATCCTTTCCATTCACATTTCCATTGCCATTACCATTTCCGCGGTCTTTGCCGCCGCGGTTCCTGCGCTCACGGTTCTGGTTTTTATTGTTATTATTGCGGTCGCGGTCTTTTTTCTCCCGCGGCTCCCGATTTTCTCGGTTTTCACGGTTCTCACGGTTTTCGCGACGGTTCTGATCCCTGTCGCGGCGATCCCTTCCGTCACGCTTTTCACGCTCTCTGCCCTCCGGCTTTCCTTCCGGCTTGCGGTCTGCGTTCTCCGTATGGTCATCCTCCAGCGCCGACAGCTCTTTCAACTCCTTAGAAGAAAGCTTCGTATTCTTCTTGCGTGGGTGGAACTTCAGTTCCTCCACATCATATTCCCGCAGCTCCTTCTCGTCATCGACTTCCACGAGCACCTTCACCTTCTGGCGGAGCACATTCACGCTCTGCACCTCACCGACTGCACCATCCACGGCTGTCACCGCATCACCAATGCCCGGCAGACGGCTGTTCAGATACTCATATGTCTCCTGCTCATTTTTCAGACAGCACATCAGTCTGCCACACACACCGGAGATCTTGGTCGGATTCAGGGACAAATTCTGTTCCTTCGCCATCTTGATCGATACAGGAACGAAATCGGACAGATACGAGCAGCAGCACAGCTCCCGTCCGCAGATGCCAATGCCTCCGAGCATCTTTGTCTCATCCCTGACACCGATCTGGCGCAACTCGATACGGGTGCGGAATACACCCGCGAGATCCTTAACCAACTCTCTAAAATCGATTCTGCCATCCGCCGTAAAATAGAACAACAGCTTGTTACTGTCAAATGTATACTCTGCCTGTACGAGCTTCATCTCCAGCCCATGCTTGGCGATCTTCTCCTGACAGGTCTTGTATGCACTCTTTTCGCGCTCCTTGTTGCGCTGTACCGTCTTATCATCCTCCTCGGTCGCAACGCGGATCACCGGTTTTAACGGCTGTACGACCGTATCGTCCTCCACATCGCGCGGAGCGATCAGCACCGTTCCGTATTCAATACCTCTGGCAGTCTCAACAATCGCATGGTCACCCGCCTGCATCTCGAGATCCTTCGGATCGAAATAATATATTTTCCCCGCATTGCGGAAACGAATTCCTACTATTTTTATCATGTTAATTCTCCTTTAATGTCAACAGCAGCAGCTCGATCACAAGGTCGAAGTTCACGTTTGCGTTCAGGCGCGTCTTTGCCTTATCGAGTCCGTTCAGCTTGCACTCGATCCCGTGATAAGAGGACGTATTCGCCTGCTTTTTGATCTCATACACTTCATCCTTAAAGATCAGACCGTTTACATCTGCCGTTGCCTTATATAACAATACATCCCGATACCAGATCATCAGTATATCGAAAAAGTCATTGATCTCCAGCTTGTACTCACTGACATGCTTCACCGCACCGATCATTTCTGACAGCTCGATGTCAGCGATCCGCTTCACAAGCTGTAGTGCCGCATCCTTAATCTCGTTAAAATGAGCGGACGAAGCCAGCGCGATAGCTTTTCCCACAACACCCTGTGAAAATGCCACACACACATCTGCCTGATAATCCACAACACCGCAGGATTTCATAAGATATGTCTTTAATTTATCTTCGGACACCGGCTTTAAGTCCAAACGAATACATCTGGACAAAATTGTCGGCAAAAATGTGTCTGCATTGGTTGTGAGAAGCAGAATCACCCCGTAAGCCGGAGGCTCCTCGATCGTCTTTAACAACGCATTCTGCGCCTGCACATTCATCTTCTCAGCTTCATCCACAATATAAATCTTATAAGGACTGCTGTAAGGCTTTACCGCAATATCCTGATTGATCTGTACACGGATATCATCCACGCCGATCGTATTCGGCTTTTCATGCTGTACATAGATAATATCCGGCTGGTTATGCGACTGCGCCTGCTTGCACGAATGACATGTACCGCAAGGCTCTGCGCCCTTTTTCTCGCACTGCAAAGCGCTCGCAAACGCCTCTGCGATCATCATTTTTCCTGCCGCCTGTGGCGCATTCAAAATGTACGCATGGCTCACCTTATCCATGCGGATTGCATTTTGCAGATGCTCGATCACCTGTTCATTTCCCAATATATCCGAAAAAGCTGCCATACGTGCCTCCTTACGTTAAAATATCCAACAGCAGACCCTCGATCTCTCCGATCCTGCTGAGAATGTCGATCTGATTCTTTTCATCCTCGACCAGCTCCTGTGCCAGTTCATCCAGATTCTGGTCAATGAGCCGGATGATGCCGTACACACGGTGCCGTCCCCGGTGATCGAGGAAATTCTCTCTGGAAAACTTGTGCGAACGATTCACGATCTCGTTCAGAAAGTCCTTGATCAATCCGCGGTAACGCTTCATTTCCCGAATATCCATATGCCGTGCGATCAGTTTACCCTGAACGTTAATGTCCTGCAACATGCGTTCAACCTTCGCTTGAAGATCCGCATCTGCAATCGCACTGGTCAACGTAAAGCGAAAACTGTCATCGACCGGCTGTGTCTGATTTGTCTGGTTCACGGACGACAACGGTGTCGTCTCATTTACTCTAAAATTATCCATCTGATTATCCGTCACTCACCTGTTCTGAATGCTCTTTATATATGTGCCAAGCTGCTCCAGCGTCTTATCCAACGCTATATTTTCAAATATCGGCTGTATGTGCGCGCTTTTTAGCTTTTCGGCAGAAAAATCTTCCTCATCCGCCAGAAAACGGCGGCACATCTCCTTGTATTTCGGCTCCTGCTGCCTGCGCTCACGCTCCAGCGCCCGTTGCAGCCGCAAACCGTCGTCCACTTCCAGATAAAGCGGAATCAGGCGCTCCGTACCAAAATAATCCCTCAGCTTCAAATATGCCTCCAACGTATTGATCGTCAGATAATCTCCACGCGCAGGATCAAGCTGCTCATCCGCCACCGTAAAATAGTGCCAGATGCCATGCACAGTGTGATAAGAACGGCTCTCAATGATTCTGCCGTCTGCGCACAACTGCTCAAACTGCTCATCCGTATAAAAATAATACGTCTCTCCGTTCTGTTCGCCCTCACGGATCGGACGGGTCGTGCCTGTCACCAGACGCCGCAGCCCCAGATCTTCCCGCTGCAACAATCTCTGATAGACTGTGTCCTTGCCCGAAGAGCTCTTTCCCATAAGACAAAATATATATCCCATTGTCCCACTGATCCTTTCTGCCTTATTCAGTATACCCTAATCTGTACGTCATTGCAATTAGTATGTCATGCCAGTGGGCGGCGCGCCCCTATTTCAGCACCTCTATCGACTGCGCCGTTTTATCCCGCAGTCCCTCAACATCCAGCCCGCGCGCCAGCAGTTCACGCATATCCGCCGCAAACGCAGCATCGATCCGTTCACCGGGCACGAGAATCGGTATGCCGGGCGGGTAGAGATACACATACTCACCACTCACTCTGCCGACCGCCGCATCCCAGTCCACACGTTCTCTGATTCCGGCGTCCATCGCATCTGCGATCGGACACACCTGCTCCTTTTCGCGGTACATCCGCGCCACAAAGCTGCGCGCCGCTCCATTGGCAGGCTGCAATCGGGCATCAATCTCCTCCAAAGCCTGTGCCAGCCGTTCAAATCCCTCCGCCGTGTCCATCAGCGAACACAGCGCGGTCACATACTCACCTGAACACATTTCCATCTGCAAATGATACTCAGATAGCAGGCGGTCATAGAGCTGTTTTCCATCGATGTTGCAGCCCCTCGTACTGATCAGGATCTTCGACCGGTCGCGCGCAAACGCACAGTCATCGCTAAAATCCTCCTCCTGAATCACATGCAGACACCGCAGCCGCCTGCTGCGCTCATAAAAACGGCTCAAATTCTCATCCAGCGCCGCAAAGAGCCGCTCCCCGTTTTCCTGCAAAAAAGGGACAAGACGGCTCATCCCCGCCATCAGAAGATAAGAAGGCGAGCTGCTCTCATAGATTCCCAGAAAACGCTCCAGCTCCGCCTCCGGCACCCGATCCGAGCACACATGCAGCACGGCGCTCTGTGTAAATGCCGGCAGCGTCTTATGCACACTCTGGATCACGACATCCGCCCCGCAGTCCGTCGCAGAGCGCGGACAGGCCGGATGCAGCCCGAAATGTGCCCCGTGCGCCTCATCCACGATGAGCGGCAGTCCGTAACTGTGTACAATCCGCGCGATCGACGCAATATCGGACACAACACCGTCATACGTCGGACTCGTAATATACACCGCCCGAATCAGCGGGTCTGTCTCCAGCGCCCAAGCGATCACATCCGGCGAAACCGCGCCTTGTATATCAAAATCGCTGATCGCCGGATAACAGTAATGCGCCTCCAGCCCCCGCAGATCCACGGCATGATACGCCGCTTTATGCGAATTGCGCGCCAGCAGTATCCGTCTGCCCCTCGGCGCAGCGGCAGAAATCGCCGCCAGAATGCCGCACGTACTGCCGTTCACGAGGAAAAAGCTGCGTTTCACACCAACATAATCAGCCAGCCGTTGCTGTTCCTCCCGCAAAATCCCCTGTGCATGATGCAGATTGTCGAATCCATCGATTTCCGTGATATCCAGATGGTAGGCATCCATAGGCAGCTCCATATGCCGCTTATGCCCCGGCATATGAAACGGATACAGATCCGTCTTGTCGTGGGCTTGCAACTGCTCCAATAACATTAGTCCAAATACCTCCCCAGATCCGGAATCCAACTGCCAAGATAGATCAACCCCTGCAAAGCGGCACTCCAAAGCGGCATCAGGAACGTCCACAGCCGTCCGTACACAGTTTCCCATTCCGGTAGCTGCCGTTTTTGCCGTTTCCGGTAAGCCTGCCATTTTTTTATCATATAAGGATAGTTCAGGTAGCGCTCCATCTGCTTGTAGCGCGTCTCATCCATCACGATCTGCCGTTCTTCGCAATACTGTTCCAGCTTCTTCTGAAACGGTCTGCCCTCGAAATTCAACAATCCGAGCGCATCATAAATGCGTTCGTACACGCCCATATCCCGGATCAGCTCCAGATTTTTCAGTGCCTCCGCCAGATCATCAAAAAACTGCTCCTCGAGCGGATAGCAGGGGATCGGGCTTGTCTTACTCGCCTCCATAATCATCCGCAGCTCATAGCTGCCCGGCTCATGCTGCCATGCCGCCCGGTCGATCGGATCAACCAGCAGCAACAGCGGAATCCGGACACCTTCGAGTTCTCCGTCCATTTCAACGACCAGACGCGCCTCCTCCATATGGGATCTCCAACTCCATTTGATGTTCGTCTGTGTCTCCCACTTCACCGCAGATTTCAAAAATGCCGCAAAATCAGCCTTCGTGAGCCGCTCACCATCCTCACACACATAGGCATACTGCAGCTGATGAACACCATGCTGACCCTTCACATGAAACGCTGCCGGATTTTTGAGCAGCAGGCGTTCGCCCCGCTCAGAGCCCGCCAGACGCAGCGCCAGCTGCTCCAGCATATAGACTGCCAGCAGACTCTCCATCTCCAGATCCAGCTCCATGCTTTTCTCACGGATCGCAGCGATTCCTATGATATTTCGTTTCATCACACTACCTCTCGCGACACCCAATTACAACCACGCTCCTATCCGATTCTGCACTTTATTCAGCACCTTGCGCTCTCTGGCATATTCGAGCAGCTTCGAAATATCCTTCTGCGGCTCTGCAATATAGGCGAGCAAAGCCTTCTTCACATCCTCATGATCCATGCGGTCTTCATATTTCAGGCAATCGCACATCAGGCGCTCCTTGTCATAAATCTTCATCGTGCTGCCGCCGAATGCGATCTCACTCGTTCCAAGCTCCAGCACCTTCGGCTCACTGTAATACGGATGTACAAACGGATAACTCATATGAAATCTGGACTTCGATGTATTCTTATCGATCGCGATCTGGTATTCTGCCGGCTTGACAGAGAGATAACCGTATAAATACAACGCACTCTCCATCGTGAGCACACCATCCGCACCAAACAGCCGCACGATCATTTCATCCTCCGACAACGCCTGCTCCTGCAGCGTATAATAGCCGCTCTTGATCCGCTGCAGCACGCCCCAGTCCACAAACTGCTGGATTCTGCGATAATCGATCCCCAGCGTATACAGCTCCGCCGTCTTTACAACACCGTCATGCTCCTTCACAAGCTGCTCAATCGCAGCTTCATCCTGCTTCCACTTTTCCTCTCGTGTCATATTCCGTTCATCCTCCTAATAGAATCTCTTATGATACCGAAGCAAAACTTACAATTAGCCTGCGAATCGTTACCGGAACGAAATACACGTAAACAGTAACGTATATTTTTTCCGCTTATTACATTTTATATTGGCTATTTTCTAGTATACGAGTCTGCGATATATTTGTCAACGCTGTCGTTTTTTATTATATTTTGTACTTGAACTTCATGTAATCATGTCCTATAATGAGTTAAGGACAACAATATTTGTCCCAAACAGACATTCACACATTATTTGATAAATCTGACCGATACACAGACAGGAGACCGACATGGATCAGACATTGAAAAAAAATCCCTCGCGCGCAGAATGCGAAAAGACCATCCGCCGCATCCTCATCACCGAGATCCTGCAAAACGGAAAAAACAAACATTTCCGGATGGCAACAGACTTCATCACTTATTTTGAAGCACTCTATCCCGCCTCCGACAGCCTGACGAAGCAGGTGCAGCGGGCGGTGAAAGCCATGAACATGCCAAAGGATGAGGACGGCTTCTTCATCATCGACCGCACACCCGAACAGGTCGCACAGGATCGGGAATTGCATGCGCTCTTTGAACAGTCGCAGACACAGATCGTCTCTCTGGATGAATGCGAGACACTCTTTCTCTCGCTCGATCCGGCTTACCGTGAATTTGTCACCTACCGGTTCACGCAGTCTGATACGCTCCGCGACAAATACGTCACGATCCAGCAGACCAACAACGGTCTTTTGATCTACACGAAAGACAAAAAGAAGCTGGAGCAGGTGCTCCAGCGTCTCATGATGTTAGGTTAAATGCGTTTCAGCTAAAACCTCAGATTTTTACTTTTCTTTGCCTGCCGCCTTCTCTTGCGGCTCTTGCGCGTATCATGTATCGTCTGATAGCGGTTTTTCTCCGATCGTCGGCTCTTCATGCCGGCGATTTTTTGTCGGATCAGATACGAATGCGTCGCGAGCCAGTAAATGATCAGCCCCACCACAATCACCAGCAGGATCACACCCGCAGCGGTTGCCACTGTCCGGACATTGATCTCGATATGGATGCTGTGCTGTTTTTGCGGAGTCTGCTCTTGCGATTCCTGCTCATCCTCCGCCTGCGGCTCATTCACCGGATCGTCTGCCTCTGTCTGATCGTCTGTACCATCATCATACACACTCTCCGTAAACACATAGCCGTCGGAGGAAATCTCATTCATGCGCACATCAGCCCTGCCGACCTCCTGACCCGCATAAGTGTAAACAAACGTGCCGAGCACATCCTCATCGCTGCTGTCATACACCGTCTGTACCTTTAGATCCGAGAAATCCGCAGATGCAGGAAGAATCACGACTGCATTCTCATCGATCGAGGCAAACGGGGCTTGCTCCCGGTCTGTCTGCGCATTTTTCTCATAATCTGCTACCTTCAGCAGCTTAAAATTCTCAAAACAATAATCAAACAGCGTCCGCGTATCGACATAATGATTCGGGGTCTGCTCCCGCATCACGACACATACGAGCGACATGCCGTCTTTTTCCGCAAAAGTGACCAGCGTATTTCCGGCTGCATTTGTATATCCGGTCTTACCGCCGGTCGCGTAATCATACAAGTACGCATAATCTCCGTGGAACGGATAGATCATTTTGTGATGATTGTGCAGCGGAGTCTCTGCCTCATGCTTGTTTGTCGGAGGGATCGTATACGACTTCGTCCCTGCGATCACACGGAATGTCTCATTTTTGTACGCTTCCGCCGCGATCAGCGCCATATCGTGTGCGCTTGTCCAATGATCCTCGTCGGGCAGACCGTTCGGATTGTTAAAATGTGTATTCGTACAACCCAGTGAAGCGGCGCGCTCATTCATCATTTTCGTAAACTGCTCCATCGAACCGCCGACATGCGCCGCGATATGCTCTCCGATCGCCCATGCACACTCATTGGCAGATTCGAGCATCATGCCGTAGAGGGACTCCTCCATCGTCATTTCCTCGCCGATGTCGCGCGAGATATGCGACGTATCGCCCTCGTTGCCGTACACCGCCTTCTCAGAAAAAGTGACGACCTCATCCAGCGAACAGTTCTCCACTGCCAGCAAAGCCGTCATGATCTTTGTGATACTCGCGGGATAGTTGATCTCATCCATATTCCGCTCATACAGGATCGTACCGGTCGAAATGTCCATCACGCAGAACGACGGAGCCTCCACCTGCGGCATCTTCGGCCATGCCTCCTTCGCAGACGCCGGTATCACCGACTGAATCACGAAAAGCAGCGCTGCCAACACGCAAACAACTGTATATCTGACTTTTTTCATAATTTCCTCATTTTTATCTTGATTTTAGTAATATCCTATCTTAGTATAATATCCGAGATAAGCGAACGCAAGACTTTTTTAGGAGACGAGTACAAAACATGAGATTACGAAACATCCCGGGCGCAGATGCGGCAGTATCTGCCTGCCCCTATGTCATAGAACACCCCACAGACTACCGTGGACACTGGAACCAGCAATTTAAAGCCAGCGCGGATCACCCGATCCACATCGAGGTCGGTATGGGCAAAGGTCAGTTCCTGTTCGGACAGGCAGCCGCCCACCCCGACATCAATTACATCGGCATTGAGCGCTACACGAGCGTGCTGCTGCGCGCCATCCAGAAGATCGACCCTGAACAGCCCCCGAAAAACCTGCTGTTTATCTGTATGGATGCCGCAGAACTGCCCGAAGTATTCGCACCGGACGAGATTTCCCGCATCTATCTGAACTTCTCCGATCCGTGGCCGAAGGACAGACACGCCAGACGGCGGCTCACATCCTCCGAATTTCTCGCCCGCTACGACCGGATTCTCACACCGGACGGTTCGATCGAGTTCAAGACCGACAATCGGGGCCTGTTCGACTTCTCGCTGGAGGAGATCGCTGCATCCCCGATCTGGAAGCTGACCGCCCACACCTTCGACCTGCATCACACGCCGGAGCTGTGCGAGGGCAATATCATGACCGAATACGAGGAAAAATTCTCCTCCATCGGCAATCCGATCTGCAAACTGATCGCAACGCGCAAATAAAGCATAAAATCAGACAAAATCAAATAAAAACAGCACATAACAAAACGATGCCGCATAAGCTATACCATAATTCCATGTCCACCGGAGAACCGATTGCCATGAATAAAAAGCCTAAGCGACATCGTTGTTTTCACTCCTGCTGCCATAACCTGCGCCGCAACTGCCGTTTTCAAGAGCGCTGCGACTGCATTCACAAGGCATTTAAGGAGATTATCAAGCTGTTAAATTGTGTATAATTACTCGTCTACTTTAAAGTTTTCGATCAACTCCTTGAGTAGCTGCGCCTGCGTCGCGAGCTCCTCGCTGGCGGCTGCATTTTCCTGCGAAGCCGCAGAGCTGGTGAGCACCATCTCGGAAATATCATTCACACCGCCGCGGATCTTCTCGATCGCATCCTTGATCTTGTCCGCAAACACGAGAATTGAGTTCTGGATCGAAGCAAAATCACCCAGAAATTTCCTTATATAAAAACCGGAACAGCCAGTAAACACAAAAGATGATAAGAAACACCTCTATCGTGCCGATCACTGCACCAATGATCAAAATCTGAGGGTTAAACACTGATACAATCATCGCTATTGTCAATACAGCAATCGAGAGCACAATCAGTACAAAATACCTCAGCAGCTCTTTATTTAGTGGCTTCGTTTTGATTTCCTCAGTCATAGTTGTAAAACTCTCCTTCATTTGTTTCTGCTATCATGCTTCAGCGCCGAAAAGTCAGGAATACCTTTCCGCAAAGCTGTTTTTTGAGATACATCCTATCTGCCGGCTGTCATTCGACACCGGACGGTTGTCCCCCAGATAAAAGTAAGAGCCCTCCGGAACAAGCGCGCCATTGCGATAGATCCTGCCCGTATCATCCATAACGATCTGATCACCGGACAGACCCACGATCCGCTTAATGCACTCTTTTCCGAAAACATCCTTTAAAATCACCGCATCTCCGTAGTCCACACCGCCCGGCATGAGCCTTGCGTAGACCACAAGATCACCCTGATGGTAGGCAGGGCGCATCGAATCCCCCTGCACAACGGAGATGCCAAAAATCACAAAGCACAGAATCCACACCGCAAGCAGGGTCAGACACCGGGCATATTGTGGACTGGTGCTCATAAATGCTCAAACTCGCATCCAGCACAAACGATCTTTCTTATGTAACTCTTTTTTGTAATCTTCTGTTTCTCTACCCATCTTAGATCCTCCTGTCTCTGTGTTCAGCAGGATCTATTCTGCGGCTGTCCCACCAGCCACTCAAAAACCGCATGTCCTCCGGCTCTATCCCATCTTCCATGTCAGTTCCCGAAATCCTGCCCTTATAAATTGTTTGGAATGTAAAAGCAAGATTTCTGAAATACTTAGAATTGAATATAGAATCCAGATATGTGAATCGATTGCTTTGCCATTAGTATAGCATCTACGTTCTTTTTTCGCAATGAAAAAAGTTCCCTACTGCCCTGCAATTTTTGCCGCCAGTTCCTCTAAATACTCCCAGCGCTCCAGTTTTTCCTCCAGCAGTTGTTCGGTGTTTTCTTTTTCCTCAAGCAGTTCGCGCAGCTTCGCTGCATTCGTGGCATTCGCCGCCATCTCGTTGTCGATATCCTCTAACTTCTGCTCAAGTGCCGCAATATCGTCCTCAATCGTTTCATATTCCCGCTGCTCCTTGTAGCTGAACTTCACCTTTGCCGCATGTGTACGTCCCTGCCGCTCGCGCTCCTGCGCACGGGTCAATGTTTCACCGGATACTTCAACCGCCTGGGTAGCAGGCGCTTTTCCGGCAAGCGTTTCTACAGACTGCGCCTGTTCCATCTCACGCACCAGTGCATACTCACTGTAATTGCCCTCAAACTGGCGAATCCCATTCTCCTCAAACGCAAACAACCGTCTGGTCACACGATCCAGAAAATAACGGTCATGCGACACCACGATCACAATACCGTCAAAATGATCCAGATAATCCTCTAAAATCGTCAATGTCCGAATGTCCAGATCATTTGTCGGCTCATCCAGAATCAGCACATTCGGAGTTTCCATCAATACGCGCAGCAGATTCAGGCGCTTTTTCTCACCGCCCGACAGCTTTTCGATACGCGCATACTGCTCCTGCGGCGGAAACAAAAATTTGTCCAGCATCGCCGATGCGGAGATCAGCCCGTCCTCCGTGCGTACATATTCTGCGGTATCACGAATATAGTCGATCACGCGCGCCTGCGGATCCATATACGCGATCCCCTTCGACGGATCATTTTCCCATTCCTGCGAATAATAACCGATCTTTACGGTCTGCCCTACCACGACTTCGCCGCTGTCCGGCTGAACCAACCCTGCGATCAGCTTCATCATCGTCGTTTTGCCGCAGCCGTTCTCACCGATAAAACCGATGCGGTCTCCCTTCAGAAAAATATAAGTGAAATCCGCAAACAACGGATGATCGTATGCCTTGCTCACCTGATGCAGCTCCACAGTCGTCCGCCCGAGACGACTTGAAATCGACGACAGCTCCACACTGCCATCCCGCACCGGCGCATGTCGGTTTTTCAGCTCCTCGTAGCGCTCCAGTCTGGCTTTCTGCTTCGTCGTGCGCGCTCTGGCGCCTCTTTTCACCCATTCCAGTTCGACGCGCAGAATGGACTGGCGCTTGCGCTCCCCCGCATCCTCCATCTGCTCACGCGCCTCCTTCAGCTCCAGAAATCCGGCATAATTGGCATCATAGCTGTACATCTGCCCTTTATCGATCTCCACGATACGGTTGACGACGCTATCCAGGAAATAACGGTCATGCGTGACCAGAACAAGCGCGCCTTTGTAACTCTTTAAATAATCTTCAAGCCACTGCGCTGTTTTGCTGTCCAGATGATTTGTCGGCTCATCCATAATCAAAATATCTGCTTCGCTGAGCAGTGTCGCCACGATCGCCACACGCTTTTTCAGACCGCCGGACAATACATGTACATTCTGATCCACATCCGTGATGCCGAGTTCCGCCAACATCTGCTTCGCTTTCGCCTCTAACGTGAAATGATCGGTAAAATGTTCCGTATTCTGCGCATCCAGCGCCGCTTCCAGCACGGTCATGTGTTCATCAAACACCGGCTGCTGGGGCAGCATACGCACTACCACGTGATTTGCTCTCACAATCCGCCCGCCATCCGGCTCCTCCTCGCCTGCCATCATGCGAAGCAATGTGGATTTTCCGGTGCCGTTAATGCCAATGACACCGACCTTCTCCCCCTCCTGTAAATAGAAGGAAGCCTGATCGAACAGTTTGCGCTCGGAATAATTTTTTTCAATGTTTTCTAACGTCAGGATATTCATGTGTACCTCTGTGATGTATGAGTGTTATAAATCTGCCACCGGCAGTTCCTTACAAATGCTATACAACGAAAAAAGACTACAGAGGAAACTCTGTAGTCTTTCAAGTGCGCCTCCAGGGGTTCGAACCCTGGACACCCTGATTAAGAGTCAGGTGCTCTGCCAACTGAGCTAGAGGCGCATGTCCTTGCGTTATCTCAACGCAAGACATAGTATACCTCGTCATTTAAAAAAATGCAAGCCTTTTTTTCATTTTTTTTAAATTTTTTAAAAATTATCCTAAATTTGCAAATAAAGCTGCGATTTCATCAGGACTCATCGTCTTATTCGGATCTGACAAATCCGGCATCGGCGGTGCCTCCTCTACCGGTTCCTCTTCCGGTCCGGACACGATCTCTGTGTCCAGTATTTCCGGCTCACCCACGGGTTCATCCGGAATGTCCTCAGCGATCTCATCCGCCACAACCTCAGGCTCCGAACTGGTCTCCCCACCTATATTTGCGAGCAAGGCAGCGATATCCGCCGGACTCATCATTTTATTCGGGTCTGACAGATCCGGCATCGGTGCTGCTTCCTCAGCGATCGGTTCCGGCTCCGGCGGAAGCTCCTCTACAACCGGTTCAGGTTCCGGCTCAATGAGTTCTTCTGCAACTGGTTCAAGTTCCGGTATCAGTTCTGCCTCAGGCTCTGCAATCTCATCCGGATCGGTGATTTCCTCCGGAGGGATCAAATCCTCAGGCTCTTCGGAAAACTCCGGCTCAAACTCTGTATCTGCAACCGGCTCAGAATCCTCCTCTGCAAGATCCGGTAAATCAGACATATCGGGTAACGGTTCCGGTTCTTCATCCAGATCCGGTAAATCCAACATATCAGGCAGCGGTTCCGGCTCCTCGTCCAGATCCGGCATATCGGCAAACGGATCGGGCATAGTCACCTGCGGCTGGGGTGCAGCCATCACGACCTGCGATGATGGTATCGCCATCTTGTTTACTGCCTGCAGAATCTCATTTTTCAGTCCAAGCTCCATCTCACGCAACTGACCAGACAACTGGTTTGTCATATTGATCTGTCTCTGGAGCAGATCCGCATTCCTGCTTTCTGCCTGTGAAACAGCACCCGATGACACGGCAGTGGACAGCTCATCCAGCTTGCCCTCCATCTGGAAAACGAGATCCAGTAATTTATCATTGGAATTCATCAGCGCATCGGTGTGTTCTTTATTTCTGCTGATCGTCACCTTTGCAGTTGCCTTCTGCGCAGCAATGATTTCATGGAACAGTTCAGCGTTTTTATCTTCCATCAGTGATAACTGCTCTGAAATCTCATCAAAATATTTACGGATCAGCAGGTAAGACGCCTTTTCCGATTTTAAGATGCTTGCATACTGTTCCTCCTGCTCTGCCTCCTTCGCAGCGACCCGCTTTACCAATGTCGCCAACGACAGATAGGTGAATCCGAGGATCGCCAGCCCAGCGACTGCGATCGCAGGCAGCAAGCCCGGTACACAGATCATCAGGTATAACTCCACGATGACACACAACATCGTTGCCAACGAAGAAAACATGATAACCGAAAGGGATGAATCCTTTTTCTGACCGTTTTTCCCTTTCTTGTCAGCCTTTTCCTGCATGTTTGTCTTTTGCAATTCTCTCTCCATAAATACCTCCATATAAATAGGTAGTAATTTTCCAGAATATGGCTCTGAACAGTTACAATATACCATATTTCACTATGTTCTACAAGCCAAACCGTTACTGTTCACATTCTCATGAATATATTATCAAAATTTATAGATACCTGCAAAAAAAGAATACATATTTTAATGCAATACCCATTAACTTATGCTATAATTGGTATGATACTTTAAATCATCGATTTAAAGTGATAAAGCAAAGGAGAAAAACACATGAACCAGTTAGAAATATTGAGAGAAAACTTAGGACAGTGCGATGAGATCATCCTTGACGCACTCCTCATGAGAAACCGCATCGTCGAGGACATCATGTCCTACAAAGAGGCGCATGAGCTTCCGATCATCCAACCGGAACAGGAAGCCAGACAGCAGGACTGGTTAAATGGTCGTATGGATGGAAAAAGACATAAAAAAGAGGTTATAGATGTCTTTTCTAGTATTACGCACAACAGTAAACGGATTCAGGCCAGAAACCTGTTCAACTATAACATCTTCCTGATCGGCTTCATGGGCGCCGGAAAGAGCACGATCTCCGATTACCTGAGCACGATGCTCGCGATGGATGTCGTAGAAATGGATCAGATCATCGCCCAGAGACAGGGCATGAGTATTTCCGATATTTTTGAGACCTACGGCGAGCAGTATTTCCGTGATCTGGAGACAAACCTTTTGATCGAGATGCAGTCCAAGTCCAATGTCGTTGTTTCCTGCGGCGGCGGAACACCGATGAGAGAATGCAATGTCGTAGAAATGAAGAAAAACGGTCACGTAGTGCTGCTTACCGCTAAGCCGGAGACAATCCTCGACCGCGTTAAGGACAACCACGACCGCCCGCTGATCGAAAATAACAAAACCGTTCCGTTTATCGCCGACCTGATGGAGAAGCGCCGCGAAAAATACGAGGCTGCTGCCGACATCGTAATCGAGACAGACAACAAGAGCGCTCTTGAAATCTGCGAGGAAATGATCCACAGACTCCGCGCTCTTGATCAGCAACAGTAAGCATTTAATGTTTTTTATAAAATAAGTCCTCTCTCGTCTGTGCGATCACAAACTTTTTGAACTCCTCTACCACAGGCGGATGATAGACATCCTTCAACATAGCCATATAGAAGCGTCTCTGCCATGCCGGAGACACGAGTGGCAGTATTTTTACATCCAGAGAATGAAGAATCGGAATATCAGGCGCAATGGCGATGCCGAATCCATTCGCGACAAATCCCGCTGCGACCTGATCCTCTTCAATCTCATAAGAAACCTCCGGATATGCGTTGATCTGCTCAAACAGCTCGTCTATGATATGCCGCAGTCCGCTCCGTTTCTTGAATATGATCTGTTTATAGGGAAGTGTCTCCGTGAGATGGACTTCCTCTTTTTCTGCCAGCGGATGATCCGGCGGCACGATCACGACCAGATCCTGCTTCGCGACAGGAATAAACTCAATCAGCGGCTCATCGTCAAATTTCGAGCAAAACCCGATATCATACTTCTTTTCCTTGAGTCCCGTCAAAATATCACCAGTCAGCACCCGATCGCAATACAGGTTAAAATCGATCTGCTTTCCCGCATTTTCATTCAAAAATCCCCGGATCAGCTTTGGAACCACATCCGTGCCAAGCGTGCGCAAAAACGCAATGTCGATCTGTCCCTCTCCTCTTCCGGCGAGCTTTAACGAATTGACCGACGCATCCAGCCTCGTGAGAATATCCTGCGCATCGGCAAAAAAGACTTTGCCGTATTTGGTCAGGCTCACATTCCTTCCGTTTTTTTCGAACAGCTTTACACCCAGCTCTTCCTCCATCGCATAGATCGCGTGGCTGAGCGTCGGCTGCGTGATCGCCAGCATATCTGCCGCCTTTGTATAGTGCTCAATCTCCGCCAGTGTGACAAAATACCGCAAATGATATAAATTCATGCCTGTTCATCCCCCTTGTATGTGGCAAGTATACCATAATATATTGATAAAATCTATGAATTAAGCGGATTCAATCAATTTGTTTTATTTTTAACAAGGTTTTATAATATGTGAAAAGCAACAAAAATATACAAAATGCGAACTAATTTTTGGGAGGATTTAACATGTCAAAAGAATTTCCTATTACTATCAGTTCATGGACACTGGGCGATCAGTGCAAATTCGAGGATCGTGTAAAGGCTGCAAAGGAAGCCGGCTACGAAGGAATCGGTCTCCGCGCAGAGACTTACGTGGATGCATTGAATGAGGGTCTGTTTGATCAAGACATTCTCGACATCCTCAAAAAGTATGATATGAAGGTTACCGAGGTAGAATATATCGTACAGTGGGCAGAGGATCAGCGCTCTTATGAGCAGAAGTACAAAGAGCAGCTTTGCTTCCATATGTGTGAGCTGTTCGGTGTCGCACAGATCAACTGCGGACTGATGGAAAACTACTCCGTTGAACATACCGCTCAGAAGTTAAAGGAGCTCTGCCACAGAGCAGGCAAGTACATCATCGGTGTAGAGCCGATGCCCTACAGCGGCATTCCCGACATGAAAAAGGGATGGGCAGTCGTAAAGGCAGCCGATTGCGAGAACGCAAAGCTGATTCTCGATACATGGCACTGGGTGAGAGCAAACCAGCCCGTAGACATTTCGGTACTTGATGGCATTCCCGCAGACAAGATCGTGTCCATTCAGATCAACGACGTATGGGATCGCCCGTATGCAAAGAGCATCCTGAGAGACGAGTCCATGCATGACCGCCTTGCACCGGGAACCGGAATCGGATCTACCGTTCCTTTTGTCAAGATGATCAAGGAAAAAGGCATCAAGCCGAACGCAATCGGTGTAGAGGTCATCAGCGACGCTAACCTCGAAAAAGGCATTGAATACGCCGCAAAACATACCTATGAAAACACGAAAAAGGTTCTGGAAGAAGCATGGCCGGAAGTCCTTTAATCTGGAAAAGGAGAAAGTAACATGAGATTCAAAGCAATGTTTCAGCCAATTACGATTGGCCCTATGACCGTAAAAAACCGCTTTGTTGTCCCTCCGATGGGAAATAACTTTGCGAATACCGACGGTTCGATGAGCGATCAGTCTGTTGCATATTACAGAGAGCGCGCCAAAGGCGGGTTCGGTCTGATCACGATCGAAGCCACCGTTGTTCACAAAGGAGCAAAAGGCGGTCCCCGCAAGCCCTGTCTGTATGATGACTCTACGATCGAGAGCTTTCGCAAAGTCGTAGACGCCTGCCACACAGAAGGTGCTAAAGTATCCGTCCAGCTCCAGAACGCCGGACCGGAAGGAAATGCCAAAAATGCCGGTGCTCCGATCACCGCAGCTACAAGCATTCCCTCCGTATACGGACGCGATATTCCGAAGGAATTGACGACCGAAGAAGTGTACGAGCTGATCAAAGGCTATGGTGAAGCAGCCCGCCGTGCGATGGAAGCCGGTGTGGATGCAGTAGAGATCCACATGGCACACGGCTATCTCGTGAGCACCTTCCTCTCTCCCCGCACCAACAAGCGTGTGGATGAGTTTGGCGGATGCTTTGAGAACAGAATGCGTTTTTCCCGCCTGATCATCGAGGAAATCAAAAAGACCACACAGGGCAAGATCGCTGTACTGGCAAGAATCAACTCTGCCGATGAAGTACCCGGCGGACTTGACATCCACGACAGCGCTGCGATTGCTTCTTATTTAGAAGATTGCGGACTCGATGCACTCCATGTATCACGTGCTGTCCACATCAAGGACGAATACATGTGGGCTCCTACTGTCATCCACGGCGGATTTTCCGCTGCACAGGTCGAGGAGATCAAGCGTGCGGTGAGCATCCCCGTTATTACGGTTGGACGATACACTGAGCCCCAGTTTGCCGAGCTTATGGTAAGAGAAGGCAGATGTGATCTCGTCGCATTCGGCCGCCAGAGTCTCGCAGACCCCGCAATGCCGCGAAAGGCACAGGAGGAGCGTCTTGAGGACATGATCCCCTGCATCGCCTGTCTGCAAGGCTGCGTGGCAAATATGTATGCCGGCAAGCCGCTGTGTTGTCTGACCAATCCGTACCTCGGACATGAGTCAGAGCCGATCGCACCCGCTGACCACGCGAAAAAGATTATGGTCATCGGAGGCGGTGTCGCAGGTCTGTGTGCTGCATTTATTGCGAAAGAAAAAGGACATGATGTGACTTTATATGAAGCAGGTTCTGTTTTAGGCGGAAATATGCGTCTGGCAGCCTATCCCCCGGGAAAAGGCGACATTACAAACATGATCAGAAGCTACATCCACCGCTGCGAAAAGGATGGCGTAAAGATCGTCATGAACTGCGAAGTGACCGCCGAGCTGATCGAGCAGGAAAAGCCGGACAGTGTGATCCTCGCAACCGGTTCTAAGACACTCATCCTCCCGATCGAGGGCATCGACAATCCGGCAATTATCCACGGCTCAGACCTGTTAGAAGGCAAGCGTGCAGCCGGAAAGAAAGTACTTGTTGTCGGCGGCGGTATGGTCGGCTGTGAGACAGCAGCATTTCTCGGTGAGCAGGAGCATGATGTGACAGTCATCGAGTTCCGCGATACAGTCGGTGCGGATGTGATCCACGAGCACAGAGTCTATCTGATGAAGGACTTCGAGGATTACGGTATCAAAGAGATCACCGGTGCAAAGGTATGTAAATTCTACGAGGATGGCGTGGAGTATGAGACTGCCGACGGCGCTCACCACGAGACCAGAGGTTATGATTCCGTGATTTTATCTATGGGATACAGAAACTACAATCCTCTGGAGGAAACTGTCCGCGAGCTCGTACCCGATACCTATGTGATCGGCGACGCGATTAAGGCAAGACGCGCCCTTGATGCAACAAAAGAAGCATATGAGGTAGCATCACAGCTTTAATATATGCTATAATGAGCGCAAAAAACGTTTTAGGAGGACAAAAAAATGGAACAGAGAATCAAAGGAACAACAGGTTTAATGGCACTGATCGGCAGCCCGGTAGGACACTCAGGCTCTCCGGCTATGTATAACTTTAGTTTCCAGTATCACAATCTCGATTACGCATATATGGCATTTGACATCAAAGAGGATCAGGTACCCGCTGCACTGGACGCAATGCGCCTGTTCAAGATGAGAGGCTGCAACGTAACAATGCCTTGCAAAAACAAGGTCGCAGAGTGCGTGGACGAGCTTTCACCCGCAGCCAGAATCATCGGTGCTGTAAACACCATCGTAAATGAAGATGGCAAGCTGATCGGACATATCACTGACGGTATCGGCTTCGTGCGCAACTTAAAGGAGCACGGCTTCGATGTAAAGGGCAAAAAGATGGTCGTTCTCGGCGCAGGCGGCGCAGCTACCGCACTTCAGGTACAGAGCGCCCTTGACGGAGCAGCTTCTATCTCCATCTTCAACCCCAACGATCCGTTCCTTGATCGTGCAAAGTCAACAGCAGAAAAGCTGAAAAAAGAAGTACCTGATTGCGTTGTAAATGTTTATTGTCTCGAAGATCAGGACAAATTAAGAGAAGAGATCGCAAACGCTGACATTCTCGTAAACGGTACACTTGCCGGAATGAAGCCCAACGATGACGTATCTCTCGTAGACAAGTCCATGTTCCGTCCGGATCTGGTCGTAGCAGACGTTGTCTACAACCCGATTGAAACCAAAATGATCAAAGAAGCAAAAGAAGCCGGATGTAAGCTCGCGATCGGCGGCAAGGGTATGCTTTTATGGCAGGGAGCAGCAGCGTACAAGCTGTACACCGGCCTGGAGATGCCTACTGCCGAGTATCAGCAGTTTCAGGCTGAACACGAAGGGAAATGATTAAACAATGAAAGAGACAAATAAGAAGCAATTAGTAATTACTTCCATTGCCTTATATTTTACGTACTTTATTCACGGAATCGGTGCATCCATCATGGGTCAGTACAAGCCGGAGCTCGCCGCCGCATGGGGCGCGGGAACACTCAGCGACGGCACACTGGATGTCAGCATGGTTGTACTGGTTATCGCAGCACTGGGACTGGGACGGCTGATTTCTCTGCCGTTCTCAGGCCCACTCTCTGATAAATTCGGACGCAGACTGAGCGGTATCATCGGCATCATTTGTTATGTTGCATACTTTATGGGAATCGCGTTCTCGCCCTCTATGAAGATCGCCTATGCATTTGCGATCCTCGGCGGTGTGGCGAACTCGTTCCTTGATACATGCGTCAGCCCGACCTGTATGGAGATCTACACAAACAACCCGTCAGTTGCAAACCTGTTCACGAAGTTTTCTATGTGCGTCAGCCAGTTTTTACTGAAATTCTTCATCGGATTTGTAGCGGCTCAGCACATGTCCTTCCGGACGATCTTTATCGTCGCAGGTGCAGCGATTCTCATTGACGGAATCCTGATTTTATTCCTGCCTTTTCCGGATCGAAACACAGCATCCGGCGAAAAGAAAGAAAAAACAAAAATCAAGATCACTCCGGTATCTCTGGCAGCGATTTTGATCGGATTTACAAGCTCCTCCACGTTTATGTTATGGCTGAACTGCAATCAGGAGCTCGGACGCGCCTACGGTATGGCTGATCCTTCATCGATCCAGTCCTACTATGCGCTCGGTACGGCAGTCGCAATCCTTTCTACCGCATTTTTCATCAAGAAAGGCTTAAAGGAAATCAACGTACTCATTATCTATCCTTTGATTTCCACGATCATGCTCGCCCTGTGCTATCTGATTCAGGCACCTGTGATCTGTCTGATCGGCGGATTTGTCATCGGTTTTGCCGGTGCGGGCGGTGTGCTCCAGCTTGCGGTATCGACAACCGCGGAATTTTTCCCGGATAATAAGGGAACTGCAACCTCCATGGTCATGATTGCCTCCAGTATCGCAAACTACACGATCATCAGCCTTGCAGGATATATTACCAAAGTGGGCGGCAGCGGTGCTCCCCGCATGATCCTCTTACTGAACATGGGAGTGACATTCATAGGAATTTTACTTGCATTATTTGTAAAGATCAAACGAAACAAAACAACTGTATCTGCATAAAACCCTCATAGAATCCAATTCGGGTCACATTCTGGATTGGATTCTATTTTACCCACTTCCTGTTTGTTATTTAACAAACATACTCAAAGGAGAAGCGCTATGGCAAGACAGCATAGAGAAAACGAACTGCCCTACATCCCGCTTGGCCCATTTCAGATTCGTTTTCCTTTTATTCATTACAAAATAGAATCCGTTGAATTTATTCAAGGTCTGATTCTCGGTGTGACGGCGCTCGCTGCCGTCCCTTATCTGGAACAATACCTCGGTATCCCCTACGAACTGGCGTGGAGCTGCATCATTATAGAAACGATGCTCTACATGCTGCACGGTCTGTTGGGCGATCCGGTCGTACCCGGCTGGATCACACCCACGCTACCACTCACCATCGTGTTTTTGGAGGGATTTCCAATGGGTCAGGAGCGCATTCAGGCGATGATTGCTCTCCAGATGCTCGTCGGACTGGTATTTATCTTTATGGGCATCACAAAACTGGCAGACAAATTCGTCCATGCGGTTCCGGACTCCATCAAAGGAGGCATTCTCCTCGCCGCTCCGATCACCGTGATCGGCGGTCAGATCGGCGAAGGCGGAAATATGCATAAATTTCCGATCGCTATTATCGCCGGTGTCGGTCTGCTGATCCTGATCAGTTTTTCCGATAAATATCAGGAAAAACGTGCAAACAACCGGTTTTTGGATCTCATCGCCAGATACGGCAATCTGTTTCCCTATGTGCTTGCGATGATCGTCGGGCTGCTCGTTGGAGAACTGGAGCGACCGGTCATTGAGATCGGTACATTTATCAAGATTCCGCAGTTTCGTGAGATTATTGAGCAGGTGAGCATTTTCGGCGTCGGTGTCCCGCCGCTGTCGATGTTTGTCAAAGCACTACCGCTCGCTCTCGTGTGTTATGTCATCGCCTTCGGTGACTTTGTCACAACAGAGACACTCGTTGAGGAGGCGCGGCAGGAGCGGGATGATGAATATATTGATTTCAACTCCAGCCGGTCGAATCTGGTCAGTGGCCTGAGAAATGTCATTCTCTCGCTCATTGCACCGTTTCCACCGCTGTCCGGTCCCTTATGGGTCGGCATGACCGTATCCGTATCGATCCGGTACAAAGAAGGCAAAAAAGCGATGAAATCACTGCTTGGCGGTATGGCATCGTTCCGTATCGCGACCTTCCTCAGCGTGCTCATCATACCGGTTGTCAGCTTTTTCCGCCCGATCTTCGGTGTCGCATCATCAATCACGCTTCTCTTTCAGGCGTTCGTCTGTGCCAGAATCGGCATGGACTACTGCAAAAACGACCGTGACAAAATGATCGCAGGTGTGATGGCAGCCGTACTCGCCACACAGGGCACCGCATGGGCTTCCGCGTGGGCGCTCGGTGTCGGATTCGCACTCAATATCTTCCTCTCAAACTGGAATCCATTGCAAAACAAAAAAGATTCTTACAATGCAAAAGACTCTTAGCGGTAACGCTAAGAGCCTTTTTTTGAGGGATGGGTATATATAAAAATAAGAAGGAACCTAAATTAAAAACTTTAACTCAAATAGCCTTTCTGTTCAAGAATCGTCAGTATATTTCTGCCTTCCTGCGTGCCATCAATGATTCTTCTTGCCCGCTGACTGTCGCCGATATTCAACACTTCCACATCTTCACCGGCAAACGCATCGAGCAATTCCTGATACATCTGTCCCTGTGCACGCATTCCCAGACATACAAATCCATAATCAAACGGCAATTCATACTGCTCACCATCTGCTCCTTTAACCAGGAACGAATGATCCTTAACCTCAAGCAGCGCTGTCTTTGTGAGCTGTTTCACTTCATGCTTTGCCATCATGTCTTTCGTGTCATTCTTTGTGACCGGATCGAGATCACGGCCGATCTGATCCATCATCTCAACGATGGAAATATCCGCATTTCTGTCTGCAAAGAACTCTACCACATCGAGACCAACTGCTCCGCCTCCCACGACAACGACTTTCTTTCCGCCGAGATCCTGCGGAAACTCGTTCACATGGTCGATCATTCCGAGAATCGAATAAACAGAGCCATCTTTTTTATCAATGCGATCCATCAATCCGGTAATCGGAGGCAGCAGAGGTGCTGATCCTGTCGCATTTACGATAATGTTCGGATGATATCTGCGGATATCATCAGGTGAAGCCGCTGTATTTTTGAAAATATAGAGATTTTCCAACTTTTCGGCGCGGTGGATCTGATAATTCGGAAAATCAGCCAGCCGCTGCTTCGCCGGAATCTTCGAAATCAGCGATGCGAGTCCGCCAAGCTCACTGTTTTTCTCCAATAAGAACACATTACATCCGACCTCGGCAGCCGTACAGGCAGCCTCCAGTCCGGCAGTACCTCCACCGACAACAACTACATTGCAGTTTTTGTTCACATGCTGCTTTTTATACACTTCGCCGTCTGTGACAGCCGGATTCACGGTACAACGGATCGGTCGGTTCGAACCGATACGGTTGCCGGCACATCCGATATTACATGAAATACACTTGCGGATATCGCACTCACGGCCTTCCGCCACCTTATTGACCCATTCGGGATCTGCGATCAACCCGCGTCCCATACCGATCAGATCGGCTTCGCCATCCGCCAGCACCTGCTCTACGACCTCCGGATCACGCATATTTCCCATGGAAATACAAGGCTTTTGGAACTTGTCCCTCACTGCCTTTGCCATATACGAACGCCAGCCGTCCTTCAGGTAATTCGCATCGATCTGGTACTGAATGGAACCGTTCAGACCGCAGGAAACATCAAAAATATCTACCTGATCCTGCACATATTCCAGATACTTCAAGGTATCTTCAAGCGTATTTCCGCCCTCCATCAGCTCATCGGCGCTCAGACGGAGCATAATCGGGAAAAACTCTCCCACCTGTTTTCTCACTTCCTCGATCACCAGACGGCAGAAACGCACACGGTTTTCGATCGAACCGCCAAACTCATCGGTACGACGGTTTGTGATCGGCGATAAAAACTGGCTGATCAGATACGAGTGTCCCGCATGGATCTCAACTGCATCAAAACCGGCTGTCTGCGCCCGCTTTGCTGCCTCACCGTACTTTTTCACGATCTGGAAAATCTCGTCTTTCTCCAACGGACGGGGAATCTCGCCACCCGCCTTTGAAGGGATGTCCGAAGCGGACACCGGCTGCATGTTTGTACGGGAAGAAATCGCAGAAGCTCCCGCATGATTGATCTGAATCGCTACCTTTGTGCCATATCTGTGTATCGTCTCGCAAAATTTGAATAATCGCGGCAGATAATTATCGTGGTCGATCCGTAGCTGTGTCGTACCATTCGATCCCTGCGGGGAATCCACACTGGCATTCTCTACGATAATCAATCCTGTGCCGCCCTTCGCGCGCTCCTCATAATAGTTAATATGGAGAAAACTCATCTCTCCGTTCTGTTCTCCGTAATTTGTACCCATCGGCATCATCACGATACGGTTTTTAATTGTCATACTTTTCACCGTCAAAGGGCTAAAAATATGAGAATAGTCACTTTTCATTATAAAAACCTCCTAAATATCTGTCGAAAAATGAATGTCGAAAATCCTTTATTTTCCTTAAAAATATTTGGATTTACACATATTATAAACAAATATTCTTATCCTATCAATATAATGATAGTGATTTATACATGCAAAAAGACACACCATTCAATAGAAAAAATTTATTGAAATAATTTGAAGTGGTGCCACCTTTTTGTGATTCGCAAATTGACATTTCCGGAGTATGGTGCTATGATTTGGTTAGTTTAGACTAATTGGTTTTTAAAGATTTTTACGAGGAGGCGCTTACCATGAAAGTCTACGCATTTGGAGATACAGACAAACCGAGCATCATGCTGTTTCCCGGCACCTGCTGCTACTGGAAAAGCAATTTTGGACATGTACTCGATCATTTACAGCAGCACTTTTACACACTGGTCGCCAGCTACAGCGGATTTGACGACACGGAGCATTCGACATTTATCTCAGAGCTGGATGAAGTAGAAAAGATCGAAAACTATATCAAAACCAATCTCAGCGGAAAACTGTTCGCCGCATACGGCTGTTCACTGGGCGGATCGGTCGTATCCCTGCTCGTCAGCCGCGAAAACATCCATATCGAGCACGCGATCATCGGCTCAAGCGACATGGATCAGGCTCCGAAATGGCTCGCAAAGCTGGAAACTGCCATCATGCTCCCGCTGCTGTATCCTCTGATCAGCGGACAGAAATGTTTCATGAGAAAAAAGATAGATAAGAAGCTAAACGCAGGTGGTCAGGAAGCGGAATCCATGAAGCAATTCATGAAAATCATGGGCATGGACGGCTCGGTCGATCACTCGTTCATGTCAAAGGAATCGGTCAAAAACCAGTTTTATACTGACCTGTACACAAAGGTGGGCGAGCATATTCAGGTGTCCGGCACGACCATCCACGTATTCTACGCAAAGAAAATGGGCGAAAAATACTTACAGCGCTACCATAAATACTTTGCAGATCCGGATATCCATACCTTTGATCTAAAGCATGAACAGCTATTGCTGGATGCGGATCGCTGGACAAAGGAAGTCTGTAATGCCTGCGGCATCTCATAATCTTATAAAAATAAGCAAAACAAAAAACTTCCTGTCCGGATGGGCAGGAAGTTTTTATTTTACTGCTTGAAAAGCCTCTCTATTCTATTTCTGTATCTTCCGACTGACAAGATAACCAGCCTCATCCTTCACGATCTCATACTCTTTCGCCATCGGATTCTCAGAGCCGACCACGCAATAATCGCATTTATCAGCGTTTCCACAAGTACCGCAGCGGATCAACGTCCCATGAAGCTGACTGATTCCCCAATAATCGGAATTGCAAAAAAGCGGTAAGACATGCATCAAATCATGTTTTTTCGCAAATTCCGCATTCGGACACTGGGTAAAATGATACCTTGTTGCCTGATGCTGCTTATCATAAGGCTCCGACACATTACAAAAACCAGCCGGATACGTCAGATATTGCTTTCGATCCTTTTTGCCCGTTTTCTGGAACACCTGATTGATGAGCCAGATGTCAGCCCTCCGGTTCAGGTTAAAGACTTTCCCTAATCTCTCAAACGGACTCATAAACATATGCGTGACAAAGTCCTGCAGCTCCTCGATCGGCGGCTGATCCGGCAGCAACGGATACATCGAAAAAATAAGGAGAGCGCCATAAATAGAAAATGCATGCGCTGCCTGCTTGCCACCGTAATCGGGCAGATCCTCCAGATATTTGTTGTATTGCATACCGACCTGCTCCCAGATCCGTGCGCCTTCCGCCACTCCATAGCGCGTATTCAGCCAGTCCTGTACCGCAGTACAATATTCCGATAGATCGCTTAATTGCATGTGTTCACTCATATGGTCAACCTTCCTCTTATCATTAGATATTAGTCTTATCTAACTATACCACTTCACTCCACCGCACGCAATGTAAGTTTCATATACAGATGTGTTGCCCGCACAGATTTTTCCCAGATATCTAAAAGACTTGCCAATAACTGTGGTGTTCTTTCTTGTATTTCGTATATTTTCATATCATCGTCCTCAAACTTACAAATATCAATTACATTTTTATGAGCCACTTTTAATCATATATCGACATTTTTATGTCTGATAAACCGCATGATTTTACTCCGCGACCTCATATCCCGAAACTCTCAGAACCTCCAGCCCCTTTTCATAATTTTCCTTTTTTATCAGAACATAATCTGTATTATAGGTAGATACCGCAAAAATCGAAATGCCGTTATCCGCCAAAACAGCAGCAATTTTAGCCAATATTCCAATCAACGAAAAATCCAACACACCCTGAATACGAAATGCCTTCCAGCCGTCATCGCGCTGAATCACATTTTGCGGAACTTCACTTGTAATACAGACAAGAGATTTTTCTTCGTCGGTCTTTCCGATAAAGCTGTACTCGGAATCCAAATTCACAAGCGAGTAATCCTCTACCTGACATACCGAAAACTCTTGATGAATCCTTTTTATTTCCACAATAATACCTCCATTCTCCCAGCCAATCACACCCTCTTACGGTAAATAGTAAATTTTACTTTGTTTGATTTCCAACACATTTTTTATTGTTAGATGTACATAATTATGCTATAATTATATACGAGAAAGGAGTGTATACTATGCCACTTATTATGCCTATTAAAGATCTACGCAATACCACAGAAATTTCTAATATCGCACACAAAGAACAGGAACCTATTTTTATCACCAAAAACGGTTACAGTGATTTAGTAGTAATGAGTAGTGAATTATACGATAAGTTTGCAAAAATCAATCGTATCGATCAGGCAATCTTTGACTCCGAACAAGAAGTTGCTAACGGAGCAAACGCAGTTGATGCAGAAGCAGTCTTTACAGAATTGGAGAAAAAATATTTTGGATAAATATAAGGTAAAAGTCAATCCCAAAGCAATACGAGAATTAAATGACATTTACGAATACATTGCTAATGATAAATTAGCTCCCGAAAATGCAAAAGGACAGGTTGCCCGACTCAAAAAAGCCATTTTGTCTTTAAGCACTTTTCCCCAATCTCACCAGGAACGTCACGAGGGAAGATATGCGGGAAAAGGCTACAGACGGAATATATAAAACTTTCCTCTAGTTTAAAGAAATCTCATCAATCAGCTTCAATTCCTCTGCCGTAAACGGTGCACAGGAAATCGCTTTCACATTATCCAAAATCTGCTGCGGCTTGGATGCACCAATCAGTACACTGGTGACCTCTTTGTGCTGGAGCAGCCAGCCCAGAGCCATATCTGCCAACTTCTCACCACGCTGCGCAGCCAGATCATTCAACTTGCGGATCTGGTCAAGTCTGTGCTCGTCCAAGCTGCTTTCCTTGAGAAATCTGCCATCTGTGCGTATCCGACTATCCTCCGGAATTCCGTGAAGATAACGATCTGTGAGCTGTCCCTGCGCAAGAGGGCTGAACGTAATCAGACCTTTCTGCAGCGCGCCCGTCATTTCCTTCAAACCATTTTCCTCCACGCTTCTGTCAAAGATCGAATAGCGGTTCTGATTGATTACAAACGGACAATGCATCTCCTTCAATATCGCAGCCGCTTTCTCCAGAGTCTTGCCATCATAATTCGAAAGTCCCACATAGATTGCCTTGCCGCTGGCTACCGCACTCGCCAGTGCGCCCATCGTTTCTTCCAGCGGAGTATCGGGATCCATTCTGTGATGATAGAAAATATCCACATATTCCAGTCCCATACGTTTCAGGCTCTGATCCAGACTGGCAAGAAGATATTTGCGGCTTCCCCAGTTCCCGTAAGGTCCTTCCCACATGTCATATCCGGCTTTGGTCGTTATGATCAGCTCATCGCGGTAAACACCGAGATCCTCTTTCAGAATCCGTCCAAAATTTTTCTCTGCACTTCCCGGCTCCGGACCATAGTTATTCGCCAGATCAAACTGCGTAATTCCCTGATCAAACGCAGTAAAGCACAGCTTCCTCATATTCTCAAAATTTGCATTGTCCCCAAAATTATGCCACAGTCCCAGTGACACCTTCGGCAGCAATAGTCCACTATTTCCGCAGCGGTTATACTCCATAACAGCGTATCTCTCTTTTGATGCATTGTACATGATGTTTCCTCCCTCGATTTAGATATTTTATATTCATGTAATTATTACTGTTTTCATTACTCCGTAATCTCGATCTGATTCCCTTCCATCGCTACGATGCAACTCTCGTAATATCCGTCGCCAGTCGTTCTCGGTCCGCTGATAACATCGTAGCCATCTTTTCGCAAAGTTTCCGTGAGTTCATCGACCGCTTCCCTGCTGCCCAGGCTAAACGCAATATGTATATAGCCCGTGCGCGTCAGTGTCTTTTCGGCATCCTCCATCTGTGGTTTCTTCATAATCTCCAGGCGCGCACCGCCGTCAAAACTCAAAAAATAAGACCGGAAACCCGTATTTTTATTGTGATACCCGTCATTTGATGTCGCACCAAAGTATTTTACAAAAAAATCCCTCGCCTGCTCCAACTCATTTACATACATGGCAATATGTTCTATATGCATAGGTTTTTCCTCTCTCCCCAAAATCCTCTATTTTCTGATTTGCGTTAAATCATTATATCTCATATCTGCCTGCACTACAAGAACCCGCGAATCTTTTCAGTAACGATATTCATGCCGGTCATAGCCTAAAAGCCCTCATTTTATCTACTTTTTATCTCCATTTTACACAACCTTGATACCGAATTTACATCCACCATGTATACTGATCAGTATATGAACATTCGGGAGGAAGAACATTGAGCAATCAGATATCTGTGAAAAAACAGTTGGAACAGATTATAGAAGACAAAAAAATATATCCGGTCTACCAGCCTATCGTTTCTCTGCAAAACGGTGACATTCTTGGTTTCGAGGCATTGTCGCGCATCGCCCTCAAGCCCTGCACCTTCAACGTAGAAGAAATGTTTACTTATGCCGAGGAATACAACTGTTTATGGAATCTGGAATACGTCTGCCGCAAAAAGGCTTTAAAGGAAATAAAAAATAAACTTGGAGACAGGAAATTATTCCTGAATATAGATCCGAACATCTTTAATGACGAGCGTTTTCAGGCGGGGATGACCCTCAATTATCTAAAGCGCTACAATATCAGCCCTGAAAACATCTGCCTGATCGCAGAGGGAATCGAGACAGAGGAAGAAATGATCCAGTTGATCCGTCTGGGTGTTGATTACGGTCAGGGCTACTTTCTTGCCAAACCGACGGAAAAGCTCCATGGAATACCCGACTCCATCCGCAAGATCATCATAACAGAAAACAAAACCACGACCATAAAACAGGAAACTCCCAGCTTTTTTGGAAATGTCGGCAGCATCTGTCAGCGGCTCGGCACAACGACCTACGATACAAAAGCTGTCGCCGTGTTCGAATTTATGCAAAAACAGCCCGACATTACAGAAATCTGCATCGTCGATCACGAGCAGAAAGTCTGCGGTCTTGTCACACGAAGACCTTGCATTTTAAAAACTTCCATTTGATAACATCTCATGAAGTATCCGGTATAGCTGCGCCGCATCATCCTCACTCAATGTGACGCAGCCCGACATTTTATGCGGAATCTCCACCGCTTTTTCCTTTAACGCCTCTCCCTGTTCACTCAGGCGCACGATCAGATTTCTCTCATCCCTGCTGTCGCGCTGTCTGGAAATCAGACCCTTCTGCTCCAGTCTTTTCAACACCGGAGTCAGTGTGCCGGAATCCAGATACAACCGTTTTCCAAGTGCCTTGACATTGATCTCCTTTTCCTCCCACAGCACCAGCATGGCAATGTACTGCGTATAAGTCAGATCAATCTCATCCAGAAAAGGCTTATACTTTCTCACAATTTCCTTTGCACACGCATACAATGGAAAACATAATTGGTTGTCGATCTTTAACACATCATATTTATCACTCATATCCTGTACCGCCTGATGCACCTTCCGGTTCTAAAACACCGTCATAAGCCTGTCTGATTCTTTTATATTGTTTTCTATTTAATTGTGCACAATCTTTATGTATAATAAAATACAACCTATTGAGGATTCTGTCAATAGGTTGTGCACAATTTATTTTGAAATTTTACTGTTACTCGACAAAATCCACGGATGCAAACAGATACGCAAAATGAGAAATCAGCGCAAACACAAACAGCCGCCGCGTATATTTATGTATATCCTTCGTGTAAAAATATCCTTCCGCGATAAAATAACACATAATCGGACACGTGATCCTGCCGATTATATGCAGTACGATCGGAAGTACCTCCTGGCGGCTTTGAAAAACAAAAATGGACATCTCATACTTTGGAACGATTTACAAATCCGTTATTTTAATTATAATAATAGGTAATAAAACAAATCAAATCAGCACTATATTTAAAAGGAGAAGGACATGAAAAAACGAGTATTGAGCCTGTTTCTGGCGTTTACGCTCAGTCTGAGTCTGCTGCCATCCGGCGTGGCACTGGCGGAGGAATCGCTGAACGGTACGTCTGTCACACAGGAAGAAACACTGGGCGGAAATCCATCCGCTACACAGGAAGAAACATCGGGCGAAAATCCGTCCACTACACAGGAAGAAACATCGGGCGAAAATCCGTCCACCACACAGCAGGAAACACAGGGTGAAACTATGCCCTCTACCCTCCCCACATCAGAAAATGCGCTGGGTGAAACTACGCCCTCCACCGCCACACAGTCCGCGATCAATCTAGAAAATGGGATCGCGTTGCTGAGCAGCACCCCAGCCGGCAAAGGTACAGAGGAAAGTCCCTACCTGATCTCCACCGCTGAAGAACTGGCATGGTTCCGCGATGAGGTAAATAGCGGTAATAATAGAATTTGTGCGAGATTGACGGCTAATATAAAACTTGGGGATGGAGAATGGGTGCCGATTGGTAACCAAGACAACAATGAGTATTCTTATCGAGGTATTTTTGACGGCTCTTATTATAAGATCAGCAATATAAATCTTATGTCCCCTACTGAGAATGAATGCACCTGGAGGGGTCTGTTTGGCTATATCTATGGCGGTACAGTGACAAAGTTATCTGTAGAAACTGACGGCTTTGGTGCCTTTGGAGATGGTAAAAAGCTCCTTTATAGCGGTTTGCTTGCTGCCCATAATTATGAAGGTAACATCTCACTTTGCAGTGCTACGATCACAAAGATTTATAATGTTGGGCCGGTCGGTTTACTAGTCTATGATAACCTTGGAGAGATTGAAAATTGCTATGCTTTTCTTGGTGAGAATAATAAAACTTCTGTAAGTAATGCCAGTGGTCTTGTCTACAATAACTCAAATACAATTACAAACTGCTATTTTAAGACTGCCAGCTCAGCATTTACGTATACAGGCAACTATGCCATTGCTGCAAATCAGATCAGTGGAACTATCACTAACTGCTATTACTATAGTACAGATACAAGTACCAATAAGTATAAAGATAATGGTGCGAATATTGTCGCAAAAGGTCGTGATTCATTATCATCTGGCGAACTAATCTGGCTGCTCAACAATAGTCAGAATAGCCAAACAAATAACACCAGTCCATGGAGATATCGTAATAATGTTTGTCCCTCTCTTGACCCGAGAGACAAACATGTAACCAGAGATGAAAATGGCACTACCTATACGATTAACACGGAGAAGCCACATGTACACATGGACAACGGCGAGCCCATAGAGTTCACGGAGATTACTGACCTGTCCGATATCAATGAGAACAGTATTCCTAACGCAACGAACTATTTCTGTCTGAAAAACGATATTGTACTTAACAACACATGGAACGTACCCTATACGAACAATATCGTACTCTGTATGAATGGTCATGATATCACAAAGGGTGATAGTTTTAGTGGAGATACTGCAATCAGCACAAATGAAACTGAAAATCTTCACAAAAAACTCACTTTGACGAACTGTAGTGATGTGGGCGGATCGATCAGCGGCTTTACTAATGAAAATGAGATCGCTATAACCCATAAGGGCGGTTATCTGACTCTCAGCGGTAACACAAAGGTCACAGATAATACAAAAAATATTCTGCTCAAAGGCGGACATTATATTGAATTACGGGATCTGAATGAAAAAAATGCAAGATTTGGTATTTCTGTAGATGGGCAGGACACACTTGGGGACAACAATAGTCTCACAGTAACAGCTTGGGAAACCATCAGTGCACAGTATCTAAGCAATCTTTATGCAGATGGCTATAAAGATGATGGTACAGGCGTTGACCTCTTTGTCAATGATCAACAATGTATCCGCCTTAGAAAGCAGACTCCGCACAAGCACTGTATCTGTGGTGGACAGATTGACACTACTACAAATACAGGTCATTCTGCTCATGACATGACAGACACTGTTTTCAAGCCGTGGTCAAAAACAGATTCATTACCTGACACAGGCAACTACTATCTGACCCGCAATGTTGAACTTACAACACAATGGACGCCAAGTGGAACAATCAATCTCTGCTTGAATGGATTTTCGATTACCACGAGCGATACAAACACTAACAATCGTAATTATATTGATTTAAATGAAAATACTGATGAACTCACTTTGACAGATTGTAAGGAAGAGGATAAACAGGGAACGATATCATATAAACTTGCTGGTTCTAAACTGGGCAGGAAGGCAATCAGTCTGTCAGGCGGTGCGACCTTCAATCTCTACGGAGGTACAATCAAAGATTATATAAACTCCGCTGTATATGTCACTAATGGTACATTCAACATGTACGGCGGAACACTTACCAATAATACAACCAATACTTCTGGTCTGGCAGTCACTTGCTGGGGATCATCAGATACTGATTCTCCGACTTTTAATATGTATGGCGGAAAAATCACGGATAATCACACAGATAGCAATACCGGTAGCTCAGGCGGTGGGGTATATATCGCTAAAAATGCTGCTTTTACTATGACAGGTGGTGAGATCACAAAGAACTCTGCATACAAAGATGGCGGCGGTGTATATATTGCAGAAAATGCAAAATCATACAGCATTTCCAATGCCACAATCACTGGCAATACTGCCAGAGCAAATGGCTTAGGCGGTGGAATCTATGCTTCTATTGGCGGCACGATTTCCAATAGTACGATTTCCAATAATCAGGCAAAAAGCGGTGGTGGCATTTACTCGAGTAGAGTATTAACGATAGACAATTCAAAGATTTGTAATAATAAAACCATTGCAGATGGTTCCACTACGGGAGATATTACAGATGCTCTAGGTGGTGGCATTTACTCAAACAATAGTCTGACGATCAGCAATACGACCATCAGTAGCAATACAGCTACCGGAAAAGATGACAGAAAAGGCATCGGCGGCGGTATCTACGCTAACACTAACAATACAACGACATTCAAGAATGGAACTATCATCCAGAACAATACTGCCAGCACTGCGGCAGGTGGTGTATATCGATCTGTTAGTAAGCCATTATCCATTGCCGGAAAGATAAAGATCACTGATAATACAGCTTCCGGTGCGAAGAGCAACCTTTATTTTAGCAATGTGGATACTGGTAATAACAGTAATTATCCGATCCTCATTACCAAAGAGCTGAATGAAGAGAGCAGTATTGGTGTGACTGTGAACGGTATAACAGACACTGACGCTATGAATATTGCTACGGTTGATGGAGGTAGTGGAGGACTTCTTGACTGGCTTAACAAAGATTATTTTACCAGTGACAACGGCGACTATCTCATACTAATGTCAGAAGACGGCACGTGTATACAGCTTGGCAAGCATAGACATAACTGGAAATACGACTACAGCGCCGATTATTCGACTGTTTCCATAGAGTGTACAGAAACTGATACCTGCGATAATATAAATGGCGGCAAACTGACCATCAACAAACCGAAACTGAAAACTTACGGCGATAACACAGCAGCAGTGGCAACTTTGACAGCGAGTGCAGATTGGAAGGGTGATCCTGTCGATAGTTTTGTTAACAACATCACCTATTCTGTGTACAATACCGCTAATACACTCCCCACTCCACCTACTGATGCGGGCAAATATACTGCAAGAGTACAGGTGGGAGACAGAGGGATATACGTAAATTATACGATTGAGCCGAAGGAACTTACCGTTACAGGTATTTCTGCTACTGATAAGCGCTATGATGGTACAACAAATGCGCACATAGAGACTTCCGACTCAACAAAGCTTGATGGTGTGTTAGACTCAGATTCAGGTAAGGTAGACATTGATCTTACTCCTGCTGTATCAATGTTCGTTGACAAAAATGCCGGCAATGACAAAACTGTCATGATCAAGGGTGCTAAATTAACTGGCGACGCTGCATCAAACTACAAGCTGGAAGATCCGCTGACCACAACGGCAAATATTACTCAAAGAGAATTTTATTTCAAATCAATTACTATCGAAGACAAGGACTATGATACGACTGATGCTGCAACGATTGGATCGATTGAGTACGGAAATATCATAACTGGCGATGATATTAGTATGGATCTGACTGCCAGATTTGAGTCGCCTGATGCAGGAGAAGAAAAAACAGTATTATTAAGCGGAGGAACATTGCTCGGCAAGGACGCAGGCAACTATAAGCGTGACGACCCTCTTCCGACGAACTGTACGGCAACAATCCGAAAGGCAACACCTACCGGAGCACCCAAATACACAGCTATCACAGAAAGCGGCAAGACGATTTCCGGTGCAGCACTGACAACCGAAGGCGGCACATTCAACGTTCCCGGTACGGTCGCATGGGTGGATGACAACAGCAATCCTCTGCCTGGAAGTACCATCGTAGAAGCCGGAAAGCTCTACAAATGGCTGTTTACACCGACCGATAGCAACAATTACAACACACTGAGCGGTTCCATTGAGCTGTATCATAAGCAGGACAGCGGCTCGACCGGTGGTGGTACAACCGGCGGCGGTGGCTCAACCAGTGGCGGTGGCTCAACCAGTGGCGGAGGTGCAATCGGTGGAGGTGGCTCAACTGGTGGCGGTTCAACTGGCGGTGGAACTCAGTACACAATCGACGTCATCAAGGGCGCACACGGTTCCAGCTCTTCCGGTGATATCAGTGTCAGCCAAGGCAACGACCACTCCTTTACTTTCACCCCGAATAAGGGCTACACAATCTTCGACGTTAAGATCGATGGCAAGAGCATCGGCGCGGTAGATACCTACACCTTTGAGAATATAGACGCCAACCATACGATTGAGGTTATTTTTGTAAAATCTCCCACACATCAGATTGCAATTCCGATTTTAGGCAGATTTACACAATATTACCTCCAGTCTATGATTCATAACCTTTATCGCAATATCATATTCTTACATCGTCTCAGCGCATAAAAAATGAAGAGCTGTCGCACAACCGTGCGGCAGCTCTTTTGTATAGGGCGTGAGGCAGCAAGCAGCCAGGCATGTCCATGGATGCATTCAAAAAGGCAATGGCAGAGGCAGAACAGAAAACAGGCGAACTGATAATATAAAAAACTATTTATCCCACTTCGATCCCTTTTTGCAGACATAAAAATCACAGCATTCCGCTCCCGTTGCGATCGTACCGGTTCTATGTAACACGCCGCCCATGAGTTCAACCGAAATGTAGTCCATCTCACACATATACGGAATCAGATCCTCACAATGCTCCTGCTTTCCCAGCGCGCACAAGCCGCATTGATGGTAATTCGTCCGGTATTCATCCGAATCCCTGCCGGGAATCGTTTCCGTGATCCAGTTGAATTCACTGTTCGACATAGCATTTGCGATCTTATCTTTTTCGACTTTCTTTTTCTGGTAATCGGAATCAAACGGGTTCTTCCCGCCAAATGCTTTCTGGATCATCGGCGCCTGCATTGTGATCTTGACCATCTCGCCGAACTGTTCACAGCTCATCTCTCCATTCATTGCATTATAGATAGAAAGCCACACTATTCCGCCGCTCAAACTAACACGGAGCGGATTTTTTAGAAAACTTCCTATATCAGGAGTCCTTTTTACCATTTCCAGATAGATCCGCTTTGCTTCTTTCTTTTTCCCCGCAACATCGATATTCTGAAACTCCGAAGCAATGTATTCAAAAATTGTCGGTGTCATCGCAGACCACATCAGTTTTTCACAAATAGTACGTTTCATTACATTTCTCCTTAATTTCTTAAAACAAATCCAGCATGTTATCGAGATAAATTTCCTCCCTGACATGCAGTTGATATTCCGGTTTGGTCATATAATAGAGTAAAAACTCCAAGATCAAGGCGCTTCCAAGCCCTCTGCCCTCAATCTTGAAATGCGAAAAGCCCATCGGCAAATAGATATTCTGGATGTCGCTGATGCCGATAAAAGCAGGATTTTTCATTGCTTCCGAAAAACGATAACCGTTCTCCCCGTCAGGCGCAGCACAGGGAATCTCCGGCGCATCCTCACCAAGATTTTTGCGGCTGACCGATTCATAACAACGCTTTCTGCTATTGCATTCAAACCAGCAGCATTCATTACACAAAAATTCCACTTTATCTTTTTGTGAGCGGCATAATTTACTCCATTTACTTAAGTTCGTATTGAGACGGAAATCCGGCACCACATAACGGAACTCCTTCCGCTCTACTTCACGTAAAAGCTGCGCAAAATCCGTCAGCACTTTGGTCGTCGAGGACACAAAATAGAATCCCGGATAATTTCTTTTCAAATAATCCAGCAACAGCTCCGAATGAACAATCACGCCATTCTGCACATCCGCACACTTCTCAAACAGTTTACAGAGCGCATTGCACCGCTTGTCCGACAGATGTTCCTCGCGCAGCAGCGAATTACTCAGTGTCAATCGGGCTGAAATCCCATATTCCTGCATCAGAGCCAGCACCTCCCGCGGATCGGCATCACCGAATCCGGCGCGGCCGCCGCCCCAGATACAATCTCCCGGCGCGCCGTAAACAGACCCTATTTCGCACCAGTCATAGAAATATTCCCGATGTTCGCGGAATATAGGCAAAAACACACGATACAGCTCATAAAACTCAAACAGACCGGGCAAATGATAGTACGCGGTGCGTTTCTCTGGTCGATCCATATACTGTTACCTCCGGTTTTCCATAAAACGAACGATGTCCGCCATCATGAGATCCGGATGGCTCATAATCTCTCCGTGACCATAACCGGCAAACGGATGATCCTCCGCATTCGGAAAAGCGCGCTTTAATTTCCGGATCGCCTTTTTCATATTCGGCTCTTTTTCTCCGTGCCAGATAGAAACTTTTGCATCTGGACGAGGCGTAAAGCGGTCAATTTCGTCATATAATACCAGTGCCACAGCCGTTGTGAAAGTCGTTTTTCCGCTTCCATCGTAGCCATCCGTGCTAATCGCGATGATATGATATTTCTGCTCCAACAACGGAATAACCGGCTCGAACTGCCGCCAGCACATCATGTTACCGGGAATCAGCACGATCTTTCGGCTGTTTTCTTTTCCAAATTCATGTACTTCCATCTGTTCTCACCTCTTGGTTTGATATACCTAACCTTATTTTATACTACCACTTCTCCAAAAGCAACATTTATGTTGACAATAGTGTTAGATTAGACTAACCTATACTTAAAATAAAACATTTTTGAATGGAGGTATTCTTATGGATCTCAATTTGACAATTCTAAAATTCTTGCTGGTATTGGGAATGATCGGACACGCCCTGAATATGTACTGCGACCGCATTCTAGCTTTATTTCCGAATGGTAAGCTGACGTTAAAAAACCTGAAGGATTTATGTGAAGGAGATAACATGGCAAAACTAATGGCAGGCGTATCAGAAAAGATTCCGATGCGCTCTGCCATCTTAGGTGCGTTTTCACTGTTTTTTCAGTTTCTCGGCTATTTTGCGCTGACTGCATATATTTACAGCCATTCCAAAATATACGGTTCTATTTTATTTGTTTCTATCGTTTTATTCATCACATTGATCGTCGCTATCGTGACAGGCATCGCATCGTTTCCTCTGTGGGCAGTGATATTTACCATACTTCCGGTATTTATCATTTTATTCCCGTTCCGCATCATCGGTACATTACATATAGCCGCGATCTCATCCATGCTCGTATGGCTGATCCTGATCTGATTATCTCTCCGCAACACGCAGCTTCTGGAGCAACTCACGTAAGTTTTCTGCCTGACCACTCATTTCCTGACTGGAAGCTGCGCACTGCTGTGATGTCGCTGAGTTCGTCTGTACAACGTCGTTAATCTGCTCGATTCCCTCGTTGATCTGATTCATCTCCTCACTCTGTGTTTCCAGAGTATCTGCAATATTTGCTACCTGCTGTGTAATTGTTTTTGAGTTCTTGGATACGTCCTCTAACTTCAAAGCAGTCTCGTCTGCGATGATCGTACCCTTTTCTACTGCACTGACAGAAGTCTCGATCAATGTAGCGGATTCCTTTGCAGCCTGTGCACTCTGGTCTGCCAGCACGTTGACCTGATTTGCTACGACTGCGAAGCCCTTGCCTGCTTCACCGGCTCTTGCTGCCTCGATAGAAGCATTTAATGCAAGCAGGTTTGTCTGTGAAGCGATCTCATTGATTGTTGCGATGATCTTGCCGATCTCCTGTGATGCCTGATTGATCTCATTCATGGAATCAACCATCTCCTGCATCTTACCGTTACTCTCTAAAATTGCACTGCCGAGCTCTTCGACTCTGCCGCTGATCTCTTTTGCGGATTTTGAATTACGTGCTACTTCTTCGGATACGTTCGTAACAGTTGCTGTCAGCTCCTGTACGACTGCTGCCTGACTCGTAGCACCTTCTGCCAGATCATTTGAGCTGGCTGCTACCTGCTCTGCTCCGTTGGTAACTTCCTCAGAAACTCGCTGAATACTCTGAACCGTGTCTGCCATACTCTCTTCAAACGCCTTAAAGGAATCCAGAATACCGACAAAGTCACCTCTCCACTCTACATTCGGCTGAACATGGAAATCTCCCTCTGAGAACTTCTTCATGGCAACACCGATATCATCCACATAAGTTCCCAGGATACGGATTGATTTACGCATGCTGTGTGCCAGTCTTCCGATCTCATCCTCTGAATGATATTCCAGATTGCTATGTAAGTTACCCTCTGTCAACTCTGCTGCTACCTGCTCAACCTCACCTAACGGCTCGAGAATGGTACCCAAAATAACCTTGCTGATCTTTCTTGACAATACGATTGCCAGAACGATGAAAAGAATAATCACTCCAACACCTGCGATCGCAAGAATAATCGTGAGGGTAACTGCCGAATTGCTGGCTTCATCTGTTACATCATCCAGCGTCTTACCGATTTCTACTACTTTATTCAATGCAGGCGTACACTGATTCAGAATGTCATAAACTGCACCTTCCGCATTTCCACTTTTGATTTCGTCAATAATCGCATAACCGATATTTCCCCAATCAGAAAGAGAAGTCGTATACTCCTGATAAAGATCATCGGCAACGATTCCGGTCGCATTCATTGCCTTCAGCTCAGAATCAACCTCTGCCAGATAATCCTTCACATTCTGCTCATAACCGGCATAAGTCGATGTATCGTCATTCAATGCCATCTCACGGATCTCTCTCGCTGCTGCATTGACATCCATTCTGGTAATCTTAACTGCTGTGTCTGCACGCTGTACGTTGTTTACATACTTAAGCATGTTCGAGAATAAAATACCTATCGCAATCGTTGCAAGTATACCCGATAAAACCATCATAAAAATTACTTGCTTGTAACCGTATTCAATTCGTTCTTTCAAAAGCATCTTTTTCAGTCTTTCTCTCATCGTACATCCCCACAACAGCAGAGCCTGCTGTTTCCTTTCTTCTTGAGTTATAAAGATATTATTCTAATTATTTTATATATCAAAGTATCCTACAAATGTCAATTATTTTTATTAACATTTTTTAGAAAATAGTTGCTGTTATTTTTTCCCGCAGAGCATCCGCTTTATGCCCCACACGCGCCCCGTGAAAATAGATTTTCTGGGCACTACTGTCATAAAAATAATTGATAGGAATTGCATAAGGATAACCATCGTCCCCGTTTACAGCGAGAATGCCACGCCGACTGCAAGTTAAATTGCTATCGTAATGCTTGTTTATCTATTTTTTATGCTCACAAACATCAAAATAAAAAACGCAGCAATGAATTTACTTAATCATTACTGCTTTTCTAAATGTTCCCAGCGGGAATCGAACCCACAACTAGTGCTTAGGAGGCACTTGTTATATCCATTTAACTATGAGAACCAAAACTGTCTGCACCTGCAAACAGTTATATTTTAACGATAATCGGATCTAATGTCAATCTTAGAATTTCATAATTCCCTGCATCCAGATCTTTCCCTTAAATCTGCGACCGATCTGTGGCTCGCCGAGCAAGTCCTTTTCATTGATACAGATGTCATAGATCATATCCTTTGAATTAACGGTCATGATGACCATATTTTCGCCGGTAACCATATTTTTTGAATGGCTCATATCCAGGATTTCACCGATGACTGCATACTGGTCACTTTCCACGCCATAGGGCATGATACTTGACTCAACAATCGTAAGCAGATCCTCCGTCGTGACTCTGCGGGATAACATCGAATAGATATCCATATCCTCAACAGTCAGATTCTCGATCGCTTCCTCGTCTCCGTCCTTTGCAGCTGAAATCAGGTTTGACCGTTTTTGCAGGCGGCGGATATGCTTTTTTCTACTTTCATCGTACTGTTCAAGCGGTAAAATGATCTTTCCCTCTGTAGATAAAGCAGATAGAACTGATGTTCCCGTTTTTGAAACCAACTGACCATTTGTGTGCTTGAAAAACTCACTGATATTTTGCAGATAATAGATCAGTGTGATACCCATGCGCATATCGTCACAAATTGCAGCATAGGAGTTTTTATCCGCATGGCGTTCGATCTCGATCTCCTCCTGCGTGCTCTCATAGCTGCCACGAAAATACGGATAAAAATATTCTATCTGAAATCTGTCCTCCAGATAACTGCCGCAGACAGCCAGACCGGTACGATAACCAAATTCTTTTTTCAATTCTACAAAAATCTCTCCATCTGGCTTTTCATACGAGCTTCTCATATCCGGTGCATCGATCGTCATTTGCAAATACGGATAAATCTCTGTATCTTTCGTTATTTCACTAAATCCAACACTTCGTAAAAAACTATGCATGTGTTAGTTACCTTTCCTATTACTTATATGCTTTCGCCATCTCCAGCGCTTCTTTTTCCTCATCCGAAAGGATAATCACACAGTTTCCGGCAATAATTTCCTTGATGTAAGTATAGCATCCCTCGCGGCTATGCATGGCATTGATGATAAAACCATCTTCCTTCTCATTGAGCAGACACAGTGAAAAACTCAGCTTGCCGCCCATCTCCTGAAATGCATCATACTTGACCAGTCCTACCTTCTGGAATGCAAATTTGATCTGATTGGTAAGCTGTGAGATATTTTGCTTATTTTCCTGATTGGACGCGATCAATCCGTCGATCTCATTCAAATGGTCAGCGATTGTCTGCTCCAATGTCTTTGCATCCGCACCACCCATAAAGGTCTGATACTTTTTCTTTAGCTTGCTGATCTGAACCAGATTGACAATCATAATAATAAACGTGATTAAAAAAAGTAAAGCTGCGACTGCCACACCGATCAACACATATTCCATATTGTTATTGATTATATTTACAAGATCTGTCAAATAACTCATTTTTCTACCTCTTTAGTGCTCCCGATTACAGACTGCGAAACATATCCATGATATGATCCAGTTCCTCCGGAGAATAATACTCGATCTCAATTTTTCCTTTTTTCATATCTTTTGAAGTAATTGATACCTTTGTGCCAAAGATACCTTTCATTTTTTCTTCGAGATCATGATAGATCGCCTGCATCTGCTCGACTGACTGATCCGGCTGCGGCTTCTCTTTTGACTTCTCTGTTTTTTCTTTCTGAAGCTTTTTGACGAGCTTCTCTACTTCACGCACGCTCATTTTTTCATCAAAAATGCGCTGCGCCAGACTATACTGCTCATCGGAATCATCGATCGCCAGCAATGCTCTCGCATGACCGGTAGATAACATATCATCAATCAACATCTGCTGCACTCTCTCATTCAATTTCAACAGACGCATAGAGTTGGTCACTGCGGTACGGCTCTTAGAAACACGCTCAGCAACTTCGTCCTGTTTCAAATTAAACTCAGTAAGCAGCTTTTTATAGGCTAATGCCTCCTCAATCGGATTGAGATCCTCTCTCTGGATATTTTCAATCAGAGAGATCTCCATGATCTCCTGCTCTGTATAATTTTTAATGATTACCGGTACTTCTTTTAACCCAGCCATCTTTGCCGCACGCCAACGACGTTCACCGGCAATAATCTCATAATAAGTCTTTCGATCCTGAACGATCAAAGGCTGGATCACTCCAAACTGTTTGATTGACTCCGATAATTCCAATAGAGCATCCTCATCAAAATTCTTTCTGGGCTGCTCGCGATTGGGTTCTACTTTGTTGATATCCATCATGGTATCCGGCTTTACTGCTTCTGCCTGATCCTTTGATGTTTTTCCGATTTTATCGGGTATCATGGAATCCAATCCTTTTCCAAGTCCACCTTTTCTCACTGCCATAATTTTATTTCCTTTCTCGATTGTCGAATATGTAATTGTAATTATAAAAAACTGTAAATATATGAGGTCGCAGCTTTCGCAAGTATATCTTGCTCGCGCTGCTACGTTTATGAAATGCTCGTAATATAAATTGCTGTGTGTGAACTTGTGGGAGCTGCGACCTCATATCATAATGTTCAAATAAATATATTGTCAGATTCGAATTTTTGGCACGCTCACGACTCCACATTCATTTCCGTCACAATATCATTATCAATCACTTCCTGTGCCAGCTGCCGATAACTCTCCGCACCCGAAGATTTCGGATCATACAAATTGATCGGCAAACCATGACTGGGCGCTTCGGCAAGTCGGATATTTCTCGGAATCACTGTCTTATATACAGTCGTATCTATATTCTCTTTCACATTTTCTACAACTTGCATGGACAGATTCGTTCTGGAATCATACATCGTAAATACGACACCTTCCATTTTTAACTTTGGATTCAATCGCTCCTGAACCAGATTGATCGTATACATAAGCTGGCTCAATCCCTCCAACGCATAATACTCACACTGGATCGGAACTAATACAGTATTTGCTGTTGTCATTGCGTTGACTGTCAGCATATTGAGTGAAGGAGGACAATCAATAATAATATACTCAAATTCCTCCTGTACATAATCTATCGCTTCACGCAATGTATATTCCTTATTTTTAATATCCAGCAACTCAATCTCAGCACCAGCCAGATTTACATTTGAAGGAAGAAGATACAGATTTTCAATATCTGTACGAACCATTGCCTCCTTTGCTGTACACTCATCCAAGATCAACTCATAGACCGTATTCTCCAGTCCTGATTTATCGACACCCAGACCACTCGTAGTATTTCCCTGCGGATCAAGGTCAATAACCAAAACCTTCTTACCAGCCTCCGCCAGACAAGCAGACAAATTTATAGAAGTTGTTGTTTTACCAACTCCACCCTTCTGATTAGCAATCGCAATTATTCTTCCCATTTCATATCTCCATTAACTATCATTTGTTCAGTTTGGCTATAGATAAAATTACCTTTTCTCTGAACTTTTGTTTTTTCGCACTGTTCAATTATAACACGCTACTAACGACTTTGCTAGGTTTTTTCTAATAATGTTAAAAGAATGTTTTGTAATTATGTTTCACGTGAAACAATACACGATCATGTGGAGATTATAAGATCAAATACTAAATCTTGTTTTTGATAATTTAGCAACACAAAATGTTTCACGTGAAACGAAAAAGTTTCGTTATCAACTATAAAATTTCATTGTAAAACAAATTGATAGTGACTATAATATAGATAAGGTCGCAGCTCCCGCAAGCATATCTGTTATTTTTTAATTAGTAACTGTTGTACTTCACAGCTATTTACATTACGGGCACTTCATAAACGTAGCAGCGCGAGCAAGATATATCTGATTTTGCTGCTTTTGCACGATGGAAATGAGACTCGTAACTCGTGGAAGCCTTTGCTGAACACGAGTTAGTCTTTACCGAGGCTCATTGGAATGGTTCGTGCAATGAAAGCAAAACAGATATATTTGCGGGAGTTGCGACCTCAATAATATAATAGAAAAATAGGAGACACACTATGAATAGAAAAATAAAGAAACTCATCGCCTTCGCAGCCTTCACCGGTACTGCCATGTACGCTTTTAATAAGTTCATCGACTACACCATCAGCCGCCGCGGACTGACATTAGCTGAAAACGAAAACTACTATGTATGGCGCAACGGTACTATTTATTATGAGAAAAAAGGAAGTGGTGCTCCACTGCTACTGATCCATGATCTGAACCCGATCGCATCCTCTTATGAATGGAGCAAAGTAATCGATAAGCTCAGCAAAACACATACTGTTTATGCGATTGATCTGTTGGGATGCGGAAAATCAGACAAGCCTGCAATTTCATATGTCAATTATCTATATGTAGAATTAGTCAATGATTTTATTGAACACGTGATCCAGCAGAAAACCGAGCTGCTCGTTACCGGAGAATCATTTACTTTTGCAGTTATGGCAGCACGCATGAATCAGTCAATGATTGGAAAAATTACCGCGATCAATCCGACAGATACCACACATAATGTCCAGTCTCCGACCGAATGCAGTCGACTGGTTAAACACGTATTTGAACTGCCGATCATAGGTACATTTATCTATAACCTGATTGCAAACAAAGTAACAATTCAGAGACAGTTCAGAGAAAAATATTATTACGATGCAACAAAGATGTCATACACACTGCCTGACATCTATTATGAAACTGCTCATTTGCAGGGCAGCAACGGAAAATATCTGTATGCAAGTATGTTAGGAAAATATACGAACATCAATATTATTCATGCATTGAAGCTGATTGAAAGTCCGATCCATTTCATCATCACGGATGCTGCAAGCGAAGAAATCGTTGATTACATGAAATATCACGATCAGCTTACAATCGACCATATCGAAAGAGCCGGTTATCTTCCGCAGCTCGAAAAACCGGAGAAAGTAATAAAATTGATTTAAAATATGTAGAACATGACACTGGAGTTTTTTAGATACATGACAAATAGCAAAAAGCGATTCAGAACCAAAATCAATAAAGTTCCGAATCGCTTTTCATATTTCATAATCATTATCCCAACGGCTTTTTCGTGGGCATTCCAGATTTTCTCGGATACGTCTTTGCCGTCTTTTTTTCTTTTCGTATCACTACAAAGCTACGGTTAAGATCTGTCCCCTCCAGTTGAAAAGGAATCACCCGGTCGAACTGTCCTCCTAATAAAAAGATTGCTTTTTTTGCGGCAGCCAGTTCTTCCTCGATCTCACCGGATTTATAAGAAATAAACGATCCCCCAATCCGTACAAACGGCAGACAATACTCAGACAGACTCGACAAATTTGCGACTGCCCGCGAAACACAGTAATCATATTGTTCGCGATAGTTCGGATCATGTGCAAGATCCTCTGCTCTGGCATGTACCGTCTGAATATCTGTCAGTCCCAGTTCAGAGATCACTTCATCCAAAAATAAGATACGTTTATTCAAAGAATCCGCCAACGTAATCTTCAGATCCGGAAACATGATCTTTAACGGCATTCCGGGAAAACCTGCTCCCGTACCGAGATCAATCACAGAAACAGGCTTTGTCAGATCTACATATTGTGCCAATGAAATGCTATCTAAAAAGTGCTTGTCCAATACTTCCTCAAACTCTGTGATTGCTGTCAGATTCATCACCTTATTTTTCTCAACCAGCATTTCATAATAAGTGATCAACTGCTCCTGCTGCTCTTTTGAAAACGGAATCTCCCATTTTTCTAATATTTTTTGAAAACGTGTAAAATCGTAATTCATATATACTCCTGTTTATTTTACTCCGAGATATACCAGCAAAACAGAAATGTCCGCAGGCGATACACCCTGAATACGTGAAGCCTGTCCGATCGATAACGGTTTTAATTTATTTAACTTCTGTCTCGCCTCGATCCGAAGTCCGCTGATCTGCTCATAATCGAGATCGGGAGAAAGCTTTTTATTTTCCAATCGCTTGAACTCTTCTACCTGCTTGATCTGTCTCGTAATATATCCATCATATTTAATATTGATATTGACCTGCTCACGGACTTCCGGATGCAGGTTCGGACGCTCCGGATCAAGAGGTGCGAGCAGCTCATAATCAAGCTCCGGTCTGCGTATCAGCTCGGTCAGAGTCATTCCGGTATTAAGTGCTACACTCTCATGCTCCGCCATAAATTCCTGCGTTTTTTTATTCGCACCAACAATAACATGTGAAACACGCTCTACTTCCTGTGCGATCAGTTTCTTTTTTAATTCTACCCATTGATAACGCTCATCAGAAATCAGACCGATCTCATGTCCCTTCGGTGTCAGTCGAAGATCCGCATTATCCTGTCGCAGCAGCAGACGATATTCTGCGCGTGAAGTCATCATACGATAAGGCTCTACATTTTCTTTTGTAACGAGATCATCGATCAGCACACCAATATATGCCTCGCTGCGGTCAAGAATCAAAGGCTCACGACCAAGAATCTCCATCGATGCGTTGATACCGGCGACAATTCCCTGTGCGGCTGCCTCCTCATAACCGGAGCTGCCGTTTGACTGGCCACCGCTGAACAATCCTTTAATTTTCTTAAATTCCAGTGTCGGATATAATTGGTTCGGATCAAAGCAATCATACTCGATCGCATATGCATTACGTGTGATCTTACAATGCTCCAGTCCGGGCACAGTCCGATACATCGCATACTGAACATCCTCAGGCAAAGAAGACGACATACCTGAAATATACATCTCATTCGTATGGATCCCTTCCGGCTCTACGAATAACTGATGTCTGCTCTTATCCGCAAACTTCACTACCTTATCTTCGATCGAAGGACAATATCTAGGTCCGATGCCATCGATCACACCGGAATACAACGGCGAACGATCAAGATTCGCGCGGATAATGTCATGTGTCTGCTCATTCGTATAAGTCAGCCAGCACGATACCTGATCCTTCTGGATCGATTCGGGATCTGTCGTAAATGAAAACGGTACGATCCGCTCATCACCAAACTGCTCTGTCATTTTAGAAAAATCTATCGACTTTCGGTCGATACGTGCAGGTGTACCGGTCTTAAACCGACGTACCTCAATGCCATTTGCAATCAGGGAATCTGTCAGATGGTTCGCTGCCTGCAAACCATTCGGTCCGGTATGTGTCACCACATCACCGTACAGACAACGCGCTTTCAGATAAACACCCGTACACAAAACTGCCGCCTTACAATGATAGGTTGCACCCGATACGGTCTTTACACCCGTCAACACACCGTGGTCTACGATTATTTCAGACACCTCTGCCTGACGGATCGTCAAACGCTCCTGATTCTCTAGTGTTCTGCGCATCTCTCTGGAATAATCGGATTTATCTGCCTGTGCGCGGAGCGAATGAACCGCAGGGCCTTTCGACTTATTCAGCATTTTGGACTGGATAAATGTCTTATCAATATTGACACCCATCTCTCCGCCGAGTGCATCGATCTCCCGCACAAGATGTCCTTTTGAGCTGCCTCCGATATTCGGGTTACACGGCATCATAGCAATACTGTCAACACTCACTGTAAATACGATCGTTTCCAATCCGAGTCTCGCACAGGCAAGTGCTGCCTCGCATCCCGCGTGACCTGCCCCAATGACACACACATCATAATTTTCTTCAATAAATGGCATTTTTTTATCTCCTCAATACTCTCCTACTTACCCATACAAAATTCACGGAAAATCTTGTCTGCCAGATCATCCGTGATCGACTCTCCGATAATCAGACCCAGCTTTTCATAAGCATGCAACAGATCAACCGTATAAAAATCTTCAGGTACAAGATCTTCTATGCTCTGCTTTACGAGCTTCAGACTGTTTAACGCCTCAACCAGACATTCCTTTTGTCTTAAATTGGTAATATATACTTCATCATTATAAGTGACTTCTCCATGCAAAAACATCGCCTTGATCTGTTCCGTCAGCTCATCCATTCCATCACCAAATTTTGCAGAGCAGACAATAACCGGAACACCCAGCCGTTCCTCCAACTGCGCTTTTGTGACAACCGGAGACAGATCACATTTGTTTAACAGCACAATGACTTTTTTCTGCCGGATCAAAGACAGGATCTCCTCATCCTCTCCGTCCAGTTCTGCCGACGAATCAACCACATGCAGCACAAGATCTGCTTCTTCCAGTGAGCGCTTTGCCCGCTCAACTCCGATCTTTTCAACTGCATCTTCTGTATTCCGGATTCCGGCTGTATCTGTAATATGCAAAATAATTCCGTCCAGATTATAATCTTTTTCCAATATATCACGTGTCGTTCCGGCTACATCCGTCACGATCGCATAATCAGTTCCGAGCAGCAGATTCATGAGCGAAGATTTACCCGCATTCGGTTTGCCGACGATCACTGTTTTCAGACCTTCCGAAAGCACTCTGCCGTTATCTGAATTTTGCAATAATTTGGTTATCTCACCGATCAGACACTCTACGACCGGAGACAGCTTTTCCCCGTAACCGTCAAGATCATAATGCTCCGGATCATCCAATGCTGCTTCAATATAAGCAGTCTCATGTAGAATCTGTTCACGCAAAGAAACAATCTTATCCTTTACCGCTCCATGCAGCTGCTTCATGGAACTGTCTAACGCGAAATGATTCTGCGCATTGATGACATCCATCACAGACTCCGCCTGCGAGAGATCAATCCGCCCGTTCAAAAAAGCACGCTTTGTAAACTCGCCCGGTTCGGCAGGTCTTGCACCCGCATACAATAAAAGATTCATGATGCTGCAAATGACAAAATGACCGGCATGACAATCGATCTCTACGACATCTTCCGCAGTATAGCTGTGAGGCGCGCGCATCAAAAGCACTAAAACCTCATCCACAATATGATCCTGTTGATCCACAATATGACCATAATGCATGGTGTAAGTTTTCTGCTCGCACAGTTTTTTTCCTTTTTTTGAGCGGAAAATAGAATCCACAATCTCGATCGCATGCGAACCGCTCACACGAATCACACTGATGCCTCCGCCCATGCCGCTCGCATCTGCAAATATTGTATCAGAATAGATCTGATTTTGTACCATATCCATATTTGTTCTACTTTCTATAAAAATTGACTTGGTTCTTTAAAAAGAATCCTGCAAATTTTCTATGAATCAAAAAATAACAGGTAAATGCAAATCACACTTACCTGTTATCATAACACATGTTTTTATTTTTTTAAAGTAACAACCACATGTCTGTAGGGTTCTTCGCCCTCGCTGTGTGTAGAAACATACTTATCATTCTGTAATGCAGAATGGATCACACGTCGCTCAAACGGATTCATCGGCTCTAAGGAAACCGGACGCTTGGTGCGCTTTACCTTGTAGGCGATGTTTTTCGCAAGATTTTCCAGAGTCTCTTTTCTTCTCTTGCGATAATCCTCTGTATCGAGCTTTACCTTCACATAGCTGTCAGACTGCTTGTTGATCGCAAGGTTAGTCAGATACTGTAAAGAATCAAGTGTCTGTCCGCGCTTTCCAATCAGCATACCCATCTCAGGTCCTTTAAACTCGACATCGATCATCTTATTTTCTTTATCAACCTTTGTGATGATCTCTACCTCAAGCTGCATTGCCTGAAATACCTGTGACAGGAAGTTCTTAACACCCTCCTCTAAAGGAGCATAATCAATAGGTGCAGATGCTTTCTCTGTTTTCTCATTTTTCTGAACCGGCGCACTCTCCTTCTTAGGTGCAGGAACAGACTGCTTTTTCTCTGTCTTTTCTTTTGCGACAGTTTCCTTCACAGCTTCCTTTGCAACGGTCTCTTTGACAACCTCCTTCTTCTCAGGAACAACAACCTTTTTGCGTGCTTTAATCACTGCATCCTTGCGGTTAATTCCTAAAAATCCGGCGCTGCCCTTCTCAATTACTTCATAATCTAACTGATCGCTTGTCACACCAAGCTGAACTAACGCATCTGTAATCGCATCATCGATTGTTTTTGCTCTTACTTCAATATAATCCATGTTGCTTATTCCCCCTACTTATTATTCTTTTCGTTAAACTCTTTCACTAAATTAGCCTTTGCAGTCAGACTGTTCGGATTCACATTCTTTGCTTTCTGTGCAGTCTCGTATGCCTTCTGGATCTTCTCATTCTTTTCTGCAGAAGAAACATTATTGTTCAGGTTTGTCTCGCGCTTGGTGCTCATGCTGGCTGCCTGATAGATCTGGCTCTGGTAAACACCCATCTTCTTGCGGCGCTTCTCTGCCTTTTTCTCTGCTCGTTCCTTATTCTGCTCAATAACTGCATCAAGATCAATCTTCTCAAAATGCTTATTGATCAAAAACTGCTGTACACCACGCACCAGCGCACTTACGATCCAGTAGATACCGAGTCCGACAGGAACGGTGAAACAGAATACAAGTGAAAACAGAGGCATCGTGCGGTTCATCGTTTTCATCTGCTGTGCCATCTGGTCATTCGCCTGTGTATCAGCCTGAGGCATGAGCTTGATATTCAATACCTGTGTCAGATAAGATAACAGCGGAATCAGAATAGCAGCTAAGATCATCAGATAGTTTCCTGCCTTAAAGGAAGAAGTGATGATGTTCATCGGTGAGTTCGAAATATTAAGTCCGAAGAAATTATTCAAATGGTTTAACTGACTCTGAACGCTTCCGATCGTATCCGTCAGAGAAGGAAAGCTCTCTCTTAACGTATCCCATCCGGCTACATTCATGCTGTATAAAGCATCAATGATATAGTTTCCGGCATTCGTTCCGGTAAAATCAGCATTTCTGATTGTCAGCTTTAAAGTCTCTACCAGCGTATCCATCGTAGCTGCATAACCGGATGTTCCCATGATTCCTTCTACAAGCGGAGTAAAGACATTCTTTACACTTGTAACATATGCGGGAACATTGTAGAACACACGATACAGAGCAAACAGGATCGGCATCTGGATCACAAGCTGCACACAGCTGCCGGTCGGAGAAACACCGTATTTATCATACACCATCTGTGTTTCCTCGGTCATCTTCATCTGTGCTTCCTGACCCTTTTTGCCCTGATACTTTTTCTTAATCGCTTCCAGCTCAGGGTTCATCAGCTTTGTCATAACAGAGAACTTCTGCTGCTTGATCGTGAGCGGAAGTAAACAGGTATAGATCAAAATAGTAAACACAATGATAGACAAACTGATATTTTCAATACCAAGTCTGGATAGAAGCAGATACACTTCATTCATGATCCATCCCAAAACCTTTGCAATCGGTCCGAGAATCGCACCGTCATATTGCGTTAAGATAATTTCAGTCAATGATTTTTCCTCCTAAATTTGCAATACACATCCCTGACCCGGATCATTCTGACCTCGTCAGGAACAGGATCATACCCTCCCTTTGAAAAAGGATTGCACCGGAAAATCCGCCAAGCTGCCAGGACGCCACCCTTGATCGCACCGTGCTTTTGAATCGCTTCCAGTCCATAGGCTGAACAGCTCGGAATATACGGACACTTTGTCCCTTTGTAGGGAGAAATATTTTTCTGATAAAATCTAATCAGATATACAAATAGTTTTTTCATCTTTTAAAATATGGTGAAGATTTGCAAGATGGAGCAGCGAACTCTCCACCTGATGATAGGAAATGTCCTTTGCGGACACTCTTGCAATGACTACCACATCTAAACCATTATTAAATGTGTCTTCGTGTAATCGATACACCTCTCTGATGAGTCTGGTGAGATGGTGTCTTACTACGCTGTTTCCAACTTTTTTGCTGACAGAGATACCCAGACGATTATACTCTGTCTCATTTTTACGCACATACATAACAAGATATCTGTTTGCATAGGATCTCCCGTTATGGTATACATTCTGGAAATCCTGATTTTTTTTCAATGACTCTGAAAATTTCATGCACGTAACCTCATTAAAATGTTTCTGAAAAATTCCTGAAAATTTTCCGTAATAAAGAAGAAAGACCACATAAAACTGTGGTCCCACGCTATATTACTATGCTGATAATTTCTTTCTTCCTTTTAATCTTCTTGCAGCTAAAACTTTTCTTCCGCCTGCAGTACTCATTCTTTTACGAAAACCGTGAACCTTAGATCTCTGTCTCTTTTTCGGCTGAAATGTCATCTTCATGTGGATACACCTCCTTTTTCATTGATAAAAGCGTCGCTTATCATTATATCAAAAAACTCCGAAAAGTCAATATTTATCTAATCTTTTTTATCCACATATCTGTGAACATCCTGATAACAACTATAAACAATCCACAATTTTTGTGGATAAGCTGTGAATAACTCTGTTTTCAGCATGTGAATTTGGGTTAATAGTTTTTTTCATTGATAATTTTGCACATTTAGTTTATTATAGTAGGTAAGTATGCGATATTCTGCCCTTGAACGTGAATAAGGCAGAAACCGATCGATTCGAATCGTTATGTTACTTCTATATAATATAAAGGAAACGGTACAAAATGGAAATCATTCAGGAAAAATGGGAAGAGATATTACTTACATTAAAGCAGGAATTTGATCTCTCAGATCTGGCTTTCAAATCATGGATCGCTCCATTAAAGATTGATCACATTGAAAATGATACACTCTATATCCCCTGTGATGAACAGATCACAGCTAGTTATATTGCAAAAAAATACTCCAAGCCGCTCAGTGTCGTGATCGAGGAGATCACTGGAAAAAGCTATGAGATCATATTTATCGAGACCGAGCAGTTAAAGAAGTTAAAACCTAAGACTGCCCGTCCCATCAATCCGACCGAGATCTTAGACCGTTCCGGCTTAAACATGAACTATACCTTTGACCGGTTCGTTGTCGGAGGAAATAACCGTTTTGCACACTCTGCATCTCTGGCAGTCGCAGAATCTCCGGGAGATACATACAATCCCCTCTATATATATGGAGGACCCGGACTCGGCAAAACGCATCTGATGCACTCGATCGGCAATTTTATTTTAGAACAGAATCCGGACGCGCGTGTTTTATACGTCACTTCTGAAGTATTCACAAACGAAGTGATCGATTCGATCCGTTCCGGTAATGCCAATGCGATGACCAAGCTGCGTGAGAAGTACCGGACGGTCGATGTACTGATGATCGATGACGTCCAGTTTATAATAGGAAAGGAAAGTACACAGGAGGAGTTTTTCCACACGTTCAACGAGCTGCACAGTGCCGGAAAACAGATCATCCTGACTTCCGATAAACCGCCGAAGGATATGGAGACATTGGAGGAGCGTATCCGTTCCCGTTTCGAATGGGGACTGATGGCTGATATCGGATCTCCCGACTACGAGACCCGTATGGCGATTCTGCGCAAGAAACAGGATCAGGAAGGCATCACACTTGATAATGAAGTGTTGAATTATATTGCGACAAACATCAAGTCCAATATCCGTGAGCTGGAAGGTGCATTAAACAAGCTGATCGCTTTTAACAGGCTGACCGGTAATGAGATCACAATGGATGTCGCTACACATGAGCTCCAGAACATGATCAATCCGGACAAGCCTCAGGAGATCACCCTACAGCTTATCGTTGAGATTGTTTGTGACCACTTCCAGATATCGATGGATCAGATCCTCTCCAAGAGCCGTACAAATGAGATCGCCAGAACCCGTATGATTGCGATGTATCTCGCAAAGACGATGACGGGCGCTTCACAGGATGCGATCGGTACATTCCTCGGAGGAAGGGATCATTCCACAGTTATCCACGGTATCAAGAAGATTGAGACGGAAATACAGGAAAATGAAGCTATGAGAAACCAGATTGAAGTCATTAAAAAGAAGATCAACCCGAATTAGTCCACATACTATCAAGGTACATTCCTCATACTTTTCACTATGTATTTCACGTTAATTTTTACGTGAAACCTAATGTTTATGCGCGTTTCACGTGTTATACACTTATAAACAACCCTTAATACGAATACTACTGAATAATTTATATATTATATTACTTTATAGAACCGGAAAGGAGCTGCCGCTAACAATGAAACTCATCTGTTCAAAATCTAATTTATTACAAGGTGTCAATATCGTATCCAAAGCTGTTCCTACAAGAACGACAATGGCGATCTTAGAATGTATCCTGATCGACGCATCTTCTGATGAGATCAAGCTGATTGCAAATGATATGGAACTCGGTATTGAGACAATCATTGAAGGAGACATCGTAGAGAACGGAATCATTGCTCTCGATGCCAAGATCTTCTCGGAGATCGTGAGAAAGCTCCCTGATAATGAAGTCGTGATTGAGACAGATGCTTCATTCAAGACAGTGATTACATGTGAAAAAGCAAAATTCAACATTATCGGAAAATCCGGAGAAGATTTCTCGTATCTTCCCTATATCGAGAAAAATGATCCGATCGCTATCTCACAGTTTACGTTAAAAGAAGTGATCCGCCAGACGATCTTTTCGATCGCTGACAATGACAATAACCGTCTGATGACCGGTGAGCTGTTTGAGATCAACGAAAACCAGTTGAAGGTCGTATCACTGGACGGACACCGTATTTCGATCCGTAACATTGAACTGAAAGATCATTATGCAAATAAAAAGGTCGTTGTTCCCGGCAAGACATTGAACGAGATCAGCAAGATCCTTCCTGGCTCGGTAGATGATGATGTGATTATCTACATTACGGACAATCATATTATTTTTGAATTTATGAATACGACTGTCGTATCCCGTCTGATTGAGGGAGAATATTTCAAGATCGAGCAGATGTTGTCGTCTGATTACGAGACAAAGCTCAAGATCAACAAGCGTGAGCTGCTCAACTGTATTGACCGTGCGACACTTTTAGTCAAAGAAGGCGACAAAAAGCCGATCATCATGGATATTAAAGACGGTGTGATGGAGTTAAAGATCAATTCATTCATCGGATCAATGAATGAGGACATCGACATCGAAAAGACCGGAAAAGATATTCTGATCGGATTCAACCCGAAATTTTTCATCGATGCGCTTCGCGTCATCGATGAGGAAGAAGTGAGCCTGTATATGGTGAATCCGAAAGCACCGTGTTTTATCAGGGATGATGATAACCAGTTTATCTATCTGATTCTGCCGGTAAACTTCAATAACGTATAAAATGTATCATAGGTGTAGCGATGAAACAGATTAAGATTAAAGACGAATACATCAAGCTCGGACAGGCATTAAAGCTCGCGGGGATGGTAGGATCGGGCGTGGAAGCCAAAGTCATGATTCAGGACGGGCAGGTGCTCGTGAACGGAGAGGTAGAGCTTCAGAGAGGAAAAAAACTTCACAACGGAGATGTGATTTCTTTTCAGGGTGAAGAAGCTGAGATCCTGGCATGATCATCAAGTCGATTGAATTAAAAAATTTTAGAAATTACGAGCAGCTTCAGATCAATTTCGATGCTGAGACAAATATTCTGTTCGGGGATAATGCGCAGGGAAAGACGAATATTTTAGAGTCTGCCTATGTCAGTGCCACGACCAAGTCGCACAAGGGCAGCCGTGATAAAGAAATGATCCGCTTCGGTGAGGACGAGGCACATATCCGCACGATTGTCTGCAAACGCGATCAGGATTACCAGATCGACCTGCATTTGAAGAAAAACCGTGCAAAGGGGATCGCTGTGAATCAGGTGCCGATCAAAAAAGCATCCGATCTGTTCGGAATCTTAAATATTATCCTGTTTTCTCCGGAGGATCTGAATATTATCAAGGACGGACCGACAGAGAGAAGAAGATTTCTTGATTTAGAGCTGTGTCAGTTGGATAAAATATATTTATCTGATCTGACTGCTTACAATAAAGTTTTAAAACAGCGGAATACATTGTTGAAAGACATGATTTATCGTCCGGATCTCAAAGATACGCTTTCTATCTGGGATGAGCAGCTCGTGGAATACGGCAAACGCATCATCCGCAGGCGGCAGGAGTTTATCGCGGAGCTGCATGAGGTTGTGCAGGATATCCACTCAAAACTGTCCGGCAACCGTGAATTATTAACACTTCGCTACGAGCCTAGTGTGGAAAGCATGTTTTTTCAGGATGAGCTGTTCCGCGCGAGTGACCGTGACCGGAAGCTGTGTCAGACTTCGGTCGGGCCGCACCGCGATGATATTTCATTTTTACTCGGTGATATTGATATCCGCAAATTCGGATCTCAGGGTCAGCAGCGGACGGCAGCACTTTCTCTGAAATTATCGGAGATCGAGCTGGTCAAGCGGTCGATCAAGGATACGCCTGTGTTACTGCTGGACGATGTACTCTCGGAACTTGATTCCAATCGTCAGAACTATTTATTGAATAGTATACACGATATCCAGACAATTATTACATGTACCGGTCTGGATGAATTTGTAAAAAATAAATTCCGGATTCACCGGATCTTTCAGGTGACAGACGGAACAGTTGCTTTGTTAGAAGAATAACGTATCTGATTCAGATATTCAGTTCAGGTATTCAGATACGAAATGGAGGTTTTTTTATGGCCAATCAGGAATATGGTGCAGATCAAATTCAGATTTTAGAGGGATTGGAGGCAGTCAGAAAGCGCCCCGGTATGTATATCGGCAGCACTTCCTCACGCGGTCTTCATCACCTTGTTTATGAGATCGTGGATAATTCTGTCGATGAGGCGCTTGCCGGCTATTGTAAAAATATCGAGGTTGTGATCAATCCCGGAAATACGATTACGGTTACTGATGACGGGCGTGGTATTCCGACCGGAATCAATCACAAATCCGGCAAACCGGCAGTTGAGGTCGTATTTACCGTCCTGCATGCCGGAGGAAAGTTCGGCGGTGGAGGATATAAGGTATCCGGCGGACTTCACGGCGTGGGCGCATCTGTTGTAAATGCACTGTCTAATTGGCTGGAGGTAGAAATTTTCCGTGAGGGAAAGATCTATAAGCAGCGCTATGAGCGCGGAAAAGTCATGTATCCGTTAGAGATTTCCGGTGTGTGTGAGCCGGAAAAGACTGGAACAAAGGTCACATTCCAGCCTGACGATACGATTTTTGAGGAGACCGAATACGATTTCGATACGTTAAAGCAGCGTCTGCGTGAGACCGCATTTTTGACAAAAGGACTCCATATCACGCTGCGCGATGAGCGTAACAGTGAGGAGCTGATCGAGCGCGATTTCCATTATGCGGGTGGTATCAAGGAGTTTGTTACCTATCTGAACAAGAGCAAGGAAGCGCTGTATCCCGATGTTATTTACTGTGAGGGAAAACGCGATAAAGTATACGTGGAAGTGGCTTTCCAGCACAATGACGGTTATAACGACGGTACTTACAGCTTTGTCAATAATATTATTACGCCCGAGGGTGGTACGCATCTTGCAGGTTTCCGGAATGCGATCACAAAGACATTCAATAACTATGCAAGACAGAATAAGATCTTGAAAGATAATGATCCCGCACTTTCCGGAGACGATATCCGTGAGGGACTGACTGCGATCATCAGTATCAAGATCGAGGAGCCGCAGTTTGAGGGACAGACAAAGCAGAAATTAGGAAATAGCGAAGCCCGCGGCGCGGTAGACAGCGTTGTGAGTGAACAGTTGACCTATTATTTAGAGCAGAATCCGACAGTGGCAAAAACGATCTGCGAAAAATCGCTGCTTGCGCAGCGAGCAAGGGAAGCAGCCCGCAAGGCGCGTGACCTCACAAGACGTAAAACGGCTCTGGAAGGTATGTCACTGCCCGGAAAATTAGCCGATTGTTCGGATAAAAATCCGAAAAACTGTGAGATCTTTATCGTTGAGGGAGATTCCGCGGGCGGTTCGGCAAAGACTGCGCGCAGCCGCGCGACACAGGCGATTCTTCCGCTGCGCGGAAAGATCCTGAATGTAGAAAAAGCGAGACTTGACCGTATTTACGAAAATGCGGAGATCAAAGCGATGATCACTGCATTCGGTACAGGTATCCATGATGATTTTGATATTTCAAAGCTCCGCTATGACAAAATTATTATTATGACGGATGCCGATGTGGACGGTGCGCATATTGCGACACTGATGCTGACGTTTTTATATCGTTTCATGCCGGAGCTGATCAAGCAGGGACATGTATATCTTGCAACACCTCCGCTTTACAAGGTGGAGAAAAATAAAAATATCTGGTATGCATATTCCGATGAGGAATTAAACAGTATTCTCGTGGAAGTCGGCCGTGACGGAAATAACAAGATCCAGCGTTATAAGGGACTCGGTGAGATGGATGCTGACCAGCTCTGGGAGACTACCATGGATCCCGAAAAGCGTATTTTGAAACGTGTGATCTACAACGAGGAAGCTGCATCGGAGATTGATCTGACCTTTGATACATTGATGGGCGACAAAGTAGAGCCGCGCCGTGAATTTATCGAATTGAATGCAAAATATGTACAGAATTTAGATATTTAGTCAGGAGGAAAGGATGGAAGATAATATTTTTGATCAGATCCACGACGTTGATCTGAAAAAAACTATGGAGACTTCTTACATTGATTATGCGATGAGCGTCATTGCGTCTCGTGCACTTCCTGATGTGAGAGATGGTTTAAAACCGGTTCAGCGCCGCGTTCTCTATTCGATGATCGAGCTGAACAATGGGCCTGACAAGCCGCACCGTAAATGTGCGCGTATTGTCGGTGATACAATGGGTAAATATCACCCGCATGGTGACAGCTCGATTTACGGAGCACTTGTCAACATGGCACAGGAATGGTCGACCCGTTATCCACTGGTAGACGGACATGGTAACTTTGGATCTGTGGATGGCGACGGTGCCGCTGCGATGCGATATACTGAGGCGCGTCTGTCGAAAATCTCCATGGAGATGCTGGCAGACATCAATAAAAATACAGTTGATTTCAAACCAAACTTTGATGAGACAGAAAAAGAGCCGGTTGTGCTCCCTTCCCGTTATCCGAATCTGCTCGTAAACGGTACGACAGGTATCGCGGTCGGTATGGCGACCAACATCCCGCCGCACAATCTGCGTGAGACGATCGGAGCAGTTGTCCGTATTATCGATAACCAGATCGAAGATAAAAATACAGAGATCGAAGAACTGTTGTCAATCATGAAAGGACCTGATTTTCCGACCGGCGGTATGATTCTCGGCACTTCCGGTATCGAGGAATCTTATCGTACCGGTCGTGGAAAGATCCGCGTGCGTGCGATCACAGATATTGAGCCGATGAACAACGGTAAAAACCGGATTGTTGTCACCGAATTGCCTTATATGGTCAACAAGGCACGGCTCATCGAAAAGATTGCGGAATTAGTAAAGGATAAGCGCATCGATGGAATCACCGAGCTGCGCGACGAGTCTAACCGTCAGGGTATGCGTATCTGTATTGAGCTGCGCAAGGATGTCAATCCGAATATTGTATTAAACCAGTTATTCAAGCACACACAGATGCAGGATACATTCGGTGTGATTATGCTGGCTCTGGTTGATAACCAGCCGAAGGTGCTCAATTTATTTGAGGTACTGAACTATTACCTGATCCATCAGGAAGATGTTGTCACCAGACGAACTAAATTTGACCTGAATAAAGCAGAAGAACGTGCACATATTTTACAGGGTCTTCTGGTTGCCCTCGACCATATCGATGAGGTGATCAGTATTATCCGCAGCAGTCAGACGACTCCGGAGGCAAAGACCCGCCTGATCGAGCGCTTTGCATTTTCTGAGGCACAGGCGCAGGCGATCGTCGATATGCGTCTGCGTACATTGACAGGCTTGGAGCGCGAAAAGCTGCAGGCAGAATATGATGCGCTGATGAAGCAGATCGAGGAGCTCAAAGCGATTCTTGCAGATCCGAAAAAGCTGCTCGGCGTGATCAAGTCGGAATTATTGGAGATCTCCGATAAATACGGTGATGAGCGCAGAACTTCCATCGGATATGATGAATTTGATATTTCGATGGAGGACATGATCCCTGTCACCAATACCGTGATCACCATGACAAAGCTTGGTTACATTAAGCGCATGAGTGTGGATAATTTCAAGGCACAGAATCGTGGCGGCAAAGGTATCAAGGGCATGGAGACGATCGATGATGATTATATCGAGGAGTTGCTGATGACGACTTCCCATAATTACCTCATGTTCTTTACAAACTTCGGACGGGTCTACCGTATGAAAGCATATGAGATCCCTGAAGCAAGCCGTACCGCGAGAGGAACTGCAATTATTAACCTCTTGCAGCTGCTTCCAGAGGAAAAAATTACAGCGGTGATTCCGATTAAGGAATACAATGACCATGAGTATCTGTTTATGGCAACCAGAAAAGGTATTGTCAAGAAAACATCAATTACGGAATATGCAAATATCCGGAAAAACGGTCTGACCGCAATCAATCTGCGCGAGGACGACGAGCTGATCGAGGTAAAGAAAACAGACGACAGTAAGGATATTTTCCTTGTTACGAAATACGGTCAGTGTATCCGTTTCCATGAGACGGATGTGAGAAAGACCGGTCGTGCATCGATGGGTGTCATCGGTATGAATCTCGCCGATGGCGATGAAGTTGTCGGTATGCAGCTCAATACACAGGGTGATTCCCTGATGATTGTTTCCGCAAAGGGTCTCGGAAAATGCACGATGATGGATGAATTTACCGCACAGAACCGTGGCGGAAAGGGTATTAAGTGCTACAAGATCACCGGAAAAACTGGAAATATCGTCGGTGTAAAGGCAGTCAACAGAGACGATGAAATGATGCTCATTACGACAGAAGGCATTATTATCCGCATCCGCGTGAGTGATACTGCATTACTTGGACGAATTACCTCTGGTGTGAAGCTCATGAACCTTAAGGACGATGTTGTGATTGCAAGTATTGCGAAAGTGCGCGAGGATAAGTCGCTGATTCAGAGTGAAGAAGATAATGAAGAAAATACAGGAGAATCAGAATCCGAAACGGAGGAAAGCGACGAGAAAACGGAATCATAAATCATTGAAGTAAAATAAAAAGCAAAAACGAGAGTACCTTTCAGCTGGTATTCTCGTTTTTCATGCAAAAGGTGCTTGTGAAACTATGACCTGACCTCATGTAAAAATAAAGGAGACCATATGAGAACAATACATACAGACGAGATTATAAAAACAATCCGCCAGATGTGCATAGACGCGAACCTGCATCTGTCAGACGATGTGAAAACTGCGATCTGTCAGGCGGCGGACACCGAACAGTCGCCGATCGGCAAAAAAATACTCGGACAACTTCAAGAAAATATGGATATTGCCGCAAACGAGGACATTCCGATCTGTCAGGATACCGGTATGGCAGTCGTATTTTTGAAAATCGGACAGGATCTGCATATCGAAGGCATGAATCTGGAAGATGCTGTCAACGAGGGCATTCGTCAGGGATATGTGGACGGATACCTCAGAAAATCCGTTGTGCGCGACCCGCTACAGCGGGAAAACACAAAAGACAACACACCGGGAATTATCCACTATACAATCGTTCCGGGAGAGCAGTTCACGATCACGGTTGCCCCGAAAGGCTTCGGAAGTGAAAATATGAGCCGTGTGTTCATGTTGAAGCCTGCCGATGGCATCGAAGGTGTTAAAGATGCGATTTTAGGTGCAGTCAGAGATGCAGGACCGAATGCGTGTCCTCCGATGGTTGTCGGAGTCGGCATCGGTGGAGACTTTGAGAAATGCGCGATCATGGCAAAACAGGCGTTGACGCGAAATCTCAATGAACGCTCCGAGATTCCTTATGTGAAAGAGCTCGAAGAAGAAATGTTAGAGAAGATCAATCGTCTCGGTATCGGACCCGGCGGACTCGGCGGTACAACGACAGCGCTTGCCGTCAATATCAATACCTATCCGACACATATTGCCGGACTTCCGGTTGCAGTCAACATCTGTTGTCATGTTGACCGCCATGTGACAGTAGTCTTATAGAACAGGAGAAATGATTGTTATGGATAAATATATTACAACTCCGATCACAGAAAACATAACAAAGGATCTGCATGCCGGCGATTCGGTATTTATCAGCGGAACGATCTATGTTGCGCGGGATGCCGCACACAAGCGCATGATCGAGGCACTTGACCGCGGAGAGGAATTACCGATCGATATCAAGGATGCGACCATTTATTATATGGGACCTTCCCCTGCGCGTGAAGGTCAGATCATCGGTTCCGCAGGCCCGACCACGGCAAGCCGTATGGACAAATATGCTCCGCGGCTCATGGATCTCGGCGGGAAAGCGATGATCGCAAAAGGAAAACGGTCTCCACAGGTCATCGATGCGATCGTCCGCAATCATGGTGTCTATTTTGCCGCGATCGGTGGCGCCGGAGCACTCATTTCAAAATGCATTAAAAAATCAGAGGTGATCTGCTATGAGGATCTCGGCGCAGAGGCGATCCGCAGGCTTGAGGTAGAAAATCTTCCGGCAATCGTTGTCATCGACAGTGAGGGAAACAATCTGTACGAGACTGCGATACTGGAATATCAAACGATTTAAAATCATAGCATGTCTAAAAGCATAAAGCCAATGGATAACTGGAGGCGGCTGTCTAAAGATGACAGATCGATGTCAAGCAGGCTTTCCACACGGGAAAGCTTGTAGTTGATCGTATTTCTGTGAAGATACAGCTCATCGGCAGTTTCTTTCACGCTTCCATTGTGCTTTAAGTAAGTGCGAAGTACGGTTGCCAGATCGGATTGATTTTTCTCATCATAGAGAATCAGAGGCTCAACCGTCCGCTCATAGTATTCAGTCATGATCTCCTTATCTTCAATTCCCATTAACAGCTTATAGATCCCCATATCCGAATAGAAAATCAGATCCTGGTCAATTTTTGCTTTTTCCTGCAATTTCTGAATGGATTTTGCCTGATAATAGCTCTTGTAGAGGCATCGGATACTTTTTGTCAATCGTCCGCAGCCCATAGTAAAGTGCTCATTTTTAATGAGTGAATGCCTGATATGGGAACGGGTGTCATTGATAATCTCGCGCAATTCATCCTCTGATTTGTTTGCTGCGATCACCAATATTTCCTGTTCATGTAAAAAAACCGCACAATTCTGATAGTGATGATAGATATATGCATCGATACTTTCTGACAGCGCTTCCAGACGTCTTAGAAAATCCGCATGACCTCTGCAAGATGTATTTTCCACGGTATAACAAATAAAGGGAAGGAATGTTCATTGCAGAAAATCAGATGCTTCCATTGTCTCTACCATATGTACCCAGCTGACCAGACGATTCATGCCATCCTTTCCGGCAATGAGTGTTACATCTATATGTGAAACCTTTTGTATCAGTCTTTGTAATTGTACCGCCATATACTCACACCTTTCTGATATCTTGTGCTGCAGCACAAAGTAAATTGTACTACAGTCCATTGTTTTCTCTTTTTGCCCGATTATAATAGGTCATAACAAAAATGATTTTACCAAAATTCCGAATGGCTGTGCCGGTGTTGAGAATCTCTATCCGTACATGCTTTCGGCTGCCAATGACGGAAAATTGTCCTATGAGCGAGTCGTAGAGGTATGTGCGACAAATGTGGCGAAGATCTTCGGCTGCGAGGATAAAGGTGCGATCGCGGTAGGAAAGGATGCGGATCTTGTGATTTATGATCCGGATAAGGATTTTACGGTCAGCGTAGAAAACATGCATTCTGATTATGACCATACGATCTGGGAAGGCAAGAAGCTTCACGGATATCCGGTTCAGACCTATCTGCGTGGCAAACTTGTATATAATGACGGAGAATATGTAGGTCATGCGGGTATGGGAAATTATGTAAAGCGTATACCCAGATAAGAAGGAGGACACGATGGAATATAAAATGTTAAAAATAAAAAGTGAAGCGAGCAGATGTCTGTTGTGTCATGATGCCCCCTGTAATTGCTGTCCGAAAGGATTAGCAGTTTCGGATATTATCCGCTCGCTTTGTTTTGAAAATAATAACGGAGCTGCGAAAAAAATCGGATCGGTTTCCTGTGCGGATTGTGATGCGCCGTGCGAGCAGGCATGTATTCGGGCAAAAATAGATACAAAAATAGACATTTCCGGTCTGTTATCGTGTATCACACAGGGAAAAGAAACAGAGACAAAGGCGGATCTGTCGATAGATTTTTGCGGTGTGCATTGTGAAAATCCATTCTTTTTGTCATCGTCTGTAGTTGGCAGCAATTATGAGATGGTAGCGAAAGCATTCGACCTCGGCTGGGCAGGTGTGGCATTCAAAACAATCGGTTATTTAAAACAGCTCAAAAGAGATTATCCTGAAAAGATCATCATTGCTTCGATCATGGGACAAAACGAAGAAGAATGGACAAAACTCGCAGCTCTCATGGAACAGTCAGGGACAGACATCATCGAGTGCAATTTCTCATGTCCCCAGATGGTAGGAAAAGGGCTCGGAAGTGATGTCGGAACCGATCCGGATCTGGTCGCACGTTATGTAGCTGCCACAAAACGCGGAACAAAGCTGCCGGTCTTAGCAAAAATGACGCCGAATATTACGAAAATGGAGATTCCCGCGCGCGCGGCTATGGAAGCCGGTGCATCCGGTCTGGCGGCAATCAACACGATCAAAAGTGTTATGAACATCGATCTGGAGCATTTTTCGTCAGAGCCGGATATTGAAGGAAAATCAACGGTCGGAGGATATTCCGGAAAAGCAGTCAAACCGATTGCGCTTCGCTTCATCCACGATCTGAAAAAGGATGAACAGTTAAAGGATGTGCCCATCAGCGGCATGGGAGGCATCGAGACATGGAGAGATGCGGCAGAATTTCTATCCTTAGGCTGCGAGACTGTTCAGGTCACGACGAGTGTTATGCAGTATGGATACCGCGTGATTGACGACATAATTGACGGAATGAATGATTATCTGTGCCGGATCGGTGCGCAGTCTGTCCGTGAGATTGTGGGTAAAGCGCTGCCTTCACTTGTTGCCGCCGATGCGGTTGACAGGGATACGATCGAATATCCGAGATTCGACCGGAAAAGCTGTGTTGGATGCGGAAGATGCTATATTTCCTGTTTTGACGGAGGGCATCAGGCAATCCATATGGACGAAAACAGACATCCTATAATGAATGCAAGAAAATGCGTCGGTTGTCAATTATGCAGACTGGTATGCAGTGTTGGGGCAATCAGTGCAGGAAAAAGAGTAAAAAAACGTCTTAATGATTAGGAAAGAAGGTATGATTATGTATACATGCAGTTTAGAGAGAATGACAGATAAGATCAAAACGTTTTCAAAGTTTGGAGATGCGGGACACGGCGGAATCACACGCTACTCACTTTCCCCCGAGGCAATCATGGCGCGCAATGAGTTCCGCAAAAGAATGGAAGCGATCGGAGCGGTCATAGAGATCGATGATGTGGCGAATATGTATGCGACACTTCCCGGAAGTGATCCGGACGCAAAACGAATTGTTATGGCATCACATTGTGATTCAGTAAAAAATGGTGGAAATTATGACGGAATCCTCGGTGTTATGTCTGCGATGGAAGTGCTGGAGACAGTTGCCGAACATCAGATCCCTCATAAGCATCCGTTGACAGCCATGATCTGGACCAACGAAGAAGGCTCACTGTATCCGCCTGCCATGATGTGCTCCGGTATCGTCTGCTATGATTATCTGCCTGAGGACATCCGCAGCAAATTCAAATATGAGGATATGATGAATTCCGTCAGCATTCTGGATCATAAGAGCACCTTCGGGGAGGCACTTGAAAAATCAGGCTTTCAGGGAGATAAAAAATACCGGCTTTCACCGGAAAACTACGAGTATTATTTTGAGACACATATTGAACAGGGACCGATTCTGGAAGATGCAGGAAAAGATATCGGTGTGGTAGACTGTGTACTCGGAATGTTCAATTACCGCCTGCGTTTCTATGGTCAGACAACACACGCCGGAACGTTCCCGATGCCGAAGCGCAAAGATGCCTTTTTAGCTGCATCTGAAGCACTCTGCTATTTACATGAGGAAATTGACAAGCTCGGATACCCCGAATTGGTGTATACAACCGGTGAAGTAGTCTGTCATCCGTGTGTACATACCTGTGTACCGGATTATTTTGATTTTTCTTTTGATGCAAGACATGAAGATCCTGATGTACTGGCGAAAGTGCTTGCGATCGTAAAAAGCTGTGCAGACCGTATGTGGGCTGGCTGCAAATGCGAAGTCGTAAAGGCATGGAACCGTGACACAGTATACTGGGATAAGAAACTGGTAGGTTTTGTGAAGGAGGCGGCTGAGGAGCTCGGCGTTTCACATCAGTATATTCATTCCGGCGCCGGGCATGATGCACAGTTCGCAGCGTATATGCTGCCGTCTACGATGATATTTGTCCAGTCAAAGGATGGATTGTCCCATTGTGAACCGGAGTATTCTTCACCGGAGCATTGTACAGAAGGTGCATCTGTAATGCTGAATGCGGTTTTAAAAGCTGACCAACAGTAAATCAGTCGGGAGGAAAAAGCATGCGCAATTATGTGATCACAATCGCACGCGGATTTGGAAGCGGCGGAAAGGATATCGGTACCAGACTCGGAAAAGAGCTCGGTATTCCGTGTTATGAACGGCAGATACTTACAATGGCATCTGACCAGAGTGGAATTGATGAGAGCGTGTTTGTGGAAACAGACGAACAGCTCCGCGGAAAATATCTTGCCAATTTTCTAAGACGGATGCCGGTGAGCGGAGTCGTAGAGCCGATGCTTCGGGATTTTACATCTGACGTAAACGTGTTTAATCTTCAGGCTGAGATCATCCGGACGCTAGCCTGTACACAGAGCTGCATTATCATTGGAAAATGTGCGGATGATATTTTGCGGGAATTTCCGAACGTAATCAGCATATACATAGAAGCGCCCCGCGCAGCCTGTGTGAAATCGATTATGGAAAAGATGCATGTTTCTGAAAAAAGGGCAAACTACCTGATTCACACAACAGATAAATACCGTGCGAAATATACAGTTACTATACGTCCGGAAAAGACTGGACGAATCCGACCAATTACGACCTCGTGTTGAACAGTGATCGTATCGGTCGTGACAAGTGTGTACAGCTCATTAAAGAGTATGTAAAGATTCGGTTTGATGAATAAGAAAAATACCCTTGCTTCATAATATTTGAGGTCAAGGGTATTTTATTGGAAAAAAATAAATTTATAGTTGACAAACGCATGTCCAGTGCGTATAATATATTTTGCGTTACGGCGCAGAAAAAGTAAAGAATGAACGTAATTATATGAAAAAATTACGGTAATTCGGGCAAGCAGAAGTACTCAAGTGGCCGAAGAGGTGCCCCTGCTAAGGGTATAGGTCGGGAAACCGGCGCGAGGGTTCAAATCCCTCCTTCTGCGTTTATCTTTTTTAAAATTTAATAAAAAAGATATTGACAAACGAGTTATTTGATGCTATATTGAATAAGTTGTGTCAAACACAAAGAACCTTGATAACTGAACAGTGAAATAACCTTGAAAGATCTAAAAAACAGAAAAGCAATAGCTTTTCGAGTGATTGTGAACACTTTATAAAAACAGTAAAACGGTTATAAAAAAGCCAAGCTTTTGAATGACCAAGAACAAACTTAAAC
>CAKRFN010000004.1 GCA_934320655.1 uncultured Eubacterium sp.
GAAAGAGTAAATATCGACTGTGCGGGAGTAAATTCCACCGCATAAGCGGGCGGTGGAATTTAAATAAAAAATTTAGGTATGTTATCTCATAGAATGCAAATGCTTGACGAAGCGAGTGTTAGAGGGTATACTGATGCTGTATATTTAGGTATCGTATGTCTATATGCGGAGTAACAAGATGGATAATGGAGAAAAGCCCCCCATAGTCAGTGTCCTCATGGGAATTTATAATGAAAAGAATAGAGATTATGTGATTCAGGCGATTGATTCTATTCTGCAGCAGTCTTTTGGGGATTTTGAATTTATCATCTGTGATGATGGATCAACCGATGAGTTTTATACATGGTTGCAGGATGTGTGCCGAAAAGATTCCCGCATCCGGTTATTACGTAATGACAAAAACATGGGATTATCTTATACGCTGAACCGGTGCATGAAACAGGCAAGTGGAAAATATTATGCCCGGATGGATGCAGACGATATTTCGGAACAAAAACGATTAGAGAAACAACTTCTCTTTCTGGAAAACCATCCGGAATTTTCTATCGTTGGTTGCAATGCCGAATTTATAGATGATCAAGGGGTGTGGGGGAATCATCTGATGATAGAAGTGCCACAAAAGACAGATTTCCTGAAAACCTCGGTTTTTATTCATCCCACGATTTTGGTTCGTGCAGAAGTTATGCAGAAAATAGGTGGGTATTCCACAGAAGCTTATGCATTGCGGACGGAAGATTACGAATTGTTTATGCGCTTGTACGCAATTGGGGAACGTGGATATAATTTACAGGAATTTTTGTTCCAATATAGAGAGGATCTGAGTGCTTTTGCCAAACGCAAGTACCGGTATCGTGTCAACGAGATGAGGGTGCGGTATCGTGGATTTCGCGCATTGGGAATATTAAAAGGTAACTGGAGCTATGTGATGAAACCTTTGGTAGTGGGAATGATTCCGGCGAAGGTTATGCAGAAACGCCGGAAAAAGCAATTTGGAGTATAGAAATAGATGATAGGAATTGTGATTCTAAATTATCAGAACTGGGATGATACACTTCGTTGTGTGCGTAGTATATGGAAAAATCCGCCTAAAGAATCTTTCCGGATTATTTTAGTAGATAATGCGTCTCCCAATATGCCGGAATATGATCTGGATGCAATGGTGCAGCAGTACCAGATCATATACATTAAGAATAAGGAAAATAAAGGTTATAACGCAGGAAATAATACAGGCATTGCGAAAGCTTTGAAACTTGAATGTGATGCCATCTTGATTTCAAATAATGATGTGTGTTTTGAAAAGGGATGCATTCAGGAACTGTATGATTGTGCGCAGAAGAATGCCAAGATCGGAATTGTGGGACCTAAAATACTGGATTGGGATGGGAAAATACAAAAAAGCAATCTGTGTAGAAAGACGGGGATCAAGGAAAAATATCTGGTCAGGACACGATTACATGCAATTTTTCGACATTCCTATAAGACATACTTTGGTTTCGACCGAAATGATGATACAATGTATGAGGTGTATGCGGTGATGGGATGTTGCTTTCTTATGACACGAGCATGCGCAGAGCGGGTTACGCCGCTGGATGAATACCCATTTCTGTATGAAGAAGAATTGATTTTGGGAATCATGATGGAAAAAGCTGGATTTCGTACCGTGTATGATCCAGCAGCGATAATCGAACATTTACACGGAGGTAGTACGCGGTATGTGCAGGCATTTTCTTTTGCACATTTTGTTCGAAGTGAAATCTATTATTGCAGAGAATATCTGCATGCGTCGCGAATGCAGATTTTGCCGTTGTATTGGTATCGGCTGGTACTTTATCTGCTTCGCTGTGTGAAGTATGAGGATTTTCGAAAGCAGTGGAAGTGGTTTCGGAAGATGACGAAGGAAGAATTACGTAAATAACTGACTTAATCTGATAAATATTTTGGAGACTGAAATGATACGAAAATTTAAAGAATTATTTGATTATAGAGAAATGATTTATAGTATGGTAAGGAAAGAACTGAGAGGACGGTATAAAAGTTCTGTTTTAGGGTTTTTGTGGACGTTTATAAATCCGTTATGTCAAATTATTATCTACACACTTGTTTTTTCTACAATTTTTAGAATGAATATTGATAAATACTATCTTTTCCTTACAGTTGTTATGATTCCATGGGTATTTTTTTCATCTTCGGTTACAGGAGGAGCTGTTTGTGTTGTTAATTCCAAAGATTTGTTGACAAAAATTTATTTTCCAAGAGAAGTTTTACCTGTTTCATTTGTTACAAGTTGTTTTGTAAATATGATCTTATCTTTTATAGTTGTGTTTGCGGTTCTTATCATTTCGGGATGGGGATTTAGTTTCAAGGCACTTTTGTTTCTTCCAATAGTAATGGTTGTAGAATATTTATTGTGCCTTGGTTTTACAATGATTATTTCGGCTTGTACTGTATATCTTCGAGATTTGGAACATATCATGGGTGTATTAATGATGGCATGGATTTATTTAACACCTGTTATGTATGATATTAGTTATGTTCCAGAAAAATTACAAAAAATATTTTGGATAAATCCAATGACGTCAGTAGCAATTGCATACCGTGAGATCCTGTATTATAAAAAAATACCAGATATGTCAAATCTTATATTGACGGTTGTTGTAGGAGTTGTTTCCCTTGTGATTGGAGGAATTGTGTTTGATAGATTACAGAGAAATTTCGTGGAGGAAATGTAAATGAAAGCGGAAAATTCCATAGAAGTACGAAATTTAAAAAAAGATTTTAAAGTGTATTTGGATAAAGGAAACAGTTTAAAAGAAAAAATATTATTTAAAAAAAGAAATCGACATGAAATACATCATGTGCTTCGGGGAATTAGTTTTGATGTCAAAAAGGGAGAAGCAATAGGATTAATTGGAAAAAATGGATGTGGTAAAAGTACAACTCTAAAGATGCTTACAAAAATTATGTACCCGACGAGTGGTACTATTGATATGAGAGGTAGAGTCTCAAGTCTGATTGAATTAGGGGCTGGCTTTCATCCAGATATGACGGGGCGTGAAAATATATTTATCAACGCTTCTATTTTTGGATTGAACCATGCCGAAATTGAAAGACGAATTGGGGAGATTATTAAATTTTCGGAATTAGAGGACTTTATTGATAATCCTGTTCGTACCTATTCTTCAGGAATGTACATGAGACTTGCATTTGCAGTGGCAATTAATGTAGATGCAGATATTCTTTTGATAGATGAAATTTTAGCAGTTGGAGATGTTAGTTTTCAAGAAAAATGTTTTGAAAAATTAAAAGAAATAAAAAAGAATGGTACAACTATTGTAATAGTGTCTCATGTGATGAATCAGATTGAAAGTATTTGTGACCGCGCAATTTGGATAGAAGATGGATTGATTAGAGAAGAAGGGGAACCAAAAAAGATTGGGGATCATTATCTGGCATCCATGGAAGAAAAACGTATTGCAAAGATAGAAGATGATTTTCAACGTGAACTTTTAGAAAAAAAAGAAGAAGAAAAAAAAGAAAAGTTACGTGCAAATCAAAAAAAGCAGGAAGAAATTGGAATGCCTGTTTTTTGTCGTAAAGGTGCTACTCGAAGAGGGAATATGAAAATTGTTTTTACGGATGGTGGAATTTTTAATTCGGAACAGAAACAGACAAAATATTTTCACATTGGAGAAGCAATGGAAATACGTTTGAAATACAAGGCAGAACAACCGGAAGAAGATATAAATTTTACATTAAATATTACAAGAGATGATGGAGTTTATTGTTTTGGTACAACGGCATTATCTGGATTGTTTTGTAAATATCAGATTGTAAAGAAAAAAGAAGGTGAAGTTTCTTTTGAAATAGAGAAAAATAATTTGCTGGAAGGTAAATATTATTTGGATATAGGCATACAGAACCTTCAGGAAGAAGAATATGATTATATTAGTAATGCAATGTCATTTCGTGTGCAGAAAAGTCAGGATGCGCAGCAGGGAATTGTATATTTGCCAGGGCATTGGGTAAGTAATGGGGAGAGTATTCAACGTAACGATAAATAAAAAGGATAAAGGAATTAGACCATGGATAAGGAAGTGTTTACGGGAGAGCGATTTATTCCCGGAATTGATGATAGAAAACTTGAAATAGAACATATGCAGCGCTATATGAGTTTTTGTGAATTGGCAACGGGCAAGGATGTATTAGATGCGGCCTGTGGCGAAGGATATGGAAGTAAAATTTTATCTGAAATTGCCAAAACGGTGATTGGATTGGATATTTCGGAAGATACAATTATTCAGGCAAATAAAAATTATGCGGAGAAAACGGATAATTTATCCTATGTATGTGGAAGCATTGCCAAAATGGATATGATACCAGATCATTCGAAAGATGTTGTAATATCTTTTGAAACAATCGAACATGTACCGGAAGATGTTCAGAATGCTTTTCTGAACGAGATAAAAAGAATACTAAGAAAAGGTGGATTATTGGTAATGTCTACTCCGAATAAAAGGATTTATTCGGATTTATATCATCAAAAAAATCATTTTCATATCAAAGAATTTTATCAGGAAGAGTTTGTGTCCTTTATTCACAAACAATTTAAGAATGTACAGTTATTTTCGCAGTCTTTTGAGGTGGCATGTGTTTTAGATTCGATGGATCATCCGAGAAAGACTTTAAATACATACGATTCGGCAAAAGCAGAAGAAGCGAAATATGTTATTGCTATTGCAAGCAATGAAGAGATTCCAAATATTTCTGGGACAGCAGTGACAATTTGTGAGACGGGAGAATATGATGCAATTATGCATCGTATTGTTCAACTTCAAAAAGAAGAAGAAGATAGAAATAATCACTTAAATAAACTGGATAAAGAGATAGAGCAATATAGAGATCGAATAATAAATGATGATGCAAAAATAGAAACTTTAAGAAACAAAGTGCAAAATTCTGAAAATAGAAACGAAAATTTGCAAATACGATACAATAATTTGCAAATACGATACAATAATTTGCAATTGGAATATCAAGAAAAAATACAAAAATATCAAGTCTTGCTAAATAATAAAGAAGGACACATAGAACAACTGCTTGAAGTAGAACGTGCATATGAAAGGGAAAAGAATTCTCGTACTTATCGTTTGGCCAATAAATTCAGACAGATAAGTTTGTTTTTGTGTCCGCCGAATAGCGTTAGAAGATTTTTTGCAAAAGTTATCGTAAAAAGCGTAAGGCATCCAAAAATGATGCTGAAGATGATTAATCCAAGGCGTATTAAGAATGCCATTCTTGTTTTGAAGCGTGAAGGAGCTGTTAGTGCGACTAATCATATGAAGTTGGTTGAGGAGTTCGAGAGGTCTAATGAAAATCCAGTAGAATTATTACATCTTGCAACAGAAACAGAGGAAAGAAAAAATATTGAAGAGTATCCGCAATTAGTTTTTCCGGAATATGATCATCCGCAGGTGTCAATAGTGATTCCTGTATATAATCAGTTTGATTATACATATCATTGTCTTGAATCAATATTAAATTATAGTGGAGATTGTACTTATGAAGTTATAGTTGCAAATGATAATTCGAATGACTTGACAACGCAGATTCATGAAGTTATTCATGGAATTCATGTTGTAACAAATGAAGAAAATAAAAGGTTTTTATTAAATTGTAATAATGCAGCGAAGTATGCTCAGGGGCAGTATATTTTATTTTTAAATAATGATACACAAGTACAGGAGAACTGGCTGCAACCATTGATAGATGTAATGGAACATGATGATTCAGTCGGCATGGTTGGTTCAAAACTTGTCTATGCAGATGGATTTTTGCAGGAAGCGGGAGGAATTCTGTGGAAAGACGCTTCTGCATGGAATTATGGAAATCGTCAGAATCCTAACGATTCAGAATTTAATTATGTTCATGAAGCTGATTATATTTCCGGAGCTGCCATTATGATTCGAACCGATTTATGGGAAAAAATTGGCGGTTTTGATGAACGGTATGTGCCTGCATATTGCGAAGACTCGGATCTGGCATTTGAAGTAAGAAAACATGGATATAAAGTTATGTATCAGCCGTTATCTGTAGTGGTACATTTTGAAGGAATATCAAATGGAACAGATTTGTCTTCCGGACAGAAAAAATATCAGGTAGAGAATCAAAAGAAATTCTATGAAAAGTGGAAAAAGGAACTTAATGCTGAACATTTTGAAAATGGAACAGATGTGTTTCTGGCCAGAGACCGAAGTACAAAAAAGAAGCATATTCTTGTGATTGACCATTATGTTCCGCAATATGATAAAGATGCTGGAAGCAAAACGACATTTATGTATTTGAAAATGTTTGTGAAAAAAGGGTATCAGGTTACTTTCTTAGGAGATAATTTTTATCAGCATGAGCCATATACGACAGAATTGCAACAGCTGGGAATTTGTGTTTTATATGGTCAAAAATATGCACAGAATTGGAAAATATGGTTGGAAGAAAATGCAAAATATTTTGATATATTTTATTTGAATCGTCCTCATATTAGTGTGAAATACATTGATATTATTAGAAATTGTGCAAAAGGTAAAGTTATATACTACGGTCATGATCTGCATTTTCTTCGGATTAAGAGAGAATATGAATTAAATGGGGATGCATCATTACTAAAAGAATCTAATGAGTGGTTGGAAAAAGAATTATATTTGATGCATAAAGCAGATATGAGTTACTATCCATCTGATGTTGAAATTGAAGCTATTCATGAGATTGACCCAGCTATCAAAGCAAAAGCAATAACCGCATATGTTTATGAACAGTTTCCAAAGATTCGATATAATACGAATCAAAGAGAAGGACTGCTTTTTGTTGGTGGATTTGGACATGCTCCGAACCTGGATGCTGTAAAATGGTTTTTAAATAAGATTTATCCGGAAATTTATAAAAGAACTGGTGCAAAATTTTATATTGTTGGTTCTAATGCTCCAAAAGAAATACAGAATCTTTCGATAGAAGGCGTTGTTGTGAAAGGGTTTGTTACAGAAGAAGAGTTACATCAACTGTATCAAAATACTCGTATAGATGTGGTTCCGCTTCGATATGGGGCTGGTGTGAAAGGAAAAGTTGTGGAAGGTCTTCATTATGGAATGCCAATTGTCACAACTTCTGTTGGTGCAGAAGGAATCACAGGAGTAGAACAAGTTGTTGCAGTGGCAGATGAAGAACAGAAGATGATAGATATTATTTGTGAATTATATACAAATGGAGATAAATTAAAAGAAATGTCAGAAGAAAGTTGCCTATTTATTCAGAAACATTTTAGTATTGATTCTGTGTGGAATGTTATAAAGGATGATTTTTCATAAAATTTAGAGGAGACCAGCTATGATTATTACACAAACACCATTTCGGATGTCCTTCTTTGGTGGGGGGACTGATTTTCCGGGATTTTATAAAGAACATGGAGGAGCTGTGATTTCTACAACATTTGATAAATATTGTTATGTAAATGTACGGCACCTTCCGAGATTTTTTGACTATTCAACAGAATTGTCTTATGCAAAGACCGAAAGAGTTACAGATGTCAATGATATTGTGCATCCGGCAATTCGAGAAGCTATGAAATTTTTGGATATGCATGAAATTCGTCTGACATATGAGGCTGATTTGCCAGCACGTTCGGGATTGGGAACAAGCAGTTCTTTTGCAGTGGGAATGTTATATGCTTTTTATGCTCTGAAGGGAAAGTATGCGGATAAAAGAAAACTTGCAGATGAAGCAATTTATCTGGAACGTGTGCTATGCAAAGAAAGTGGCGGTGTGCAGGATCAGATTGCAGCATCATTTGGGGGCTTTAATCGAATCAATTTTTCACAAAATGGATATACAGTGGATCCAATTGTCATATCACCAGAGCGAAAAAAACAGTTGAACCAAAATCTGATGTTATTTTTTACTGGGTTTTCACGTTTCTCATCTGATATTCAGGTGTCAACACAGAGTGCGATGAAGGATAAAACAGCACAACTATTGGAGATGTATTCATTAGTGGATGATGCGGAACAAATTCTCGTTTCCAAACAGGATCTGAATGAATTTGGAAAAATGTTGGATCATACCTGGAAATTGAAACGTGGAATTACGAGTAAAATTTCAACGGATTCTATAGATGGGCTGTATCAGAAAGCAATTCAGGCAGGAGCAACTGGTGGTAAATTACTTGGGGCAGGTGGAGGAGGTTTTCTTTTGTTTTATGTAGAACCGGATAAACAGGAAAATGTGAGAAGGGCATTAGAGGGGTTATTACATGTTCCGTTCGAGTTTGAAGATACTGGGACGAGAATTATTCATTATACACCAGAAACATATGAACCTATGTAAAAATTTATAACAAATTGTATAAGGTGAAGAAAATGAAAAAAATTTTAAAAAGTAAGAAGATAATATTATGCATACTTTTTTTACTAGCTTTTTTTATATATGCTTGGACTTTTGAATTACCGGTAGTGGGAGATGGTCTTATGCATATGAATGACAATACTGATTTGTCTATAAAAAATATGTTAAAGTGTTTTTATACATTTGATGGACTTAACAAACCTATAAATTCATATCTTTTAGGTTTTCATAGACCGGTGTTCGATGAGATTATAATTGAAATTTTAAAAAAAGCATTTGATTATAATGTTTATTGGATAAGGTTTGTTACAATATTAGGATATGCATTTTCGGCAATAATATCTTATATGATAGGAGAAGAAATTTTCCAGGATAAGGTTAAGTCAATAATATTATCAGTTTTTATGATTTTTTCAATTGTGAGATTTCCAGGTGTTTATGATGTTGGATTATCTTTTTCTGTTTGGTTAGTTTTATTTTTCTTGTTAAGTTTATTGTTTACTGTAAAATATGAAAAGTATGGAAGCATGTCCGCATTTGTTTTTTCAATTTTATTTACGGGAGTTACGCTGTATACAAAAGAGTCTGCAATGACATTGGGAGTAGCATTAGCACTATGGTATGATATAAAAAGCTACTCTAAAAATAAGAAAATATCTAAGACAATGATAGGATATACGTTGGCTCAGATGGTACTTTTAGTTACGTATATGTATACGAGAATGTTAAAACTAGGAAACATATTTGAAGTGACGGGTGGTGGAATAAATGCTGATCACTTATCTATAATTGAATGTATAAAAAAAAGTATTGGTTACTTTTTAATCTGCTTTAATATACCTAATCCTATTTGTTTTGAAGCATATATGTGTCCACAATTAAATTTTATTTCTTTAGGTTTTGCATTAGTTATTTTATGTGCAGTTCTTTTTTCGATATATAAATTAGGTGTATATGTTAAAGAAAAAAACAAAAAGGCTGTTGATTTGATTGTCTATATAGTTTGTTATTTGGTACTCCTATTACCTGTTTTTAAAACAACTCGTAATGCGACATACTATGGCGATATTTTAGCAATTTTTGCAGGATTATTTTTATTAACTGCGCTTGGAAATGGTAAGAAAATTTATTATTGGATTATAGGAATAACGGCATGCTATGTTATGGTTTATGCAATTAATATACATGATTACGTCAAACCAAATAGTTCTTATTATTTACAATGTATTAGTAATGAGGCAAAAACTTTACGTGATGAATTAAAAATAGAGAAAGCTGATACGAAAAAAATTTTGTTTACTACAGATTGGGCAGCTGATATGAATAAGTATTGGATATATAATCAGATGGGAATGGGTTCTTTTTATAAATTTAATGTTGATATTAATAAAGAAACAGGGATATTGACAAAAGAAAATATAAAAGATATAAAAGAATCTACATTAATAGATTACTTTAAAAGCGAGGATGGGACATATAAATGTTTTTTGTATGATTGGAATAATAATCGCGGGAATAAAGTTGTACAAGTTCAGTATGATATAAATAATAATGATTCAATTATGGTAGGATTCTATTATGGAGATAAAGTTTATTATTCAACGATACAGACAGAGTATAAAAAGACGTGGAATCAAGATGATTGTATTTATTTAGTTGTGCCCGGAGAGGTTCAGGTAAATATAATAGGAAATGGAGTAAGTCAGACAATTATAGGTGATTAAAAAGGAGTGTAAGAATGAATTCTTTTGTGAAAATTTCAAGATATGCAGGAATGAGGGAAGATTTAGTGCAGGCTGGTGGTGGAAATTCTGCGTATAAAATTACAGATGAGAAAATGGTCATAAAAGCTTCGGGGTATCAATTGGCAGATGTGACAGAAAAATCGGGATATGCAGTTGTAAATCCGAAAATGATTAGAGATGCATTTCTTGGATGTAAAAATCTTGATGAAATGACGGAGGAGCAATCAAAAGAAATATTAGAAAGCGCATTTCTTGAAGGTGAAAGACCATCAATTGAAACATTTTTGCATTCTATTTCGGGAAGATATTCGCTACATACACATCCTGTGGTAGTGAATGCACTTACATGTAGAAAAAATGGAGAAGAAATAATAAATAAACTTTTTCCAGATGCATTGATAATTCCTTATGCAACACCAGGAATTGAATTAGCAAAAGCATATTTTCAAGAATATAAAAAATATAAAAATAATTTTAAAAATGAACCTAAATTTGTGTTTTTGATGAATCATGGTTTACTTGTGAGTGCAGATACTGTGGATGAAGTAATTAGACTTACAGAAACAGTTACAAAAAAGATTGAAGGATTTTTACATGTTGATATGTCAGCATATCATGATATTCTTGAAATAGATAATTTATATAATGATGGAATTGAGTGGTTAGTGACAGATAAAAATGTTATAGATACATATCATAATTTGAATGGGATATGGGATCATTTTTTCTGTCCAGACTGTGTAGTTTTCCTTGGAAAAAAGATGTATGCAGAAATAACGGAAAAAATCAATGAGAAAAGATTTAATTCTTTTGTGGAAGAAAATGGATATCCGGTGATTGTTTCGTATAAAAATAATCTTTATATCCACGCAGAGTCGGTAAAAAAGGCGTTAGAAATCCAAAGTGTATTAAGTTTTAGTGCACAAGTGATAATGCTGAATAGAAATGTAGAATGTAATTTCTTATCAGAAAAAGAAAAGAATTTTTTGTTAAACTGGGATGCTGAAAAATACAGAAAAAATTTAAAATAAAAGGGGAGACTATGCATTATGAAAATTATTATACCAATGACCGGATATGGCTCAAGATTTGTTGCTGCTGGATATAAAGATTTGAAGCCTTTTATAAAAGTACAAAATAAACCAATTATTCAATGGATTATTGAGGGAATGTATCCAGAAGAAAAGAACATTCTTTTTGTGTGCAGACAGGAACATTTAGATGAAATACCAGATATGAGAGATCAATTATTAAAAATTGCACCAACAGCAGATATTTTTGCAATTCGTGATTGGGTGAAAAAAGGACCTGTTTATGATGTCCTTCGTGCAGCAACAAGAATTGAGGATGATGAGCCGTGTATAGTTAATTACTGTGATTTTTACATGACCTGGGATTATAAAAAATTTGTGCTTGATGTTAAAAAAAGAGCATGTGATGGAGCTGTACCATGCTATACAGGTTTTCATCCGCATCTTTTAATAGAGAAGAATTATTATGCATCGTGCCTCACAGATGAAGAAGACAATTTGATACAAATCAAAGAAAAGTATTCTTTCGAAAAGGATAAAACGAAGGCAAAGCATTCACCGGGTGTGTATTACTTCAAAGATGGGGCAACCTTAAAAAAATATTGCCAGATGCTTGTCGATGCAAATGAAACGCTTAATGGAGAATTTTATGCAAGTCTTCCGTATAATTATATGGTAAAAGACGGAAAGAAAGTTTGGGTTCCAACAAATGTAGATAAGTTTTGCCAATGGGGGACACCAGAAGATATGGCAGATTATTTGTTTTGGACAGAATGTACAAGGAGGTTTTAACTATGAATATAATAATTCCAATGGCAGGAGCGGGGCAAAGATTTGCAGATGAAGGGTATAAGATTAGTAAACCTGCCATACCAACTATTGATCGTAAGACAGGGAAAGAGTACCCTATGGTTGTATGTGCAACGATGGATTTGCCTGGAGTAAAAGCAGATGGTAGTAATGTTACATATATTGATCGAACTTTTCATAAGGATAATGGAATGGAAGGTGCTATTAAAGAATATTTTCCCGAGGCAAAATTTATTACAATTGATAAGTTAACAGAGGGACAGGCCTGCACATGTTTACTTGCTAAAGATAGTATTAATTCTGAAGAGGAATTACTTATTGCAGGCTGTGATAATGGAATGGTGATTAATCAGGAAAAATTTGAAAAGATGACGCAGGAATGTGATGTTTTGGCGTTTACTTATAGGCATAATCAGGCAGTTTTAAAGAATCCAGATGCATATGGCTGGATGATCGTGGATAATGAGGAAACAGGTAAAATTTCTGATATTTCCATAAAAAAAGCCATTTCAGATACACCTATGGAAGATCATGCAATTGTTGCAACCTTTTGGTTTAAACATGGAAAAGATTTTATCCGGGCTGCGGAAAAAATGATTGCAGAAAATGATAGAATTAATAATGAATTTTATGTTGATCAGGTTATGAAGCATTGTCTTGAATTAGATATGGATGCAAGGGTATTTGAAATTGAAAGATATATTGGTTGGGGTACCCCAAAGGATTATGAAGAATACCAGGCAACCATTAGATATTGGAAAGAATTTACAGATAGTCAGGGATTTATTCCGGGGAATTAAAGGTATGAGAACGAACGATAAAAACAGCATACATTCAAAATATTATTTGTTTATAATTGCAGTTTTAATAGTAAAGGTTATTCTGATGGGACTTTTTTCATCTGATTATCAGAATAAATTATTTATTCCTTTTGTAAAAGATTTTGTTTTAACTGGTGGAAATGTATATCAACGATTTTATGAAAAAGGTATAATAAATGCTTTTCCTTATCCTTCAATGATGCTTTTAGTGGAAAGCGTTGGAATGTTTATTATTAAAGTGCTGGGAATAAAAAATGTTTTTTTGATTAATTTCTGTTTTAAACTACCTAGTTTTCTTCTTGATTTAATTGGATTAAAGATATTAGTTCGGTTTTTCCCGGAAAAAAGAAGATATATTGGGGTTTTTTATTATGGTTCACCTATTGTGTTGTATTCTGTTTATATGCATGGACAATTAGATCTTATACCTATGGTCTTTTTGATAATCGCATTAGCATTTCTGATTTCAAAGAAATCGGTGAAGTATAGATATATATTCGGGGGAATATTTACGGTTATTGCACTTTTATGTAAGTTACATATATTAGCGGTTATTCCGATTATTTTCTTTTATCTACAAAAAAGAGATAGTATAAAAAGGGCTTGTGAATATGTAATTGGTGTCATTATAGGAATGTGCATTGGAATTTTACCAATTTGGTCAGATGGATTTAGACAAATGGTATTATTCAATAAAGAACAGATGGTATTAACTAAGGTGGCATTTAATTTTGATACGGTGCAATTATATATTCCTATTATAGCTGTTTTATTTATTTATCTGCTTACATTTAAAATTAATTATATGAATAGAGAATTGTTTTTTAATCTCTGTGGTATCGTGTTTGCGGTATTTTTGGCATTTTGTCCGCCTATGCCGGGGTGGTATGTTTGGATTGTTTCGTTTATAGCATTATTTTTTGCAGCAATTAATAAGGAAAAGTACAAGAATATAGCTATTTATGCGGTATTAAATGTTATATATTTAATATATTTTATTTTCTTGCATAATAGAGATGTAGTGGATCTTTATTTATGTAATAAAAGCTTAGAGTGGATAAAATATAATAATTCTATTATTTCAAATGGCACATTTACAATTTTATCAGGAATATTGATTTATTTAATAATTTCAATGTATCAGTTAGGGGTAGCTAGTAATAGTTTTTATAAAAGAAAAAATATTCCATTTACTATTGGAATTGCGGGAGATAGCGGAGCGGGAAAATCTACATTTATTGATATCGTCGAAAAAGGCTTGGGATATTCCAATTTGCTTTATATTGAAGGCGATGGAGACCATAGATGGGAACGGGGAAATCGTTTTTGGGATGAATACACTGCTTTAAATCCAAAGGCGAATTATTTATATAGACAGGCAAAAGATCTTTCAGATCTTCGATCTGGAAGTGCTGTTAGAAGAGTAGATTATGACCACAGTACTGGAAAATTTACAAGTCCTAAAAGAATTTCATCGAAGGATTATGTGATTTTATGTGGTCTGCATGCACTATATCTTCCTCAGACAAGAAAACTTTTGGATTTGAAGATTTATATGGATGCGGATGAAACATTGCGACGTTATTGGAAAATTCAAAGAGATACAACTAAAAGAGGACATTCTAAAGAAGCGGTATTAAAATCTATAGAGGAAAGGATGCCTGATGCACAAAAGTTTATTTATCCACAGAAGAATTATGCTGATTTGATTGTGAAATATTACGATAAGAATCTCACTGATTGCATGGTGGAAAATTATGATGTAAAGATCAGTGTTCGTCTTATGTTAAGTGCAGCGGTTGATATAGAACCGCTGGTAAATGAATTAAGAGGGTATGGAATTACCGTGGAATATGACTATTCTGAAGATTTAAAAAATCAATATGTAACATTAGATGCTGATAATATGGAAGAAATTTCACTTCCGATAGAAGAGATAGCGGAGAGAGTAATTCCGCAGTTGGAAGAAATTACTCGCGAAAATTTGAATTCGGATGTGAATGCGAAAGATGGTATGATAATATTATTTTTATTGTTGTTGATTAGTAATAAAATGCAAGGAGTTCCGTAATGATTAAGGCCGTTGTTTTCGATTTGGATAATACGATTTATAATTATGATGAATGCCACATAGTAGCAATGAAGCAATTAGAAGAATACGTATGTGGTAAATATGAGCTGAATAAAGTTGATTTTAGAAAAAATTTTGAACTTGCAAAAGATGAAGTGAAAGAATTGCTTGGAAACACGGGAGCATCACATAATCGGATGTTATATATGCAGATTTTTCTTGAAAAAATAAATCAATCTCCCGTAGAGGATGCATTAGAGTTATATGACATTTATTGGAGTGTAATGCTTGAAAAAATGACTCCTTTTAAGTATGTTATGCCTTTGATGAAACAATTAAAGCATAGAAAAATTGAAATTGGAATCCTTACAGATCTAACAGCACATATTCAACATAGAAAAATTAAAAAATTATGTATTACAGAATATATAGATGTGATTGTCACAAGCGAGGAAGTGGGGGCTGAAAAGCCTTCTAATATAGCTTTTTCACGAATAATTCAAAAATTGCATTGTAATCCGGAAGAAATTTTAATGATAGGAGATAGTCAAAAAAAGGATATTGACGGAGCTGTTAATGCTGGAATGAGAGGTATGTTATTTTTAGAAAGCTATAAAGATACAATGGATGAAAGAGTAATGGAGTATATTGATGGTGGAATGGATAAAAAGTAAATTTGAGATAAAAGAGATTTTGAAATTTTTAGTAGGTGGTGGAAGTGCAGTTGTTGTTGATGCGTTGTTTTATGCAATATTAAAGGCGTATATAGATTTTTCTGTCGCTAAAGCAATTTCTTATATTTTGGGAGCTTTTGTTGGATTTATAATTAATAAATTATGGACTTTTGAAAGTAAAAAATTTAAAGTGGCTGAGATTTATAAATATATTATTTTGTATGCTTGTTCTGCATTAGTCAATACCGGAGTAAATAAGTTTGTAATCTGGATTATTCCTAGTACAGTATTTGCATTTTTGTGTGCAACAGGTACCAGCACAGTTATGAACTTTTTGGGACAAAAATTTTTGGTGTTTAGAAAGGATGAAAAATAATGAAATTATCAATTGTTGTTCCGTGCTACAATGAATCTGAAAATATTCCTCTTATATTAAATAGATTTGCAGATGTAATAAAAAGAGATGATGTAGAGGTGGTTTTGGTAGATAATGGATCTACTGATGATTCTGCTGCTATAATTGAAAAATTAATACCAAAGTATTCCTTTGCTAGAACAACTAAAGTTGAAGTGAATCAAGGATATGGTTATGGAATTATACAGGGATTGAAAGTGTGTAAAGGCGAGTTTATTGGCTGGACACATGCTGATATGCAGACAGATCCTGCGGATTTAATGAAGGCATTGGAAATTATTGAAAAGAATGGAAATGAAAAGCAATTATATGTGAAAGGAAATCGAAAAGGAAGACCTGCTTTTGACCAGTTTTTCACAAGTGGTATGAGTTTGTTTGAAACTATGTATATGGGGGTGAAGCTATATGATGTAAATGCGCAGCCTAATGTATTTAGTAAAGAATTTTTTGAAAGCTGGCAAAATCCACCGAAGGATTTTGCACTTGATTTATATGCATTATATATGGCTCAGAAAGCGGGGTTAAAAATAGAAAGATTTGATGTACTTTTCCCGGAAAGGGTTCATGGAGAGTCTCATTGGAATAATGGGAGTATAAAAGCAAAATGGAAATTCATTAAGAGAACATTGGACTTTAGTGTAAAATTAAAAAAAGTGGGAATTAAGTAGGAGGATTTTATTATGGAGTTTATAGCACATAGAATTAACACAGTTGAAGAATTGAAAAAACTTCCAAAAGAATATGGAGTAGAATTAGATTTGCGAGATGATTTGAATGGTCGAATTTACATACAACATAATCCATTTGAACCAGGTGAAGATTTTGAGGAATACTTGAAAAATTATCATCATGGAACGATGATATTAAATGTCAAAAGTGAAAGGATTGAATTGAAAATATTGGAAATGCTTCCAAAATATGATGTGAAATCTTATTTTTTCTTAGATTCTTCTTTTCCAATGATTTGGTTACTGAGTAATCAAGGAGAAAAGAATATTGCGTTAAGAGTATCAGAAGTAGAGGGGCTTGACACACCAAGAAATATGGCTGGAAAAGTAGAATGGATTTGGGTAGATTGCTTTAGTAAAATTCCAATTGGAAAAACAGAGGCTGAAGAATTAAAAAAATTAGGATATAAGCTTTGCTTAGTTTCTCCTGAACTAGAGGGAAGAGATGTGGAGATCGAAAAATATAAAGAGCAGATGCAGGATTGGGGAATTGAGTTTAATGCTATTTGTACTAAGTGGCATAATATCAATAGATGGAAGTAGAGAAAAGCGAATTAGATACATGTTTGGTAAGGTGCATTTTTAAACCAATATTTAATTGTTGACAGAAAGGAAATACACGACAAGTAAATTATTTTAATTTATGCAATAGTCATGTAACGTTTATGATGGATAAAAAAAGAATTGAATGGGTAGATATATTTAAAGCATTAGCGATTATTTTGGTTGTGGTAGGGCATTCGACAGGTAAATTTAATGCATATATATATCAATTTCATGTGGCAGCATTTTTCTTTATATCCGGTTGGGTGGCAAAGATGGATGTTGTAAGTTTTGGAAAAGATGTATATAAAAAAAGTATGACTTTAATCGTTCCGCTGTTTACTATGGTTATTTTATATGGGCTGTTACTGAATTTATTATCTATGGCCCATGTGTATAATTATTTTTATAATGACCAGTCATCACCGACACTTGCTCTGCTTATAAAAAATTTTATAACTAATGGTTCGATGATTGATTTATTAGGGGCAGCTTGGTTTATTGAAGTGCTTTTTTTATCTTCATTGCTTTCTCATTTTGTATATATATTATGTGGTAGAAAAAATTTAATATTCGGTTTATTTACAGTGTTAATTTATATTTATGGATATTATAGATTAAAAAGTGGTAATGGTCTTCCGTTTGGTGCCGATATTGCAGTTGTTGCTCAGGGGTATTATGGAATTGCATTTTTAATTAAACAAAGAACACAAAACATTGTGATTAAAAATAAAACTAAAAATACAGTTGCATGTATAAGCTTATTTTGCACTACGTTTATAATGGTGTGGATGAAAGAAACATTAAATGGAAGAAATTTAATGGATATTGCAAACAGACAGATGAATAGTTTATGGTGGTGTTCAATTGCTGTAATTAATGGTGTTTTATGGTTATGGGCATTATCACAATTGGTTTCCATAATAAAAATTACTTTTGTGAAAAAAATATGGTCATTAATTGGAAAATCAACTATGGGAATTATGTTAATCCATTTTTTGCTTTTTAGAATTGTTGCAGCTTTACTTGTAATTATGGGAATAGTTACAGGAAGTGAGTGCAAGAATTTAATCCCTTCAACAACAGTTGGTGAAAAATATTGGTGGATATATTCAATAGTTGCAATTGTGGGTTCAACCATATTATGGAATAGCATGATAAAGATACCGATTTTAAGGCAAATGTTAGGAAAAGATAAAAATTTTATGCAGGAAATATTGCAGTTCAATGCGTTTGAAGAATTGGGGAAGGTGTATAAAAAAATTGTAAATGCATTAGAGTATAGCATGAGGCAAATAAAGATTAGAATTTTTAATAAAGAGACTATAAGAGTAGTGATAGGTGGAATGATTATTTGCTTAATAATGATAGGGTATAGGTATGGAGCATATACTAACAGATTAGAATTATATGGACAAGATGCAGTTAATGGAACTTTAAATGTAGAGTTTCCATACAATGAAAATAATATTATATTTACAAGTGGATGGCTTAAACAAGAAGATGGAGAAAATTATAGATGGGTGCAAAAAGAATCGGAATTTCAAGTAGCTTTATCGGATCAAACTCAAATTACGATGTCTGGGTATGTTCCTGAAAATGTTAAAGATGTTTCAAACGTAAAATTATATTTAAATGATAATATGTTGGTAGATCAAAATATAATTGGAGGGCAGGAATTGACATTACAAGGAGATATTTCAAATTACAAAACTGAGGGGAATAATGTTTTTAAATTAGTTTTTGATGGAGAACATCTCCCGGATATCAATGATGCTGATCAAAGAGTTTTTAGTGCAATGTTTACTTCAATAGTGATAGAATAGGGGCTGAGAGGATAATATAAAATGAAAGAAAGTAAAATAAATTGTATTGAAGGGTTAAGAACGATAGGTTGGATAGGGGTGTTTCTTTGTCATTTTAAAGGAGCATTTTTCCCAAACAGAACATGTTGGTTGGATATGACACCGATTCGGTTTATTTATTCAGGAAATGCATATGTTAGGTTATTATTTGTTATTTCTGGCTTTGTGTTATGCTATAAATATTTTGTGAAAGAATGTTATGATAATGTATTAGGAGATGTAGTTAAGAGATATTTTAGATTGATGCCTCCGATATTATGTGCAGAAATAGTTGTTTATTTTTTGATGAAATTTAATTTTATGAAAAATGTGGAAGCAGCATCTATTATTGGTTCTCAAGATTTTCTGGGAATATTTAATACATTTTCGCCTAATGTAATAGAATGCTTGAAAGAAGCGCTGGTTAAAACATATTTAAAGGGTGCGAGTGCATATATTGGACCATTGTGGTCTATAGTGTATGAATATTTAGGCGCATTATTAATTCTTGCAGTAGTATACATTTTCAAGAAAAGTCCCTGGAGATGGTTGTTTTATATCATATTTATGAGTGCATTTGCAGGATATTATAATTATTTTGTTTTAGGAATGATAATTGCAGATTTATATGTAAATACCAATTTGAATGAAATAATTAAGAAAAGACCATTTTTTCAATTTTGTATGATTTTAGGTGGATATTTGATGCTTAGCATGATCAATATTAATGATCAGGAAAAATATACTCGTGTAGTATTTGCAGTTGGAATTGTATTATTTATGCTTGGAATTTTATCATCTAATCTGATGGAACGTTTGCTTGGAAATCGATTGATGGTAAAAGGGGGAAAATTAGCGTATACAGCATATATTGTTCATTGGCCTATAGTAGAAACTATTTCTTGTGGATTGTTTTTGAGCTTTTATAATAAAATTGAGTATAATGTTTTGGTATTATTGATTTTGATAATTACATTTTTGGTGATAATTTTTGTCGCAAATATTTTTGCTACTTATATAGAACCAATAGGTGCTGATATTGCAAAAAAATTGACAGATGATAGAATATGATAAAATATTAATAATAGTTGATAGGTAAGATAAAAAACAGATGTTTATTTTATGAATAGAAAAATATTTAGTAAGTGTTATATATGTGGAAATGAGTGGCGTTTGCATCATTTACCAGGGTATAAAGCGAGTGAATATTCAATATGTGTAGAATAAAATAAGTGATGGAGTATGCAAATATGAAAACAGTAATTATGGCAGGGGGAAAAGGCACACGTATTTCTTCCGTAGCAAGTGATATTCCGAAACCTATGATTAAAATAGAGGGAAAACCAGTATTGGAATACGAAATTGAATGTTTACGAGATCAGGGATTTAAAGATATAATTATTACGGTGAGTCATCTTGGAAATATTATCATGGATTATTTTGGAGATGGATCTGCAGTTTCGCCAGTGACTCAAAAGCCATTCGGAGTACATATCGAATATTATTTTGAAGAGCAGCCGCTGGGAAATGCCGGAGCATTATTTCAAATCAAAGATAAACTGGATTCGGATTTTCTTTTATTAAATGCAGACGCTATGTTTGATGTAGATTTTAATCGTTTTGTGGCATTTCATAAGTCACATGGAGGATTGGTTACGTTATTTACACATCCGAACAGTCATCCTTATGACAGTGGAGTACTGATTGCAGATGCAAATGGTGCAGTGGAGCGTTGGCTGACGAAGGAAGACGATAGACCAAAATATTACAGGAATTGTATCAATGCTGGGTTACATGTGTTAAGTCCGAAATTGTTGGCACAGGAAATTGATACGCCAAAGATCGATTTGGACAGGCAGTTATTGAAACCACTTGCTGGAACAGGAAAAATGTTTTGCTATAATAGTCCGGAGTATGTAAAAGATATGGGAACTCCAGAAAGATATTATTCGGTTTGTGAAGATTTTAAAGCTGGAAGAGTAAAAGGAAAGAATCTCACGAACAAACAAAGAGCGGTATTTTTGGACAGAGATGGCACAATTAATAAATATGTAGGTTTTTTGAGAAATATCGATGAGTTTGAACTTCTGGATGGTGTGGCAGATGCGATAAAGAAAATTAATGCCTCTGGATACCTTGCCATTGTAGTTACCAATCAGCCGGTGATTGCTCGTGGAGAAGTTAGTTTCGAGGAACTGCAGGAGATACATAATAAAATGGAAACGCTGTTGGGAGAACAAGGAGCTTATGTGGATGCAATTTATTTTTGTCCACATCATCCACACAGGGGTTATGTAGGGGAAAGAGTGGAACTCAAAATAGATTGTGATTGCAGAAAACCAAAATCGGGAATGTTATTGCAGGCAGCAAAAGATTTTAATGTTGATTTAAAGAACTCGTGGATGATCGGAGATGGTGAGAATGATATTCTGGCAGGAAAAAATGCAGGATGTCATACGGCATTGATTCAGTCAGGGCAAGAGGAATATGGGCAGGAAGTGTCAGTTACTACATTAGACGCGTTTGTAAATGATTATATTAAATAAAGGAGATGGAATGAATAATAGTAGTGAAAACAAACAAATAAAAGCATTGCTATCACGATATCCCGAATTAAGTGGTGTACAGGATAATATTATGGAAGCATATAAGGTGATGGAGCAATCATATGTAAACGGAGGAAAACTACTGGTAGCAGGAAATGGAGGATCGGCAGCGGATGCGGAGCATATTGTTGGAGAACTCATGAAAGGATTTAAACTTCCGAGAAAACCAGAGCGGGAATTTGTCGATAAGCTGATGAAAGTCGACGCAGAGATGGGATGTGTTTTGGCAGAAAATCTTCAAGGAGCATTACCGGCTATTGCCTTGGATGGACAGCTGGCGCTTTCCACAGCTTATATGAATGATTGCGAACCACTGTTATGTTTTGCACAGCAGGTTAATGGCTATGGAACTGAAAATGATGTATTTCTAGGTATTTCTACAAGTGGAAATAGCAAAAATGTTTTGTATGCTGCGGTTACAGCTCATGCGAAAGGTATGAAAGTAATTGGTTTGACTGGACAGAAAGATAGTGCATTGAGTAGGATGAGTGATGCATGTATACAGGTTCCACAGACGGAAACATATATGATTCAGGAGTTGCATTTACCGGTTTATCATTGTTTGTGTTTAATGTTGGAGGAGCGGTTTTGGGGTTAATTACAGGATTTGGTGTAGTTATAGGGGCGGCGATCTGCGCTGAAAGAAGGATGCATTTTGTCATTGTTGAATAACTACCGACTGTTGTCGAAAGTATGGAATAATCAATAGGGCGGAAAAGTTGCTGTAAAAAAACAGTATGTAAAGATAGACAGTAGAAAAGAAACGGAGAATTTAATCTGCGGTAAAGATGCCGTAGGAGAGAACTGTAATTTGACGCATGACAGTCAGTCAGACAAGGGGGCAAATGAAATGAAAGGCATTATATTAGCTGGAGGATCCGGCACGAGGTTATATCCATTGACAAAAGTAACAAGTAAGCAGTTGCTGCCAATCTATGATAAACCGATGATTTATTATCCGATGTCAGTATTGATGAATGCAGGCATTCGGGATATCCTTATTATTTCTACCCCGCAGGATACACCGAGATTTGAAAATCTGTTAGGGGATGGACACCAGTTTGGCGTACATTTATCTTATGCGGTACAGCCGTCTCCGGATGGCTTGGCACAGGCATTTATTATTGGCAGGGATTTTATCGGAGATGATAGTGTCGCAATGGTTTTGGGTGACAATATCTTTGCGGGGCATGGTTTGAATAAGCGATTGCAGACTGCTGTACAGAATGCGGAGGAAGGTAAAGGTGCAACCATTTTTGGGTATTATGTTGATGACCCGGAGCGCTTCGGTATCGTTGAGTTTGATAAGGATGGGAAAGCGGTTTCCATTGAAGAAAAGCCGGAGAACCCGAAGAGCAATTATTGCGTGACAGGGTTATATTTTTATGATAATCAGGTTGTGGAATATGCGGAGAGTCTGGTGCCGTCTGCCCGTGGAGAATTGGAAATCACGGATCTGAACCGGATTTATCTGGAGAAGGGTTTTTTAAATGTGGAACTTCTTGGACAGGGCTTTACGTGGCTGGATACAGGAACACATGAGAGTCTGGTGGAGGCAACAAATTTTGTGAAGACGGTGGAACAGCACCAGCATCGCAAGATCGGTTGTCTGGAGGAGATTGCTTATCTGAATGGCTGGATCAGTAAGGCTGATCTGATGGAAGAGTATGAAGTCATGAAGAAGAATGAGTATGGTCAATATCTGAAAGCTGTTATGGATGGTAAGTACCAGGAGAAGCTTTATTAAATCTGATACATAGGATATAAAGGAGTTAGAACATGAATATTATTGTAACCGGTGGAGCGGGATTTATTGGAAGTAATTTTATTTTTCATATGTTAGACAAGTATCCGGATTATCGGATCGTTTGTCTTGACAAGCTGACGTATGCAGGAAATCTGTCTACTTTGGCACCTGTTATGGAGAACCCTAATTTTCGTTTTGTGAAGGATGATATTTGTGACAGGGCTGCTGTCAACAAGTTATTTGAGGAGGAACATCCGGACATTGTGGTTAATTTTGCGGCGGAGTCGCATGTGGATCGTTCCATTGAGGATCCCGGCGTTTTTTTGCAGACAAATATTATTGGTACTGCTACATTGATGGATGCTTGCCGCAAATATGGAATCAAGAGATATCATCAGGTTTCTACGGATGAGGTATATGGAGATCTTCCATTAGATCGACCGGATCTTTTCTTCACAGAAGAGACACCGATTCATACGAGTTCACCGTATAGCAGTTCCAAGGCATCCGCAGATTTGCTGGTGTTGGCATATCATCGAACCTATGGTTTGCCGGTTACGATCAGCCGTTGTTCAAATAATTACGGACCGTATCATTTCCCGGAGAAGCTGATTCCACTGATGATCGCAAATGCTTTAGCTGACAAGCCTCTTCCGGTTTATGGAGAAGGGTTAAATGTGCGTGATTGGTTATATGTTGAGGATCATTGTAAGGCGATTGACCTCATTATTCACAATGGACGTGTCGGCGAAGTCTATAATGTCGGTGGGCATAATGAGAAACAGAATATCGAGATTGTTAAGATCATTTGTAGGGAGCTTGGAAAGCCAGAGAGTCTGATCACACATGTTGGTGATCGTAAGGGACATGATATGCGGTATGCAATTGATCCGACAAAAATTCATAATGAGTTAGGCTGGTTGCCGGAGACTAAGTTTGAGGATGGGATCAAGAAGACAATCCAGTGGTATCTGGACAATCGTGAGTGGTGGGAGACTATCATCAGTGGTGAGTATCAGAATTATTATAAAAAGATGTATGGAGATCGATAAAAATGAAGTTTTTAGTGACAGGAGTATGTGGACAGCTTGGACATGACGTTATGAATGAGCTGATGAAACGTGGGTACGAAGGTGTAGGATCAGACATACAGGATATATATAGTGGTGTAGATGATGGATCGGATGTCGTGAGCGCGCCGTATGTTTCTATGGATATTACGGATCATGACGTTGTGTTGCAAGCGATTGCGGAGATAAAGCCGGATGCGGTTATTCATTGCGCGGCATGGACAGCGGTAGATATGGCGGAGGATGATGATAAGGTGGCAAAGGTGCGTGCCATCAATGCTGGTGGAACGCAAAATATCGCGGATGCATGTAAGCTGCTGGATTGCAAGATGACCTATATCAGCACAGATTATGTGTTTAGCGGACAGGGAACTGAGGCTTGGAAGCCTGACTGCAAAGATTACCAACCGCTCAATGTATATGGACAGACCAAATTGGAGGGTGAACAGGCGGTTAGTCGTACATTAGATAAGTATTTTATTGTGCGTATCGCATGGGTTTTTGGAGTAAATGGCAAGAACTTTATTAAGACGATGCTTTCTGTTGGTAAGACGCATGATAGTGTTCGTGTGGTGAATGATCAGATTGGGACGCCTACTTATACATATGATCTTGCCAGATTATTGGTTGATATGAATGAGACGGAAAAGTATGGCTATTACCATGCAACGAATGAGGGCGGATATATCAGCTGGTATGATTTTGCAAAGGAAATTTATCGTCAGGCGGGATATGCGACAGAAGTGATTCCGGTTACCACACAAGAGTACGGATTAAGTAAGGCAGCGCGTCCGTTCAATAGCAGATTGGACAAGAGTAAGCTGATGGAAAACGGATTTACACCGTTACCGAGTTGGCAGGATGCGTTAAGCAGATATCTGAAAGAAATTAAGAATAGATAAAGAGGTCAGTGAAAATGGGTCAGATTAAAGTTGAAAAGAATGCTGGTGGAATTGAAGGGTTATGCGTGATCGAACCTACAGTGCATGGGGATGCCCGTGGATATTTTGTTGAGACTTATAATCAGAAAGATATGGAGGAGGCCGGTATCCATGTGAACTTTGTACAGGATAATCAGTCTATGTCGACGAAGGGCGTACTTCGCGGATTACATTTCCAGAAGCAGTACCCACAATGTAAGCTGGTACGTGTAGTACGAGGCAGAGTATTTGATGTAGCAGTTGATCTGAGGCATAATTCTGAAACATATGGAAAATGGTATGGAGTTATTCTTTCGGCTGAGAATAAGAAGCAGTTTTTGATTCCAGAGGGGTTTGCTCATGGTTTTTTGGTTTTGAGTAATGAAGCCGAGTTCTGCTATAAGGTTAATGATTTCTGGCATCCGAATGATGAAGGAGGATTGGCATGGAATGATCCTGAGATTGGGATTGTGTGGCCTGGTGTAATAGGAGATTATCCGGGAAGTGCATCAGCAGAAGGGTATATGCTAGAAGATGGCACGAAACTTAATTTGAGTGACAAAGATCAGAAGTGGGATGGAATAGAATGATTGCAATAGAATTTAGTAAATAGAGGAAGAAAAAATGTCATATTCAGATTCAGATATGAACAAAAAGCTGTTGATCATCGGGGCAAGCGGACATGGAAAGGTAATTGCGGATATTGCTTTAAGCATGGGAAAATATCGGGAAATTGCGTTTGTGGATGATGACGAGAGTATTAAGGAATGCATGGGCTTTCCGGTTCTTGGGTGTACGCAGGAACTGGAAAGCTTTGTTGCGAATTATGAGATGATCGTTGCGATTGGAAATGCACAGATCCGGCAGCGTATCATGGATCAAATAGGTGCAGTGCATGGGATCGTGGCGACATTGATTCATCCGCAGGCGGTAATTTCTAAGTTCGCGAAAATCGGTGAGGGAACGGTTGTTATGCCGGGGGCTGTAATCAATGCGGATGCCGTGGTAGGCAGAGGCTGTATTATCAATACGGCGGCAACAGTGGATCATGAATGCCGGATCAGTGATTATGTGCATATTTCGGTAGGAGCACATTTAGCCGGTTCTGTTGTCATTGGCGAGAGAACATGGATCGGGATCGGTGCGGTCGTGAGTAATAATTTGGCTATTTGTGCTGATTGTATGATCGGAGCTGGCGCAGTAGTTGTGGATGAGCTCTCCGTACCGGGAACATATATGGGTATACCGGCAAGGTTGAAGTAAATACATAGAGGAATATATGCGATATTTAATATTAGCGAATAATTCCGGAGGGTTATACCGTTTTCGAAAAGAATTGATGGCGCGGTTGATTGATGATAGCCATGAAGTATATGCTGTGACTCCGTTTGATGAATCAATAGATGAACTTCAAGCAATGGGAGTGAATTTGATTGAACAGCATATGAACCGGCGCGGTACAAATCCGTTGCAGGAAGCAAAGTTACTCTTGGGTTATTATAAAATTTTAAAGAAAATAAGTCCGGATATAGTTATTACTTATACAATAAAACCGGGGATTTATGGTGGTTTGTTATCACGGTGGATGAATATTCCATATGCAGTTAACGTTACAGGTCTGGGTACTGCATTTCAAAAGCAGGGAATGTTTCGGGCGGTCATTGTAGGACTGTGGAGAACTGCCTTAAAATCGGCAAAGTGCGTATTTTTTGAAAATAAGGAAAATGCACAAACCTTTGTAAATTATGGGATTGTGAAAAGAGACAGAACGCATGTGTTGCATGGGGCAGGAGTTAATCTAGAGGAATTTTCATTTGCGGAATATCCACAGGAAGAATCTACAAGTACAAGCCGATTTCTGTTTGTTGGTCGTGTGATGAAAGAGAAAGGTATTGACGAGCTACTGGCAGCAATGGAGCGGTTGTGCAAGGCTGGGTATAACGCCAAGCTGGATATTGTGGGCTGGTGCGAGGAGGATTATGGGCAGAGCATCGAGAATCTTCAGAAGCGTGGCTTGGTAGAGTTTCATGGTTTTCAGATAGATGTAAAGCCGTTTATCAAAGTTGCACATGCTTTTGTATTACCGTCTTATCACGAGGGGATGGCAAATACACTGTTGGAAGCAGCGGCAATGGGGCGGCCGTTAATTACGAGTGCAATTCATGGTTGCATGGAAGCTGTAGTAGATGGTGAGACCGGATTTCTGTGTACAGTGCAGGATACGGATTCATTGACAAAACAACTGGAGCGGTTTATTGATCTGCCATATGAACAGAAACGGCAAATGGGGGAAAAATCACATGAGCATGTGGCGAAATACTTTGACAAAGCTAAGGTTGTGGAAGAAACAGTTGAAGTATTGTATAATAAGAATATATATTAAGTATATATAGCTCAGAACCGGAGACTCAGATAAAGGGGAAAAGATAGTTAGTATCAATCGAATAATGGTAAAGGAAAGCAGAACTCTTGGTAGAAAGGGGGCTGCTTTTTTGTTGTGTGAGGTGCTGAAATAGCAGTAATAGATACGAAGAAATTGTTGATGGCAGGATTGTGTATAGAGGTCGAAAATTGTCGGAAAGTATCGATGGATATAGTGAAAGTGGGGGATTATAATAAAAATAAGGAATACAGCAATAAGCGGTAATACACATGCATTTAATAAGTGCATGTCAAGAGGAATGTAAATCTTGTTATTAGAATGATGATAAGAATATCGGAGATCTAGGGTTGGAGCATGGGAGGAAATGAGATGAACGTAAGGTGTTTGGTAAAGGAAGCAGATGAACCGTGTAATTGTAATTGCATATTCAGTAGTGGAATGGCAGATGTACCTACAGTAGAAATCAATAATAAGAGTATGAGTATTTCTTTTGCGAAAAGAATTATCTCAAAATCTTTTTCCGGATATTTTGGTTGTATTCAAGGTGGCATGCTAGTGCATGATATTATACGGGTTGAGATGGACTTTAGGAAAACAGAATATATAAACTTATTCTGTATTAGTAAGATTTTATTAACCATAATGGAAACGATTGACAAGGTGCAGTATACGATATATTGGCCGAGTGAGGAAAATTATAAAAGCAATAAAATGTTGCGCTTTTTATATAATAAAGGAATTTTGGATATTTTGTTTAATACATCAAATATTGAAAATATAATTGAGGGCGATATAGTTGATAATTATAAGGATAAATATGATTTTTCACATTGTATTGATGCCGCTATTTTTCCTTATAAGATTTATAGAGTAGAAAAACATAGAGCAAAAAGATATAGTAAGGAACGTGTAGTGAATACTGTTGCGGAAGTTATGGATAAAGTGCAAGAGTATTTTAAGAATAAGCAGGGAAATAGTTTTGAATATATTAAGAACAGATTATATTTATATTTGTACGAAATTATTGAGAATGTGTATGAACATGCATATGTAAGAACAGGGGTATATGGAATATTAGTAACATATGATTATTTGCCAGAGTATCTTTGGACGAAAGATAAGAAAAGCAAGAATAAATATATCCAAAGAGGAAAGCGTTTGCAAAAGGAGAATCCCTTAAGCTTGTTTGGCGATATTGAAGATACATATATTGGTGGCATAAGCGTGTGGATTGATGATATTGGAGAAGGAATTGCACAAACGGTTAGAGGTGGATATTATCAACAGATGTATAGGGACACTTATTTAAATGGTTTAAATGAGCAAATGAGAGGAAGAGGAAAAACTACTTTAAACGGTTTAAAGTTGATAGGGGATGAAATTGCCAACAATGGGGATTATTTATGGATGCATGATTGTTGGCATTGGGTAGGTACACATTGTAATGAATTGAAATCGAAAATTTCATTAGGAGATGAAAGTAGAAGAGAGGGTGTCTATGCGTATTCACGTCCGTTTATTAAGGGATGTTCGTATGAAATCAAAATTAATTTAGCAAGGAATAGTAAAGAAAAAAGAAATTCATTTAAGAGTTTTGGAATACCGCTGCATGTTGATTTTGAGCATTTGAGACTGTTATGTGAAAGGTCTTTGAGCAAGGATTTTGATACAAAAAAGAATTTGCTAATTGATCTATATAATTCAGATAATCATTCAAAAAAAACGGAGGATTTTTTTTGTAAGAGTTTTGACGCTTTATTATATAGGAGCAGAGCGATTAGAAAAGAACAATTTAAAGGAGAATTATTTGAAAGAATTTTTTTGAAAATGCCCAAGGAAGATTATTTTGAGGAATTAGTGGTCTATGATCTTAGCCAGACTGCGCTTTTTCAAATTAGAGCGCTGCTAGAAACGCGAGATTATAGTAAGATACTAATTAATCATAAGGTAAACAGGGTGATATTAATAAGTACCGAATATTTTGTTTTTGTAATGGAAATAGAGAATGACATTTTTAGACTAAAAAAGAAGTCTTCAGACGAATATATCAATAAGAACAAGGAGAGATTGCTGTTTTATTTTATGTGCTTTCAAAAAAATGATGATAGTATGATTAGTTCGATAATTGCTAAGAATAAAAGAAGTGTGCTGACATGTGCCGATATACAGTGGGGGAACTTATGCATAAGCGAATATTTGGATATAGAGTCTTTGCTAAAAGATCGTCAGGCGTTTACAGTGTTACGAAGAATGCTTACAAGGATTGGGGGCTTGCTGTCGGGAGAATCGCGCATTGGGTTTATTGAAGGATTTTTAGAAAATCAATTTTCAGAGTATTTAAATGAGTTTTCGCAGGAAAAAGCGAGAAAGGTGTATGTCGGTTCGCTGTTACTTTCAAAACAAACTGAAAGAAAAAGAGCAATGGAAGAGGACGAAAAAATATATTTGTTTTTACATAAGGAGTGTCAAATTGATTTAGACGAAAAATATATTTTTCTGCTCAATTATCCTAATGTGCGATTGCGTAAGCAAAGGTATAAATATAGAAGAATTGAAGCTACACATAAAATAGAAAAGTATATGGAGGAGAGTGAAGAATTTAAATTTTATCTGTCAAAAAAGTATGAACATTTAGTTTCGCATGTGGATTTTAAACTTGGGTTATATTCAACTGGATTAATATCAATAATTCTCAATAACAATTTAAGAGACTCATTTAGAGAATTTGTAGCAGAGCAGTTAAGAATAATAATAAAAAAATATACGTCAGTAACAATGAAAATAGATAATAGTATGTTGGACATATGCGGTAATTTGGAAGAATACTTTCTTGAAATAAAAGAAAACGTGTTAGAAAAGGAAAATAGGAGAATTTATGAGAAGAAACTTTTGTTAGGAGAGGAAGTGTCTAATGGAATAGTTGTTTATCTTACGAAAAGTGTTACATTGATACAACTATTAGAATTAAAAACAAGGTATAGCAACAATATCATAATTAGTATTTTCAATGAGATAAATACGGAGGAAGGAATGGATAAATTGATTAGTACCGGATATATTCCTTTTATTCCTATAATATATGAGGATGTATCCGTTATTAAAGAAGATGATTTGAAAACCTTTAAAGCATTTTGTGCTACACTGGTGCCAACATTGAGAAGACAAGTGGAGAATTTGTATATACAGACGCAAGGGAGTTATAATTATGACTTTTTGACAGATTTACAGCGGCATTTTAACCGAAAAAACGCATATTCAATTTTGTTTGATGCCATAAACAATTATATAAGTTATTCTACAAAGAGTAGCGTTAAATTCAGTGGGGAAGATGATGATTATAAGTTGCTTCTTTCAGTAATGTTATGGACAGAAAAAAAACTTAGAATAAATTCTTCGCGAGATGAACGCTTGTTGGAGATGGTTTTGACGCAGTTGGAGAATCAGAAAGATAAAAATGTTTCGATAGTGTTATATTATTGTATGCTTATTTTATATGTATTTAATGCCTCGCTAAACATAAAAATAATTGAAGCACATAGGGAAAATATAAAGAATGCATTTAATTTTTCGGAGAATCAACTTATCAAAATAATATTTGCTAATATATTGGAACAATGGAATACGTTAGAATTTAGAAAAGAGTTAAATGATATATTTGTAGGAAATGATATTTCACTATATTATCAGACATTATATCAAAATGCGTATAATAATTTTGGAGAAGATCATGATAGCATACTTTATAAATATTGCAAAAATAAAAGTCTTTCGCAGAGTGAAATAAATTATTTGCCTTCTTTGATAAATGAATGTGTATCCTTATTAAAACTCACAAAAACATATGATGAACGGGAAGAAGAATTAGTTGAATTAGAAAGAGAACTGAAGAAATATTGTAGTGAGGGTAGTTTTGGATTTGAATTCAGACAAAAATGTGAGGAATTAAGATCTCATGTGAAAAAACGTTTTATTGTGCTGAATGTGACAAATATAAGGTCGGATCTTAAGGATTTTGTAAAAAATCGTATTTGGAAAGGCGCTAAATCAAAAAAATCAGGGGTATGTTTTCCAGAGGAAAATGAAGACTTTATTATTTGTAATAATAGTAATATACCGAGACAAATGAAAAAAATTGTTTTTCCTGATGATTATTATGTTATAGACGAATTAGTTTTTTTGTTTTTAGATGCTGTGAAGTATTCTAATGAGGTTAAGATTACAAATATTAGTAATCAAGATAAACAGAGTATTGTGTGGATAAAGTGTTATATAGAAGACGGGTACGTAATAATAAAATTCTTTAATTATTTATCAGAAAGATTTGATGATGTAATGGAGCGTATTTATAGTAAAAAGAGAGTTGGAAAAGCACATTTAGAAAAGTTTAATATTGCGGTTTCTTATGAGGAGGATCCAGAGGAAGTACAGGTACTTGGGGAACAGGGGCATACAATAGGTACTAAAATTGCTATACCATATTTTAGTTAAAGGAGAAAAAATGTATAAAATACTTATCATTGATGATGAAATAGAATTACGAGAGAATATTTATAAACAAATTTTTGCTGAAAATTTTGAGATTACATTATTGTCGAATGATGAATCTCAAATTATACACATTTTGAATGAAAAACTGTTCGATGGAATTGTACTGGATAGTACCTTGACGAGTGGTGCGGTTACGATGAAAGTACAGCAATGTATAAAGAAATTCCGAGGTGCGGTCTTGATGGTAAGTGATAAACGGGAATTCGATGATACTGATCGAGAGGATAGGCAAATTTGTGATTGTATTTCGTTAAGACCATTATTTAATTGTAGCGAGGCAATAAGTAATGAAGATAATAATGAGCAGAAAAATATACTTAATGCTATTATGGCTGGAATAATAAAAGATATTCAAGATAGAACAAAAGCTGCAATAAAAAATATAGTAGGCTATAAAGACAATCAAAAAAACAAAAAATTAAGTATTTGTCACATTGCGGATTTGCAATTTGGCGATCCGTCTGCAAGTGAATTTGATTTACAAATATTTTTCACTAGATTAACTACATATTTGAGAGATCGAGAGCCGAAGCCGGATTTAATTGTGATTGCCGGAGATATTGTTTATTCAGGAAAAGAAAAAGAATTTGAGATGGCGGAGGGGCATATAGTTCCTTTTTTGGAAGCTATTTATGGAAAAGAAGAGTATTATAAACACTTAATTTTGGTTCCGGGAAATCATGATTATAATTATAGCGCATATTGGGGAGATAGAAATGATAGCGAATTATTGGATATAAATATTACGGATAAAGATAAATTGATACCTTCTGATTTTAAGAAGTTTTTAGCACCTAAAAGTGCTAGTTATTATTTTTGTGAGTTTGCATGGCGATTAACAGGAAATAGTGATTATTGGAGATTGCCATTAAAGATAGAGAATATGCAGTTGATGCCATATGGATATAGAATGTTAGGAATTTCAAATTCATGTGATTATCAAACTTTGACAGGGAACAAAGACAGGAAACGATATATATTGAATACAGATGGTTTAAGTGTTGATCAGGCGGCTAGTCAGATACAGCCGGCCACTATTGTCGTGGGACATATTTCACCGAAAGATTTAGGGTACGATGATGTTTGCCCATCAACAGGAATACATTGTAATAAGCATTATGAAAGGCAATGTCGTGAAGAGGGACAGTGTAGAAAATGGATAACCAGTCAAGTGTTTATGGAAGCGTATAATGCGATTATTTATTTATATGGTCATAAGCATTATCCGTCGTGTGAAATATCTAAAGATACTAAGCAACTTTTTATTTCTGCTGGAACACCAAGTGGGATAGAAGCTGAGATGACATTTAATATAATTGAAATAGAAGATGGTCCAGATATGGATAGGCTCACATTTATTGTAAATAGTATGAAGAGCTCCTCAATTTCTATGGAGAAGTGTGAAAAATATGTATATATTAAATGTGATAAAAAATGGAAGCAAGATACAGTGGACGACTAACTTAAGAGGGTGAATTCCGGTGCAAAAATAAAAGAATGGTCGAAAAGAGTCGGAAAATATCAATGGATATTTGGAATAACACAGATTATAATAAAAACATAAGAGCGGTACGACCATACCGTGAATGTTGTCGATTGAAAGGGCTATGTGAGGAAAGTGAGGAGCAAAACCAGATGGAATTTTTACAAAATGAAAAATGTATAGAAACAGATCAACTTAATATTACAGGAAATATTATGACATGGCAAGGCACAATGATTCAACTTAGCAATGTGTCTTATATCACGACAAAGAGAGTGAATATTACCCCATTTCCATGGGGTGGACTAGTGCTTATAGGTGTCGGAGCATGTGCATGGATATTTACTAAATCATGGCTTGCGCTTTTGATTATTCTGTTAGGAGGCGTGATCATTGGCGAATGGTATATAGAAAACAAAAAACGTGCACAATTAAAAATTTTAACAATATGCATGAATTCTGGAAAAAATTTGCAATTCTTATTTACTGATTGGATGTTTTTAAATAGAGTATTGTCTGTGTTAGAGAAAATAATTGTTTCTGGAGGCATTGGAAGCCAAAATATATCAATTGATCTTAGTGGAAGTCAGTTTAGTGGAGATGCTCATGTATTAAATAATCTCGGAATTGGACAGAAATAGAAAGGAGTTTAGGTTGTATGGGAATAAGGATAAATATGAGTAATGCAAAAATTGGCGGGAACGCGAAGGTGCTTAACAACGCGCGTATTACAGGCAATGTGGATGCTGATGTTGAGATGAGTAGAACAGAAATCATGGGTAATGCGGAGGTTTTGAATGATTTAAGGCTGGATCCGTTTCTTGAGGAACTACAAGCGGCTTTAGACGGGATGGATTCTAACACTCCCGAATATGATAGTATGAAGCAAATTGTGGGATCACAGTGTAAAGATAGGGATACTGTTATTGGAATGATTGTAAAACATATAGGCTTGTTTTCGCAAGGGGTATTAGAAAACGTATTGGCTGCATACATTAGCCGAGGATGGTAAAAAACGAAGATAGTGGTAGTGCAATGCTAATGTTATAATATGCTTGATCCCATTTGTTGAGACAATGAAGTTTATAAAAAATATCATCTTAGTAAGTGCGGTGTGTTTTTGGATAAAAGGGAATTAATAACGGATAATTTAGAATTATCCGTTATTCAGTTTTGTAGCAAAACCACAGAACTTTAGAGGCGATATATTTAAATAGATATATTTTTAAAGTAAAATGAACTTAAAAACATAGATTCTGGTGAAGTAGTGAATGAAGGTAGACAAAATCTTGAGTCTTGATTACAAGTGGAGCAAGAAGTATATTATGATGCATAAAGAATGATTTCGTTGTAGGTATTGTTTTTCTTGTAGAAATATCTATAAATAAAAAATTGTGGCATTGCAGCAAATATTTTTACGATACCGATCAAAAAGGTAGGTATTTTGGACAATGGCATTAAAATTTAAAATTTTTTTGAAAAAAATCGTCAAACATATTGAGAAAACTCCGGATTGGTGATACAATCAATTCGGAAAATTCTCTTTAGTATAAGGTACAATGTAATTACAAAAAAGTGGTCGAAAATGGTCGAAAAAATTTTGTGGTGTACAAGCTCTCGAATCATTATAATAGAGACAGAATAATGTTGAAAGAGGTGCTTGGCATGACAAAAGCGATGGAAAAACCGATTCAGATTCTGTTGGTGGAAGACGAGGAGGGCGTTTGTGATATTTACCGACAGACATTGCATAACTACGAGGGCATGGAGCTTGTGTATGTGACTGGAAGTGAGCAGGCAGCATATGATTTCATGGATCGTGGGGCGGTAGATGTTATTATTCTTGATCTGGAGCTGTTGGAGGGCGATGGGCTCTCGTTTATTTTCCGGATGGAGGAATGTACGCGCGCGGGCAGAGAAAAGCCGCTTATCATTGTTGTGACCAACAATTCATCGGTTGTTACATGGGAGACCGCTAAAGGATGTGGCGCGGATTATGTTATTCCGAAAATGACGCGCGAATACTCGCCGCTTGCAGTGTTGAGTAAAATTGAAAAAGTGTATCCTTTTTATAAAAAGCATGGACAGCGAGTCGTTGCGAACAAGCCGTTTGTCGGACTGGACGAGAGTGGCGACGCGACGTTGAAGTATGTTTATCAATATATTGATAATATGGGTTTTGTTGCGCCCAGACAAGGTGTCCTGTTCATGGGAGAAGCTATTTGGCGAGTGATGGAGTGGAAGGGCTCTGGTTGTCTGCATTTGTCAAATGATATTTATCCGATTATTGCACAAAAATATGAAGTAACAGAGTCGAGTATTGAAAAGGAGATCCGTTCAGCCATTAGCTGTGGCTGGTCGAGACTTGGCGAAGAGAAACGAAAAAAATATTATCCCTATGAGATTGTGGGGCAGGGAACAAGACCGACCAATACAGAGTTGATTGAAAATCTGGCAAAGCATTTAAGAGCATGAGTGACTGTTCATACAGTACTTGAGCGCGTTGCTGCCCGGTTACGGTGGAACAGTGATAAGTACGATGATTGGCGGTTATTACCCTGCACGAACAGTGAGGTTGAAGATTTGTAATCATTTATGTATACTGAAGAGTTATGGAACAAAACTATTTCGGGTGTGATGAGGACAAAAATGACTGAAGTGATAAAACTGATGCTGGTTGAGGATGATATTGAGATCTGCGCCAGCTATAGACAGGCGTTGAAAGATAATCAAAAGATGATGTTGTGCTATGAGACGGATAGTGAGCAGGAGGCGCTTGGCTATGTGAAGTCTCATAATGCAGATGTGATTATTCTGGATCTGGAATTACGAGAAGGAGACGGAATATCGTTTCTCGAGGAACTGAAAACTGAAGGACGACCCAAGCCGTTTGTGGTCGTTATTACGAACACGATTTCTAATATTATATTGAATCTGGTGCGGCAAAATGGCGCCGATTACATATATCAAAAGATGAATCTGTCTTATTCACCCTATAAAGTTTTGAGTATTATTGAAAAGGCATTTCCGTATAAGCAAATGGCTGATGCGCGAAGTGAGATGCTGCTTGCTGAAAAATACACGCAGGAGAGATATGATCGCCTGACGCGTAAATATATTATGAATTATTTGCAAAATCTGGGCTTTAAGCCGTCGGTGGCTGGAACCAGATATTTACAGGAAATTCTGTTTTTTGTAATTAGTGGCGAGAAAAAGTTGGATGAGACAAACATTAGTGAATTGTATGCGGCTGCTGGTGTGGTTTGCAACAATTCAGAAGCAAACGTTGAGAAAGCAATTCGCGTAGCGATTGAAGGTGCATGGCAGACGGCGAAGATTTCCGCGCTGCAAAAGTATTATCCATTTGAGTATGACGAGGATAAGGGCAAACCGACAAATCGCGATTTTATATATAATTTATCAAATAAATTGCGCTCAGAATAAAATGAACTGTGACGGTACAGAGCAGTTGTGATTCGATAATTACCGACAAATGATAGTACCGGAAAGTCAGATATTTCGCGTAGTTCAGTAGTTACCAGTCGACCTTTTCGACTGGTTTCGACTTTTTTGCGGAATGTCTGCGACGGAAAAAATCCATACGGACATGTACTCTTTATTCAAATTGAATAAGGAGGTGTCCGAGGATGGAAGAATTCTTAGAGTGGTTCTATATTATTGTTTTTGGTTAGAAGTGATAAAGGGTGCAGAAATGCACTCTTTTTCTTTATATTGTTAATAGGAAATATGAATTTTTATATATGAGGATGATTATGATCTGGGAGATTTTGTCTGGTTCCACGAGAGCTATTTTGTATATTATCTTAGCTGGCTTGTTTTGGGAAAAGAAGAAAATAAAATTTATTCATTTTAAAACGTTATTTATTATCATGCTAATTACGTTTGTATATTTTATTTCCAATATGCACAATTTTGAGTGGACTAAAGGATTTTTGCCAATCGAGGTAATGGGAATATTGTTGCTATATGGTGTAATTGATAAACCGAAAATCAAGGGTATATATTGGATTAGTGGAGCAATAGGCGCGTACATATTTTCGTTTATTATTAATGCGATAATTGCATCCACATTTGGATGGTTGGCGTATTTTATTGATGGCGTATCTCATGTGGAATTAAAGTATTTCATTGGTATTGTATTTAGACTGGGTGTGTGTTTGATAATCTGTATGAATTATGAGTTGGCACTGAAACAAGCAGAGAAGAAAGTAACCAATGTTATTATGGTCATAGGAGCTTTTGTTATATTCTTTCAGTACTTTTTTCAAACAGCCTATATTGATAAAAACTATAGTTTTGCAATGATAGTGGTTCTTCTCCTATACCTCACCATGATCTTCACTGCATTCATGCTCCTTCAACACAATCGACTGACCGCAAAACAGCAGGCAATCGAAGAAGATAACAGACAAATGAGTCAGCGTTTACATCGCTCGAAAGATGTACTTGGCGTTGTATCACAAGTGGTTGCCAGCGAGGATCATATTGATCCGAAGCTTCGCAAAGAGCTGGCGGATTTCTGCGACGATGAAATGAATGAGATGCAGGATCGTGCGTTAGGAGCGAACCTCATTGGCGATACAGGAATTGAGTTAGTGAATGTCATGCTGCAAAAGCAAATGATACGGTGCGCGGATCTGAATATTTCATTTGATGTGATGATTCCGGCTCCGATTGACGGTTACATTCGTGAGATAGGAATTTCTGTCACAGAGTTTATGAGAATGTTGAACGATTTGCTCAAGAATGCGGTGAAAGCAATTCTTTCATCGGACAATACACATCGGGAGCTGTTGTTGATTATGGGTGAGGCAGGGAATGATTGTTTTGAGATTCGCTTGTATGACAGTGGCGTACCTTTTCCGCCAAAGATATTGGAACACTTGGGTGAACGTGGAAATACGACAGATGGAACTGGAAACGGGATCGCTGATACAGTGGAAACATTAAGACACTATCGGGCATCATTTGTGATTGAGCCGATCGAACCCGGAACCGATATTTACACAAAATGTATACATATCGCTTTTGATGGACAGGGATGCCTGCCGCAAAACGGTGAGCAATGAGAGCATTCGTTGATTGCTTTTGGCGGCATATTTCGCAGATGTTGGTGAAAGAAAGATCGTGGAGAGATAAAATATATCATAAGTGCAGGCGCGTTTGTTGCATGATTTCGAAAAATATTATAAGATACGAGTGATGGGCGCGATGGCGCGTGATTTCAGAAAAGGAGGACTTTTACAAAATGAAAAGGTTTACAAAGGGATTGTGTTTGCTGTTGGCATTGATACTGTTGGTTTGCGATAGCGGAATCGCAACATATGCCGCCGGAGAGGACGGCAGCAGTCAGTCGGCTGCTATGTCGCTGACAGTGGGAAAGACAAAAACGGTTAAATTTTTTAAGGATGAGTCAAGTACCTATTTCAATGTGACAGTTACGGAGGTTGGTAGACTGCGGATCCAGATAAACGGAAAAGACACCGGCTGTGGCGCGAAAGTGGAGTTGTCCCGCCCCGGCACGGAGTGGCTTGATTGGAAGCAGGTTCAGAACGTCAAGTATAACAAAACAAAGAAGAAATTTTCCGGTAAAATGACTTCTGAGTATATATTGCCGAAGGGCATTTATCTGGTGAAAGTGACTCCGGATAAAACATTGAAAAAGGCGACGAAATATTCGATCAAGGCGAGCATCGTGGAGGCGGGATATGATGATGTCGAACCCAACAGTCCGGAGGAGAATGCCCAGCCGATGAATATTAGCAGCAAAGGTGGCGTAAAGACTTACAAGATGCTGTTATCTTATCTGGGCTTGCCGGATCAGACCGATCTGATGGATTGCTTTACGTTTGATTTGAAGAGTAAAAAGAAGTTTCATTTGGTATTTAAAACAAAAGAAACATTGAGCGACATGAATGTGGTGATCTGCAAAAAGGAAGCGGACGGCGTTAAGGTTATCCAGACCTATGAACTGAAAGGCAAGACGATTGATAAGAAAATTGAATTGCAGAAAGGAACTTATTTTATCAAGGTATGGTATTACGGCGGTCAGTCTATGCAGATACCTTATACAATCTCAGGCAGTGTGAATTAAGTATCTGAGGTAGCGCAAGACATAGCAGAAACTATGGCTGCTGAAAACAGAATATCATTTCGCATATTAGAAGGCGCCCTGTCATTCTTCAAGGACAGAGCGCTTTTCAATTTGTCCATTTAGGTTCGGTTCAAAATAGAACTTTTTCGTTGAATAGATTTTGAGTAGAGGATGGTTAATCTACACCCGAAAATCCTTCCGCGGATGCTTTCCCGCGAGGATTGCCCTCTGTTTGGCGACTGCGACATGCGTATATATTTCCGTGATGTGGATCGAGCTGTGGCCGAGCATTTCCTGAATGTAGCGGATGTCCACATCGGCTTCCAGCAGGCTGGTGGCGAAAGTGTGGCGGAACATGTGCGGCGTGATATGGATGTCGATCGCTGCCAGAGCGCAGTAGTGGTTGATCGTGCGGCGGACGGTCTGATCGGATAGAGGGTGTCCGGATGGATTGACAAAAAAGTGACCGCTTTGCCGGATCTGGAGGGAAAAGGTGTCGCGGTAGCTTTGCAGTGTGTGCAGTACATCCTCGTTTCCGAGCTGGATGCGCCGTTCCTTGTCACCTTTTCCGTAGATCAGGATCGTACCGTCCGATAGGTTCACATCCGAGCTGCGCAGGGAGCACAGTTCGGAGATCCGCATGCCGCTGGAGAACAGCAGCTCGATGACAGCCGCATCGCGCAGGGTGATATTTTTTTGAAATTCGCTGGCGGCGTGGCGGTGTTGCGTGTAGATCGTCGATAATAACCGTTCGACGGTGGGCAGAGGGATCGTTTTCGGGAGCTTGGCGGGTTCCCGAAAATGAAACTGCATTTTATTAAAAGGGTTTTTATCGATCAGGTCTCTATATTCTAAATAATGAAAAAATGCTTTTACCGATGCGAGCTTGCGCTTGACGGTCTTGGGCAGATAATGCCGGTGCAGGGTGGCGGCGTATTGCTCAAGCGCAGTGGAATCAATGTGTTCGATTGAAACCGTCTGATCACTGCAAAGCTGCTCGCGGAACTGGCGGAGGTCAATCCGGTAAGCCTTGAGCGTTTTTTCGTCTAAGCGTTTCTGCACCTCACAGTAAGTCAGGTATTCCTGAATCAGTGATGCTAAATCAGTCGTAGTAAAATCATTCATAGTTGGGTTCTCCTTTGTAGTTTTTTATTTAGTATAATTGATTTTCTTGACAAAGCACATTGAAAATGCTATTGTGTTAATAACATAATGATAATAACTAAATAAAACAACTAAAAAGAGGGGTGAAAAAAATGAATCATATGTATTTACCGGTCAAGGTATTGGATCGGCAGTGGGCTGACGAATTGATGCAGGGGCATGTGTACATGCGGGCGTTGGAGGATTTTGGCGGCTGGCGGATCATGGAAGGCGGAGCGATGGGCGGCGAGGATCTAAACAATGATTTTCGCGGCGATGTGGCAGAAGGATTCGCGAGAAATCTCGCACCGGGAGAGCCGGATCCGATTTTTGACAATTTTCCGCAGGACTTCAAAGATGCGATGATCCAGCGGGGTTTTATCGATGATGCGGAGCGCGAGACGCGCATTTTCAGCATGACGCGCCTGATGTATGATGCGGAAACTAAAAGCTATAAAAAGCTGCCGGCGGAATTGTCCCAGTTTGGCGATACCGCAGTCATTATCACTGATCCGGCGGCATTTTATCAGAGAGTTGTGGCGTTTTATCACCGGCTATATGAGACGAGCTTTGTCGTTGAGGTGGGCGAGATCGCATATAAGGATATTTTTCGGGATTATGGCGATTGGGGGCTGTATACGAAGGTGAAAAAATACAGTTGGCAGCAGGAGGTGCGGATCGCCGCGAGGCTACGGCCGGATATACAGAATTTCCGGACGGAAAAACCGCAGCCGATTACGGCAGACATCGGTGATCTGGGTGACATCGCAATCGAGGTGCCGTTGCAGGAGCTTCTGGATGGCAGGTGGTGTCCGGAATTGCTGGAGGAGGATCTGATCACACGGATCAAGCAATGCAAAACGCCTCCGGACGGACTTACTGATGACACCTGGTTTATTCCGGGGGATTTTCGGGAGATTGGGCCTTATGAGAAGTGGATTGATTTCTGGAGGAAACAGCTGCCGTTGGAAAACTGGACGGCGGTGACGCGGATGGAATCGCTGTCCGGTGGAACTGTGCCGCTGCCGCGGCTGGAATTTATTGAAAAAAATGGTGGCGGCAGGCTGGTGTTTCACTACAATGCGATTGAGCTGCACGAGGAGCGGATCGTTTGCGGGGAGACGGATATCAGGGAGCGGTTGTTGGAGACGCTGGAACAGCAGTTTGCGGGACGCTATATGGCGCTGGAGTATGCCTGCAATCTGAAATTGGGCGAAGTTTCCGAGAAATACGACGAAAAGGGCATGATTTCGGATTCGTTCGGGAGGTCGCGTGCCGGTATGAAGTGTGTGTATCGGATGGAAAAGAGCGGTATCCGATACCGCAATATTTTTGGGATGGACGTGGGGGAACCGTGCTGGAAAATGATGCTCCAGTGCCAGAACAGCATTCAGATGAACACGCCGTTATTTGTGGCTTATGTGCAGAAAATCGTACAGGAAACGGTCGATGCCATGGACGGAGAGGGGGATGTATATGAAAAATACCATAGTTTATGATAATATTTATAAGGCGATTGAGGCGCTTGAGCCTGCACATGTGATTCTTCAGAATGAAGGAATGCCGGGAGGTCTGATCCGGCATCAGAATTTTACACTGCTGGATATGGGCGATGGTACGGTGGGCGCATTTCCGCTGGAGATGTCGATGCGCTATTATCGCGGCGAAAATGATGTGTACGAGCACTGCTATTCGAATCTGTACCGGATTGCGGATGAAGCGGATAGAATTATTTGGCAGATCAAAACGGAAGATTTTGTGTTATTATTAAAAAGACATGAGGAGATACAGCGGAAAATCGCGCAGAAGGAATATGTGGAATTTACCGCGCTGGCGCAGCACTATGAATTTCCGACGAATATGCTCGATGTGACAAATGATCTGCTGGTGGCGGCTTATTTTGCAACGCATGTGACCAGCCCCGTTACAGGGGAATGGGAGATCAGAGCGGAGGGACTGGGGCGCATCCGGTGGAGTATCGAACATGTGACTCCGGTTGGACGGCTGGTGCCGATCGGAATGCAGGCATTCGCACGGCCGGGCGCACAGAGTGCGTTTGGAATTTATCTGGAGGAAGGCGAGGACTATGCAGCGGAGAGCGGATCGGTGCTGTTTCGACAGGATGCTGTCGCAAATCAGAGTTTTCATCAGACGATTCTGGGTGGGCCGCAGTTGTTTTTTCCGGAGGAAGGGATCTCCGGTCTGGCAAAAAATATCAAGCAGGCGGCGTGCGTGACTGCTGAGGCGGTGGAGGCATTTTGCCGGAACACAGGGCATGACCGTGCAGACATCGGGGAACTACTGCGGAAAAAAGGAATTGCGATTGTGGACGCGCCGGTCGCGGACTGGTGTATGCTGCGGGGACAGTCAAACGCGCAGCCCTCATTTGCCAGGGTGCCACAGCTAAGACCTATGATGACAATCGGATAAATCTGAATAAAAAGGGGAGAATGCTATGTATCAGTTAAATCAGGAAGATCTGGAATATTTGAAAACTTACGATGCATCGAAGTATCCGAGACCTTCGGTTGCCGCAGATATTGTGATATTTTCCGTGTTTGACGAGGCGAACGATAATTACAGAAAATTGCCCGAAAAAGTGTTGAAGGTGCTGCTTGTAAAAAGGGGACAATGTCCGTTTAAGGGGCAATATGCGCTGCCGGGCGGCTTCGCGCGGGAGGGCGAGACGTTGGAGCAGACGGCGCAGCGTGAGTTGCAGGAGGAGACCGGTGTCGAGTGTGTATTTCTGGAACAGCTCCGGACGACCAGTACCGTAGAGCGCGATCCGCGCACGAGGGTGATTTCGGCTGCTTATATGGCGCTGTTGAACGGAGCGGAGTATGAGCTGAGTGCAGGGGATGATGCGGCTGTGGCAGAGTGGTTTACGGTTGCCCTGAAAAAAGAGACCGACGCGGTCTGGCGGCTGACTCTGACCGGACAGGATGCGGTGTTATCCGCAAAAGTGGAGCAGCGGCAGCAGCGATGGTCGCCGGTGTTGCATTTACAGCAGCTTGAGAGTGAAGGGCTGGCATTTGATCATGCACAGATCATTGCCTATGCGGTGTTGCAGTTGCGCAAATGGGTGACAGAGAGCGGCGTGGCATTCCGGCTGCTGCCGGAGCTGTTTACGCTGAAACAGCTGCAGCAGATCTACGAAGTGATTCTTGACACGGAGCTTCTGGCACCGGCATTCCGCAGAAAAATGAGCGAATATGTAGAGGAGACAGAAGAAAAGACGCGGGACGACGGACACCGGCCGGCAGTGCTGTATCGGGAAAGTGAATTGTAATTGTACCCGAAAGGGTGTAGTTTTTTGCAAAAAAACGAAATGATACCCGATCGGGATGATTTACGCGTGATTTGCTTGAAATTACACCCGAAAGGGTGTATTATCATAAATATGAGTACGATTGGAGACTATATTAAAGAAAAAAGAAAAGAAATCGGTTTGACGCAGGAGGAATTCGCGATGCGTTCGGGGCTGGGATTGCGCTTTGTTCGGGAGTTGGAGCAGGGAAAGGAAACGGTGCGGTTGGATAAGGTCAATCAGGCACTGGGTATGTTTGGAAAGGAAGCTGTGCCGGGAGATCGAAAGGAGTCATAACGAATGTCCGAATATCGGAAGGGACACCGCTTCGGGCTGAAGCGTATGAGACATCGATTCTGTTTCCGTTTTTTGACGGATTGATTCCGGAGGGCTGGTTGCTCCATGTTGTCAGCCATAATTGGAAAATTGATCCAAACGACCGGTTCGGATTGCTTCTGCTTGCATGCAAAGACTGTATTGGCGATGTTTGCATACGAAATGAGGTGAGTGCATCATGAAGTGCCTGTGCTGTGGAAAACCTATTTTGAGTACTGCGTCTGAACCGGAGAAAACGTGGAGCTGGCATAAGAGATGTGTGGTCGATTTTTTCCACACCAAAGAGCTGCCGTTGTTGGATATTACGGGGGAACAGTTAAAAACCCTTGCGGATGAGACGGTTAATCGGGGGCTGACGGTTCCCGGTGTGCAAAAGAAATTGTCGCTTCATTTGTCTACGGAAGGTTTGTCGAGGCTGACGATTGTCGATTATCCGACCGGATTTATTTTAAAACCGCAGACGGAGGAGTATGCTTTTATGCCGGAATTTGAGGATCTGGCAATGCGTCTGGCAGAATTGTGTGGCATACAGACGGTGCCACATGCACTGATTCGGATGAATGAAGGCTATGCCTATATCACACGCCGTATTGACCGGGAGATAACGGATGAGGGTGTCTCGCAATATGCGATGGAGGATTTTTGTCAGCTCTCCAATCGGCTGACGCAGGATAAATACAAAGGCTCTTATGAAGGCTGTGGCAGGATCATTGGCAAATATTCAGTGGCGAGGGGATTTGATTTGTCGGAATTGTTTTTGCGGGTCGTCGTTTCTTTTGTGGTTGGAAATTCGGATATGCATCTGAAGAATTTTTCACTTCGGGAAACGCAGCCGGGCAACCGGCAATTCCGGTTATCTGCCGCTTATGACATGCTGCCAGTCAATATTATTGTCCCACAGGATCAGGAGCAGCTTGCGCTTACATTAAATGGGAAAAAACGAAATATCCATAAAAAAGATATGCATATTTTTGCGGAGATGAGCGGCATTCCGGCAAAAGCCGCAGATCGTATGCTGGGCAAAATCTGTTCTCTGGAAGATAAAATGATTGAGCAGACAAAACAGTCGTATTTGCCGGACGATCAAAAGGAGCAGGTGTGTGTATTGATTGCACACCGGATCGCACAATTAAAATAATTTATGGGATCTGCATGTTTCAGCTACACACGCTGAGCAATATAAAAACAAAAGGAGATACTAGGGATGAAGAAGAATATGAAAAAAGCTGCCAGATGGGGACTGATCTTATTTTCTGTGATGGTTTGGTTTTTGGTGGGTGACTGCACGAAAGTGGATGCGGCGTCAAAGGCACAGTATACGTACAAGACATATGACAAGAGCAAGACCTATAAAGGGAAAAAGTCCACGATCAAGGATGTGGAGAAATACAAACGTGTCATTTTAAAGGGAGATTCGGACGCGGTCAAAAAGATCAATCAGGTGTTGAAAGAACTGTGTGACGCGAAGTTGCAGGAGATGCCTGTAGGTTATGCGAAAAACGATGCAGACAATATGGGATATGATGGAGAGTATAGCAATATCTATACGTCCAAGGTGACATACAATGCAAACGGTGTGATCAGTATTATGATCAGTTATGAGTGGTATCAGGGAGGCGTACTTGATTACGGTTCCGACTGCTATACGTTTGATCTGACGACGGGAGAGCAGCTAAAGCTCACAGATGTATGCAGCGGAAGCAATCGGACGCTGACGAAAAAGATTAAGAACCGGTTGGTGAAAAAATATTCCAAAGATGCATTTTCAGCGGATGGTCTGGATTCCATATCTGCCCATAAATGTGATTTTTATTTGAACAAAGGCGGCAAGGCAGTCGTTGTATTCGACAAATATGAGATTTCACACGGCGCAGCCGGAGCGTTCAGTATTACGCTGGATAGTAAATATTAAATAGGAATTGCGGCGGAATTACCTGCCCAAAATGACAAAAGGAGACTACAAAAAATGAATGTTACAATCAACTTCCGCAGGCTTTTACAGCGAAAGCTGGCGGTTTTGCTCTGTCTGGTGATGGTACTTACGTTACTGCCTGCCGGTATCGTGAAAGCCGACACGGGCACGGGCGTGGTCAGTGTCACGGAGTATGGCGGAGAGCTGCGGCTGACCGCAGGCGGATCGGCGCAGTTACAGGTGGCGGATACTGTTGTGTATGAGGGCATGAGCTATGCGGTGTCATCGTATACGTTTACTTCCTATAATGAGGAGGTCGCAACGGTAGATCAGACAGGTGCGGTAAAGGCGGTACATACGGGTACGACGGAGATCGTTGTGCAGGTAAATACCAAGCAGAGCCTGACGGGTGGCTGGGGTGATTCCGAAGGTTATGACCAGACCGGTAACGACGGATGGTACACGATGGATGAGGAGACAACGCTGTTTCAGGCATACTATGATGTGACCGTGCTGCCGGATCTGTCACATGTAAAGATCAATAAGACGTCACAGACCGGATACACCGCAAATCTGTGGGGCGATATGCAGTATACGTTCAAGTTAAAGAGTGCGCAGCCGCTGAGCGAGGATGATGATCTGGTAGTTTTGTCGTACAGTTCATCGAATCCGGACGTTCGTGTGTCGGCAAGTCTGGAAAATAATGTGCTGACGATTACGCCTTATGATGCCGGAAAGACGACTGTCACGATCAGCATCAACGATCAGAAACTGTTCAAGCTGAAGATCCAGACGATTCTCGTGAATCTGACTGCAAATTCGGCATTGATGACACCGGGACAGACCAAACAGCTGCGCGTGAAGGGTGGAAAAAATCTGCCCGTGAAGTGGTCATCGAGCAACAAATCGATCGTTTCGGTTTCGTCCGATGGAAAACTCACGGCGCGCAAGAATGGAAACGCGGTGATCAAGGCGACGGTCGGTGACTGCGCGTTTGGCTGTGCGGTATCGGTTGTTTCACCAAGCCGCAAGCAGGCGATCAATCGGGCGATCTACATTGCGCAGACCTGTACCTATAGCCAGCCTTACCGTATGCAGGAGAAATACTACGATTGCAGTTCCCTTGTCTGGAAAGCATATTCGAAAATCGGCACGAATTTTGGCGGTTCCTACTATGCGCCGGTGGCAGCAGATATCGGAAAATGGTGTGTGACACATCACAAGACGATTAAGGGCGGCGTGAGCCGGACAAATGTAAACCAGATGAAGCTCAATGCGGGCGATCTGATGTTTGAGACCGGCGCGGAGAATGGCCGTTACAGAGGTATTTATCATGTGGAAATGATCACCGGATACAGTTGTCAGGGATTTGACCGCAAGGGCAGACCCTATTTGCTGGTTAAGTGGGCATCCAAGCCGGATGGTTACTATTATCCCACAAGACAGATGGTTGGCCGCCCGTAAGGGGCGACCGCCATTTGGTATATGATTCGATCTGTAATTCTGTTTGTTATTCTATCCGTGCCATTCTTCGATGACACCACAGGCGATCTTTTCTCCGGAGTTTCCGGACGGCTGTGTGGTGAAATCGTCTGCTTTTGCATGCACAACAACGGAGCGCCCGAGTACATCGGCGAGAGCCAGCTGTTCGATGTATACACACATCCATGAGTATCCGTCGCAGGAGGTGACCGGCGGAAGGTCGCCGGCATGATAGGGATGCGGCTGGTGCTTCGGGTTGTAGTGCGGCCCCGTATCTGCAAAATTATTCGTAAAATTTGACGATACCGGATATTTCCGGATAAGTTTTATTGCCGCTGATCAAGGCGACGGCGTTCGGCGGTGCGTCCATCATTTTAGCGCACACCGTGTTCGGGTAAGGGAGTTGTTTCATGTCGATAGTTCCCCAAAACGTGTTTTATTTAGTATATGCATGTTACTGTTCAGACAGTACCTGAGTGGATTCCTATGAATTGCCCTTGAATATCTTTCATACCGGTGCTATACTTGCACCGGGTAAATTGAGATGAGGATGGTGTGAGATGGATCGTACAAATACAAAGGCGAAGGGTATCGCCTGCATCATTGCGGCGGCGTTTTTCTTTTCCCTGATGACTGTGATGGTGCATCTGGCGGGAGAATTGCCGACGATGCAAAAGACGCTGTTTCGGAATCTGATCGCAGCGGTCATTGCGTGGATCATGCTGTTTGCGGAGCGCCAGCCGATCCGTATCAGGCGCTCGGATCTGCCGGATCTTCTGATGCGTTCGATCTGTGGAACGATCGGTATGATCTGCAACTTTTATGCGATCGACCGTCTGAATATTTCCGATGCAAATATGCTGAACAAATTATCACCGTTTTTTGCGATGCTGATGAGCATTGTGATTTTAAAGGAAAAAGCGGGCAAAAAGGAATGGGCGATCGTAGCGGTCGCATTTATCGGTGCGCTGTTTGTGATCAAGCCCCGCTTTGATATGGGGACTGTTCCGGCGCTGATCGGTGCACTCGGCGGGTTCGGTGCGGGCGTGGCATATACGTTCGTGCGGAAACTGGGAAAAAAGGGTGTGACCGGACCGATCGTGGTCATGTTTTTTTCGACATTTTCGACGTTGTTCTGCCTGCCGTTTTTCCTGTTCAGTTATGAGACGATGTCGCTGTGGCAGCTGTTGTGTCTGTGCGGCGCGGGCTTTACGGCAGCAGGCGGACAGTTGGCGATCACAGCGGCGTACACCTATGCACCGGCAAAGGAGATCTCGGTCTATGACTATACGCAGGTGATTTTTGCGGCGATCTGGGGATTTTTTATTTTCGGACAGCGTCCGGATGTATTCAGCGTCATCGGATATGTGATCATCATTGCGGCAGCAGTGTATCGGAGTGGGATTATCTCCCGAAGAAAGAACCAAAAAGAGGTACAGGAATGACAGAAAAACAAAATATTCAAAAAATCGTAACATATATTACCGAGGGAGCGAATGACAGACAGCGTCTCGGACTGGAGTTGGAGCATCTGATCTATGATGAAGAGTATCGGGTGATTTCTTATGAGCAGATGGTGGCATGTCTGGAACAGTTGATGCAGAAAAACGGCGGAAAGCCGTATGTGCTGGATGGAAAGCTGCTGGGCGTGGAGTCAGACGGTTACGCGCTGAGCTTAGAGCCCGGCTGTCAGCTGGAGATCAGCATCGAGCCGTTGGAGGATGTGGATGAGATCCGGCGTATCTATGACGGTTTTCGGGCGATCGCAGATCCGATTTTTGTGGCGTGCGGTTACCAACTACACGAGGGCGCAGTGCTGCCGTTTATCGCATCCGGAGAACAGCCGGTAGAGGAAATCGAATTGCTGCCGAAGGAGCGGTATCGTGTCATGGATGCACATTTTAAACAGAGTGGCACCTGTGGCGCATATATGATGCGCGCGAGTGCGTCTACACAGGTGTCCGTCGATTTTTCCTCTGAGGCGGATGCGCTGCGCAAGGTGCGTATCTTAGAAAAAATCGCCCCGCTCATGATGCTTTTGACGGAGCAGCGCGACGGGCTGCCTTTTTCGGAACGCTGGCAGCCGCATCTGATCCGCAGTCAGATCTGGCGGGATGTCGATCCCGTGCGCTGTGGTTATCTGCCGGATTCGCTGTCCGAAGATTATTCGCTGGAGGCTTATGCGGAGCATATTTATCATACGGATAGTATTCTGATCCGCGAAAACGGTGTGTTGTATCCGACGCAGGGAAAGAGCGCAGCACAGTGGTACGGTGAGCGTCCGCTGGAGGATGTCGATTATCTGCTGTCGATGTATTTTCCGCATGTGCGCATTAAAAAATATATTGAGTACCGCATTGCGGATAGTATGCCGATCGAGGATGCGGTCGACTATGCGGCGCTGATCCGGACGATGGTTTACAATGAGGAGGTGCTGTGTGCGCTGGAACGACTGTTTGCGGATGTGCGTACCATACAGCAGCTTGAGGCAGCAGAGGCGGCAGTGATCGCTGATGGTTGGGACGCGGTGGTCTACGGCAGACCGGTACTCTGCTGGCTGGACGAGCTGTTTGCATGTATCGGCGCAGGCGTCCATGACCCGCAGGAATTAAAACGGATTCACCGGATGCGCCCGCTGCCTTTGCTGGAGTACCAGTATCACGCGATTATCCGCGGAAATGAAGAACTGCATGCTCCGGAGGATCGCGGCATTAAGGACTATCTGAATCAGTCGACGGCGAAATACCATAACCGTGTGGTCGGCACGCTCTATGTGCCGAAGCTGTTTACGCACTGCCAGACACGTTTGTTTGACCGGCTGATCCGGCAGTTGTACGGCATTTTTGATCAGGTGATCGCGCATTATATAGCGGATGCGGACTATCGCGCGCTGTTCGGTTTTCCGAAGGAGCTGGAGGAGCTGATCCTACAGCAGCCGTTGTATACGAGAAATATTCCGATGTCGCGGATCGATCTGTTTTTGAATGAGCAGACCAGCGAGTTTAAGTTCTGTGAGTTCAACACGGACGGAGCGAGTGCGATGAATGAGGATCGTGAGCTGAATGTCGCATTTTCGCAGAGCCTTGCCTATCAGGAGTTTGCGAAGACGCATGAATGCCACACGTATGAGTTGTTTGATTCGTGGGTGGATGAGGCGTTGCAGATTTATCGGGAATACGCACATGATGCGCAGGCGCTGCCGCGCGTGGCGATCGTGGATTTTCTGGAAAATGCGACGATCAACGAGTTTTATATTTTTAAGGAATCATTTGAGTGTCAGGGCTGTGCGGTGACAGTCTGCGATATGCGTGATCTGCGGTTTGACGGCGAGCGTTGTTACACAGAGGAATTCGGAACAGTGGATCTCGTCTACCGGCGGGCGGTGACATCCGATATTTTGTCGCATATGGATGATTCACAGGAGTTTCTGCGCGCATTCCGGGCTGGCAGGCTGTGTGTGCTTGGAGATTTCCGCACGCAGATTGTGCATAACAAGATTTTATATAAGATTCTGCACATGGATGAGACGATGCGCTTTCTGACGGCATCGGAGCGAGCGTTCGTGCGCGCACATATTCCGCTCACTATGTCGCTGCATGAATTGTTTGATGGAAAACATGAGGCGCTGCGCGGGAAAGTGATGAATGAGAAGGACGGCTGGATCATCAAGCCGGAGGACTCCTATGGCTCAAAGGGTGTACATGCCGGTGTGGAGCTGGATTCGATAGAAGAATGGCAGCAGGCGGTACTGGCGGCAAAAGACCTGCCATATGTCCTGCAGGAATTTTGCACACCGTATCGTCTGGATAATATTGTATTCCGACCGGACGGCTGGCGTTGGACGGATACGAGTAATCTGACCGGATTGTTCGTGTACAACGGACAGTTCCGCGGAATTTACTCAAGGATCAGTTATGAACAGGTGATCTCAACCCAGTATAATGAGATGTCGCTGCCGACGATCATCGTCGACTAGCAGCGTCCCGTGATGATCCACGGTGCGGGCTGCTGCTTGAATGCGTGGTTGCTGCCGAGGATCGATACGGATACCTGAATGGTCTCTGCATCACGGATGCCATATTTTTCCAGCATGGCGGGCAGTGATGCGGCGACATTGAAGTCAAGTGTATAGATCACGACGCGCAGATTCGGGTTGAGCTGTGTCAGGTAAGCAAGCTCCTGCTCGGTGCTGGCGGATGCTACGAGGAATACAAGTGAGGGCACCGGACAGCCGGACATGCTGCGCTCGTCGATATGTTCGATGATGTTGACGTTGTGCAGACCGAAATGTCCGACATTGTCCTCCATCGTGGCGCGGTCTGCCTGATTGTACTCGACTGCGGTGACAGATCCCTCGACGGCGATCAGTGCGGATTCGATCGCGATGCTCTCGCCGCTGATGACACAGATGTCATCGGTCGGTGCGACGTTCATTTTGCTAAGGATGATCGCGCGGATCTCGCTGCCGACATAGTGGATCGAACCGCGCTGGAACAGCTCGTTTGCAAGTCCGATCTTGGCGGTGTTGCGCGCGTTCGGATTGAGGATGAGCATGGCGGCAGATGCGTTGATGCCACGGTTGATCATGTCCTTTACATAATCGTGCAGGATCTGTCCGGACGGGCTGGAACCCTCGTTGTACCACACCTCGCACTCGCCGAGCCCTGCATCCCACAGACGGTAGAAGATGTCATCAACGCCGGCATTCGTAAATACCATTGTCGTTTTATGTGCTTCTACGGTGGGAATGACATTTTTATTCTTTTTTGTGATGTCGATCATTTTTACATGCTCGAGGTCTACGTTCGTATTCTGCGAATAATATTGCAGCCAGCTAATGATGACATCGTTGGTAAATATCTGTTTTTCTAAAACCTGCTTGTCCATACAAAAACCTCCCATATACATGATTCATTGTCTATATTTTAACCGACTCATACCTATACTGCAAGAAAAAAGCACGAAATATCGTGGTGGTTTGCATAGACATAATTTTATTAAATTGCAATTTGGATATTTATACGCTATAATAAGTTCAATTATGTAACGCACGAAAGTGTATCAAAATAAAAAAAGGAGAACAGTTATGAGACAACACAAAAGACAAATCATAGGTTTTCTGTCTGTATTTGCGTTGCTGTGTGTGATCGCTCCGATGGTTACACGTGCGGCAGATGCAGGCGGAGAGAGTGAACCGGCAGTGTATGCTACAGCATGGGCACTGCTTCCGGCGGTCGTAGCGATCGCACTGGCACTCATCACAAAGGAGGTATACAGCTCGTTATTTATCGGTATCGTAGTCGGTGCGCTGCTGTATGCGGATTTTGGTTTCGAAGGAACTGTATTGCATGTATTTAACGGCGGATTGATCTCCGTATTGTGTAACAGCTACAATATGGGTATCCTCATCTTCCTTGTATTACTTGGAACGATGGTAGCACTCATGAACAAGGCTGGCGGTTCCGCAGCATTCGGACGCTGGGCAGGCGATCATATTAAGACGCGCGCCGGTGCACAGCTGGCTACGATCCTGCTCGGTATGCTGATCTTTATCGACGATTATTTTAACTGTCTGACCGTCGGCAGCGTGATGCGTCCCGTGACAGACAAGCACAATGTATCCCGTGCAAAGCTGGCATATCTGATCGATGCGACAGCCGCACCGGTCTGTATCATCGCACCTATTTCTTCATGGGCGGCGGCAGTCAGCGGTTTCGTAGAGGGCGAGGATGGTCTGGCACTGTTTGTCAGTGCGATCCCGTATAACTATTATGCGATTCTTACAATTGTGATGATGGTAGCGATGGTACTGATGAAGGTCGAGTTTGGCTCTATGGCAGTCCATGAGAAAAATGCGAAAAACGGAGATATCTATACAACACCCGATCGCCCGTATGCGAATATTCAGGCGGAGGAGAAACCGGATGCCAAGGGTAAGGTGATCGATCTGGTGATCCCGATTATCTGTCTGGTTATCTGCTGCGTGATCGGCATGATCTATACCGGTGGATTTTTCTCGGGTTCAGACTTTGTCACAGCGTTCTCAAACAGTGATGCATCCGTAGGACTGGCGCTCGGCAGCTTCTTCGGTCTGATCATTACAGTTGCATTATATCTGGTACGCAAGGTATTGAACTTCAAGGAGTGCATGGATTGTCTTGCAGACGGTTTCAAGGCGATGGTTCCGGCAATCCTGATTCTTACATTTGCATGGACCTTAAAGGCGATGACCGATTCACTCGGTGCAAAGGAGTTCGTAGCGACACTCGTATCAAACAGTGCCGGCAGCTTTATGAACTTCCTGCCCGCAGTGATCTTCCTGATCGGCTGTTTCCTCGCATTTGCGACAGGAACGAGCTGGGGTACGTTCGGTATCCTGATCCCGATCGTGGTAGCCGTATTCCAGGATACAAACCATTCACTGATGATCGTTTCAATCTCTGCATGTATGGCAGGTGCGGTATGCGGCGACCACTGTTCACCGATCTCCGACACGACGATTATGGCATCTGCGGGTGCGCAGTGTAACCACGTGAACCATGTGTCCACACAGCTGCCGTATGCGATCGTAGCGGCTGCCGTATCGTTTGTTTCCTATATCATTGCGGGATTTGTACAGAATGCATGGATCTGTCTGCCGATCGCGATCGTGCTGATGCTGGCAGTGCTGTTCCTGCTCAAAAATGTACATTCGCAAAATATGGAGTAACAGCGTTTTACGATAGATAAAAATTGTAAAAAAATAGTATCTTGACACATTACGTGTATGGTGCTACTATCATAATGAACAGAAACGAATAAATTCTTCGGGGCGGGGCGTAATTCCCCACCGGCGGTATAGTCCGCGAGCACTGGTTACAGGCGGTTGCCTGATGACACAGCGCAGAATCGGTGACTTGTTTGTATTTATTGGATAAATAGAACAGGAATTCCGATACCGACAGTATAGTCTGGATGAGAGAAGATGTTTACCGTGTGCGTGCATTCCGGTGGATTACAGATCGGCAGATTGCGGATGGCAGATCAGATCGGATGTACATAGAACCAACAGCAAACATAGCTCTCAGACCGAAGGAATTCGGTTTGAGAGCTTTATTTTTTCGTTGAATTTAGGACTTCTGCTCAGAATAATTTTTTGAAGGAGGTTCTGAAAATGAACACAAACAAGACACAGAATAGGAAAATCTGGACAACACAGACACTGATCACGACAGCGATGCTGGCAGCGCTGGCAGGCGTTCTCATGTCACTGGAGATCGCGATTCCGATGATGCCTCCGTTTTATAAAGTGGACTTCTCAGATGTGCCGTCACTCGTTGCACTGTTTTTGATGGGACCGATTCCGGCGGTATGCGTGGAAGTGATCAAGGTGCTGATCAAGCTCGTGACGATCGGAACGAGTTCCATGTTTGTCGGCGATCTGGCAAATATCATTAGTATTGTGATGTATGTCCTGCCGGTATGGTTGGTTTATAAGAAAATGGGCAAGACGAGAAAAGCGGGTATCACGGCGCTGGCAGTCAGCGTGCCGCTGCGTGTGGCTTTTGCCTGCTTTGTAAATGCATGTATCACATTGCCGCTCTATGCAAAGGCTATGGAGATGCCGTTAGACGGTGTCATTCAGATCGTGTCAGCGGTGAACCCTGCGATCCATGACCTGACCAGCTTTGTTGTACTTGCAACGATTCCGTTTAATGTATTGAAAATCGGTCTGAATTATGTTGCCGGATTCCTGCTCTATGAGAATCTGTGCAAGATCAGCTTTGTTCGTCAGGAGATTATGTCATGATCCGGAACTATAGGGAACTCACCAGACTGGAGATGGAGGCGGTCGATAAAAAGGAAACGATCGTTCTGATTCCGGTCGGGGCACTGGAACAGCACGGCAATCAGGCCCCGCTCGGTACGGATGACATTATCGCGGAGGCGATGTGTGAATATCTGACGGAGGCGCTGGTGGAAGCGGGCGAGGAAGATTTTCCGATGCTGATTTTTCCGGTAATACCTGTCGGGTTGAGCACGGAACACAAAAATTTTTGTGGATCAGTCACATTGCGGCCGGACACATATTATCATATGCTCTATGATATTGCGGTGAGTCTGGCACACCACGGTTTTGAAAAGCTGGCATTTCTTGTCTGCCACGGCGGCAACGCGCCGATCATACAGGTGCTTAGCCGTGAGCTGCGCAGCGAGCTTGGGATTGCGCCGTTTATCCTGTCATCGGGAGCATTTTCCCATCCGGATGTACAGGCGACGATCTCAGAGGGAAATATCTGGGATTTTCACGGCGGGGAGATGGAGACCTCTATGGTCATGGCGGTCGATGAGCGTCTGGTGAAACTGGAGACGAGTGAGGCGGGCATTCCGACGGCGTTTGCAGATAACAAATCACTCAAACCGTATGGCAGCGTGTCGATCGGATGGGTGTCTGAGGACTGGAAAACAGCGGATGGCAGACCGATCGGTATCGGCGGCGATCCATCCGGCGCGACAGCCGAAAAAGGACGGATCATCCTGCGCACGAGTGCGCGTGAACTGGTGCCGGGTTTGCTGGAAATCCGGAAATGGAACAATGAATAATGGATAATAAAAAAGAGTCGCGGGCGACTCTTTTTTATTATATACCAATGAATTACATTTGATAGAATTTCATATTTTCCGTCAGCTCCGGTGTGATCGTTCCGCCGGCATCCTCGTATTTGCGGTAGACAGCCTGAAGGCGTTTTAAGTTCTTCTGGTTATCCAGCTCCAGCTTGTTAAACGCATTCTGGAAGAGCGGATTGCCGTTCAGTTCGGTGCGGATCTCACGTGAAAACGGGCAATAGCGCACGAGAATGTCACGTGTGATCTTGTTCAGGCGGAAGCTGCCCTGGGATTCATATTTGATCCAGTTGACATAATCAGCCACGAATACTTCGCGGTAGTTGTTGCGCGCATGCTGCAGGGCTGATTTGAGCTTGTCCTTGGCATCGACGGACAAATCCTTATTTTTGCGGTAAAACTGTAGGTAATCGTAATATTCGGCAGTCAGTGATTTGACGCGGTAGTCATTCCAGTACGTGCCCTGTACACGGCGGCAGATCTCCCAGCGGTAGCGTCCCATCGCGAGTAGCATCTGATCGTCGAGATCGCCGGTGATAAAGATCGGAAACAGGATACGTGCCGGTGTGTCTGTGCGGGGACCGCTCGTTTCCTGCCATGTAATGGAACGTGTGCCGACACCCGGTAACAGAATAATATCAGGCAGCACTTCAAGCATCAGTTCCTCCTGATTGATGCCGTGTTCGGGATCGGAAAACAGCACTTCCCGGTATAACAGCGAATAGTCAAGGCTTCGGATGCGGTTGAGCGATTGTTCAAGCCGGGCGGCAGTGACCGCCATTTTTTCAAACGGAGAGAACAGTTCATCCTCGCTCAGAATCGGACAGAAGGTAGATAGTCTGCCGGACACACTGCGGTGTGTCGTCTGGAACAGGTTGGAGATCTCGAACTTCACCTGCGCAGCAGAGTCGCGGAGCAACTGTGCCTGCTGACGCTGTGTGATCTCGCCCTGTCGTACCTGTTCCTGTAAATAGGCATTGAAATCCAGATCAAAATCATTGCGGGAGGGCTTTTTTTCACCATGATAGATCTGTTTGAGCCATTCGTAGATCGTAAAAACATGGGTGTGGTGAAACAGCCCCAGCGATTCGGTGAAACGCATCAGTGAGTTGGTAGACTCCTCGCCGAGCAACTCGGTATCCATAAAGCCGAAATTGAAAAACATCTGTAATACAGGCGAGAGCCGTTCAACGGTCGACATCGACCGGAAAAAGGCTTTGCTGTAGATTTCGTAAAATTGTGTGCTGATCCGCTTGCGGATCGCGCGGGTGTCCTTGTCACTGCCAAGACGGTCCGGCAGGTTTTTATAAGTCTGTAACAGAGTCTTGAAAGCGCGGATCGCATCCTTGTCATATTCGGCAAAGGACATGATTTCTGCGACGCAGTCACGCTGTGCGAGGTTGTCATTGGCGGTCGATACATCGCCGGACTCGATGTTGTGGCACACATGTGCGCCCTCCTCAAGCTGCATCGGGTCGTAGATGTTCAGTTCTTTCATGACAGACAGCAGTTCCTCCATATGTGTGCGGCACGCAGAAATATCCTGATTCTGGGCGCTGAGCTTGGCAGCGAGAGATGCATACAGATGAAAAATATCATCCTCGTTATCGTTCCACAGAACATCGCGGTTGCACATGAGATAATCGCTGATCTCCTCGATTCCCTGTGCGGTACGGTGCATCTGGGCGGCTGCCTCCATGATGGCTCCGACACACAGATCGTCATTTTTCATCATCAGCTGCAGATAGTCGCGCAGATAGCCCTGCATCAGACTCGCACTGTTGCGGATCTCCCAGCGTTCCACCTTGTGTTGGGGCTGGAGTGCCTCGAAATGTGCGATGCGGTAAAAGCTGCGCTCGGGAATGAGCAGTTGTCCGCAGAGTGTTTTGTAGTCGTTGTAGCTGCGCTGCGCGGTTGCGTGCAGCTGCGTCGCGCGCTGCCAGAGTTTGGCGTACAGACTGATCGCCTGATGGCGCTGCTCCAGTGCCGTGCGTAAAAAGATCGGGCGGAAGCTGGCCTGACTTTTTAGCAGTGTGTGCAGATCGTCAGAGTCCTTGCACGGAATCACGATCAGCGTCGTGTCCTCGCGTGCGATGTAGTCGCAGGAAAACCATGTGTTTTCCAGAATACCGATAATTGCGTTTGCACCGAGTGTAAGTTCAGCGAAATTGTAGTGCCGCGTCACCGAACCGGTCTGGATGAGATACCATTCCATGACCTTCTCCTGACGGCGTGCGACCGGTTTGCCCTTTTGTATTTTTATTACCTGCATAATCTGCCTCCTCAAAAAACCCAATTATTATAAGTATAAACAAAAAAAGGCAAGCCGTCAATTAGTGTAAATGGAGAAAAAATGAACGTCGAACTTGAAAGTAAGGCGTGTCTATATTAAAATATCACCAGATGGAGTGGTTTCAAAATCACTCGATGATTATTTGGGGTTTTATTTTGCAGGAAGGAGCACAGAACTGATGGCTACACAGGAGATGGATTTGAAAACTTCCGGAAACGATACACTTCCGGGAACAACCGGTCTGGAGGAACAGGAATATGAGGTGAAGCACCGCGCGTTGGCAAGGCGGGCGGCAGCAGACGGAATGGTGCTGTTGAAAAACGAGGATGAGGTATTGCCGCTTGCGAAGGATGCGTCGATCGCACTTTACGGAGCAGGCGCGCTTGGGACGATCAAGGGAGGCACCGGCTCAGGGGATGTCAACTGCCGGGAGACTGTGAATGTATGGCAGGGATTGAAAAATGCTGGTTTTCAGATCGTAAATGAGGATTGGATAGAGGCGTATCGAAAGCATTACCGGACAGCGCGTGAAAACTGGCGAGATGAGATCTGGCAGGATGTGGATGCGAGAAAGGCACAGGGGGAGGCTGACCCGGTATTTGTATCATATACCAGTCATCCGTTTGACCTGCCGGCGGGCGATCTGCCGCAGCCCGTGGAGGCAGATGCGGCGATCTATGTGATTGCGCGGATTGCAGGGGAGGCAAAGGACAGAGAACTGCGTCCGGGTGATTATCTGTTGAGCGAAGAAGAACACGAGGCGCTGCGTCTGTTGTGCGAACAACAGGAACGGGTGATCGTTGTCATCAATTCGGGTGGGCTGATCGACCTGTCATTTATCGATGAATTTTCGCAGATCAAAGGCTTGATCTATATGGGACAGCCTGGCATGGAGGCGGGAAATGCGCTGGCGGATGTATTGAGCGGTGCAGTCACACCGAGCGGACATCTGACAGACAGTTGGGCGTACCACTACGAGGATTATCCGAATGCGCAGACGTTTTCCCACCGGAGCGGAGACGTTTCTAAGGAATATTACAATGAAGGCATCTATGTCGGCTACCGTTATTTTGATACCTTTGAGGTGCCTGTGCGCTACGGATTCGGCTATGGCTTATCCTATACGACATTTGCGCTCCGCATGGTAAATGTCAGCTTTATCCGCTATGACACCAGACATACGGCGCTCCGTCTGGTCGTGGAGGTCACAAATACCGGAACACGCCCCGGTCGTGAGGTCGTCCAGATCTATGCATCCTGTCCGCAGAAAAATATGACGAAGGAATACCGCAGGCTCGTCGGATTTGCCAAGTCCGATGAGCTGCTCCCCGGAAAATCACAGGATGTAGAGATTTTTGCATCTATTCAGATGCTTGCATCTTACAGCACAAAGGCACCCGGCTGGCTGCTGGATTGCGGTACTTATGGTCTGTTCATGGGTGACAGCCTGCAAAATGCGCAGTTTGCGGCATCCGTAGAGCTTACGCGCAATATTTTATTGAAAAAAACGGGCAATATCTGTCCGTTACAGGAGCCGCTGGAGGAGCTGGAGTGTCCGCAGGAGAGCGTGCTCAAACGGCGTGCGGAGTGGCATGCGCGTGTATACAGACATCCGGCGATCGTTGTGCCGACGCAGATGTTATTTACGAGACGAAGCGTGCATTATGGCAAGGAGGCGCAACGGGTCGATCCGAGAGTCATGCAGAAGGTAGAGACCTTGTCCGAGGAACAGTTGATTTCTCTGGTGACAGGTGATCCGGGATTTGCGCAGGGCGGCGGCATATTGGGCGCTGCGGGCAGCAGTGTACCAGGTTCTGCGGCACAGACGAGCGATTGTGCGGTGGAACAGGGCATTCCGCGCCTGGTGCTTGCGGATGGACCGGCGGGACTGAGGCTGACGAAAAAATATTATGCAGTTGATGGCAGACCTCAGCTGCTTCCGGTGGAGGCGAGCATGGAGGACGGCTATCTTTACCGTCCGACGCAGCCGGTACAGGGCGAGGCGCATTATCAGTTCTGCACGGCATTTCCGGCAGGCATGCAGCTGGCGCAGAGCTGGGATGTGGATCTGCTCACCGCGGTCGGAGAGGCTGTGGCAGAGGAAATGCGGCTGTTTTCAGTCGATCTGTGGCTGGCTCCCGGTATGAATATTCACAGAAATCCGCTCTGTGGGCGCAATTTTGAGTATTATTCAGAAGATCCGCTGCTGTCCGGAAAGTTTGCTGCCGCGATCACAGCCGGTGTGCAAAAGCAGGGAGATCTCGGTACGACGATCAAGCATTTTGCATGTAATAATCAGGAGGACAACCGGACAGGCTCAGACAGTATCGTGTCTGAGCGTGCGCTGCGCGAAATCTATCTGACAGGTTTTGAGATTGCGGTCAGGGAGGCACTGCCGAAGGCGATTATGACCAGCTACAATCTGATCAACGGCGTGCATGCGGCGAATAATTATGATCTGTGTATGAGTGTTGTGCGTGACGAGTGGCGCTATAAGGGTGTCATTATGACAGACTGGGCGACGACCCTGCAGGGTGATGACTGTACAGCAGCCGGTTGTATGCGCGCCGGAAACGATCTGGTTATGCCCGGCGTCACGGGAGACCACGAGAATCTCAAGGAGGAGCTGGCGGCCGGTACGCTGACCTTGCAGCAGCTCAGACTTGCGGTGGCACACCTGATCGCTGTGTCAGGTTGCGATTTATCATAAGGTTGGAAATAGGAAGAATTAAATATGAAAATAACAGTAATTGGATGCGGACGCTGGGGGACGTTTATTGCCTGGTATTTGAATCATATCGGGCATGAGGTAACGCTCTATGGCAGAGCCGGATCAAAAAATATGCAGCGTTTGATGGAGGAGCGGAGCAACGAGTATGTGACACTGCCGGAGACGTTGGAACTGACGAATGATTTGTCCTGCGTCACGCAGGCAGAGGTGATCGTGATCTCGATCAGTTCACAGAATCTACAGGCGTTGTGTGAGACTTTGGAGCCGTATGATCTGCGCTACAAGACGTTTGTGCTGTGTATGAAGGGTATCGAGATCAGCACCGGACGCAGGCTCTCACAGATCATGGAGGACAATATCGATGCCTCCAACCGTATCGCTGTATGGCTGGGGCCGGGGCATGTGGAGGAGTTTTACCGCGGCGTGCCGAACTGCATGGTGATTGACAGCAGCCACGATGCGACGAAGCAGATGCTTGTGGAACAGTTTTCGAGCGATCTGATCCGTTTCTATTATGGGATGGATCTGATCGGGAATGAGATCGGCGGCGCAGCCAAAAATGTGATCGGAATCGCGGCGGGTATGCTGGACGGCGTGGGTCGTTCTTCACTGAAAGGACCGCTGATGGCGCGCGGACCGCGTGAGATCGCAAGACTCATCAAGGCGATGGGTGGAAATGAGCTGTCGGCTTACGGACTGTGCCATCTGGGAGATTATGAGGCGACGCTGTTCTCGGCGCACAGCCACAACCGGATGTTTGGAGAGCGCTTTATCAAAAAGGAGTCCTATGACAAGCTGGCAGAAGGGTATTATACCGTAAAGGCGCTGGTTGCACTCGGAGAGCGCTATCATGTCGATCTGCCGATCTGCGTGATGGTCTATGAGATTCTGTATGAAGGGCTCGCACCGGACACCGCGTTGGAGGGATTGTTTTCGCGCAGTCTCAAGGGTGAGTTTGTCTAGGCGGCTGGCAGGCAGCAGGAATGCGGTACGGGTGAGCAGCAGCCGTTGACAGGAACTGGCAGGGGATTTCTGCGAGAACAGACTGGCGGATGTAGCACAAATGTGGTATGATGAACCAAACAGGGATGAACAGGAAAAGGAGAATCGCTATGGAACAGAATTTAGTATGGAAGGACCGCAAACGTATCTGGTGCGGTCTGCCGTGGACATTTACAAAATATGAGCTGAGCACTGATAAGCTGGTGATCAAGACCGGATTTTTTAATCAGAATGACGATGAGGTGCGTCTGTACCGTATTCTGGATATTTCGTTGAAGCGCAGCCTGTTTCAGCGGATATTCGGACTTGGCACGATCAGATGCAATTCCGTAGACAAGACGATGAAGAATTTCGATATTACCAATATCAAAAATTCTGAGCGTGTCAAGGATCAGTTGTCGGATCTGATCGAGGAGTCACGCCGTTCCAACCGGGTATCATCACGTGAGTTTATGACAGAACTGGATGACGATGATGATGACGATTCGGATAACTAAGATCTGTTCAGGATGCGCAGAAGGGTGAAATGGCGATGAAAGATCGGATCAGAATTATGCTTATAGAACCGGATGTACATACCCGCGAAGTATATCGCGAGGCGGTGTCACGTATGCCGGACATGGAACTTGTATTCGACACAGATCAGCAGACACCGGCGGTCGATTATTTACGCACACAGGGCGCAGATGTCGTCATCATGGAGATGGAACTGACAGAGGGCGACGGCATCAGCCTGTTGGACGAGATCAACAATCCACCGGAAGAAAAACCGTTGATCATATTGTCCACTTATACAACTTCAAGGGCAACGCTCGGCTATATGCGGATGAACGGCGTGGATCTGGTGTGCCAGAAGCTCAACCAGACATATTCACCTGCATATGTATTGCAAATGGTTGAAAAACTGTACCCGTACCGCTTTTTTGCGGAGCCGGCGGACGAGACCGGTACGGTGATCGCACAGATCCGTGAGGAGCTGGATACCTATGCGCTCCGGCGGCAGGTGCAGACAGAACTGGAGGAGATGGGATTCCGGCATAAGATGCTCGGGTTCCGTTATCTGCTCGATGCGATCGTGCTTTGTGTGGAGCGCAAGGATACGACCATCCATGTATCGAGCTGGCTTTATCCGGAAATAGCAAAGCGGTGGAATACGACAGAGGCACGCATTGAACGCGCGATGAGATGGGCGATCGAGAGTGTGTTTGTCAAGGCAAATATCGTGCAGTTGTACCAGCATTATACCTTCCGTTATGATGAGGAGAACGCAAGACCGTCCAATGCAGAATTTATTCTCAATATGGCGAGTAAATTCGAAAAAGGGGATGGACGGCAGAAAATAGTTACAGATGATCGGGAAGTATGACATCGAGGTGATTACAAATGAGATTTAAACGGATCAGCACGGATACGGTCCGTTGCATCGTTTCGCAGGATGAATTGATGGAAAACGGGCTGGATATGGATGATTTTATGTCAAACAGTGGACGCACGGAGGAGTTTTTGCGCAAGATGCTCTCACAGGCAGAGCAGGAGGTCGGTTTCCGGGTGCAAGGAGGACCTCTGACCATTCAGGTAGCGGCGCTGCCGGAAAATAAGCTGGCGCTGACATTCTCGGAAAAGCAGGCAGGCAGCAACTTTATGGAGCTGCTGGAGGGCTTACGCTCTGCGATGAGCAACTTGTCGGATGCGGTCAACGAGAAGGCGAAGGATCAGCCGGACGACACAGACGACAAAGAAACTGCCGGTCAGGCAGAGCAGGAGGCTTATCTGCTCGAATTTCACGGAATGGAAGATCTGGGCGCGTTTTGTAGAAATGTGTCGCCGGGGATCGAGGAGGAGCTCGGTCTTGACAGCTCGCTCTACTATCTTGAGGACGACGGCATCTACGGACTTGTTTTGCAAAAGGGCGGCATGGACATCAAGCAGCTCTGCCGGGTCGTGTCCGCATCGATGGAATTTCTCGAGGCGGCGAGTGCCAATGAGATGCAGATCGCATACATACGGGAGCACGGCAAATGTATGTTGAAGGAGCGCGCAATTACCCAGTTGCAAAAGCTGTTCCGACATTGACAAATCTTTCACAAAATGGTACATTAAGATAAAAGCTGATGTGACGGTCAAAGACCGCTGCAACGTGAACATTAACCACAGGAGGGTAAATCAATGAACAATTTAACATTAGAAGTTGAAGGCGCGATTGCGGTCCTTACAATTACCAGACCCGCAGCACTGAATGCATTAAACAGCGAGACATTAAACGAGCTGGATGCAGCGCTGGACGAGATCAATGCAAACGCTGATATCCGTGCAGTCATCCTGACAGGCGGCGCTGACAAGAAGGGCAACGCATTCAAGTCATTTGTAGCAGGCGCAGACATCGGAGAGATGAGCACACTGACAAAGGCTGAGGGCGAGGCGTTCGGTAAGAAGGGTAACGACGTATTCCGCAAGCTGGAGACTTTACCGGTTCCCGTGATCTGTGCAATCAACGGATTTGCATTAGGCGGCGGCTGTGAGATCGCTATGAGCTGTGATATCCGTATCTGCTCTGACAATGCAATCTTCGGACAGCCTGAGGTAGGTCTTGGAATCACACCCGGATTCGGCGGCACACAGAGACTGGCAAGAGTCGTTGGTGTAGGCAAGGCAAAAGAGATGATCTACAGCGCACGCAACATCAAGGCTGATGAGGCTTACAGAATTGGTCTCGTAAACAATGTATATCCCGCAGAGGAACTGATGCCCGCAGCTAAGAAGCTCGCTTCTATCATCGCAGCAAACGCTCCGATCGCTGTACGTGCATGCAAGAAAGCGATCAACGATGGTCTGGATGCAAAGATGGATGATGCGATCGTGATTGAGGAGAAGCTGTTCGGAAGCTGCTTCGAGACAGAGGATCAGAAGGCAGGAATGGGCAACTTCTTAGAGAAAGATCCCGAGAAGAAGTTAAAGGTTGTTCCTTTCCAGAACAAATAATCAGTTCAGAGTAGATAGACTTTGAGTGATACAGGGGCTGTGGTTGATTCCACAGCCCTTTTTGTAGACCGGAAACAGGAACGGCAATCAGATAGAAATGTTAGATAGAAATGTCAGATAGAAATGAAAACGGAGAAAAAACACATGCTGGAAACTTATGATTTGGGACAACTGGTACAGCCATTGCTGGAATGGTATCCGTCACATGCGAGGGAACTGCCGTGGCGCAGCGATCCGACACCGTATCACGTGTGGGTATCGGAGATTATGCTACAGCAGACGCGCGTGGAGGCGGTCAAGCCGTTCTATGCACGTTTCACGGAGGCACTGCCGGATGTCCGCGCGCTGGCGGAGTGCGGGGAGGAGCGCCTGCTCAAGCTGTGGGAGGGACTCGGCTATTACAATCGGGTGCGCAACATGCAGACGGCGGCACAGACGATCATGAGTGATTACGGCGGTGTCATTCCGGCAGAGTATGAGGAACTGTTAAAGCTCAAGGGAATCGGGCACTATACGGCGGCGGCGATCACCTCGATCGCGTATGGGCGGCCGGCGGCAGCAGTGGACGGAAATGTGCTGCGGATTCTGATGCGCGCGGCGGAGGATGACTCGGATATCGCAAAACAGTCGGTAAAGACGCGGGTAGAGCAGGCATTGCAGCCGGTCATTCCAGTGCAGCAGGCGGGGATGTTCACGCAGGCGATGATGGAGCTGGGCGCGACGGTCTGCGTGCCGAACGGCGCACCGTTCTGTGAACAGTGTCCGTGGGAGAAACTGTGTCTGGCACATGCACACGGCAGGGTTGCAGCACTTCCGGTCAAGGCAAAGCCGAAGGCGCGGCGCATTGAGTACAAGACGGTGCTCGTCGTGCGGGATGGTGACCGGGTATTGCTGCAAAAACGCCCCGAAAAGGGGCTGCTCGCTGGAATGTATGAGCTGCCGTATCTGGAGGGCACGCCGACGGAGCGGGAGATTCTGGATGCGGTAAAGCAGCGTGGATTGTCGCCGATACGGCTGCAGAAGCTGCCGGAGGCAAAACACATTTTCTCGCATGTGGAATGGCGGATGAGCGGCTATGCAATTCTGGTGGAGGAGGTTTCGGACAGCGGGCTTTTGTTTGTCGAGCCGGTGGATTCCGAACGAACCTATGCGATCCCTGCGGCGTATGCCGCCTATGCGCGCTATATGAATATCCGGATCGGTCAGGAGAAATTTTTAGAGGAACCGTAACTGACAGATAAAAAGAGGAGGGCGATGCGCTGATGCATCGCCCCTTTACATTATGAAAAAGAAAATATGGGAAGTAACTAACTGTTTGTTCCTTTGTATGATTCAATATTAGCCGTCAATTATGAAATCCGTATGAGGTAATTATGAACATTATGTAAACATTTGTGACACGGAAATGGACGGAAAGAAATACGGATAGTTGATTTTTGTTCCGCAGATGCTATAATGGCAGTTGTAAAAAATGTGTGTGCAGGCACGATAACAGATGTAACCGAGGAATACGAATGAAAACGATGAATAAACAGCTATTGGGACATATCCTCGCATGTGGAACACAGATCATGTGGGGTGCGACGTTTGTATCGACAAAAGTATTGCTGAACTATTTTCAGCCAGTCGAGATCTTATTTATAAGGATGCTGCTCGCGGTGATCGCACTGTTTGTGATCGATCCGCATCCGCTGCGGCTCGGGGACAGACGGCGGGAGCTCGCCTTTGCCGGTGCCGGACTGACGGGGCTGGTGCTGTATTTTTTATTGGAAAACACGGCGCTGACGATGACCTATGCGTCGAATGTAGGCATCATTGTGGCATGTGCGCCGTTTTTCGTGGCAGTCATGGTAGGGCTCTTTTTTAAGGAAAAACAGGGCAAAAATTTCTATATCGGATTTGTGATTGCGATCGCGGGCGTGATCATGGTCAGTGTGAGCGGCAAACAGAGCTTTCATCTGAATCCGTTTGGCGATTTTCTGGCATTTCTGGCGATGATCTCGTGGGGCGCGTATTCGGCGATCGTGAAAAAGATCAGCGAGTGGGACTATCCGATCGTTGCGGTGACGCGGCGGATCTATTTTTACGGCGTGATCCTGCTGCTGCCGGTGCTGTTGTACGAGGAGGACGGCTGGAACCTGAGCGCCTTCCGGGAGCCGACAGTGATCGCAAACCTGCTGTTTTTAGGGCTGTGTGCGAGCGCGCTCGGATTTTTTCTGTGGAATCTGGCAACCGGATGGATCGGTGCGGTCAAGACGAGCTTGTATATTTACGTGTCGCCGATCGTAACGGTCGTTCTGTCGATGTTTGTACTGCATGAGAAAATGACGGTGTTTTCCGTGATCGGTTCGGTCTGCATTCTGATCGGACTCATGATCTCGCAGGGAAAACCTGCCGGGCAAAAGGTACAAGTCGCTTGACTTTTCCGGGCGGGCAATGGATAATAGGAGACACTGGTGTAGTGAATTACGAATAAGGGGAAGAACATATGAAGTATGATGTAATTGTAATAGGCGCCGGCATTGCCGGGGCGGTCGCTGCAAGGGAGCTGGCAGAGAAAGGAAACTGCCGGGTGCTGGTTTTGGAGCAGAGAGATCACATTGGCGGCAACTGCTATGACAAAGCGGATGATTACGGTGTGCTGATCCATACCTACGGACCGCACATTTTCCATACGAATGACGAGGGTGTGTATGAATATCTGTCACGCTTTACCGAATGGTACATGTATCCGCAGGGGCATCAGGTCGTGGCAAAGGTTGACGGATCACTGATCCCGATACCGTTTAACCTGAATACGCTCCATCTGGTGTACGGTGAGCAGAAGGCACAGGAGCTGGAGCAAAAGCTGATTGCTGCTTACGGCGAGGGCAGCCGTGTGCCGATCATGGAGCTCAAAAAGAGTGAAGATCCGCAGATCCGTGAGATTGCACAGTATGTATACGAAAATGTATTTTTGAAATATACAATGAAGCAGTGGGGACAGACACCGGAGGAGATTTCGCCGGAGGTGACCGGTCGTGTGCCGGTGCTCATTTCACGGGATAACCGCTATTTTCAGGACCGCTATCAGGGTGTGCCGCTGCATGGTTTTACACCGATGTTTGAGCGGATGCTCGACCATGAAAAGATCGATGTCGTGCTCGGCGTGGAGGCATCTGAGCGGCTCGCGATCACGGAGGACGGTATTCTTCTGGACGGTGAACCGTTTGACGGTACTGTGATCTATACGGGTGCGCTGGATGAGCTGTTTGGCTGCCGGTTCGGAAGGCTGCCATACCGGTCGCTGCGGTTTGATTTTGAGCATCTGGATCAACCGGACTTCCAGGACGGACATTCTGTGGTAAATTATACGGTGAGTGAAGACTTTACACGTATTACGGAGTTTCAATATTTGACGGGGCAGCAGGGCTGTGACGGCACGACGATCGTGCGGGAGTATCCGTTTGCCTATACCGGAGCGCAGGGAGAGATTCCTTACTATGCGATATTGAATGCTGAGAATGAGGCATTGTATGAAAAATACCGCGCATTGACTGCGCATCTGGATCATTTTTATCTGCTGGGCCGTCTGGCGGAGTACAAATATTATAATATGGATGCCATGGCGCGCAAGGCGTTAGATCTGGCAGAAAGGATCATGGAAGAGAGATGAAGTTATTATCGATAGCAATACCCTGTTACAATTCACAGGATTACATGGAGCATTGCATCCGCACGCTGCTGACCGGCGGTGAGGATGTAGAGATATTGATTGTGGACGACGGATCAAAGGATGCGACACCGGAGATCGCCGATTCCTATGCCAAGCGTTACCCGACGATCATCCGCGCGATTCATCAGGAGAACGGTGGACACGGGTCTGCGGTCAATGCCGGGATTCAGCATGCGACCGGACTGTATTATAAGGTCGTGGACAGTGATGACTGGGTGGATGAGGATGCATTTTTGCAGGTGCTCGACAAGCTGCGCGAGCTCGCCGGAGGAGATGATACGGTCGATCTGTTTATCGCGAATTTTGTGTATGACAAGGTCGGTGCCAAGCATAAAAAGGTGATGCGTTATACTTCTATGTTCCCGGTAGACCAGACCTTTGGCTGGAACGATGTCAAGCTGATCACAAAGGGACATTACCTGCTGATGCATTCGGTGATCTATCGTACCGAGATGCTGCGCAAGTGCAAGCTGGAGCTGCCGAAACACACGTTTTATGTGGATAATATCTATGTGTATCATCCGCTGCCGTATGTGAAGAAGATGTATTATATGGATGTGGATCTCTATCATTACTATATCGGCCGTGAGGATCAGTCGGTCAACGAGGAAGTGATGATCGGCCGCATCGACCAGCAGATCAAGGTGAATAAGATCATGGTTGAGGACTATGATTTGTGGAAAATCTCCAATAAGCGGCTGCGCAAGTATATGTTCAACTATCTGGAGATCATTACGGTCGTATCGACGGTGCTGTTGCTGCGCTCAGGCACAGAGGAAAATCTGGAGAAAAAGCGGGAGTTGTGGAAATATATCAAGCATTATGATATCCGCCTGTTCCACCATCTGCGCAACGGTATCATGGGAAATACGATGAATCTGCCGGGCAGGGGAGGACGCAAGCTCTCTGTGGCAGCGTATAAGCTGACGCAGAAGATTGTGGGATTCAATTAAACTACGGAATAAAAGAAGATCGCCGAAATCATTTTCCGGCGATCTTTTTATTATGCTTGCATGATAACCGGTCTGTCTATCTTGTGGGTCATAATTTTTTAGTACTTTATGCCTGATGCATCTCATTCAGAATCTGATTCTTGAGCTTATACAGCTTGTCCGACAGATCCACATAGATCTTCGCGGGATTGACAAAACGCTTGGTCTCATCCCAGATCGTATCCTTTTCCTTTTCGCAGATGGAGCGGATCGTCATTGTATCCGGCGACTCGTAGATGCATTCGCCGTTTTTGAATACCGGAACGAGCAGCTCGCGCAGCGTGTAGCTGTCTCCTGCGATACGTGTCTTTTTCCACGGTTCATTCGGATCAAACAGCAGCATGTCCTCGTGCGGATCAAAGACCTCGTCAGCCAGACAGATCAGATCGGCACGGATCTTGCCGGTATCGTTGTCATAAATACGATAGACGGTCTTGTTTCCGGGGTTTGTCACCTTCTCGGAGTTCTCGGACAGCTTGATCTTCGGTGCAAAGCTGCCGTCCTTTGTCTGGATCGCTGCCAGCTTGTAGACACCGCCGAAAGCGGGATTGTCCTTGGAGGTGATCAGGTTCGTGCCGACACCCCATGAGGTGATCGTCGCACCCTGCAGCTTCAGGGACTCGATCAGATATTCGTCCAGATCATTCGAAGCGGAGATCACCGCATCCGGAAATCCGGCATCGTCGAGCATTTTGCGCACTTTCTTGGACAGATAAGCGAGATCGCCGCTGTCCATGCGGATGCCGTAGTAGGTCAGCGGAATGCCTGCCTCGCGCATTTCCTTAAATACGCGGATCGCGTTGGGCATACCGGACTTTAAGGTGTCATACGTATCTACGAGCAGAATACATGCATTCGGATACAGATCGGCATAAGCCTTGAAAGCGGTATATTCATCCGGAAAACTCATGATCCAGCTATGTGCGTGTGTGCCGAGTACTGGAATGTCAAACATCTGTCCGGCGAGCACGTTTGAAGTGCCCTTGCAGCCGCCGATGACTGCGGCTCTCGCACCGTAAGTACCGGCATCGGGACCCTGCGCACGGCGCAGACCGAATTCCATGACACCGTCACCCTTTGCCGCATAGCAGACACGCGCTGCTTTGGTGGCGATCAGGCACTGGTGGTTGATAATATTGAGAATCGCGGTCTCCATGAGCTGTGCTTCCATGATCGGCGCAATGATCTTGACGAGCGGCTCGCGCGGGAAGATCAGTGTGCCCTCGGGGATCGCATAGATGTCGCCGCTGAAACGGAAATCCTTCAGGTAAGAGAGGAAATCTTCATCAAATATCTTTAAGGAACGAAGATAGGCAATATCGTCCTCGTCAAATTGCAGCCGTTTTACATAATCGATCAACTGATCGAGACCTGCGCACACGGAATAGCCGCCACCACAGGGATTGTTGCGGTAAAATGCATCAAACACAACAATATCACGGTTTTTGTTTTTGAAGTAGCCCTGCATCATAGTCAGCTCGTACAGATCGGTGAGCAGAGATAATTTTAAGGTACTCATAATCTTTTTGTCAGGCAGCGCCCGACACCCCTTTCTTGGATAATTAGATACAGTATAGACTTATTTTGGAAAAGCGTCAAGCGACAAGACAGCTGACTTGTCAAAAGGAGGCTTGTCAGGGAAGGAGAAAAGATCACAGCGATTACGCGATCACAGAATTGTAATCGTATGCCGGATAGTGTATAATAAAAAATAATGAAATGCGACAGACGGGAGGAACGGTTTGTATGGATGAAAAACAGTACGGCTCTGATCAGCCGGGATACGATACAGATACATTCGGAGCGGTTGGACAACAACAGCAACAGCAGGATCAACAGCAGCAACCGCGCAAAGAGGGCACCTATCAGCAGGATACCCCGTGGAGGGACGTCCCGCCGCATGGTACCTACACACAGGGCACTTATACACAGGGTGCGGGTGGCAGTTACCAGCAGAATAACACATGGCAGGGAGCGCCGTATCAGCAGAATTCCCAGCCTGGCAACGGCTTCGGGATCGCATCGATGATACTCGGTATTTTATCGCTGGTACTCTTTTGTACATGCCTGAATATTCCGCTGGCGATCCTTTCGGTTATATTTGCGATTGTACATCTGAACCGCAGAGTTGGCAGTGGGGGATTTGCGGTTGCGGGAATCATTACATCTGTGGTATCTGTCATACTGACGATCATCACAATCGTGCTGCTCTATGTCGTTGGCATCAACACCTCGACATGGGACTATTCCACGACGCTGCCGTTTGAGCAGTTTATCGATGGCGGCGGGCAGCAGGATCCTGGCGGAGCCGAGGAGTGGCAGGATTACACGGATGATCCCAGTGATTTTATGAATTATCTGAATGATGGGAAAGCGCAGACCTTTTAATCATTACTGGAACGAGGTACGGGTGAACAGTGACAATCGCGTGTAAAATGCGGGTAAAATCCGCGCGAACCCTTGACATTTCGCGGATTCTTGATTATATTAGTCTCGATAGCGAAATGCAATGACGGAGACAGTAGGACTCACGAAACGTTACAGAGAGCCGGGAGTGGTGGGAACCGGTACCAGTACGTGGGCGCTGAATATCACTTCTGAGCAGCAGGCTGAACGCATTGATATCGGTGCAAGTAGGTTCTGACGGTGGTTCCTGCGTTATGGGAAACGGATATGGACGGGTGACCGGAGTATCTTGTATAAGGTGGTATAAGCATGGCGCGACAGCCCTTGTCCTTCTACAATGGAGGATAGGGGCTTTTTCAATTTTTCAATGTTTGTATGAGAAAGGAGTATATAAAAATGTACAACAAAGTCGATACGAATATGAATTTCGTAGAGCGCGAGAAAGCAACTGAAAAATTCTGGGAAGACAATGATATTTTCCGAAAGAGTATGGAAAACCGTAAGGAAGGACCGACTTATACGTTTTATGACGGACCTCCGACCGCAAACGGCAAGCCGCATATCGGACATGTGCTGACACGTGTCATCAAGGATATGATCCCCCGTTACCGCACGATGAAGGGTTATTATGTACCCCGAAAGGCAGGCTGGGATACACACGGACTGCCGGTGGAGCTCGAGGTAGAAAAGCTGCTCGGACTGAACGGAAAAGAGCAGATCGAGGAATACGGTATGGAGCCCTTCATTAAAAAATGTAAGGAATCCGTATGGAAATATAAAGGCATGTGGGAGGATTTCTCCGGAACCGTAGGTTTCTGGGCTGATATGGATAATCCCTACGTGACCTATGATGATAATTTTATCGAGTCTGAGTGGTGGGCATTAAAAGAGATCTGGAACAAGAAGCTGTTGTACAAGGGCTTCAAGATCGTGCCGTACTGCCCGCGATGCGGAACTCCGTTATCCTCACAGGAGGTCGCTCAGGGATATAAGACGGTCAAGGAGCGCTCCGCAGTTGTGCGCTTTAAGGTAGTCGGTGAGGACGCTTATTTCCTCGCATGGACGACCACACCGTGGACACTGCCGAGTAACGTGGCGCTGTGCGTGAATCCGGATGAAGTATACTGCAAGGTAAAGGCGGTTGACGGCTATACCTATTATATGGCAGAGGCGCTGCTTGATAAGGTGCTCGGCTCACTCGCAGAGGAAGGTCAGAAGGCATATGAAGTGCTTGAGACTTATAAAGGAAGCGATCTTGAGCGCAAGGAGTATGAGCCGTTATTTGATTTTGCAAACGAAATCATTGAAAAGCAGCATAAAAAGGCATTTTACATCACCTGTGACACCTATGTAACGATGACAGATGGTACCGGTATCGTACACATCGCTCCCGCATTTGGTGAGGATGATGCGAATGTCGGACGCAATTATGACCTGCCGTTTGTACAGCTCGTCAACGAAAAGGGTGAGCTGACAGACAATACACCGTATGCAGGCGTATTCGTAAAGAAGGCAGATCCGATGGTTTTACAGGATCTCGAGGACAAGGGGCTGCTGTTCGATGCGCCCAAGTTCGAGCATGAGTACCCGCACTGCTGGCGCTGTGACACACCGCTGATCTACTATGCGCGTGAGTCATGGTTTATCAAAATGACAGAGGTGCGTGATGAGTTAGTAGCGAATAACCACACGGTCAACTGGATTCCCGAGTCGATCGGTGAGGGACGTTTCGGAAACTGGCTGGAGAATATTCAGGACTGGGGTATCTCACGTAACCGTTACTGGGGAACTCCGCTCAATATCTGGGAGTGTGAGGACTGCGGACATCAGATTTCTGTCGGCAGCAGAGCAGAGCTCGCAGAGCTGTCCGGCGATCCGGAGGCAGCAAAGATCGAGCTGCACCGCCCGTATATCGATGCCGTGGAGATCAAGTGCCCGTGCTGTGGCAAGACGATGCGCCGTGTACCGGAAGTAATCGACTGCTGGTTCGATTCCGGAGCAATGCCGTTCGCACAGCATCACTATCCGTTTGAGAACAAGGATCTGTTCGAGCAGCAGTTCCCGGCACAGTTTATCTCAGAGGCAGTCGATCAGACCCGTGGCTGGTTCTACTCTCTGATGGCGGAGTCTACGTTATTATTTGGCAAGGCTCCTTACGAAAACGTTATCGTACTCGGACATGTACAGGATGAGAACGGTCAGAAAATGAGTAAATCCAAGGGAAATGCGGTCGATCCGTTTGACGCGCTTGAGACCTACGGCGCAGATGCGATCCGCTGGTACTTCTATATTAACAGTGCACCGTGGCTGCCGAACCGTTTCCACGGCAAAGCCGTACAGGAAGGACAGCGCAAGTTTATGGGTACGCTGTGGAATACCTATGCATTCTTTGTGCTGTATGCGAATATTGATAACTTCGATGCGACAAAATATACATTAGACTATGACAAGCTGCCGGTTATGGATAAGTGGCTGCTGTCCAAGCTGAATACGCTGATCAAGTCCGTGGATGACAATCTGAACAATTACAGAATTCCCGAGGCAGCGCGTGCACTCGATGATTTTGTGGATGAAATGAGTAACTGGTATGTGCGCCGCAGCCGTGAGCGTTTCTGGGCAAAGGGCATGGAGCAGGACAAGATCAATGCCTATATGACACTGTACACCGCCCTTGTGACAGTTGCAAAATGTGCGGCACCGATGATTCCGTTTATGGCAGACGACATTTACCGCAACCTCGTATGCTCGATCGATGCATCCGCACCCGAGAGCGTACATCTGTGCGATTTCCCTGTTGCAAACGAGGCGTGGATCGACGCAGACCTTGAGAAAAATATGGAGGCAGTTTTAAAGATCGTTGTTATGGGACGCGCCTGCCGTAATTCCGCAAATATCAAAAACCGTCAGCCGATCGGCACGATGTATGTAAAGGCACCGGAAACACTGCCGGAGTTCTATACCGAGATCATCGAGGACGAGCTGAATGTCAAGAAGGTAGAGTTTACGGATGATGTGAGCAAATACACCGATTACACGTTCAAGCCCCAGCTTCGTACCGTGGGACCGAAGTACGGAAAATACCTCGGACAGATCCAGAAGGCACTGGCAGGACTGGACGGAAACGCTGCGATGGCAGAGTTAAAGAGCAAGGGTGTTCTGGCACTTGAGAGTGTCGCTCCCGAGGTTGTGCTGACCGAGGATGACCTGCTTATCACAATGACCCAGATGGAGGGCTATCAGACCGAGGGTGACAATACCGTGACAGTCGTGCTTGATACGAATCTGACACCGGAGCTGATCGAGGAGGGATTTGTCCGCGAGATCATCAGCAAGATCCAGACGATGCGTAAGGAAGCTGGATTTGAGGTGATGGACCGCATCAATATCTCATATATTGCAGATGGCAAGGTGGCAGAAATTTTTGCTTCACACGGCGAGCAGATCTGCGGGGAAGTCTTAGGTGATGGACTGACTGCGGGAACGATCAGCGGTTATGAGAAGGAATGGAACATCAACGGAGAAAAGGTTACACTGGGTGTTGAGAAACAAGCCTAAGCAGACGCATCCCGCATCATATAGGAGGACACAGATGACAAACGAGATTTTTGAAAAAGAGACATTTATCAAGAATGTGAAGAACACAGTCAAGACATTGTTCCGTAAAAACCTGGCAGAAGCCAGTCAGCAGGAGATTTATCAGGCTGTCAGTTTTGTAGTCAAGGAAGTGATCATTGACCAGTGGCTGGCAACACAAAAGACGATGGAGGAGACAGATCCCAAGACATTGTATTATATGTCCATGGAGTTCCTCGTAGGACGTGCACTCGGCAATAACCTGATCAACCTGACTGCTTATAATGAAGTAAAAGAAGCACTTGAGGAGCTGGGACTGGATATCAACGTGATCGAGGATCAGGAGCGTGATCCTGCACTCGGCAACGGTGGTCTGGGACGTCTGGCTGCCTGTTTTATGGAATCACTGTCTACGCTGGGCTATCCGGCGTATGGCTGTGGTATCAGATACCGTTATGGTATGTTCCGTCAGAAGATCAAGGACGGCTATCAGGTTGAGGAGCCGGACAACTGGTTAAAGGACGGCTATCCGTTCGAATTGCGCAGACCGGAATATGCCTATACGGTCAAGTTTGGCGGCTATGTGCGTGCCGAGTATGATCAGGCAACCGGAAAAACGAAGTTCATTCATGAAAATTATCAGGCAGTGACGGCGATTCCTTATGATATGCCGATCATCGGTTATAATAACAATGTCGTCAACACACTGATGATCTGGGATGCACAGCCGGTTGAATGTTTCAAACTCGATTCCTTTGACAAAGGTGATTATTACAAGGCTGTGGAGCAGGAGAATCTGGCACGCAACCTTGTAGATGTACTGTATCCGAATGACAACCATGTACAGGGCAAGGAGCTGAGACTGCGCCAGCAGTATTTCTTCGTATCTGCCAGTGTACAGCGTGCGATCGAGAAATTCATGAAAAACCATGATGATATTCACGATCTGCCGAAAAAGGTAACATTCCAGATGAATGATACCCATCCGACCGTAGCAGTCGCAGAGCTGATGCGTATTTTGCTGGATGAGTACAATCTGGAGTGGAACGACGCATGGAACATCACGACAAAGACCTGCGCATACACGAACCATACGATCATGTCCGAGGCACTGGAGAAGTGGCCGATCGAGATCTTCTCACGCCTGCTGCCCCGTATTTACCAGATCGTGGAGGAGATTAACCGCCGCTTTATTTTACAGATTCAGGCGAGCTTCCCCGGCGATCAGCATATGGTCGAGAAAATGGCGATCGTATACGACGGTAAAGTAAAGATGGCACATCTGGCGATTGCTGCCGGATACTCTGTCAACGGTGTAGCGAGACTGCACACAGAGATCTTAAAGAATCAGGAACTGAAGGAGTTCTACCAGATGTTCCCCGAGAAGTTCAACAACAAGACGAACGGTATCACCCAGAGACGTTTCCTGCTGCATGCGAATCCGCTGCTCGCAGACTGGATCAGCAATCATATCGGAAACGACTGGATCACCGACCTGAGCCATCTGGAGAAACTGGCTGTCTATGTGGATGATGAGAAGGCTCAGGCAGAGTTTATGAATATCAAATACCAGAACAAGCTGCGTCTTGCAAAATACATCAAAGAGCACAACGGCATCGAGGTCAATCCCCGTTCGATCTTTGACTGCCAGACAAAGCGTCTGCATGAGTACAAGCGCCAGTTGATGAATATTTTACATGTGATGTATCTCTATAATGAGATCAAGGAGCATCCCGATATGGAGTTCTATCCGAGAACCTTTATCTTTGGTGCAAAGGCAGCAGCCGGATACAAGAATGCAAAGCTCACGATCAAGCTGATCAACAACGTCGCAGATGTCATCAACAACGATGCTTCCATCAACGGCAAGATCAAGGTCGTATTTATCGAGGACTACTGTGTATCCAATGCCGAGATCATCACCTCGGGTGCGGATGTATCTGAGCAGATCTCTACTGCAAGTAAAGAGGCATCCGGTACCGGAAATATGAAGTATATGTTAAACGGTGCGATCACGATCGGAACGATGGACGGTGCAAACGTGGAGATGGTAGAGGAAGTCGGCGAGGACAACATCGTGATCTTTGGTATGAGTGCCGATGAGGTTATTGCGCATGAGAAAGCCAGAGACTATGATCCGATGCAGATTTTCAACAATGATCCGCAGATCCGTCAGGTATTGATGCAGCTGATCAACGGTTTCTATTCACAGAATGATACCGAGCTGTTCCGCGATCTGTATAACTCACTGTTAAATACACAGTGCACACAGTATGCGGATACCTACTTTACACTGGCTGATTTCCGCTCTTATGCCGAGGCACAGAAGAAGATCTCCGAGATGTATGCGGATGAGAAGTCATGGGCGAGAAAAGCGATGCTCAACACCGCACACGCAGGAAAATTCTCATCAGACCGTACCATTCAGGAGTATGTGGATGACATCTGGCATCTGGACAAGATGACTGTAACCTTAGACGAGCAGTAATTTCTGGATAAATTGAATAAAAAGGAGAAAAACAATGGCAAATCAGAACCCGATCGTTACGATCGAGATGGCAAACGGCGACATCATGAAGGCAGAGCTCTACCCCGAGATCGCGCCGAATACAGTTAATAACTTTATCAGCCTGATCAACAAGGGCTACTATGACGGTGTGATTTTCCACCGCGTGATCCCCGGATTTATGATCCAGGGCGGCGATCCGGACGGCACAGGAATGGGCGGTCCCGGATATTCAATCAAGGGTGAATTTTCACAGAACGGCTTCAAGAACGACTTAAAGCACACACCGGGCGTATTATCTATGGCACGTACCATGATTCCGGATTCCGCAGGCAGCCAGTTCTTCATCATGCATGAGACAAGCCCGCACTTAGACGGTGCATATGCGGCATTCGGCAAGCTCGTAGAGGGACTCGAGGTCGTGGATAAGATCGCACATGTCAACACCGACTATTCTGACCGCCCGATGGAGGAGCAGAAGATGGCAAAAGTCACGGTAGACACGTTCGGCGTGGACTATCCAGAACCGGAGACATGCTAACAGGGGCAGAAAAACTGTTCCAGTCCGTAAAAAGTATTGAATTTGTCTGCTACCGCGCGAGCGAGGCGGCAGATGGTGAGTTGAAACGCCTGCTTCGGGAGTTGCCCGAAGCAGGCGTTACGCTTATAGAGCTGGATGCGTGGGAGCGGGAACACGGCGCGCTGCGGTCACTAAACGAGCTGGAATCCGGTGAACATGTGGAGCAGCCGCAGCCAGCCGGTGGCGTGTCCTGTGATCTGGGTGCGACACTGCTGCTCGCAGGCAGCGCACGCACACTGGCACTGGCGGCAGGAACACCGGCGGCAACGATCGGATATGGCAGCCTGTTGGTCGATGACGGGGCGCAAAAACCGATGGCGGGTGATCCGGATACAGACCTGACGGCAGATATTCTCGTCGAGGGTTTTGCGGAGGTCGATGTGCAGTTTTTAGACCGGATCATGAAGCGGGCGCAGGGACTGCCGTGGATCACCGTCGTTACAAGACGCTGTTATCTGCGGGAGATCACGATGGACGATCTGGATGATCTGTATACGCTCTATGCCGGAGATGGCATCACAGATTATATCGAGCCGCTTTACGACAGACCACGGGAGGAACAGTATACGAGAGACTATATCCGGTGTATGTACCGGTTTTACGGCTACGGCATGTGGCTTGTATATGACAGGAAAAGCGGTGCGCTGATCGGGCGCGCGGGCTTTTCGCATCAGGATCTCGGTGAGGAGATCGTGCTGGAGATGGGCTATATCATCGGCGCGCCGTATCAGAGACAGGGCTACGCCACAGAGGTGTGTGAAAAGCTGCTCGTCTTTGCGCGCGCGCATCTGTCAGATTTTGGCACGCTCAACTGCTTTGTGGAGCCGGGGAATACAGCGAGTCTGGCACTGCTGCACCGGCTGGAGTTCACGCCGCACGGGACGGTGGTGGTGAACGGCAAAGAAATGCTCCGCTATCAGAAGATGCTATGAGATGGTAACAGTTCAGCCCGCGCCTGCAAAACGATGGCTGAACTGTTACAAAAATATCACTGAAATGTAGACAAACTGGTGATATTAGGACTTGTTCGTGCATAGATTGTACCAATCGCAACATGCAGAAGCTGCGGAAATCGAAACGGGAGGACTATTTATGGGACGACAGGCGGGAAGACAGACGACAAACAACCAATCCATGCTCATACCGACGCTCGTGGTATTGGTGACGATGTATATTATCACAGGGATCTTATTGTTGCTGCTGGCATTTTTCATGTATCGGACAGAGCCTTCGGAGGCGCTCGTCAACGGCGCGATCATAGCGATTTATATTATCGCGGGCTTTGCGGGCGGTTTCCTCATGGGTAAGCGTGTGGGAATGCGCAAATATCTGTGGGGACTTCTGATGGGAGCACTGTATTACGGAATCCTGCTCCTCGTCGGGGTGATTCTGCATCAGGGGCTCGACACGGACGCGGTGCATCTGATCTCTACGATGATCCTGTGTCTGTTGTCCGCAACAGCGGGTGGAATGATCAGTTGAATAGTGTTCAGGTTTAAAAAGGTGGATTATTTTAAAATAGTCCACCTTTTTGAAATATTGTTACCTATGAATCCATCAATTTCGATGGTAGAATTTACCTATCAAATAAAACAAGTGCTTGCACGGGGAGGTACAATTATATGAAACGTAAAATTTTATCTATAGTACTTGCAGCATCAATGATGGCTACAATGGTTGTAGGATGCGGCAGTAAGGACGAAGGAACAACAGATGCAAATGCTTCAACAGATGCATCAACAGATGCTTCAACGGATGAGGCAGCAGTCATGGACGGCTGCGGCATCTACCGCATTATCTTCCAGATCATCACGCCGCTGCTCAAGGCTTCGATTATGACCGTTTCGATCATGACCTTCTTAAATAACTGGAACGAGTTCATGATGGCGAGCACCTACCTCAGCTCCCCGAAATGGAAAACACTGCCGTTCTCTGTACTGGAGTTCACCGGTCAGTATTCATCGAACTACGCTGTACAGTTTGCAGTTATGGCACTCACGGCAGCACCGGCTGTTATCGTGTATATCTTATTGAATAAGCACATCACAAAGGGCGTTGCGATGGGCGCAGTCAAAGGATAAAAAGGAGAAACGGCTATGAGAAAAGTCAGACAATGGATCGATCGGATGAGTGTGAGAAAAAAGCTCATATTGTATAGCTATCTGACGATCACACCGGTATTGCTGGTGATTTGTCTGGCACTCATAGCACATAATTACAGACAGGTGCGGGATGAACGGCTCGAAAACGACCGCGTGAGCGTACATGCGCTGGCGGAGAGCTGGAATATGCAGCAGACAGATATCAAGGATTTTTCCACCTATATCTGTGTCAATCAGGAGATTCACGAGCTGCTCACCTGCGATGATCCGGACAAAAAGAACGAAAATTCCAGATTGTGGATGGATGATGCGCCGATGGGGATCGTTCAGGATATGGTAGCACTGAAAGGTCATATCAAGACGATTGCGATCTGCTGGGCATGCTGCTCGCATTGCTGCCGCTGCTCGTGATTATATCCAATGTTGTCACAAAACCGCTGCTGCGGCTGCGGGAAGCGATCGTAGAAGTATCGACCGGAGATTTTGACCATCAGGTCGAGATCACGACACAGGATGAGATCGGTGAGGTGGCACAGTGCTTTAACCGGATGGTAAACTCGATCCGTGAGCTGATCGAGAAAAACTATGTGATCACGCTACAGGAGAAGGAGAGTGAGCTGGCGGCATTACAGGCGCAGATCAATCCGCATTTTCTGTATAACACGCTGGATTCCCTCTACTGGCAGGCGATTGAGGCTGATAACGAGGATCTGGCAGAGAGCATACTGGCGTTGTCGCAGCTGTTCCGCCTGGTGCTGAATCAGGGACAGAGCGAGGTGAGCGTCAGCCATGAGATCGAGCTGGTGTCACGGTATTTGCAGATTCAGAAAATGCGCTTTACAAAGCGTCTGGAATACACGATAGACATCGATCCGGAGATCAGCCACGCGAAGATTCCAAAGCTGATCCTCCAGCCGTTTGTGGAGAATGCGATCGTCCACGGCTTTGAAAATCTGGATGTAGCGTGCAGTTTGTCGGTGAGCGGCACCCATGAGGACGGCAGGATACGGTTTGAGATCCGCGATACCGGCGTCGGCATGCGGCAGGATCAGATCGATGCGCTCTGGGAGGAAGAACCCAACCAGTACCGGAAACAGCGCATCGGAAGATATGCGATTAAAAATATCAGGGAGCGTCTGCAAAGGCGGTATCAGGGTGATTTTACACTTGAAATTCAAAGTGAGATAGGAAAGGGTACAGTCGTCATACTGACGATTCCGTTTGAGGAGGAGTTATGAGTCTGAAATTGTTGATCGCGGATGATGAGGATATTATCAGAAATGGCGTGTCAAAATATATCCAGCTTCACACGAACCGTTTTGACAGGATCTACGAGGCGGCGGATGGAAAGACAGCGATAGAGCTGATGCTCAAATACGAGCCGGATTCTGATCCGGAAGATACGGAGTTTGCAAAGTTTTCGTTTGAGCGCGTGGAAAAATATATTTTACCGCTGCTGGATGCGGCAGAGGCAGCTTACGGCGGCAAGCTGGATATCATGCTCTCACCGTGGAGCCCTCCGGCTGCGATGAAGTCCAATCAGGAGCGCAACCACGGAGGAAAGCTGCTGCCCGAATACCGCGCGCAGTGGGCAGAGTACATCTGCCGTTATATCGAGGAGTACAGAAAACGCGGCTATCATGTGAAGATGCTCACCTTGCAGAATGAGCCGAAGGCGGTGCAGACATGGGATTCCTGCATTTATACTGCACAGGAACAGAAAGAGTTTTTGCGCGACTATATGTGGCGGGCACTGTGTGCGCACGGGCTGGACGATATAGAGATCTATCTGTGGGATCACAACAAGGAGCGTGTGTTTGAGTGGGCGCAGACGATCATTGATGATGAGACAACGCATATGGTTGCAGGAATGGCATTCCACTGGTACAGCGGGGATCATTTTGAGGCGCTGCGCATGACATGATCGGCAATCTGAATGAGGGCATGAGTACGTTTTTTGACTGGAATCTCATTCTCGATCAGGAGGGCGGACCGAATCATGTGAAAAATTTCTGCGATGCGCCGTATCTGTACAACATCGCGGACGGAAACTTACAGGAGCGCAATATTCTCGATTATCTGTGGCACTTTACACACTTTATCGAAAACGGTGCGGTGCGTATCGGTGTGACACGTTATACGGATGCACTGGAAGTGACCGCTTTTTCGAAGGATGATACGATTGTTGTCGTGATCTTAAATCGCACGGAAAAACAGCTTCCGGCGTATCTGCGGCTCGGTGACGGGTGTGCACATGTGGAAGTACCGGCAAAATCGATTACAACAGGCGTGATCCGGAAGTAACACGGGGCAGCAGGGCAAAATGGAACAATAAGCAGGGCGTAGATGTGATATGCGTCCTGCTTTTTTTATCCCATTTTGCTTGTTATTCGCTTGAAATCCGTATATGATGAATAGAGAATACGGTGTGGGCAAGTGCCCTATAAATATAAAGGAGAGACAGCGATGCAGATTGTACCTATTACAAGTGTGAATAAAAGCGGATTTCTTCCAATGATTCCGCGGGAACTGCTCCATGATCAGGAAATACTGTTTGGTGCGATAGATGGAGGCACCGGCTGTGGGCTGGCTGCGTATGAGATATGGAAGGACCGGTGTGTGATCAACTGGATCTGGGTAGCGCCTCCGTGGAGAGGGGAGGGCATCGGTTCCGCACTGCTGGACGCAGTATGCAAGGATGCTTTTGCAAAAAGAGCGCATGTGCAGCTATGCTATCGGGCAGCGGCAGACGGCTGTGAGCTGCTGGATCTGATGCTGTTGCGCAGGGGATTTTTAGTGACGGCGGATGAAGTCATTTCCTGTGAGGTGACGGGGGAGGAGCTTTTGAACAGTCCGTTGATGAAACATGCGAAGCCGCAAAAGAACAGAGGAACACGTATCCTGCCGTTTTCAAAGGTCGAACCGTATGCGCTGCGTGCGTGTGCGGTGCTGAATGAGGAGCATGGCAATTATCAGGCAAGCCGCGCGGATTATGCGGGCGCGGATGTGCAGCGCAGCATGGTGCTGCTCGTAGATACAAAGGTGCGGGGTTGTGTGCTGGTTCATCCGGATGGAGAAGCGGGATGCCTGCGGCTTGGCATGTTTTATCTGGATGAGCAATGTGCGAATATGGGTATTTCCTTTTTGCGTACCTGTGTCGCACATAGCATGGAGCTTCCGGAGGGGATAAAAAAGCTCCGGATTCTGGCGGCAAGCAATCGCACAAAGAGAATGGTCACTACGCTATTGGGAGAGGTGGCAGATCAGACAGAGCAGGTGCATGAGGCACATTGCTATCGTGAACAACTGACAAGTGAGAGATAGGGGGCAGGTGCTATGGATCATACAATGGATGGATTGACATTAGAAGAACAGCAGAGACAGATGCAGCATACGCATAGAAGCATTGTGCAGCAGACACAACGTACAGATCAAGGCATGGCTCAGCAGATGGATCAGAGTCAGGCGCAGTCACAGATGGAGAAGTCTGCGGACATGCAGACGCAGCAGAAGGATGCTCCTATTTTAAGCCAGATCAAAGCGATCCCTGTCGACTGCTGCAGGACGGAGCAGGATCTTGACAAGGAAGTAGAAGCTGCGGGAAAGCTGGGGCGCAGAGCCGTGGAGGAGCGGCAGCGGGACAGTCGCAGTAAGATCAGGGAAGACAGAGAGGAATATCAGCGCTTTTTTGAGCCGGTAGAAGCCTGTCAGAACAAGCTGATAGATAAGCTGGATAAGGAAGAAGTACATGATTCAAATACGGTGTCAAAGGATCTTGCAGACAGCATCGAAGGAGTAACGGTGCAGGGATTTTTTACCGGTGAGCATCCGGCAGACTCGAAAGAGATGCGTTTGTACGGAGTATTTGAAAAACTTCGGGCGGCAAAAGCGGATGCTGTTACTACTGAACACTTGGAACAGCTTAAGAATGATTATCTGGAATTAGGCGTTGCACCTGCCGGTCTGGTCGGACAGCAGTATTTCGACACAGAGGACACAAAAGGGGCATATGTGATCCTGCTCTATAATGTTGCGTCACAGTTGTTTGAACTGCTGAATGCCAGAAAAAAGAGTGAGGTCAATCTACAGGAGCTGGGGAAGCTCTGCGGAATCGCAAGAGCATCGGCACTGGCGGTCGGCATGATGTGCGGGAGCAGGGAGTTCGGCGAGCATCTGGATGAGATCAAGGCAGCCCGCGAGCAACGGAAAAAGGACGCGAGCGAACAGGAAACGCGGACGAAGAATCTGGCGTATATCCGAAAAGGAACGAACGCATATGGAAAAACCCCGGAAGAGTGGAAGATGGCAGAATATGCAGGGATGATCGAGCGTGTATTCGGCGAAGAAAAGTTAAAGACAATGACCTTGCAGGATGTGGCAAAGAATGTCGCATACATGCAAAAATGCATGGAGGGGAATCGGAAACTGATCGCGAAGGCGGCGGTTCGGGCAGGTGATGTGTATCAGTTGCCTGTGATGCATGAAGCGTTAAAGGCAAAGCTCACAGAGCTGATCGGTGACAATCTGCTGAAAGAGGAATATACAGAGGAAAAGATGCAGGAGCTGGTCAAAGAAGCCAGGGAGCAGATGCCACAGGAATATGCGGTTTATCAGAAATATTTTGATTATCTGACGACGGATGAGCTGTTTTCACAGATTCCGGACGTATGCCAGAATGAGCAGTTACAGGCGTATATGACAGGGGTCAGCATCGAACAGTTCCGGACAGATCTCGTGCCGCTTCGAGAGCAGATTTGGGTGAACCTGGAGATCGTCCGGAAGCAGATCGTCCGGACACTGGCGGAGCCGTTGCAGGATCAGGCACAACAAGCATTTTTAAAGAGAGAGGGCACCATCTTATTAAATGGTTCTCCGCGTGAGATCCATATGAAGCTGGACTGGTATCTGACGTATCTCAGAGAGTATGAGCCGGAGCTGTTTGATAAGAAAAATGGTGTGGATAAGGAGCATTACCGAAAGAAGCCGAAGCAGCTGACAGAGAAAAGCAAAGAGGAACCTTCAGAGCAAAGAGATCTCCACGCAGAGCTTGCGGGAGAGCTCCTGTTCGGATGGGCAGGATTTGACGGCGTGATTGCATCACAGTATACAGGCGATCCGGTAAAGGTTTTGGAGAAAGCGCTGGAAAAACAGAGCTTTCCTCAGGAATACCTGAAAAACGTGCGGTGTGTGGCAGATCTGGAGGCTTTGCAGGAGTGGCAGCTTTCGGAGTTCATGGCGAGCCTGCGTGCAAATTTGGCAGAGACCCTTGCAGCCTGGTCGAGGATCAAAGGTCCGATAGGACAAAAGCTGCGTGATGACCTGTTTCCCGGAATGCTGGACGGTTCCATCCGAGAGGACAATTTTCAGGCATCCATGGAGGAGCTGCTCAAGCAGTATGACAATGAACAGGAACTGCTGAGACAGCGGCGGAATGTGCTGATCGGGCTCAACAACAAGCCGCACGGTGAGATACAGTTCCGTTATCTGGATGTTATGATAAATACGGCAATACATGCCGAAGCGCGGAATATAACGAGATCCAGACGCCTGCAGAATGCTGCGCTGGCACGGCAGATCGTGTCGGAGAAATTACAGGGTGGCACATTTGGTACATATGATCACCAAATAAGTCAGGAGATTATCGGGAAACACTGGAAAGAGGTCGAAAAAGAGCAAGAGCAGCCGCAACAGGAGCTGCAACAGCGGCAGACGAAGAAGCAGCGACAGATGCAGCAGCAACAGACGCTGAAACCTTTGACAAATAAGGCGGTTTTGCAAGTGTATAAAAGCATGAATAAAAAGAACGCCTACAGAATAAAAATGCTCAACAACATTCGGGAAACTAGGGTGAGAGAAAGTCAAAAGGAAGCAAGGAAGAAAAACGGAGCCCTGACAGAAAAAGAGATTCAGGATCAACGGGACTTTGAACTGAGAATGGCGGCTGATACAGAACAGGATGAAGCATATGTATTCTGGATGGACAGACTGAACGAGGTGATTCATGAAGATGACGGATGTGGGATGGAGCTGCTCATAAGTGGAGTGGAAGACCTGCTCCTGAAAAATGAAGAGTTTCGCACTTTGTTCGCTAGTGCTAAGAGGGAGGTGTATGAGGAAAAGCTGGCTGAATGGGCGAATGTTTACCAGCATCGGCGTAACATAATAAGCATCAAATTTTTTGATGGCAAAGAGGTTGAGACATTGCGGGAAGCGCTGGTCGGGCTGGAGGTGCTCGAGGGAGAGGACGTCGAGGCGCGCAAAAAGAGAAATCTGGAGAGATTTGGTGTGGAGGGTTTTGCTGAACTCGTAGACTGTGTGGAAAAATATCGGGAAGCTCCGGAATCCGCAAAGAAAGAAGTAGAGGCGAGTGTACAGCGTTATGAGAAACGTCTGGGGCAGCTCTGTGGGCTGCGTGGCGGACTGTATGAACCACTCAAGGATCAACTGGTGGAAGATAAGAAAGTATTTGAAGCACTCACGATCATTCCGGATGCGGCATATGAATCATTTCTGGTAGAGCTGGATCAGCGTTTATTTCCGCCGATGCAGGAGCTGGACAGAAGTTATGGGATAAAAAGCGGATTTGTAAAACAGATCGTGTTGGAATACGGCAGTTCCATACTGCACGAGACCAAGGACCGGAGTCAATGGAAGAAACTGTTTAGCGATTACTATCGGCAGATCAATGATTACATGATCGGTGATCACAGCATTTCGGGCACCTTCCGGACGATCGTTCAAAAAGAGCAGGCGATCGCACCGTATCTGATCGCGATCCTGATGGACGAAGAGTATGGAAGCATGATTCTGGCGGATGAGAAAAGATGGGACGAAGAAGTAGAGAAGTACCATACCAACATTAAAGCAAATGAAAAAGAGCTGGCGGAGCATGTTCCGGATCAGGAGGAATATAAGGAACTGAAACGAAATTTACTGGTTCCCATTGCAACGGAGACAGCCGAAGAATTTAAAGAACAGATACCCCAATATCTGGAAGACTATCGGAAACAGAAGATCGAGGTACAGAAGGATGTAGTGCGTGCAACAGAGGTGATGGAAGACCGCAGATGGACGCTGCTTACCGTGGAGGTGAAAAAGGAACGAGGACGGAAAAGTGATGAGAAAGACCGCGAGGTGCTCCGGTCAATGAAGTATGCGAAAGAGCGGCTGACACCTGTGATCATGGCGTATCGGAAGGATCATGCACCTGTCCCTGACTGCAAAACCATTGAAAAAGCAAGCAAAGCGGTAAAAAAGGCGCTCGGGGATCAGATTGCAGAGCTGCCGGACATTGTGACAGATCTTTTGACAGAACGTGTGGTTGCGGATGCATCCGGCATGAACGAGGCTGCCCTGCGCAGAGAGGCAGAACATTTACAGGAGCTTTATAAAAAAATTGCAGCAGGTGATTTCGGGGAAAAATATAAAAACAGCAAAGATGCGGCAGAAGCGTCCGAAAAAATGGATGAGCGCATGCAGGAGTCACTGCTGACCTATTTGTACTGTAAGGAAAAAATTGAGCAGACGCAGGGTGCGGGCAGCGGCTATGAGGCGCATATGCAGACGAAGGATGACGGCAGTGGCTTCGAGGCATATATGCAGACCGAAAAACTGCTTGCTTCCGTAAAAAAACTGCCGGTGAGCGGAAAATTCGCAGCAAGGGAAAAAGAGGAACTGCTCAACGCGGCACAGATGGCGCGCTATACGATGCCGGAAAAGGACTTTGCGGAATTTGTCACAAGAAGAATGCATTATGTGGAGCGTTTTGATAAGCTGGAGCCGGTGTGTGGGCAGATAGCGGAGGAATTTGAAAAAAACAGGACACAGGCGCAGGCGCTAAAGCTGGGACTGCTCGTTTATTACCGGGAAGAACTGAACGGTGGACAGCCGCTGGATATAGCGGCGCTTTCTGATGATATGAAAAAGCTCCTCGAGGATGAGCATGTGCGTACTTATCTGGCACAGACAAAGGCACAGCTTTTGGAAGAGACCGGAAGCGATGCCTTGACGGAGGAGGAACAGCAGACAGATACCGTGATGGACCGTGAGCATTTTGAACAGGAGCTGGAAACGCTTCTGGATAAGGATGCGAAAAAACAATATAATCCGCTTTCCGTACAGCAGAGAATGATCTTTGCACTGGCGCTGTGTGTGCCGGGTATGGATACGGCGGTATCCGGTCTTGCCGGTTACAGACTGGTGCGTGAAGAAGGGGATGGGGACGCAGAGCTGCTCGCGATCCATACGCAGGTACAGCACTATATCAATTATGATGCATTTGCCCCCGACATCGATTACGCGAAGGCGTTTTATCGCCTGAAAACCGGAAAGGCAGGAAAGTTCGGAAAGAAAGAACTCAATCAGACGGTATTTAAGCAGGCAATGACTTTTGTCCAGACGGTGGAAAACAGCAGAAAGGCACAGTATGAGCCGGATTATGCGCGTCTGAGTGACGCGAAGGCTACGATTGCGGCTGCAAAAACGTATTTGGGAAAAACATCAAAAAAGGTCAAAAAGCAGCCAAAGCAGGATAGAATTGAAACGATGGATCAGTTTTTCGAGCGGTTGACCGAGCTGGATGAGATGTCGAAGGAACAGCAAAAGCGCTTGGAGAAGATAAAGAACAATCCGGTTTCTGCTTGCCGGCTGATACAGATTTTGCAGGACCGCACGGTGGTCGATTACTCGACAAGTGTAGGAACTGCCCAGCGCGCACAGGGCGAAGTGACCCTGTTTGTCAATGAGGGGAAACGTCTGGCAATGCTTGAGCAGGCAGAGAAGGGCGCGGATACAGCTGCGCAGACATCGGTACATTTTGATCAGGCGTTGCAGACACTTCTCAGCTATCAGCTGCGCAACGACATTCCGATTCTCGGAGACCAGCCGACAGCAGCTAGCTTTGCGGAGGGAGCATTGGAGCGAAAGACGGCTGTGGACTGGGAGCTTTTAGACCGGGCGATGAAGCTTGTGAATGAAATGAACCGCGCGCAGATGCGGATGAATGCGATCATGCAGGCACCGAAGCTGATTGACCAGAGCAAAAATAAAATGGCACGGACAACGTATCATGATTACAAGGTCCATACGAAGGATGAGTTCGAGGAGTTCCTTAAAAATCAGGCAGAGATGGACGGAAAACTGGCGGTTCTCGCGGGCTATCAGATGTTAAATGACGCGCAGCGGGAGCTTTTTATCAAAGCACTTGGTTCCCGATGGGTGCTTGATGTCTCAAAAGAGCATATCATGGCAAACCGGTTTGGCATGATGGAACGCGATTATGCGGACCCTGCCGGAAGAGATGCGCTGAGTGATGAGTATTTTGAAAATGCCATGAGTGCTGCACCCGGAGTGGCGCTGAGCAAATCGGCGTATGAGGAGGCGTTTGCAGGCATACTCTCTACGCAGGTGGATGATTCGCTCGATTACTCGAACCGTAAGTATGAGGATCTCTCGAAGCATCTTTCAAAGGGAGAGCAGTTAGTGGGAGATTCCAGACAGACACCGGTTGACTGGAAGCTGGTGATGCGTGCCCTGCAGCTTGCGCACCGGTGCGCTAACGAGAGTGAGATCTATGCCGGAGACTGGGAATTATATGTTTCGCAGGGAGATCTGTCAAAGACCGGACAGTTTGAGTTCGAGTCAGCCTATATGCGGCGGAATCTGCACAACGCGGGCAATCGTCTGACCAGACATCTTGGCAGGCGGGTGGCAGAAAATGTCATGGATCAGCTCCCCGGACCATTGCTGACGATTGTGCGCGCAAGCATATCTGTGAATGCGAATAATGCGCTGGCGCAGTATGCGGCATTTGAAAAGGAGGAGGAAAAACAGAACTTTGCCGAAACGGCAGCAGGCCTGATGGAAACAGGCGGAGGTATGCTGGAGAACAAAGTGGGAGATGTTCTGGGCAAGGGATCGGAGGCGATCGGATATGGCGTGGATGTGAAAAATATCATAGAAGCAGGTCAAAATATAAAACAGTTGAAGAAGGCAGTCCAAGAGGCAAAGCGCTTTGATGAGAAGGACGAGCAAAAAATGACAGAGGCAGCAGCCCGCCAGAGCAGCCGGCAGGCGGCGGTGAGCAGAAGTGCAAAGTGGCGGAATGAAGTGCTGCTTGGGGATGCGGTGAAAAAAGCTGGTCAGCGTCAGACCGACCAGATCGTCGATTCCATGAGCTCCATTTTCAGCCGTGCACTCGGAAGCATAGTGGAGACAGGCGGCGATACGCTCGGAACTGTTGCGACGGAAGTCGGTAAAATCATCAATCTGATACGGAATTATCAGAATGATAAAGCGAGTGTGAAAGCATATTTTGAGAGTATGGGAGAACTGCAAAAGCTGCGCCGGAAGATGGAATCCGAAAAAGAAATGGAGAAGCTTTACCACGAGTCAGATCCGCTGGAGCTGATCCGGCAGGCGAGAGGTTATGAGAATTACACGGAGATGGCATCGTTTGTCGGACTAAATGTTACGAGATCCCTGCTGTTTTGTGCGAGCGCCTTTAACAGACAGGAAGTCCTGCGTATCGCGGCAAGGGAGACGCTTAAGAAACTCGGCATGGAGGATGTGATCGGAAAGTGGGATAACGACTCGGCAGAACGTGTCTACGAGGCGATCATGGGCAGCGAATACCGCTAAAATAAAGCCGGAAAAACAGAGGAGGAAAACCGAAGAAAAATAATGTAAAAAAACGTGACAACTGTCCTGCAAGGTGGTAAAATGGTAGTAGCAAACAACTAACATGTTAGCTAGAGAGGAGAGGTACCATTATGAGAGGAAATGTAATTGTAGGACAGTCGGGCGGACCCACATCAGTGATCAATTCGAGTCTGGTAGGGGTGTACAAGACAGCGAAGGATCGCGGCGCGGGAAAAGTGTATGGGATGCTGCACGGGATCAAGGGGCTGCTGGATGGCAAATATGTCGATCTGTCCGAGCATATCAAGTCGGATCTGGACATTGATCTGCTCAAGCGCACACCGTCGTCTTTTCTGGGCTCCTGCCGTTATAAGCTGCCGGAGATCCGCGACAACACAGAGATTTATGACAAGATCTTTGACATTTTAGAGGAGCTGGAGATCGAAGCATTTTTCTATATCGGCGGCAACGATTCGATGGATACGATCAAAAAGCTGTCCGATTACGCCATTCTGCGCAGCAGCGACATCAAATTTATGGGCGTGCCGAAAACGATCGACAACGATCTGGCAATGACCGACCACACACCGGGCTATGGCAGTGCGGCGAAATATATTGCGGCGGCGATGAAGGAGATTATCCGTGACGGGCTCGTCTACGATTACCCGACGATTACGATCGTGGAGATCATGGGACGAAATGCGGGCTGGCTCACCGCGGCGAGCGCACTAGCTGCAGGGGAGGACTGCGAGGGCGTTGACATGATCTTTTTGCCGGAGGTGCCGTTTGACATTGATAAATTCATGGCTCGGGTCACTGATCTGGCGAAAAAACAGAGCTCTATCGTTATTGCCGTTTCCGAGGGTATTAAAGTAGCGGACGGACGCTATGTGTTCGAGCTGAAAGACCATGTGGAGTATGTCGATGCATTCGGACACAAGCAGCTTCAGGGTACGGCGAAGTTTTTGGCAGACAAGATCGGTTCAGAGCTTGGCATCAAGACGCGTGCGATCGAGCTGTCAACGCTCCAGCGGTGTGCGGCACATATGACCTCCCGCGTGGATATTACCGAGGCATTTCAGGTCGGCGGAGCCGCAGTCAAAGCCGCTTTTGAGGGTGAGACCGGCAAGGTGATCGTGCTTGACCGCATCTCGGAGGACCCGTATATCTGTACAACGAGCTGTCAGGATGTGCACAAGATCGCGAATATTGAGAAAAAGGTGCCGCTCGAATGGATCACGCAGGATGGCACGTATGTGGCAGACGAGCTGATCCACTATATCAGACCGCTCATTCAGGCAGAATTGTCCCCCATGATGGTGGACGGATTGCCGAGACATCTCCGGATGATGCGTTAAAATGGGCGTTTTCGCTTGTTTAAGCAAAAAATAACAGTTGAAGTCTGTCTGTCGGTGTGCTATAATGTGCCGTAGGTATTTTCGAAAGGAGCGCATAATTATGAAGCATGTACAGACATTGAATACAAGAAAGTTACAGAACACAGTAAAGAAGGGCGGATGCGGCGAGTGCCAGACTTCCTGCCAGTCAGCTTGCAAGACTTCCTGCACAGTAGGAAATCAGACCTGCGAGCAGTGCAAATAATTACATATTTGCAGTCAAAATGATGTAAACAGAGACCGTTCGCATTGCGGACGGTCATTTGTTGCTATTATTAGAGAAAGGGATAGATACAGTGATTCACCAGTATCAGAACAACGGATATAATATCGTTCTGGATGTGAACAGCGGTGCGATTCATGTGGTGGACGAGCTCATGTATGAGATCATCGAGATGTATGAGGAACATACCCCGGAGGAGATCCGCGCGCAGCTCGCAGACAGGTATTCCGCGGCAGAGATCGACGAGGCGTTTGATGAGATGAACGAGCTCATCAAAAACGGAGATCTGTTTACGCCGGATTCGTATGAGGAATATATCGGAGAGATCGGAAAAAACCGTCAGACGGTCGTCAAGGCATTATGCCTGCATATCGCACATGACTGTAATCTCGCCTGCAAATACTGCTTTGCAGAGGAGGGTGAGTATCACGGCAAGCGTGAGCTGATGAGCTACGAGGTCGGAAAAGCGGCACTCGATTTTCTGATCGCATCCAGCGGCAACCGCAGGAATCTCGAAGTGGATTTCTTTGGCGGCGAGCCGACACTGAATTTTCAGGTAGTCAAGGATCTGGTCGCATACGGACGCAGTCAGGAAGAAGCACATAATAAGAAGTTCCGCTTTACACTGACGACGAACGGTGTACTTTTAAACGACGAGATCATGGAATTTGCAAACCGCGAGATGGACAATGTAGTGCTCAGCATCGACGGACGTCCGGAGGTACATAATTATATGAGACCGTTCCGGAACGGCTCCGGCAGTTATGATCTGGTTGTGCCGAAGTTCCAGAAGTTCGCAGACAGCAGAGATCAGCAGCGCTACTATGTGCGTGGTACGTTTACACATCACAATCCTGATTTTGCGGCAGATGTACTGCATCTGGCAGATCTCGGATTCGAGCAGATCTCGGTAGAGCCTGTTGTGGCACCGCCGGAAGCGGACTACGCGATTCAGGAAGAAGATCTCCCCCAGCTCTTTGAGGAATACGACAGGCTGGCGAAGGAGATGCTTGAGCGGCATAAAAATGGAAAAGATTTCAATTTCTTCCATTTTATGATAGATTTAGAGGGAGGTCCCTGCGTGGCAAAGCGCCTGTCCGGATGCGGCTCCGGCACGGAGTATCTGGCAGTCACACCGTGGGGCGATCTCTACCCGTGCCATCAGTTTGTTGGCAACGAGAAGTTTTATCTTGGAAACGTGTATGACGGAATCCGGCACGAGGAGATCGTGTCAGAGTTTAAGTTGTGCAACGTCTATTCCAAGGAGAAATGCAGAAACTGTTTTGCAAGATTTTACTGCAGCGGTGGCTGTGCGGCAAATTCGTACAACTTCCACGGCAGCATCCATGATGCATACGACATCGGATGTGCGCTGCAGAAAAAACGTGTGGAGTGTGCGATCATGATCAAGGCAGCACTCGCACAGGAAGATTAAAAAAGAGAGGAAACAAGTCATGAAGAAGAACAAGAGCGTAGCGATTCTGGCGGTTGTACTGGCTGCCGTTGTATTACTCTGCTATTACGCATCCATCATTCTTTCAAGCACCGGCAAGGGTGAGGATAAGAACATCTCGTTAGGTCTTGATCTGGCGGGTGGTGTCAGCATCACTTATCAGGTGTTGACCGAGGATGCGACCTCAGAGCAGATGAGTGATACGATCTACAAGCTTCAGAAACGTATTGAGTCCTACAGTACAGAGGCAACTGTTTACCAGAGCGGCGATGACCGTATCTGTGTAGAGATCCCCGGAGTTACAGATGCGAACGACATCTTAGCGGATCTGGGTACACCCGGTTCCCTGCAGTTCTGCGATCCCGACGGCAATGTATTTATGACCGGAGAGGACGTAGCGAGCGCGCAGGCAGGTACTTATAAGGACAACACAGGAAATACCGCATACTGCGTAGATCTGGTACTGACTGATGACGCGGCAGAGAAGTTCTCAGAGATCACCGGAGCAAATATCGGCAAGAATCTGCCGATTATCTATGACGGCGAGGTCATCAGCAATCCGGTTGTACAGTCACAGATCAGCGGTGGTACGGCACAGATCACAGGTATGGCAAACTATGACGAGGCTTCCAGACTGGCATCACAGATCCGTATCGGATCCCTGTCACTGGAGCTGTCTGAGTTAGAGTCACAGGTTGTAGGAGCGCAGTTAGGTGGATCGGCAATGACTTCCGCACTGAAGGCAGCGCTGATTGGTCTGGTATTGATCATGATCTTTATGATCGCATACTACTGGATGCTCGGTGTGGCTGCATCGATCGCACTCGTGATCTATTCGACACTGACTATCGCAGTTATTTACTGGTTTGATATTACACTGACGCTGCCCGGTATCGCGGGTATTATCCTCGGTATTGGTATGGCGGTTGATGCGAACGTCGTTATTTACGGACGTATCCGTGAGGAGATCGCATCCGGCAAGAGCGTATATAACGCAATGCGCGATGGTTTCAAGAAGGCAACCTCAGCGATCGTAGACGGAAACGTGACGACCCTGATCGTAGCAGCAATCCTTGCATGGAAGGGTTCCGGTACGGTAAAGGGCTTCGCTTATACCTTAGCGATCGGTATTATCGTTTCACTGTTTACCGCACTGTTCGTAACCAGATATGTGGTATACTCATTCTACGGCATCGGTGTCAAGGATGAGAAGTTCTACGGCAAGGCAAAGAACTTAAAGACCATCAGCTTTACAAAGCATCGTGCTGTATTTTATGGCATCGGACTTGCATGTATCGCAGCCGGATTTATCGGCATGGGCGTACACAGCGCACAGGGTGACGGCGCACTGAATCTGAGTCTGGAGTTCGTTGGAGGTACATCCAATACGGTATACTTCAATGAGGAATATACCTTAGAGCAGATTGATTCCGAGATGGTTCCGTTAGTCATGGAAGTGACCGGAGATTCTGACGTCTATGTACAGAAGGTTGCTGACAGCACCGGTGTCATTTTCAAGACCAGAAACCTGAACTTAGAGGAGCGTGAAGCATTCAACAAGATTTTTGTTGACAAATACGGTGTCGATGAGTCTACGATTTCATCACAGTCCATCAGCTCCACGATCAGTTCGGAGATGACCAGTGATGCGGTAGTAGCCGTGATCATCGCTGTCATTCTGATCATGATCTACATTGCTTTCCGGTTCCAGGATTTCCGTTTTGCATCCGCAGCCGTGATTGCATTGCTCCATGATATTCTGCTTGTACTGGCAAGCTACGCATTGGTGCGTATTACCGTTGGATCTACATTTATTGCGGTTATGCTGACGATTCTCGGTTACTCGATCAATGATACGATCGTCGTATTTGACCGTATCCGTGAGAACCTTCACAACCGTGCACGTGTTTCCAAAGAGGAACTGGCTGAGATCGGTGACATGAGTATCACACAGACGCTGTCACGTTCTGTCAATACTTCAGTGACGACCTTTGTCATGGTATTACTGCTGTACATCATGGGTGTGGCATCGATCAAGGATTTCTCATTACCTTTGATGGTAGGTATTGTAGCCGGACTGTTTTCTTCTGTATGTATTTCCACGAACCTGTGGTATGACATGAAGACGCGTTTCGTCAAGGCAGGCAAAAAGAAATAAAAAATAACACAAAACGAAATAAGAAAGGGCAACCGGTCTGTACACCGATTGCCCTAAATGGCATAAAAAAGGAGGGGCACATATGTACACAATGGAAGATATTAGAAACGTAGATCCCGAGATCGCGGCAGCGATTCAGGCGGAGAGCGACAGACAGAACAGCCATATTGAGCTGATCGCTTCGGAAAACTGGGTAAGCCACGCAGTCATGTCCGCAATGGGCAGCGTGTTGACGAATAAATATGCGGAAGGATATCCCGGACACCGCTATTACGGTGGCTGTGACTGCGTAGATGTCGTAGAGGATCTGGCGAGAGAGCGTGCAAAGAAGCTGTTCGGTGCGGAGTATGTCAATGTACAGCCACATTCCGGTGCACAGGCAAACATGGCAGTACAGTTTGCATGTTTACAGCCCGGCGATACCGTGATGGGTATGAATCTCGACCACGGCGGACATCTGACACACGGAAGCCCGGTAAACTTCTCCGGCACCTATTTCAATATCGTTCCTTACGGTGTCAATGATGGCGGTGTGATTGATTATGATAATGTGATGGCGATCGCAAAAGAGTGCAAGCCGAAAATGATCATCGCAGGTGCATCTGCGTATGCGCGCACGATCGATTTCAAGAAGTTTCGCGAGATCGCTGACGAAGTGGGCGCGATTCTGTTTGTCGATATGGCACACATCGCAGGTCTGGTAGCTGCCGGACTGCATCCGAGCCCCATCCCTTATGCAGATGTTGTCACGACCACTACACACAAGACACTGCGCGGACCGCGTGGAGGCATGATCCTGTGTGGCAAGCAGGAGACTGCAGATAAGTATAAATTCAATAAAGCGATTTTCCCTGGTACTCAGGGTGGTCCGCTCATGCATGTGATCGCAGCCAAGGCTGTCTGCTTCCAAGAAGCATTGCAGCCGTCGTTTAAGGTATATCAGCAGGGAGTCATTGACAATGCACAGGCATTGTGCAAGGGCTTACAGTCACGCGGTATCAAGATCGTTTCCGACGGAACGGACAACCATCTGATGCTGATTGACCTGACTCCGTTCGGACTGACCGGTAAGGCAGTTGAGAAGCTGATGGATGATGCAAATATCACGGCAAACAAGAACACGATCCCGAATGATCCGCAGAAGCCGTTTGTGACAAGCGGTATCCGTATCGGTACGCCTTCCGTTACCAGCCGTGGCATGAACACGGAGGATATGGACAAGATCGCAGAGGCGATCGCCATGATTATCAAAGAGGGCGAGAGCGCAGTTCCGGCTGCAAAGGCGATCGTAAAGACCCTGACAGATAAATATCCGTTAGATTAAAAATCAAGACAAATAAAGAGGCAAAACAATGATCGACATCAAATTTTTACGTGAAAACCCCGATGTGGTAAAAGAAAATATCAAAAAGAAATTTCAGGATAAAAAGCTGCCGCTCGTCGATGAAGTGATCGAGTTGGATGCAAAATCCCGTGCGGCAAAGCAGGAAGCAGATGACCTGCGTGCCAAGAGAAATCAGTTGTCCAAGCAGATTGGTGGACTGATGAAGGAAGGAAAGAAGCAGGAAGCAGAAGCTGTAAAGGCACAGGTAGCTGAGTTTGCAGAGCGTCTGACCGAGCTTGAGGAGCAGGAAAAGACCTATGCAGAGCAGGTCACAAAGGATATGATGATGATCCCGAATATCATTGATCCTTCTGTACCGATCGGACCGGATGATTCCTGCAATGTGGAGATCGAGAAGTTTGGTGAGCCGGTGGTTCCTGATTTTGAGATCCCTTACCATACAGACATTATGAACCGTTTTGACGGTATTGATCTCGATGCGGCAGGAAAGGTAGCCGGTAATGGTTTCTATTATCTGATGGGCGATATCGCGAGACTTCATTCTGCAGTGATCTCTTATGCGAGAGATTTCATGATCGACCGTGGATTTACCTATTGTGTACCGCCGTTTATGATCCGCAGCAATGTCGTGACCGGTGTAATGAGTTTCGAAGAGATGGATGCCATGATGTATAAGATCGAGGGCGAAGACTTGTATCTGATCGGTACATCTGAGCATTCCATGATTGGTAAATTCATCGATACGATCAACGAGGAGGAAAAACTTCCTTATACACTGACCAGCTATTCACCCTGTTTCCGTAAGGAGAAAGGTGCACACGGTATCGAGGAGCGTGGTGTCTATCGTATCCACCAGTTCGAGAAGCAGGAGATGATCGTTGTCTGCAAGCCTGAGGAGTCCAAGATGTGGTATGATAAGCTGTGGCAGAACACGGTAGACCTGTTCCGCAGTATGGATATCCCGGTTCGTACGCTCGAGTGCTGTTCCGGTGATCTGGCTGACCTGAAGGTGAAGTCCTGTGATGTAGAGGCATGGTCTCCCCGCCAGAAGAAGTATTTTGAGGTAGGAAGCTGTTCAAACTTGGGAGATGCACAGGCAAGACGTTTGAAGATACGTGTGAAAGGTGCTGACGGCACAAAGTATTTCGCGCATACGTTGAATAATACGGTGGTTGCTCCGCCGCGTATGCTGATCGCATTTTTGGAGAATAATCTGAATGAGGACGGAAGCGTGAATATTCCGACAGTCCTGCAGCCGTATATGGGTGGCAAGACAAAGCTCACGCCGAAGCACTAATATTTGTTGCTGTAAGGGTCGTATTGACCCCTACAGCACTTTTTATGCGTGCGCATATGTGAGTTTGCCGGGTCAAATTATGATTGCGCCCTCCTTGGCATGCTACTACCGCCAGTCTGTTATGCTCCCGGACAAATCACGCGGGGAGACACAGAATCCAAGCAAGATCAGCTTGGCTCTGCTGTCTGGGTATTGGCTACGGAGTGTCATTTCCGCGTGAGTCCGTCGCATAAACGACTGACGATTAGCATCATGCCAAGTTCGGGCGCGGGTTACTGAATCTCGAGCTGTACCACAAAGACCGCATGATGTGATAATTAGTACGCATTCGTCCTTCAACATGCAATTCGCAATGTGGCAGGCGTAAAAAGTGCTGAGAGGTGGGCTGTGTTATAGCAATAATTATCAGTTTAATTCGCTGTATTTCTGCTAGCGGGTTAGCGTGTAGATTCGGTTATATTTTTACGGAGTAGAGAGCATTTCCGCGGGGAGCGGCGCAGCAACAGCGCATTTGGCAGGTCGTTTATGCGACCGGGTACACGCGGAAAGAGTATATGGCTATTCATAACGCGGCAGCAGAGAAAAGCTGGTTTTGCTTTTGCTCTGTGCCGTTCGCGTGAATTCCCGAGGAGCATAACCGAATGGCAAAGTGCTGTTGCTGTGACGACTCCCTTATAGAAAGATTTTTACAAAACTCCGAAGAATATAACTTGAAATATGAGCGGGAATATACTACAATTAAAAAAATTTTGAATTTTTCAGAGCCAAGGTAATTTACACATAAAATCCAGAGCCAAGCTTGCTTGAGCGCATGGATTTTTGTGGAAATTTCTTTGGCGAGAAGCCCAAGTGAGGAAAAGCGTAGCTTTTTCGAGCTTGGCTCTGAAAAATTCACATGAAATATGAAAGGACGAAAAACATGAAGGCTTTTCTCATACTTGAAGATGGACACGTTTTTACCGGTACCAGCATCGGCTCCGGAAAAGAAGTAATCAGCGAGATCGTGTTCAATACATCCATGACAGGCTATCTGGAGGTATTGACAGACCCTTCCTATGCAGGACAGGCAGTAACGATGACTTATCCGCTGATCGGAAATTATGGTATCAATTTCAGTGATATGGAGTCAAAAAAACCGTGGGTAAAAGGATTTATCGTGCGGGAATTATCCAGAACAGCCAGCAATTTCCGTTGTGAGGGAAGCATTCAGAACTTTTTGGAAAAACATGATATACCGGGTATCGCGGGCATCGACACGCGTGCGCTGACCAAGCTGCTGCGCGAAAAGGGCACGATGAACGGCATGATTACAACAAATGAAAACTACAATCTGGACGAGATCCTTCCGCAGTTAGCCGCCTACGAGGTCGGCAATGTCGTCGATGAGGTGACATGCAGCGAGCCCACCACATTAAAGGGTAACGGCAAAAAAGTCGCCCTGCTGGATTTCGGTGCAAAAAACAATATTGCACGTTCCTTAAACAAGCGCGGCTGTGAGGTGACGATCTATCCGGCACACACGAGCGCGGAGGAAATTCTGGCAGCAAAACCGGACGGCATCATGCTCTCGAACGGCCCAGGAGATCCGAAAAGCTGCACACAGATCATTGCGGAGATCAAAAAGCTTTACGATTCCGAAGTGCCGATCTTTGCGATCTGTCTCGGACACCAGCTCATGGCACTTGCGACAGGTGCGGACACACATAAATTAAAATACGGACACCGCGGCGGCAACCATCCGGTCAAGGATCTTAGCACCGGGCGCGTCTATATATCCTCACAGAACCACGGCTATGTGGTAGATACGGATACACTTGATCCGGCGGTAGCGAAACCGGCGTTTGTCAATGTCAACGACGGCACGAACGAGGGACTGGAATACATCGGAAAACAGATTTTTACCGTGCAGTTCCATCCGGAGGCATGTCCGGGACCGCAGGACAGCGCATATTTATTTGACAGATTTATCGATATGATGGGAGGGGAGCAGTAATGCCGAAGAATAAAGATATAAAAAAGGTACTTGTGATCGGCTCCGGCCCTATCGTCATCGGACAGGCTGCCGAGTTTGACTATGCAGGAACACAGGCATGTCGTTCGCTGAAGGAGGAGGGTATCGAGGTATGCCTCGTCAACTCCAATCCGGCAACGATCATGACCGATAAAAATATTGCGGATGAGGTCTATATCGAGCCGCTGACCGCAAAAGTGCTGGAACAGATTATTTTAAAAGAAAAACCGGACAGCGTCTTGCCGACACTTGGTGGACAGGCAGGTCTGAACCTTGGTATGGAGCTCGCGGAGAGCGGATTTCTCGCAGAGCACGGCGTGCGTCTGATCGGAACGACTGCTGAGACGATCAAAAAGGCAGAGGATCGTCAGGAATTTAAAGATACAATGGAAAAGATCGGTGAGCCGGTAGCGGCTTCACTCGTCGTAGAGACCGTGGATGACGGTATCAAATTCACAAATACGATCGGTTATCCGGTCGTGCTGCGTCCTGCCTACACACTGGGCGGCAGCGGCGGCGGAATCGCGCACAATGAGACCGAGCTGATCGAGATTTTATCCAACGGACTGCGTTTGAGCCGTGTCGGACAGGTGCTCGTGGAGCGCTGCATCGCAGGCTGGAAGGAGATCGAGTATGAGGTGATGCGCGATGCTGCGGGCAACTGCATCACGGTTTGTAATATGGAAAACATCGATCCGGTCGGTGTGCATACCGGCGATTCGATCGTCGTTGCGCCTTCACAGACGCTCGGCGACAAGGAGTACCAGATGCTGCGTACTTCTGCATTAAATATCATTACCGAATTAAATATCACCGGCGGTTGTAACGTACAGTATGCATTAAAGCCGGATTCATTTGAATACTGTGTCATCGAGGTCAATCCGCGTGTGAGCCGTTCTTCCGCGCTGGCTAGTAAGGCGACCGGTTATCCGATCGCAAAGGTCGCTGCGAAGATCGCACTCGGCTATACACTCGATGAGATCAAAAATGCGATTACCGGCAAGACGTATGCGAGCTTTGAGCCGATGCTTGATTACTGCGTGGTCAAGATCCCCCGTCTGCCGTTCGATAAATTTATCACCGCAAAGCATACGCTGACCACACAGATGAAGGCGACCGGAGAGGTCATGAGCATCTGCAACAACTTCGAGGGTGCACTGATGAAAGCCATCCGTTCGCTGGAGCAGCATGTAGACTGCCTGCAATCCTATGATTTTTCTGCGCTTTCCGAGCAGGAGCTGATCGAGCGCATGAAGATCGTGGATGACCGCCGGATCTATATTATTGCCGAGGCGATCCGCAAGGGCATTAACTATAAGACGATCCATGATATTACACAGATCGACGAGTGGTTTATCGATAAAATTGCGATTCTCGTAGAGATGGAGCAGCGCTTAACGAAAGAGGAACTGACGACGGAATTGCTCGCAGAGGCAAAGCGCATCGAGTTTCCGGATAACGTGATTGCACGTCTGACCGGAAAGAGCGAGGCAGAGATCAAAAAGCTGCGCTATGACAACGGCATTTGTGCGGCATTTAAAATGGTAGATACGTGTGCGGCAGAGTTCGCGGCAGAGACACCGTATTATTATTCGGTATTCGGCAGCGAGGATGAGGCTGCGGCAAACAGCGCCGGTGAAAAGCGTAAAAAAGTATTGGTACTCGGTTCAGGACCGATCCGTATCGGACAGGGTGTGGAGTTCGACTATTGTAGTGTCCATGCGACATGGGCATTTGCAAAGGCGGGCTACGAGACAATCATTATCAACAACAACCCAGAGACTGTATCGACAGATTTCGACATCGCGGATAAGCTGTACTTCGAGCCGCTGACACCGGAGGATGTAGAAAACGTCGTAAATATCGAGAAACCCGACGGTGCGGTTGTACAGTTCGGCGGACAGACGGCGATCAAGCTGACCGAGAGCCTGCAGAAGATGGGCGTGCCGATCCTCGGTACAGCACCGGAGGATGTCGATGCCGCAGAGGATCGTGAGTTGTTTGACCAGATTTTACAGGAGACGGAGATACCCAGAGCAGCCGGAGGAACGGTATTCACCGCAGAGGAGGCGAAAAAGGTCGCAAACGAGCTCGGTTATCCGGTACTTGTGCGCCCTTCCTACGTCCTTGGTGGACAGGGCATGCAGATCGCGTATACGGATGAGGAGATCGAAGAATTTATGGAGATCATCAACCGGATCGAGCAGGATCACCCGATTCTCGTCGATAAATACCTGATGGGTAAGGAGCTGGAGGTCGATGCGGTCTGTGACGGAACGGATATTCTGATTCCGGGTATCATGGAGCATATCGAGCGTACCGGTGTCCATTCCGGCGACAGTATTTCCGTCTATCCTGCACCGACCGTCAGCGATGAGGTCAAGGAGACGATCGCTGAGTATTCGCGCAGACTGGCAAAAGCGCTGCATGTGCGCGGACTGATCAACATCCAGTTTATCGCCGTCGGCAACGAAGTATACGTGATCGAGGTCAATCCGAGATCCTCACGTACCGTGCCGTATATCAGTAAGGTGACGGGCATTCCGATCGTTGATCTGGCAACTGAGGTGATTTTAGGTAAAAAGATCCGTGATCTCGGCTATGAGCCGGGTCTGCAGCCCGCAGCCGACTATTTTGCGATCAAGATGCCGGTATTCTCCTTCGAGAAGATCCGCGGTGCAGAGATCTCACTCGGACCGGAGATGAAGTCGACCGGAGAGTGTTTAGGAATTGCCAAGAGCTTTGATGAGGCGCTCTATAAGGCATTCCTCGGCGCAGGCGTGGAGCTGCCGAAACATAAACAGATGATTATTACAGTCAAACGGGCAGACCAGCCCGAGGCTGCCGAGGTTGCCAAGCGTTTTGAGGCACTCGGATATAAGATCTATGCGACGCGACACACGGCAGAATATCTGCAAAATGAGGGTGTCAAGGCGCGTAAGGTCAACAAGCTTCATCAGGAGTCTCCGACAGTCATGGATCTGTTGCTCGGACATAAGATCGATCTGGTCATCAACACACCGACACAGGGACGCGACAAGAGCCGTGACGGATTTTTGATCCGCCGTACCGCGATCGAGACGGGTGTCAATGTCATCACCTCACTCGATACCGCGAATGCACTCGCAAGCTCCCTCGAGGCAGGTGCAAAGGAGCTGACCGTCGTAGACATCGCAACGTTAGACTAGGAGAGTTATGTTATCTTTATTTATAGGGATACAGTATCTTGGAATTATAATTATTTTCGCTCAGGTGATGGTTCTGTTATTTTACAGACCATCCTACCTGCAGCGGATGCTGCTCGTCGTTGAGCTCGCCACATTGGTCAATCATGTCGGCTGTCTGTTAATGATGCAGGCGACAACGGCTGAGACTGCGCTCATGGCAGTCAAATTCTCGTATATCGGTAAACCGTATATTCTGTTGGCAATCTTTTTATTCCTGTTACAATTTTATAGGGTAGGTATCCCATGGGCAGTCAAATGTGCACTGTGTATGTTCCATGTGCTCGTCAGCCTGCTTGTTCTGACCTGTGAAAAACAGTCCTTATTTTATAGCAGCATGGAATTTGTCCACGAGGGCTATTATCCGCATCTGGTGTTTGAACACGGGCCGGTTTACATACTGAATACGGTACTGATTTGCGTATATTTCCTGATCGGTCTGGTTTTAAGCATTGTGAAGTACAAGACGATGCGCACACGTGATGAGCAACGGTGTGCGTTCTGTCTCGATGGCATTCTCCTGGTGGGTGCGGTCGGGCTGTTTGCCTATTTTACCGGAAAAACCGGAGGCTATGACACGACACTGCCGGCGTATCTGATCGGAAATATTCTGCTTCATATCTGTGTGATCAAATACAATATGCTGGACGCGCTGGAGGTGGCGAAGGACATCATTGCGGAGGAGATCGCACAGGGCGTTCTTGTCACAACACCGGATGATAAGATCATATTTGAAAACAGCCAGTTAAAGCAGATTTTTTCTGAGGACGGTGCATACGATCCGGAGCAGGCAAAACAGATGTTACAGCAGTATGCAGGGCTCGACGGCAGCTTTAGTATCGGAAAGCATGTGTACGAGGTGCAGAAAAAGAGGATTCAAAAGCGCGGTATTGAATACGGGCAGATGTACGTCGTGAATGACATGACAGAAAATTATAATCATGCGGTGGAACTGGAGCACCAGATGGTCATTGCGGAGATGGCAAACCGCGCGAAGTCGGATTTCCTTGCAAGGATGTCCCACGAGATCCGCACGCCGATTAACGCGATTACAGGCATGAACGAAATGATTCTGCGCGAGAGCCATGAAAAGGATGTAAAAAAATATGCCATGAACATCAAATCGGCGGCAGGCACGCTGCTGAGTCTGATCAATGACATTTTAGACTCGTCCAAGATCGAATCGGGCAAGCTGGAAATCATACCGATGGAATATGAGCTGGACAGCCTGTTGAATGATGTAATCAACGCCGTTTATTTAAAAACGGTGGATAAAGGGCTGAAATTGATCATAGATGTGGATAAGAGCATTCCAAACCATCTGTACGGGGATGATGTGCGGGTGCGCCAGATATTGATCAATCTGTTGAATAATGCGGTCAAATACACGGAAACGGGTACGATCTGGTTCACCGTAGCCAACCGGAGTGATGATGCGCGGACACTGCTGTATTTTGAGGTAAAAGATACCGGTATCGGCATCAAAAAAGAAGATCTGCCAAAGCTGTGCGAGGCGTTTGAGCGGATCGAGGTGTCCAGAAACCGGAATATCGAGGGAACCGGACTCGGCATGAGCATTGTCAGCGATCTGCTGCACCTGATGCATACGCATTTGCAGGTGCAGAGTACATACGGAGTCGGCAGTACGTTTTCTTTTGAGCTGGAACAGCGTGCGATGGCAGCGGAGCAGATCGGCAATTATGAGGAACGGATCAGCCAGATGCATCAAAACACTGCCTATGAATGCCGGTTCACGGCGCCGCGCGCCAAGCTGCTGCTTGTGGATGACAATGATGTGAACCGGGAGGTATTTTGCGGCCTGCTCAAGCAGACGCGTGTGCAGATCGTAGATGTGGCTTCCGGAGCGCAATGTCTGGAGGAGGCGGCAAAGCAGCATTTTGATCTGATTTTCCTTGATCATATGATGCCGGATATGGACGGTATAGAAACCCTGCACCGTCTCAGACAGATCGAACATTGTCCGTGCGCGGATACGCCGGTTGTCGCGCTGACTGCGAACGCTGTCACGGGTGCAAAAGAGCGGTATCTGGAGGCGGGATTTGATGCGTATTTGTCCAAACCGATTGTTTCCGAGAAACTGGAAAGCATGATCGCGGAGCTGCTTCCGGAGGATCTGATCGAGCCGTATAGCGGTGAGGATGCTACGACCGATATACAGAGGCAGACGCAGGAGCCCGTAGCGAGGGAGAAACTGCCGCAGATTGGGCAGCTTGACTGGAATTATGCACATATCTATGTGAAGGATGACCACCTGCTGGCAGTCACGCTGAAAAATGTCTATCGGGCGTTACCGTCTGACCGGAGAGAATTGACGAAATTGCAGGCAAACATATATAATAGTGAAGAAGGGATGGCGGCATACCGTATCAAGGTACATGCGATGAAAAGCACGACTGCATCTGCCGGGGCAGTGATGATCTCACAGCTTGCAAAGCTGCTGGAGCAGAAAGCAATAGCAGGGGATGAGCGTGCGATCGGACAGATACATCCGGTCTTTATGGAGCAGCTGGAGGAGCTTGAGCGCGCATTGGATGACTATTATATGGATATGCGGGATGAGGAATCACCTGCCGCTTCAAATACCACAAGAGAAGAAAACGGAGATCATTTGAGGGAATTGATACAGGCGCTCGATACATATGATTATGACGGGGCGGAACGTCTGCTGGAAGCTCTGGAGGCATATGATGGCGGCGAGGAGTGGAAACAGTTGTTGGAAAAGCTGAAGGAGCAGGAGTTTGGGCTTCAGTATGACCAATGTGCACAGACAGCACAGCAGATGCTAGAGATCGTTTCCCAACCCTGATTATGATGTGAGTGCGGAGTGTAGATCGTTATGAAAAAAATCTTTTTTATCGGAAAATTCAATGTTATCATGCAAAACATTTATCTGGCGATGTCCAGACAGTTTGATGTTCAGGTATGTCCGGTGGAGTATGAGATCATAGAGGGACTGTTTCAAATGATTTCACCGGAAATGGTACTGATCTCAACGATGGACTTTGGAGCGGAGCAGGAACGCATTTACCAGATGCTTGCGGAGAAGTATGAGTGGGTGCCTGTCCTGAGCATCGGAAAAAAAGACGAATTGCGGCAGTTCTATGAGTTCACGCAAAAGGAGCAGTTCCATGAGATTTACCGGCCGGTGAAGATTGGTGCGATCGTAGAAGAAACGGCACGTATTTTAGGCATTCCTGCCGATGCATATACCAGTAAAGAGGATGTGGCAAATGTCCGCAGCGGACCCAAAACGGTGCTGCTCGTAGACGACAGCGCGGTACAGCTCCGGCAGGTACGGGAGATTTTAAAGGATAAATACCGCGTGCTGATGGTCCCGTCCGGACTGGCAGCGATGGATATCCTGTCAAAAGAAAAGCCGGATCTGATCTTCTTGGACTATGACATGCCGGTTGTCGACGGCAGGGTCACATTGAAAAAAATCCGCGCAAACGACAGCTCAAAGGATATTCCGGTCGTATTTCTGTCGGCGATCAACAGCAAGGAAAAAATCCTTGCCGTCATGCATCTGAATCCGTCCGACTATCTGCTCAAGCCGGTAAACGCAAACCGTATTCTGGAGACCGCAGAGCGGATTATTGGAAAATGAACGGCTAACAAAAAGCGGCATTTGTGTTTTTCACAGATGCCGCTTTATTTATGATCTATTTATCTTTAATCTCTTTGTGGATCTCCTGCAATGATTTTACTTCTCCGTTGCCGTGCTGCTGTACATAGAGGATACCCTTTGCAGTAGCTTTGGCGGCGGCGATCGTCGTCACGTAGGGGATCTTTGCCTTGATTGCAGCTTTTCTCAGATAGCTGTCGTCGTGGATGCTGTCCTTGCCGACCGGAGAATTTACGATCAGGTCGAAGTCGCCGTTGGTAATCATATCGAGAATGTTCGGGCGGCCCTCCTGCAATTTCTTTACAAGTGTGGCATCGATGCCTGCCTCTGTGATGATCTCGTAAGTATTTCCGGTTGCATAGATCTTGAATCCGGCATCCGCAAACAGCTTTGCGACCTCTGCGACCTCCGGCTTATCCTTGCGGTTGACGGAGATCAGTACGGAACCGCTAAGCGGCAGTCTGGTCTGTGTCGCCTCCTGTGCCTTGTAGAATGCCTCGCCGTAGTAGGTGGACAGTCCGAGCACTTCTCCGGTAGAACGCATCTCCGGTCCGAGGATCGGGTCTACCTCCGGGAACATATTGAACGGGAATACCGCCTCTTTCACGCCGTAGTAGGGGATGTCCTGTTCCTTTAATGCAGGTACGGGCGAAGGGTGTCCGGTCAGCTCGGAGGTGATGATATCGGTCGCGATCGGCACCATGCGGATGTTGCAGACCTTGGAAACGAGCGGTACGGTACGTGATGCTCTCGGATTTGCCTCTAATACATAGACGCGGCCGTTTTCGATCGCATACTGCATATTCATGAGTCCCCGGACATGCATTTCCTCGGCAATTTTCTTTGTATATTCTTTAATCGTAGCGACATTTTCCTCTGTGATGTGTACAGAAGGAATGATGCATGCACTGTCGCCGGAATGGATGCCTGCGAGCTCGATATGCTCCATGACAGCCGGTACAAATGCATGTGTGCCGTCGCTGATCGCGTCTGCCTCACACTCAAGTGCGTGGTTTAAGAAACGGTCGATCAGGATCGGGCGGTCGGGAGTCACGCCGACAGCGGCATTCATGTAGCCGGCCATGCTCTCATCGTCATAAACGACCTCCATACCGCGTCCGCCGAGGACGTACGAAGGACGAACCATAACCGGATAACCGATCTTGTTGGCAATAGTGATTGCCTCGTCCACCGTCGTAGCCATGCCTGCTTCGGGCATCGGAATCTCTAATTTATCCATCATCGCACGGAACTGGTCACGATCCTCTGCCAGATCGATGACAGCGGGTGAAGTACCGAGGATTTTTACGCCATTTTTCTCCAGCTCGGCAGCCAGATTTAACGGAGTCTGTCCGCCAAACTGGGCGATCACGCCGAGCGGCTGCTCTTTGTGATAAATACTCAACACATCCTCAAGCGTCAGAGGCTCGAAATACAACTTATCAGACGTATCGTAATCGGTAGAAACGGTCTCCGGATTGCAGTTTACGATGATCGTCTCAAAACCGAGCTTTTTCAGTGCGAGTGCCGCATGGACACAGCAGTAGTCGAACTCGATACCCTGACCGATACGGTTCGGGCCGCCGCCGAGGATCATGATCTTGGGCTTGTCAGTCTTTACAGGGTTCTTATCCGGCGCGTTGTAGGTCGAATAGTAGTAGGCGCTGTCCTTTGTACTGCTGACATGTACGCCCTCCCATGCTTCTTCGACACCGAGGGAGAGGCGCTTTTCGCGGATATCTGCCTCGGGGATTTCAAGGATCTGGCTTAAATATTTATCGGAAAAACCGTTCTTTTTTGCAGAAATAAGCGCTTCGTCGGAGGGCAGGGAGCCTTTGTTTTTGATCAGTGCTTCTTCTTCCTCGACCAGCTCCTTCATCTGGGTAACAAAATATTTCTTTACCTTTGTAATATCATAGATTTCATCAACAGTTGCGCCTGCACGCAGTGCCTCGTACATGATAAAATGACGGTCACTGGACGGATGTGCGAGCATACGCAGCAGTTCTTCTTTGGATTTGGTATCATAATCTTTGGCATGTCCGAGCCCGTAACGTCCGGTCTCTAAGGAGCGGATCGCTTTCTGGAAAGCCTCTTTGTAGGTTTTGCCGATACTCATGACCTCGCCGACCGCGCGCATCTGTGTGCCGAGCTTGTCCTCGACACCTTTGAATTTTTCAAATGCCCAGCGTGCAAATTTGATTACGATATAGTCGCCATCGGGCACATATTTGTCGAGTGTGCCGTATTTGCCGCATTCGATATCCTTTAAGGTCAGACCGGCTGCGAGCATTGCGGATACGAGTGCGATCGGGAAACCGGTCGCCTTACTTGCCAGTGCGGAAGAACGTGAAGTACGAGGATTGATCTCGATGACACAGATGCGGTCGGAAACCGGATCGTGTGCAAACTGCACGTTTGTTCCACCGATGACCTGCACAGAATCGACGATCTTATATGCCTGCTCCTGCAAACGCTTCTGCAATTCTTCCGAGATCGTGAGCATCGGTGCGGAACAGAAGGAGTCGCCCGTGTGTGTACCCATCGGGTCAATATTTTCGATAAAGCAGACCGTGATCATGTTGCCGTCAGCGTCACGGACAACCTCGAGCTCGAGTTCCTCCCAGCCGAGGATGGATTCCTCGACAAGCACCTGTCCGACCAGACTTGCCTGTAGACCACGTGCACATACGGTCTTTAATTCTTCCTTATTATAAACGAGACCACCGCCGGCGCCGCCCATCGTATATGCGGGGCGCAGAACGACCGGATAGCCGAGACGATCAGCGATCGCGAGTGCCTCATCGACACTGTAGGATACCTCGCTGCGTGCCATTTCCACGCCGATGGCATCCATGGATTTTTTGAATTCGATACGGTCCTCGCCGCGCTCGATGGCATCTACCTGTACACCGATGACCTGTACGCCGTATTTTTCCAGAATGCCGGCATTTGCCAGCTCTGCGCACAGGTTCAGACCGGATTGTCCGCCGAGGTTCGGCAGCAGTGCGTCCGGGCGCTCTTTGGCGATGATCTGCTCAAGTCTGGAAACGTTGAGCGGCTCGATGTAGGTAACGTCAGCGATTTCGGGATCGGTCATGATCGTGGCAGGGTTGGAATTGACCAGTACGATCTCATAACCGAGCTTGCGAAGTGCCTTACAAGCCTGTGTACCGGAATAGTCGAACTCGCACGCCTGACCGATGATGATCGGACCGGAGCCGATGATCAGAACTTTGTTGATGTCTGTTCTCTTTGGCATAAGTAATCTCCTCTATGATATATATTATTATTTTAAGTCTCGCTACTTATTATAGAATAAAAATAAGGAATTACATATAGTAAATTTAAGAAAATTAGAAATTTTTTTCAAAATGCGGAACACTGTGCTAGAATAAAAGCATCTGAACGGAAAGGACAATGTTATGGATAAAAATATAAATGAGAATGCAAGCCACAAAAGCCCGGGGAAAGCCCTGATCGCGATGAGCGGCGGTGTCGACAGCTCTGTTTCGGCGGCACTGATGATAAAAGACGGTTATGACTGCATCGGCATCACGATGAAGCTCTATGAAAACGAGACGATCGGCATGGAGCGTGAGGGCACTTGCTGCTCACTCTCGGATACCGAGGATGCCAGAAAAGTGTGCAGCAGGCTCGGCATGCCCTATTATGTGCTGAACTTCAAGGAGGATTTCGCAAAAAAAGTCATCGACCGGTTCGTGGCGGCATATGAGGCGGGCGATACGCCCAATCCGTGCATCGACTGCAACCGCTATATGAAATTTGATAAGCTCTATCAGCGTGCAAAGGAGCTCGACTGCGAATACATCGTGACCGGACATTATGCGCGTGTCGAATACGACAGCGCGCGCGGGCGTTATCTGCTCAAAAAGTCCAAAAACGCCGCAAAGGATCAAAGCTACGTGCTCGCCTTTTTGGATCAGGAGCAGCTCGCGCATACGATCTTTCCGCTGGGCGGTTTCGCATCCAAGGAGGAAGTGCGCTGCATCGCGGACGATTACGGTTTTGTCAACGCCAGAAAGCATGACAGTCAGGACATCTGCTTTGTGCCGGACGGCGATTATGCGGATTTTATGCGCCATTACACCGGAAAAGACTATCCGGCGGGCGATTTCGTCACCGAGGATGGCAAAAAGCTCGGTGAGCACAAAGGGATCATCCGCTATACGATCGGACAGCGCAAAGGACTCGGACTGGCACTTCCGGCACCGCTGTATGTCTGCCGCAAGGACATGGAGCGCAACGAGGTCATTTTATCCCCCGAGGACGCGCTGTTTACAACGACCTGCATTGTCGATGATTTTAACTGGATCGCGTATGAGCAGCCGTCAGAGCCGGTGCGCGTGACCGCAAAGACCAGATACCGTGCAAAGGAAGCGCCTGCGACCGCGCGTGTTCTGGAGGATGGCAGGGTGGAGCTTGTTTTTGATGAGCCGCAGCGCGCGATCACGACCGGGCAGGCAGCCGTACTCTATGACGGCGAGGAGGTCGTCGGCGGAGGCACGATCGTACTTGCATAAAATATCTCAATATGAGATATTTATATGAGCATCCGGGTGTGTAATACATTCAAAAGAGGAAAAAATATGCAAGTACAAAAAGTGAATAAAAATGGAACGGCCTATTGGGTGCTGCTTGACGATGACATGCACCTGGTCGACCCGGTATGCGAATTTTTAGACTTTCAGCGCAAGATCGACCGCGCTGACAATACACTGCGCGCCTATGCGCTGGATCTGAAGATCTATTGGGAATTTCTGGCAAAAAAGTGCCTGAGATTCGATGATGCACCCGTATCGATCGATACGATGGCTGATTTTGTCGATGATCTGCGGCAGGGTGCCCGTGCGGGGGAACTGCTGCATGTGACTGGCAGCCGGACGAACCGCAGCATCAACCGGATACTGAGCAGCGTGCACAGCTTTTACCGCTATGAACAGATGAGCGGACGCTGTCAGCATCCATCTTTTTATGAAACAGTCTCTGACACTGCACCACTGTATCAGGGCTATCTCATTCATACCCATGCAAAAAAACAGACAAAAAAATCCATGGTGAAGCTAAAAGAGAGCCAGACACAGGCACGGATCGTAACGGAGGAGGAGTTTTTGCGGTTTGTCGCTGCGCTGTCCGGACGGCGTGACCGGCTGTTGTTTTATGTGCTGTACTATACCGGTGCGCGCATTCAGGAGGCGCTCGATCTTGAAACAGGGATGCTGCCGGTGCCGGATGATGACCATGCCGTCGGGGTTTTGCGCCAGATCCGGTCAAAGGGGAAACGGCGTGATCTGTACGCGCCGATGTTTCTCATCCGTGAACTGTATGCATTTGTGTATGAGCCGGATGCCGCCGACAAAAAACGGAAATATGTGTTTGTCGCGGAAAAATCAAACTATGCGGGCAGACAGCTCACCTACCATGCCGCCTATGATATGATGCGGCGCACGCAGGAATGCCTCGGCATGGAATTCCATTTTCACGATCTGCGCCATACCTTCTGCACGGGACTGATCGAGCAGGGCGTAGACACCGCGATCGTGCAGCAGGTGATGGGACATGCGCATCTCTATACGACAAAAAGGTATGTGCACCTGTCAGACCGGTATGTGATGGCACATCTCACTGACTACTGGGAGCAGTGGAAGGGAGGCGTGGATCATGACATCTGTTAGACCGATGAGCGACCGGTGGATCTATACCGAGCGGGATACATCCTCCGCGTGGTATGGAAGAAATTATTGCTTTGATCTGAGCTTTGTGCGAAGTGAAACGCTGCGCAGGGAATTGCGGGAATATGTGTGGGATCAGTATCGCCGCCGGATCAAAAAGCCTGCGACGCTGCGGCAGGAGATCTGCTGGATGCGCTATTATGAGCGCTGGCTGTACAGTCGGGAGATTGGTTCGCTCGCACGGATCACGCGCGCGGATGCGGAAGGCTTTGTGTCATTTTTGCATGTGTGTGTTTCAAAAAAGACCGGGCGCCCGCTCAGCATTTTGTCACAAAAGCATATTTACCAGACGATTTGCGGAATCTACCGCTGGTATGCGTGCCGCAGGAAAGAATATACAAGGCTGTTGCTGTTGTTTCCGGCGGATGTATATCCGGGCGCGCGCGGTGCGCAAAAAATAACACCGGTTGACAGCGAACAGGTGCGGCAGGCGATGTGTGTGCTGGAACATCAGAAAAATGAGTGTCTGCGTGTGGGCGGTGCACTGATTTTGATGACGGGACTGGCAACGGGCGACCTGCTGACACTTCGTGTGGATGCATTGCAGACAAATGAGACCGGCTGCTATGTGCGTTACTACGATCATAAAAAACAGCGGTATTGTGTGCTTCCGGTCAGTCCGGAGAGTACGGCGACATGGCAGCGGTTGTGTGAACAGACAAAAACGCTGCGCGCGGAGGCACCGGATGCGTATCGCATGAGACTGTTTTTATATCGGGACAGAACCGGCAGGGTAAAACCGATGAATCCCGATCTGTTTCGTTACTGGCTGCGGCGGGCGCAGCAGACATCCGACGCACCTGTGACTTGTACGATGCTGCGGGAGTTTTTGTTGTGTGATCTGCGGGAGCAGCAGGTGCCGCCCGCGGTGATCCATGAGCTGACCGGCTGCGGGCTGTTTGCGGAGAGGAGGCATGTGGTATGACGAATGTAAATCTCACAAATACGGCACAACTGCCTTATGTAGAGCAGTTTGACGGCTGCGTGGCCACGGATTTGTGGCGCGACGACTGGTATCTGTACGACTGCGCACCAAAAGGGACAGTTCCGGTCAGGCAGATCCATCTGCATTTTTCGGACCGCGCGGGGCAGCAGGTAAAAAAACTCGTCAAACAGTATGCATTCTGGCGGCTCGGCAGGGTAAAACCGGTTACGGTACGGCTGGAACTGACCGAGCGCATCAGCCATTGGGAACGCTATCTATGTGCGCGAAAAATTACAGATCCGGCGCAATTTACAGCGGCGGATTACGGTTCCTTTTTATTCTGGCTGTACGCCGGAGGTTTTCGCGGGGAGCATTGTGAGCGGATTTTATCGACAATCCATCTGTTGCTGCAAACCGGACAACGGCTCGGCTGGCGGGTGACACAGGCAGAGCTGCCGCGGCAGTGGAACAGCGGAATACGTCCGCAACGGGCAACAGAGGAATGTGGCTTTGCCCGACCGATCCCAACGCACATCTACGAACGTATTATCAGACATGCCAAAACGGACGAGAAGGATGAGATCACGCGCTGCGGGATTCTCGTCCAGAGCCAGACCGGGCTTCGGATCAGTGAAGTGCTGTCGCTTCGCACGGACTGTCTGCGGCGGGGAGCAGACGGCAGATGGAGACTGCGCTATTGCCTGAAAAAAACACAGCGCGGCGATCCGGTGATGCGTGAGACAGTTGCCAATGAGATTGTCTGTGAGGCGGTCGGACGGCTGCGGCGGGCAACGGAAAAACTGCGCACGGAGAGTGGCAGAGCGGAGCTGTTTCTTGTCAGGAATCATGGCATCCGCCCGCCGTCACAGGCGAACTGGAACCGCGGAAGGCTGTATCATTTTATGAAGCGCTGGGACATACGGGATGAAAATGGGCATATTTATGAGCTGCATTCGCATCAGTTCCGCGCGACCTATGTCACCGGACGGCTGTTGGAGGGCGAACCGATAGCAGCGCTGCAGGAAAAGCTCGGACATGTCACGGCGGAAATGACCATGCATTATGTCCATGTGAGTGAACCGCAGATGCAGGCGTATCTGGAGCCGTATTTGGGCGTGAAGGAGGTCGTGCGATGACAGGACAGAAGGAACAGAAAGGGCAGAAGACAGGTGCAGCAGGTCTGAATGCCTATGCGAAACAGAAAAACCGTCAGACGATCGAAACGGTCAACCGTGTGCTCGATGAGTTGAACGCGCAGGACGCGCCGGTCAATTTTGAGATTGTGGCAAAGCTGGCAGGCGTATCGCGCGGAACGCTGTACAACAATCAGGAACTGTGTGAGCGCATCCGGCGGCTGCGCGCGGGCGGTACGCAGCAGAGCTGTGACAGTCTGCGGGAGAAAAACCGCAGGCAGGAGGAAAAAATGCACGCCATGCGCAGACAGATCCGCAGTCTGGAGGATGAAAAGAAAAAACTGATTGTACAGTTACTCGATCACGAGCAGCTGCGCAGGGAAAACGACAGATTGAGGGAGGTGCTGCGGGCAGTCGGTTATCTTGATTTTTGAGTATGTGTGTGCTAAGATAACGATAGTTACATATTTAAAAAGCCGCTGAAAGGCGGCTTTTTAAAAGACTTGCAGTTAGAAAAAACTAACTAAAATAAGGAGGGACTCCGATGAAAAAGATACATTTTGATGTGGAGACAGATGGATTTTACGGTGCATACTGGGAGTGCCCAACGCAGTCGGAGCATGTGTTGATCGCGATGCTTGGAGACGATCCGGAAGACTATATGGCGCGCTCGGCGGTGAAATGGCTCATGCGAAAGGGCTTCAATGTACTCACCATGTCGCCGGGCAAAAAGAATTACAGCCACCACAATTATCCGCTGGAGCGCATCGAGTCTGCGATTCGCTGGCTGCAGGCGCATGGAAAACGTCGGATCGGAATCGTTGGAGCGTCTACGACCGGCACACTGGCGCTGACTGCGGCATCCTATTTTCCGGATATCAGCCTCACGATCGCCATGACACCGAGTGATTTTATCTGGCAGGGCTTTGAACAGGGCAAAAGGGACGGCTGCACGGAATGGCCGATCGAGGGCGAATCGCTCTTTGCTTATCAGGGACAGCCGCTGCCGTATATGCCGTTCAAATACCAGCATCCGCAGTATGGACAGATCATGCAGTCGGAGGCCAAAAAAGGCGGCGATATGCTCAATTCCAGAAAATTGTTCGATGATTCCGAGGCGGCGCATCCGCTGACGGAGGAAGAAATGATAAAGGTCGAAAACATCAAGGGTAAGCTATTTGCAGTCGCTGCCGAGGATGACGTCTTATGGGATACTGCAAAATACGTCCGCCGGATGCAAGCGCGCCTGTCCGAAAAGCCGCACGATTGCGAGACAGAGCTGGTCGTATACAAACACGGGACACATTTCGTATTTCCGGATAGCATGATCAAGACGATGCTGCCGGTCGGTTCATCCCTGTTCGTAAAGCTGGCATTTCGTGCCGCCAGACAGTATCCGAAAGAGTGCCGCAAGACGCGCATCGATATTGACAGACGGGTAAGCCGGGTGTTGGGGGAGTGGAAAAAGGCGTAAAAGGTGCAAATAACTACTTCAAAAACACGCAAAAAGGTGCAGATAACTACTTCAAAAACATGTAAAAAGGTGCAGATAATATAATTAGAGATGGGATTATACCGGGATACAGGCGCTAGTGCGCCTGTATTTTTGCTAAGAGAGCTTCCTGTAAAGTCTGGGAAAAGTTGATGCCGCGCTCTAATGCGGCGGTATTGAGCCACGCCGGAATCGTTAATGTTTTACGGATAGATTTACAAAAATGCTTTTGCGCGTAGACATCGGCATCGACGGATACCATTGTCACAAATGCTTCGCCGACGGGTTCATCAGGCGCGAGCTCCTGAGAGACGGCAACCGGATCAATTTCATTCATCATGGAAGGGGAAGGAACTTCGGTGCCATCCATCTTGCAGGAATAGAGATAACCTGCGAGACAATCGACCGCCATCTCCATGGCATCTTCAAAGGAGCTGCCCTGTGTAGCCAGATCATTCAGATCCGGAAATATAACAGAATAGCCGTCAGTTTCTTTGTAAAAACATGCAGGGTAAATAGAGAGCATAATCAAAACCTCCTGTTCGGTTCATTTTATGTAGCAAATCGGATACGGATTATGGCAGTCCAGCCTGTTTGCGTATAGATGCTTCGGTTCGCTTGTTTAGCTCCGTACCTTTGTGGAATGGAATTGTAACCTTGCCGGATTTGGTTGGGTGTATGTATTGTTTGTGAGAACCATGCTGTTCCTTGAAGATCCACCCATCCGCAAGGATGATTTGCTCCATCTGTCGTGGTTTTATTGGCATAACGTAACATGTCCTTTCTTTTGCTGGTGCGCATCTGGTTGATACGTGTAAACGTTATGCATATAGTTATTATACACACAAAATCAATGCGTGTAAATAAGATATGCATAAATCTGAAAATCAACTTGAATCCTTGCACGAAAAGTGCAAAATCGGATAGAAATACAGACTATATAATCTTAATATTATCTTGAGTAACAGATTGTTCAATATTGAACATACGGACTATCTTTGTAATGTTGTATTATAGCGGAAAAATATGGATTTGTAAACTAAAAGTTTGGTGGGTCAGTGAGTCGATGCCTCCCGATTGATCCGGTTGAGCGCCAGACCGATGCCAAGCAGCGCGCAAAATACCGGGGTTACGCAGATCGTGGAGTCGTTGATCAGTGACAGCACCAGAAAACCTGTCGTGGCAGAAAAAATGGCGACCGCAAAGGCTGTCCGGTCATCCGGAATCTGCTTCAGAAAATATAATTTCAGGCAGTCCGCCGCATACCACAAATAAAATACCAGCAGCAGGAGGAGCGAAAGAACGCCCGTCTGCACGGCGGCCTGTAGGTAGATACAGTGCGGTTTGGTAATGAGCATATTTTCATAGCCGCCCTGATACGCGCTCACGTAATCACTCTGTGGAAAAACAAGCGCAAACGAATCCGCGCCGGAGCCGAGAAACAGGTAATGCTTCAACAGCGGGATCGTTTTTGCCCAGATATAGCCTCTGCCGTTGAACAGCCGGTAATGACCGGTAAACACCGCCGATTCCGAGGTGATGTCTTTGTCCAGACGGTTCATCGCATTCACGGTATAATAGCTCAGATCCTCATCCTTGTAGGTGTAGGTAAATGTCCAGTCTTTTCCATCCATCGCAGTCGTGAAACCGATGTAGGTATCCAGAATATTCACGGAATACGAGGTGATGCCCTCCAGTCCCGGCGCGGTCAGCGTGTAGACCATCGAGGACTCGTCATAGTCGCAGGCGATCGGCTCACCATTCTGGTCGGTAAAATCTAAATATACCGCGTTGTCTGCTACATACATCTTCTCTCGGAAATAAATATCGTTGTAACAGAACTCGACATAATCATCCGTCTCCTCAATCGATGTCAGCTTGTAGCCGTCAGACGCAGCACCCGCGTGGAGCATCCGGTACAGCAGAAAACCTCCGGCTGCGACCACCACCAGTGCGAGGCAGCCGAGAATCGCAAGCAGGACATTCCGCTTCACGGGACACCATTTTCGCAGCAGCATAACCAGCAATACGAAAAAAGAAACTCCCAGCCCGATATATCCTCCGACTGTCCGCGATCCGACCGTGCCGATCACCAGAAAGATACAGGATACCACTGACAGTACGCGGACCGGAATTTTTTCGTCATAAAATGCCAGCACAATAAGAACCGGACATACCAGTGAAGTATAGAGTCCGACATAACCCGGATTGTACAGCGTCATGTACACCGTACCGACACCAAATGCAACGTTGAGCAGCGTGCCGCGGAGACTGCCGGGCACATAGAACTGCCTTGCAAAATCCGTCATGAGCAGATCGTGGTGGATAAACTGGAAAACGCCGATAAATCCGATGATCAATGAACCGATCAGCAGCGCGTACAACAGCATCCGGACATGCTGGCGGTTCTGCACCATCAGATAGACATATACGATCACCAGCACATACCCGATCAGACACCAGATATTTTCAAACTGCTCCTGTATGCCGGAAAAACCGAACTGCCGGTAGTCGGACAGCATCGTTGAGGCAAGTGCCAGCACAGCGTAGCCCGCCAACAGTAAAAATGCCTTTGGCAGGTGGAGCAGCTGGTTTTCACGGAACAGGTAGTAAAGCAGGCAGATCACACATGCAATGCAGATGCATTCAAACAGGATCATTTTTCCGTGTAGAAACAGATCCATGCATCCTTCGGACTGTGCCATCCACGCATAATCACCCAAGCCGTTATCATATTTATACAGACGGAGAAACAGTGGATGGATGCACAGTAGTACCAACAATGGAATAAGATAAATAATCGTTTCTTTCTTTTTCGTTCTCATAGTCATCCTTAATAAAAAGACGGATCAGGAAACCCTGATCCGTCTTAAAATAATCGCAAATTACATTAGAAATTGATTTTTAATGTAATTGTCTTGTTAGCAGTCTTATCAACGCCCTTGATTGCGCCGTCAACAACAACCTTAGCGATGATAATATCACCGGTAGCTCCGGTAACCTTGCTGTCAAGTTTCAGGTAGTTATTGTTTGAGCCATTCAGGTAAGCGCTTATCAGACCGGTGTCAAGCTCTGTGCCGTTACCCTTATCCTCGCCATCAACCTTGACTGCTGATCCTGATACAGTGATAGACTCTACCGTGTAGGTAAGCAGTTCAGATCCGCTGACGATTGCATTGTACTGATCCTTCATGGTGAATAATGTATCAGCCTCGTTCAGTTTGAATACACCAGCTTTAGCCTGTGCAGCAGTATAAGCGAAATCTGTATTAACATCATCCTTTGCAGAGATTGTCTTTGCAGTGGAAGGAGCATTGGATACATCTACCTTTCCAGTGATGGTCTGAGGACCATCAGCGGTGCTGACAACGATAGAGAACTCTCTGGTCTCTGTGATGACCTTCTGTGCTAAGTTATAAGACTGAACACCATCTAACTCCAGTGCGTCATACTTATTAGCACCAACAAATGCATACTGGCTAGGATCTATAACGACCTTCTTGCCATTTACAATACCTTTGACAACAACTGCACCACAATCTCTGTATGTCTCGCCAGAAGTCTTGTTGTTATCATTTCCGTTACTCTTAAGAAGTACTGCTTTAGCATATACGCCATCAGCGCTTAATATGCATCCACCATTTACAGAGTCTACATACAGACCACTAACCTTGTTTGCATCGCCCTTTGTGAATGATACATCTGTACCATCTGTGCTAGTCTTGGTAGCTTTTACAGCATCATTGATTACAACAAAGTTTAATTTTACCTTGTCGGTAATTCCGGTCATTACGACTTTCTTTGTCATAGTTGTTGTTGCAGCCTGATCTGAAACAGGATTACCATCGATTGTAACACTAGCACCTGCATCTTTAGATTTTACAGTTACGAAAATCTCTTTACCGATTGTGTTGTATGCGCCCTTTAAATCAGACTCAGAATAAGGATTCTGGTACTGGTCAAGTACGACAAGGTTCTTTAACTCAACATCTAATTTGCCGTCTGTAGTAACAGAAGCAGCATTAGATGCCAGACCGCTTACAGAAAGCGGAGTTCTCTGATAGTATACAGAGAAAGTCTGTGACTTCACGATCAGCTTGCCTGACTCAGCCTTGTTTGCTGTGATTGTGCAAGCGCGGATCTCACTCTTTGTATAGTCTCTGCCGATTGTAGCCTTAGCCAACGGTGCAGGCTTGTAAACCAGCTTTGCAGTACCGTTTGAATTCTGCTTCCAAGAGAACTTATCTCCTGTTGTAGTGCCCTCTACCTTGATATCCTTTAATGTAGAATATGCAGTAACGTCCTTGCCGTCAGTATCAGTGATAACGTAATCCATCTCGTTGTCCTGATCAGCATAGATGGTATCCTTAGGGCTGAACTGGATGCTGGAGATAACAGTACCGGAAGTAACTGTGTATTCACCGGTATATACGATACCCTTGGTGTTGTTTACGATTGTTACAGTATAAGTACCTGCATTTGCCTTTGCGTTGTTTGTATTTGCTGCGGCAAAAGGAACTGCGAAGTAGGTGGTATCGCCGATCTCTACAACGTTGGTGTTGTAAGTTTTATCCTTGTACTTAGTGTCATCGGCTTTGATGTTTGTCAGTCCACCTGCGATTGTTACCTGGATTGCGCTGTCAGATGCTGCCTGAATTGCAACGGCCTTTGCACCCATGTCATCGCCGTACTGATCCTTTACAGTGAATAACAGCTCATAATCAGCGATCTTGTCACCATCAGCAACATCTCTGAATGCAGACTTTGCTGTGCTGTATACGCCTGCTGATGTGAACTCGGTTGCGGTTGCGCTTGCGCCGTAAACAGCAGTCTTGTTTAATGTCACACCGGTGTTATTTACAGTATCTACGATAACAACTGTGAATGACTGTCCGGGAATTGCATACATAGAAGGAATTTCCTCAACAGTGATAGTTCCTGACTCAGAAGTCTTGCATGCACTTACCTTAGTCACCTTACCAATAGAAACAGTAACAGAAGTCAGATCAGCAGTATAGTTGATCTTGTCACCGTACTGGTTTAATGCCTGATAAGAAATATTTGCGGTTGCGCCCTTGTTAGCTTCTGCCTTGGTTACCTCTTTTAAGGTAGAACCGATCTCAAAGCTTGTAAGAACTTCGTTCTTAGCAACAACGTCTGCTGTTACAGTCTCCTCAGCAGCAACAACTGTTACGGTATATGTTCCGTCTGAGAGCTTACCGGTCAGAGTGATTGTAGCAGACTTTCCGTCCTCTGCAATCTTTACGGTGTTCGCTACGTCAGAAGAACCTTTCTTTAAGGTAACCTTTGCATCAGAGCCAACTGCCTTGTTGAAGGTAGCTACGATCTCGTTTGCATGAGTAGCCTCAGCTGTCATAGACAGAGCTACGTTTTCGGGCTCCTGCTCAACAGCTTTGACCACTACTTTAGTGTTACCTAACCTTCTTTTCCGAAGGATTTTGTGTGTTAGACACGGCGGCTGTGTGCAACACGTACAAGCCCGCAGAAATAGCGGGCTTGCCGTGTTGAACAGACCGGAAACTAAAGATATGGATAGACTTAATAAAACAACTGCGGGAATCGTGTCTTGACAGAAGAAAAAAATGTTGCTACTATCTGGTTAGCGAAAACTAACCAAAAGGGAGGAGCGAATGTTGTGAAAGTAAAAACATTGGATGAGCGTGCGGTTTATGATATCGGGCATGCGTTTGGATATTATGACTATGGCGATGAGCGCGGAATGAATACGATATTTTCCAGTCAGGAAGCGGTATCGATCTATATTCAGGGTTACGTCCGCTGGGCGTTCCGGGGCGGATTTCTCCATGCGACGAGCGAGCGCGGCGAGGGATATATCGCGTATAAGCAGGCAGGACAAAAGTCAGGCATCCGTGCGGCAATGCCGCTGTTGAAGGCTGTATTTCAGGCGATGACGCTGAAAGAGGTCATCAATTTTATACGGGTGATGTCACACGGTGAAAAGAGTCCGACGGATAAGCTGGATAAAGAGAAAAAGCCTTACATCTTTGTCGGCATGGTCTGCGTGCGTGAGCAGTATCAGGGACAGGGCTATATGAGGAAGGTCATGGACATGGCATTCAGGGAAGGAAACCGGCTGCAGGTTCCGGTCATTCTGGATACGGATGCAAAAACAAAATGCGATAAATACATGCATCTTGGCATGAAGCTGGCGGGTATCCGCGACTTTGGCGAATACGGAAAGCTGTACGACCTGATCAAATATCCGGATAAAAAGAATTAGGACTGCGATCCTCACAGATCGTTTTACATACTAGGAATTTCCAATCAAATAAAAAACAGCCCGTCTTTGCAGCGGATGACTCTATCCGATACAGAAACGGGCTGAAATTGTCTCTATTTTGCGAACCGCGGTCAGGCGGGATTCGCGTGTGTATGCTTGGCAGCCTCACGCTTGCGTGCCTTTTCGAGACGCATGCGGATCCGGCGGGTCGCATTCTGGAGCGGCGGATCGGGTGCAAAGTGTTTCAGGCTCTGTGAATCAAACGGATAACGCAGATCCATAGAGGGCATCAGATCCTGAATCTTGATCACATCGCGCAGCTTCGGGCTGTTCAGGTCGTAAACCGCGTTTGTCGCAAAGTCAAGTACCTGCGGATGGAACTGATCGCCGGGAGTCTCAGAGAGAATCATGCCACAGTGCTTAGAACTCAGCTCTACACAGCGACCGGTCGGCAGGATCGAGAGCGCGTTGCTCAATGCCTGGACGATCGCAGGCTCATACAGCTTCGGGCTACCCTGCAAATGGCGCAGCGCCTGTATCGGAGATACCGGCTCGTAGCCGAGGCTCATCGCCGTCATGCGGTCGTATTTGTCGGCAACCATCAGTATTTTTGTCGGCATATGGAAATCCGAGATATCGAGCTGCGAATTTTCTTTGCGCTCTACCTTCAGGAAGTCATCCAATATAGAGAAAATATTCTCAGTCAGCCCGTAGGTCGTCTCGCCACGCTTGAGCATTCCGGCAGCCTTGTTGCGGTACTGCTCGATCGTGAGCAGGTCGATCGTGGACAGCTCATGCTCAGATTTTGCCATGATCTCCTTCGGAACATATAAATACCCGAAATCACTCAGAAGTGCAGCCATCACAAGGTGTCTGGCAGCATTGTCCGGAAATCCCATGCCGTGTGCCAGCATCGCACACAAAATCGCGGTGCAGATCGAATGCTTGTAGGTGTAGTCCTCGCTGCTGCGGACCGTCGGAGAAAAGACGATCGCGTGGTCAAGCGAATAGAACCGCTGCATAATATCATGCACGAGTGAGGGAAGATCCTCCGGCTTGTGCCCCTTGCTGATTGCGATCAGATTGTCGCGCAGACGGAACATCCATGTCGTCTGGCATTGGTCAAATTCAAGCTCCTCGTCGGAGATCGGCGGCAGTGGCTCTGCCGGTTCGAGTACAAGTACGCCGAGCAGACCGAACTTTTGCAGACCTGCGATGATCTGGTCATTCAGGACAAAGCCCCGCTTGTATAACAGAACCCCCTGTTTATTATAGATTTGCTGTGCGAGCCGCATGCCCGCGCGTAATTCGTCTGGTTTATAGTATTTCATGGCTTCATTACCCTTTCAAGTATCGTATGAATCTATACGGTCATAACAGTTTTATTATTAGGATAAAAGTATAGCATAAAAGGCCGGAAAAAACAATGCTGTTCACGGCTTGAGTTTCAACTGTCAAACTCCCGGTAAATAATTGCCTTTTTCTGTCAGATGATGTACAATGATATTAATGTTTTTTACATATACAATATGGCATATTCGCTTACCGGCTGGTATATGAATATAACTTATCAGGAGGGAATACAAATGAGTATCATTAATAGGAAGAGAGTCACCACTCTTCAACGCAACAACCGCTTGGCGACGATCACCCATACCAGTTCCGTCACGATCCTTATGGTTTTATGGGGCATTCAATGTTTTTATGGTCTTCGGTCATGGGGACTTTTTATTTTGGCACTGTTGCTTGGTTATGTGCCGATCATTATCGAATATGCTGCGCTGCGCAAGGATCCGGATACGAAGGTTGTAAAGCATTCTGTAGCAATCGGTTATGCAATCTTTTTTACCTATACCTTATTTTTATCCCAGAACCATCAGGTATTCCTGTTTGTATTACCGATGATTCTTGCAACCTCCGTATTCGGAGATGTCCGTTACTGCATTTTGACGAATCTCGGAATACTGATCGAACTGGTCATCCTGGTCATTATCGGTAACAAGACCGGACTTTACACCTATACGAACATCGATACCGGAATCGTGCAGATTATTGCCATCACTATGTTTGCGGTAGATTCTTTCTACACGACACGCACGCTGAATCGTAACCTGGATTCACGCCTGAAGCGTATCAACGATTCCAAGGAGCACGCCGAAAAACTGGTTAACAATCTGTCCGAGCTCTCCTCACACGTCAATGAGGAGATTAGCAGCATTTATGATTCCATTGACAAGTTGAACGCCGCGACCAAACAGACGGAGGAGGCAATGGTTGAAGTGACCACCGGTGCTAACGAGACAGCCAGCGCCGTACAGGATCAGACAGCCCAGACGCAGGCCATCCAGGAAAAGGTTGACCACGTAGATACCGCTTCCCAGGCGATCAGTTCAAACATGCAGCAGACCATCGAAGTCGTTGAGACTGGAAGCAACGCTATGGATACATTGGTACAATTAGTTGGTGTATCTGTTGCAAACAGTGAACAGGCTGCCGGAAAGCTTGCTGCACTGAATCATTATATGGAAGAAATGAATACCATCGTGGAACTGATCGATGATATCACCTCCCAGACCAGCCTTCTCGCATTAAATGCAAGTATCGAAGCAGCCCGCGCCGGAGATGCCGGACGCGGATTTGCAGTTGTTGCCGGTGAGATTACCGGTATGGCGGACCGCACGAAGGATGCAACGGTACAGATTACAGAACTGATTGACAATGTCACTCTTGCCATCCGAGAGGTTGTCGATGTCATCCAGCAGATGATCAAGGGTATCAACGAAGAAAAAGAAAGTGTACAAAACACTGCTGAAAATCTTGCAACCATCCGTCAGAATTCGCTGTCCATCCAGAACAGTATTCACGATCTGACACAAAATACAACCGATCTGCGTGATTCTAATCAGCTGATTTCCGATTCCGTTCAGACGATTTCTGCGGTTTCCGAAGAATTGACGGCTCATGCAAGTGAGACAATGGATGCCGAGGCCTCCAATGCCCAGATCCTCGCATCCATCTCTGAAAAGATGCAATCTTTGGTTGAATTCATTAATCAGGAACATTTCTCTGCTTAATTCAGACAGTAACCACTTTTTGATTACATTTTGCGGAAACTCAAGTGTTCACGGACGAACTTCACCTTGCCAATCATCGGTGCGGGAAGTATAATAGATAGCGTGAATGGAGGATTTGCACAGCTTGAATATAGGAGCAATCAGAGAGGTTGACGGCAGATCAATGAGACGGATACATAAGCAGATATATCATAAGAAAAATAAGACGGGCATATTTTTAGGCATAATGGCAGCAATTGTCGTCTGCAGCGGACTGGTTCCGGCGTTTGCACAAAAGACGACCGAGCAGAAACTGAAGGAATCGAAACAGTCGGTTCAGGAACTCAAGGAGCAGACGAGTGAGGCGAAGGAACAGCTCGATGCAGCGAAGCAGAAGGAAAGTGCGATCAGTGACAGACTGGACAAACTCAATGACCAGTTAACGGATGTACAGCAGAGCCTGGAGGATCTGGACACGCGTATTACACAAAAAAACGACCAGATTGCGGCGACAGAACAGGAATTGGACGAGATGGAGCAAAAGCGCCGGGAACGCTACGAGGCAATGAAAGTGCGCATCCGTTTTATGTATGAGAACTCTGACAGTTCCCTGTTGAATTCATTGTTTGGGGCAGGCTCCATGAGTGAATTCCTCAACCGCGTGGAATATTTTTCACAGGTCGTGGACTATGACCGGAATCAGTTGGAGGAATATCAGCAGCTGCTCACCGGCTTAAATGAAAAACAGGCAAACTACGAGGCACAGAAAGAAGAACTGCTGGCTCTTCAGGAGCAGCAGAACGCAGAACAGGAAAAGCTGACGACACTCGTTGCTGATGCCAGGACAGATCTGAAGGCTGCCGGAGCAGCGGCTTCGGATGCTTCGGATGCGCTGGGCGATCTGAATGAGCAGCTGTCTGCCGAACAGAAGAATCAGGATATCCTCACGGCACAGCTTGAATATGAGAAAAAACTCGAAGAACAGAAGGCAGCTGAGGATCGTGCCCGTATGGAAGAGATCAAGCGGCAGGAGGAAGAACTGCGCCAGAAGCGTGAAGAAGAACAACGCAGGCGGGAGGAAGAAGAAAAACGCCGTCAGGAGCAGGCAGAAAGCGGAGAGACGGCCGGTGAACCATCCGCGGATAACACCGCAGAACCCGCCAGTGCAGAGGATCTGGAACTGATGGCATGCATTATCCAATGCGAGGCAGAGGGCGAGCCGTATGCGGGCAAACTCGCCGTCGGCAGTGTCGTGATGAACCGTGTGGCGAGCAGCAGTTTTCCTAATACAGTCATGGGTGTTATATACCAGAGTGGGCAGTTTTCACCGGTGGCGAGCGGGCGTATGGCCGCGCGGCTGGCGGCAGGAGCCAACAGCGAGTGCAGACAGGCAGCACAGGAGGTATTAAACGGAAATATCACGGTTCCGTATCTGTATTTCAGACGGGACAATGGTACGATCGACGGTTATGTATTGGGACATCATGTTTTTTATTAAATGTTTCTAAATTTAGTTGCAAATGGGTGCTGTTCATGATATAGTTAATGCACAGGGCTCGTAACGAGCATTTTATTTTTCAAACGATTGTTAAAAAATTAACAGTTAATAAGCGAAAAGGAGACAAAACAATGGCAAACAAAGTAGTTATCGCATCAGCATGCCGTACCGCAATCGGCAAAATGGGTGGCGCATTAAGCAATACACCTGCAGCAGATCTTGGTGCAATCGTAATTAAGGAAGCATTAAACAGAGCAGGCGTTAAGCCCGAGATGGTTGATGAAGTTAAGATGGGTTGCGTAATCCAGGCAGCTCAGGGACAGAACGTAGCACGTCAGGCTTCTATCAAGGCTGGTTTACCGATCGAAGTTCCTGCAATCACAATCAATGTAGTATGTGGTTCCGGTCTGAAGTGTGTAAATGATGCTGCAACAATGATCAAGGCTGGTGAGGCTGATATCGTAGTTGCTGGTGGTATGGAGAATATGTCAATGGCTCCTTATGCTATGACGAAGGCACGTTTCGGATATCGTATGAACAATGCAACCATTATCGATACAATGGTAAATGATGCATTGACAGACGCATTCAATCATTATCATATGATGATCACTGCTGAGAACGTATGTGACAAGTATGGAATTACCCGTGAGGAATTAGATGAGTTCTCTGCAAACAGCCAGCAGAAGTGCGAAGCAGCTATCGCAGCCGGTAAGTTTGACGAGGAGATCGTTCCTGTACCGGTTAAGGTTAAGAAGGAAATGGTAGATTTTGTTAAGGATGAGGGACCTCGTCCGGGAACTACTGCTGAGTCTTTAGGCAAGTTAAGATGCTGCTCAGGCAAAGATGGCGGATTAGTAACCGCCGGTAATGCATCAGGAATCAACGATGGTGCAGCAGCAGTTGTAGTTATGAGCGAGGAGAAGGCTAAGGAATTAGGTATCACTCCGCTGGCTACATGGGTTGCAGGTGCACTCGGCGGCGTAGAGCCTGAAATCATGGGTGTTGGACCTGTTGCATCTACCAGAAAGGTTCTGGCTAAGACAGGACTTACCATTGATGACTTTGATTTAATCGAGGCTAACGAGGCATTCGCTGCTCAGTCTATCGCAGTAGCGCGTGACCTGAAGTTCGATATGAGCAAGGTAAACGTAAACGGTGGTGCAATCGCACTCGGACATCCGGTAGGAGCTTCAGGCTGCCGTATCTTAGTAACTCTGTTACATGAGATGAAGAAGAGAGATTCTAAGCGTGGTCTCGCTACACTGTGTATCGGTGGTGGAATGGGCTGCTCTACAATCGTAGAGAAGTACGAGGCATAGGATTGCGAATGCAAAGCATGAGCAATACGTAGGCTTTTAAGACATTAATATACATATTTTAAGGAGGATCTATCAATGAAGGTAGGCGTTATTGGTGCAGGTACCATGGGACAGGGCATTGCTAAGGCATTTGCTCAGGTTGACGGATATGAAGTAGCACTCTGCGATATCAAGCAGGAGTGGGCTGACGGCGGCAAGGACAAGATCGCTAAAGGCTATGCAAGATTAGTAGAAAAAGGAAAAATGACACAGGAAGCTGTAGACGGCATCCTTGCAAAGATCACTCCCGGTTTAAAGGAGAACTTATGCGCAGACTGCGATCTGATCGTAGAGGCAGCATTCGAGAACATGGAAGTAAAGAAGACCACATTTGCAGAGCTTGACAAGATCGCTAAGCCTGAGTGCATTTTTGCTTCTAATACATCCAGCCTTTCTATCACAGAGATCGGAAACGGTCTGACACGTCCGATGATCGGTATGCATTTCTTCAATCCTGCAGACCGTATGAAGCTCATCGAGGTGATCGCTGGTGTGAATACACCTGCAGAGACTGTAGATGCTATCAAGAAGATCTCCGTAGAGATCGGCAAGACTCCGGTACAGGTAAATGAGGCAGCCGGTTTCGTAGTAAACCGTATCCTGATCCCGATGATCAACGAGGCAGCTTTCATCAAGATGGAAGGTGTATCTGATATCGCTGGTATCGACACAGCTATGAAGCTCGGTGCAAACCATCCGATGGGACCCTTAGAGTTAGGTGATTTCGTAGGACTGGATATCTGTCTGGCTATCATGGATGTACTGTACAATGAGACAGGTGACAGCAAGTATCGTGCATGTCCGCTGATCCGCAAGATGGTTCGCGGCGGCAACCTTGGCTGCAAGACCGGCAAGGGATTCTATGTATACAACGCTGATCGTACAAAGACCCCCGTTGATGCACAGTAAGAGATAATGCAATTTATGGGCTTTCGCATAGCGGAAGCCCACTTATAATAATAATTCAAAGGAGTGTAAATCATGGACTTTTCTTTAGACAAAAAGCATGAAATGGCCCGCTCTTTATTCAAAGAGTTCGCTGAGACAGAAGTAAAGCCCCTCGCACAGGAGACAGACGAGACAGAAGCGTTCCCGGCTGAGACTGTTGCCAAGATGGGTAAATATGGATTCATGGGTATCCCGGTTCCCAAGGAGTATGGTGGACAGGGCTGTGATCCTTTGACATATGTAATGTGTGTTGAGGAGTTATCTAAGGTTTGCGGTACTACAGGTGTTATCGTATCTGCACATACTTCACTGTGTATCGATCCGATTATGACTTACGGTACTGAGGAGCAGAAGCAGAAGTACGTTCCCGCACTTGCAAAGGGCGAGAAGATCGGTGCATTCGGTCTGACCGAGCCCGGCGCTGGTACTGACGCTCAGGGATGCCAGACAAAGGCTGTATTAGATGGTGATGAGTGGGTTCTGAACGGATCTAAGTGTTTCATCACAAACGGTAAAGTCGCTGATGTATATATCGTGATCGCGATCACCAGCGTTACCGAGGACAAGAGAGGACGTAAAAAGAAGAACTTCTCTGCATTCATCGTTGAGAAGGGGGCTCCCGGATTCTCATTCGGTACAAAGGAGAAGAAGATGGGTATCCGCGGATCTTCTACATATGAGTTGATCTTCGAGGATTGCAGAATTCCGAAGGATGCATTACTCGGACCCGAAGGAAAGGGATTCCCGATCGCTATGCATACTCTGGACGGCGGACGTATCGGTATCGCTGCTCAGGCACTTGGTATCGCAGAGGGCGCATTAGACCGCACCATCGAGTACACCAAGGAGAGAAAGCAGTTCGGTCGTGCGATCGCTGCACAGCAGAATACACAGTTCAAGCTGGCTGACATGGCTGCCAGAATCGATGCTGCGAAGTTCTTAGTATACAGAGCTGCTATGGCAAAGGCTACACAGAAGGTATATTCTGTAGAGGCTGCAAAGGCTAAATTATTTGCTGCTGAGACCGCTATGGCTGTTACTACCGAGTGCGTACAGTTATTCGGTGGATACGGATATATCAGAGAGTACGACGTAGAGCGTATGATGCGTGATGCTAAGATCACCGAGATTTACGAGGGAACTTCAGAAGTTCAGCGTATGGTTATCTCAGGCGCTTTATTGAAGTAGTCGCAGTTCGTTTAAAATCTAATAAAGGAGAAAAAATACATGAAAATCGTAGTATGTATTAAACAGGTTCCCGATACCAAGGGTGGCGTAAAGTTCAACCCCGACGGAACACTTGATAGAGCAGCTATGCTTGCAATCATGAATCCGGATGACAAAGCCGGATTAGAGGCAGCACTTAGAATCAAAGAGCAGAACGGTGCAGAGGTTACTGTACTTACCATGGGTCTTCCGAAGGCAGACGATGTACTTCGTGAGGCACTGGCTATGGGCGCAGACAATGCGATCCTCGTTACAGACAGAGTATTAGGCGGAGCTGATACATGGGCTACATCTACTACTATCGCAGGCGCACTTCGCAACATTGACTATGATCTGATCATCACAGGCCGTCAGGCGATCGATGGTGATACCGCTCAGGTAGGACCACAGATCGCAGAGCATTTAGGACTTCCTGTTATCTCTTATGCAGAGGATATCAAGATCGACGGCGACAGCGTAATCGTAAAGCGTCAGTATGAGGACAGATATCATATGTTAAAGGCTAAGATGCCTTGTCTGATCACTGCATTATCAGAGCTGAACACACCCAGATACATGACTCCCGGCGGAATCTTCGATGCTTATGACAAAGAGGTTACTGTATGGGGCAGAGCTGACTTAAAGGATGTTGATGATTCCAACATCGGTCTGAAGGGATCACCGACCAAGATCGCTAAGGCTTCCGACAAGGTTCGTAAGGGCGCAGGCGAGAAGGTTGCTCTTGACCCGACAGAGTCAGTAGCATACATCATGGGCAAATTAACCGAGAAACACGTTATCTAATAAAAGGTGGTGAAACGAAATGGGTTTAGAAGAATATAAGGGCGTATTTATCTACGCACAGCAGGTAGACAACGAGATCAGCTCTATCGCTTATGAGCTACTCGGAAAAGGAAAAGAGCTGGCAGCAGATTTAGGAACTGACGTTACCGCTGTCCTTCTTGGAAAAGACGTAAAGGGATTATGCGATAAGCTCGCTGAGTACGGCGCAGACAAGGTTATCGTTGTTGATGATCCTGAATTAGAGACATACAGAACAGAGCCTTATGCACATGCACTGGCATCTGTCATCAACGAGTACAAGCCTGAGATCATGTTAGTTGGTGCAACAGCTATCGGCCGTGATCTCGGGCCTACCGTATCCGCAAGAGTCGCTACAGGTCTGACCGCAGACTGTACCGTACTTGAGATCGGTGATTTCCCGTTAGTAGCAGCTCCCGGTAAGGAAGCAGAGCAGAAGCACAATCAGTTGCTGATGACTCGTCCTGCATTCGGTGGAAACACAATCGCTACCATCGCTTGCCCGGACAACAGACCCCAGATGGCTACCGTACGTCCCGGCGTTATGCAGAAGATCGATCCGATTGCCGGCGCAAAGGCAGAGATCATCGAGTACAACCCCGGATTTACTCCGAACAACAGATATGTTGAGATTCAGGAGATCGTAAAGGCAGTTGGACAGGTTGAGAATATCATGGACGCTAAGATCCTCGTATCCGGCGGACGTGGAGTAGGCAGCGCAGAGAACTTCAAGATGTTACAGGATCTCGCTGATGCTCTCGGCGGAATGGTTAGCTGCTCTCGTGCCGTTGTTGAGAATGGCTGGTTAGCTCAGGATTATCAGGTTGGACAGACCGGAAAGACCGTTCGTCCGAACGTATACTTTGCAATCGGTATCTCAGGTGCAATCCAGCACGTAGCAGGTATGGAAGAATCTGATCTGATCATCGCGATCAACAAGGATGCAGACGCTCCGATCTTTGATGTAGCTGATTACGGTATCGTAGGAGATCTGCACAAGATCGTTCCTGCTCTGACCGAGGCTATCAAGGCAAACGCTGCAAAATAATACTTAATGCATTTATAATGAATGTATAATCTTTTTGCCATATGCACATGCTTTCCCTAAAAGGAGTGTGATGCATATGGCAAAATTTATTTATCGGGTGTTTTTAGTCCTCGCAATTATCGGAGCCGTGTGGGGCGGTGTCCATTATCTGATGGGTGTACGTTCCGGCGATTCGCTGCAAAACGGTGTGGAGATGGTCTGCAATCTCAAGGAGAGCCTGTGTCGTGCGTAACTGGCTGAAAACAGCGTTGATCGGCGTGATTATCTTTTTCGGTTCGAGCTTTTCCATCATGGCATTCCATAACGATATTGGTCTGGTCGACCTGTTTGCACAGATCTATGAGCAGGTGATCGGATATGAACCGGAGCATGTCGGCGGGCTGGAGATCGGCTATTCGGTCGGGTTGGCAGCCGGAATTCTCGTGTTTTTCAATCATTTCAGCCTGAAAAAGCGGGAAAATGATCCGACGCCGCTACAGGTGGAGATGAGCAAATACGAGCAGGATATCGAGGATACGATCGAGAGGATCAGTAAAAAGGGACAGCAGCCGGAGCAGAGCTCGGGCGCAGATCGGGGGCGTGGCTGATGAGTGTATCTGGATGCGCTGCATGGCTGGCGTGGTTCTTCTTTGGGATCGCGGCGGGCTCTGCCACGACCGCGGGCGTATTTGCATTTTTGATGAAAATCGGGATTTATCCGCGTATGATCGGTACGAGTCACACGATCCGCGTACTGGCGTTTTACGAGTGGATGGTGATCGGAGGTATCATCGGCGGTGGGATCTATTCCGTCTATCCGCAGCTCACACTGCCATTGGGCAGTTGGTTTGTCGTTTTGTGGGGCGTGTGTGCAGGGATCTATGTCGGCTGTGTCGCCGCGGCGCTGTCGGAGGTGTTGAACGTCTTTCCGGTGCTGTTCCGGCGGTTGAAGGTGGATCGCGGCATCCCCTTTTTTATGCTGATGATGGCGGGCGGAAAAATGTGTGGCGCGCTGTGGTATTTTTGGCACGGTCTGGAGCCGTAAAAAATGGTATTGGTATAAAAGTAACAGTTCAGCCCGCGCCATTCGCAAAGACGCCTTCCGGCGTTTTCTCACTGCTTCGCAGTTAACTTTGCTCATAATCCGGCGCTCACCTCATGGCTTATAAAACGACTCCATCCATGCAAGCATGATGTCCTCGTTTTTTAATCCATGGCTGAACTGTTACAATACATTGGAAAAAAGAATCCCCCTGTGCTATACTAAAAGGACTGAGCACAGGGGGAATTGACTATGCATGTAGAATTAGCCAGACAAAGTGTTGTCATCAAATGCAATCTGGAAGCATCGATTATGACCGGCAACTATGAAATGTATTATGCCGCCGGGCTGCTGGCGCAGCTTACAAACCGTGAGATCGCAGCAGATATTCGGCCAGAAGCGCTGCATGATCTCGTGCACGGGTGGCTCGATAGCTTCACTCCTGCAAATGGACATGAGAAACATCTTGTACATATGCTGAAATATTATCATCCCGATCCGGATCGCTACGATGACCAGATGAAGCAGCTACTGCAGATGGGGCTGCATGAACAGCATATGTGGGAGCGGTTTGTCTAAAACCGCGTATTAAGTGGCCAGATCGAGCTGCTGCATGGTACCGACGCCTCCGTTTTCATAGAGAAACATACCGGTCTGACGTACGACGGCGTTCGTCTGGTTTTTATGGTTATTCATGGAAAAATCCGTTTTCTGTGCGCCGAGATAGATCGCACCGACTCCGGCTTTGCCGAGTCCTACGAGCACATCTTTTCCGTTCGCATTTTTGCTCCAGATGAGCAGCTTGTCAAAAATCTCGTCTGCCTCATCGATCCAGCCGTTTCCGTCACTGTCGTATTTTGCGAGATCCGCAAAACCGTTTCCGCTCAGGGCACCGAACAATTCGTTGCCGTCGTTGATGATACCATCCCCGTTTTTGTCGAGCGCGAGAAAACCGCTGCCCGGTCCAAGCTGTGAGATGGCTTCCTCGTGACCGTCTGCGTCCAGATCAAAGTAGAATTTCTGATCCTGTACATCCGCAGCGGGTGCATCGAGGTTGATAACAAGCGGGTCTACCAGCTTCGGTGAACCAAAGTCGACCGTCTGTGACATGTATTGCGTGAATGAACGGCTCATTGTCACATCGACCTGAAAGCTGATCTCACGGCCATCGGAGGTCTGTACCGTACCCTCTGTAGAAAAAGAGGTCGTTTCCTGCTCGGAATAGTAGAATTCCGATGTATACTGTCCGCCAAAAGACGGCACAGAGTCGAGTGAAATCAGATCTGAGGAATCATACATACGGGAGCCTCGTCCCAGCAGCAGATCCAACAGATAATTCATTGTTTGCTGACGTATTTTCGTGAGATTCTGGAGACTGTCGGCGCTTTTGATGCGCCGTGCACTTCCTACGTTCTGGTTGGCGCGGAAACGTTCAAACAGATCATTGGAAAAATGATTCTGATTCTTGGTTCCGCTATTGATGGTCTGTTCGTCGGATGACGAACTGGTGCCAGATGTGGCACCGGATTTTTTACCCCATGTTTGCAGGGACTGCGAGGATCGCGTACGGGAAGCGTACTTACGGCTTCCGGACATCGCGATACTGCTTGATTTGATAATCAATCTATCACTCCTTTTTGTATTCAGAAGACCGTCCCTGGCTGCATTCTGGTTTTATTTTATCCGGATATCTTAACTATCGGTGCATTTGGCACAAAAGTTTACCCCCAAACCGTATGAAATATGGATAATTACATATGATAGGTGCAAAACAGTTCGAAGGAACAGGGAGATGGGAGATCGATCATGATGAAAAAGGATACGCTGCCGCCCGAAAAGGAGATGCAGCAAAAGGAATACAATGAATTTGTCAAACAGGTGACACCGACCTACAATCTGGCGGGAAATATGGCGAAAGCGTTTATTGTAGGCGGAGTGATCTGCTGTATCGGACAGGCGATCATCAATACCGCAAAGGCGTTCGGCGCGGATGAGGAGATGGCGCCGATGTGGTGCACGCTCGGACTGATTTTTCTGAGCGTCCTTCTGACCGGGCTCAACATCTATCCGACGTTTGCAAAATGGGGCGGAGCCGGAGCACTCGTGCCGATCACTGGATTTGCCAACAGCGTTGCGGCACCGGCGATCGAGTTTCGCGGCAGTGAGGGCAATGTGTTTGGCTGCGGTGCGAAGATCTTTACGATCTGCGGACCGGTTATCCTGTACGGAATCTTTACGAGCTGGCTGCTCGGAGTCATCTATTATGTGTGGGGAATGTTCTGAATGGGACGATCAGAAGGGTGTACGCAGCTGCGTACACCCTTTGGTAAATGGCATTATTTGTCACCAACACAGTTCATATCGGTGATGCTGCAGGTTTTATCATCCGCAGATGTGTCACCGTTCATGTTGTTCAGGCTGTGAGACTGCGGCTTCTGACCGTCGAGACAGTTCATATCCTGCAGACCGCAGGTCTTGTCCGCGTCATCGGTAGCACCGTTCATGTTAGAGATGCCTAATTTTTCATCTTTCGCCATAATAAAAACCCTCCTGTTTTGCAAATTGTAAAAAGTCCCCGGACTTTGCTGCTACTGTAAGTATAGCAACAAACAGATAAAAATACTATAGACAAAAACAGGAAATTGATAAAAGCGAAGCATCATCTTAGGATTGATTTTTTGTCATTTCTGGGAGAAAATATAATAAGACACTGCGAAAGGAGTACGTGAACATGAGTTATATAGGAAAGAAAATCGAATCATTTGAGGCGGATGCCTATCAAAATGGAACCTTTATCAAAGTAACGGATCAGACAGATGCCGGAAAGTGGCGCATCTTCTTTTTCTATCCGGCAGATTTTACATTTGTCTGCCCGACAGAGCTGGGCGATCTGGCGGATCATTACGAGGAATTTAAAGAGGCAGACTGTGAGATCTATTCGGTGTCTACCGACAGTCATTTTGTGCACAAGGCATGGGCGGATGCTTCCGATACGATCAAAAAGATCCGCTACCCGATGCTGTCGGATGCGGCATGGATCTTATCGAGCCAGTTTGACGTGCTGGAGGAGTCTATCGGACAGGCACTGCGTGGCACATTTATCGTAGATCCCGACGGTGTGATCCAGGTGTATGAGATTCATAATATGGGTATCGGACGCAATGCGAGTGAGCTGCTGCGCAAGCTGCAGGCGGCACAGTTCGTGCGCGAGCACGGCGACCAGGTGTGTCCGGCAAAATGGCAGCCCGGAGCCGAGACATTAAAGCCCAGTCTCGATCTGGTCGGTATGTTATAAGCCATACGATAAAACAGGAGTTAGAACGATAAAAACAGATCGTGAGACAGGGGAGGATAAACATATGGGAAATTTTGCAAATGTACCGGGAACATCCGCATTGCTGGATGATGATCTGCGCGCACAGATCCGTGGTGTGTTTGACAAACTGACGGATGAGCTGGAGATCGTGGCGATCGTGGACGGGACGCAGGAGAAGAGTATCGAGTTACTGTCTCTGTTATATGATGTGGAGACACTTGGCGTCCACGTGCATGTGCGCGCCTGCGAACCCGGTGAATGCCCGGAGTATGAGAAGGATTTTGATGCGGACAGGCGTACACCTGCGATGGGACTGTACAGGGACGGAGAATATACCGGCGTGGCATATTACGGCGTGCCGGGCGGAAAAGAGATGAATTCGTTTATTCTGGGCTGCTATAACGTAGCAGGTCCCGGACAGCCGATGGATCGGTGGAGCGAGAAGAAGCTCACGAAACTGAAGCAGAATGCCGATCTGCAGATCTTTGTCTCACTGGCATGCCATCACTGCGCTGCGACGGTGATCAGCGCCCAGCATCTGGCGGCATGCAGCCCGCGGATCACTGCGACGATGATCGATGCCAATCTGTATCCGGATCTCGTACAGCAGTATCACATTGAGCGGGTGCCGATGGTCGTTATAAACGGAGATAAAACGCTGCTCGGGGAGAAAACGATGGAAGAGCTGGCTGCGGTACTGGAATAAGGTTGACTTTTTGATACCCCGGCGTTATAATCATAGCTGTGCATCCGTCCACAAGGATGTACAAACATATGATAATATAGGCTAGGGGTGTCCCGCGTGCGGGGCTGAGATGAAAACCCTCATTACTTGAACCGGATCATACCGGCGTAAGGAAGCAGGATAAGTTTTGAGTCTTCAGTTGTACCCCTCCTAGAGAAAAGGAGGATTTTTTTATGTGGAAATTATTTGCAACCCAGTATGTCAATGACTGGGAGGAGGTGTGCTATCAGCCGACAGTACTCGGCTATGTGGCACTGGTGGTGATCGGACTGTTGTGTATCGCGGTGGCAGTCGCCATTGTAAAGCGCAGCGGAAATGGCGGAAAACAGATCACGACGAGACAGTTGATCTTTTCTGCGATGGCGATGGCACTCGCGACCGTGACATCGATGATCAAGCTGTTTGACGCGCCGATGGGTGGTTCCGTGACACTGTGCAGTATGCTGTTTATCACGCTGATCGGTTACTGGTACGGACCGCGTGTAGGTATTCTGACCGGTGTGGCATACGGCATTTTGCAGTTGGTGATTGATCCGTACATACTCAGCCTGCCGCAGATGATCGTGGATTATCCGTTGGCATTCGGAGCACTCGGCATGTCCGGATTTTTCTCAGAGAGTAAAAACGGATTGCAGAAAGGCTACCTGCTCGGCATCTTCGGACGCTGGGTATTCGCGTTCTTGTCAGGATATATCTTTTTTGCATACTATGCGTGGGACGGCTGGAATCCGGCTGCGTATTCCGCTGTGTACAACCTCGCATATATTGGTATCGAGGGTGCGATCACGCTCGTACTGATTTCCCTGCCGCCGGTCAAGAATGCGTTGCTGGCAGTGAAGAAGCAGGCACTCGGAGAATAAATTATCATACATATAAACAGTAACAGTTCAGCCCGCGCCATTCGCAAAGACGCCTGACGGCGTTTTCCCACTGCTTCGCAGTTAACTTTGCTCATAATCTGGCGCTCACCTCATGGATTATAAAACGATTCCATTCATGCAAGCATGATGTCCTCGTTTTTTAATCCATGGCTGAACTGTTACTATAAACATGTAAATGGCTGTGATTTGGTTGTAAATCACAGTCATTTTTGTTATACTTAGCTTATATGCTGGAATTAACATGGGTGGAGTATATTTAAGAGGAGGATTATATGGCAGCAAGATTTGATCGGGAAGCAGCAGAGCGGGAAGCAAATGAGATCGCGTTTCAGTTTCGTGACAGCCACGATGTAGTGGCAGATATGAGTCGTGCATATCATACCGATTTTTCCGGTATCCGTATGTACGAGGATGACGCAGCGCAGGCGCGTGTGAACGCAGCCGGAACGGATGCGCTGGCACAGGGGAACAACATTTATTTCAGATACGGTATTTTGAATGGAAACGATCAGGCGAGCAGAGGTCTGGTCGCACATGAGCTGGCACATACGATGCAGCAGGGAATCGTTGCGGGAGACGTGGCAGAGAGTGCGCCTGCCGGAGCGGAGCAGGGAGGATTTTTAGACTGGATCAAAGGTGTATTCGGCAGTCGCAGGAGATCACAGTATCTGGGTGGGGAGAAGATGACAGATCCTGCTTCCCTGGCATATATGAAAGCGATGCGGGACAGGGAAAATGAACTGGCGCGTCAGCACGCGATGGAAAATATCGGATCGATCCGCAGCGAAGCGCCGAGTGAACAGTTACTCATGGAAAGTAGTCAGATGATGGATCAAAATGTCAGATTGTCGGATCGGGCGTGGGATACATTTAGTAATAAGACCGGCAACGGAAGCAAGGTATCCAGTGCATATCAGGAACTCGGGCACAGAAGAGGCGGTGACATGCAGACTCTGGACAGACAGATCAGAGCGTCCGTGTTGGCAGGAACGGCGGACAATTATAATAACTACCTGACGGCAATGGAGAATAACGGAACAGATTTTAGGAAAATGAAGGCAGATCTGCAGGATGTAGTGGTGAGAGGTAAGAGTTATCAGATCAATGATGCTGTTACCGGAATGACAGGGGACATCTATTCCATTCTGGAACAGTATCTGACATCAGAGAACGGATTGGATTATGTGCAGCATATTACAGGTGGGGTCGGAAATGCGAAGGTATTTCAGGATAAGGAACAGAATAAGGAGACACCGCTTGATTATGCCATGTATACCGTATTGACAGGAGAGGGCGCAAGCGTGATGCGTGGCATGCGAAACCGGGAACGGATCAATCAGACCGGTGAAAATGAGGTGGCGCGGAATCTGATCGCACAATCGGCAAATAAGATGCTGATGATAGCACCACAGATGGCCGGAATGTCAGACGAGGAGAGGGCATCCATGCCGGCTTCGTTGCAGACGTTGTTTGTACAGTATAATGACATTAAGAGAAGGATAGCGGATGCACTCGCGGCCAGAGCCGGTCAGAGTGCGCAGGGAGCAACCGCATGAGACGGCTGGCAGCGCTTGCTGCCGGACGGATCTCCTGCTATTTAAAAGAGCTGGGGCAGGAGGAACTGCTCCGGCGCTATGGAGGACTTTTATCACAGGATTTGACGCGTGATGAGCTGGGCAGACTGACGGCGCAGTGGCTGGATGCTGTGTATGGTGGTGAAAAAGGAGCAGAGGATTTTTGCGGCAGACAGGAGCAGCAGCGGCTGCTCCTGTTCCTGCGTCCACAGGAGCTGGCGGGAGAGATTGCCCTCGTATGTGTGCAGCTGGCGGTTCTTTATTATATGGAGCGTCAGGCGGGAGAACTCTACGAACAGATCTGCCGTGGAACGGCGAACGGAACGACGATCGAACTGGCGGCGCGTCTTGTCTGCGGAGATAAAGAGGTGTTGGATTTCTTTGAGGAGACAAAGGAGGCATACCGGCGAGTGGAGCTGCTTCTACAGGCGAGATATCCGTCCACATATTTTATGACGGAGACACTCCGCGCGGATGACCGGCTGATCGACTGGCTGAACGGAGGCGATGATCTGTCGCTGCTTAACCCCGGATTTTTGCACTGGTGTACGCCACAGACGGACATGGAGCCATGTTTTCAGGAGACGCTGGCAGAACGGCTGACGGAAGAACTGCGCGAGCTGGAGGATGGCGGACGATCTGGCCGGATGGCGGTCGTATGTGTGACCGGAGAGGCTTACAGCGGGCGCCGGTTTCTCGTCCGCAGCGTGGCGGCGCGCCGTAACCGGCGGCTGCTCATGGCAGATGCAGCATTTCTGGGAGATATGGACAGCCTGCTGTTGCAGTTTCGGAAGCTGTTGCGCGAGGCGCTGCTCGGATCGGTCGAGCTGGCAATGACAGGGCTGGACAGCCAGCCGGATACGATCAGCCGCATACGGATTATGGCTGCGGAGTATCAGAAGACCGCCGATGGCGCATGGCGGGCAGGGATCGGCGCAGCTCCGGCAGAGCGGCCACTGTTTCTGACGGCGCAGGAGGGTGTCAAGCTGATACCGAAGCTGGATGTGCCTGTCATATCCGGTGCGTGTCAGACGACAGACCGGAATGTGAATTTTGCGGCATGGGAGTATTTTTCAACAAAATATCTCGGCGAAGGCGTGTTGAACAGTCGGGAGCTGACGGTCAAAATGAAGCTGCCCGTCGGCAGAATCCGGCAGGTCGTCCTGCGTCTGGCGATGACGGAGACACACAGACCTATTGACAGCCGGACGATTTTCCGCTATTGTTATGAACTGTTGGACGATGGCAGATATGATAATATCAAGCGTGTGGAGACACACTATACCTATGACGATCTGAAGCTGGAACAGTCGCAGAAACAGATCATAAAGGATATCTGTGCGCAGGTCGAGCAGCGCAGGCTTGTCATGGACGAGTGGAATCTGGGCAGCCGCTATTCTTATGGAACGTGCGTCAGCGCCCTGTTTACGGGACCTCCGGGAACAGGTAAGACGATGGCGGTGCATGTGATGGCGGGCATTCTCGGGCTGGAGCTGTTCAAGGTCGATCTCTCTCAGATGGTAGACAAGTATATCGGTGAGACCGAAAAGCGTTTAGAGGATGTGTTCCGCAGAGCCGAGCGCAGCAATATGATCCTGTTTTTTGACGAGGCGGATGCGATCATCGGCAAGCGCAGCGAGGTCAAGGAATCGAAGGACCGCTATGCCAATTCGGAAGTGTCCTACCTATTGCAGCGCATGGAGGAGTTTGACGGAATTATCATATTTTCATCGAATTTCAGCCAGAATATTGATGCGGCGTTTATGCGGCGGATCCGGTTTGTGATCCATTTCCCCATACCGGATGCACAGACGCGGAAAGAGATCTGGCAGTCGTCGTTTGCCGCGGAGACCCCGCAGGAGGGCATCAATTATGATTATCTGAGCACACAGTTTGAATTTTCCGGTGGTCAGATTAAAAATACGGTCTGGAATGCCGCATTTTTTGCAGCATCGGAGGGCGCGCCGGTCGGCATGAAGCACATGGTACGCGCGATACAGATCGAGTTGACAAAGGATAAGAAAGTATCCTTTAAGGAAGCGCTGGGAGAATATGCGCGTTATATATACACGGGTTAGCGGCGAGGTTACTGTGCGGAACAGTACCGGAGCACTTCACTGTCCGTGTACGGAAGAACAGTAACATGGTTTTACAAGGGAGGAATTGTTTTGGAAGAACAGAGACAGGAAAACAAAATGGGTACGATGTCAGAGGGCAAGCTGTTGATGAACATGTCGCTGCCGATGATGATATCGATGCTGGTGCAGGCGATGTACAATATCGTTGACAGTATCTTTGTGTCACGGATCAGTGAAAATGCTCTGACGGCTGTTTCGCTCGCATTCCCGATGCAGACGCTGCTCATCGCAGTGGCGGCAGGAACCGGAGTGGGCGTGAATTCGCTGCTGTCCAAATCGCTTGGCGAGAAAAATTATGACCGCGCGAATAAGACGGCGATGAACGGCATTTTTCTCTATATCATCAGCTATCTCGTATCCGCGATCGTCGGAATCGTCGCCGTGCATCCGTTTTATGCGAGCCAGATCAAAAGTGCGCCGGTAGAGATCATGGATATGGGTGTGCAGTATCTGACGATCGTTATGGTCGCTTCGTTTGGTCTGTATGCGCAGTTTATTTTTGAGCGTCTGTTACAGGCAACCGGACGGACTGTGTTTACGATGATCTCGCAGATGGTCGGGGCGATCATCAATATTATTCTCGATCCGATCCTGATCTTTGGCTATTTCGGGCTCCCGAAGATGGGTGTAGCCGGAGCTGCGATTGCGACTGTCATCGGACAGATCATCGCCGGATGTATCGGACTCATTTATAATGTGAAGAAAAATCATGATATTACGCTCAGCTTTAAGGGCTTTCGTCCGGACGGACATATCATCGGAACGATTTACAAGGTTGGAATTCCTTCTATTATTATGCAGTCGATCGGTTCTGTCATGACCTACGGAATGAACCTGATCCTCGTAGGGCTGTCCGCGACGGCAGCAGCCGTATTTGGCGTGTATTTCAAGCTGCAAAGCTTTTTCTTTATGCCGGTATTCGGACTGAACAACGGTCTGATCCCGATTGTTGCCTACAATTACGGAGCAAAGAAGAAAAAGCGTATGATCCGGACGATCAAGTGGGCGCTGCTCGTCGCCTTCTGTTTCATGCTGTTTGGATTTATTGTATTCGAGTCTGTTCCGGGTATGCTGCTATTATTGTTTGATGCATCCGAAAATATGCTTGCTATCGGTATTCCGGCGCTGCGCAAGATCGCGGTGCATTTCCTGATCGCATGGTTTTGTATTGTTGCCGGTTCGGTCTTTCAGGCAGTCGGAAACGGTATGTACAGTCTGTATGTGTCCGTGGCGCGTCAGTTGGTGGTGCTGCTTCCGGTAGCATATCTTTTATCAAAGATCGGCGGGCTGGATGCGATCTGGTGGAGTTTTCCGATCGCAGAGCTGATGTCCTGCCTGATTTCATCCATCTGTCTGATGCTGACGTATAAAAAGGTGATCGCGCCGTTGCCAGATGATGAGGAGGAATAAGAAAAACAATGATACAGGAGATCGAGCCACAGTATTTGTGGAATTCTTATGAGGAGCGTGAGCCGCAGGCGGACAGCACCGTTGTATGTGTAAAAAACGGAAATTACTGCATCATCCATACTGCGCAGGGAGACCGTTTCCCGTTGTACCGGGAGCTGGCGGAGGCGAATCGCGCCGGACTGCGGTATTTATTTGCGCTGCGTGAGGGTGATGTGCGCAGAGACTACTTTTTATGTGTCTGCGGGGAGAACTTTTCGTGTGCGGATCTGCCGTCACATAGCTGGGAAACGTCCCGCTATATCAATCACCGGATGCAGCCGCGTGAGGAGGCGTTTGCCGGAATGAACGCACACCATCTCTATACATGGTATGAAAGCAACCGGTTTTGCGGGCGCTGCGGTTCTGTGCTGGTGCATGATAAGAAAGAGCGGATGCTGCGTTGTCCAGAGTGCCACAATATGGTGTTCCCGAAGATCGCGCCGGCGGTGCTGGCTGCGGTACAGCACAAGGGCAGACTGTTGCTTACAAAATATGCGCACGGCGATGGCAATTATGCACTCGTGGCAGGATTTGTGGAGATCGGTGAGACTGCGGAGCAGTGTGTCGCGCGTGAAGTCATGGAGGAGACCGGACTACGTGTGAAAAATGTAAAATATTATGACTCGCAGCCGTGGGGCTTTGCCGGAAATCTGATGATTGCCTACACCGCGGAGCTGGATGGGGATGATGATACGATCCGTGTCGATCATTCCGAGCTGGCGGTGGCGGAATGGGTTGCCCCGGAGGATATTCCTGAAATATCTGATTATAATAGTCTTACACGCGAAATGATCCGGCGGTTTCGGCTGGGACGGCTGTAAAAGGCAGCGGAATGCTTGAAGCCTGTGGGTGAAATATGAACAAATTGTAAACAAAAAGTTCACATAATATTCAACTCGCCGACAAGAAATGTTCATAGACGTTGGATATACTAATAACATCACAGAAAAGTGATACACACGAGTAACTTTTTCAATTTTTCATAACTCTCCCCTTTATAAGAACGCCGATGCATACGCATGGGCGTTCGTTTTATTTACGATAAATTTAATTTGACGAATGCGGTATTATTGCGTATAGTGATAGTAGAGAGAGTCATTAGGAAACGGTCCTATGTGTTAGAAAGTGAGATGATCGTATGAATTTTCGCAAAGTATCAGATAATGAGCTGCATTGTAGTGTGTCTGCCGAGGAGATCCGCGCGAACGGACTGGAAATCAGTGATTTATTGAAACGATCAGACAAGACGTATGAATTTTTTGAATATTTGATGCAGGAAGGTCAGGAGGAGACCGGATTTGAAAAGAGCGGTCCGATGTCTGTGGAGGGCGTATTTTTGAACGGCAATCTGGAATTGATCTTCCGCAGTGTGGATATCGACGAGGACAGTGAGGACTGGGAGGAGCACGAGTATGATCAGCCGTCCGATGAAGCGCCTGCCTTGCCGGATTTTGCGGATGATGAGGGCGAGCTGAAGCTGATGCAGGTGCGTTTTGCATCTGCGGGCAGACTGTATCGTTTCTGCCAGCTGCTCACGTTTGCGGAGGAGATACCGAGTTCGCTCTATGAGATGGATGAGAATTACATCCTGATCATGGATCTGGATGCATGTACCAAGCCGCAGCTCGGTGCGTTCTGCATGCTGGTGAATGAGTATGCGACGGAGAGCCGCTACGGTGATCTGCAGGCGAGCCAGGTCATGGAGCATGGCCGGTTTATCTGTGATGATGCGGCTTACCGGATCTCGCAGATGCAGCCGGTGGGTGGCTGAGCTGCAAAAATTGAATCTGATGAACGAGAAACCCGGAAGGACATGTTGTGTGTCCTTCCTTTTTTGTGCAAGAAAGTGCGTGGCTCTCAAGCATAATTTTGGATATAAAACCCAAAAACGGAGATACTTTATTTTGTATGATGTATAGAAGCTCGTGTCACGAGCCTGCAACAAAGAAAACGGGAGAACACAGCTATGTTTTATGAGATCGCAGCAGGTTTGCCACAGACCGATCGATGGGAGCCGGGTGGGGATGAGCGTGCCGTACTGATTGTGACGGATTGTGCAGAGGCAAAAGAACTGCTCGGACAGATGGACTGCGACGCAGACATGGATCTGTCGCTGCGGGAAGCATGTTTTTGTAATGTCGAGATCGGGCAGACCTGTGATTACGGCTCACTCGTGATACCGGCTGCGTCGGATGCGTGCACAGAGCCGGAGCGCATTCTTTTTTTCGTGGATCGCAGATGCGTCATGCTCATCAATGAGGATGGCAGCGTCAAACCGCTCATTGAGCGCCTGCATCAGAAACCGGTCGACGCGCAGACCCCTACCGGACATATTCTGTTTTTGATCTTAGCGGAACTGATCGCGGGAGATACCGCCCTGTTGGAAAAATACGAGGCAGAGCTGATGCATATGGAGGAGACGGTGCTGCGCAGACAGACCGGATTATTTATGACACATATGCTGCGCATCCGCAGACAGCTTTTGCAGCGGCGCAGCTATTATGAGCAGTTGATCGAGCTTGGCAGGGAGCTCGAAGAAAACGAAAATGAACTGTTCGCGCAAAAGCAGCTCCGGTCGTTCGGTACATTTAGTGCGCGCGCCGAGCGTCTGATGCATCGATGCACGAATTTGATCGATTATGCAGGACAGGTAAAAGAGGTGTATCAGGGGCAGGTCGATGAACTGCAAAACCGGAATATGCAGTTTCTCACCGTCGTATCGACGATTTTTTTTCCGCTCACACTCATCACCGGCTGGTATGGAATGAATTTTGAGCACATGCCGGAGCTGGCGAACGGCTATCCGTATGTGGCGGTGATCAGTGTGCTGGTTGTGATCGTTTGTGTTTGGATTTTCAAGAAAAAGAAGATTTTATGATCGAGTATGACTGAAATTGTGCAAACTATCCAAAAACAATCAAAAATATTTGTGAATTAGTTTGATTGATTTTGAATGAGTATGAAAGTATAATGGCATTATCAAAGAGAACGGAGGAAAAAACATGATCTATACAGTCACATTTAATCCGTCACTGGATTACATTGTTTCGGTAGACGATTTTCAGTTGGGGATGACGAACCGCACGAGTTTTGAACTCATGCTGCCGGGCGGAAAGGGGATCAACGTGTCGACGGTGCTCGGCAATCTGGGGATTCCAAGCACGGCGCTCGGATTTGCGGCAGGCTTTGTCGGGGATGAGATCGTCCGCAGAGTCGAGCAGATGCACATCAAGTCAGAGTTTATCTACAGTGAGAAAGGCTGCTCACGTATCAATGTGAAGCTGAAGTCCATCGAGGGCACCGAGATCAACGGAAACGGTCCGGACATCAGCGAGGACATGATCGCACAGCTTATGGAGCGGCTGGATCGGCTGCAGGAGGGTGACATCCTTGTGCTGGCAGGCAGTATCCCGTCCACGATGCCGGATGATATTTACAGTACGATCATGGAGCGGCTGTCGGGCAGAGGGATCATGACTGTTGTGGATGCGACACAGGATCTGCTGCTGAATGTGCTGCCGTATCATCCGTTTCTGATTAAGCCGAACAATCACGAGCTGGCGGAGATCTTTGGAGCGGAGCCACAGACGAGGGAGGCATGTGTGCCGTTTGCCAAAAAGTTACAGGAGATGGGCGCGCAGAACGTGCTCGTATCGATGGCAGGCGAGGGAGCGGTACTTGTCACCGCAGACGGACAGGTCTTTAGCTCGCCCGCGCCGAAGGGCACGCTGGTCAACGGTGTGGGAGCAGGCGATTCGATGGTAGCAGGCTTTGTCGCCGGATGGATGGAACAGACTGCATATAAACATGCGTTTTACATGGGAGTTGCGGCAGGCAGTGCGAGTGCATTTTCGGAATATCTGGCTACGCGGCAGGAAGTGGATGCCGTATACAAATCACTGATGGAAAATATGGAGGGGTGAGACTATGAGAATCACAGATTTACTCGATCGGCGCAGTATTTCACTGGATGGAGCGCCCACAGGAAAAAATGACGCGCTGGATCAGATGGTAGAGCTGATGGCGCGCAGCGGAAAAATCAATGATATTGAGGGCTACCGCAAACAGGTCTATGAGAGAGAGGAAGAGAGCACGACCGGAATCGGAGAGGGAATTGCGATTCCGCACGGCAAGTGTGACGCGGTCAATCAGCCCGGACTGGCAGCAATGGTCGTGAAAAATGGCGTGGATTTTGACTCGCTGGACGGCGAACCGGTCACATTGATCTTTTTGATCGCGGCACCGAATACAGAGGATAATGTACATCTGGACGTACTGAGCAAATTGTCGGTGCTGATGATGGACGAGGATTTCTCAAATGCACTGCGGAATGCGGCTACGGTCGATGAATTTCTGGAGATCATCGACAAGGCGGATGCGGAGAAAAACGGCATTGATGAGCGTCTGGCAGACACCGGAGAGGTGGCAGATGCGGCGTGCAGACTGCTCGCAGTCACTTCCTGCCCGACCGGTATCGCGCACACCTATATGGCGGCAGAGGGCATCGAGAAGGCTGCAAAGGCGAAAAACTGTTATATCAAGGTAGAGACCAGAGGCTCCGGCGGAGCGAAAAACGTGCTGACACAGAAAGAGATCGAGGAAGCGGACTGCATCATCATCGCAGCGGACGCACAGGTGCCGATGGGACGTTTTGACGGTAAAAAAGTCATTATCCGTCAGGTATCCGACGGTATCAGCAAGGCGGATGAGCTGGTCGCACAGGCGCTCTCAGGAGATGTGCCGGTCTACCATGATGCGGCTGCGGGAGCAGAGAGCCAGACGAGTAATAAGGGTGGCGGAGTCGGACATCAGATTTACACATGGCTGATGAACGGTGTTTCACATATGCTGCCGTTTGTCGTAGGTGGCGGTATCCTGATCGCCCTTGCATTTTTGATCGACGGTCTGAACGTAGATCTGGCTGCGCTGCCTGCTGACCAGAGAGGTGATTTCGGAACGATCACACCGGTAGCTGCGCTGCTCAAGGGAATCGGCGGAACGGCATTCGGATTTATGCTGCCGGTACTGGCAGGCTTTATCGGTATGGCAATCGGCGACCGCCCGGCACTGCTGCTCGGATTTGTCGGCGGTATGATGGCGTACAACGGAAAATCCGGATTTTTGGGCGCACTTGTGGCAGGTTTTGCGGCAGGCTTTATCATCCGGATGCTGCGCAAAGCATTTGAAAAGCTACCTGAGGCGATCGAGAAAATCGCTCCGGTCTTATTGTATCCGGTGGTCGGCGTGCTGCTGATCGGACTTCTCATGACCTTTATCGTAGAACCGGTCATGGGTGGTATCAATACCGGACTGAACACGATGCTCACGAACATGGGACAGACGAGTAAGATCGTGCTTGGACTTGTGCTCGGCGGCATGATGGCAATCGATATGGGCGGCCCATTCAACAAGGCGGCGTATGTATTCGGTGTCGGCGCGATCGCCGCAGGCAACTATGACATTATGGCAGCAGTTATGATCGGCGGAATGACACCGCCCTGTGCAATCGCTCTGGCGACGCTGCTCTTTAAAAACAAATTTACGAAGCAGGAGCGCGAGGCAGGACCGACGAACTTTATCATGGGACTTGCGTTTATCACAGAGGGAGCAATTCCCTATGCGGCAGCGGATCCGCTGCGTGTGCTTCCGGCATGTATCGCGGGCTCAGCAGTTGCCGGCGCGATCTCTATGGCATCCCAGTGTACGCTGATGGCACCGCACGGCGGCATCTTCGTATTTATGGTAGTCGGAAACCCGTGGATGTATGTGGTAGCTTTGTTAGTTGGTACGGCAATTTCTACACTGTTACTTGGCTTGTTGAAGAAAAATGTGGTATAATGAGCGTAAGCAATGAGCAGTGCCAATCGAGAATATGTAGTCCGGTCATGTTTACATGGTGAGGACTACATATATCGAGAGTGATAGGGCGAATGCCCGGACATCGAGGAAAATCGAAGATTTTTCGAGATGCACTGCTCATTAGTTGGGCGGAAATACAATATAAAATATAAGGAGGACCCCAGACATGAGAGAATTTAAGTATGTAATCACAGACCCCGAAGGAATCCACGCAAGACCCGCAGGAGATCTTGTAAAGGAAGCAAAGAAGTATGAGTGTGCAATCAAGCTCACAAAGGACGGCAAGACCGGAGACTGCAAGAAGATTTTCGGTATTATGGGACTGGCAGTAAAGAATGGCAACGAAGTGACGATGACCTTTGAGGGTGCGGACGAGGATACCGCATGTGAGGCAATCGAGGCATTTATGAAGGCAAACCTGTAAAAGGTTACTGTGAATGGACGGAACAGAAACCGGATAGGAGAACAGCTATGCAGATATTTGAGGGAAAGAGTGTTTTTGGCGGGATTGCGATGGGCAAGATCCGCGTGTATAAAAAAGACGCCCAGCAGGTAAAGCGTGTCAAGGTCGCGGATGAAGAGGCAGAGATTGCACGCTATGTGCAGGCGCGTGATACTGCGATGCAGCAGCTGCAGCAGTTGTACGAAAAAGCGCTGCAGGAGATCGGAGAGACAAATGCCGCGATCTTTGAAGTCCATCAGATGATGCTGGAGGATGATGACTATAACGAGTCGGTAGAGAACATCATCCGCATGGAACAGGTCAATGCCGAGTACGCAGTGGCATCGACCGGAGATAATTTTGCCGAGATGTTTGCATCGATGGATGATGATTATATGAGAGGGCGTGCGGCAGATGTGCGCGACATTTCCGAGCGCGTGATCGGCATTTTGAGCGGCGCAGCAGACGATGGAATCGCGGCAGACGAGCCGGTCATTATCGTAGCGGACGATCTGGCACCGTCAGAGACTGTCCAGATGGACAAAAGTAAAGTGCTCTCCTTTGTGACGATCCACGGATCGCTCAATTCCCACACGGCAATTCTGGCGCGCACGATGAGTATTCCGGCATTGGTCGGAACAAATATCGATGTGGCAGATGCCTTAAACGGCAGATTTGCGGTTGTTGACGGCGCAGCCGGAAAGCTGTATGTAGAACCGGATGAGGAGACGATACAGCAGTTAGAGCAGAAGAAGCAGGCATTTCTGGAGCAGAAAGAGCTGCTTGAGACACTCAAGGGCAAGGAAAATGTCACACTGGACGGCAGAAAGATCATGCTGTATGCAAATATTGGAAACAGCAAGGATCTCGCGACCGTGATCCAGAATGATGCGGGCGGCATCGGACTGTTCCGCAGCGAGTTTATCTATCTGGAGCGCGACCATTTCCCGACAGAGGACGAACAGTTCCAGATCTATAAGCAGGTCGCGCAGACAATGGCTGGCAAGCGCGTCATTATAAGGACGCTGGATATCGGAGCAGACAAACAGTGTGATTATTTTGAGATGGAAAAAGAAGAAAATCCGGCGATGGGATGTCGTGCGATCCGCATCTGCCTGACCAGACCGGAAATCTTTAAGACGCAGCTCCGCGCGTTATTCCGCGCCAGCGCGTTCGGAAAAGTAGCGATCATGTATCCGATGATCACGAGCGTGGCAGAAGTGCGCCGCATCAAAGAGATCGTGGCGGAAGTGCGCGCCGAGCTGGATGCACAGGGCGTCGCCTACGGTGAGGTCGAGCAGGGAATCATGATCGAGACACCGGCGGCTGTCATGATCAGTGATGACCTGGCGGCAGAAGTCGACTTTTTCAGCATCGGAACGAATGACCTCACACAGTATACTTTGGCGATCGACCGTCAGAATATCAAGCTGGATGAGTTTTTTGACCCCCATCATCCCGCAGTGCTGCGCATGATACAGATGGTTGTGGAAAACGCGCATAAAAAAGGTATCTGGGTAGGTATCTGCGGAGAGCTCGGCGCAGATCTGAGCCTGACACAGACGTTTTTAAAAATGGGTGTGGATGAACTGTCTGTCTCACCCGGACGGATTCTGCCGCTGCGAAAGATTGTTCGCGAGACAGATGTGTCAAAGTGCGAATAGAATCGAATGTATAAGGGAAAATTATGCTGACAGAACAACGATACGAAGAAATTTTAAAGCTGGTAGAAGAACATAAAAGCATTACGGTGGCAGAGATCTGTGAACGTTTCCGGATCTCTGAATCCACTGCCCGCAGAGACATCAATGCACTGGATCAGGCGGGGCGTCTGGTCCGTGTATTTGGCGGTGCAGTTGCATCGGATCTGAATTTTGAATCGAGGGAACCGACGGTAGAACAGAAGATGGACCGCAATATTGAGGAAAAAAGACAGATTGCTGTCTATGCGGCATCGCTGATCGAGCCGTCGGATTTTGTCTATCTGGATGCCGGTACGACGACCGGTTTTATGCTGGATGCGATCACGGAGACGAGTGCAACGATCGTGACGAATGCCGTCATGCATGCGCAGCGGCTGGCAGCCCGTGGGATGCATGTGTATCTGGTGGGCGGGGAGCTCAAAGGCTCTACCGAGGCAGTTGTCGGCAGTCAGGCGATGAATACCCTGCACAGCTATCATTTTACAAAGGGATTTTTCGGCACAAACGGCGCGAGCCGCGGGGAGGGTCTGACGACACCCGATGCGGGGGAGGCGCTGATCAAGCAGACGGCGCTCGAACAGTGCAAGCAGGGATATATTCTGTGTGATTCCTCGAAGTTTGACAATGTCAGTTCGGTCACATTCGCCAGCTTTGACGATGCGGTCATCCTGACGGAAAAATGTCCGGAGCGCTATCGGGAGTGCAAGAATATCATTGCGTGTGATGCAGAATAAATTGTGCAGAAGAATGATGAAAAGAGGCTGTCAATTTGCTATACTGAACGAGCAGATAGACAATCTCTTTTTTATTTGATGGGAAATTACTTCCTGTGATATAAAATGCTCCTCATTTATAAAAAAATTTATAAAATCTATTGACCTTCCACCTTGTGGAAGCTGTATAAATAAGGCACATCGGATGCAGCCGGTTATGGAATCGGCGGTTTGAGGGCTCAACCAACCGAAAAAAGAAAAGGTAACGGAGGCAGGCACATGAAGATCAAACAGGTAGAAGAACTGGTCGGAATCACAAGCAGGAATATCAGATTTTATGAAGACCAGGGACTGTTGAAGCCGGAACGTGCAGACAACGGTTATCGGGAGTATCATCAGAAAGAAATCGAAACTTTAAAGAAGATAAAACTTTTGAGAAAGATGGATATTCCGGTTGAAGAAATCAAGGCGGTTCTGGATGAGCAGACTTCTCTGCGGGAGTGTCTGGGGCAGCATATTGATCTGCTGGAAAGTGAACGTGACAATCTGGCAAATATGCAGCAGCTCGCCGCCGGGATGATGAAAGCCGGATGTACGATCGGAGACCTGGACACGGATGACTGGCTGGATCAGATGGAAAACATGGAAAAGGAGGGCATAGATTTTGTGGATCTAAGCAAAGTTGACGTTCACATGAAAAAGAAACTGGGAGCCGTGGCAGGCGGCGGTGTCGTGCTCGTATGGATGCTGTTTATTTTGGGTGTATTGCTGTGGATGAACCGTACCGATTCAATGCCGGTTGGACTGCTGATATTTTTTATCGTAGCGGCGGTCGGTGTGATGGCAGGTGTTATTGCTGCACTGAGAAGCAGACTACAGGAGATCGAAGGAGGAGAAGAGGATGAAGCTGCTAAGTATTGAATATATTCCGGGTCAGGAGATCGAAGCACTTGGAATGGTAAAGGGAACAGTTGTACAGACGAAGAATATCGGACGCGATTTCATGGCGGGGATGAAAACATTGGTCGGCGGAGAGATCGTCGGTTATACGGAGATGCTGAATGAGGCACGCCAGATCGCCGTGAAGCGGATGGTGGACGAGGCAAAGGAATTGGGCGCTGATGCAGTCATTGGCGTGAAATACGGTTCTTCGCAGGTGATGAACGGCGCGGCAGAAGTAATCGCTTACGGAACTGCGGTAAAGCTCGTATAAAAGGCGCAGGGCAAGCCGCGTGGGAAAGTATCGAAGCCGTACAGAGAAGAATGTATATTTATAGAAAAAAGGAATGATAGGATGGAACAGGAAACACGAAATCAGGTAGTAAAGAAATTGATTGATACGCAGACCACCATATCCACGATGGAGAGCTGTACGTCCGGTCTGATCGCATCAATGATCACGGACACGGAAGGGGCATCCGCGATCTTTCCCGGCGGCTATGTGACTTATTTAAACGAGACAAAGGTATTGGCCGGTGTCGATGCGGCTGTGATCGAAACCTGCGGCGTCTATTCACCGCAATGTGCTGAGGCGATGGCGCGTACTGTCAAAAAAAACCTGAACACTGACCTTGCGATCGGGATCACCGGTACGACCGGAAATGTTGACCCGAATAACGCTGACAGTGTTCAGGGAAAAGCATTTTATTGTATTGTTGCGGGTGACACCGCGCACGGATACGAGATTCATACAGATGTTACCGGGCTGAGCCGCCACGACATCAAGCAACTCTATGCAAATCGGGTGTTTGCATCGCTGGCGCAGCTTTTGTCAGACCCGTAACATGCATAGAATATCAGAAAATAATTTTATTCCATTTCCAGCGCGATGACTTCGCAGCTATCCAGTCGCAGAGACTGATCGGGACAGCCGTTTTGATCACGGTTTGAGATGATGACACGTTTTGCGGGATGCTTCAGTGTCAGTGTCACCGGCTCTTTGCCGAAATTGGCAGCTACGAGTACGCGCTGTTTTTCGTCTACGCGGTAGTAAGCCATGACCGTATCGCTATCCTCATATGCAGGTACAAACTCACCGTAAGTAAATACTTCCCGATATTCCGGCGATTTGCGGACAGCGGTCAGACGGCGGTAATAATTCAGTACCGAACCGGCATCGGTTTCCTCGGCTGCGACGTTGATCGTCCGGTAGTTGGTATTTACCGGCAGCCACGGTGTACCAGTCGTAAATCCGGCATTTGCATCCTCGCTCCACTGCATCGGAGTCCGCGCATTGTCGCGGCTGAGACGGTTGCAGACTGCCAGCGCCTCTGCGTCGCTGAGCCCTGCCTCGCGTGCGATGTGGTACTGATCCTTGGTATTGATGTCGTTGAACGCATCGACACTGTCCCAGATGGCATTTTTCATGCCGATCTCCTGACCTTGATAAATAAACGGAATCCCGCGCAGCAGGAGACTCACGGTGCCGAGCATTTTGATGCCGTCCGGCGTCTGGGCGTATTCCGGCAGATAGCGGGAAGCACCGCGCGGTTCATCGTGGTTTTCGATGATATTTGCCTCGAATCCGCATTCCTGCGCCTCGAGCTGGGAGCGGAAAATGACCTCGCGCCACGTTTTAAAATCGAGTGCGGGCGCATCGTACCAGCCGTGTTCGCCGTGCTCGGTGATCAGATGCGCGCCAAAGTCAAACATGGTGGAAAAATGACCGTTCTCTCCGATAAATTTGACGAGATCGCCTTTTTTCATGTTAAATACTTCGCCAACCGTGAATGCATCGTATTTCTGGAAGGTGTTTTCTTTTAACTCTTCTAACAGCTCATCGACACCGCTCACACGCTCGACCATTTTCCAGCAGCTTGCCAGACCGTCCGCACCATCCGGCTCCAGATCGGAGAACGTCAGATCTTTTTTGATGTTGATGATCGCGTCGATGCGGAATCCTGCCAGACCCTTGTCGAGCCACCAGTTGATCATGTCGTAGAGTGCCTGACGCAGCTTGGGATTTTCCCAGTTGAGATCTGGCTGCTCTTTGGCAAACATATGGAAATAATATTTGTCGGTGCCAGGAACCGGTTCCCAGCAGCTTCCACCGAAATAGGAGCGGTAGTTGCTGGGCGGATTGCCGTTTTTGCCCTTGCGGAAATAAAAATAGTCCGCATATTCGCCGTCCGGATCAGCCAGTGCTTTCTGAAACCATTCGTGTTTGTCCGAGCAGTGGTTGATGACCAGATCCATAATAATGTACATATCGCGTTTTTTTGCTTCTGCGAGCAATTCGTCGAATTCCTCCATCGTGCCGAATTCCTCTGCGATCGCATAGTAGTTTGCGATGTCATAACCCTGATCGACAAAGGGTGATTTGTAGATCGGTGAGAGCCAGATAATATCGACGCCCAGCTCTTTCAGATAGTCCAATTTTGAAATAATACCGCGCAGGTCGCCAATTCCGTCACCGTTGCTGTCTAAGAAACTTTTCGGATAGATCTGGTATGCGACCTTGTCATGCCACCATTTTTTCGTCATGGTTGTTTCCCTCCTGTCAGGGCAGCTGCGCCGGGGTTACCGGAACGGGGTACGAATGAATCAGAACAGTACGAGTGAACCGTAACGCACCTGAGCGGCTGCCATTTGATTTGTATGATGAAATGTATTATACTGCTATTATAAAGTTTGATTTTTCGGTTTTCTTGCAGTATTTTGTTCATGTATAACACAATTCTGCTCTTTTGGGTGTGCCGGACGGAGGGAGGAAAGACAGTGAAAAAGCAGCCTGTACTTGCGATAGAACAAAAAGAGGATGCGAAGCATGGGGAGGCATTTTTTCCGGTGCAAAAATATATGACGCTGCTGTCGGATGAACATCCGGTGGTCACAACACACTGGCATGAGGAGGCAGAGCTGACACTGATTACCGGAGGAAGCGGTCATTACCAGATCGATCTGGTTGATTATGAGGTGCAGGCGGGCGATCTGGTATTTGTGCCGCCGCTGGTGCTGCACGCGATTTCGCTAGGGGAGAGCGCCTCGCTTTCGTCTGAAACCTATGTGTTTCACATGAATTTTCTTGGTGGAAATGCGACGGATATTTGTTCGACCCGTTATCTGCGTCCGATGATGAATCAGGAGCTTTCGATGCCGTGTCTGATTACGGCGGAGCATCCGGCATATGATGAACTGAAAAACAGCTTTGACCGGATCGCGGCGTTGTATGATGAGGCTGTGTCTGGGTATGAGCTGGCATTGAAGGCGCTGTTTTTGCAGGTGATTTTTCAATTACTTCCATATAGTAGGCGGATGGTGTCATCGGATACGGGGACGCCTTCAGATAAGCTGAAGCAGGTTCTCGATTATATCGAACTGCATGCTGCTGAGACGATCACGGCATCGGAGCTCGCGAAGCTGTGCTATTTCAGCGATTATCATTTTATGCGCTTTTTCAAAAAGCATATGAATATGACCTGTGTGGAATATATCAATAATCTGCGTCTGGAAAAGGCGGTAGAGCTGTTCGAGCAGGGGAATACGTCGGTTCTGGATGTGTCGCTGTCGGTGGGTTTTCATAATCTTTCTTACTTCCATCGGGCGTTTAAGAAAAAATATGGGATGACACCGCGGTCGTTGATTGAGCGGTTGGAGTAGAGGGCGGCATTGTAAAACTATGCTTAGAACATATTGGCTGGCGGCGGTTGCAGCAGTATTCCGGTCAGGCTGTTCCGATTGTCCGGCGGTGTCTCGCTTCGTTTTGCAAAGTACCGCTGGCTTTGTCTGCAAGCTCGCACTTCGCCGGACAAACGTCGCATCTGACGGGAACTTCTGCGCCTGCCGCCAGCAGCCATATGTTGCGTAGCGTGAAAAGATTCATAGCGTAAAGTGGCATGTGGGCACGAGCATACTAGCTGTTGTGGATGCAGCGCGAGCAAACGTGCATCTGTTTGCTGCTTTTGCGCGATGGAGATGAGACTCCAAATTGTGGAAGCCTTTGCTGACACAATTTTGCTTCTAGGAGGCTCATCGGAATGGTTCGTGCAATAAAGCAAATCAGATGCACTTGCGGGAGCGGCAATACAGAACTTAGTGCTCACATGCCTCGAAATACTAAATAGTTTCACATTGGGGATCTATGACACGGAAAACAACACACTCTATGTTGGTGAGTTGGACACGTAACATAGAGTGTGCTGTTAAAAATCATATCTATACGATCGACATAAACCACTCCACCGTTTCGGGTGCGTAGTGGGAGAAGAAGAGACTTTCGCCTCCGTCGAGGGCTGCGATGGCACTCATGTCCTCTGCGGTGAGTGTGAAGTCGAAAATATCAAAATTCTGCTGCATACGATCCTTATGCACAGATTTTGGGATGACGACAACGTCGCTCTGGATCAGGAAACGAAGTGCAGTCTGCGCAGCGGTTTTGCCGTACTTGGCACCGATGTCTGTCAATACTGGATTAGTAAACATGTCGCTGCGGCCCTCGGCGAACGGTCCCCATGATTCGATCTGGCAGCCGTATTTTTCCAGATATTTTTTGGCTGTTTTCTGCTGCTGGAACACATGTGTCTCGATCTGGTTCACGGCGGGCTTTACGGTAGAAAAATGCTCGATGTCCAGATAGCGGTCAGGACCGAAATTCGATACACCGATGGCGCGGAGCTTTCCTGCCTGATACAGTTCCTCCATCGCACGGTAAGTGCCGTAGTAGTCACCAAACGGCTGGTGGATGAGCAGCAGATCCAGATAGTCGGTCTGTAATTTTCTCATAGATTCTTCAATAGAGGCTTTGGCTTTTTCATAGCCTGCATTTGTGATCCATACTTTTGTAGTCAGGAAAAATTCTTCACGGGGCAGACCGGATGCGGTCAGTGCTGCACCGACGCCCTCTTCATTATTATATGCCTGTGCGGTATCGATACTGCGGTAGCCGATCTCAATCGCATCGAGAACACAGCGCTTCGTATCTTCCGGGGGTGTCTGATAGACACCGTATCCGAGTTTGGGCATCTTGATTCCATTATTCAAAGTTACATATTCCATGATGATACCTCCAAATTTTTGAAATATGGGTTTGCGTTGCTGGTATCACTTTACAACAGATTTTTGTAGGAGTACACTATAAATACTGCAATATGCTTTTCATAAAATGAAATGTATGATCAGAGGTTAAGCAAAAAGACAAGCAGACGTACGTTCCTTTATACAATCTTAATACGGATTGAGGTAAACTTATACTATCTTTGAGGTGCATTATTTATAATGATACAGAAATTATTTATAAAAGCAGGAGGAAGAAGGCGTTATGCCGATAGGGTTACACAAGAAAAAGAATTTAACCTCATTTCAGGTGATCATTGCAGGATTTGCTGGTGTGATACTTTTGGGGGCACTTATTTTAATGCTGCCGGTTGCGACAGTGAGCAGAGTAGTAACACCTTTTCATGAGACGCTGTTTACAGCGACATCGGCAGTGTGCGTGACAGGGCTTGTCGTGCAGGATACAGGAAGCTACTGGTCTGCATTTGGGCAGACGATCATTGTCATACTGATACAGATCGGTGGTCTGGGTGTAGTGACGGTCGCTACCGCCGCGGTGATGTTCTCAGGGAGAAAGATATCATTGATGCAGCGTAGTACGATGCAGGATGCCATTTCGGCTCCGCAGGTCGGCGGCATCGTCAAAATGACAAGATTTATTTTAAAGGGGACATGTTTGATAGAATTAGTGGGGGCTGTTCTGCTGCTTCCGTTTTTTTGCAGGGATTATGGAAGAAAGGGCATCTGGCTGTCTCTATTTCATTCCGTATCAGCATTTTGCAATGCCGGTTTTGACCTGATGGGAACGGTCAGACAACCGTTTGTCTCGATGACCGGATATGCGGATCAGCTGCCTGTGAATATTGTGTTGATGCTGCTGATAGTGATTGGTGGTATCGGGTTCCTCACCTGGGATGATATTTGTACGCACAGATTTCATTTAAAACACTACCGGATGCAGAGCAAAGTTATTTTAGTGACGAGCGCATGTCTGATTATGATACCGGCGGTGTGGTTTTTCGTGAATGATTTTACGAGGCTGCCTGTCAGAGAACGATTGCTTGCATCGCTGTTTCAATCTGTGACAACGAGGACCGCAGGATTTAATACGGTGGACTTATCTGAAATGACAGACGTGTCACAGGCGGTCATGATTGTATTGATGCTGATTGGTGGGTCACCGGGTTCTACAGCGGGAGGTCTGAAGACCACGACATTCGCTGTCCTGATATTAAATGCATTCACAACATTCAAAAATCAGGAAAATGTAGAAGTGTTCGGACGGCGGCTTGACATGCATGTAGTCAGGAATGCGGCAACAATTGTCATGATGTATTTGACTTTGTTTTTGGCTGGTGGTATTACAATTAGTGTTTATGAAGGGTTACCGTTGGCTGTCTGTTTATTTGAGGCCGCGTCAGCGGTCGGTACTGTGGGACTGACACTTGGCATTACAGCAGGATTGCATATATTTTCACAGATCATATTAGTGATTCTCATGTTTTTGGGCCGCGTTGGCGGTTTGACATTGATCTATGCCGTGCTTTCTAATAAAGGAACGATAAATGCAAAGTATCCGTTAGATCATATCACGGTCGGATAGCTGTTAAAAAGGGAGGAAATAAAAGGATGAAAAATATTTTGATTATCGGAATGGGCCGTTTTGGAAGACATGTTGCCAGGCAGTTGAGTGAGCTGGGGCATGAGATCATGGCGGTCGATATCAATGAAGAACGTGTGAATGCAGTGCTGCCATATGTGACAGGGGCATTGATCGGTGATAGCACAAATGCGGAGTTTTTGAAATCACTTGGCATAGGCAATTATGATCTGTGTTTTGTTACCATTGGAGGAGATTTTCAGAATTCATTGGAAACCACATCTTTGATTAAGGAATTGGGTGCAAAGCTGGTGATTGCACGTGCAGAACGTGATGTGCAGGAAAAGTTTCTTCTGAGAAATGGAGCAGATTATGTGGTGTATCCGGAAAAACAGGTGGCAAAATGGGCATCCATAAGATATACAGATGATCATATTCTCGATTATATGGAACTGGATGCCACCAATGCGATTTTTGAGGTAGAGGTGCCGGAAGAGTGGATTGGAAAGACGGTAGGTGAGCTCGACATCCGAAAGAAATATAATATTAATATTATTGCAATCAAAAGTAATGGAGAAATCAGCGTAGCAATTTCTCCGGACACTTATTTGACGACGAATATTACGTTATTAGTTCTGGGAGAGTATAAGAAGATACAGAAATGTTTTCATATTTAGGTAATCAGGATTCCAAAGAAAAGCGACGGCTATATATTGAGAAACCATCTGTCAGAGACTATTTGCTGACAATATTGATATTTGCGGTCTGCACGGGGATAGGTTTTTTATTTCAACAGCTTCACTTTGATGATACAAATGTTATTACAATCTATATTTTAGGTGTATTGATTACTTCGATCCTGACAAATGGATATCTTTGCAGTATTGTGGGATCTGTGCTGAGTGTGTTTCTTTTTGGATTTTTCCTGACAGAGCCAAGAATGTCATTTCAGATCTATGCGGTTGGATATCCGGTTACATTCGCAATTATGCTGATTGCCTCGGTTATTACAGGAACGCTGGCAGCAAAACTGAAGAATCATACAAAGCTTTCGGCACAGATGGCAGTTTTGGCTAAAAACGAACAATTGCGTGCGGATTTGCTGCGGGCAATCTCTCATGATTTACGAACACCATTATGTACGATCTCTGGAAATGCAGATATGCTGCTTTGCAATGGAGATCGACTGGACGATGCTACCAGACAACAGATCTACACAGATATCTATGATGACGCCGAGTGGTTGACGGGTGTGGTGGAAAATCTGTTATCGATCACCCGGTTGAATGATGATAGATTGAAACTTCGATTTACGGATGAACTGGTAGATGAAGTGATCGCAGAGTCTATGCGTCATATCAGCCGAAAGCATGATGGGCATCAGATTATGGTCGAATGCAAAGAACTGATACTTGCCCGGATGGATGTCAGACTGATTATACAGGTGCTTGTCAACTTGATTGATAATGCAGTAAAATATACGCCCCGGGGTTCTAAGATCTGGATTGAAGCGATCAAAAAAGAGGGCCGGGCGCAGATCAGTGTAGCTGATAATGGTGATGGTATCCCAGACGATATGAAGCCACATATATTTGAGATGTTCTATACAGGGAATCATACCATAGCAGATAGCCAGCGCAGTCTGGGATTGGGGCTGTCGCTTTGCCATTCCATTGTAGAGATGCATGAGGGAGAACTGACGCTGACAGATAATGAACCACATGGATGTATCTTTCGATTTACTTTACCGCTGAGCGAGGTAACATTAAATGAATAAATTGCTGATTTTGGTCGTTGAGGATGACCGGCTGGTGCGAAATCTGATTGTCACCACATTAAAAACACATGAGTATAAATATCTGACAGCTGACAATGGTGCATCGGCACTGTTGGAAGCATCTTCGTATAATCCGGATGTGATATTGCTGGATTTGGGACTGCCGGATATGGAGGGCGTGGAGGTTATAAAAAGGATCCGCACATGGTCAAATATGCCGATTATCGTTATCAGCGCGCGAAGTGAGGATGCTGACAAGATAGAGGCGCTGGATGCAGGCGCAGATGATTACATCACCAAACCTTTTTCGGTGGAAGAATTGCTGGCGCGTATCCGGGTTACGCAGAGACGGCTGGCTATTCTTCAAAACGGGGATGGACAAGAACTGGCGGTGTTTACCAATGGGGAGCTGCAGATTGATTATACGGCTGGTTGCACGTACCTGAGAGGAAATGAGCTGCATCTTACACCGATAGAGTACAAACTGTTGTGCATATTATCACGCAATGTGGGCAAGGTTCTGACACATACCTATATTACGCAGCAGATATGGGGACGCAGCCTGGATAATGATGTGGCTTCCTTGCGGGTTTTTATGGCCACGTTACGAAAAAAACTGGAACCGGATAAGGATGGGATTCAATATATTCAAACGCATATAGGGATTGGTTATCGGATGCTTCGGATAGAATCCGTTCATCCGGAGTAATGTTTATTATTTGGGGAGGATTTTATAGCGCTTATGTTAGATCTATATGAACTGCAACAGCTGGTCGCGTTCGGTGAACTGGGTACTTTATCAAAAGTGGCAGAGGAATTTCATGTGTCGACACCCTCGGTCACGCGCGCGATGCAGCATATGGAAGCAGCATTTGGAGTGCCCTTATTTATTCGGGGTAAAAATAAGATCGCATTGAATGAAAATGGACAGATGGCGGTGGAGTGTGGGCGCAGACTCTTACAGGAAGCCGCACAGGTCGTATCAGATGTACGCGCATTTGATACAAGACGACGGACGATTGTTGTTAGATCGTGTGCTCCAGCACCGCTGTGGGAATTATTACGGCAGTTAAATACACAGCATGCCGGAATGATGGTATCCTCCGCAATCTGCCAGAACGACGAAGTAATCGCGGCATGGGAGGATGGATCGTGCGATATCGCGATTCTCCCGTTTCCGGTGGAAGGCGGTCGTGAATGCATGCGGGAGCACTTGTATGTATGTGTGACGCAGGAGCATGAACTGGCAGGCTATGAGACACTGAGCTTTGCACAGATCAATGGATTTAATTTCCTGCTGCGCACGGAGCTCGGCTTTTGGGATGCACTCTGCCGTGAAAAGATGCCCGCCTCTAAATTTCTGGTTCAGACAGATCCGGTCGTATTTGATGAGCTGGTCAATGCATCCTCACTCCCATGCTTTACAACAGATTATTTTCATAGAAGGAATGCCGCGTATGCAGGTCGGGTGGATATTCCGTTGACGGATGCGCAGGCGCATGTGGTGTTTTATGAATTGCACAGGTGATGAAACGAGAAAGAGATTTACCGAACCGTTCATAGTGGAAAGATATAATGGAATTCAAAGGTGAGGTCAGAAAAAATGTAAAAATCAGCATGAAACAGGCTGGAGAAAATGTAAAAATTCATATGGAATAGGTCGGAAAAAATGTGATATACTATTTTGACTCTTATGTGATGGATATTGTAAATTAAAGGGGTGATATCATGGCAATACGGTCAATCGAATATTTGCGAAGTCTTGTACGAGAACTCACCAGGCTGCCGGATGAGACTGAATGGGTAGAATTTAAATGTAATAACAAGTAGCCACAAATGATCGGTGAATATATTTCTGCGCTTAGCAACGCTGCTGCATTATGCGAACGCCCAAAAGCATATCTGGTTTGGGGCGTGGATGATAAAACACATAAAATTGTTGGAACTGAATTTCAGTATCGCAAAATGAAAAAAGGAAATGAGGAGCTGGAAGCATGGCTTTCGAGGATGCTTTCACCAAGAATCAATTTTCGATTTTTTGAGGTTTCAATGGACGAAGGAATGGTTGTATTGCTGGAGATCCCTTGTGCAGAGAAACAGCCGGTGCAATTTGCAGGAGGCGAATATATACGAATTGGAACAAATAAGAAGAATTTAAAAGAGTATCCAGATAAAGAAAGAGAACTATGGAGAACATTTGATTCTACACCATATGAGTTGCGAATTGCGATGGGAAACTTGGATGAAGATCAAATGGTGTCATTGCTGGATTATTCAAAATATTATGACAAACTGGAAATGCCAATTCCGAGGAATCGGGATAAAGTATTGGAAGATTTACAGCATGAAAAATTCATAAAAAGAAATGATGCAGGTAGATGGGATATCTCGAACATGGGAGCATTGATGATCGCAAAGGATTTGAGGAAATTTGAATCTTTACGAAGAAGAACAGTCAGGGTGATATGGTACAAGGAAAGCTGTTATCAGTTTCCCGGAAATAGCCATACGTGAGTTGTTGGCAAATGCTATGATACATCAGGATTTTCAGCAAAGGGGAACGAACCCGATGGTGGAGGTGTTTAAAAATCGAATTGAGTTTGCAAATGCCGGAGCACCATTGGTAGCGATTGAAAGAATTGTAGATTCTGTGCCTATATCCAGAAATGAAAATATTGCCGGATTTATGCATAAATGTGGTATTTGTGAAGAACGTGGCAGCGGTTATGATAAGATCATTGAGGCAACCGGTAAAAATGAGTTGCTCGCACCGAGGATTGAAAATCAAAACAACCAATTTACAAAAGCAATACTGTTTGCAAAAGTACCGTTTGAATTAACCACGAAAGAAGATCGGATGCGAACCTGTTATATGCAGGCATGTCTGGCATATGTGAATTTTGAGGGGATTTCTAATTCGGATATTCGTAAAATATTCGGTTTGGGAGAAAAAGAGAAAGCAAAGGCATCGCGGCTTCTTACCAATGCTGTTGAAGGCGGATATATTAAAGTAATGGACCCTGACACCGCACCAAGATATAAAAAGTATATTCCCTATTGGGCGTGATTTAAGTTTCGCTAAGTTTCACTAAGCTCGTTAGTCGTTGAGATGATCCGGCTATTCCGTGGATATCCTAAGACTGCTCATTCCCGTGACGTACCTTCCCTGCATCTTCATTTATGGATTGTGTTTCTTTTTTATCTTGTGCTATAATTGATTCAGTTAGTGGACACTAATTGTTGTGATCCAATCATCAATTTTAACACAGACAAGGGAGGAATTTTTTATGATGCAGTATAACGATAAGTATTTTCGTATGATGATGCCTTTTATAAAGAAGAGCCTGAAACGGCGATATGGGAAAGAGTATACAAAGGATCTGGTGAAAAAAACGGATGTGGTGTATCGTGATATGCTGAGCCGCATCGATGATATCGGTGCCGATAATCCGATGGCATCAAATATCTATTCCTGTCTGGTTTTTCTGGCATTGTGGAAAGCCGCGGACGGCAGAATATCGATCAGTGATCTGAGAAAGATTACGCTGGAGATGATGTCAATTCCGGCTTTAAAGCTGGCGGGTCTGATGGTCAATGGAAATAAGGAAAGCGGCATAAAACGGTTTCGTGCGATGATGGAAAAGGATGCCGCATGGCTGGAGGAGCATCCGCAGTACAAGGCGGTGTCATGGGATTTCAACTTTGATGAGAATAAGCATCAGGACGGCTTCTATTATCATTTTACACAGTGCCCGCTCAATACGTTCGCAAGGCGGGAGGGATATGAGGAGGTGCTGCCGGTCATGTGCGATATTGACCACCTGACAGCAAGGCTGATGCATTTCAAATTGCACAGGGAACAGACCTTAGCCGGTGGCGGATCAGTATGCGACTATTGGTTTGTCGGGGATAAAGTAAAGAATCCGAGATAATCTGTGCGTCGGAAAGGGAGGACCGCCTGCTTTGGGGCAACCGGAGCAGGTGTGAAAAACAAATGGAACGAGAAGGTCATGCATATGGTTACAGTCATGATTGTTGGGCTGGCGATGGGCTCGACTGTCACGATCGGAAGGGCGGTCGGAGCCAAAGAATTGAAGCGCGCATCGCTCACCGTGGGGAATACGATCAGCCTGTTTATGGGCGTATCGGTGGTGTTGACAGCATTGCTGCTGTTGCTTGTAAAACCGATTGTGGCGGTCATGGCGACACCGCAGGAGGCGGTTACAGGAACGGTTACATACCTGACGATCTGTTTTATCGGAATACCGTTTATCACGGCTTATAATATCATCAGCTCGATTTTCCGTGGGCTTGGCGATTCCAAAAGCCCGATGTATTTTATCGCGGTCGCCTGTGGCGTAAATATCCTGTTGGATTATGTGTTTATCGGCGGACTGCATCTGGGCGCTGCCGGAGCTGCGCTCGGCACTACGTTATCGCAGACATTCAGTGTCGTCACGCAGTTTGTCGGCGCTGATGTGGTAGGTCTGTTTACTGCGGATGCGACAGTTGTCACGATGGGAGAGGAGTATATCAGATCATATATCTGGGACTGTGCGATCGCCGGTATCCATTTCTGCTTTAGCGGATATTTCTGTGCGTATGGCATGTCGGGCATCCCGTTTTTATATACGATCTTATCCATTATATGCGTGCGCGTCCCCGGAGCGTATTTCGCATCCCTGTATTTTCCGGATAATTTATATCCGATGGGACTGGCAGCGCCGGGCGGTTCGCTGTTGTCCGTCATCGTGTGTCTCATAGCCTTTGCGGTGCTGAGAAAGCGCAGGGATTTGAAATGACCGGAAAAAATCCATACGAACTGGCAAAAAATATATTGGAGGCGGCTGCGGGAGGTGATGCGTCATCCGTACCGGCGGATCGTTTTACGAGTATTGATCTCTACGGCGCAGCAGTCCATGAAAAAAGTGACGGGACAGCATACAATCGTTTTCACCTTGAGAATGAGAGTGGTGTCGGGGACATCACGCTCTATGAAGTGTTTCCGGGGATGGAGCTGGTCTATAACGATATGCATATGGCATATTGCAACAGGTCGCAGCAGCCAGCTTCGGGTGTGATGGAGATTAACTACTGCAAAGAGGGGCGCTGTGAGTGTCTGTTTGGAGAGCATCAGTATTGTTATATGGCGGCGGGTGATCTGTCGTTCTGTTCATTGCAGGACAATTCCCACCAGTCGGAGTTCCCGACAGCGCATTATCACGGGATCACGGTCACGATTGATTTTTCGGCGATCACAGATGAGATGAGGCATGTGCTTGAATTGTTATCCGTAGATATCGACCGCATCAGGGAGCTTTCGCGGATGCGGGATTTCACACTGGTTCGGGCAAATCCGACGGTGCAGCATATATTCTCGGAGCTGTATACCGTTCCGGAGCAGATTCGGGAGAGCTATATCCGTGTAAAAGTGCTTTAAGGGTGTATACGGAGACTCAGTCTATGCCTATATGAAGCTGTACCGTTTGCAGGTGGCGGAGCGGCTGCTGGCAGAAAGCAGTCTGACGGTCGGTGAGATCGCAGCGCAGATCGGCTATCTCAATCCAAATAAATTTACTTCGGCTTTTTGTGCGGCGTATGGTGTATCGCCGAGTGCCTATCGCAGAAAACATCCGAATGAGGAGAATTGACAGCAAATGGATTTTCTGAAAATGCTGCGTAAAAAACGCAAATTAGAAAGTCCGAATGGATAGAAAAAAGCCTGTTCAGTCATTGTAATTTAAAATCGAATCCTTTAGAATGAGTGCCGTAGTTAGCAAGGACTAACTGCGGTATTTCTATTTTTGAGGAGGATCTATCATGAAAAAGAAAAAATTAACAAATTTATTACTTGTAGCAGCACTGAGTGCTTCGATGCTGACCGCCTGCGGCAGTACAGCGGCTGACACACAGCTCGCGACAGATCAAACAGCCGATACCGAGGCTACAGATACTGATGCAACAGATACTGGAGCAGAGAATCCCGAAACAGACGCAGAGGATACTGATACGGACAAAGCCGGGGCAGATGATGCAGATGCCCAGACCGAGGCAGTGGACGAAAACGAAGCGGCAGCCAATCAGTTGTTAGTGGATCTGACAGGCACGTATCAGGAGCTGTGGCCGGTTATTCTGGATGATCAATATACACAGATCTGGCTGGATGACTGTGAGAAACTGGTCGGAGCGGAAAACGCACAGGCTGCATATGACAAGCTGGCATCGATGGTCACAGGTGAGATCTATGGCGAGGAGGCTGTCGAAGCATATGCAGATGGCGGCGGTGTCTATGACTGTGCATTTACGCAGGATGTCAAGACGCTGGAATTTGATGGCGACGCTTCTGTGATCAAGGGCTACAACGCGGACGGAAACGAGTTGTTTTCACACACTTACCACTATGTAGGCATGGAGGAAGTGCGCGGACTGTATGAGTATGAGAGCGATGATGCCGATTCCGGTGAATTTACGTATTTTTGCATTGCGCCCGATACCTCTGCGACGACCTATCATATTGAGCTGCGCTACGGCAGCGATCTGGAGGCGCTCGGAAAGTATGATGCAGGAGTTTATGCGTGCTGGCTGGGAGCAGGTATCTCGACAGACTGTGATCAGACAATGATCGAAAACTGCATCGAGTTGTTCTGTACCGAGAATCTGTCTGAGTAAAGACCAATGATGCAATGATTCGGGGGTCAAAAGAAGGAGGAAATGTTCTCATGAAAAAGGATTCCGAAATATCCAGAATGTTTCAATATGCGGGGAACCGGCACTGGCTGACGATTCTGGGCATGATTCTCGCAGGGCTGAGCACTGTGCTGTCTCGTTCCGCTCGCAATCAGCGTGTTCTTTTTGAAACAGATGATGGGCGGAGACAATGCGCATTTTATGGAAGGATATATGACCGCGCTGGAGACGATGAATAAGGAGGCGGTCGAATATATCCGCGGCATTCCGGTCGTAAAGGTGTTCCAGCAGACCGTCTATTCATTCAAGAATTTTCATGCGGCGATTGAAGAATATGAAAAATATGCGTCCGGCTATGCGTTGAAATGCCGGATTCCGTTGACCGGGTTTCAGGTCGCATTGAACAGTACGTTTATTTTGCTGATTCCCGTCGCAGGTCTGATTCTGGCGGGTGTGAGCGGACAGGCGGCGTATGAGGATGTGCTGCTGGATTTCCTGTTTTACAGCCTGTTCACACCGATCTGTACGGCGATGATGAACCGTGTCATGTTTGCCGGTGAGCAGCTTATGGCTGCTAAAAGTGCGGTAAACCGTATCGAGGAAGTATTGAAAGAGCAGCCGCTGGCAGAACCGGTAAATCCGAAACAGCCGCAGGATGCATCGGTTGTATTTGAGGATGTGACCTTCTGCTACCCGGACACCGGGGAAAAGGCGCTCGCGCATATTTCATTTGAACTGCCGGCAGGCAAAACCGTTGCGCTGGTGGGTGCTTCCGGCAGTGGTAAATCGACTGCCGCCAAGCTGATCCCCAGATTCTATGATGTGACCGAGGGCAGCGTGCGTGTGGGCGGTGTCGATGTGCGGGAGATCGATAAGCAGACGCTCATGGGCCAGATTGCATTTGTGTTCCAGAATACGAGATTATTTAAAGATACATTACTTGAAAATATCCGCGCTGCGAGACCGCAGGCATCACGGGAAGAGGTGCTCACAGCCGTAAAAGCTGCCCAGTGCGGGGAGATCATAGACCGGCTGCCACAGGGCATAGATACTGTCGTAGGAAACGGCGGCACGTATCTATCCGGTGGTGAAAATCAGCGTGTGGCACTCGCGCGAGCGGTATTAAAGGATGCACCGATCGTCATATTAGACGAGGCGACAGCCTTTGCAGACGCAGAAAATGAGCATCAGATACAGCTCGCGTTTGAACAGCTCACAGAGGGTAAGACGGTTCTCATGATCGCACACCGGCTATCTACGATCCAGAATGCGGCTCTGATACTGGTATTTGATCAGGGCACGATTGTCGAGCGCGGAACGCATGAAAAGCTGCTTGGCGAAGGAAGCAGTGAGGGACAGTTATGGATGTATGTGATTGTCGGTATTGTGATCATAGCAGTCATTTTTATCATGCACTATCTGCAATACACGGTCACTTATATGGGTACTTATGAGGAAAGTGAGCGCCGCAGAATTACACTGGCGGAGAAGCTGCGTACGTTACCGCTTCGCTTTTTTAAGGAGAGGGATCTCTCGGATCTGACGAGTACGATCATGGGTGACTGTTCTGGATTTGAACATGCATTTTCACATACGGTGCCGCAGTTCTGGGGATCACTTCTGTCAACGGCACTGGTATGTATCGCATTGCTCGTCTACGACTGGCGAATGGGACTGGCGCAGACATCAAAGCATGCAATCAGGAAGCACAGTATTTGAAAAAACTGGATGAAAAAATGGATCGCGCCGAGCGGGCACAGATCTCTTCAGAGCTGGTGAGTGCGAGCCTGATCACGACCGGACAGATGTTTTTGCGGCTGGGACTCGCGACGGTCATCGTCGTAGGAAATGCGTTGGTGATTCGGCAGGAGACGACGTTGTTTGCATATATTCTGTTTTTGATCGCAGCATCCAGACTGTATGATCCGCTGTCAGGAGCGATGGCGAATATGGCAGAGCTGTTCGCAGTAAATCTACAGGTAAATCGCTTAAAAGAGATACAGGATTATATAGAAATGTAAAGAAAGTAAAGAAAATCAAGCAGTCAATGAAAGGATGATGATGATGGAAGTAGCAAAAATATCCAGTAAAGGACAGATTACCATTCCGATAAATGTTCGGAATAAGCTAAAATTGCGTGCTGGCGACAAAATTGTCATTCTGGAGGAAAATGGAAGATTCTATTTTGAAAATTCGGCAATGCTTGCATTTAAGCGTGCAGAAGAGGCGTTTGCAGGGGAGGCGCAGAGAGCAGGATTTGAAACGGAAGCAGACATGCAGGAGTACATGAAGGAGATTCGTAAGGAAGTAAGGGGGCGGTGATTTGCGGGTAATGCTTGACACCAACATCTTTATTTCGATGATCTTCTTTCCCTCTGCGCAGACGAGGGAACTGGACTTAAATGAATTTCCACAGGTACGGGATGCGAAAGATCTGCCGATACTTGCGACAGCAATCATGGAAGGTATCGATGTATTTTTGACTGGTGATAAAGATTTTCTGGTAATGGATGTAGAAACACCGGAGATTCTCACCATGAAAGAGTTTTTAGAACAATATTGAAAATGAATAGGCATAGGGCAGGTGCAAGTGATAGAAATATGACTTGCACCTGCTTTTTTGTTGCCATGCATCCGAAGAAGCTGCCGGTGGCAGGTTTGATAGGAAATTCTTATTTTAATGTAACAAAAAGCAGGGGTGTGTTCGTTATAATTCATGAGAATATACAGAGAAGTAACAAAAGTGAGGAACGCACATGATGATACTTATGATAGTGGATGGACCGGAGGAAAAGCGAAAATTTTTGATTCTTTACGAACAATACCGGTATCTGATGCTGAAAGTAGCGGTGGATATCCTGCATGATTATCAGCTGGCGGAAGATGCGGTGCAGGAAGCGTTTGTGCGGGTGGCAAAGCATATGGAACAGATCGGACAGCCGCAGGAAACTGCCACCAAGCGCTATTTAATCACCATTACGAAGCATGCGGCGATCGATCTCTACCGCAAAAGGAACAGACTGCATCATCGCGAGATCTACATGGACGAGCTCCCGGAAGGAGAGGAGCCGCTTGCTTACATGGCACCGGAGGAAGAATATGGTGTGCTGAATATCCTGAAAAATCTGCCACCAAAATACAGGGATATCTTTTTATTAAAGTATTCCGCACATCTGGAAAATGCGGAGATTGCGAGGATATGCAGCATCCGTGAGGGAACGGTCCGGCAGCGGTTGGCGCGGGGGAAGCGCCTGATTGAAAGTGAGCTGCGGGAGTAGCCAGATTGGGATACGATTGCAACCGTCGCCGGACAATACGTTTTAAGTTAGTTTCGCAAACACCTAATGAGCAGGCAAAACAGGAAAGGAGATGTCACATGCAGGTAACGGATGAATGGCTTTATGAAAAAATGCCGATCGTGGATGCGGCGATCATACAGCGGCTGGAAGAAGGGGAGGAAAAGGACTATGTTTTTACAAATCATTTCATAAAGGCGATGAATCGGCTGATACAGAGAGAAACATATATGGATGCTGCTAAGCTGGTCAAAAAAATCACACAGAGAGTAGCTGTGATCGTACTTATAATGTTTCTGGGAGCACTCGCCGTGCCGATGAGTGTGAAAGCATATCAGGCGCAGCTTTTTCACACGATAAAAACGATAATTGACAGAAAAATAGGTATTTATTCGTATGAGCCATATGCGATCGAAGATGGTGGCCTGACAGATACGATCCTGCGCCCGCGATATATTCCGGATGGTTATGAATTGACAGATGAGACCCATACAGATACGTCAGCGGTTCTGGAATACAGCAAAGCGGACCGACATCTGATCTATAACCAGAAGATCATTACAAATGAAAAAATGATTTTTGATATGAGCTTTGACCGTGTGGAACGAATAGGCGTCAATGGGATGACGGTTTTGGTATATTGGTATCAGGATGATACATTCTGGGCATATGGAGAGTACGGAAACAGCATCTATATTTTAGCCGGAGACAGTATCGAAACAGATGAGATACAAAAAATATATAAGCATTGGATCTGGTAAAGGAGGCAGTAGCATGCAAAAAAAATGGATGGCGGTTATAATAAGTATCTTGATTGTTTTATTCACTGGATGTGGAAAAGAAAATGCAGAAAATCACGTGTCAACGGAACAGACACAGACAAATGTGACCGAGGTATGTGCCTATATCAGAGCGATCAAAGGGGATGTATTGGTGATCGATCCGGTGGAATATATCAGTTCCGAGGACAGCGACCGTCTCGCCAGCTACAAGCATACCGAGGATGATATGCCGGACGGCTATTATCTGTATAATGAGGATGAAGAAACGGAACAGGTGACATTGACAGCGCAGACAGAATATTCGTTTTTGGATTGGACAAGGGAGTTTGGTGGAACAGACGAAGATATCCGTGTGATAACGACGGATAAAAAAATATTTGAAAAATATCTGGACACTTATACAGATGGAAAACCGGGTATGCCGTTTTTCCTAGAACTGGACGGAGGAGAGGTAGTTCGTATTTTAGAGAAGCCAATGGCTTAAAACCGTGCTCTAACGCGAGGTAAACAAATCGTCGATTGACAAAATCCTCCAAATCGTGCATACCTTAGGTAGTGGTTGCGATAAAAATCAGGATATGAATTTAAGATCGTAATTTGAAATCGTAATCGGGATAAGATCAAGGATAGGAGGATACTGCAATGGATGCAAAAACATTCGGTGCATTTATTTTAGAAAGAAGAAAGAGTCAGGACAAAACACAGGCGGAGCTGGCACAGCTCATCGGGGTGACGGACAAGGCGGTCAGTCGTTGGGAGCGGGGACTTGGATTTCCAGATATCAATACGATGGAACCGCTGGCAGAGGCACTCGGAGTCACACTTCTTGAACTGATGCGTTCGGAAATGATTGAAGACCGGACAGAAGACCAGACTCCGCCCACAGAGAAAACATATACATCTGCGGAGGTGAGTGAAATGATGTGCTCGGTCGAAGAACTTCACAGGCAGCAGCTCCATCAGGATAAGATTGCCTTCTATCTGGCGATACCTGTGATTATCATTGTAGCGGTATTGTTCAGATTGTCCGGTCATGCGAATCTGCCGGGGGCTGTTTTTATGGGATTCATAGGTGCAGGTGCGGTCATCTGCGGTTATTATTTTTGGGAGAACCGTTCTGATAGCGAGAGCAGACGAGTGTATGGTGCGTTTGGCGCTGGTCTGGCAGGATTGTTTTTGATGACTTGTTCTTTACTCATACCGGACACCTTCCGGACTGCACATTTGCAGGAAATATATCTGATCAGGTGTCTGGTTGAAATGGGAGCGACTGCGTACCTGTTTTCCGTCTGGATAAAAAAGCTGCATGGCGCAAAAAAACATCCGGTCGTTATTGCACTGCTGGTGTGTGCTGAAATATTGATACTGGCATGGTTCTTACATAGCTTTGCTGCGCAGTCGATACAAATCGCCATCACAGCAATGGGATGATTTTAAATAACTTTTTGTAGACAAATACATTTTTTTATGTTATAAAAAGGAAGGAAATTTCACAGATCATGACACTTTTCTGCCACCGGGTAGAGAAGATATGCGTCAGACTTTCTATCGTTAGGTCTTAGAAGATAGAGGGTGCTGGCGCTTTTTTTGATTCATAGGAAATTCCTTCCTATAAATCAAAAACGCTCCGCGAGGATCGCACTGCGGCGGAAATGAAATATGTCGCAGAGGCGACCCGCCGCAGGCGGAGAATCCTGCGAGCAGGATTCTTTTTTATGGGGAATTTTGACAAATTTCATGTAAGGAGGGCGGACAAATGAACAATCCGATAAAAAACCTGACAAAAAAAGAATGGGGCTTGTGGCTGGGATCGTTGCTCGTGGTCATATGTTCCAATATTGGGGAGAAATGATCACCTATCTGGGAATGACTATGCCGATGGCAATCTGGTCAACGATCACATGGATCAGGCATCCGGCAGAAAACGGAAAAGAGGTAGCGATTCAGAAACTCACAGTAAAGCATATTGCGGGGCTTGCCGTTTGCGGGACGATCACAACTGCAATTTTTTATCTGATCCTGTATGTACTGCATACGCCGAACCTTGCACTGAGTACGATCTCAATCGCGACGAGTTTTCTGGCAGCGTCACTCACGATGCTGCGCACATCCTACTATGCACTCGGATATGCCTGCAATGATATTGTTCTGATTGTGATGTGGATACTGGCATCGATAGAAAATCCGGTGTATATACCGGTCGTTGTCAACTTTGCGATTTTCTTCCTCAATGACATGTATGGCTTTATCAGTTGGAAGAAACGGGAGCGGCTGGCAGCCTGAAAAGGTGTTGAAATGTCGTGTGCCCTCTTCGATAGACAGACTTGTAAGAGGGCACGTATTTAATGATCTTATCATTCAAACAATTTTTTATAATTATCGCCCCACTCCTGCATTGCATCGAGGATCGGGCGCATCGTCTCGCCGAGATCGCTCAGCGCATACTCTACGCGCGGCGGGACTTCCGGGTAGACTGTGCGGGTGATGATCCCATCCTCCTCCATCGAGCGCAGGCTGTCAGTCAGCACTTTCTGGCTGATGCCTGCGAGACTTTTCTTTAATTCATTAAATCTCCACGGTCTTTCCAGCAGATTTCTCAGGATAAGTAATTTCCATTTGCTTCCAATCAACTGCACAGTCGTTGCTACCGGGCATTCCGGCAATTCATCTTTGGTCAACATACGTGATTCCCTCCAATAGTTTCTAATCTGGTATAACATTCAAATATAGTGTAGCATATGAAAATGTATCTGTCTATCAGTTACAAAAAGGTAACTATGGCACAAAAAGGTGCGTACTTTTTTTGCGCAAAAATCCCTGCTATGATAACAATGCAACAGGCGAGAGCCACAAAAAACACAGTTTAGGAGGAAAACGAAATGGCATTATCAAACATTTTTGGATGGAACGAGAAAGACGAGCAGCAGATAGGGGCAGCGTGCGGTGCAGGAGACAAACCTGCGGCATGTGGTACTGCATGTGGAGCATCTGACAAACCGGCAGCATGCGGTACAGCATGTGGAGCATCCGATAAATAAACAGGAATTTCAGGAAAGGAGGAGCGGATCACATGAGCCAGTATTTTTCATTTCAATGGCACATTACAGATGAATGTGACCAGCGTTGCAAGCACTGCTATATTTTCTCAGGAGCAGGCTGCAAGGAATTACAGAGCATGACATGGAATCAGATGAAGGAGGTCGTGGAAAACTGTGAGGATTTTTGCAAAGTCTATCATCGCATCCCGTATTTTTATATTACCGGCGGAGATCCGATCCTCCATCCGGATTTCTGGAAACTGATGGTACTATTAAAGAGTAAAAATATTCCGTTCACACTGATGGGCAATCCGTTCCATCTGGATGATGAGATCTGTAGGATGCTCAAGGTGTGCGGCTGTGACAAATACCAGATGTCACTGGATGGAATGAAAGAAACACACGACTGGTTCCGTAAACCGGGCAGCTTTGATCTTACGATAGAAAAAATCGGCTGTCTGAACCGCGCGGGGATCAAGAGTGTGATCATGAGTACGGTATCAAAAACAAATATGCATGAGATACCGGATATTATCGATACGGTTGTAAAAGCGAATGTAAAGGTATTCGCATTTTCACGCTATGTGCCGACCGGAGGAGAGGTCGACACCAGCATGACACCGCAGGAATATCGCGACTTACTCGAAGTCTGCGATGCAAAATTCAAGGCATATGAAGCTGCGGGATGCGAGACCTATTTTAATAAAAAGGATCATCTCTGGACGCTCTATGAATATGAGACCGGGCAGTTTGTGCTACCGCAGGATGCGATCGAGGGCATGATCTATGGCGGCTGCAACTGTGGCAACTGTCATATCACGATATCGTCGAACGGCGACGTGATGGCGTGCAGGAGAGTCACAGACAGTAAGGTGGCGAACGTGTTCGAGGACCGGCTGGCAGATGTGTGGATCTGCCAGATGGAGCAGTACAGAGAATACGATAAATTCAAAAAATGCAGCAAATGTGAGCTGAAAGCATGGTGCAGGGGCTGCCCGGCAGTCGCAAACGGTACAAGCGGCGACTTCTACGGTGCAGATCCGCAGTGCTGGAAGACGAAAAATGATCTGACGGGGGAAGCATTATGTTGATGGATATTATCAAGGCAAGACATTCGATCCGAAAGTATACGGACAGACAGATCGACCGGAGTGATCTGGAGAAAATTCTGGAAGCAGGAAATTATGCGCCGAAGGAGCAGCCGAGCACGATCGACGATCCGACGATTCAAAATGGATTTTACGGTGCGCCCACAGTCGTATGTGTATTTTGTCAGGATAATTTTCTATTTAAGGTCGCAGATGCTTTCTGCATGATGGAGAATATGGTTTTACAGGCGACGGAGCTTGGCATCGCATCCTGTATCATTTCGCGTGGACCGGAGACCTTTGCCAGTGAGGAAGGCAGGGCGCTCCTGCGAGCGTGGGAAGTGCCAGACGGCTATGTCTGTCAGGGATTCGTCATCTTAGGTTATATCGACGGCGAACAGCTGCACACAAAGCCGAGAAAACCGGGCAGAATCAAAATAGTTGAGTCATATTAAAATGCAGGTGATTTCGATGAACCTCGGAAAAACAGAATAGGATTAGGAAAGGATAAGGTAGGATAGAGATGGATGTAGCGACATGTCTGAAAAAAATGGAACTCGTAGGAGTCCTCGCATTTGCGACGGTGGACAGAGAGGGTGCACCGCAGATCCGCAATATCAGTGCGATACATTACGAAAAGGATGCGTTATATTTTTTTACCGCCAGAGGCAAGAATTTTTGTCAGGAATTATTAGAGGACGGCAGAGTACAGATCTTATGTTACACAAAATATAAAGAAATGATCCGTCTGTCCGGTAGGGCGTATGCAGTCTCCGACGATGAACAGATCAAGTGGCGGGATAAGATTTTTGAGGAACAGCCGTACCTTGCAAATGTCTATCCCGACGAGACGCGGGATATCGGCATCATTTTCTGCATCGATCAGGCAGAAATCGAGTATTTTAATCTCGGTGTACATCCGATCTTTCGGGAGACATATTTGCTGGGGAATGGTAAAATAACAGAAAAGGGCTATGTCATCACGGATGCGTGTATCGGCTGCGGTACCTGCCAGAGTGTATGTCCACAGCGGTGTATCGACGCAGGCACACCGTTTGTCATCCGGCAGAACAACTGTCTGCACTGTGGAGGATGTTACGAGCATTGCCCGGTAAATGCGATTGAAAGAAGATGAGATTATGAATCAAAACGAACAGCGCGTATATTTAATTGAAAAATTATTGGACGAGCAGCCGGAGTATCAGGGGATGAATCTTCCGTCCGATACAGCCGGGCAGAAACGGCTGCTGCGCTCTCTCATGAATGTGCGGCTGCCGCGCGGGATCGATGATGAATTTGCACAGATTCAGGATGCATATTTGCAGCAGGTCAACGCGGACCGGGGTGTGGTCACACTCGATGGTCTGGACGAGCAGCAGCCGGATCTTTATTTATGGCAGGGAGATATCACACGGTTAAAAGTAGGGGCGATCGTCAATGCTGCCAACAGCGGCATGACAGGCTGCTATCAGCCCTGCCACAACTGCATCGACAACTGCATTCACACCTATGCAGGTATCCAGCTGCGTAATTATTGCAGTGAGCTGATGCGGCGGCAGGGGCATGAGGAACCGACCGGGCAGGCAAAGATCACACCGGCGTTCAATCTGCCATGCGACTATGTGATCCATACGGTAGGACCGATCGTACAGGGCAGACTGACGCGCAGACATGAGCAGCTGCTGGCATCGTGCTATGAATCCTGCCTGCGGATCGCAGATGAAAACGGCGTAGACAGCATCGCATTTTGCTGTATTTCTACCGGTGTATTCATGTTTCCGAACGAGCGGGCAGCGCAGATCGCGGTGCAGACGGTCAAAGATTATAAAATACGGATAAATTCAAAGATCAAGGTGATATTTAATGTTTTCAAAGAAAATGACAGACAAATCTATGAGCAGCTACTCCGATAAGCTGCATCAGATCAAAACACAGCTTGAGCAGGCAGATGCAGTCATCATCGGAGCCGGGGCAGGGCTATCGACTTCCGCAGGCTTTACTTATGCCGGGGCGCGGTTTGCACAGTATTTTTCAGATTTCGGGAAAAAATACGGCTTTTCCGATATGTATTCCGGGGGCTTTTATCCGTACCGGACACCGGAAGAACACTGGGCGTACTGGAGCCGTTATATCTATATTAACCGCTATATGGATGCACCAAAACCGGTGTATGAACAGCTATATGAGCTGGTGAAGGATAAAGATTATTTTGTGCTGACGACGAATGTGGATCACTGCTTTCAGAAGGCGGGCTTTGACAAACACAGGTTATTTTATACGCAGGGCGATTACGGACTGTTCCAGTGCAGCAAGCCGTGTCATGAGGCAACCTATGACAATGAGCACGTGATCCGTCAGATGGTGCAGGCGCAAGGCTATGTGATCGGCGCGGACGGAGTGCTGGCATTGCCGGATGGAACCACACCGAAAATGGCGGTTCCGACAGAACTTGTACCGCACTGTCCGAAATGCGGGGCGGTGATGAGTATGAACCTGCGGGCGGATCATACCTTTGTCGAGGACGAGGGCTGGCATGTGGCATCCGAGCGCTATGCGCAGTTTTTGCGCAGACATAAGGATGTAAAGACACTGTTTTTAGAGCTGGGGGTCGGCTATAACACCCCGGGCATTATTAAATATCCGTTCTGGCAGTACACGTATCGCTGGAGCGATGCCTTTTATGTGTGCATCAACCGTGGACAGGCAGATGCGCCGTCGGAGATCCGTGCAAAATCGGTCTGTCTGGATGCAGATCTTGGGGAGATTTCGCTCCGATGAAATAATCTCGTCAAATGCGTTGACTTGATTGACGAGATTTATTATAATGATGACGAGATAAATCTGCCAAAGGAGTTGACGATATGTCCTATCAGGAAAGTGAAACCGTAGAACTGAAGTCTGCCGTTGTGGACGACATCAAAAAGGAAATCATTGCATTTGCGAACAGCGATGGTGGAAAATTGTATATCGGTGTCCGGGATGACGGTGAAGTTGCAGGGTTGGATGACCCGGACGGTACCGCCCTGCAAGTCAGCAACATGGTCAGAGATTCCATCAAACCGAATATTACCATGTTCCTCCACTATCAGACCATAGAGGAAGATGGAAAGAAAATTATTGAGATCAGTGTTCAGCGTGGCACGAATCGTCCATATTATATTGCTAAAAAGGGTATGCGCCCGGAGGGCGTTTATGTTCGGCAGGGCTATTCTTCTGTTCCTGCTACTGATACCGCAATTCGCTGCATGATCAAGGAGACGGATGGAGACCGCTTTGAAACGATGCGATGTCTGGATCAGGAACTCACATTTGAGGATACTAAAAAGGAATTTCAGTTCCACGAGATTGAGCTCGGACCACAGCAAATGCGCACGTTGAAGCTCGTTGAGAACGACGGTCTATACAGCAATTTGGCGCTGCTCCTGTCCGATCAGAATCCCCATACCATTAAGGTGGCTGTTTTTCAGGGAACCAAACAGATGATTTTCAAGGATCGACGGGAGTTTGGAGGTTCCCTCATGAAGCAGATGAATGAAGTCTATGAGTATATCGATTTCCGCAATCAGATCCGCGCTACCATTGAAAAACTCTCACGAATTGATGTCCGGGACTACCCGGTGATCGCTGTTAGAGAAGCTTTGTTGAATCTTCTTGTTCACCGGGACTATTCGTTCAGTGCCAGTGCTCTGATCAGTATTTACGATGACCGGATAGAATTTGTGTCCATTGGCGGTCTGATGCCTGGAATTGATCTGGAAGATATTATGGCGGGCATTTCTGTGTGCAGAAATCAAAATCTGGCAAATGTATTTTATCGGCTGCATCTGATTGAGGCATATGGCACCGGATTGACGAAAATCATGGAGGCATATGAAGAAACTTCGGAAAAGCCCGTCATTTCTACCACAAAGAACAGCTTCAAGATTACGCTTCCCAATGTCAATGCAAAATATGAGACAAGGGCTGTACCTGCACCCAGCGAAAATAGCTTGTCTGCGCCCGTTCCGAAAATTGATAACAATGAACAGCGGGTGCTGTCCTATGTACGGGAGCATGGTGCAATTACAAGACCGGAAGCAGAGGAACTGCTTGATACCAGTGCGTCCACTGCCTCGCGGCTGATCAAAAAAATGGTCAAGGCAGGTCTGCTTTTCCCGCACGGAAAGGCAAGAAGTACCAGATATACGCTTACAGAATAATGGAAGAAACAAATGGATCTTGCATCATTGCTCCCAGATCTTGCCAAAAACAGAATATGAGTGCCGAAAAAAGTGCGTAAATGCTTGTAAAATCAGGGTGACAACGTTTGCACAGACGGAGCGCGGAACGGTAGAAAAGCGATTGTTTTTAGAAAAAACAGTCGCTTTTTTGCGTGCAGAAGATTGCAGCGTGATAACGTTTGCACGTTTGAGGTTTGATTTTGCGTGATAGATTAGCTATATTCATACCAAGCAGATCGGAAATGGGGAAATTAAAAAATAAAATGAAAGAAAGAGGGAACAGGATTATGAAAAGAAGAGTTATCACATTGGCACTACTTGCAGCATTGACAGCCGGAGCAGCGACCGGATGCGGAACAGGCGGCAGTGATACCGCGGAGGCAAAGGCAGCAGATGCACAGAGCGTAGAAATTACAAATGTATCGTATGATCCGACACGCGAACTGTATGCAGCTTATAATGAAGTATTTGCAAAACACTGGAAAGAGCAGAGTGGTCAGGACGTTTCAGTTGTCCAGTCACACGGAGGCTCCGGCAAGCAGGCGCTTGAGGTCGCCAACGGACTGCAGGCAGATGTTGTGACGCTGGCGTTGGAGGGAGATGTGGATGCAGTCAAGGATGCGGGATTGATTGAGGACGGTTATACTTCCGAATTTCCGTTAGACAGTTCACCGTATACTTCAAGTATTGTGTTCCTTGTCCGCAAGGACAATCCAAAAAACATCCGGAATTGGGATGATCTTTTAAGGGATGATGTCGGAGTCATTACTCCGAATCCCAAGACGTCCGGAGGAGCGAGATGGAATTATCTGGCAGCGTGGTATTATTTCGAGAAGCAGGGCGAGAGTGAGGAAGAAATTCTTGCCAATATGAAAACACTGTATGAGCATGTGCTCGTTTTGGATTCCGGCGCGAGAGGCGCGACCACTTCTTTTGTGGAAAATGGACAGGGCGATGTTTTGCTCGCATGGGAGAACGAAGCATTCCTCTCACTTGATGAGCATCCGGGCGAATATGAGATCGTTGTACCGGAGGTATCGATCTTATGCCAGCCGACCGTTGCAGTTGTGGATGAGGTTGTAGATAAACGGGGCACCAGGGATGTTGCCACAGGATACTTAAATTACCTCTACTCAGATGAGGCACAGAAGCTGGAGGCAGAGTGGTATTATCGCCCGTCAAATGAGGATATTTTGAAGGAATATGCGTACAGCGGCGACAGCAATACGATTACAGAGCTTCCGTCGGACGGAAAGTGGATTATCACAAATGTTGATCTGACGGACATCGCACATTTTGGCGGATGGAGTGAGGCAACGGAAAAGCATTTTGCGGATGGTGGATTGTTCGATTCCATATATGAAGAAAAGTAACAGACAGGTGGGAGAATGATGAAAAACAAGAGGAAACATGTGATACCGGGATTTGGGCTTTCGTTTGGAATTGTGATGGCAATTTTAGGGTTCATCGTAATCATTCCATTGTGCTCACTGGTGATCTTTTCGGCAAAATTGTCGCCGCGTGAATTTATAGAGACCATTACCAGACCCAGAGTATTAGCCAGTTACAAAGTCAGTATTGAAACGGCATTGATTGCATCTGTGATCAATGCTGTGATGGGAACCGTCCTTGCGTGGATTCTGGTTCGCTATCGATTTCCGGGAAGGCGTATCGTGGACGGTCTGATCGAGCTGCCGTTTGCCCTGCCGACTGCGGTTGCAGGTATTGCACTGACACATCTTACAGTGCCAAATGGCTGGGTGGGCAGCATGTTTGAACGGTTTGGTATCAAAGTCGCCTACACCAGATTCGGCATCACCATTGCTCTTGTTTTCGTCGGCATCCCATTTGTGGTGCGCAGCGTCCAGCCGGTTCTTGAAAAAGTAGATAAAGAGTATGAGGAGGCAGCCAGCTTATTTGGCACCTCGAACCGGCAGATTTTTGTGCAGGTCATTTTGCCGGAGATCTTTCCGGCGCTGGTTGCGGGATTTACGATGGCTTTTGCAAGGAGCATCGGTGAGTATGGAAGTGTCGTATTCATAGCCGGAAACACGCCGTATGAAACAGAGATTGCGCCATTGATGATTATGGCAAAGCTGCAGGAATATGATTATGCGAGTGCGACATCTATTGCGCTTGTGATGTTACTGCTTGCATTTGCGATTCTATTTGTAAATGCGATCATCCAAAGCAGGGCATCAAGGATCATCAGCGGCATGAAATAGAGAGGGAAGTAATGGAAAGAAATAGAAAAAACGAAGAAAAGGGAAAAAACTTTACACGGTGGTTTTTGATATTGATCGGAATCGTGTTCCTTGCGGTGTTTCTGGTGCTCCCGCTGATCTATGTATTGGTGACGGCGCTGCGTGAGGGATGGAACGTGTATGTGAAATCTGTATCAGACCCTTATGCGGTGAAAGCGATCGTACTTACACTGGAGGTCGTGTTACTTACGGTGCTGGTCAACACCGTATTTGGAATCTTTGCGGCATGGCTGATCACAAAATTTACGTTTCACGGGAAGAAGGTCATTTCGACGCTGATCGACCTGCCGCTAACGATTTCTCCGATTATCGCGGGACTGATTTTTGTATTGACCTTCGGCAGACAGAGCGCGTTGTATCCGCTGCTGCAAAAGTTGGATATACAGATCATATTTGCGGTTCCGGGCATTGTGCTCGCAACCATTTTTGTAACATTTCCGTTTATCTCGCGTGAGATCATTCCGGTATTGACGGCGGCGGGAAATGATGAGGAAGAGGCAGCCGCACTCATGGGTGCCAATGGATTTCAGATTTTTACACAGATTACATTGCCGCATATCCGGTGGGCATTGCTGTATGGAATTGTGCTTTGCACAGCGCGTGCGATGGGGGAATTCGGTGCGGTATCGGTACTGTCGGGACATTTGCGGGGCATTACCAATACGATGCCGTTGTATATTGAATTGTTGTATCAGGCATTCGATTTTACCGGTGCATTTGCGATGTCATCGATTCTCGTCATTCTGGCAATTATCATTCTTGTGGCACGTAACATTTTTGTATCATAGGAAATTGCTTCCTATGATACAAAAACGCTCCGCGAGGATCGCACTGCGGCGGATAAGAAGTATGTCGCAGAAGCGACCCGCCGCAGGCGGAGAATCCTGCGGGCAGGATTCTTTTTTCAATACCGCGGAAAGAAAGAGGGGGCATAGATCATGGAGCATACAAACGCATATGTGGAATTAAAGGATATTACTAAGACGTATGGAGATTTCAAGGCATCAGACCGTGTGAGTTTTTCAATTGAAAAAGGCAGGCTGATCGGTCTGCTCGGACCGAGTGGCAGTGGAAAGACGACGATTCTGCGTATTCTGGCGGGGCTCGAAAGCGCAGATTCCGGCGCGATCTATATCGACGGCAGACAGGTGGACGGCATCGCGGCGAGCAAGCGCGGCATCGGATTTGTGTTTCAGAATTATGCGCTGTTCCGCTATAAAACGGTATATGAAAATATCGCATTCGGCATGAAAATTCAAAAATACGACAAAGCGGAGATCAAAAACCGGACGGAGGAGCTCATCGAGCTGGTCGGATTAAAAGGCATGGAAAACCGTTATCCGAGGCAGTTGTCCGGCGGACAGCGCCAGAGAGTCGCGTTTGCGCGGGCATTGGCGACGCAGCCGCAGCTGCTGCTTTTGGATGAACCGTTTGCAGCTATCGATGCAAAGGTGCGCAAGGAGCTGCGGTTATGGCTGCGGGAGTTGATCAATCAGGTTGGAATCACCAGCATTTTTGTCACGCATGATCAGGATGAGGCAATCGAGGTGGCGGATCAGATCATTGTCACGAATCACGGACAGGTGGAGCAGATCGGAACACCGTATGAGATCTACAGCAATCCGCAGAGTGCCTTTGTCGCAAGGTTTCTCGGTCAGCCGTCGGAGATTCTTCATTACCAGAATTTTAACGGTTTTTCTGGTGCGGCAGAGGGCAGGCGTGCGATCATCCGTCCGGAATTTCTGACCGTGTATAAGCAGGGCGAGCTGAATCCGTATCCGGTTTCCGCAGAAAAAGGCATTGTAAAAAGAAGTGCTTTTCGGGGAAATGTGATGGAGCTGACGATCGACCTGAAAGGAAATTCCGTGACGGCACTGCGGCAGATTGGCCAGCCAGTCATTCAGGAGGGCGAGCAGGTGGACGTATTCGTGCAGAAGCTGTATCTGGTGGGCGATGTCGGTGACGATGGAAAAGAGCCGGTCGAAGTGGTCATCAATGAGGCGCTGAGTCAGACAGACAGTATGGTCATATAGCCGGTTGTCATTGGATCATTTCCCGTTGACAGAATGTGGTAAATATTTTATAGTAGACAAAAACATATTAAACACAGGTGTTTTGTAGGATATGAGGGAATTGTTACATATATAAAGGGGTGATCATATGGCATCAATCAAAGATATTGCACAGGAGGTCGGTGTATCGATATCGACAGTTTCGCGGGTGTTAAATAATCCGGATTACAAATGCTCCTCGCCGGGGCTGCGGGATAAAATATGGAATGCTGCCATGCGTATGAATTATGTTCCCAATGAGGCGGCGCGCAATCTCAAGACAAGGAGTAAACCGCAGGAGCAGAAAACGTATTATATCAATGTATTGATGACACGTGTGGATACCGCGGGATCAGATCCTTTTTTCCGGGAACTGCTGCGTGTCGTGGAGAGCGAGATCCATCGCTGGGGAAGTATTCTCACCAAAGTATGGTATTATTCCATTTTTTCGGATGATAAGCGCTGCAAATATGAGCATGTAGATACGATTATAGACAAGATGCTGGAGGAAACAGCCGGACATGCCGATGGACTGGTTATTATTGGAAAATGTAATCGTGATGCGTTAAAGAAGCTCGCGCAGAAATACAAGAGCACCGTATATATCAACCGTGATGCGGCGAATGGGGCGGTGGATGAGGTGATCTGCAACGGCAGCCAGATTGCCAGTACAGCGGTCGAATATCTCATTTCTCTTGGGCATGAAAGCATCGGCTATGTCGGCTCCTGCAATAATGAGGCGCGTTACCGGGGCTATCTGGAGACACTGGAGAAGCATGGATTAGAAGTCGATGCAGATTATATCATCAATACAAAACAAAGCGAGATCGAAGGCTATGAGGCGATGGAGCGGCTGATGAAGCTGGAGCATTATCCGACCGGAATTTATTGTGCGAACGACATCACGGCGATCGGTATGCTGAAATATCTGAATAAGAGCAAGAAACGCTATTATACGCCGTCGATCATATCGAGTGATGGGATCGAAGAAGCACAGTACACGACGCCGATGCTCACGACGGTAGAAATATCGAAAACGGATATGGGAAAATTTGCATTATATCTGCTGATTGACCGGCTTCGGGGCGGGCATAAGGATGTGGCGCGGATGGAACTGCAATGCCGCCTGCTGAAACGGGAGAGTTGCACACCGGCAGAGGAAAGCAAGTGGTGTGATTATTGTATATAAATGTATCGTTACGGGCAGTTACTATCCATATCAAATTGATATGGACGGGATAAAAATAAGTGATTTAACGGATAGAAGAAAATATGTTATGATGCGTTTGTCAAAAAATTAACGAAAACGTATAGGAGGAACATATGTCAGAGAATACTTGTCTTGAAAAGCAGCCGCTTTGTCAGGAAATGCTTGAGAAAATGAATGCATACTGGCGTGCTGCGAACTATTTATCTGCAGGTCAGCTCTATCTGTTGGACAATCCGTTGTTGAAAAAGCCTTTAACAATGGATCAGATTAAGAAGAAAATCGTTGGTCACTGGGGAACCGTACCCGGACAGAACTTTGTCTATGTACATTGTAACCGTGCGATCAAGCGTTATGATCTTGATATGATCCTGCTTTCCGGTCCGGGACATGGCGGAAACTTCATGATCGCCAATACATATCTTGAGGGAACCTACAGCGAGATCTACCCGAACATCAGCCAGGATGAAGAGGGTATGCAGAAGATGTTCAAGCAGTTCTCATTCCCTTGTGGAGTACCGAGCCACTGTGCACCGGAGACTCCGGGTTCTATCAACGAGGGTGGTGAGCTGGGTTATTCTATCGCACATGCATTTGGTGCTGTATTTGATAACCCGGATCTGATCGCGACTGTTATCGTTGGCGATGGCGAGGCAGAGACAGGACCTCTGGCTACCTCATGGCAGTCAAATAAATTCTTAAATCCGATTACAGATGGTGCAGTACTTCCGGTATTAAACCTGAATGGATATAAGATCAGCAACCCGACTATTTTCTCACGTATCTCACATGAGGAGATCGAGAGCTACTTCGTAGGATGCGGCTGGGAGCCGATCTTCGTAGAAGGCGATGATCCGATGACCATGCATAAGCTGATGGCTGAAGCTATGGATACCGCGATCGAGAAGATCAAGGCGATTCAGGAGCATGCCAGAACAGAGAATGATCCTGAGCGTCCGCAGTGGCCGATGATCGTTCTGCGTACACCGAAGGGATGGACAGGTCCGAAGGTTGTTGACGGACAGCAGATCGAGGGATCTTTCCGTGCGCATCAGGTGCCGATCTCCATGGAGAAGCCTGAGGAGCATCTGAAGCTGTTGAAGGAGTGGTTAGAGAGCTATCATCCAGAGGAGCTGTTCGATGAGAATGGTCGCCTGATTCCTGAGCTGGCAGAGCTGGCACCGAAGGGAAATGCCCGTCTCGGAGCAAATCCTCACGCCAACGGCGGACTTTTAATGAAAGACCTGAGACTTCCGGATTTCCGTACCTACGGTATCGATGTAGATCCCGGTAAGACAAAGGCTCAGGATATGATCGAGCTGGGCGGATATATCCGTGACATCTTTAATCTGAATAAAGACAGCAAAAACTTCCGTATCTTTGGACCGGACGAGAGTATGTCAAACCGTCTGTACAAGGTATTCGAGGCTGAGAACAGAGACTGGAACGCAGAGCTTCTGCCGACCGACGACTGCCTTGACCGCGGTGGACGTATCATGGACGGTATGTTGAGCGAGCATATGTGTGAAGGCTGGTTAGAGGGATATCTGTTGACCGGACGTCATGGCTTCTTCGCAAGCTACGAAGCATTTATCCGTGTCGTAGATTCCATGGCAGCACAGCACGCAAAGTGGTTAAAGGTATGTAACCAGCTGACATGGAGACGACCGATCGCTTCCCTGAACTTTATTCTGACATCCAATGTATGGCAGCAGGATCACAACGGATTCACACATCAGGATCCCGGATTCTTAGACCACATTGCCAATAAGAAGGCAGACGTTGTCCGCATGTATCTTCCGCCGGATACCAACTGTCTGTTATCATGCTTTGATCACTGCATCAAGAGCAAGAACTATGTCAATGCGATCGTAGCATCCAAGCATCCGAGCTACCAGTGGCTGACCATGGATCAGGCTGTAAAGCACTGCACACAGGGTGTAGGCATCTGGGAGTGGGCAAGCAACGACAACGGTGAGGAGCCGGATATCGTTATGGCTTGCTGCGGTGACACACCGACACTTGAGACAATGGCAGCAGTTACGATCCTGCGTGACGAGTTCCCTGAGTTAAAGGTACGTGTCGTAAACGTAGTCGATCTGTTCAAGCTGGAGTCCAACCACAAGCATCCTCATGGATTAAGCGATGCCGAGTACAATGCAATCTTTACGACAGATAAGCCGGTAATCTTTGCATTCCACGGATATCCGACGCTGATCCACGAGCTGACCTACCGCCGTGATAACCAGAACATGCATGTTCATGGATATCAGGAGGAGGGTACGATCACGACTCCGTTCGATATGAGAGTACAGAACGAGATCGATCGTTTCAACTTAGTAAAGGATGCGATCATGCATCTTCCGAGCCTCGGAAACCGCGGCGCTTACCTCATCCAGAAGATGAACGACAAGCTGGTTGAGCACAAGCAGTATATCGCTGAGTACGGTCAGGATCTTGAAGAGATCCGCGACTGGCAGTGGCATACACCGGAAAATAGATAAGTGAAAATCTTCCCTAATATATAGAAAAGACCGGGACTGTCTGATTGGCAGTTCCGGTCTTTTTGACGTTAATGTGTACACAAATCAGAAGTTCACAGAATTTTCACAAAAAATTAGCACTCACATATTGACAGTGCTAACAAACGGTGCTATAACATAGTCAAGAACAAAGGAAGGGAATAAAAAGAGAAGAAGAACCAGAGTTCTCAAGTGTTCCCCAACATCCCAGTTCCAAGGAAACAAGGTAAACAAGCATGAGGCATTCACAGATGTGGATGCGTAGAAGAAAAGGAGAGATGACTTATGTTGATGCCTAGTATTTTTGGAGAGAATTTGTTTGATGACTTTTTCACAGGTTTTCCGTTCTATGATGACCGTGATATGCAGAACGTAGAGAAGAAGCTGTACGGTAAACGTGCCGATCGTGTGATGAAGACCGATATCAAAGAGCTGGATGATGGTTATGAGTTAGAGATCGACCTGCCGGGCTTTACAAAGGATGAGGTCAAGGCTTCCTTGGAGAATGGTTATCTGACCATCAGTGCCGCAAAGGGACTCGATAAGGATGAGAAAGAGAAGAAGACTGGAAGGTACATCCGTCAGGAGCGTTATGCAGGTGCTTGTTCCAGAAGCTTCTATGTTGGTGATGCAGTCACACAGGAGGACATCAAAGGCGAATTTAAGCATGGTATCTTAAAGATGTTCGTTCCTAAAAAGGAAGCAAAACCGGCAGTTGAAGAAAATAAATATATAGCCATCGAAGGATAATAGTTCAGACCCCGGATCATTCCAGTGAAGATGATCCGGGGTCTTTTCTCATGTCTTTAAAATTGGTATAATACAATAACAGGACAGGCAGGAGAAGGAAAGGAACATACAATGAATACACAAGATTTACGGGCACTGTTCCCCGTTGTAAAAGAGTCAAAAATCATCAATATGACATACAGTGACGGCACATACGATACGGTACTCGGTATGCTGGAACTATCGCAAAAGCAGGAAGTGCCGGAAACATCAGCTGAGGGAGAGGACGCATTTTATCTGTGGGCGGTCACCGCGATTTCCGAGGAGGAACTGGAGCGCAGACAGCAGGTATACAAGGCACCTAAAACGAATCGGGAAGAATTAAAGCAAAACATGGAGACATCCGGTCGGGCATGGATCGGGAAGATCACCATCAATGGATGCAGCTTTGCAGTGGGTTGTGCATCGGAAAGCTGCATCGGTGAACAATGGAATGTAGAGGATCAGCTCTATTTTTTGTATATGCTGCGTCAGGGACTTAGGCTGGGAGAACTGGAAGAAGTGCCATTCGACAGGCTGCTCATCGCCCGTTATGAGCTGTCGACGGAAGAACCGGAAGTGGCAAAGCGGATATTTCAGGATCTGAAGGATCCGGAGATAAAGATTGAGCTTTCAAGGCGGCATATTACGATTCCGTTGCAGAAGCGGCTGCGCTTAAAAACCGGTGAATACGCGCGTCCAAAGGTCGTGCATCTGACAGGAGAAGCCGAATGCACGGTGTATATTCACGGGATCAGCTTTTTTGATGCGTGGGAGGATGCGCAGACACGATTTGAAGATCCGAGATATACAGAGAATTTTACACAAGAGCAGATTGCGCAGTGCAAGCGGGATCTGATGGATATTTTACCGGGGATCTGCCCACGGGGATGTGTCCTGCCGGTGATCGAATATGAGTGCGACCGGGACTATCAGATGCAGTTTTATTCATTGGAATATCTGAGACATGCCCCGATCCATCAGTCCGTGTCGTCGTTTTTGATGATGCATTCGGATAAAGAGACCGGACCGATGGGATACCGCGCCAGAGTCTGCCAGTTGGAGGCAGTTCCGGTTGGATTTACCGGGGAGATTCCTGTGGAACTGTTTGCCTGTTACAAAATGGAAGCGGGCAAAGAGATCATTGCAGGACACATCTGACATCTGTCACAAAAAATTTATAGAAGATCCGTCGTTTTGAAAGATTGAAGAAATCTATTTATGATACGGCTGATCCAGCAGGAATTTGCGGAATGCGGATGCGGCGACACTTTGCGGATATTCCGGATCGTAGACGAGGGAAATGGTCCGGTGCGGCATCTCGTCCGGAATCGGAATCTGAAAAACAGTTCCGATGTCGAGCGCTTCTTTGACGAACTCCGGAGGGAGAAAGCCAATGCCGAGGTTGTGCTCAATCGCAGGCAGGATTAGGTCCGTGGTGGCAAGCTCGATCGCAGGATTGAAACGCAAGCCCAGCGATGCAAAGTAATTATCCATGAAAATACGGGCGATCGCATCCTGTGTCAGACTCACCCACGGGTATTCACACAGCTCGGCAAACGTCATGGTTTTGTGCTGTAAATGCTCATATTTGCGGCCGCCGATCAGAATATCCGTGTAAGAATGAACCGCGTGGGACACAAGCGGTGCCTGCAGGGCATCCGGAATCGATGAAATCATCGCCATATCGACCTGCCCCTGACGAAGCGCGGTCACGGATTCACTGGAGCTGTTATTTAAGATGCGGAATGTCACGTTCGGATGCAGCTCGCGAAACGACTCGATCGCCTCTAACAGACAGCAGTGCAGCGCGGTCTCGGTCGCACTGATTGTGATGCTGCCCTCATCCAGGGACAGCAGGTTTGTGATCTTCTGTTCCCCTTTGAAAAACTGGGCGCAGCCGGCAGATACATATTCATAAAAGGTGCGTCCTTCGGCGGTCAGCTCCATGCCGGATTTGCTCCGGATAAAAAGCCGGCATCCCAGATCTTCCTCCAGCCGGTGAATCGTGCGTGTGACAGCAGGCTGGCTTGTCTGTAGGGCGGCAGCCGCTTTTGTCAGATTCCTATATTTTGCAACATAGTAAAAAATGCGGTAGTATTCGTAATTGCTGTTCATAGTAGTTTCTTTCCCAAAATGAAATCGTTGTCTGTTGGCTGACCTAACTATAGCATGATTTATGTAGAAAAGAAAGTGTCCGGATGTTACTGGAACGAGGTACGAGTAAAAGTAACGAATTTTACTCTAAACTATTCTCTTTTGTATACCGATATAATAAAAGCACGGAGGCATTATATTTCAAAGGACTGACTTTGAAATATAATGCTTTTTCTATTATTTGCAGAAGGGAGAAAAAGATGGGTATTACAGGATTAGAGACATATGGCAGTCAGAATACATCGTATGATTTTGCGGCAGGGAACCGTACAGACAACTCAAAGGATAAATCCGCAGATATCGCGGAATTTATCAAAAAATTCAAAGAAGCGCATGAGATCGCCGTACAGGAATTGAAGGAAGATAAGGACTGGCGCAACATGTCGGATGATGAGTGGGATAAGATGCTCGAGGGAGTGGATAAATATATCGATGCTTATAGAGAGCGTCTAAAAGAGCTGAAAGAGATGCAGGACGAAGCTGCCCAAAAAGCTGCTGTGGAGGCTGCACCGGAAATGCGCACAATCGCTGCGGCTGCTGCGGCACTTCGTGTAGCGGCCAGTGGACTGGGCGGCGGTTCTTCATCAGGCAGTGAGAGCGACGAAGAAGAGTTTCCGATAGATGAGGAAAATCCATATGATAAAAACTGGACGAAAAATCTGGAGACAGACGATCAGGTCATCCTCCGCAGAGCGAAGCAGGCGCAGGAGATGGAACAGACGGCGATGTCGAAGTATCAGGAAGTAATGATCACGGGTGAGACTGTGACCGGTATCGAACGAAAGGGAGAGGTCACTGAATATGCGAGTGTCACTCAAAAAGAGGATGAGGAACCGGTCTGGACAATCATGTCATTTTCTGCCGATGGAATCGTGTATAATAAGTGCCAGGACGGTAAGATCATAGACAGCTGGGAAATCAAATATAACAATCCCACAGATGCAAAGAAAGTAGAGGATTTCCTGGCTGGTTTTGGGGAAGATGATGATCTGGATTTTGCTGATTCAAAGGAATTCTGGGAGAAATTTTTGGAGAAGTAATGAATCAGATGCTAAAAATAGCGATATGTGATGATGAACAGCCCATCAGAGACTACCTGAAAAAGCTGACACAGGCATGCACGGATGCGGACGTCTATGTGTTCCCTGACGGCGAAACATTATTATCGGATCAGACGGACTATGATGTGATCCTACTGGATATTTCTCTGGATCAGGAGCATGGGACAGATACGTTCAATGGCATGGATGTCGCGCGGAAGATCAGAGAACGGTCGGATGCGATCATTATCTTTGTGACTGCCCTGAAAGAGTATGTGTTTGAGGGCTATGATGTGGGGGCGTTTCATTATCTTTTAAAGCCGATCGATGAACAACAATTTCCTATGGTGAGAAGATTGGCTCTATCACGCTTTCCGGTGTGATGAAGGACGGCGATCAGGATGTCGCAGGCACGTTTGCATGGGCGGATGGCGACGTCAGACCCAGCGTCGGCAATGGCATTTGCTACGCTGCGTGGAATTTTACTCCGGAGGATACAGGACGCTATCTGGTGGCAACCGGTACGTCTATCATCACCGTGACTAAGGCTACACCGACCGGAGCACCTGGATATACGCCAATTACAGCGTCCGGAAAGACACTTGCGGATGCAGCCTTGACAGCAGAAGATACAAAAAATCAGAGTCTGTTTGCCGCTTTCGGAACAGCTGTTCCGGGCAAGGTAAAATGGGTGGATAAAGATGGAAATGATCTGACGGCGCAGTCTGCCGATATCGAAGTGAAGCAGGGAGAGAGCTATTACTGGCTGTTTACGCCGACCGATACGGAGAACTATCATACCTTAAACGGTACCATTATTCTCTGGGCGCAGACAACACCTTCCGGCGGAGGTGGCGGCGGTGGGACATCCGCACCTGCACCGGCAGACAATGATGTGAAGCCGGTAGAACGTGAACTCACCCAGACCATCGCTGAATTGCTTGCCAGAAATACCGATGCGGATCTTGTTGTTAAGATTTCCAATGTGGAAGTGACATTGAATAGCAGGACGTTGGAAACGATCGCATCCGAGGCAAAGGGTGATAAGATCAGGATCGTTGTCACTGAAAATGCCGGACTGTCTGAGTCACAGAAACCTGTCGAAAATCTGATCGGCAAAAATGGCAGGATTTTTGATCTGACAATTACTTTGCAGTTGTCGAAAAGGCAGAGGCAGAAAAGCTGATTGCGGAGCAGAATCAGCAGTGCATCAAAGCAAAGCTCAAACAGGCAAAGTTTCAGGTGACGACATCTAAGACGAAGAAGCAGTCCGTCAAGGTGCAGGTTGCGGCGAAGAACGACGAGCGCCTGCTTAGCGACATGAAAGCGATGGGATATACGGTCAGGTATCAGTTCTGTCGTTCAACAAAGAAAGCGTCAGGCTACAAGGTGTTGGGTACGAAGAACAGGAATACCTTCATCGATACAAAGGGTACTGCAGGTAAAAAATATTACTACAAAGCCCGTGTGCTGGTATACGACGGTAAGAAGCTCATTGCCAAGAGTACACTGAAACAGTGCAGCTACGGAAAATAAATAGCACAAACCTATTTACAATGGTTATGAATGGTTATATAATGGCTATAACCACTCATAACCATTCTTTATATAATAGAAATTTTCTATCATATAAAGTGCTCCGCAAGGATGCAGTAAAACAGGAGGTGTTACATGAGTAATCCGAAAGAGCGTATCGCGCAGATTGATGAAAGACTGGAGCAGTTACCGAAAGGCACGCTCACATACAAGACGATCAATGGGAAAAAGCAGCCATATGTACAGCGCACGATAGACGGCAAGTCTGTCAGCTATTATGTACGGATGTCAAGTCGGGAGCAGATCCTGCTGGAATTTGAGGAGCGCGGCAGATTACAAGAGGAGAGACAGCACTTGGTCAGATATATCGAGGGTCTGGCGGAGATTTTACAGAGAAATCCTTATATGGGAGCCAAGATGGGAATTGGTTATCAGAAATTTACGGAGTTTGCATGCGGCAGGCAGTTTTATGTGGACAAGACGCATTTTATTTCCGAATGGATGCGGGAGGGACAGCAAATATCGTTGATCACCAGACCGAGGCGTTTTGGAAAGACCCTGCTGATGAACACTGTGCGCACGTTTTTTGATCCGAAGTATGCAGATCATCCGGAGTATTTTGAGCAACTGCGTATATGGCAGGATTCAAAATGCAGAGAACAGTTTGGACGGATTCCGGTTATTTCTGTGAGTTTTGGAAGCTGCAAGGGCAGAGACTACCGTCAGAGCATCCGCGGTATGATGAGCAGTCTGTATCTGTTGTTTTGCCAGCATGAGTATCTTCTGGACAGTGACAAACTGGGGGATGATGATAAAAAACATTTCAGAGAAATGAAAGAAGCATTGTTTTCCGGAAATGAAAGTGTCATAGAGGATAGTATTCAGATCTTGTGTGGATGGGTATATAAACATTATGGGGTGTTGCCGATTGTTCTGTTGGATGAATATGACACGCCGCTTCTCGAAGCATATGCGGACGGATATTGGAACGACATGATTGCTACATGCAGAGGACTCTTTCACAATACATTTAAGGAAAATGAATATTTAGGCAAAGCGCTCATCACCGGCGTAACCAGAGTATCAAAGGAGTCACTGTTTTCTGATTTGAACAATATTCAGGTATATACGGTTACGGACAGGGAATATAGCGATTGTTTTGGATTTACCGAGCAGGAAGTGATGGACGCGCTGAAATGTCAGAATATGGATGAATTTCCGAAAGTAAAGGCAATGTACGATGGTTTTACGATCGGAAGCCACAAAGATATCTATAATCCGTGGTCGATCTGTAATTTTCTTGAAAGAGGTCAGTATATTTCATACTGGATCAATACGAGCAGTAATAAGATCATTGGGGATATCATCCGCAGACATCCGGTGCGCAGCAAGCATGAGATCGAGCAGTTGATGGCAGGCAATGTCGTGCACAAACGGATCAATGAAAATATCACGTTTCAGTATCTGGATGGCGATGAAAACAGCCTGTGGTCACTGCTGTTGGCAATCGGTTATGTGAAGGCGGACAATGTTGTGAAAGAGCAGGAATATACGGAATGTGATGTTTCGGTCACGAATCAGGAAGTGATGAGCATGTTCCGGAATGAGATCATAAATATGTTCGAGAACGGAAGTCTCTTTTATAATGAGTTCATCCAGTCATTACTCCGACATGATACAGACGGTATGGAGGATATCCTTTGCGACATCGCCTATTCTTCCATGAGCTATTTTGATCTGGGAGGACCGCCGCAGAGGGCACCAGAGAACTTTTTCCACGGGCTGGTTCTTGGGCTGATTGTATCGCTGAAGGATCAATACCGGATTGTGTCCAACCGCGAGAGCGGCAGAGGCAGATATGATATCGCACTCTATCCGTTGCAGCCGGATATGGACGCATTTATCATGGAGTTCAAGGTATACGATGCACGAAAAGAGGACTGTATCGAACAGACCGCCAGCCGCGCACTCGAGCAGATAGAGGACAGGCAGTATGAGGCGGATCTGCTGGCGGCAGGCATCCCGCGCGGGCGTATCTATAAACTGGGTTTTGCCTTTCAGGGGAAGGAAGTGCTGGTTGCTGCACAGCATCCAAAGTGACCAGTCAGATCATATCCCGCACGTGATCGAGATACAGCCGTGCGGCATGACTGAATATGTTTTTGCGTTTCCATACAAGGTGGTATTGTACTTCCAATGCAGGATCCAGCGGGAGAAATACGACATCGGCATCCAGTTCAGGAGCCAGCAGGTCTCTGGTCGTCAGAAAATAGCCGATACCGTGTTTGACAAAATTGACTGGGCTGCCGTTGACGACATTATAGGTGGCTGTGATATGCAGATGGTCGATATCGGTCTGCGCCCAGTCTGCGATCGTCTGTTGCAAACCAGTGCGCCGATGAAGAATCAAAGGCATTTGCAGTAAATCGTCTTTTTGAATCCCGTTCAGACCGGCGAACGGAGAAGTATGTTTCATCAAGATGCCCCAGAATGAACGATCCGGAAGTGCGACATACTCATATTTAGAAGTGTCTATCGGCTGCAACAGAATCGCAAAGTCCAGATTGCCGTGGTCAAGGCGTTCTGTCACATCGGTTGCGTCACCGCTGTAAAATTGGAATGATATATCGGGATAGCGTTAGGCGCAAATGTCGTGATAGCCAACGCGATTGGAAAAAAGGATGAGGATGCGATTCGTAAGGCGGTACATACGTCTGTATTGATGGCGGTGATATTACTATATAATTTTGAGGCGGCTATTTTTCGGAGCATCGGAGAGACTGGCATACCGCTCAAAGCATTGGCGGTATCCGGAGTGTTAAATGTCATTTTAAATCTGTTTTTTGTGATCGTACTCAAAATGACTGTAAATGGGGTGGCGATTGCGACGGTTGTTGCAAATGCGGTCAGTTCCGTACTGCTGTTGATCAAGCTGATCCGGACAATGGATGTGATCCGTATTAACAGACGGGATTTGAAGTTTGATGGAAAAGCATTTTTTGATATTGTGCGAATCGGTTTGCCGGCAGGTGCTGATTTTGTGTATTGTGGAGGATGCGATTGCTACGTCCGCGGTGATTCTTTTGATATTACTGTCAGGAAAAACGCTGCTCGCGTTATTTAATAATGATCCACAGGTCATAGAACTTGGGTATACCAGACTGGTGATGGTATTTTCAGCATATGCATTTAGTATGTTGTATGAAAATATGTCGGGATATCTGCGTGGCTTTCGAATTTCACTGATACCGGCGATCTTGACGGTGATCGGTGTATGTGGAGTGAGGATTTTATGGATGTTTACTGTATTTCCGACGCATCGGACATTCCGCGCGATTCTGATGGCATATCCGGTCAGTCTGTCCATCACGGCATTGCTGATCCTTTTGGCACTCATTGCGTGCCATCCGTCTCATAAAATGCAAAAATTGAAGCAGTAAGTGCAAAAACATATGAAAGATGTTATAATGGGAAAAACATACCAAATGGAGGATGAAAAACATGGGAGTACATTCAATCGACGCAGAGGATGATCAGTTTGCGTACCGTTACGATACACAGCTATTGATCGAGCGCAGAGACAGGGATCTGGATGAGGATGAGATTTCCGATTATATTACAGAGCATTTTGAGGGAAACAGTCTGATTGCAGCCGGAGACGAGGATCTGGTGAAGATACATTTCCATACGAATGAACCGTGGAAAATATTGGAATACTGCAATTCGGTCGGTGAGATCTTTGATATTGTGGTTGAGGACATGATCCGTCAGGCGAACGGACAGCAGGGCTGACCTAGCTGTGCGCCTGATCGTATAATTTCTGGATTTCGGGTGGCAGCTTGTCGGGCAGCATGGACTGTATCTGATCTTCGTTGCCATCATGCATTGCTTTGTCATAATACCAGCACTTGAATTGCAGCATGGCGAGTGTCTTTTCGAGCGCCTGGATTTCTTCTTCGACGGCAGTTTTGCGCAGCTCAAACAGTTCTTTTCTGTTTGCGTAGGTGGAACTGCCCTCGGATACCCATTTGAAAAACTGTTTGATATCTTTGATCTCTAGTCCTGATTTCTTCAGACATTCGATCACGTGAAGTGATTCGATTTCGGTGTCACTGAATTTCCGAATGTTGCCGTCACGTACCAGATGGGGAAACAGACCTTCGTTGTCATAATAGCGCAGTGTTGATACCGGAATATCAAACATTTTTGAAATTTGTCCGATTGTGTACATATCCAAACCCTCGCAATTCTCGTATTTGTTTCATGAAATTCATTATAAAGGATAAAAAGCGATTGTCAATGCGGGGAAAGCCGTAAAAGCGGTTTTAGTGGAAGGCTGCTGGTTACTGGGTACGAGTGAACAGTAACGGGATGATTTTCTTGCGTGAAAAAGAGCAAAGTGATATAATTATTTTTTAAATTATCACAAGGAAAGAACAAAAGATGACAATTTTATTTACTGTTTTAGTGACTTTTTTTGCAGGTATGGGTGCGGGACTCGGCACCGGATTTGCAGGCATGAGCGCAGCCGCGGTGATCAGTCCGATGCTGATTACGTTTTTACACATGGATCCGTATATGGCGGTGGGCATCGCCCTGTCGTCTGATGTGCTCGCGAGTGCGGTATCAGCGTACACCTATCACAAGAATAAGAATCTGGACATCAGAAACGGATTGATTATGATGGCCAGTGTGCTGGCATTTACGGTTGTAGGCAGTTATGTCGCGAGTCTGGTGCCATCTGCAACGATGGGTAATTTTTCGGTGTTCATGACATTTTTGCTCGGTATCAAATTTATCGTGCGTCCGGTTATGACAACAAAGGAAGCAATGCAGAATGTGTCGCCCAAAAAGCGTGCGATCCAGTCGTTGATCTGCGGTGTGCTGATCGGCATGATCTGTGGATTTATCGGTGCGGGCGGCGGTATGATGATGCTGCTCATTCTGACGAGTGTATTAGGCTACGAATTAAAGACTGCTGTCGGTACGAGCGTTTTTATTATGGCATTTACTGCGCTGACGGGCGCTGTCTCACATTTTATGATTGGTGGTATGCCGGATTGGACGGTATGGGGGCTGTGCGTGATCTTCACATTGCTGTGGGCGCGCATCGCAGCAGTATTTGCGAATAAAGCGACACCCAAGACGCTTAACCGTGCGACCGGTATCGTGCTGGTTGTTCTGGGTATTGTTGTTATGGGATTCCAGATGTTATAGATATGCGCAACGAGGGGGAGAAGATAATGAGAACACGGAGACTTGGAAAAACAGGGCTTGAAGTAAGTGAGATCGGTTTTGGCGGAGAGTGGCTGGAGCGCCATCCTGAAGAAGAGGGAATCGAACTGATTCATTATGCACATGCGAAAGGGATCAATATTTTGGATTGCTGGATGCCGGATCCGAAGTCCAGGGATATTATCGGTGAGGGGATTCGGGAAAACCGCGATCAATGGTACATTCAGGGACATATCGGCTCTACATGGAAGGACGGGCAGTATTTCCGGACAAGAGATATGAATTATGTGCGTCCGGCATTCGAGGATCTGCGAAAGCGCCTGCAGACTGATTATATTGATCTTGGCATGATCCATTATGTAGATTCCGAGGAGGAGTGGGAGCAGATCCAGCACTCTGAGTATCTGGACTACGTCATGGAATTAAAGAAAAGCGGCGTGATCCGCCACATTGGTATGAGTTCGCATAATCCGAAAGTGGCAGTCAAAGCCGCTGAGTGCGGATATGTGGAGATGATTCTGTTTAGTATCAATCCGGCATTTGACATGCTGCCCGCCAGTGAGGATATCGACACGATGTTTGCGGAGGAGTTTGATGCAGGGTTAAGGGGGATCGATGCTGATCGCGCCCGATTGTATAAAGTCTGCGAGCAGAATGATGTTGGAATTACGGTTATGAAGGGATTTGCCGGAGGCAGATTGTTCGACGAAAAACGTTCGCCGTTCGGCGTGAAGCTGACACCGGTACAGTGTATTCATTATGCGCTGACGCGCCCCGCAGTTGGCTCTATCATGTGTGGTTATGACACAAAAGAACAGGTCGATGAGGCGGTTGCCTATGAACATGCCTCAGAGGAGGAAAAAGACTACGCATCCGTTATTGCCAATGCACCGTTTCATTCCTATCGGGGTGAATGTACCTATTGCGGTCATTGTAAGCCGTGTGTCGTAAATCTTGATATTGCGATGATCAATAAGTTTTACGATCTGGCGACGATGCAGCCTGCTGTGCCGCAGACGGTACAGTCACATTATGGATTGCTGGAGCATCAGGCATCGGAGTGTATCGGATGTCATGCATGTGAGCCGCGGTGCCCGTTTGGTGTGCCGATTGCGGAGCGTATGACGAAAACCGCGCAGTTATTTGGATGTTAAGATGTAGATGCATGGAAAAGAACCACAGAGGAGATGTTTGTAATGGAGATAGAACGTGTAACGACTGCGGATGCAGAAGAATTACTGGAGATCTATGCGCCCTATGTGTGGGAGACTGCGATTTCATTTGAATACGAAGTGCCGACGCTGTCCGAATTCAGTGAGCGGATCGCGCGTATTTCAGCGAAGTATCCATATATCAAAGCAGTGGAGTCAGGGCAGGTGATTGGCTATGCATATGCGGGTTGCTTTAAGGGCAGAGAAGCGTATGACTGGTCGGTCGAGTCAACGATCTATATCCGAAAAAACAGCAGGAGGAGCGGCATAGGAAAGTTATTGTACGACAGGCTGGAGCAGTCGCTGGCCGACATGGGTATCTTGAACATGAATGCCTGCATTGCCAGTCCGGTGAGAGAGAGCCCGTATTTGAACGATGACAGCCTGCGTTTTCACCGTGCACTGGGATTTACCGAGGTCGGATGCTTTCACCATAGCGGGTACAAGTTCGGTCAATGGTTTGACATGGTCTGGATGGAGAAAATGATCGGAGATCACACGGCGACACCGCCTGATGTCCGGTTCGGAGACTGGCAGCTATAATAAATGAAATAAATGGATAGACCAAGAAAACCCCTTCCGCGTGATGCAGAAGGGGTTTTGTGATATGCTTGTTGTCAGCCGATATTAGAAATCAACCTCAGTATCATAGTAGCAGCACTTAAGCAGCTTCTCCATCTCCTCCTGTGAAGGGATACGAGGGTTAGAGCCTGTGCAGGCATCTAAGATAGCGTTTGCAGCGATCTCAGGCAGTCTCTCTAAGAAGACTTCCTCAGGTACGAAACCGTTCTCGGTCGGATAGCTGTCAGCACCATAGTTCTTGATGCAGTGAGGAATGTTCAGATCGTCGTTCATCTTGCGGACGTAAGCGATCAGAGCAGCTACCTTGTCATCATCGGATGCGCTCTTGTCAGCGATTCCCATGTAGTCAACGATCACGCCATAGCGTTTCTTTGCGGTCTCATTCTTTGCGTTGAATGCGATAACCTTCGGCAGATACATCGCATTTGCGGCACCGTGAATGATGTGTGCGCCGTAGTCTTCGAATGCAGCACCGGTCTTGTGTGCCATAGAGTGAACGATACCAAGCAGCGCATTAGAGAATGCCATACCTGCCAGACACTGTGCATCGTGCATACGATCACGGGAAACCATATCGCCGTTGTAAGAGGGAACGAGGTCGTTCATGATCATCTCGATCGCATGGATGGCTAACGGATCGGTATAATTGCAGTTTGCGGTAGATACATAAGCCTCGATCGCATGTGTGATCGCATCCATACCGGTGTGAGCTACCAGCTTCTGAGGCATTGTCTCTGCAAGATCGGGATCAACGATAGCTACATCGGGAGTGATCTCGAAGTCAGCGATCGGATATTTGATACGATCCTGATAGTTGGTGATGATAGAGAATGCAGTCACCTCTGTAGCGGTTCCGGATGTAGAAGAAATCGCACAGAAATGAGCCTTTGTACGCAGCTTCGGCAGACCGAATACCTTGCACATATCTTCAAATGTGCAATCAGGATACTCATATTTGATCCACATAGCCTTTGCAGCATCGATCGGTGAGCCACCGCCCATAGCTACGATCCAGTCGGGCTGGAATTTCTCCATAACTGCTGCACCACGCATAACAGTCTCTACAGAAGGATCGGGCTCGATACCTTCGAATACTTCAACTTCCATGCCAGCTTCCTTCAGGTAGCCGATTGCACGATCTAAAAATCCAAAGCGCTTCATTGAGCCGCCGCCGACACAGATGATCGCGCGCTTTCCTTCAAATGTCTTTAATGCCTCTAAAGATCCCTTTCCATGATAGAGATCTCTGGGGAGTGTAAATCTTGCCATAATGTGAAAACCTCCTATTCAGTGAAGTGTGAAAGCAGTCGATTATATGTAAGTGCTTTCAAATTACCAGTTGTTAAAATTTTAACATGCTTAAAATGTGTAGTCAATGCGCGAAAGCACTAAAAAAGAGTCTGAAAGTTTGTGAACTATTCAACACGTTTTTTGTGTATTATTTTGCATACATCTATTGACAACAAATCAAATGCAAATAAGATAAAAATGATAAGGAGGCAGGAATATGGAAATAAAGGGAAGTATGATGTCTGTCCGCGAGGATGTGCAGATTCTGGATGCGACTTTGCGGGACGGAGGACTGGTTAATAATTTCGCTTTTACGGATGAGTTTGTAAAAGCGCTTTATGTAATGAATGTGGCGGCGGGCGTGGACTATATGGAGATGGGATACCGCGCCTCGAAACAGCAGTTTTGTGAGGATGAGTACGGCAAGTGGAAGTTTGCTTCGGATGATGATATTTACAGTATTGTTGGCGATAATCAGACGGATCTGAAACTTTCGCTCATGGCGGATGTGGGGCGCTGTGACTACAAGACGGACATCGCGCCGCGCTCGGACAGTCCGGTGGATATGATCCGTGTAGCGACCTATATGCACCAGATTCCGGAAGCGATCGACATGATTCTGGATGCGGACAAAAAAGGTTATGAGACGACCTGCAACATAATGGCGATCTCCAGCGTGCAGGAGTCGGATGTGCAGTATGCACTCGACGAGCTTGCAAAGACTCCGGTCAAGGCAGTCTATATCGTGGACAGTTATGGGGCGCTGTATCCAATCCAGATGCGGCGGATCACGGAATTGTATCTGAATACGATGGAAAAGTACGGAAAACTCGTCGGCATCCATGCGCACAATAACCAGCAGTGTGCGTTTGCCAACACGATTGAGTCGATGTCGGTCGGTGCGAGCATGCTGGATGCGACGGTATGCGGTATGGGGCGCGGCGCAGGAAACTGTACGATCGAGGGACTGATCGGATTTCTGAAAAATCCGAAGTACAAGCTCGATCCGGTGCTGCAACTGATCGAGAGTTATATGGTTGACATGCAAAAAGAGTATGTCTGGGGCTATGATATCCCTTATCTGCTGACCGGACTGAGTATGCAGCATCCACGCACGGCAATCGCGGCGGTCAAAGAGGGAAATACGCATTATGCGAAGTTCTTCCGTATGCTGCATGAGGATGACTAAATAAAAGCTGTCAGCTGGTCTGCATCGGATCGGCAGGTCAGAGCCTGCCGGATGTATCTAACAGCGTGTACAGCGTCGGCTGCACATGAAATTGCTCCATCGCTGTGTGTACCTCGGCGAGCCGTTCACTGCAAGCCTTTTTTGAGACGGATGGCTGTCTGACTGCACGGATGAGCAGGTTTTTCGGCGTGTGGCTGAGATCCACGAATTCGAGCAGCTGCGTCTTATAGCCCATACAGGTGAGCAGATTGGCGCGGATTGCGTCGGTCATCAGCGCGGCGGTGCGCTCCTGAATGATGCCGTAACGTGTAAACAGTGAGAGCGTATCCGTGTGCATCTGGTTATTCAATTCATGCTGGCAGCAGGGAACGGAGAAGATCATGTCCGCGTTCCAGCAGATCGCGTTGTACAGTGCATAGTCAGTTGCCGTGTCACAGGCGTGGAGCGTCACGACCATATCGACATCAAACGGTGCCTGATAGCCGTTGATGTCTCCAAGCTCAAAATGCAGGTGATCGTAGCCGTAATTCTGCGCGGCACGGTTACATTTTTCGATCACATCGGCTTTGAGGTCCAGACCAATGATCTCTACCGGCTGTTTTTTGATCTCGGTAAAATAATAATACAGAATAAATGTCAGATAGGATTTGCCACAGCCAAAATCGATGATGTGCCAGCAGTCGCGTGAGACGTTGCCTGCCGCATCGTCGATCAGTTCGATAAAACGGTTGATCTGACGGAATTTGTCATACATGGCGTGTACGACTTTTCCCTCCTTTGTAAAGATCCCCATGTCGACGAGCGGCGGGATCTGCTCGCCCTCCTGGAGCAGATAATGCTTGCGCCGGTTGTGCGAGCCGGAGGTCTTTGGCTGTGTGGCATTGGGGACGACCTTCTTTTTGTAGGTGACAGTCCCTTTTTTTGACATCAGAAGCTGGTGCTCCTGCCCGTCTGACCATGCGTTTAACTGTAAAAACTGCGTACCCATCGTCTGTTGCAGGTAGTCTGCGAGCCCTTCCGGTGTACAGTTCTCGTGGAACACCTGCTTTTGCGTATACTGGGCGATCTGGTAATAATCGCTGTTTGTTTTCTGGTTTTTTTCTATTTTTTCGACTGTTACTTTTCGATAAGTCTGTGTTTTGTTTGCCTGCTTGCTGAGAATCAGTCGCTGCGGCGCAGCGGCGAGGATCGCGGCAAGGCTCTGGGTCAGATCCGCCATGTGTTTCTCCTTTTTATGCGATATTATAGGGAATATTTTATAGGGAATATTATAGAAAGAACAGGAATGGCTGTCAATGGACAGGAGAGCTGTGAGTTGCTTTTTTCCGTGGTTTCATGTATCATGTGCCGTATGCCGGTTTGCAGACTGAGAGGATTGGAAAAAGAGCAGGCTGACAAAGGTCGTGGACTATTTGTTGCGGCGGTAATGATAATAATAAAAGATCATGGATGGTGCTTTTTGCATCGTTCATGATCTTTTTTTAATTCATAGGAAATTTCTTCCTATTTAGTCACAGATTGGTGGATTCTGGTTCGCTATGATTGATCGGTGAGATTATGATTTTGTTGAGGCGGCAGATTTTTTATAAGTCATAATATCTTCAACATTGCAGTCAAGGATTTCGCACAGAACATCGATTGTGTGTGTACTCACATATGAATTAGCACGTAATCTGCTTAATTGTCCCGCACTTACATGATGGTCTTTTATTAGTGAATATTGTGTTATACCCTTATTTTTCATGGTAATCCATAGCTGTTCATAGGTAATCAAGACTTATCCCTCACATATATACATACTTATACTTGAAATAATAAGCCTACCGTGTTACAATCAATATTAGCCAATAATGGCTAATGTAGAAATATTGATAGGAAATAAAGACCATAAATGTCACAGGATTGTGATGTGAATGGTCTTTATTTATTTGGGAAAAGAATCCATAATTATGAAAAAAATGTGAATTGTTAGCACTCTCGCTTGACGAGTGCTAATTTGCGGAGTATAATGCATGGCATAAGGAGAAATCCTTTTGATATACATTTATGCGCATCATGAAAGGGGGAACTTTTATGAACATTCAGAAATTTACTCAGAAATCAATCGAAGCAGTCAATGACTGTGAGAAATTGGCATACGAATATGGAAATCAGGAAATCGAACAGGAGCATTTGTTAGTCGCATTGCTGCATCAGCCGGACGGACTGATCCCGAAATTGATCGAGAAAATGGAGATCCAACTCGCACATTTTACAAACAATGCGGAGAACAAGCTGGCTGCGCGTGTAAAGGTGAGCGGCGGACAGGTCTTTATCGGAAAAGACTTAAATCAGGTATTGATCCATGCGGAGGATGAGGCAAAGGCGCTCGGCGACGAGTATGTGTCCGTGGAGCATCTGTTTCTGGCACTGTTGAAATATCCGAATAAGGCAATGAAGGAGCTGTGGAAGGAGTACGGCATCACGAGGGATCGGTTTTTGACTGCCCTGTCTACCGTGCGTGGCAACCAGCGTGTGACGACCGACAATCCGGAAGCGACTTACGATACATTGGAAAAATACGGCTACGATATGGTGGAGCGGGCGAGAAACCAGAAGCTCGATCCGGTCATCGGACGAGACGAGGAAATCCGGAATGTCGTGCGTATCCTGTCGCGAAAGACGAAAAACAATCCGTGCCTGATCGGTGAGCCGGGTGTCGGTAAGACGGCAGTTGTGGAAGGGCTGGCACAGCGTATTGTCAAAGGCGATGTCCCTGAGGGACTGAAGGATAAAAAGCTGTTTGCGCTGGATATGGGCGCATTGGTCGCAGGTGCGAAATACCGTGGCGAGTTCGAGGAGCGTTTAAAGGCGGTACTCGATGATATTAAAAATTCCGACGGACAGATCATTCTCTTTATCGATGAGCTGCATACGATCGTCGGAGCAGGAAAAACAGACGGTGCGATGGATGCCGGACAGTTGTTAAAGCCGATGCTGGCACGTGGTGAGCTGCATTGTATCGGTGCGACGACACTGGATGAGTACCGTGAATATATTGAAAAGGATGCGGCACTGGAGCGTCGTTTCCAGCCGGTTATGGTTGAGGAGCCAACTGTGGAGGATACGATCTCGATCCTGCGTGGTTTAAAGGAGCGCTACGAGGTCTTTCACGGAGTTAAGATCACAGACGGCGCGCTCGTTTCGGCAGCCGTATTGTCCAACCGTTATATCAGTGACCGTTTCCTGCCTGATAAGGCGATCGATCTGGTCGATGAGGCGTGCGCACTGATCAAGACAGAGCTGGATTCCATGCCGGCAGAGCTCGATGAGCTGAATCGTAGGATCATGCAGCTACAGATCGAGGAAACCGCGCTGAAAAAGGAGACCGACCGGCTGTCCGCAGAGCGTCTGGCAAATCTGCAAAAGGAACTGGCAGAGCTCAAGGATGAGTTCTCCACACAGAAGGCACAGTGGGAAAACGAGAAAGCATCGGTCGAAAAGGTGCAGAAACTGCGTGAGGAGATCGAGCAGGTCAAAAATGACATCAAGACCGCTCAACAGAACTATGATCTGGAAAAAGCCGCAGAGCTGCAGTATGGTCGTCTGCCGCAGTTACAGCAGCAGCTCGATGTCGAGGAGCATACGGTAAAAGATAAAGATCTGTCACTCGTCCATGAAAATGTCAGCGAGGAAGAAATTGCGAAGATTATCTCGCGCTGGACAGGTATTCCGGTAGCGAAACTGAACGAGTCTGAGCGTAACAAGACACTGCATCTGGACGAAGAACTGCATAAGCGAGTGATCGGACAGGATGAGGGCGTGACACGTGTCACAGAGGCGATCATCCGTTCCAAAGCGGGTATCAAAGACCCGACAAAGCCGATCGGTTCTTTCCTGTTTTTAGGACCTACCGGTGTAGGTAAAACAGAGCTGGCAAAGGCATTGGCGGCGAGTCTGTTCGATGATGAGACAAATATGGTACGTCTGGACATGAGCGAGTATATGGAGAAGCATTCGGTATCCCGTCTGATCGGAGCGCCTCCCGGATATGTCGGATACGAGGAGGGCGGTCAGCTCACAGAGGCTGTGCGCAGAAAACCGTACTCTGTGGTACTGTTCGACGAGGTAGAAAAGGCGCATCCGGATGTGTTCAATGTGCTGCTTCAAGTATTGGACGACGGACGAATCACCGACTCACAGGGTCGTACCGTGGACTTTAAGAATACGATCCTGATTATGACATCAAACTTAGGCGCACAGTATCTGCTCGATGGCATCGATGAGAATGGCAATATCACGCCGGAGGCAGAGGCAGCCGTGATGGGCGAGCTGAGAGGTGCTTTCAGACCGGAGTTTTTGAACCGATTGGATGAGACGATCCTGTTCAAGCCTTTGACAAAGAAAGACACCAGCGGTATCGTCCGGTTGCTGCTCGCTGACTTAAACAGCCGGTTGGCAGACCGCGAGCTGACAGTCGCACTCACACCGGAGGCAGAGAATTTTGTGATCGATCAGGCATACGATCCGGTATACGGAGCACGTCCGCTCAAGCGTTACCTGCAAAAGACCGTGGAGACCTTGTCTGCGAAACTGATTCTGGCAGATCAGGTTGGCGCCGGGGATACGATAGAGATTTATGTAAATGGAGACGCGCTGGCAGCAAGGCGCGCCGGTGCATAAAAAGGGTTGCAAAAAACTCTGGACAAAAAGTTCCGGATAAAAAACTAAGAACGCAACAGATAGAAAAGATAAAAAAACGCCAGTTCCGGCAAATGCCGACGCTGGCGTTTTTTGAGTGTGGCAGGCTATTTAATGAGCGCCATCCGGAATCTGCCGTCCCTCGACATTCATGGTGAACTTGTCACGGCAGATCAGATCTGATACGCGTACAAATTCATATCCTTTGTCCTGCAAAGTGGTGATGAGCTCATCGAGTGCCTGTGCGGTGTATTTGGCACCGTTGTGGCATAAAATGATTGAACCGTTGCCGAGATGCTTGTGATTTGTGACGGTGTCAACGATCGAGGAAACACCGTAGTCCTTCCAGTCGAGTGAATCGACATCCCATTGGATGCTGTAGTAGCCGAGCGAGGATGCGGTCTGGACAACCTCGTTGGAATAATCGCCATAGGGAGGACGGAATAAAAACATTTCATAGCCCGTGAGATTTTTTACTTTTTCGTGCACTAAGGTGAGCTCCTCGCGCATCTGATCGGTAGATAACTGGCTCATATTTTTATGGTTTTCACTGTGGTTGCCCAGATCATGTCCGTCCGCTAAAATCGCTTTTACATCGTCGGGATAGGACTCCACCCAGCCGCCGGTCATAAAAAATGTGACATGGACATTGTGTTTCTTGAGTGTGGCAAGGATCTGGCGCGTGTCCTCATTCCCCCACGCAGCATCAAATGTCAGCGCGATCTGCGGTTTGTCTGTCTGGACGCAATAGATCGGCAGGTCACGGCCATTGACGGAGGTGGAGACGCTGACGATTCCCGGCAGATAGTAACAAGCGCCCGCTAACAGCACACAGACACAGAGTGCCAGCGCAGTGAGCTTGATTTTTATAGGGTTGATATGTATGTGCTTTTTGGTGTTCATATGCATAAGAATTCTCCCTAAATGGTTTGCTTCTGTTTCAAGTATATGAGAGAATGTAGGAAATATTTCGTGGCTCTTTATTTTTTGCACAAAATTGCCGATGAAAATATACAGATGATAGATAAGGTTTACTGGGTGCAGAAAACGACCGCATCCGTATATAAGACAGGGAGGTAACAATATGAGTATGATTATGACCGCAAACAGTCTGACAAAACGGGCGTATTCGGGAAATACTTTGTTCAGGGATGAAAATTACAGAAAAAACCGGAAGGGGCATGATCTGGTCAGTGCAGACCGGAAAGCGCTTTCGCGTGCGCTGGATCAACTGGGAACGTTGGACTTTGATACAGAAGAACAGACGGATACGAAAAATATCTACAACACGATCACTTCCTATTTAGATGTGTATAATAACGCGGTCAGCTCCACGACAAATTCTGGAAAATCGCAGATCGAACGTATCGGAAAACAGATGCGCGCGCTGATGAAAGAGTACGATCAGGAGCTCTCAGACATCGGCATCGACATCAAGAGTGACGGAACTGTCAAGGTCAATACGACGGAGCTAAAGAAGGCGACGACTGTCAAAGTCGCAAAGGTATTCGGAAATGATGAGTATATCAGTGACATGAGCCGTCTGATGAAAAAACTCAGAAATCAGGTCAATCGCTATATGACGGGTGATACAGCTACGAGTACAACTGCAAAGAAACAGACGGATACGACAAAAAACAGTGCGCTTGAGTCTGAAACTGTTGGCAGCAACTTGAATTTATATGCTTAAACATTTATAATAAAACTGTTCCGGATCAGTCGGTTACGGAGCGCATACAACAGTTAAGATATTGATTGGGAGATAACAACATGAAGAGAAGATGGATAGCTGCGCTGACAGCAATGATGATCATGGTGACTGCGATCGTTCCGCAGTCTGTGACGGTGAAAGCAGCCGGAGTGGTTGAGGAGACGACGATGGTCGGCGCGACGACGTCAGCTGGCGTGGAGAAGGATTCTGACGCGGATGGTGTGAGTGATAATGGATATGTTTATCAGGCAAATGGTACGACCGCGACGATCACTTCCTATAGAGGTACAGCGACCACGCTGACTGTGCCGCTGCGGATCGAGGTGGGTACGACGACCTCTGGTTCGGGTACAACGGCGACGACAACGACGTATGATGTAACATCGATCGGCAGCGCTGCGTTTGCAGGCAATGCAGGGCTGAAAACTGTTACAATGCAAGGTGGAACGCCGACGAGCGGCAGTAGCAGCAGCTCCACGACTGCGGCAGTCGGATTGCAGACGATCGGTGACCGGGCGTTTTTCGGATGTCCTTCACTGACGACCGTTACGATCCCGGCGACAGCGACAGTGATCGGCAGTCAGGCGTTTAGCGACTGTCCGGCACTTACGGCACTGAACGTGACCGCAGGTAACCAGCGCTACATTTCAAATGATGGCGTGTTATATGAATATGTAGGATATAATGCGGGTGTAGTAGGCACTTACAATACTTATACATTGATGCAGTATCCTTCCGGAAAAGCCAGCACTGCCTTTACGGTTCCGGCATCGATTGCCAGCCGTCTGACGGCGATCGGACAGGGCGCATTTGCGGGCGCGCAGTCATTGACGAGTGTGACTTTGCCGGAGACGATCGAATCGCTTGGAGTGGAGGCATTTCGCAACTGTAGTGCACTGACTTCCATTACGATCCCGTCCAAAGTGACCAGTATTCCGTCCTATGCGTTCAGCGGATGCAGCGCATTGGCATCAGTCACCATCCCGTCTACCGTGACGAGTATCGGGGACAGTGCATTCCAGAACTGCTATGCGCTCGGGACGATCACATTGCCGGAGAAGCTGACAACGATCAGCAATAATACGTTTTACGGATGCAGCAAGCTCTCGGATGTCACAATCCCTATGGGCGTGACCAATATCGGAGCGACATCGTTTGCTTATTGTACCGGATTGGTGAAGATCACGATTCCTTCGAGCGTGACATCGATCGGTGCTAATGCTTTTTTAGGAGTCAACGGATTGACAATATACTGCCACAGCGGTTCAGCGGCAGCAAACTATGCTTCAAGCAACAAGATCGGAGCAGTTATGACCTATACGGTGCGTTTCCTCTCCGATACCGGCACACTGTTAAAATCGGAGGAAGTCGTGTATGGATCGTCAGCGACTGCACCGGCGATGCCTGAACGCCCCGGCTACAAGCTGGAGTGGAGCAGCAGCTTTAACAATGTCATGAGTGATCTGTCTGTCACGGCAGTTTACAAGCGTGTCTACATCGTGACATTTATCGACAATTACAGAAATAAGACAGCGACCGTGGAGGTTGAATACGGACAGAGCGCCACAGCACCGAAGTGGACAATGAGTGGTTATACGCTCAAATGGGACAAAAATTTCTCCAACGTGACCGGAGATCTGACGGTCTATGCGTCATGGAGAGATCCCAGAAACGGATTCACGATCGATAAAAATACGAAAAAGCCTGAGAAGATAGACACTGAACTGATCAAGGGAACGGTTACTTATCGCGTGACGAATGCGAATGTACAGAATCCGGCTGTCTGCTATGTGTCCAATTCCAATACGGAGGCACATACCGTGGTGATCCCCAAGACAGTGACGATCAATGGAGTCAAGTACCGGGTAGCGAGCATTGGGGATGAGGCATTTAAATCCAGTGCAAACCTGACGACACTCACGATCGGCGCGAATGTGACAAGCATCGGCGCAAAGGCATTTTTCAGATGCAAAAAACTCAGCACCGTAAAGATTACTTCCAAAAAGCTCGGAACGATCGGAGACAAGGCATTCTACGGCATCAGAAACAATGCAGTATTCTCAGCATATCGATCCAAGCTCACTAATTATCAGTCCAAGCTGAAAAGCTCCGGGATCAATACAACGATCCGGCTGAAAGCGATCGGCTAGGCGGAAGATATAGGAGGCTGACATGAGAACGACAGAAAAACAATATGCCATGCCAATGAAAATAATGGCAGTATTATTGCTGTGTTTTGGACTGCTGCTTGGCTGGATGGCGCTTGGCGCATCACCTGCGGCGGCTGCCGATACCAGCGATATTATGTTGAATGGACATGCACTCGAAACTGAAACCTCAGTAAAGGGTGGCTATACGGATTCCAATGATGTAGGATTTATCTTTTATTATCAGGTCTATGGCGATGCAAGCAATTATGAGGTGGCGATCAGCGGTTACAGCTATTCCGGAAGCACCGGTGTGGAGCTGAGGCTGCCGACACAGATTCAGGAGGAAGGTCAGACACAGGCATATACCGTCGTCGGCGTAAACGGTGACGTATTTGCGAATTGTCCGTACATTTCTGGTGTGACGTTCGGATCGACTTACCGATTTGTCGGAGCGGAGGCATTTATGGGCTGTCCGCTGACGACGATCAGTTTTAATCATAACGGTGCGATGCGCACGCTCAATGACCGTGCATTTTACCGGTGCAAGCAGCTGGTGAATGTGACGATTCCGGCGAGTGTGACCTCGATCGGAACCGGTGTGTTTGCGGATTGTACCGCACTAAACGCGATCACTGTAGTAAACGGTAATCAGAAATATTGCGCGATCGGCGGCGTATTGTATACAATGAGCAAGGATGTGCTCGTCCAGTGGCCGGCAGCACTGACAGTTGGAAATTCGATCGATGGCAGTTGTACGATCGGTTCTGCCGAGTGCCCTGTGCGAGTGATCGGTGACAAGGCATTTGAGGGTTGTATTTATCTGAATAAGATCACGGATATGTACGAGACCGTGGCGACGATCGGTGAGCAGGCATTTTATAATTGCAGCAATCTCTACGAGGTAAAGATCCCGTCGACGGTCGTGACGATCGGCAGGCAGGCGTTTTACGGATGCGCGGCAGGACTGACCATCAAGTGTGACAAGAATTCAGCTGCCGAGAATTATGCGAAAAACAACGGAATCTCAACCAGTGTGACATGCAGGGTTCGTTTTTATGACGGATCATCACTGGTCAAGACCGAGGAAGTCACCGCGGGCGGCTCGGCGAGTGCTCCGGTATTGAATGAGCGCAGCGGTTACACGCTCACATGGGATAAAGATTATACGAACGTCCAGCAGAATCTGGATGTGTACGCTTCATGGAAACAGAATTTTACGGTTACCTTCAAGGATGCATACAGCGGACAGGTGACAGAGGTGACGTCTTATTACGGCGGTACGGCGACTCCGCCGGTATGGACGCGCACAGGCTACAAGCTCGGCTGGGACACGACGGCATACACGTATGTGACGAAAAATCTCACGGTCAATGCGGTGTGGCTCGTGTCGATGACGGATACACCGATCACAGAGGATGCACCTGCGCTCGGCGATACCCGTACGATTAACTATATCACTTATCAGGTGATTAAGACCACCGCTTCAGACCCGCGTGTGTGTGCGGTCGGCTGCACGAAGCAGACCTTGACAACGCTTACGATTCCGGATAGGATTACTTTTGGAGGCGTGAGTTATCGTGTGACCAGAATCGGTAAAAATGCATTCCGGGATATGCCAAAGCTGAATACGCTGACAATGGGAAAAAATGTGATGAAGATTGAGCGGGCAGCATTTTATAATTGCCCGAAGCTCAAAACGATCACGGTCAGCAGTAAAAAGATCACAAGCATCGGAGAAAAGGCTTTCAGCAAAATTTATGTGAAAGCAAAGGTCAATGTGCCGAATTCGAGTGTGAAGAAGTATAAAAAATACCTTTTGGATGCAGGATTAAGCACATACGCAAAGGTTTATTGACGGACCTGAAAAGGAGGCAGACAAAATGAATACGGTATTATTGTTATTTGCAGGAATATTATTGATCGTCATTATCGCGGTCGTTGTAGTCGTTTCGGCAGTGTCCGGCGCGACGGCGGCAGTCGTGGCTGATGAGGAAAGTGGAGAGGACGAATAATGGGAAACGAGACAAAGGATAAGGCACAGAGCAAGCTGGCAAAGCTGCTGCTCGTGAGCTATGCGATGCGCAAAGTGTCCTATATGATTCGTATTCTGGCGGGCGGATATCTGATCTATCTGATGTATCAGTTGTTTACGGAGTCCGGCGCGAGCGGAGAAGAACTGACCCCGGTTATGATCATTGCGGGAGTCGTTATGATCGTGGCAGGCATCTATTTTGTGATCGGCGGCTTATATGCGATCATCAATGGAATTTATGATGAAAATGATCCGGCAAAACTGGACGCGATTGAATCCGAGGATACACCGGATGATGAGAAACCGGTAGAAGAATCTGCGACAGAAGAATAGAAAAGAATAAAATCGTAACAAAGAAAACCGGAGGCATGTCGTATGTCTCCGGTTTTTTGCTGAGCAGGAAGTCCTGATCTTAATACGGAACGCCCAGACGTTCAAATAGTTTTTTCAGGGAATCCATCTGTAAAATGAGAATCATGCTGCTCTTGATCTCGGTGTTTGCGATAAACATGCTCTCGTCGATGTAAATGACCTGCTGGCCGATCGAATCAAAGCGGCTGGCAGCCTTTTGTAATACGTCTTCCACCGTGCCGAGATAGTCAATGGGTGGCGTGATGTTGATAAACGTATCTGTGAGTCTGGCAAGTGCATTGGCGTAAGAGGCGGTCGTGATATTGCTCGTCTCTTTGACTGCCGACAGATCCATGTCGCTGATGTCAGCGAGAGAATGGATCTCCTTCGGATAAAAGGTATTTACGATCCGTGATGCAAACTCAGGAAGTACGACATGGAGCATGACGCCCTCGAGATCCGATTCCAGACCGAGTGCCAGTCCAATGACCTCCAGATCTTTTCCTCCGAGGTACTGGGCTACATTTTCATAGTCGATTACACTGATGTTTGGTATTTCGATGTCTACCGGAATATTCAGCATCGCGGAAAGGGAGGTAACAGCATTACCGGAGCCGATATTTCCGACCTCGCGCAGCGCGTCCAGATGCAGAGCGTTGAGTTCTGAGATATTGTTAAATGCCATAGCTTTGTCTCCTAATCTGTAAATTGTGAATTCATATGTAAAAATAAGAACTGTTTACTATTATACATGTGATTTCTGCCCTTGACAACAACAAAAAATGCATTTACCATAGAACTATTGTAATTGCACGAAAACCATTCAAAGGAAGGACATAGAGATGAGTAAAGAACTTGCCAAAACTTACGATCCGAAGGGCATAGAGGATCGTCTGTACCAGAAATGGGAAAACAACGGTTATTTTCATGCAGAGGTAGACAGGTCTAAAAAGCCGTTTACGATCGTGATGCCGCCGCCCAATATCACCGGACAGCTGCATATGGGACATGCACTGGACAATACGATGCAGGATATCCTGATTCGTTACAAGCGTATGCAGGGCTATAACGCACTTTGGCAGCCCGGCACAGATCACGCATCGATCGCTACGGAGGTCAAGGTCATCCAGTCGCTCAAGGAGCAGGGCATCAACAAGGCGGATCTGACACGTGAGGAGTTCCTGGAGAAATGCTGGGACTGGCGCGAGGAGTACGGCGGACGTATCGTGAAGCAGCTGCGCAAGCTCGGCTCATCCGCAGACTGGGAGCGTGAGCGTTTCACGATGGATGAGGGATGCTCACACGCAGTCGAGGAAGTATTTACAAAGTTATATAAAAAGGGATGGATCTATAAGGGTTCCCGTATCGTCAACTGGTGTCCGGTCTGCAAGACTTCGATTTCGGACGCTGAGGTAGAGCATGAGGAACAGGATGGATTTTTCTGGCATATCAACTATCCGGTAGTCGGTGAGGAAGGACGTTTCGTAGAGATCGCGACGACCAGACCGGAGACCTTGTTCGGAGATACGGCAGTTGCCGTCAATCCGGATGACGAGCGCTATCAGGATATCATAGGAAAGATGCTGTTGCTGCCTGCGACCGGACGCGAGATTCCGGTGATCGCGGATGCCTATGTAGACAAGGAATTCGGGACCGGATGCGTGAAGATCACACCGGCACATGACCCGAACGATTTTGAGGTCGGAAAGCGTCACAATTTAGAGGAGATCGTTGTCATCAATGATGATGCGACGATGAACGAAAAGGCAGGAAAATATGCCGGAATGGATCGCTATGAGTGCCGGAAAGCGCTCGTTGCAGACCTTGAGGAGATGGGACTGCTCGTAAAGGTCGTACCCCATGCCCATAATGTCGGCACACATGACCGCTGCCATACGACCGTAGAGCCGATGATCAAGCAGCAGTGGTTCGTCAAGATGGACGAGATGATCAAGCCTGCGGTAGAGGGCGTGAAAAACGGTGAGATCAAGCTGCTGCCGTCCCGTATGGACAAGACTTATTTCAACTGGACAGACAATATCCGCGACTGGTGTATCAGCCGTCAGCTTTGGTGGGGACACCGGATTCCTGCGTGGTACTGCGATGACTGCGGCGAGATGGTCGTATCCGTAGAGAATCCCGGCGTATGCCCGAAGTGCGGATGCAAGCATATGACACAGGACCCTGATACACTCGATACATGGTTTTCATCAGCTCTCTGGCCGTTCTCTACGCTGGGCTGGCCTGAAAAGACCGAAGATCTCGATTATTTCTATCCGAACGATGTGCTCGTGACCGGATACGACATCATTTTCTTCTGGGTTATCCGAATGATCTTTTCGGGATATGAGCAGATGGGCAAAGCACCGTTCCACACCGTATTATTCCACGGTCTGGTACGTGATTCGCAGGGTCGCAAGATGAGTAAATCGCTCGGAAACGGTATCGATCCGCTCGAAGTCATTGACAAATACGGTGCAGACGCCCTCCGTCTGACACTGATTACCGGCAATGCGCCCGGAAACGACATGCGTTTCTACTGGGAGCGCGTGGAGGCTTCCCGCAATTTTGCCAATAAAGTATGGAATGCATCGCGCTTTATCATGATGAATCTCGAGGGCATGACTGTCACAGAGCCTTCAGCGGAGGAACTGCATCCGGCAGACAAGTGGATTCTCTCGAAGGTCAATACGCTGGCAAAGGATGCCACCGAGAATATGGATAAGTTCGAGCTCGGTATCGCGGTACAGAAGGTCTATGACTTTATCTGGGACGAATTCTGCGACTGGTATATCGAGATCGCAAAGGTGCGTACTTATAAAAAGGACGAAGATCCGGCATCCGCAAATGCGGCACTCTGGACACTTCAGACCGTGCTGACGAATGCACTCAAGCTGCTGCATCCGTACATGCCGTTTATCACAGAGGAGATCTTCTGCACGCTGCAGAGCGAGGAAGAGACGATCATGCTCTCAAAATGGCCGGAATACCGCGCAGACTGGAGTTTCCCGGCAGAGGAAGCTGCGATCGAGCACTGCAAGGATCTGGTCAAGGCAGTACGAAACGTGCGTACACAGATGGATGTACCGCCTTCACGCAAGGCAAAGCTGATCATTGTATCGGAGGATGCTGCTGTGCGTGAGGTGTTTGAGGCAAACCGCGAGGTATATGTCAATCTGGCATTCACGAGTGAGATCTGTGTGCAGGCGGACAAGAGCGGTGTCGGTGAGGATGCGGTATCTGCCGTTATTCCGGACGCGGTTGTTTATCTGCCGCTTGAGGATCTGGTTGATTTTGAGAAGGAAAAGGAGCGTCTGCTCAAGGAAAAAGACCGTCTGGAGAAGGAGCTGGAGCGTTCACGCAAGATGCTCGGAAACGAGAAGTTCGTGAGCAAGGCACCGGCAGCCAAGATTCAGGAGGAGAAGGACAAGCAGGCAAAATATGAGCAGATGATGGCTCAGGTGCTGCAGCGTCTCGAGCAGATGGCATAGGGCTGTTGTTCACACAGGAATTGTTTCCATAAAATAGAAAAAAATTGCAAAAGAAGGGCGATTATTGTATACTAGAATAAAGTATATGATAATCGCTTTTTTGCGTGACAGGAGATTTGCATCGCAAAAATGTTCAGGGAAGGGAGGTGCAGCTTATGCCATTGCCGATGCCGAGTGTGAGAATTACGGATGATTGTATGGAGGCATATATGACTGTTTATCCGACCGGAACACCGGAAAATTATACGGTGGAATATCTGGCGGATATTCTGCACCTGAACCATGTCAAAATCGGGATTATGCAGGAGATGCTGCAGGCGATTGTCAACCAGCACATCTACAATAAAGAGGTGCTGGTCGCGAAAGGCATGGCGGCACAGCCGGGGCAGGACGGATACTTTGAGTATATGTTTGAGACCGATCTGTCACAAAAGCCGATCGAGAACGAGGACGGAACAGTAGACTATAAAAATATCAAAATGATCGAGCTTGTCAACGAGGGACAGGTGATTGCGGTTTATCATGCCAGCACTGCCGGAACAAACGGTTATAACTTACAGGCGCAGTTCCAGATGGCAAAGCACGGGATCGAACTGCCGCCGCTACGGGGCACCGGTTTTCAGCGGATGGAAGATGGTATTACCTATCAGGCAACCGTCAGCGGCAAGATCACGGAGATGAACAACCGTGTGAATATCTTTCCGGTGCATGAGCTGTTCGGAGATGTCGACCTGAGCAGCGGAAATATCGAATTTAACGGCGATGTGATCATCCATGGAAATGTGCTGGATGGCATGTCAGTCAAGGCGAGTGGAACGGTCACGGTGGATAAGGTTGTAGAATCAGCTTATATTGAGGGCAGAAAAGGCGTGATCCTGCGCGGCGGAGTGCTCGGCAGAAGTGGTGCGACGATCCGTTCCAAGGGAAATATCGCGGCGCTGTTTTTCGAGTATGCGGATGTGGAGGCTGCCGGAGACATCGAGGGAGAGTATTTTCTGGACAGCCGCGTGTATGCAGGCGGAAGAATCAATTTATCCGGCAAAAAGGGCTGCATCGTAGGCGGCAAAACACATGCGGTACGTGGTATCGATGCTTACGAGGTGGGAAATGTCGCCGGGGCAAACACGGAGGTTTCCGTTGGCGTGAGTCAGGGGGCGATCGGAGAGCTGGCGACACTTGAGCGTCTGTTAAAGGATGAGGAAGGTCAGTTACAGCGTATTGAGGAAGGACTTGTGCAGTTTGAGACGATCATGCGCGAGAAGGGCTGTTCGTTCAGGGACGATCCGAGGCGTATGTCGCTGGTCAAAGAGAAGATCCGCCTGAGTGCGCAGATTGCGGGAAAAAGAGAACAGCTGTCAACGTTCGAGAAAATGCGTGAAGTGTCCGGCAATGCGAGTGTGAAGGTTGTACGGGCAGTTTATCCGGGAACCCGTGTCTGTGTGGATGAACAGTATGTACAGGTTCAGGAATTCCAGAAAGCCGTAGAGTTCAAAAAATATATGGGATCGATCGGTATGTTTAATATGGGATATACAGTCAGAAGCGACAGTTGACCGCAGAATGTTATCGGAATGGGGTACGGGTGAGCAGTAACCGCAAAATGTCAAAATATGTGGAATGATGCGATGAAAAAATAGAATTTATATGGGAATGCACTTGCAAGGAAGTGTCACTCTGGTATATGATAGTTGCGAACCGGAGTGACATTTTTACGTTTCTCGTTGACAGGAAAATCGTTTGGAACGGTCGGATGGAGGAAATTATGATAGATTTTGAAGAAGAATTAAAACATTTTCAGCCGAGTGAAGAGATTGAGGATGCAGAGGCTGCGATTTACGAGCATGACATTACGGACATGACGGATATTATGCAGCAGATGATGAGTGAGCTGAAGAGGAAATAAAATGGAATGTTATAATTGTGGAATTATATTGGGTAAGGAGCGCGTCTGCCCGAACTGTGGCGTGGATCTTCGTATGTACCGCAAATTTGTGGGTATTTCGAATTATTTGTATAATACGGCGCTGGCGAAAGCAAAAGAGCGGGATCTCTCAGGGGCGGTTGCAGACCTGCGTCTGAGTCTGCAGTACAATAAAGTCAATACGAACGCCAGAAATCTGCTGGGACTGATCTACTATGAGATGGGTGAGGGTGTGGCGGCTGTCCGTGAGTGGCTGATCAGCAAAGGATACCAGAACGAGGAAAACCGGGCATCCGAGTATCTCGAAAAGACGAAAAAAGATCCGGCGGAAAAGGAAAAGATCAATCAGCTGGCGCGCAAATACAATCAGGTTGTCGCCTATTGCAGACAGGACAGTCTCGATCTGGCAGTGATCCAGCTCAAGAAAATCATGAGTGGTAATGCCAATTTTGTCCGGGGATGGCAGCTTCTGGCACTGATCTATATTCAAAATGGAGAACTGGAGCTGGCACGCAAGGCGCTGCGCAAGGCGGAGGCAGTCGATGCCGGCAGTGCGCTGACGGCGCGTTATCATAAAGAGATTTCCCTGCTCGCGCATCAGGGAGCGGGAAAAAAGGCGAAAAAAGCGCAGGCGGTCGCTTATCAGAACGGCAATGACACGATCATCCAGCCAAAGCTGCGGGCAGACATCGGGTTCTGGGGAATGGCAGCCAATCTGCTCATCGGTGTGGCAGTCGGCGTTGCGATCACGTGGTATCTGGTCGTGCCGGGTGTGCGCAAGCAGGCGGTGAGTGATGCGAGTGTGGCAGTCACAGAGGCGAATAATACGATCTCGGACAAAAATCAGACGATCAAGGCGCTGGAGGAACAGGTTGATGCGCTCAGCGGCGATGTGGAGACGGCGCAGGCGGATATGAAAGACCGGGATGCGGCTGTTTCTGCCAGTGAAGCGCTGTTGACGGCATATGATGCGTACATCAATGAGAATATCGAGCTGGCTGGTGACACGTTGGAGGGCATCGATGAGAAACTGCTCTCTGACAACGGCAGAAAGATCATCAAAACACTGCGGGAGCAGGTCAACCAGCAGTACCTCACGAAAGCATACGAGGCGGGTATGCAGGCGTATAACAGCTACAACAATGAGGAGGCGATCACGCAGCTCTCCAAGGTCGTAGCGATGGATGAGGGCTATGATGACGGAAATGCACTGTACAATCTGGCACAGGCATACCGCAAGGTGGAGGACTGGCAGAATGCGATCGACACCTACTCAAAGGTTGTCACACTGTTCCCGAACACCAGTCTCGCCTACAATGCGAGCCGTTATGTGACGCAGATTGAGCCGTTGCTTGAGAATGAGAATTAACAACTGAATCAAACACATATTTATACAAAAGACACAGTATCAAATCGATATTGTGTCTTTTTTGTTTCAAAAAAATCAGAGGAGGATGTAACAATGGAATTTGAGTATGAAACAAAGACAGGGAGTCTGCGCGTGTACACGCCGCGGGAGATCGATGAATGTGCTGCCAGTGAGCTGCGCACGGAGGTGGACATGCTGATTGACAATTATCAGATACGCAGGCTGATCTTTGATTTTATGAACACCGAGTTTATGGACAGTTCGGGGATCGGTATGCTGATCGGGCGGAGCCGGAAAATGGGCTACAGCGGCGGTTATGTGGAGGCGGACCATCTCAACGAGCGCGTCTGGAAGATTTTTACGCTTGCGGGACTGCCCAAGCTGATCTCGGTTGTAAAGGAGGAAGTGTATGATTAGGCAGCAAGCGCAGGAAATGAGCCTGCGGTTTGATTCTTACCCGGAAAACGAACAGTTTGCGCGGATGGCGGTGACGGCGTTTCTGATGGATCTCAACCCGATGGTCGATGAGATGGCGGACATCAAGACTGCTGTTTCAGAGGCGGTGACAAACGCGATTCTGCACGGCTATGAGGGTGTGATCGGACAAGTTTATCTGGTCTGCAAAAAGCAGGGGGCGGATGTGGCGCTGACGATCACCGATTACGGAAAAGGTATTGAGGATATTGAAAAAGCAAGGGAACCGTTTTTCACGACAAGACCGGAGGCGGAGCGATCCGGTATGGGATTTGCATTTATGGAGGCATTCATGGATGAGGTACATATCGCATCGACACCCGGACGGGGAACGTGTGTGGAAATGAAAAAGCGGCTGCAGCTACCGGTGAGGGAATAGCGATGGAGCACACGATGGAACTATTGTTACGTGTGAAGAAAGGTGATGAGGAGGCGGGCGAACAGCTCGTGAGGGAAAATCTCGGACTGGTCGGCAGTGTCGTCAAGCGGTTTGAAAACCGCGGTTATGAGCGCGAGGATCTGTTTCAGATCGGCGTAATCGGACTTATGAAGGCGATCGAAAAATTTGATTTTTCGTATGAGGTGCGGTTTTCTACCTATGCTGTGCCATTGGTCAGCGGCGAAATCAGGAGGTTTCTGCGCGATGACGGGCTGGTCAAAGTGAGCCGCAGCATCAAGGAAAGCGGCTGGAGGATCAGGCGCAGCAGGGAGCGGCTCGAACAGCAGCTCGGACGCAGTGTGACGTTACAGGAACTGGCGGAGGATACAGGGCTTTCGATGGAGGAGACCGCGCTGGCGCTCGATGCGTCGGAGGAGGTCGCGTCGCTGTATCAGACGGTTTATCAGTCGGACGGCAGCGAATTGTATCTTGTGGACCGGATCGCAGACCATGAGCCGCAGGAGGAGCAGCTCTTAAACCGTGTCGCGGTACAGCAGCTGTTACAGCTCTTGCCGCAGGAGGAACAGAAGTTGATCACGCTGCGCTATTTTGAGGGAAAGACACAGACTGCGGTCGCACAGCAGTTGGGCATGACGCAGGTACAGGTCAGCAGGGAGGAGAAAAAAATATTGTTAAAGCTGCGCGCACTCTACGAAAAACAGTGAATCACGCGGTGGGATATGCTATGATAAAAACGAATGGGCAATATGCCCGAAAATAGGTTTGCACTCATATAGACAGGGCAGAAGATAAAAAGGAGTTGTGACGTATGCAGGCGAGCGAACGTTTTTTTGAAAACAGGGATTGTAAATACTTTCCGTGCCACGCGGGAACGGAGGGGCAGCCGTTTAACTGTCTGTTCTGCTATTGTCCGATGAATCCGTATGAGGACTGTCCGGGCAATCCGGTGTACCGGGAGACGAAAAACGGACGGAGGATCAAAGTATGCACTGGCTGTACCTTCCCACATCAGGCAGAGCATTATGATGAAATCATGGATTTTCTGCGCAAAAAGCTCTATGAGTGACAGCCTCGTCTCAGGTTTCGCGCTTGGCTTTGCTCAGACCCTTTGTCATATGGCTGCCGCCATTGAGAAAACGGGCGCGTTTGACCGAATCCTCGCCGTAGCGGTCGCGGATCTGATCAATCGCCGCGTTAAGCTTTGAGAGCTTTTCGGGCGTGGGAGAGCCGGAAGAACCGGAAAAAAGATCGATCTGATGGTAGGATTCGTCGGTCGTCTTTCCGGCAGAGACACCGAGCAGGCGGATCGGGCTCTGATTCCAGGACTGGTCAAAGAGCAGACATGCCTGCTGATAAATAAGCTCGGTGACATTGGTTGGCTCGGACAGTGCGACCTGATGGGAAGTCGTGCGGAACTCGCAGTCTTTGATCGTCACAGTCACATTTCGGATGTATGTGTGATCGGCACGCAGTCTTGCACCGACCGTCTCGCATAGGGATAATAATATTTTTTTGGCGCTGTCGGCATCTGTCACATCAAAGCGCAGCGTGACGGAATTGCCGTAGCTCTTGGCGGCATCGCTGACTGCCTGAACCGGTGTCGGATCGATGCCGCGGGCATGCTCCCACATGGCGGTTCCCTGTTTGCCGAAGTGCAGCCGGAGAATTTCCGGGTCCATGTGGGCGATATCGCCGATCGTATGGATGCCGAGGCTGTGCAGCTTCTGTGCGGAGGAACGCCCCACCAAAAACAGTTCTCCGGCGGGTAACTGCCACATTTTCTGCTCGATTTCATCCGGAAACAGCGTGTGCACGCGATCCGGCTTTTCAAAATCCGACGCCATTTTCGCCAGCAGCTTACAGTCTGAAATACCGATATTTACCGTAAAGTGCAGTTCCTCGCGAATGCGCTTTTTTAATTGGTGTGCAAAGGCGACCGGATCGCCGTATAGACGGCGCGTGCCGCTCATATCACAGTAAGCCTCATCAATGCTTGCCTGTTCGACGGTCGGGGCGACTTCTCTTAGAATCTCTATAAAAGCGCGCGAGTTGCGCACATATTCATCAAAACGGGGCTGTACGACCACGAGCTGCGGACATTTTTCGAGTGCGCGTGCGAGCGGTTCACCGGTCGTGACCCCGTATTTTTTGGCGGGGGTGGATTTCGCCAGCACGATGCCGTGGCGTGTCGTCGGATCACCGCCGACTGCCGAGGGGATCAGGCGCAGATCGCGCTCTGCGTGGAGCTGCTCCAGTTCGTATTTCGCCTGCCAGCTCAAAAATGCAGAATTTACATCTACATGAAAGATCACTCGTTCCGTCACGTGTTGACACCTCCATCCGTTGTCTGTTTCATCCGGAAATCTCCGGTTGTTTTCCCTGTTATTTTAGCGCAGATTTCATATTTTTACAAATAAATATGGATGGATGTTGGGATGTATAGAATGTGATTTCTGCGCGCATACTAGCGGAAAACAGAAAGGAAGAAAGGCAGCAGACATGGAACAGTCACAACAAAAAGGCAGGGCGAGCATCGCGCCTGCGCAGCCGGTATATGTAAAGAGTGCCGCCACTGTCGTTGGAAAAATGGAGGGCGAGGGGCCGCTGGCAGAGCATTTTGACATGATCTGTGACACGGATAAATTCGGCGAGGATACATGGGAGGCGGCGGAGAGCCGGATGCAGAAGGAAGCGGCGGCGCTGGCTCTCGGAAAAGCGTCTCTTGGTGCGTCGGATATCCGTTATATATTTGCGGGCGATCTGCTCGGACAGAACATTGCGACCTCGTTCGGGCTCATGGACTACGAAATTCCGCTGTTTGGATTGTACGGTGCGTGTTCCACACTCGGTGAGGGCATGTCGCTGGCTGCAATGTGTCTGGCGGGCGGATTCGCCGAGCGTGTGATGGTCGTCACCTCCAGCCATTTTGCGAGCGCGGAGAAAAATTTCCGTTTTCCGGTGGAATATGCGAACCAGCGGCCACTCTCTGCGACATGGACGGTGACCGGAAGCGGCGCGTACATTCTGGGCACGGAGCGGTCACAGGTGAAGATTACGGGTGTCACGACCGGAAAAATCATGGACTACGGAGTCCGGGATGCGCAGAATATGGGCGCTGCGATGGCGCCTGCGGCGATGGATCTGATCAAAACACATCTGTCAGATTTTTCAAGGAAACCATCCGACTATGACAAAATCGTCACGGGGGATCTCGGAACGGTCGGACGGGAGCTGTTGATCAAACTCTTGCAGGAGGAAGGAATCGATATCAGTGACCGGCATGAGGACTGCGGCATGAAGATTTTTGACAGTGAGGAGCAGGGAACGCAGGCGGGTGGCAGTGGCTGCGGCTGTTCAGCGGTCACACTTGCGGCGTGGTATCTGCCCCGCTTGATCAGCGGTGAATATCAAAGAATCCTGTTTGTTCCGACCGGGGCGCTGCTCTCGCAGGTGAGCTTTAACGAGGGGCAGAATGTGCCGGGAATCGCACACGGAATCGTTTTTGAACACGTGGGAGAGGAGGGTTAGAGGATGGATTATGTGCTGGCATTTGTGGTTGGAGGCGCGATCTGCGCACTGACACAGATTTTAATGGAAAAGACAAAGCTGCTCCCCGGACGGATCATGGTACTGCTCGTGTGCACCGGTTGTGTGCTCGGTGCGGTCGGTGTGTATGAACCATTTGTAAAATGGGCGGGAGCGGGCGCTTCCGTGCCACTGCTCGGATTCGGAAATGTCTTGTGGAAAGGCATGAAAGAGGCGATCGAGCGGGATGGATTTTTAGGGCTTTTTATGGGCGGTTTTGAAGCGTGTGCGCTCGGTGTGAGTGCGGCGCTCATTTTATCCTATCTGGCGGCGTGGATATTCAAACCGAAAATGCGCAAATAAGTGTATATTTTTTAAAAGTATGGAAATAGTTAATAAAAACTAAAAACTTTCAAAGGAGATTCTTATGAGATCAAAATCATTAGTTGTAAAAAAAATATTTGTGTGTGCACTGCTTACATTGACATTCTGTCTGACAACCGCGTGTGGAAACGGCGCAAACAATAACAACGCGACAGACAACACCACAGACAATAATGCCACGGATAACAATGCGACGGTTCCGGAGGACAATACCGTGAACGATAACACGACAAACGGAGATACGACAGACGATACCGTCAACGATAACAAGAATAATAACAATGATATGAACAATACAAACAATAACAACGGAAACAAGGGTGACGGTGTTGCCGGTGATGCGGTCAATGATGTGATCGACGGTGCAGAGGATGTCGGCGATGATGTCGGAAATACCGTAGAGGATATCGGCGATGACGTAGAGGACGCGGTAGACGACACGACCGGAAACGGCACCGGAGCAAAGAAATAGGTGTTTGACCGATATGGAAAGAAAAGGGGCTCAGGGATGAGCCCCTTTCTGACGGTATTCGGATGGACTGGATCCTTCAGATGCCTTGAATGATTTGCTGAAATGAAATTGATCGTTATAGCCGGTCTGCTGTGCAATAGAGGAAATAGGCAGATCAGTAGTTGTGAGCAGTTGTTTCGCAATTGTCAGACGATAAGCTTTTATGTACTTTGAAGGAGGCATTCCCTCGTATTTAGTAAAAATTTTTGTGAGATAAGCAGAAGAAAAACCGAACGAATCTGCTATGGCAGACAGGTCGAGCACTTCATTGTAGTGTTTTTGAATATATTCGCGCACGAGATAGACCAGTTCCTGCGGCGATTTCTCTTGCGGAGCAACCGGTTCAAATTTATCCAGCATAGTATGAAGATGTGATTCAATTTCTAAAAGACAGGTTCGCAATTCATCCTTATTTATTGGTTTTAGCAGATAATTTTTAACCTGATAGGAAATGGCAGATCTGGCATAATTAAAATCATCATATCCGCTGATGATGACACATTGGATATACGGATGATGTAAAAAAATATATTTTGCCAGATCCAGTCCATCCGTTTCGGGCATGCGAATATCGGTGAAAACAGCATGAACCGGATGGTTTGTCAGATAATTTATGGCCTCACAGCCGTCTGTGCATATGGCGGCTATTTCAAAGTGTGAATTTAATTTTTCGATAGTCTGTGCAATGTTTTTTGCAATCAATTTTTCGTCGTCAGCGACAAGCACCTGATATTTCATCTATAAAATACCTCCGATTGTTACTTCTGCACCGTTGGGTTCGTGATTGTTTAGGCGAAAAATAAATTTTCCGTTAAACAATAATTTGAAGCGGATATAAATGTTCATAAGTCCCATGCCATTGATTTCAAGGTTTGGTAATACGCCACTCTGGTCAATTTCGCCAATTTGTTGCGAGAGATGAGCTAATTCCGCGGTCTCAAATCCCGGTCCGTTATCCTGAACCCGAATTTCCCAGTGATCGTCTGTCAGCAGTCCGGTGATGTTTACCTGCCAGGGACCTTTGCATCGGGTTGTAAATTTGATGGCATTTTCCACGATTAACTGCAGACACAGCTTTGGAATGCGATAGTCATATAATTCCTCTGGAATATCAATCGTATAGTCCAGCGCGTTGTCATACCGGATTTTCATGCATTCCAGATAATCGGTAGTATGTCTGATCTCATGGCCTAATGCTACAAGCTGTTCGCTGTCGGAAGAAATATAGCGCAGAATATGGGAAATGTTCTGGCACATAAGTTCAATCTTTCCGGTCATTCCCTCATCGGCCATTGCCTGAATGGTCGCGAGAGAATTGTATAGAAAGTGAGGGTTCATCTGGGCCTGTAATGCCAGCATGCGGGCCTGCATTTCTTTGTTTTGCAGCTGTAGTGCACGCTGCATGGACAGTTGGGCATGGGCCTGCATTTTTAACAGTGCGTGATAGAGTGTGTGTAATTCTGTGATATTTGTATTTACTTCCTTTAATTCTGCAGTTGTCAGTGCGTCGGCATCAATGTGAAAGGAACGGATCTGCCCGTACATTTGCTCCAGAGGAGTGCCAATCCGGTGTGCAATTACGTACGACAGTAAGATGATACATGCACAGATAAACAGCAGCAGCAACAGATTGGTAAATACATATTGGTAAATTGGCGACAGTAATTCCCGCTGCTTTACGACAGCAACGGTTGTAAAGTTGCTGTATGAGGAGGTTGAGTACAGAAGAATCGTATCGTTTACGGTTTTCATGCGGCAGTTTGTCCGCAGCTCAGGCTGAATCTGGTCACTTGTAATAAAGCGGAAATAGTTTTCTGTAGTATCTGATGCCATAAAAGGATAAATCAGATTACCGTCTGAGTCAAAAATGTAGAAGGTCTCGCCGTAAGATGCATGGTAGGAGTGAAGTGTGCGTGTAAAGGAGGACATGGACTTTTTCACTTCGATAATACCCTGCGGAATATTAAAAGAGTTATAGTAAACACGGCAGAGAGAGAGAAAATGGTGACCGTCCTCATATGAAAAATATCGTTCAAGCCGAGGATCATTTTCCTGAAACAGATATTTGCCACCGTGGGCAGACAGGGTCGGCTTGTACCAGTCCTTGAATGTGACACTGTAAGGGCTTGTGGAGTTATCAAGACCAACGCCAAATGTACTATGCTCAAGACCGTAGAGATAGAGCTGGTCAATGGGTGTGTTTGGACCGATCATAGCGATCAATAGATCATAGAGTACTTTGTTATTGCGGGTGTGGTTATAGGCATTTGCAGAATCATATGCAGAAGCGGGATCGGCATAATTCACATAGGACGCAAAATGCTCCTTTACAAGGTTCGAGTAAATGACATTCTGCGAGACTGTGTCAAGCGAATCCACCATAGAATCTATGCTTTTGGTAATATTGATCAGATTATTTTCGATAGATTCAAATGATGATTCACGTAGTTTCCGGCTTTCATTGTAGACATAATATGTGATGATGATTACAAATGCGAAAATGAAAAGCAGGGTATAGGGAATGAACAGAGTAGATAAAATACTCCTTTGTTTTGACTGCTTCATATGGTAAAACGTCCTTTCGTTCAACCGGCTCAGATATAATCTGCAAATATGGGGTGCCGAAGTGCAGTGGTTAAAAAAAGACATATCAGAAGTATGTTTTGTCTATTCAATTATAAGTGAGAATTCTGCATAATACAAGTACAAACAATAAAAAACGGCAGGGGTGCCGAAGAACACTATCAGGGGGGTAAAAAATGAAGAAAAAAGTAGTTAGTATCATGTTAGCAGCTGTAATGGTGCTTTCGATGACAGCATGCGGAAGCAAGGAAACACAAACGGATCATGCGGACAGTCAGAAAACAGATGATGCAGCGGCATCAGACGCGAAGGATTCATCAGATGATTCATCCGATGATGCGAAGAGCGATGTCACATTATCTGTGATGGCAAGTCAGGACTGGATTCAGGATGCAGAAATGGAACTGGCTGAGAAGTTTACAGAGGAGACAGGTATCAAGATTGATTATCAGATTGTTCCTTCTGATCAGTACACAAATCTGTTGACAACAAAATTGAATACAGGAGAATGTACGGATATCTTTGCTGCACAGAGTGGTAAATTTGATATTCAGACGCAGTTTAATGTGGAAAAGAACGCGGTAGATTTAAGTGGTGAGAGCTGGGCTGGAAATGTTGATAAACTGGCAGCAGAGGAACTGAGTGTAGACGGGAAATTATATGGACAGCCGATTCAGGATGTATCTGCAGTATGGGCGGTTGCCTATAATAAAGTGTTATTTGACAAGCTGGGAATAGATGTTCCCACAGATTTTGCAAGTTTTGAGGATGCATGCAGCAAGATTCTTGATTCAGGTGTGACACCGATCTATGAGGCTGTTTCAGACGGCTGGCATCATACGCTGTGGTTCCCAGAGAGCTGCGTAGGCATTGAGACTGCAGAACCCGGAACGGCTGACAAGCTGAACAGCAATGAGACAACATTTGCAGAGAATGCAACGATGAAAACAATTTTAGAGCAGATGCAGGCTATGATTGATCAGGGATATTGGGGAGAGGATTATATGTCTAACCAGTATGCAAATGCAGCACAGAATATTGCTTCCGGTCAGTATGCCATGACCATTGCAAATCAGGGCTTTGGTGATGAAGTAGAAGCAATCGGCGGAGATCTCAAGCGCGATGATATCGGATATTTCGTAATGCCGTTAGCTGATAATCAGACTTTGAATGTGAATCCGGCAGGACCGGCAAGATTTGTATATTCTGGTTCCAAGAATGCGAAGGAGGCACAGCAGTATCTCGCATATCTGGCATCTGATGACAGCCTTGCATATCTCACTGAGAATGTAAGCAAATTCAATAAGCTGCCCTATTCCAATGCACCGACTGCATATGCAGGACCCGTAAAGGAGTTTTACGATACTTACAGCAGTAAACAGGCAACGGTATATCAGACCGCTGTAAAATATGTCAATCCGCAGTGGATGGATATCGGAAACTACTTGTCTGCCATGTTCTTAGGAGATTTGACACCGGATGAGGTGCTTAAGAATATTGACAAGGGTCGCACAGAGCAGGCACAGGCGGCGGGAGATCCGGCATGGAACTGATTGCCTGATTGAATTGCAAGATTTAAACAGCCGGTATCATCATATACCGGCTGTTTTTTAAGTAGGAGGATTCGTTTGCTATGAGAAATGGGAAAACATATCCTATCTGGTTTGCGATCAGTGCTTTGGTTATCTATACAGCATTATTTGTTGTACCAAGTCTGATCGGAATCGGATATTCGTTTACAGACTGGTCGGCTTATACGACTGATCTTCACTTTGTTGGCTTGAAGAATTTCAGACTTATTTTTTCTGCAGATGAGAACTATACGAAAATTATCACCAATACGCTGATGTTTACGCTGCTTACTACAGTATTGAAAAACGTACTAGGTCTGTTACTTGCCGTTTTGCTTACAAAGTCAGTTAAGATGTTGAATTTTCATAGAGGTGTGATGTTTATGCCGTCTGTTTTATCAACGCTGATTATTGGTCTGGTATTTTCTTCCATATTAAATCCGTCAACCGGTATACTGAATACTTTTTTACGTGCAATCGGACTGGATAGTCTGGCTGTGCAGTGGCTGACAAGCACAAAATATGCATTCGGGACGGTCATTGCAGTTGATGTATGGCGTGGTACCGGTTATATCATGACCATACTGATTGCAGGAATTATGAGCATTTCATCGGATTATTACGAGGCAGCAAGTATCGATGGAGCGTCCGGTATTCAGAAGTTTTTTAAGATCACGTTGCCGCTGCTGATGCCGACATTGGCAACAACAACTGTGTTGAATGTTATTTATGGATTGAAAGTATTTGACATGATATATGCGCTTACAAACGGTGGTCCCGGCGATGCAACAACGGAAGTTCTTTATACAGAAGTATTTAAGAAGTTTGGAACCGGGCAGTATGCAGTTGGTACGGCGCTGTCGTCAGTGATGTTTCTGTTTATGCTTGTGATCGGATTTTTCATGATCCGTGTGATGACTAAGGGAGAGGTGGAGGAATGATGAAAAAGAAAAAAACATTTTATGCGACCTGTGTGAATGTAACCGCCTGGGTGATTTCTTTGATTTGTCTGATTCCGCTGCTGATTATTATATTAAATTCGCTGAAAGATAAGCAGACTGCGGCGGCGATGGACTTGTCCTTACCGGCATTCCCAATTCAGTGGGAAAACTTTGCAGTAGTTATTGAAAAAGGCAAGCTGCTTACCTCTTTTGGAAACAGTGTGACATATTCGGTCGGGAGTGTGCTGCTGTGTGCAGTGACTGCGGTTATGGCGGCATATGTGTTGTCGAGAAATGCAACGAAATGCAATAAACTTTTATATTTATACATGGCTCTCGGAATAACACTTCCGGTTAACTATGTGGCATTGATGAAGGTTATGCAGTTTTTACATATTAACAACACGAAGCTGGGTATTATTCTGTTGTATACGGCAATGCAGCTGCCATTTTCAGTATTCCTGATTCATGGTTTTATCGCAAGAATACCGTTGGATCTCGATGAAGCTGCAATCATTGATGGCTGCGGTTCGGTGCGATTGTTTTTCTCCGTGATTCTGCCGCTGTTAAAGCCGGTACTTGCGACTGTATTTGTATTAACATTTTTGAATACATGGAACGAATTTGTGTCGCCGCTGTATTTTCTGGGAAGCTCGGAAAAATGGCCAATGACCTTGTCAGTATACAATTTTTTCGGTATGTATTTTATGGATTGGAATCTGATCTGTGCGGATATCCTGCTGACCAGTCTGCCGGTTATTGTGGTGTATCTGCTGGGACAGCGTTATATTGTGAGCGGAATGACAGCTGGAGCAGTCAAGGGCTGACAGGGATGGGAGAGATGATATGCTGCAGGTAGTAAGAAAAAAAACATTTGTCATTTTACATGAAGAACGGCGTACAGACGGACTGTATCTGTATACGGAAAGGGGACTCATCCGGATTACACCATGGAGTGATTCGGTGATCGCTGTCAGTTATACGAAAAAGGACACGTTTGCAGCCGGATATGGGATAGACATAACGGACAGACCGGATTTCAGACAATGGCATTTTATCAGTACAGATGCAAATATCTTTGTATTGACAAAGAATCTTGAGGTACAGATCTCAAGAGAAACTGCGTCTGTAAAATATTTTACCAGAAAAGGAAAACTTTTACTTGCGGAGCGCGAGCGGAATAGTAAATGTATTGAGCCGTTTTCAGCTTATCGGACGGTGATTGATGAGCATGCAGTGATCCGCAGAGTGGATACACCGGATGGCAAAAAGAATGTGATTGAGTATGCAACACGTGAATTTGATAAAGAGTTATACCGGACGAGAATTTATTGGAAGTGGCAGGACGAAGAGGTGTTGTACGGACTGGGTCAGGATGAGACAGGTTCGTTGAATCTCAGGGGAACGGTCCGCTACCTGCATCAGGCAAATTTAAAGATTGCCATGCCGGTACTGATGTCGTCAAATGGTTATGGATTGTTCGTTCCGACCGGGAGTCCCGCAATTTTCAGTGATGTGCCAACATCTGATTCGTTCTTTATGACGGAAGCGGATGAACAACTGAACTATTTCTTTATGTATGGACCGTCATGTGACCATGTAATTGCCCATTATCGTAAACTTACTGGAAAGGCGGCGATGCTGCCACGGTGGACGTTTGGATTTATCCAGTCGCAGGAACGTTATGAGACGCAGGATGAGATATTGCGAATTGCAGCAGAATATCGTAGAAGGGGTGTTGGTCTTGATACGATTGTGTTGGATTGGCATTATTGGAAGGATGAATTATGGGGACAAAAATCCTTTGACCAGAATCGGTTTCCGTCACCAGTGGAAATGACAACAGCGCTTCATGAAGAAAATATCCATTTTATGATTTCATTGTGGCCCTGTATGCATGAGCAAAGTGAAAATTATCGTGAGATGAAAAAGCATGGATATTTGCTGCCGGCATCGGATATTTACGATGCATTTCTAAAGCCGGCACGGGAGTGTTATTGGAATCAGACACAGGAAGGACTGCAGCAGTATGGCGTAGATGCTTGGTGGTGTGATTCGTGTGAACCGTTTACACCGGAATGGACACGTGAAGAACAGCCGGTTCCGGAGAAAATGTATGAGGAGTTTTTGGAACAATCCCAGAAAATGCTGCCTGCAGAGCTTGGAAACGCATATGGTCTCTACCATGCGATGGGAATATATGAGGGACAGCGTGGCGTTACCGATCAAAAACGGGTTGTAAATCTGACACGGAACGGATACTGTGGCTGTCAGAAATATGGAACAATTCTCTGGTCGGGAGATATATCGGCAAGTTGGAATACCATGAGGGATCAGATTCGAAACGGATTGAATTTTTGTGTGAGCGGACATCCGTATTGGACATTTGATATTGGTGGATTTTTTGTAAAACAGGGAGAAGAATGGTTCTGGTCAGGAAATTATGATAAGGGCTTAGATGATCCACGGTATAGGGAATTGTTTGTCAGATGGTTTCAGCTCGGAGCATTTTTGCCTGTTTTCAGAAGTCATGGCACAGATGTACGCAGGGAAATGTGGTGTTTTGGCAAGCCAGGAGAACCTTATTATGATGCGCTGCTGGCAGCGAACCGGCAGCGATACCGATTGCTGCCCTACATCTATTCCTGTGCCGGCAGTGTATGGGCAGATGACTCTACAATGATGCGTCTGCTGGCATTTGATTTCAGGAATGATAGAGAGACACTGACGATTGATGATCAGTACATGTTTGGAAATGCATTCATGGTATGTCCGGTGACAGAACCCTGTGCGAATGCAGAACTGACTCGTTGCGATGGTGTGACGAAGGATGTATATCTGCCGGACGGGTGCGATTGGTATGATTACTGGACGGAAAAAAAATATCAGGGTGGGCAGCGGATATCCGTATTTTGCGAGCTGGATAAAATTCCGTTGTTTGTGCGGGCGGGTAGTATCGTGCCAATGGCAGCGAGAGATCTGCAGTATGCGGACGAGATTCGTCAGACTGGTATCCGTTTACACATCTATCCCGGAGCAGACGGAAGCTACGAATTGTATGAGGACAGTGGAGAAGGTTATGATTATGAGAAAGGTGCCTACAGCAGGCGGATCTTTCACTGGGATGACACTACGCAGAAATTGATTCAGGAAGACTGTGAACAACGGGAGTGGATGAGCGAGATTGTACAGATCTGCGTGCATGGATAGTGTGCAGTGAGATAATGACGAATCATTCATCAGAGGAAAAATTGAAAACATCTTCGAAATGGTGGGAAATAATATTGACGGGCATCCGGTTACGAGATACTATTTATGGAGTAACCGGGTGTTTGTTTGCATTGAGGGGATTGGAGAAAACATGAATTTTGCAGAAAATTATTCGATGAGATATTTAGAGCCGAAGGATCTGGATCAGTATAATGCGCTGCTGCGCTATACGTTTCAGGTGACGGAGGACGAGCTGATAGCGACCGGCTGGAAGGATGAGGATATCAAACAGTCTAAATTTCCAGTGTTGGAACGCGCGGATGTGCTGGGCTGCTTTGACGGCGACACGCTGGTTTCACAGTTTGCGGTTTATCCGCTGAAAATGAATATATACGGGGAAGTGTTTCAGGTAGGCTTTGTGACGAGTGTCTGCACCTATCCGGAGTATACGGGACAGGGAATCATGAAAAAACTGATGTTTCAGAGTCTGGATCACATGAAGCGTCAGGGCAAATGTTTTGCGCTGCTGTACCCGTATTCCATTCCGCTCTATCACCATCTCGGATGGGAGATCATATCCAACAAGATCTCGTTCAATATCAAAGACCGGCAGATTCCGACCAAGGTCAAGGCACCCGGCTATGTGCGCCGCGTGGATTGGGATAACACAGATTTTCACGAGCTGCATTCGCATTTTGCGTCGATCACGCACGGCTGTCTGTTCCGCAACGCACTCGCATGGGAGGAATACTGGCGCTGGGACGAGGACGACACAAATGTAGCGGTCTACTATAATATGAAAGATAAACCGTGCGGATTTATGGTTTATCTAATCAAAAATGATATTATGCACATTAAAGAAATGATTTATCTGAACCGTGAGGCGAAAAAGGGCTTATGGGAATATATCCATGCGCATGATTCGATGATCGATGAAGTGCACGGCAATACATATTTCAGTGAGCCGATCGCATTTGAGATGGACGACGGAGATATTAAAGAAACGATCCGCCCGTATGCAATGGGGCGCATTATAGATGTAGAGGGATTTCTCAAAGACTATCCGTGTGATCCGGATGGCGGTACGTTATATATGGAGCTGGATATCGAGGATCATCTGCTCCCGTGGAACAACCGCACCTTCCGGCTGTGCTTTTCGGATGGCAGATGCAGTCTGACGCATGAACCGGCGGAGTATCGGCTGAAGATGGAGATCGGCACATTCACGACGCTGCTGCTCGGTTACAAGACAGCGGAGCGCCTGTACCAGTTGGAACGCATCGAGGGCAGACCGGAGGCAGTCGAGCGGTTCGATGATGTGCTGTTTCATAAGATTCCGTATATATCTGATTATATTTAAAAAAATTGAAAAAAGGTGTTGACAACTGTCGAATCAGATGATATTATAGACAAGCTGTCGCGTGCGACTGGGAAACAGATCAGCCGGTCAGCAAAAAATAAATAAAAAAAGTTCTTGACAAATGATGACAACTTTGGTAATATATAAAAGCTGTTGCGTGAGACAGAGAACAAAGAACCTTGATAACTGAACAGTGAAATAACCTTGAAAGATTTGAAAAAAACGAGAAAAAGCAGACTGGAAATCAGATGCGGAGAGTCAAATTTATTTGACGAAATGCAGATGATGACAGGCGGGTTTGGCGAATGCCAAACAGCGAGATGAAGTAAAACGGAATCGAGCGGCTTTTTCGAAGTGAAATTGTGAACACTTTATAAAAACAGTAAAACGGTTATAAAAAAGCCAAGCTTTTGAATGACCAAGAACAAACTTTTAGCATGACAACTAAACTCGAGAATACCTCGTTAAGTGGTCATGCACGGATCGCACGTAAATGACCAAAATACGGTCATTAAGTGCTCATACTCGAACATGAGAGTTTGATCCTGGCTCAGGATGAACGCTGGCGGCGTGCTTAACACATGCAAGTCGAACGGAACTACTTT
>CAKRFN010000005.1 GCA_934320655.1 uncultured Eubacterium sp.
TTAGAAAAGTGAAAGGCAGCCGAAATGTTTCATGACGCATTGGTGCCTTTCGCAGAAAGGTGGATTATAACAATGAAAATGAAAAAGTTCTTAGCTGTTTGTCTGGCAGCTACCATGGCGGCATCGCTCGCAGGATGCGGATCAAGCGCCGGCACAACACCCGCAGATGACGCGGCAGCAACCGATGATGCAGCAGCAGATACAAGTGATGCAGCAGCTGATGAAGCCGCAGACAGCAGCCTGATCTCTTACGCAGATCTGAAGCTTGGAGAAGATTGCACAGACCTGTCGGCTGCCATTACTGTTTTTAACCATAGAACAGATCTTCAGGGAGCTGATTATCCCGGAAAGACATGGGATCAGTACCTTGCAGATTTCAACGAGCTGTATCCGAACATCACGGTTGAGGTTTCTACCGATACCAACTATGCAGAGAGCGCACTGCTTCGTTTACAGGGCGGTGACTGGGGCGACATCATGATGATCCCCGCAGTAGACAAGGGCGATCTTCCTGAATACTTTATGCCTTATGGTGATGTTGATACAATGAGCCAGCAGATTCGTTTCGCAAGCGAGTGGGCTTACGACGGACAGGTATACGGCGTTGCTTCTACCGGTACTGCACAGGGTATTGTTTACAACAAGCGTATCTTTGAGGAGGCTGGCGTGACTGAGCTGCCCAAGACTCCCGCAGAGTTCCTTACAGCATTAAAGGCAATCAAAGACAAGTTTAACGGCGATGTGATTCCTCTGTACACGAACTACGCAGAAGGATGGACAATGGGTGCATGGGATGCATACATCAGCGGAAGTGCTACCGGAGATGCTACTTACTTCAACCAGAAATTCCTGCACACCAGCAATCCTTTCACAGATCCCGGTGATGGCAGTGGCGCTTACAACGTATACAAGATCCTTTATGATGCAGTTGCAGAGGGTCTGACTGAGGATGATTATACCACAACTGACTGGGAAGGCTGCAAGGGCATGATCAACAGCGGAAAGATCGGCTGTATGGTACTTGGTTCATGGGCATACTCACAGATGAGAGATGCAGGTGATAACGGTGAGGATATCGGCTATATGTCATTCCCGATCACTGTAGATGGCAAGCAGTATGCGTCTGCAGGCCCTGACTATAACTTTGGTATCAATGCGGATATTGATGATACACAGAAGCAGGCATCTATCATTTTTGTAAAGTGGATGACTGAGAAGTCAGGATTCTCTTACAATGAGAGCGGTGTGCCGATCGCATTGGACGAGACAAACGTCTATGATATGCGTCTGACGAAACACGAGGACGGCTATATCTACGGCGTGTTCTGCTCTGAGAGCAAGGATACCAGTGTCAATGACCTGTCTGCGGCAGTGGCGGCAGCCGGAATTGTCCGCACGAAGGATTTAAAGCACTGGGAGCGTCTGGATAACTTAAAGACACTCCGCTCCCCGCAGCAGCGGAATGTGGTGCTTCATCCAGAGTTTGTAAACGGCAAATATGCGTTCTACACCCGTCCGATGGACGATTTCATTGAGACCGGAAGCGGCGGCGGAATCGGCTTCGGACTGTGCGATGATATTACACACGCGGTGATCGACGAGGAGAAAATGACGTCACTGCGCAAGTACCACACGATCACAGAGGCGAAAAACGGTGCCGGTGCGACACCGATCAAGACCGACAAGGGCTGGATTCACATTGCACACGGCGTGCGGAATACGGCAGCAGGACTGCGCTATGTCATTTATGCATTTGCGACAGCGCTGGATGATCCATCAAAGGTGATCGCAGAGCCTTCGGGCATGCTGATCGACCGTCTGACCGATTACGTGTTCCATACGCCGGCTGATCCGGGACGTTCCGTGGAGTGCGTGGCACAGAGATGTGAGCTGATCGCAAAGAATCTGGAATTTTTAAGCAAACAGTAAAATTGGTGGAGGAAAACAATATGTCAAAATATAGAATGCTCGCGCCTGCGGTGCCGAACGTACCGTGGCAGGAGAAACCCGCAGATTTAAAAGGCGCACCGATCTGGCGTTACAGCGAGAATTCCATTATCGGAAGAAATCCGGTAGAGGGCGTTGCGCGGATCTTCAACAGTGCAGTCGTGCCCTATGAAGGAAAATTTATCGGCGTGTTCCGCGGGGAGCAGACGAACGGAATCCCGTACATCTATCTCGGAAGAAGCGAGGACGCGATCCATTGGGAATTTGATAAGGAAAAAATCCCCTTCGTGGATGAGAACGGCGAGCCGTTCATGCCGGTATACGCATAGAAAATCCGTTCCTGCCGTTCAACAGAAATGCGGTTTTATTCCCCCGGAAGGTCAATGGAAACTTCATGATGCTTTCGAGACCGTCGGACAGCGGACACACACCGTTTGGTGACATTTTCATCAGCGAGAGTCCGGATCTCGTATACTGGGGAAAGCACCGCCATGTGATGGGAAAGAACCCGGAATGGTGGGAGTCTTTAAAGATCGGCGGAGGCGCAGCCCCCATCGAGACCAGTGAGGGCTGGCTGCTGTTCTATCACGGTGTGAGTGGAACCTGCAACGGATATGTGTACTCGATCGGCGGTGCGATTCTCGATATCAATGAACCCTCCAAGGTATTATACCGCTGTGAGAACTTCCTGCTCACGCCGGAGGAATGGTATGAGGAGCGCGGATTTGTGCCCAATGTATGTTTCCCCTGTGCGACAATCCATGACGCAGAGACAGGAAAGATTGCAGTATATTATGGCGCAGCCGACAGCTATGTAGGACTGGCATTTACACAGTTAGACGAGATCATTGACTATATCAAGGATCACAGCGTGGTCAGAGAGGCAGATACAGAACTCGGCAGAAGATAGTTATTTCTTTTTTTAGTCTCCCTTTTTTATATTTCTTAATCAGTGGCTGCAGAAGTTCTGCGGCCGCCCCGAAAGGGGAAAACAAAGCGGCATCCCTCTCCTCATGGCAGAAGACCGGAGATGGATGCCTTGGTTTTTTGCGCCCTTTTTTGGGCAAAACAGGAGGAAAAAGAATGAAAATTACACCGGATCAAGGCAAACTCCGCTACAGCGGACGCATCGATTTTTCCGATCCGAAAGCACCGCTCATGGTATTTCCGTGCAGCTTTGTGACGTTTCGTTTCACCGGTGACATCCTCAGGGTGACGGTGGAAAACAGACATGCCTACTGGAATAACTATATCGGATACATGCTGGACGGGCAGCAGCATACCGTTGCACTGGAAATGAGCGGCAGACAGACGATAGAGATTCCTGTTGCAGACACCGGCTGCACGGAGCATGAATGCATGATTTTTAAGCGCATGGATGCCTGTCATTATCTCATCATCCATGAATTGGAGCTGGCAGACGGCGCACAGCTTTTAGATCCGCCACCGGCGCACAGCCGCCGCATAGAGGTCTATGGAGACAGCGTCTCCGCAGGAGAGGTCATCATCGCACTCGGACAGAATGACAATCATCCCGACGATTATATGGCGCGGGAGCCCAAGGGAGAAAAAGCACTGTACTGGAAAGTGCACTATGACATGTTCGTCCGCAATATCCGCAGAAAATATCCCGATGCGACGATCATTCTGGCGACAACGATCCTGAACCATGATGCGCACTGGGATGAGGCGATCGATGAGGTGTGTAAGCATATCGCAAGCCCGAAGGTACATCATTTCCTTTACAGCAATAACGGAAAGGGAACGCCCGGTCATGTCAGGGCGCGCGAGGCAGAGCAGATGGCAGAGGAGCTGAGTGCATTTATTGAATCTCTGGGAGCGGAAATCTGGGAATAGAAGGTTCGGAATAAGAAAGTGATGCAGTTTGCGGGAGATCTGGAGCTTGTTGCATCAACTGTGGCAGGGTAATATATAATATAGTAGGGATCAGGAAGCGTAAGAAGGAACTATTAGAAATATAAAATTTGATCCTCATGTATAAACCATTAAAATGATGGTAAAAATTATTTACAAATCATCATTTTGATGGTTTAATATATTTGAGGTGATGTAATGAAAAATTACAATGTATCGGATGCGATAACGGCAGACGAGTTGAAAGGCTTTCGGAAGAAGCTGGGAATGACACAAAAAGAATTTGCAAAATTACTGGGTGTGTCAAAGCCGACGTTGGAGCGTTGGGAAACCAGTGAGAAAAAAATAACGGGTCCGGTTGTATTGCTGATGGATCTATTGTCAGAGCATGAGGAGTGGTTGGAGACAAGGGAGATACCTGCGCCGAAGTATCCGTTGAGAATGTGGTATATGTATAAAAACAAGAAGTGCACATTGATCGATGTGGATGAAATGAATGAAAAGATATGGATCAAAAATTATGTGAGAAACATTATGTTTCGGGCGTTTGGTGCCAACAGTGAGCCGACCTATGAAGATTTCGGGGAATTTTTAAAATCGAGATGTTTTCCCGAAACAAGAGATAAAATGAAGATCCAGTTGGAGGCATTGGGGATTCCTTTTTATGATCCGATGCTTATTATTGGGAAAACGCAGGGGAGAATGGCAGAGGACGATTTTTGGATTTTAATCGAGAGGTGAGAAATGGTTGAATTATTTGAAGATCATGTCAGGCAATTCGATAGGCATTCATCCAAAGGCAACCAGCTAAAATGGGAGTGCGATGGCGTCTGGTATAAGGCGGATTATACAGGATATGAGGGGCTTGCGGAGTATGTCATATCGCAGCTTTTGAAAAAATCCACGTTAGATAAGAATGAATTTGTCGTATATGAGCTGGAACAGATCAAGTATAAAAGACAGATTTTTAACGGTGCCAAAAGTAATGATTTTCTCAAGGCTGATTGGCAGATTGTTACGCTCCAGAGATTATATAAAACAAGATATAACAGGAATTTTATGGAAGATGTGTGGCACATTCCTGAAACAGAAGACAGAGTAGAGTTTGTGGTGGAGCAGGTAGAGCAATTAACAGAGCTTAAAAATTTTGGTGAGTATTTCAGCAAGCTGCTGACGATTGACGCTTTTTTCTTAAATGAGGACAGGCATATGCATAATATCGCAGTCCTTATGAACGGACAGGGAAAAACGGCGCTTTGTCCTTTCTTTGATCAGGGAGCAGGGCTTATGTCGGATACATCGTTGGACTATCCACTCGGTGTCGATCCGACGATTATGTTGGCTGAAGTACAGGCAAAGACGGTCTGTTCCAGCTTTGAGGAGGCACTTGATGCAGCGGAAAAGCTGTACGGTTATCACTTGAAGTTTTCGTTTACAAGGAGTGATGTGAGCAAACTTATGGATAGCGCCGGAATTTATTCCGACGAAGAAAGAGGGAGAGTAGAAACGATTATATTTCAACAGATGCGGAAGTATCAGTATCTATTTTGAGGTTCGCTATATGGAGTTTTTCAATCAATCTTGCTAAAAACTATAAAAAAGTATAAAATAATAGAAAAAGTATAAAATACTATAAAAAAATATAAAGGAATGAAAAAAGTATAAAGCGAGGTGCCGGTATGCAGAATCCGTTTACGACAACATTTAGCAAGACTCCGGAAAACACATACATCCATACGGATCAGACAGACGAAATATTGGAAAATTTTGTATATGAGCATCCATCGGAGTCTGTATATAAGGTAACCGGAGTAAGAGGTTCGGGAAAAACGGTTATCTTGGCGAAGGTGGAGGATTGGGCTATACAAAAGAGAAAAGTAATGACTTCTTTGATATTGGTGTAGCGGTCGAAACAATGATCCAGGCGGTTCAGAAAAAAGGCAAAAAAATATTGATAGGTATAGACGAAGTCTCTAAATCAGAAGAAATGGTTAAATTTGCGTCGGAATACGGCAGATGGCTTAGAGCAGGATATCCGGTATATTTTGTGTGTACAGGCTTGTATGAAAATATTCAGGAGCTCAGTAATGTCAAAAATCTTACGTTTTTTAGAAGAGCCGCAACGGTCAAAACGGAACCGCTTAATATGATCAGAATGACCGAAATGTATCGAAGCAAACTTCATATAGACATTGGGCAGGCGCGGGAAATGTCAAAAATAACAAAGGGCTATGCATATGCGTTTCAGGAATTGGGAGTATTGTGTTTTAAGAAAAAAGACACGGAATCATTGGAAGATATTTTACCGAAACTAAAGGCAGAATTGTTTGCATATTCCTATGAAAAAATATGGGAAGAAATGACCGAAATGGATCGTTTTCTGGTAAGTCTTTTAACAGAAAAGGAAGAATATAAGCGTGAAGAAGTACTCAACCTTATGGGAGCGCGATCAGGAAATTATTCTATGTACAGAGACCGGCTGATAAAAAGAGGGATATTAAATTCACGGCAGGGATTTATATCACTGGCATTGCCATATTTTGCGGAGTATGTGAAGGACTACTGCTGAATCTAAGACAAAAAATAAAGAGTCGCTTGCGACTCTTTCGCGCCCGAGCGGTATGCGAAGCATATACTTCATCTCCGCGAGGTGCGCATCCTCGCGGAGCGTTTTTTCACAAATCAATCAGTTTTCCGTGCCCAGTTTTTCGTTTACATACTCCATAATGGCGGGATCATCATCCGGCATCTGGCAGCCGACAATGTACACACTCTCGTTTTCCGAACAACGGATGATGCGGCCATCCAGACGGTTGTGGGAAGGCAGATCAAAGTTCTGGATCTCGATCGAGAGCATCTCTCCCTTGGCATCGGCAAAAAATTTATCTGCACAGATAAAAGCAAAACCGTTGGCGCTGATGTTGTACAATCTGCCGCTATAGCTGTGGTCGGCGACATTGATCCGGCAGGCATTGGAGATGTCCATGCGCGGATATTTCCGGCGGTTGTTGATCTTCGCCGGCGAATTTACCGTGATCGTATAGCTGGTCGCATCCGAAGCATCAATGGAGACATGATTCCAGCAATACAGCACATTTCCGGCAGTGATCTGGATATTGCAATCGCTTTGTCCCGAAAGTGAAGGGTGATCCTCCAGTGAGATCACCAACTGATTGTTGTTGTGCCGGAGAAGCTCGCCGCGGTAGGTCTTTCGGGCTGCACTTCCAGCGGCACTGTCTTTGACAAACAGGTCAACCTTCATGCCGGGGACAACATCCTCGATACCCATAAATCCGCCGATACCGAGCTCGCACATGAGTGCCTCCAGTGTCTCCTCGATTTTATCGATGTTGGTCGCACTCTCATCGTATTTGCTGACCATCCGCTTGCTCGTCTCGTCAGAGTCGGTCACGCAGCTTAGCATTTCAGAAACGATCTGGGAGATCTGCTCCATATTATTTACGAGATGCCGGTTTGAGGTCTCGACCTCTTTCATGGCAGTATCCACGACTTCTATATGCTGACCAAGCTGAATGGAATCCGCGTTGATCTGTTCGACATTTTGATCTGTCTGGGTGATTTTCTGCAATGTCTGCTGGATCAGCTCCAGTGTCTGCTCGATGGACTGCGTCATTTTATCAGACGTATTCTGCAATTCCACCAGCGCTTTCTTGATCTGACCGGATGATTCTTTGGTCTCCGTGCTCAATGTACGGATCTCCTCCGCAACAACGGCAAAGCCCTTACCTGCATCACCGGCGCGCGCTGCTTCGATGGACGCATTCAGTGCTAAGAGGTTTGTCTGGGATGAGATCTCCTCAATCGTTCCTGTCTCCTGTTTTACCGTTTCGAACTGCTTCTTGAAGTCGCCTAACACATGCTCGACCTCTGTAGAAAGATCGGACATCGTATGGGCAGTATGTAACAGGCTGTCAAGGTCGGAAGAGCTGCTCTTGGCATGTTCGCTGGACTGCGTAGCGAGGGTAACCATATCGTTGATCAGCGCATTGACATTCTGTACCTGATCGTTGATGCCGGTCGTCATGTCGAGCGATGAGTTGGTGTGCTCCTGAAGCTGTATATTGTTATCCGAGAGCTTGTTCATGCCAAGCACCACCAGATCGGAGCCGTGCTTGTTCTCAGTAGCAAGCTCCTGAACGACTGTGATGCCGTCCATAACGGTATTGCTGGCAGTTTTGACCTTCTCGACGGTCGTCACAACGCGGTGCAGATCATCCTTGATGCTGTCCGTCAAGGCGCCGTCAGCCTCATTTAAGTGGCGGATCGACATGACATAACAGATGTAACACAGCACCAGACAGGAAAGCTCCAACTGATAATCCTTGATGTTGTCGGCGGACTGAAAGCCTGCCATGTAGCGGTAGACAGCGGTGGCGATAAGGCCGATGCAGTTGCCGATGCCGCATTTGATCATAAAGCTCCGGTTTTTATAGATCACCAGAAGGCTTGTAACCGGAAGAATATAGGTGAAAGCGATCATGGATCGGCTCGTACATACGAGAAACAGGTAAAAAATACTGTAGCCGATCGCAAGGTCATATTTGTAATATTCGCTGGCAAAGCCTTTTACGCGCAACAGGATCTCGCCCGTGATAATCGGAATCCAGCAAAGCAGTATAAAGATCAGATAGTTAGAAACCGGATACAGACCGTTCGAGACATCTGCGCCGTAGTTTGCGCATAATAATACCGCAAATATGATCCAGATTTTACGAACCTTCCGGTTGGCTTTTTCCTTAAAAATATTTTCGTCGTAGTTCATATAATTACTCCTTTGTACAGATGGTCACATTATAGTCTATTTTTTTGGAAAATTCAAGAAAAAGCAGAGTTGACAAAATGGTTAGTCTATGCTAACATAACGAGTGTTATGGAAGATGAGCGCAGAAAACAAACGGAACAAAAATTGTTAGCGTCCGGCAGGGCAGAGTTTTTGGAAAAAGGCTATGCAAAAGCCAGTCTCCGCGACATCTGCAAGGCGGCGGGAGTCACGACCGGAGACGATAATGAGCGGCAGATCATGGAATATCTTTCCGAGCACCGGACGGAGGCGATCATTCTGATGGATCGGTGTGCAGGCAGCAGGTATGAGGGATTCCGGCGGCAGATTGAGCAGCAGATGCAGGCGGCGTTTACCGGATTTTTTTCAAAATACATGGATGCCAGTCCGGATAAAAAGCTGATTGAAATTTTGGTATCCATGAGGCTTCAGGGCTATCTGGAACTGATTAAAGGAGACTACACTGTGGAAGAGAGAGTACAACTTGCCAGAGAGATCGGCGTACACGCCGATGCGGGAACGGCGGCATTGATCAAATATCTGAACGAACAAAAAGAAGTCTATCGCAGATAATGCGGTAGGCTTTTTCTGTTGCCAAACATAACAGTTTTACACATTTGTTATGTGCTCATGACCAAAAGCTTGATTGAGGAGGATCAAAAGAATGAAAGAAAAGACAAATTACGGAAACTGGGTACCGGAGAAAGCATTATATCTGCTGTTTGGGCTTGCAGCAGTATTTCTTGTCGCCGCGGTGGTATTGCAGATCACGATTGGAAAGCCCGTGATTACGGTGATTGCGGGCGTGGTCTGTGCAATTACGCTCTGTATGGCAGTCTATATGTTTCTCTGCCATGAGCGGTTTGCGTTCGGTAAGGGCAATATGATGGCAGGCGTACATGAGCATCTGGTGGAGCATCTGGACTGGGACGGCGAAGGAACGCTGCTCGACATCGGATGCGGAGCGGCTGCGCTGACTGTAAGATGTGCGAAAGCGTTTCCGAAGGCACAGATCACGGCGATGGATTACTGGGGCGTGGAATGGAGCTACGCCAAGGAGCAGTGTGAGAAAAATGCGCGCATCGAGGGCGTTTCAGACCGTGTATCGTTCCAGAAGGGAGATGCCGCAAAGCTGGATTACGCGGATGGTACGTTTGATGCGGCAGTGAGCAACTTTGTATTCCATGAAGTCCGCTCGGCGAAGGACAAACGCGATGTCGTGCGGGAGGCGCTCCGGGTCGTGAAAAAGGGCGGTGTATTCTCGTTTCAGGATATGTTTTCGCAGAAAGCACTCTACGGAGATATGGACGAGTTTGTGCGCACATTAAAGGCAGAGGGCATTTCCGAGATCCATTACATCGGAAATCTGGAAAAGAAGCTTGATTTTATTCCGGGTTTTGTGACCACTCCGTGGATGATTAGTGGAATGGGAATTATATATGGGAGAAAATAGTAAGCATACTTGTAAAAAACGGTATGGGATCTTTTGTGTGAAGAAAATAACAGTAAAAGTGACAGATCCGTGGAATATAGTTTTGAAGAAAACTATATGATAACGTGCTTTAGAAAAAGTGATATCCAGATGCAGAGGTCACTGCTTAGATATTTTGAATTATTATCTCTCGAAAAAAGGGAAGATAAAAGCCGTCCGGATCTGGAACGTAATGTGACAGTTGTCCGCGATGCGGATGGCAATCATATTGTGCTGATCAATGATAAGCGTTTTAAGGGATTGTCGCGGGCCGACTGGAAAGAAGTTGAGAATTACTTAAAGAGCTATATTGGCGAATGTTACGAGATCACATACTGCTCTGAAAAGATCTTTATTGATACAGATTTTCCGGATGAATATGCGAATTCTGAAAGCCGGATTGCGTTGAAAGGACCGCGGAGAGTGGCAAAAGCAAATGCGGCGCAGGCAATACCGGAACTCATACAAATCGCGCTTCCGGCTGAAAAACTGTGGCAGGAGAATCAGGAAAAGAAGCATGCAAAAGATGCGAAATTCGGGTGGTATAGATATAAGATCCGCTTTGGTATTCCGGTATATAATAATGAAGGAGTGTTGGAACGATATAATATTTTCACAGCGATTATGCTGGTGAGACATGCCGAGGATGGGAAAAAATATCTGTATGATTTTACAACAATAAAAAAAGAAACGAGTAGCCCGCCTGAGTCATAGACTGTACGGTGAAAACCCATTTCTTTTTATGGATGTATCATACGATAGATGGAGCGATCTGTCAATGAAAAGTCGGGAAATTCGCTATTATTAAATATTTCTGCAAAAATTTTCCGGACTTAAGCCCCATTTAAGGTTCATATTGTATCCTGCTTTTAGAACAAAGAACAACAAACAAACACAAGCGCAACAAAAACGGCACAACGCAGGAATCATTTGTTCAGAAAGGCAGGTACAGATTATGATAATTCGAAAATTGAGAGGAAAACAACAATTATTGGCGATCGCACTGGCAGCGGGTGTTGCAGTATCGGCGGTGGCAGGAAGTGCAGTGATTAAGAGCGGAAAAACCGAGGCGCAGGCTGCGACGACTGATACATCGACGAGCCAGACACCTTCGGCGCTTCCGGACGGCAGCTGGCAGTATACGACCGTAACCTCCGAGGATACGCTGAGCAAGACGCTGACCGGATTAAAGAGCGGCAAGACCTATCAGATCAAGGTGCGCGCCTATGAGAAGGTCAACGGTGAAAAAGTATACGGCAGCTATTCAACAATCAAGAAAGTGAAGTGTAAATAACAGATGAGACTTTTACTGGCAGAGGACGAAAAAGAACTATCCGGAGCGCTCAAGGTGATCTTAGAGCATAACCATTATGCGGTCGATGTGGTCGATAACGGAATCGATGCGTGGGATTATTTGCAGGCGGACAATTACGACGGTGCGATCTTAGATGTCATGATGCCGGGGATGGATGGTATCACAGTCTTAAAAAAGCTTCGGGAGCGTGGATCAGCGCTCCCTGTGCTGATTTAAAGAGCTGCTCGCGCGCATCCGTGCGATCACGAGAAGACAGAAGGAGGCAAAGGATGTGCATTTGAGACTCGGCAATCTGATACTGGATCAGGCGAGCTTTGAGCTGTCGACCGATGCGGGCAGCGTCCGCCTCCCGAATAAAGAATATCAGATGTTGGAGCTGTTGCTGCCGCGATGGCAGCGACTTTTGTCGTGTTATTTGTAATGATCGGCGGGATGAATCTATTGAATTTCTACCATCTGATCGAGGATGCCGACCGTCTGACGCATATGGTCGCGGATCACGACGGGCATTTTGAGACAAAAAAGCCGCAGGATCAGCCGGACAACCGGAAAAAGCCGTCGCAGAAAAAAACGGAAACTGCGTCTACAGATCAGAAAACTACAGATCAGGAATCTTCAGATAAAGGAGCGCCGGATCGGGGCATGGGCGGCGGAGGAATGACAGATAAAGAGATGCCCGCCGAGACGCCCTATACGACGCGCTATTTTTCTGTGCTGGTGACAGATGGGGAGGCGCAGATCATCGATCTCGACCATATCGCATCGGTGGAGGAATCGCAGGCGTTAGCCTACGGGCAGTCCGTGGCAGAACGAGGAAAGACCTGCGGCTTTTACGGAGATTACCGCTATCGGAGTGTGCAGACGCAGGACGGAACGATGGTCGTATTCGTAGACTGCGAGGCGGAGCTGAACGTCTTTTCCTCGACATTGGCAGTGAGCGTGCTGATGTCTCTTGCCGGTTATGCGGCTGTTTTTCTGCTGGTGCTGCTCGCATCCGGTATCGTGCTGCGTCCGGTGCGCGAGAGCTACGAAAAACAAAAGCAGTTTATCACGGATGCGGGACATGAGCTCAAGACCCCGCTCACGATCATCGATGCAAACGTAGAGATCATCGAGATGGAAAATGGGGAGAACGAGTGGACAGGCAGCATCCATAACCAGATCCATCGCCTGAGCGGGCTGACAAATCAGCTTATCACGCTGGCGCGCATGGATGAGGAAAATGGATGTCTGAAAAAGGAAAATTTCGATCTCTCCGAGGCGGTTTATGACACGGTACAGGGTTTCACTTCCGTGGCACAGACGCGGGAGCTGCGGATCGAATTGCAGATCACGGATGCCCTGAATTATCACGGCGAGGAGAGCCGGATCCGCCAGTTGACTGGCATTTTGCTGGACAATGCGACCAAGTACGCGACGCAGGGCAGTACGATTGATGTAAAACTGTATAAAAAGGGGCGGCAGATTGTTTTGGAGGTCAGCAATGAGGCGCAGGGACTTACACCCGGCGACAAGCCGGAGCTGTTCGGGCGCTTTTACCGCTCTGATGCATCCAGAAGCTCTAAAACCGGTGGATCGGGGATCGGGCTTGCCGTGGCACAGGCGATCGTCACGGCGCATAAGGGTACGATCCGCGCTGCCAGTCCGGACGGAAAACGGCTGTATTTGACAGTTCTGCTATAAAGTTTGGACAGTTCCTTGACGTTTGCGGAAGCGGAACGTATAATAGACTCTGTATGAATAGGAAGAACTATGACTTATGGAGGAAATCAAATGGCACTGAGTAAAAAGCCGGTAAACGGCATGAAGGATATTCTGCCTGAGGAGATGCAGATCAGAGATTATGTGCAGGGCGTGATTAAGGACACGTACCGCAGCTTTGGCTTTACTCCGATCGAGACACCGTGTATGGAGAACATCGGCAATCTCTCCAGCAAACAGGGTGGTGAGAATGAAAAGCTGATCTTTAAGATCTTAAAGCGCGGAGAAAAATTAAAGCTGGATCAGGCAAAGGAGGAGGCAGATGTCGTAGACTTCGGTATGCGCTATGACCTGACTGTTCCGCTGGCACGTTTTTATTCCAATAATGCAAATGATCTGCCCGCACCGTTCAAGGCGCTTCAGATGGGTAACGTATGGCGTGCGGATCGTCCGCAGAGAGGGCGTTACCGTCAGTTTATGCAGTGCGATATCGATATACTGGGTGAGCCGAGCAATCTCGCGGAGATCGAGCTGATCTTAGCGACGACGACGACGATCGGACGCATTGGCTTTACGGATTTTGAGATCCATATCAACGAGCGCCGGATTTTAAAGGCGATGGCACTTTACAGCGGATTTCCGGAGGATGCATTTGATACCGTATGCATTATCCTCGATAAAATGGACAAGATCGGCAGAGAGGGTGTAGCAGCAGAGCTGGAAAAAGAGGGCTTTGACACCGCGGCGATCGAAAAATATCTCGGACTGTTTGATGGCGTGGCAGCCGCTGACAACGGACTGAAGTATCTGGCAGACACATTAGCTGGTTATCTCGAAGATGGCGTGTACGAGAATTTGCAGGAGATCATTTCTACAGTCGAGGCGACAAAAACTGCCAAATTCGAACTGGTCTTTGACCCGACACTGGTGCGCGGCATGGGTTATTATACAGGTACGATCTTTGAGATCGTGATGCCGCAGCTTGGCGCTGCATGCGGCGGTGGCGGACGTTACGACAAGATGATCGGACGTTTCACCGGAAATGATGTGCCCGCGTGCGGATTTTCGATCGGCTTTGAGCGCATTGTACTGCTGCTCATGGAGAACAACTTCAAGATCCCGACACAGCCTGCGAAAAAGGCATATCTGATCGAAAAGGGTTATCCGTCAGACAAGCTGGTGGAGGTGATCGGAAAGGCGCAGGCAGAGCGTGCCGAGGGTAAGCAGATTCTTGTCGTCCGCATGAATAAAAACAAGAAATTCCAGAAAGAAAAACTCACCGCAGAGGGCTACGAGGAGTTCGAGGAGTTTTTCAATAAGTAATTTGGATGTTGTAGTAAATTATAGACCCGTGCTGGATGTATCGTGCCAGTACAGCGGTCATCAGGAGGTTAATTATGAGTGAATCAATGCAGGGTCTGCACAGAACCCACAGATGTACGGAGGTATCGAATGCCAACATCGGTGAGACCGTCACAGTCATGGGCTGGGTGCAGAAACGTAGAAATTTAGGAAGTCTGATCTTTGTAGATCTCAGAGACCGCAGTGGTCTGTTGCAGATCGTATTTGACGAGCCGCAGATCGGCACGGCTGGCTTTGAAAAGGCGGGCAGCCTGCGCAGCGAGTATGTCATCGCCGTGGTAGGAACTGTCCAGAAACGTACCGCAGCCGTCAACGAAAACTTAAAGACCGGAGATATCGAGATCATCGCGACAGATCTTCGCATTTTGTCGGAGTCCGAGACACCGCCGTTCCACATTGAGGAGAACAGCAAGACGAACGAGGAAACGAGACTGAAATACCGCTATCTTGACCTGCGCAGACCGGATATCCAGAGGAACCTTATGCTGCGCAGCCGCGTACTCATGCTGATGCGCGATTTCATGTCAAAAGAGGGATTCCTTGAGATCGAGACACCGATTTTATGTAAATCCACACCGGAGGGCGCGCGCGATTACCTTGTGCCGTCACGTATCCATCCGGGACATTTTTATGCGCTGCCGCAGTCACCGCAGTTGTTCAAGCAGCTTCTGATGGCGAGCGGCTATGACCGCTATTTCCAGATCGCCAAGTGTTTCCGTGATGAGGATCTGCGTGCAGACCGTCAGCCGGAGTTCACACAGGCAGATATGGAGCTGTCGTTTGTCGATATTGATGATGTGTTGGACGTCAACGAGCGTCTGTTAAAATATGTATTTAAGGAAGCGATCGGCGTAGATATCACGCTGCCGCTGCCCCGTATGCCGTGGCAGGAGGCGATGGACCGCTTCGGAAGCGACAAGCCGGATACCCGTTTCGGCATGGAGCTGTGCGATGTATCGGATGTCGTGAAAAACTGTGGCTTTGGTGTATTTACCGGTGCACTTGAGGCAGGCGGTTCTGTCCGTGGTATCAATGTCGAGGGACAGGGAGCGATGCCCAGAAAGAAGATCGACAAGCTCGTAGAGTACGCAAAGGGCTGTGGCGCCAAGGGTCTGGCGTATCTGTGTATCAACGAGGACGGCAGCTACAAGTCATCCTTTACCAAGTTTATGACGGAGGAAGAACTCGCTGCGCTCGTTGCGAAAATGAACGGAAAGCCCGGCGATCTGCTGCTGTTTGCCGCTGATAAAAATAAGATTGTATGGAATGTACTCGGTGCGCTCCGTCTGCAGCTCGGCGAGGAGCTTGGACTGATGGACGAGAACCGGTACAACTTCCTGTGGGTGACAGAGTTCCCGCTGCTTGAGTGGTCAGACGAGGAGAACCGTTTTATGGCGATGCATCATCCGTTCACGATGCCGATGGAGGAGGACTGGGCAAATATCGATTCCGATCCCGGCAGTGTGCGTGCAAAGGCATATGACATTGTCCTCAACGGTACGGAGCTTGGCGGAGGATCTGTCCGTATCCACCAGAGCGATATTCAGGAGAAGATGTTTGAGGTGCTCGGCTTTACGAAAGAGCGTGCGCATGAGCAGTTCGGTTTCTTGTTAGATGCATTCTCTTACGGTGTGCCGCCCCACGCAGGACTGGCATACGGCGTTGACCGAATGATTATGCATATGGTACATGCGGATTCGATCCGTGATGTCATGGCATTCCCGAAGGTAAAGGATGCTTCGGATCTGATGAGCGAAGCGCCCGGAACGGTCGATGAGAAGCAGTTGGAGGAGCTCGGCATCGCGATTGTGGCGAATGAGGAAGCCTAGTATTTAGTATTACAAATGCACTTATAAAACCGTAATGATTTCAAAAATGACCTATGTAGATTAGGACAAAATGACCTGGTTTTTGTAGGTCATTTTTATGCAATTCACCAATATATTTTTACAAATGGGCAGTATATAATATGGTTATTAAACGTTCCGGAAGTTTAATCATCAGTTGTTGAAAAATTTATTTTCACAACAAAAAAGCTGCTTTTATGCGGTGTATAAAGTTTTACAAGCTCTGAAATATTACGGTAAAAGGAGGGAGGAAACACAAATTAGAAGTCTTCTGATAGCAATGTCGGCATCGGGAACAATGATGCTGTTCATTGTTGGCATAGCATGCTTTCTGTGTGGTAACTTAATGACAGCAAAATGGAAACGGGCACTGCTAATGATCGTGATAGCTTTTTATGTGTTACCGATTCCAGATTACAAGTATGAAATTATATGGCGGACGGAGAAGCTTCTGGGGCACGATGTGTTTTCGGAGATCTCTTTAGAAGGAAAATTAAACAACGATTATATGATTATCCACACGCAGGATCAAATGGTAATTGGAGATAAACAACGTCTGGTAGTCATATTCTTTATCGTGAGTGTTACTATAGCAGTGATACTTATCTGGCACAGGATACATGCGTATTTCTCGCTGAAAAAACAGATAGACGGCTATGATGTGCACGATGCTTCCGGCGAAGCGTCGGAAGCATTTGCACACATCAAAAAAGAGCTACGGATCAGGCGCGAAGTAAAACTGTATCAGTCATCCGACTTGTCGTCGCCGATTGCGACAGGGATTTTCAGACCGGCAGTCTGGCTGCCGGAGGGAGAACATGCAGGATATGAGTGTAAAGGTGTGTTGTACCATGAACTGGCGCATATCAGCCATCATGACCTATTGTTTTATTGCATAGGGATCGGTACGGTCGCACTTCACTGGTTTAATCCATGCTGTTACCTGTTGCTGCCGTTGATCCGGTTGGTGAACGAGCAGTACAGTGATGAAACCGCAGTAGCGCATCTGACAAGGGCAGAACGAATCCATTATTGTGAGATGCTGATACAGGCAGCAGGTAACTATACGGAGACTCCCGATATGGAATTGGGATTTTCCAGTGGCAAACGAATGATAAAAAGGAGAATACAGCGAATTATGGCAACAAAAAAGAGACACGTAATGTTTGCAGCCGTTGCAGGATTGATCGGCTGTGTTTTAAGTACAGGGGTAGCATTGGCGTATGAGGCACCTCGGATTGAAGAAGATCAAGGAGAGGAATATACGATAGACTTTGATACGGATTCCTACATTTCGTTAGAGTCAGATGCGGATGTTTTGGAGATTGAGGAAATGCCGTATGATGATTTTTTTGTCGATGAAAACGGGCAGATCTATGAGCTTACGGAACAAAATCAGCAGCAGCGTGCGGTATGTTTTTCACATCAGTTCCTTACAGGAACGAAAAAGGTTCATAAAAAAGATGGTAACGGTGGCTGCACCACCAAATATTACCATGCACAGATTTGTGAAAAATGTGGTTATATAGTAGTGGGAGATTTATATAAGACAATTACATATCAGACATGCACACACTCATCATAAGTGTTCATGTTTTTTGTAACTGTTTTTAAAGATAAAGGGGTGGAATAGTAAATCATATGGGCAGAAAATACGGACTATCGGAGACCGAATACGAGTTGATGGATTTTTTCTGGAATGCAGAGGAAAAGCAGAGCTTTAAACAGATTCTGGAGTATTTCAACGATCAAAAAGAAAAAAACTGGAAGAAACAGACACTCAGTTCTTTTTTGAAGATTTTGCAGGACAAGGAGCTGATCGGAACGGATGCGAACGGAAAAAAATATCTGTATTATGCGCTCCACACGCGGGAGCAGCATATCCATCAATGGGTGCGCGGTCTCGTCCGCAGCTCATTTGATAATTCCATGAAGCAGTTTTTGACCGCATTTTCCGGCGGTGAACGGCTCAGTGAGCAGGATGTACAGGATCTGAAGGATTGCCTGAAAAAATACGAAAAATAAATGCTTGCATCCTTGTAGATAATCTGATACAATGTCAATACTTCTTGAGGGAGTAATCGGCATAGCGATATGTGGCAGGTCAACATACTGACTGAAAGGTCTGGTCTGTCTTAAATGATGAGACTCATGTACAGTGCTTTTACTGTACGTGGGTCTTTTTTGCGCAGTAAAAAATGCGTTATGGAGAATCTCTCTCAACAAATCACTTGAACAGCGGGAGGAAAAGTATGACAATGTGGTTGGAGTTGATTGTTCAGAGTATTGCACTCGGAGTCGCTTTGGCGATGGATGCGTTTTCAGTATCAATGGCGAACGGACTGAATGATCCGAACATGAGCAAAAAGAAGCTGTGTACGATCGCGGGCACTTTCGGAGGATTTCAGTTCGCGATGCCTATGATCGGATGGTTCTGTGTCACGACGATCAAGGAGCTGTTTTCAAAGTTTGAGATCTTTATTCCGTGGATTGCACTCATTTTACTGGTGCTCATCGGTGGCAAGATGCTTCTGGACGGTATCCGCGGGGACGATCCTGAGGCGGAGAGCAGCAGCGAATTGAGCGGCAGGATGCTGTTTTTGCAGGGCGTGGCGACATCGATCGATGCGCTGTCCACCGGATTCACGACAGCCGATTATCATATTTTTGAGGCATTTGTATCATCGCTCATCATTGCGGTTGTGACATTTTTTATCTGCGTCGCAGGCGTCAAGATCGGAAAGAAATTCGGCGTGCATCTGGCAGGTCGTGCGCAGATTCTCGGTGGCGTGATCCTCATACTGATTGGATTGAAGATCTGCTTCATTGGGTGATGGACGAAAAAGTCTGGCAGTTTTTGTCAGCGGGTCGCAGCTCCCGCAAGTATGTCTGTTTTGCTTTCATTGCCCGAATCATTCCGCTGAGCCTCCTCAAAACAAAATTGTGTCAGCAAAGGCTTCCACAATTTGGAGTCTCACCTCCATCGTGCAAAGGCAGCAAAATCAGACATCACTTGCTCGCGCTGCTACTTTTGTGAATGGCTGCGGGAGCTGCGCCCCGTGTAAAATAACCAAGGAGACCAAAATACACATGAAATTATCAAACATATTGCAGGACAAAGCACGGACCCTCTCTTTCGAGGTATTCCCGCCCAAAAGCGATGCGGATTTTGAGAGTGTCAAGGACGCCGCCTATCGTGTGGCAGCATTGCAGCCGAGCTACATGAGCGTGACCTACGGGGCAGGCGGCAGCACCGCGGGAAACACCCGCACAATCGCAGAGGGCATCCAGAAACAGTACGATGTTCCCACGGTCGCACATCTGACCTGTGTCGGTGCGACAAAGCAGTCCATCCGCGAAGCATTGGCAGCGATGCGTGACTGCGGCGTGGAAAATGTGCTGGCGCTGCGCGGCGACCGCCCGACATGGATGGAGGGTGAGCCGTTTACAGATTATCACTATGCGTCCGAGCTTGTAGCCACGATCCGCGACTTTGGCGGATTCTGTGTCGGAGGAGCCTGTTATCCGGAAGGACATCCGGACGCGGCGAACAAGCATGAGGACATTCTGAACCTAAAAAAGAAAGTAGACGCAGGCTGCGATTTCCTGACGACGCAGATGTTTTTTGACAACAACATTTTTTATAATTTCCTGTTCCATGCGCGAGAGGCAGGCATCACCGTTCCGATCATACCGGGCATCATGCCGATCACGCGGGCAACACAGGTGAAAAACGCGGTGAAACTGTCCGGCTGCCATATGCCGGAGCGCTTCATCAATATTGTCGATCATTTTGGCAGCGACAAAGAGGCGATGCAGCAGGCGGGCATCATTTATGCGACCGACCAGATCATCGATCTCATTGCAAACGGAATCACGCATATTCACGTGTATTCGATGAACAATGCAGAGGTTGCACAGGGCATCCAGGATAATCTGTCAGCGATCCTCGGAAAAACGCCGGAAGGCGTCTTTGCGAATGGCGCGGGCTGAACTGTTAAAAATAATTCTTAAAAAAGTATAAAATCTATTTACAAACAAAAAGGATATGCTATGATTAGCATATCTTTTTTCGTATACAAAATATCATCTGCCGTTCGGCAGAACATTTCCAAACCGTAAGACAACCATCTGACGGAGGTATTTGATTGTCTGAAAAGAAAATAATAGGTTTGTTTGGCATTGGGCAGACAGACATCTGTCTCTATGTGGCTTCGATTCTGCAAAACATAGGCTGCCGCGTGTGTGTGGTAGACAATTCCTATGAGCAGGCGATGCACTACTGTATTCCGCGGCCGGCAGAAAAACTCCATACGGTCACTTACCGGAAGATCGATTATGAGCGGCTGATCCCGCCGGACTGCTGGGCGGACAAGGAGTACGACTATCTGCTCGTAGATCTGGGTGTGTGGCCGATGGAGGATGCACTGAGAATCTGTAGTGAGATTTATCTCGTGATGGATTGCGCGGCTGCACAGGTTGTCCGTTATCGGGAGCTGATGAAGCGCGTGGAGCTGCCGATGAACGTGATTTTGCGCGATGTCTGTCCGGAGGCGGTCAGTGCAAAGCATATTCTGGCGATGCTGTGCGAGGAAAACTGCTTTCTGGTCGATTCATATGTGCTGCCGCTCGCCGAGGAGGATGTCGCCGTGCGGTTCGGTATGCAGTATCAGGGCTATCGGAATTTTGTGCATCTGTCCCTTCCGTTTGAAAAGCTGCTTGTGCGGATGTGCAGACAGCTGGCGGAATGCGAGATCTCTGTGATCTGGCGCAGCTATCGGCGTGCCCGAAAGGGGGAGTGCGCATGAAAATCGCGTTTTGGGGAGGCAGCCACCGCTGCGGGACGACCAGCAGCATGACGGCAGTGGCGAGCTATCTGACGCTCCACTCGGAAAAGAGCGGGATCTGTGTGCAGCCAAAGGAGGGCGGCTCGGATCTGGAACTGTTTTTCCGCCCGTGGGAGGCACATATGATGCTGCACGAGGAGAGCACCTACTATGCGCTGGAAGGGATGGACTATCTGATCTGGCAGGAGCAGCATCACCGGCTGGATGAGTCAGTGATCCGCGAGACACTTGTGCCGCTGTCCGGTGGACGGCTGTGTTATCTGCCGAGCGGCGCGCGGGAAAAACCGGGGCTTTATCCGGCACAGACCGGCGCATTGCAGCGGCGGATACTGGCGCAGCTGGAGGCGTGTGCAGATATGGTTTTTATGGATCTTGGCACGGTCAGGGATGGGCTGGCGGGCAGTATGATGGAGCTGGCAGATGTCGTTGTCGTGAACCTCTGCGGACAGCAGAAAGAATTGGAAATGTTTTTTGAACAGCCGTTTGCCATGCGCAAAAACGTCGTCTATCTGCTGTCAAATTATATGGATGATCAGGTGTACAATCGGGACAATCTACAGCGGATCTATCGCGTAGACAAACACCGGATCTGCAATCTGTCGTCCAATGTCGGCTTTGCACACGCATGTATGCACGGAAAGGTCGACCGGTTCATACAGAGAAACGGCGGCACACAGGGCGTGCGCAGAAATGCCCATTTTTTTGAACAACTGAGGCATTTGTCCAATCTGATTATGGAGGTGGGCGGATGTGAATGAGATAACACGGACAGCCGGTGAGCTGTCGCGGACGCAGGTCTATACGCTGGATGAGATGGTACAGCGGATGGGTGAGCACTTGAACCGCATTTTGCGGGAAAACCTGTACGAGTTGCGCCTGAATGAGCGCCAGCTTCACCGGTTGGAACGGCAGAAAAAGGAATTGCGGGAGCATCTGTTGCGCTGCGGGGTAGGGGATGCGCTGGCGAAGTCCTATGTGCTGGAATTTATGCAGGAGAGTCTGTTGCGGCTGTTTTGCCTGAATGAGAATAATATCGACCGCACCTTTTATTTCCGCGATAGTGCGCAGAACAATCCAGAGTATCTGTTCGACCGGCTGCTCTATCTGTATAAAAAAGAATACGGGCAGGCGGCGATGAGCCATCTTATCGAAGATAACCGGCTGTTGTCCGGAGATGGGAACGAGATCACGGATGTGCAGATCCGGGAGGTGTTCGGCAGGCACGGCAGACCGTTATCATTCGTGGAAAAAACGGAGCTTTTGACATGGAAAGTATACAGCGCCTACAAGGGGCTGGGAATCATAGACGAACTGCGGGACATGTATATAGACGGCGTATCGGGCGGCGTGTCTGGAGCGGAGGGCGACCATCACAGCGTGTGGATCTTTTATCATGGGCGCAGTGTGCACCTGTCTTTTCTGGATTTTCAGACAGACAGGGAATTAGAGCGGATCTGCCGCAATATCTGTCGCTATGAGCAGCCCGGTGAGCTGTCGCGGGCGCGCGGTTATCTGGTGCATGAGATGGCGGATCATTCGCGCGTAGTCGTCGCACGGCCGGATTTCGCCGAAAGCTGGATGTTTTTTGTGCGCAAACTGGACTGCGGCGGCAGACGAAGCCTCGCAGAGCTGTTTGACCAGCCGGGAGCAGAGCTTGTCATTTCGCTGCTGCAATGGCTGATGAAAGGATGTGTCGTGGTCGGTATCACAGGGATGCAGGGCTGCGGCAAGACAACGCTTCTGATGGCGCTGGTGGAGAGCATCCCGCCGGAGTATACGCTTCGCGTGCTGGAGCTGGCGTTTGAACTGCATCTGCGCAGATGGTATCCGGAACGCAATATTGTGACATTCCGCGAAACTGCCACGATCGATGGCTGGGCGGGGCTGGAATTGCAGAAAAAGACGGACGGTGCGGTCAGTATTATCGGAGAGGTCGCATCGGCGCGTGTGGCGGCGTGGATGGTGGAGAGCGGACAGGTCGGGTCGCTTTTTACGCTGTTCACGCATCATGCCAAAACGACGCGGGCGCTGATTTTATCGCTGCGCAACAGCCTGTTGGGGGAGGGCAGCTTTTCTAACGAGCATGTGGCGCTTGAGCAGGTCGTTCAGGTCGTAAATTTTGATGTGCATCTGCACCTCGACCGCGAGGGCAGGCGGTATGTGGAACGCATTACGCAGATCTGCGACCGTCCGGATCTGCCGGAGGGCTATAAACTCGTCGACCTGATTGTATATGAGGATGGCGGATACCGGCAGCTTCACCGTCTGGATGCTGAGACCAGACTGCGCATGGAGCGGTGGATGAGTGAGGTGGAGAGAAAGGAGTTTCGGCTTGCTGGGATATAATTGGGTGCTGAATATCATGCTGGGGCTCGTCTGGCTGATCGTGGCGGCGAACAGGCGCGCCTGCCGTGAGCAGGAGGTTTTATTGAAGGAGCTGGAGCACTTTTTGCTGGAACTGGCGGAGCAGTATGCGCGGTGTGCGGATATGCGGGAGGCGTTGGAGCAGAGCTGCCATACATGCAGCGGCAGCCTGCGGCGTGAGCTGCTCGAGCTGTGCGATGCGCTGGAACATGACCGCGTGGACGGGCAGACTGACCGTCCACACAGGCGCAAAAATGCGTATGTGATGCTGCTGTTTTCGCTGTGCCATACGATACGCACGTATGGGGATCAGCAGGTTGGCGGTGTCTCGCTGTTTATCTACAATATCCGCTATATCAAGGAAGAAGTGCGCATCGAGCTGCTGCGCAGGCAGGAGGGGCATTATGCGTTTTTAGGGCTGACAGGGCTTGCGTTTCTGCCGTTTTTTGTATGTGTGCCGATTCAGTGGTGGAGTCATTCGGTCAGCGCCTCGCTCGACCGGTTTTATGTGGGGAGCTACGGATTTGTGACGCTCACAGTCTGCTTTCTGCTGGCGATGATCTGCGTGGTGGCGGTTCAGGAATTGCAATATCCGGTCATGCCGGATGCAAGGCGGCACACCATTGAGCAGCGGCTGTTGGAGCTTCCTGCCGTGCGTATTCCGGTCGACCGGCAGATCGCGGCGCATTACAGCCGCTATTTACAGAAAAATGAACAGCTAAAGGTCTTGCAGGGCTATGGGAATATTCGGGAATTTCTCGTAAAAAAGGTGCTTCGCGCGTGGATGTGTGCATCGGCAGCGGGTGTGCTGGTCATCGGTTCGCGGCTGGTACGTGCGCATCAGCGTGTGGGAGCAGGCAGCAGCATACCGGCAGCGCTTGTGCTGATTGCATCGGCTGCGCTGATCGGATATTTTCTGCCGGATGCGCGTGTGATCATCCTGCGGGCGCGCGTGGAATATCAGAAGATGGAGGAGACGCTCCGCTTTGAGACACTGGTGCTCATCGTCATACATTACAGCCAGATCACGGTAGAAGAGCTGCTGCGGCAGATGGAGCGTTTTTCTGTGGTGTTCTCGCGGGCGCTGCAGCGTGCGGTGGATGATTTTTCTTATCACAGGCGGGAGAGTCTGGAGCGGCTGGGGGACGATCTAGGCTATGAACCGGCAAAAAAGCTGGCAGACGGCCTGCTGGCGTGTGATGATCTGCCGATCGCACAGGTATTCCATGACGTAGAGGATGAGCGCGCTTATAATATGGAAAGCTTTAAGCGGAAGGCACTCGATTTACAGCGGGAAAAGGCTGCCTTTGCGCGTATTATCGCATTTTTGCCGTTTGTTGCGGTGTTAGTGCTGCGGCTGGTCGTGCCGTTTGTGCTGGAGGGTCTGACGCAGTTGAATCAATATTAGCCCGTGCAGGGCGTGTTATGGGAGGAAGATCGATGGAAAACAGTTTAAAGGGACTGATGCTCGCGGCGGGCATCATCATTACATGTATTATTATCAGTCTGGGATTTTATATTGCGCGCGAGGCATCTGATACTGCCAGCAGCGGGACGGGGCAGATCCACCAGTTGCAGGCGGAGTTTGCGGATACGTCAAAGACGATGTATGAGAATACCGAGGTGTCGGGCAGTGAGGTGATCAATGTAATCCGCAAATTCAGCGACGAAATGATCGGCATTAAGGTGCAGACCAAGAAAAATACGAGCTTTTATATTTACCAGTTCAATGAGAGTGACGGAAGTCTCGGGGCAGTCTCGATAAACGATGTCAAGCGGGCACAGACACCGTCCAATGCGGGCTATATCAATCCGACCGGACGCTTTCTGGGCGCGGTCGTGCGCGATGCAAACGGAACGATCACGGGGCTGTCGTTTGTGCAGCAGTAGGAGGAAGTATGGAGCATGTGACAGAGGGGCTGTGTCTGGCAGCAGCGGCGGCATTTTTTGTGCTGGCGGTGAGCGTGATGCTGCTGGATGGCAGAGCGGTGGATGGGATGTTTGACGCGCTGCGGGAGGTACAGCCCGGCGTGGTAGTGACCGGGGAGGCATATATGGATGAATGATATCTTTGGAAAGGTGCTGAGTCTGTTTCTGGCAGTCATTATCCTGTTCGGTATGCCGCTCGTCTATATGAACGAGCGCGCCAAGACAGCGGAACAGCTCTATTTACTTACGGAGGTGACTCATTTTGTGGACAGCACCTGCAACACCGGATACGTGAGCGGGCGAATGCTGCGCAGTCTGTACGGGTCGCTGGCGCAGAAGTCGGCGAGCTATCGGATTCAGATCACGCATGAACAGCCGGAGTACGTCTATGATGAGACAGATGGCGGTTACGTGCGCTGTGAGACCTTTCACGATGAGAACGACATCTGGGACTGTGTAGAGCAGGGACAACGCTATCTGTTTCAGCGGGGAGATTTCCTGACGGTGACGGTAGAGCGGCAGGCGGGCTTTGTGCTGCTGGCTGGGCAGACCGACCGGACGGTGAGCATCCGCTACGGAGGGACGGTGAAATATGAGGCTTACTGACTACTGTATTCTGTTTGCCGCGCTGTTTGTCTGCCTGTTTCTGGGGCGCGATCTGCGCATTGCAGGGCTCACGGAGCAGTATACGACAAGGCTTGTACATGAAAGAAAGATGGACCGGATCGCGGAGGATGCGCTGATGGATGTCGTTGAGACACAGCAGGATGACGGATCTCCTGTCATACGCATGGCACATATGCAGGAAAAGTATGCAAAATTGCTGCGCATGCAATATGATCTGACGGATGAGGACTGTGCGCTGCGTGCATGGGAGGCTGTGACACTCTGGCAGTTCGGGCAGTATCCGTATGCGTGGAGCGCGCAGGAGCTGGATGCCCTGAGGGATGAATTGCAGCATGGGATGAATGAGGCAAAACGCAGGCGTAGGGAACAGACGCGGCTTCGGCTGGAATTTCCGTATGTGGCATATGAGGACTGGTATCAGATGCCGCAGGGGGCGCAGTTGTTTACCGGATTTGATCCGAGGGAGTCTGTCGGCGGGCTGGATCGCGCGGTATTTAGCGCCAGCCGGATTGTAAAGCTGAAAAATTCCATTGTAGAAAGCAGAGAAGTATGGTAAAATATTTGGAAAAGTTTTTCGGGAGGGTTATATGAACCAATCAGACATAGGGCAGCTACTCATTTTAGTTGTGTTGTTGGCGCTGTCCGCGTTTTTTTCATCCGCAGAGACCGCATTTACGACATGCAATAAAATATACATGCGCACGCTCGCGCAGGAAAATGATCCGCGCGCTGCGAAAGTGCTCAAGGTCACGGAAAATTCCGGCAAGATGCTCAGTGCGATCCTGATCGGAAACAATGTGGTCAATCTGTCTGCGTCTTCGCTGGCGACTTCACTGGCGATTCGGGTGTTTGGAAGTGTGGCAGCCGGTATCGCGACAGGTATATTGACGTTGCTCATACTGATATTCGGAGAGATTTCACCCAAGACGATTGCGACGCTGCGGGCAGATAAGCTGGCGCTGCGTTTCTGCCATATTATATGGGCGCTGATGACGGTAATGACACCGGTGATCTTTGTTGTGAGCCGGCTGTCACAGTTTTTCCTGCGTCTGGTCGGTGTGCGTCCGGGTGAGGAAGTGCGTGCGATGACAGAGGAAGAGCTGCGCACGATCGTGGATGTCGGTCAGGAGAGTGGTGTCATCGAGGATAAAGAGCGCGACATGATCCACAATCTGTTCGATTTTGGTGATGACCGTGCGAAGGAGGTCATGATCCCGCGTATCGATATGTGCTTTATCGATGTGAACAGCACCTATGAGGAAATGCTGGCGATCTACCGCGAGAGCTATTTTTCCAGACTGCCGGTGTATGAGGAGACGACCGACAACGTGATCGGTATTCTCAACATGAAGGATGTGCTGGCATATGAGGGTGACCGGGAGCATTTTTCGATCCGTGCGTTGATGCGTGAGCCGTTCTTTACTTATGAATATAAGAATACCTATGAGCTTTTTATGGAAATGAAAAGCAATGCGGTCAATCTGGCGATCGTATTGGATGAATACGGCGTGACGGCGGGACTCATCACGATGGAGGATCTGTTAGAGGAGATCGTCGGCGAGATCCGTGACGAATACGATCTGGATGAAAAGGCAGAATATGAGGTGATTACCGAGGGAAAAGAGTACCGGGTGAGCGGATCTATGAATCTGGAGGATTTCTGCGATCTGGTCGATGTGCACTATGAATCGGAGGATTCGGATACACTGGGCGGTTTCCTGCTCGAGCTGTTAGAGCACTTCCCTGAGGTCGGCGAGTGCTATGAGACAGCCGAGGGTGTGCGTTTCCAGATTCTGTCGATGGATAAAAAGCGCATTGAGACGGTGCTTGTGACACTTCCGGATGAGAAAAAGGATCAGGGGAAAAAATAGAGAGGTAACAGAAAGATTTTATGTTAGAAATTATAATGGATACGTTGCTGGACAGCGTGAAGCTGCTCCCGTTTTTGTTTTTGACGTACCTGTGCATGGAACTGTTGGAGCATCGTGCGGGGGATCGCCTGCTTGAGAAGATCTCCGCGGTTGATAAGGCGGGTCCGTTTGTGGGTGCGGTATTTGGAATCGTACCGCAATGCGGGTTTTCCGCAGCAGCATCCAGCCTGTTCGCCGGAAGGGTGATCACGGTAGGCACGCTGTTGGCGATTTATTTATCGACATCGGATGAGATGCTGCCGATCCTGTTGTCATCGGCGGTGCCTGTGACGACGATACTAAAGCTGCTCGGCGTGAAGATGCTGATTGCGATGCTCAGCGGCTTTTTGATCGAAGTATGTCTGCATAAGGTACTTCACCGCGAGGAGGACGATATGGATATTCATACGGTCTGCGAGGAGGAGCACTGTCACTGTGAGGATGGCGTGTTTGTGTCGGCGTGCAAACACACCCTGCGCATTTTTGTTTATATCATTATCATATCACTGGTGCTGAATGCACTCATTCATTTCGTCGGGGAGGATACGCTCGCAAGTGTATTTTCCAACCAGCCGCTGCTCGGACAGATGATCGCTGCGCTCGTAGGACTGATCCCGAACTGCGCATCGTCCGTTGTCATCACGAGCCTGTATGTGGACGGAATGATCGGCGCGGGGATGATGATGGCAGGACTGCTGGCAAACGCGGGTGTCGGTCTGCTTGTGCTGTTCCGGTTAAACAGAAACAGCAGACAGAACCTGATGATTGTCTGTCTGCTGTATGTATTAGCTGTGATATGGGGACTGTTGATCAGCCTCCTCGGAATACAATTCTAAATGCACTGTGAAGATGTCTGGTCGTTTGCTCAGGCATCTTTTTCTGTTACAGATGTATCCGCTGTATCCTTTGAGGAATTTTTCCACTCGCTGAATTTCTTTTCTACGAGATCGTAGGTATCAGAGCACAGAGAGGGAAGATCGCTGCCCCATGTCTTGGTCGCCTGCTTGTATCCTTTTTTGAAAGCCTCGAGCAGTTCGTCCGCTTTTTCGGGATCGTCGCCTGCCAGTGCCTTTGCGAAGGAAAGAATGCGGTCGGAGGTCTGCTCTGCGCCCCAGTAACCGTCTGCTGCGACATCTTTCTGCGCCTGTGCGATCGTCTCGGGGTCAGCCTTGAGATTGCCTTTTGCAAGGAAAGACCACATATCGTCTGCGGTAGCCAGTGTCTGTCCCTGCTTTGCCAGCATTTTCTCGACCAGACTCTGTAACTGCGCGGTACGTGCCTCGCTGTCTGCCTTCAACTGTGCGATGACTGCTGCGTGTGAAGTCGATTTGCCTGTACTGCTCGAAGCATGCTTCTCGTAAATGACTGCGGTATCGTTGTCAGTCTTTTTGGTATTTTCTGATTTTTCGGTATCTTTGGTATTCGCAGCCGCTGCAGCAGTGTCTGCTTTTTCAGTTTGTTTGGTTGATTTTGTGTTTGCTGTGCCGGTCTGCTGTGTGTAAGCAGCCGCAGCCGTAGCTGTAATAGGATTTAAACTCATAATATCACCCTCCGTGGTATGCGGGCTATGCCCGGTTTTTTGTAGAATGTCGGAATCCGTTCCGGTATTTCTATTTCTATATGTATATCGTCAGATGCTTTGGAAAATATAAGTCGTAGTTGACTTTTTTTTCGGAAAACTGTAACATAGTGGTGACAGATTGTATACAAAATACAGTAGACAACATACAAGACAGGGGATTTGGACATGGCGAATGTCATTCATTTAAAAGCATTGGCAAAAATCAATCTCGGATTGGATGTGATCGGTGTACGTGAGGATGGTTACCATCTGGTGCGTATGGTCATGCAGACGATCGATCTGTATGACTGGGTAACGGTTCGGAAAGCGGCGCATAAGGGCATTACGCTTGCGACAAATCTGAATTTTTTGCCGGCAGATCATCATAATATTGCTTATCAGGCGGCAGAATTGCTAAAGAAGGACTATCCACAGGTCACGGGCGTGGATGTGCGCATCCATAAGTGTATTCCGGTCGCGGCAGGCATGGCGGGCGGCAGTACGGATGCGGCAGCCGTATTATATGGGATCAATAAGCTGTGGAAGCTCGGCATACCGATGCAGCGGCTGATGGAATACGGCTTGCAGATCGGTGCGGATGTTCCGTTTTGCCTGCTTCGTGGGACAGCACTTGCGGAGGGGATCGGAGAGGAGCTTACCTCGCTGCCGCCGATGCCGCAGTGTTATATTCTGATTGCCAAACCACCGGTGAGTGTATCTACGAAATCGGTTTATCAGGCACTCGATGCGCTTGCGCAGCCGCCCCATCCGCCGATTGACGCACAGCTTGAGGATCTGAAGGCGCAGGATCTGGCATCACTGGCGGCACACATGGGAAATGTGCTGGAGGATGTAACTATTCCGATGCATCCGCAGATCGCGCAGATCAAGCAGTTGATGACGGATCACGGCGCGGCTGCTGCGATGATGAGCGGCAGCGGACCGACGGTATTTGGTATTTTTTCGGATAAGGAACAGGCATATATAGCAAAGGAACAGGTTCGCGGCAGCGGGCTTGCCAGACAGGTCTATGTAACGAGACCGTTTAATAAGGAGACAGACAGATGAATGATCAGTTAGGGTTAAATATGGATGCGTATCTGCCACTTCGGGATGTGGTATTTAATACTTTGCGCGAGGCGATTCTGCGCGGGGATCTGGTGCCCGGCGAGCGTCTGATGGAGCTGCAGCTGGCGGCAAAGCTCGGAGTGAGCCGCACGCCGATCCGTGAGGCGATCCGGATGCTGGAGCAGGAGGGGCTGGCGATCACGATTCCCAGAAAGGGCGCGATCGTGGCAGGTATGACAGAGAAGGATATGCAGGATGTGCTTGAGATCCGCGAGGCATTGGAGGAGCTGTCTGTACAGGTGGCGTGCGACAAGATCACGAATGAGGAGATCGCAAAGCTGCGTGAAAACATGGAGAATTTTGAGACATCGTTAAAGAGTGGAGATCTCAAACGCATGGCAGAGGCGGATGTGGAATTCCATGATGTGATCTATCAGGCGACGGATAATCCGAAGCTGATCAATATGTTAAATAATCTGCGGGAACAGATGTACCGGTATCGTGTGGAATATCTGAAAAATCCGAGTAACCATGAGCAGCTGCTGCGCGAGCATGAGGCGATCTACCGCGGAATTATGGAGAAGGATAAGGATGCCGTGACGGAAATGATCCGTAAGCATATCAGCAATCAGGTGGATGTCGTGAAGAATATTATCCGTGAGCAGGAAAAGTAGGCACATAATATAGCTGAGAAGCAGCATACTAAAAAGGATGGGACGTTGTCTCATCCTTTTTTGCTTCATAAACAGTTTTTTTATATGAGGTCGCAGCTCCCGCAAGCATATCTGGTTTGCTTTGTTGCACGAACCATTTCGATGAGCCTTCGTAAAGCAAAATTGTGTCAGCAAAGGCTTCCACAATTTGAAGTCTCATCTTCATCGTGCAAAAGTAGCAAACAGATACGCCTTGCTCGCGCTGCTACTTTCGTGAATGGCTGCGGTTACAGTAGTTTCTGTCAGATGCGACTTTTGTCCGGCGAAGTGCGAGCCAAGTCTGAAGAGACAGCGAGGCACCGACGGGCAATTAGAGCAGGCTGATCAGAATACTGCTGTACCGCAGCCCTTAACCACATGCTGTTTGCGGGAGTCGCGACCTCATGTAAAGGATTTGTACCATAAATAGTAAGGAGAACCCCATGAACCGATACACAGTGACAAACAATCTCGAACATAACAGGCAGATATTCGCAGACATCTTCTCGGACTGCGCAGATATCAAAATGGTCACGATGCAGCTCGGCCAGACAAAGCAGCTCCAATGCATGGTTGCCTACATTGAGGTCGTGGCGAGCGCCTCCGGATACGGAAACTCGGAGATCGGCAGGCTGCTGGCTGCATTGTCTGTCTGCAATCGGGAAAACGTCGCAGATTTTCTCATGGATAACAGCCGTGGCATGACGGATGTACAGATGTATACGGATCTGAAGGATGCGGCGGCGGGACTGCTCACGGGCGATCTGATCCTGTTTGTGGATGGTGTGGACCGCGTATTCAAGATTCCTGATCAGGGCTATCCGGGCATGGGTGTGCAGGAGACCGGATCGGAAAAGGTGACGCGCGGCTCCAACGAGGGATTTTCGGATTCGGTAAAAACGAACACTGCACTGATCCGGAAACGCCTGCGCGCAACCGAACTGAAAAATGTGGAGCAGACGATCGGACGCAGGACATCGACACTCGTCAATCTCATGTACATGGAGGGGATCGCGCGGATGGAAGTGTTTGAGGAGATCAAAAAGCGGCTCTCACGGTTCGAGATCGACGGGATTTTAGACAGCGGCATGTTAGAGCAGTTGACCGAGTGGCACTGGGCATCCCCGTTTCCACAGTTTCAGACGACGGAGCGTCCGGATCGCGCGGTACATGCATTGCTGGAGGGACGGATCGTGCTGCTGTGCGACCATTCCCCGGTTGTGCTGATCCTGCCGACCGATTGCAACGCGTTTATGCAGACGAGCGATGATTATTACAACCGTCCGCAGATCGTCACGCTGGAGCGCATCGTGCGGTATCTGGCGGCGTTTTTTGCGTTGTCACTGCCGGCGTTGTATCTGGCAGTTATCAATTTTCACACCGGACTGCTGCCGACAAGCATGCTGCTGACATTTGCACAGGCGCGCGCCGGTGTGCCGTTTTCTTCGCTGGCGGAACTGCTGCTGATGGAGTTCGGATTTGAACTGCTGCGCGAGGCGGGTGTGCGAGTACCCGGAACCATGGGTAATACAATCGGTATCGTGGGAGGTCTGATCATCGGAACCGCCGCGGTCGATGCAGGGCTCGCAAGTCCGGTCGTGGTGATCGTTGTGGCATTTACGGCATTGTGCTCGTTTGCGATACCGAATGAGGCGTTTGCGACCGCTTTCCGGCTGCTCAAATTCGGGCTGATCCTGCTCAGCGCATGGCTGGGGCTGTTTGGCTATCTGCTGGGGCTGCTCGCATTGCTGATCCATCTGTCCGGACTGTATTCCTTCGGAGTGCCGTATCTGATGCCGTTCGCCGCATCGGGCGTGGAGGACAGTGCGCAGTGGAAGGACAGCATTGTGCGTTTTCCGTTGTTCCGGCTGGATCGCAGACCGGTATATGCAAAAAGGAGCAACCGGGTTCGTTTCCGCTGGAAAGCTGATCAGGCAGATAAAAAGGGTGCGGATCACGCGGACGGCGGCGATCAAAAGTAACAGGGAGAGAGGGCTATATGAATATCGGAAATGAAAAAATGTCCTGCAGGCAGGCGGGACGGCTGTTTTTTTACAGCTTTTTCCCACTGTCTGTGTTGCTGCTGCCACAACTGCTGGCGCAGACGAGCGGTATGGACGGATTTTTTGCGCTGGTCGGCGGAAGTCTCGCGGGATATGTGTTTTTGCGGATCGCGCTGTGGCTGACGGCGCATATACAAAAGGATTATGTCAATCTGCTATCGCACCTGTTTGGCAGGACGGTCACAGGACTGGTGCTCGTGGTATATCTGCTTGTCGCATTGTATGGCGCTGCATATGGCTTAGAGCTGCTCTGTCAGGTTATCCGCATCTATCTGATCCGGGATACACCGGTGTGGCTCGTCATGGGGGCGCTCAGCGTGCTCGCAGTCTATGGACTGGGCGGCGGCGCGGAGTGCAGGGGCAGAAGATGTGAGCTGTTATTCTGGTTTGTGCTCGTGCCGCTGATGCTGCTGATTTTTCTGGCGGTGTGGAACATAGAGCCGGATCATTGGCTGCCGGTGGCTCGGGTGAGTGGACGGCGGCTGGCACAAAACAGTTACCTCGTATTTGGATGCTTCATGGCAGCCGCGTATCTGCCAATCTATGCAGATGCCGTCAACCGCAGGGAGGGGCTGTGTGCAGCGTTAAGGCGCAGCTATGTGACCAGTGTGGTGCTGCTGATTCTTTTATTTTTAACGCTGACAGGTATTTACGGTGCACCGACGGTTGCTGTGATGGACGAGGCGGTGCTGGAGCTGACCGCAATGGTCAAGGTGCCGGGCGGCTTTCTAGAGCGTCAGGACGCGCTGCTGTGCGGCATCTGGTTTGCAGGCATGTACCTGTTTGTGGAAAACGCGTTGTACGCTGCGGTCTGGAGTATGGAAAAGCTCGGAAACAGGCAGGTGGATCACTGGTTCCGTGCAGGCGGAGGCATCCTCATGTATGTGGCGGCGCTGGTGCTGTATCGCTACCGGAATCTGGATGATACGCTGGGGGCGGTTTATCTGAAATTTGCAGTACCTGTGCTGCTTTTGACAGTCGTGGCGGCGGCATTGCTGACGGCATGGAGGGAAAAACAGGAACGCAGACAAAAAAAGGACAGCGGCTCAACGGGCGCAGATTAGCAGCCGATCCGGTACGGAAAGGAAAGGGAATGAAAAACAGACATTGGATAGCAGGAATCTTGTGTGTCATAGGTATCTGGCTGACCGGATGTGGGCAGTTGGAGATCGAGGAGCGGTCTTTCCCGCTGGCACTCGCGGTCGGGGCGGGAGAGGATGACGGCAGCTATGATTTTACATTTTTCTTTGAGGAGATGGAGAGTGCGGGCAGCAGCCTATATCACAAGGAAAATGTCAAAGTGACGGCGGGCGGGTATCCGCAGGCATATACGATCTTTGGGCGCACACAGGCGGCGCAGCCGGACGACAGCCATATGCAGGTCATTTTATTGTCGGAGGAACTATTAGACGAGCAGGAATTTCTCGATTCCTTTTACAGCTATGCGATGAAGGAGCACCATTTTTCATGGAATACGATGGTCTATCTGACGAGGGCGGGCGCGGCGCTTGAGACAGAGCTGGCAGACCATACCGGTGACCGTCCGGGCAGCTATCTGCGTGATATGGCGCAGAGCGATGAGCAGGAAAAGACAGCAGGCGTGCCGACACTCGGGGATCTGTACATGGAACGGCAGAACCGGGAAAAAGTCCTGCTGCTGCCGGTGTTAGGCAGTGAGCTGCCGCTGCATGTGGATCATTACCGGCTGCTTGTGTGCGGACAGGCGCAGGAAAGCGTCGATCCGGATACGGCACGGCTCATCCAGCTGTTACAGGGCAGACTAAACAAAATGCAGCTCGAACTGGCGGACGGGACGGTCATGGAACTGACCGGTATCAGATCAGGGCGCGAATACGTTTCACAGAGTGAGCGCTGGCAGGTGACAATTCATATGGAAGCCGTGGCACAGAACCGCTTACAGTTATCCGAATGGGAGCGTGAATGTCTGCGGGGGGAGAGCCTGGCGCTGTTAAAGGAACGGCTGTCACCGCTGTTACAGTGGGCACCGATCAAGGATGCAGACGGACAACTCGTGCAGCCGCGCTATGTGCTCGATTTGCAGGTGCTCGAATAAGCAGGCAGAAACGCGGCTATACTTTCTCTTAGGATGCAGGAAATGTGCATCGAAGGAGGAAAAAAGATGTTTGATACAGATCAGAATAGAAATGATAAAAGACAGTTCATCAACCGGATATTGTTTATTGTGTGCACGATGCTGCTCTTGACCGGCTGCTATACGTTTGCCGCCAATGTTGTGGAGGCACGGCGGGTAGAGGCATTGTCCGATAAGGTGCTGCGTTTTCATGTGATTGCAAAGAGTGACAGTGAGGATGACCAGCGCCGCAAGCTGCTCGTGCGGGATGCGGTCGGTCAGTGGATGGAGCTGAAGCTGCAAAATGCGAAAGACCGGACGGACTGTGAGCAGATCATTGAAGAAAATATGGATCAGATCCGTGTGGTTGCAGAGCAGACGCTGGCGGCGGACGGACGACTGGAGCAGGTGCGCGTGCAGCTCGCGGATGTGGAATTTCCGGACAAGATATACGGCGATTATACGTTCCCGGCAGGTACATACCGGGCATTGCAGATCATTATCGGGGAGGGCGGCGGACATAACTGGTGGTGTGTCCTTTATCCAAACCTGTGCTTTTCGTCGGAGGGCTATGATGTCACGGGCGATGGCGCAAAGGAACAGCTTTCGCAGGTACTCAGCGCGGAGGAATATCAGATGCTGCTGCGCGAACACCGCTACCATATCAAAATCCGTTTTTTAGAAAAGATTTTCGAAAAATAGGCGTAATCAGGTGATAAAGGTTTTCATTACAGCTAAAAACTGCTATACTGAATGGGAAACAAAGGAGGCATACATGACAAAGGATGTATTAGTGACGATCTCCGGACTGCAGTTTTCCAAAGACAGCGGAGAGGCACCGGAGCCGGTTGAGGTGACCTGTCCCGGTACTTATTATAAGAAAAATGACAAGCATTACGTCGTATATGAGGAAATCATCGAAGGGTTTGACGGCGTGACAAAAAATACGTTAAAGCTCCAGCCGGGTTCTCTGGATATTATGAAACGCGGAGTCAGTAACGTACATATGGTATTTGAGAAAAATAAGAAAAACAGAACGTGCTACAATATGCCGTTTGGCAGCCTGATGATGGGGATCGATGCAAAGGGTGTCGTCGTGGAGGAATCCGAGCATCATATTCACGCGAGCGTCAGCTATGAGCTCGAAATGAACTACGAAAAGATGGCAGACTGCGAGATCAATATCGATATCCGCTCCAAAGGAATCGGAGATTTTCAACTGGCATAGCGAAAAAGGGGGACATACAAATGAAAGTAAAGAAAGCAATCATTCCGGCAGCGGGACTCGGCACCCGTTTTCTGCCGGCGACAAAGGCACAGCCCAAGGAGATGCTGCCGATCGTTGACAAGCCGACGATCCAGTATATTATCGAGGAGGCGGTCGCTTCCGGCATCGAGGATATTATCGTCGTGACCGGTCGCAATAAGCGCTCCATCGAGGATCATTTTGACCGTTCGATCGAGCTGGAACTCGAGCTTGAGCGCAGCGGTAAAACGGAGATGTTACAGATGGTGCGCGACATTTCCGAGATGGCGAATCTGCACTATATCCGCCAGAAAGAGCCGAGAGGACTCGGACATGCGATACTCGCAGCGAGTCATTTTATCGGGGATGAACCGTTTGCCGTTCTGCTCGGAGACGATGTAGTGGTTTCACAGAAGCCGTGTCTCAAGCAGATGCTCGAGGTCTACGACGAATATCAGACGACGATACTCGGTGTGCAGACCGTCGCACATGAGGCGGTCAATAAATACGGGATCGTCGACGGACATATGGTGGATACACGGATCTATAAAGTCGATGACATGATCGAGAAACCCAATCTGGATGAGGCGCCGACCGATGTGGCAGTGCTCGGACGCTATATTATCACACCGCAGATCTTTCCGCTGCTGGAGACACAGGATGCCGGAAAGGGCGGCGAGATCCAGTTGACGGATGCGCTCCGCAGACTGGCAAAGGAGCAGCCGGTCTACGCCTATGATTTCAAGGGACACCGCTACGATGTCGGAACAAAGATCGGATTTATTCAGGCAAACGTCGAGTTTGCGCTGCGGAACGATTCTCTGAAAAAAGAAATGAAAGAGTATCTGGATACGCTGAACCGCTATATGGATGCGATGCTGAGATATGAATAATAACATGCATAAAAAAAGAAGCTGTGGACAGCTTCTTTTTTTATGCATGTTACATCCCTGCCTTTTCTCTTAACTTTGCCATAAATCCCTTCTTGTGGGGAACTGTCTCTAAAGGACCACGCATACCCTTGATGCCTGTGATGTAGAGTCCACTGACAGTCGCCTTGATCTGCTGCTTGACGGGGATCTGCTCATAGATCTCGCTGTCGCACAGGAACGTCATGACCTTCGGTCCGACCTTTGCTTTTACGACTGGCATTTTGGAGCGGCGCATCAGCTTCGGTGTCTGATCCAGCACCGCCTGCGGCAATCCGGCATCGACGAGTTTCATTTTTTTCTTATCTATGACGAGCAGTGGAATGGTCTGGGCAACGGCTGCCATCTGTGCATCCTGCTCCTCCTTCCGCTTCTGCATTTTCTTTCCCAGAAAGTACAGTACAACCATAGCAACGATCAGTACCGCTAAGATGACCAAAAGAACGATCATAGGTGTTGACATAATTTATCCTCCTTGTTTTCAAATACGAAATCTATTGTATCATTCCCGTGGACAAAAATCAATAAAACCTTTTCATTTCGTGGTTTCTATGGTAACATTTAAGTTATCGTTTATGGTAGTAAACAGGAAAGGAAGTAAATGTAATATGAAACGAACAATGAGACAGCGAATCATGGCAGCGGCATTGGCTGGTGTGCTGGCAGTGTCCGTAGCGGGCTGCGGTTCATCGGATGGAGGAGACACAAAAGTCAGCGATGTCCGTACCTATGATGTAGAGAAATATGTGACGCTCGGCGCCTATGACGGCATGGATGTCACGGTAGAAGGCAAATTCGATGTGACGGACGAGGATGTTGCCACTTATATCGACAATATGCTGGCGTATTATCCGACCTATGAGGACACGGATAAAAAGACCGTAGAGAGCGGCGACTGTGTCAATATCGATTACGAGGGAAAGAAGGACGGCGTTGCATTTGACGGCGGCACGGCACAGGGCTATGTGTTAGAGATTGGTTCCAACACATTTATCGATGGCTTTGAGGATGGACTGATCGGCGTGAATGTCGGGGATACGGTCGATCTGGATCTGACATTTCCGGAGGATTACCAGTCAGAGGAGCTTGCGGGCGCAGCGGTTGTATTTACGGTCAAAGTCAACAAGATCGTGAAAAAACTGAATACGACGTATGAGGAGCTGACCGATGATTTTGTTGCCTCCAACCTGAATTATGATACGGTGGATGCACTCTATAATGAAACAAAATCTTATCTGGAGACGTCCAATGAGGAAAACCGCACGGTAGCGGAGCGCTCAGCGGTGCTTGACAAGCTGATTGAAAACAGTACGGTAGCGATTCCAGATGGCTTGCTGGACCAGAAGGTCGATCAGTATATCCAGCAGTTTACCGCGCAGAATTGTACGGGAGATACGACGCTGGCTGATTATCTGACCTCGAATTACAATATGTCAGAGGATGATTTTAAGACGACGATCACGAATGAGATGCAGTCGAACCTCGATGATGAGCTCGTGCTGGAGGCGCTGGTAAAAGCCGAGGGCGAGACACTGGATGAGCAGGGTTTTGCAGATTATATTGCGTCTGCGATGCAGAGCGGCAGCTACAAGACAGAGGAGGAACTCTATGCCGCATATGACAGCGATTATGAGGATGGCAAAAGCTATCTCGAGCATCGTTATCTGTTGACCACGGCACTGACCAATCTGGTTGATAAATGCAATATCACTTATACCGGCGTAGATGCGACAGCCGCAGAATAAAAATATAGAAGGGGATTGAAACCATGGATTTAACAAACGTAAGGGAATTGTTTAAAAACAGAGAGAACTATCTTGGCAAAGAGGTCACGATCGGCGGCTGGGTGCGCAGCAACCGTAATTCTAAAAACTTCGGATTTATCGTTGTCAATGACGGTACATTTTTTGAGCCGGTACAGGTCGTGTACGGCGACGGACTGGACAACTTTGAGGCAATCAGCAAATTAAACGTCGGTGCGGCGATCATTGTTACCGGAGAACTGGTAGCGACTCCGCAGGCAAAGCAGCCGTTCGAGATTCAGGCGGCACATGTCGAGGTCGAGGGAGCATCCGATCCGTCTTATCCGTTGCAGAAGAAAAAGCACAGCTTTGAGTATCTGCGCACGATTTCACATCTGCGTCCCCGCACCAATACGTTCGAGGCAGTGTTCCGCGTGCGTTCGCTGATCGCTTATGCGATCCACAAATTTTTCCAGGAGCAGGATTTCGTGTATGTGCATACGCCCATCATCACCGGCAGCGACTGTGAGGGAGCCGGAGAGATGTTTCAGGTGACGACGATGGATCTTAATGATCTGCCGAAAAATGAGGACGGCAGTGTGGATTACCGTCAGGATTTCTTCGGAAAAGCAACGAATCTGACCGTCAGCGGACAGTTAAACGGCGAGACCTATGCGATGGCATTCAAAAACATTTACACGTTCGGACCGACCTTCCGCGCGGAGAATTCCAATACGACACGCCATGCGGCTGAGTTCTGGATGATCGAGCCGGAGATGGCATTTGCGGATTTGCGGGATGATATGGATCTCGCGGAGGCGATGCTGAAATATATCATCAACTATGTGCTTGAGCATGCACCGGAGGAGATGAACTTCTTTAACAGCTTTATCGATAAGGGACTGCTTGACCGCCTGCATCATGTCGCAGAGTCTGATTTTGCGCGTGTCACTTACACCGAGGCGATTGAGCTGCTCGAAAAGCACAATGATAAATTTGAATATAAGGTATCATGGGGCGTGGATTTACAGACGGAGCATGAGCGCTATCTGACCGAGGAGATTTTCAAGCGTCCGGTATTTGTCACAGACTATCCGAAGGAGATCAAGGCATTCTATATGAAGCTCAACGAGGATGGAAAGACCGTGGCAGCCGTAGACTGTCTCGTGCCCGGTATCGGTGAGATCATCGGCGGTTCCCAGAGAGAGGATGACTATGACAAGCTGCTTGAGCGGCTGCATGAGCTTGGTTTAAAGGAAGAGGATTACAGCTTTTATCTGGATCTGCGCAAGTACGGAAGTGCCAGACATGCAGGCTTCGGGCTTGGATTTGAGCGCTGCGTGATGTATCTGACCGGAATGAGCAATATCCGCGACGTCATTCCGTTCCCGCGTACTGTGAATAACTGCGAATTATAACGAATGTTCTTGAAATTTTGGGCATTTTGTGCTATAATTTAAAAATTATTGGACATATTATGGTGAATGTGCACAATGGAGAGAGGATCAGATATGTCAGACAGATACAGGGGGTGCCGGCGTGAATCAGGTTCAGCCAAAACGGACAATACTGGTCGTGGATGATCAGGAGATAGACAGGGATATATTATCAACTTTATTAGAGTCAGATTACAAGGTACTGACCGCCGCAAACGGCAGGCAGGCGCTGGATATGATCGATCGGAAAGAAAGTATGTTAGCGGCTGTTTTGCTGGATCTTATTATGCCTGTCATGGATGGCTACGAGGTTCTGCAGCACTTGAAAGAAAAAGGTTCTGATCTTCCGGTTCTGGTGATGAGTCAGGAAAACAGCGAGGAGTCGGAGCTGCGGGCACTTACATCGGGTGCCAGCGATTTTGTCGTGAAGCCGTATCATGCCAGCGTGCTCAAGCATCGCCTGCGGCGTGTGATTGAGATGCATGAGGCGAGCAAAAAGATTGATGTGTTACAGCGTGACGAGGTCACAGGGCTTTACACCAAGGTCGCATTTGCGGAGCATGCAGCGCGTATTCTGCATGAGCAGACAGACAAAGAATGGAATATGATTGCGGTTGATATTGACCGGTTTAAGCTGGTCAATGAGTCCTACGGGCAGCAGGTCGGCGATCAGCTTCTGGCGTATTTTGCCAAGCTGTTAAAGCGCTATTCGGATACAAAAGACTGTATCTGCGCGCGCTCCTATGCGGATCATTTTTTCCTGCTCGTAGAGCGGCAGGATTACAGCTATATTAAACAACGATACGATGAGATGGTTCATCATATGGAACAGTTCCCACTGGACATGAAGGTTGTCCTGAAACTGGGTGTCTACCAGATCACTGACCGGCGGATGGAGGTCGACAGCATGTGTGACCGTGCGCAGATCGCCGTGAATCAGGTCAAAGGACAGTATGTGCGGGAGATCTCATTTTATGATGATTCCCTGCGCAAGCAGTTACTGCGGGAGCAGCGGATCACGGACGATATGGAGCAGGCACTGAAGGAGCACCAGTTCCATGTGTATTTCCAGCCGAAGTATGACATATTTTCCGAGACGCTTTCGGGCGCGGAGGCGTTGGTGCGCTGGATTCATCCGCAGAACGGGTTTATGTCTCCGGGAGAGTTTATTCCGGTATTCGAGAGCAACGGATTTATCACCGAGGTAGATATGTTCGTCTGGGACGAGACCTGTAAAAAGATCAGGGAGTGGCTCGACCGGTATGATTGCTACGTGCCGATCTCGGTCAATGTCTCGCGAAAAGACATTTACAAGCCGAATCTGCCGCAGATTTTACTGGATACCGTGCATAGGCACGGACTGGAGCCGAGACATTTGCATCTGGAGATCACGGAGAGCGCCTATGTGGAGAATCCGGATCAGTTGCTGGCGATTGTTGAGGAACTGAAAAAGGAAGGCTTCAAGATCGAGATGGATGATTTCGGCAGCGGTTATTCTTCGCTCAATATGTTGGCATCGATGCCGATCGATATGCTGAAGCTGGATATGAATTTTGTTAAAAATTATTCTGAGGGGAATAATTCCAGAGGAATCATGAGCTTTGTCATCGGACTGGCAAAATGGATGAATCTGTATGTGGTAGCCGAGGGTGTGGAGACGAAAGAACAACTGGAGCTGCTGCGTGGCATGGACTGCAATCTGGCACAGGGCTATTATTTTTCCAAGCCGCTGCCTGCGGCAGAATTTGAAAAGGTGTTGCAGAAATTCGGCAGAAATCTTGAGAACGTAAGTGATCAGACAATCCGCCTGTCGACGGCACATGACGATGAGTATCAGACGATGCTCGTCATAGACGGGCTGGCAGTCAACCGTGCGATCATTACCGAATACTTTAAGGATGCTTATTCGATCGTGGAGGCATCCGGCGGCAAGGCTGCCTTGCAGTATCTCAAGCATGTCAAACGTGCGGATATCGTGCTGATGGACGCACATCTGCCGGATATGGAAGCGAATGAGCTGATCCGTGAATTGAAGAAAGATCCGTTGATGGATCGGATTCCGATCGTTGTCACGACACATGGCAGTGATGAGACGGTCAATAAGATCCTTGCGGCAGGTGCGGATGCATACATTACCAAGCCGTACACAAAGGAACAGATGTACCAGTGCCTGAACCGTGTGATGTCTGCACAGGGCGAGCGGTTCAAGCAGGAAGAGAAGCAGATTCTGGACAAGATCCGCATGATGGAAATGTTGTCCACCAAAGATTATCTGACCGGATTATGGAATCGTGTAGAGCTCGAAAAGCGCATTGAGGAGCATATTATGCACTCGCCGGACAGCGAGTTCTATGTGATCAGTGTCGATATCGACAACTATAAGGAGCTGATCAACCAGCATGGTTATGCAGCCGGAGATAAGGTGCTGCATGAGGTCGCAGACCGTCTGGCGGGCTGCTTTACCGACCGGGATGCAGTCGGCAGAATCACGGGAGACCGTTTCGGTGTCTTTATGGATGAGGCGATGGATAGTGATGAGCTGCTTGTGCGGATGGCACATTTGCAGAGCGAGCTGGCATTTTCACTGAAAGATGTCGAGGTGACCTGTTCGAGTGGGGTCAGCAAATTCCCGGATTGCGGCAGGACATTCGATGAGTTGTACCGCAGCGCGGAAACTGCAATGGAGCAGGCAAAGGAGAATGGAAAAAACAGTTTCCTGTTTTGTGATGCGTGCAAGGATGAAGCATCATAAAAGAATAAGAAAAGAATCAGAAAAAGGCGTATGCGGTTGTGCATACGCCTTTGCTGCGTCTAAAACTGAATATAAAACGAAATCAGATTGCGGATGAGAACAGATAGTGCTCCTGCTCGGGGGTCAGAGTGTCAATCTGCTTGCCGAGGAAATTCAGCTTGCGGACAGCAACTTCATTGTCGACCTCCTTCGGTACGACGATCAGCTTTTCGGTCAGCTCCTTTGCGTGCTGGACGAGGTAGCGTGCAGACAATGCCTGAATCGCAAAGCTCATGTCCATAATCTCAGCCGGATGTCCGTCGCCGCAGGCGAGGTTCACGAGGCGTCCCTCTCCGAGTACATAGATCGTTCTGCCGTTGTCAAGTGCGTAGCCCATGATATTGTGGCGCTGCTCGTAGGAATCGGTACACATCTTACGCAGCCCTGCCATATCGATCTCTACATCGAAGTGTCCGGCATTACATAAAATCGCGCCATCCTTCATGACCTTCATATCCTCACAGGTGATGACACCGGCACATCCGGTCACGGTGATGAAGAAATCACCGACTTTTGCTGCCTCATGCATCGGCATTACATCAAAGCCGTCCATGACTGCCTCGATCGCCTTGATCGGGTCGATCTCGGTGATGATTACGCGGGCACCGAGTGCCTTGGCACGCATAGCCACGCCCTTGCCGCACCAGCCGTAGCCTGCGACAACTGCGATCTTGCCGGCAACGATCAGGTTCGTTGTGCGGTTGATGCCGTCCCAGACAGACTGGCCTGTGCCGTAGCGGTTGTCAAACAGATGCTTGCAGTCGGCGTTGTTGACCATGACCATCGGGAACTCCAGCTTGTCCTCCTTTGCCATTGCCATCAGACGGATAATACCGGTCGTCGTCTCCTCGCAGCCGCCGATCACATACTGCAGGCGGTCGCGCATGGAGGTGTGCAGCATATTTACGAGATCACCGCCGTCATCGATGATGATGTTGCAGTTATTTTCCAATACCTTTGTAATGTGCCGGTTGTATTCCTCGTCTGTGGAATTGTACCATGCAAAGACATTCAGCCCTGTCTTGACGAGCGCCGCAGCCACATCATCCTGTGTGGAGAGCGGATTGCTTCCTGTGATAAACATCTGCGCGCCGCCGGCAGCCAGCACCTTGCACAGATAAGCGGTTTTAGCCTCTAAGTGGATCGAGAGTGCGATGCGCACACCCTCAAACGGCAGCTCCTTTGCAAAGTCTGCTTCGAGGGAGCGCAGCAGCGGACAGTTCTTGCGCACCCAGTCGATTTTGTGCTCGCCGGACTCGGCGAGATTTATATCGCGAATTTCGTAGCTCATAGCTTTCCTCCTGAAAAAGTGTAATATCATTTTTATTCTAGTAGATTTCCTATGGAAATGCAATGCGTTTTTTGGTATGCTATAACTGTATACGGACAAATTTGTTTTGGATGGAGTAAAGAACTATGAATAAGAAAAAGGTACTGGCGGCAGTGCTTCTGATCTGCGCCGGTTTGAGTGTAACAGCATGCGGTACAGACCGCACAGATGATGAGCTGGCTTACCGCAAGATCGGTATCCGTTCGATGGAGCAGGGCAATTATGCGGAGGCGGTCGACAGCTTTCAGCGTGCGCTCGATCAGTCGAAGGGCAGAATCCGTAATCTGGAGCTGGACATCTGCATGAATAAGGCGGAGGCGCTGTTTATGAACGGTCAGCCGGAGGATGCCATCGCCGTCTGTGATGCGGTACTGGATTATGATAACAGCTATGCAAATGCATATTATTTGCGGGGAAATATATACTTACAGCAGGACAACGTCGATCAGGCGCTCGCCGACTATGAGCAGGCAGCGGCACATGCGGATGCGGATTATGAGATCTACATCCAGCTCTATGAGAACCTGAACCGCGCGGGCAGACCGGAGGACGGTGTGAAATATCTGAATCAGGCGCTCGAGCTCAAGGGCAAGGGACGGGAATATCTTGCCGGACGCGGGTATATTTATTTTCTGCTTGGAGATTATGCAAACGCAAAAGAAGAACTGACGCAGGCAGTCGCGATCGAGAAAAAGGAAGGCGCCGACGATAAGGCGGAGCTGTATCTGGCACAGACCGTGGATCAGTTGGGAGACCAGAAGGAAGCCGAGAAATACTATGAGCTCTATGCAAAGGACCATGCCGATGATTCGGTTGTGCTGGAGGAGCTTGGAAATATGGCGATGGAGCAGCAGAATTATACACAGGCGTTGACCTATTACCAGAACGGGCTTGCGACAAAGTCTCCGGTCAACGAGCAGAAGCTGCGCCGCGGCGAGATTGCTGCGTTGGAGCAGATGTATGAATTTGAGCAGGCGAAGGAGAAAATGTCACAGTATGTGCTGGACTATCCTGATGATGAGGACGCCGCCAGAGAGTATCTGTTTTTAAAGACGCGGACTGCGGTGGCGGATCAGATCGAGGAGGAAAAGCAGTCACAGACGGAAGGCTCCGTGGAGATTGAAGGGGCTGGGCAGACAGAGGATGGATCGAATGCATGAAAATAAAGAGATAGAAGAACGTGTGATTTTAGTAGGTGTACAGGAGCAGGATGGCGATGACACCGAGGATTCGCTGGCGGAGCTGGCGGAACTCGTGCATACGGCGGGTGCGGCTGTCTGTGATACGGTCATCCAGAAGGTGGAGCGGCGGCATCCTGGCACCTATGTTGGCACCGGAAAAGTACAGGAGATCCGGGAGCTTGTGATTATGCATGATGCGACGGGCATTGTGTGTGACGATGAACTGACTCCAGCACAGATGCGCAATCTGGCGGATCTGCTGGACACGAAGGTCATGGACCGGACACTGATTATATTGGATATTTTTGCGGCGCGTGCGAGCACCAGCGAGGGAAAAATACAGGTTGAGCTGGCGCAGTTGCGCTATGAAATGACACGCCTGACCGGATACGGACGCTCGATGTCGCGGCTTGGAGGAGGTATCGGTACGCGCGGACCCGGAGAGAAAAAGCTCGAGATGGACAGGCGTCTGATCACGAACCGGATTTCGCAGCTCAAACGGGAGCTTGAGGAAGTCAGACAGCACCGCGAAGTGACGCGCAGCCGCCGCACGAGGCAGAATCAGCCGGTCGCTGCGATCGTGGGCTACACGAATGCCGGGAAATCGACTCTGTTAAATATGTTGACGAACGCACAGGTGCTCGAGATGGATGCACTGTTTGCGACGCTGGATCCGACGACGAGGCTGTTGAAGCTGTCCGGAAAGCAGGAGATTCTGCTGACGGATACGGTCGGTTTTATCCGCAAGCTGCCACATCATCTGATCGATGCGTTCCGCTCGACGCTGGAGGAGGCAAAATACGCAGACTATATCATACACGTTGTGGATGCGTCCAATCCGCAGATGGAAAAGCAGATGTATATCGTATACGAGACACTGAAAAAGCTGGGTGTCGAGGGCAAGCCGGTGCTGACGCTGTTTAACAAACAGGATCTGCGCACGGATACGGAAGCGCTGCATGACGCGCGGGCAGACCGGACGGTTCATATTTCGGCGCGCACCGGGGAGGGGCTTGACCTCGTCCGATCAGCGCTCGAACAGATGCTGCGGGAGAACAAGATCTATATGGAGCGGCTCGTGCCCTACACAGAGACCGCGATTCTGGCAAAAATCCGCAGCGCCGGAGAGCTCGTATCCGAGGACTACCGTCCTGAGGGTGTCTACATTCAGGCATACGTCCCGCGGGCGCTCTATACACTGGTGGCTTTCGGCGAATCATAGGATGGCAGACCACAGGATCTTCATTGCGGATTTACAGCCAGTGTGCTACAATAAACGCAGGTTATAACGAGTTTTAGTTCCCATTTTATTTATATATCAGACAGAGGAGGAAATGGAATGTCACTAATGATCAAAGGTGGCCGCGTACTCGACCCGGCGACCAATACAGACCAGATCGCGGACATCTATATTGAGGACGGATCGGTCAAAAAAATCGGAAAAAAATTAAAGGATCATGCCGATGAGATCATCGATGCGACCGGAAAATATGTGATGCCCGGTTTTGTGGATCTGCATGTCCATCTGAGAGATCCCGGACAGACGGAAAAAGAGACGGTAGAGACTGGAGCGGCTGCGGCTGCAAAGGGCGGCTATACGACGATTATGGCGATGCCGAATACCAAGCCCGTCATAGATAATCCGGATGTACTCAGCTATGTGCTGAATAAAGGCAGGAGTGTGACTCCGGTGCATGTCTATCAGGCGGGAGCCATCACGGTCGGCATGAACGGCGAGAAATTGACCGATATGGAAAATATGGCTGCGCACGGTGCGATTGCGTTCAGTGAGGACGGCAAATCCGTGATGAGCACAAAGCTGTGCTGGGATGCGATGCATATGCTGGCGAAGCTGGATCTGCCGTTTCTCGATCACTGCGAGGAGAAAACACTGGTCAACGGCGGTGTGATCAATGAGGATGCGAACTGTGAGCGGCTCGGACTGCCGGGTATCTGTAATGCAGTGGAAAATGTGATCGCTGCACGCGATGTTCTGCTGTCATCAGAGACCGGAGCGAGGCTGCATCTGTGCCATTGCTCGACCAAGGAGGTCGTGGAGATATTGCGGATTGCCAAGCAGCGCGGCTTTACAAAGCTGACCGCGGAGGTCTGCCCGCATCATTTTACACTGACCTCGGATGATATTCCCAATGCACCTGCACCGCGCAGTGAGAGTGATGATACGCCGACATTATCTGCGATTCCTTCCAATAAAGAAGGTTATGAGATGGTCAACTACAAGATGAATCCGCCGCTTCGCACCGCTGCGGACCGCGCAGCGCTCATCGAGGGACTGCGTGACGGATCGATCGACTGTATCGCTACAGACCATGCGCCGCACAGCGCACAGGATAAAAACACCGGAATGCTGGAAGCACCGTTTGGCATCGTAGGGCTGGAGACAGCCGCTGCGCTGACCTATTCAGAGCTTGTGGAGACAGGCGTTCTGACACCGCTTCAGATGGCGGAGAAAATGAGCTACAATCCCGCTAAGATCCTGAAGCTGGAGGGCGGGGCAGGCGAGATCGCAGTCGGAAAGGATGCGGATCTTGTCATTTTTGACCCGCAGGCATCCTATGTGATTGATAAAAATACGTTTGTGTCAAAGAGTAAAAATACGCCGTTTCACGGAAGAAAAGTCACAGGCAGGGTCGACATGACGATCATCGGCGGTGACGTTGTATATCAGTTTGAGAGTGAGGAAAAGAAAAATGATTGACAGATTGATCGAAAAGATACGCAAAACCAATGCACCGATCGTGGTCGGACTCGACCCGATGCTCTCCTATGTGCCGGAGCAGATCCAGCGGGCGGCATTTGAGCAGTTCGGTGAGACACCGGAGGGCGCTGCGGAGGCGATCTGGCAGTACAATAAAGGCATCGTTGATGCAGTCTGGGATCTGATTCCGGCAGTCAAGCCGCAGATCGCGATGTATGAGCAGTTCGGTATCGAGGGACTGAAAGCATTCCAGAAGACGGTGGACTACTGCCATGAAAAAGGGCTGGTCGTTATCGGTGATGTGAAGCGCGGAGACATCGGTTCCACTTCGGCAGCCTATGCGACGGGACATCTGGGCAAGGTACAGATCGGCAGCAAATCGTATGCGGCGTTTGATGAGGATTTTGCCACGGTCAATCCGTATCTCGGCACAGATGGCATCAAGCCGTTTGTAGATGTGTGCAGGGAGGAGAAAAAAGGTATTTTTATTCTCGTAAAGACATCCAATCCGTCCAGCGGTGAATTTCAGGATCGCCTGATCGATGGACGCGCACTGTACGAGTATGTCGGTGAAAAGGTAACGGAATGGGGCGCAGACTGTATCGGGGCATCCGGTTACAGTGCGGTCGGCGCTGTTGTCGGCGCGACTTACCCCGAGCAGGGAAAGATCCTCAGAAAACTTATGCCGAAGTCATTCATTCTGGTGCCCGGTTACGGTGCACAGGGTGGTCAGGGCAAGGATCTCGTCCACTTTTTCAACGAGGATGGTCTCGGCGCGATCGTCAATTCCTCGCGCGGTATCATCGCAGCCTACAAGCAGGATAAGTACAAGGAGCAGGGCATCACACCAGAAAATTATGCAGATGCATCACGCATGGCAGTCGAGGATATGATCGCGGATATTGCCGGTGCATTGCAGAACAGATAAATATAGGAGTCTAACATGACAGATAAAGTATTAGAGGATGCGATCATCATCCGTCAGGAGGAGATCGCGACAGATGTGTATAGTATGTGGCTTCGGACAGAGCAGATCGCAGATTTGGCAAAGCCCGGACAGTTTGTGGCACTGTATTGTTCGGATGGCAGCCGCCTGCTGCCCCGCCCGATCAGTATCTGTGAGATCGACCAGCCGGATCATGCGATTCGTTTAGTTTACCGTGTGGCGGGAAAAGGAACAGAAGAATTTTCCGGCTACCATACCGGTGCACAGCTGCGCATCGTAGGGCCGCTCGGCAACGGTTATCCGAAAAAGAGCAGGCGGGCATTGCTGCTGGGAGGCGGCATCGGTGTTCCGCCGATTCTGCAACTGGCAAAGGAGCTGAATTGTGAGAAAAATATCGTGCTCGGTTATCGGGACGAGCGTTTTCTGGAAGAAGAATTCCGTGCGCAGGGTAAGGTGTACATAGCGACCGAGGATGGCAGCTTTGGGACACCGGGCAATGTGCTTGATGCGATCCGTGAAAACGGTCTGGACGGGGAGATCATCTATGCATGCGGGCCGATGCCGATGCTGCGGGCAGTCAAAGCATATGCCGCAGAGCATGGCATGGAGTGCTGGATCTCGCTGGAAGAACGCATGGCATGCGGTATCGGTGCATGTCTGGGATGCGTCTGCAAAAGCGTCAAAAAGGATGCACATACACATGTGAATAACAAGCGGATCTGTACAGAGGGACCCGTATTTCGCGCTGAGGAGGTGGATATCTGATGAATACGAGTGTAAATGTAGCAGGTGTTACCTTCAAAAACCCGATTCTCACGGCATCCGGGACCTTCGGCTCCGGACAGGAGTATGCACAGTTTGTGGATCTGAACAGACTCGGAGGCGTTGTGACAAAGGGCGTGGCAAATGTTCCGTGGGAGGGCAATCCAACCCCGCGTGTCGCAGAGGTGTACGGTGGCATGCTCAATGCGATCGGTCTGCAAAATCCCGGCATTGATGTGTTCGTCGAACGCGATCTGCCGTTTCTGGCAAAGTATGATACGCGCATTATCGTAAATGTCTGCGGCAGAAGTGAGGCAGACTATGTGGAAGTCGTAGAGCGTCTTTCCGACCAGCCGGTCGATCTGCTCGAGATCAATATCTCCTGCCCGAATGTAAAAGAGGGCGGCATTGCTTTCGGACAGGATCCGAAAGCGGCGGCAGCGATCACAAAGGCGGTCAAAGCAGCTGCAAAGCAGCCGGTTGTCATGAAGCTCAGCCCGAATGTCACTGACATCGCATATATGGCGCAGGCAGTCGAGGCAGCCGGTGCGGATGCGGTATCACTTATCAATACATTGACCGGCATGAAGATTGATGTGCATAAGCGCAAATTTGTGCTGGCAAATAAGACAGGCGGCATGTCCGGTCCTGCGATCCATCCGATCGCTGTGCGCATGGTCTATCAGGTCGCACAGGCGGTAAAGATTCCGATTATCGGTATGGGCGGTGTCATGAATGCCGAGGACGCGATCGAGCTCATGCTGGCAGGCGCGACGGCAGTATCTGTCGGCACGGCAAACTTTGCGAACCCGAAAGTTACCGAGGAGATCGTGGACGGTATCCGCGAATACATGGCTGCGCACGAGGTGGAGGATATCCGCGAACTAATCGGAGCAGTTCAGTAGGAAATAGTTGACATATTTTCTCTTTTTGCTATACTAATGTAAACCATATAGAAAAAATAGTTGACAATGCAATGCGCATTGGCAGCATGGAAAGGCTGAAAAGGATAGGAAAATGGGAAAAGCATTGGAATTGGCAAAGGAGATCATTGACGGCAGGAGAATCACAAGAGACGATGAGTTGTCTCTTTTTCTGGACTGCGATCTAAAGGAGCTGTGTGAGGGCGCGGATTTGATCCGGGAGCATTTTATCGGAGATAAGGTGGATCTGTGCTCGATCATTAACGGGCGCAGCGGGCGCTGTCCGGAGGACTGTAAATATTGCGCACAGTCTGCGCACAACCAAACGGATTGCGAGGTGTACGATTTTCTGCCGGAGGAGCAGATCGTCGAGATGTGTAAGCTCAATGAAAGCGAGGGTGTCGATCGTTTCTCGATCGTGACTGCAGGACGCGCGCTGACCGGTGAGGAATTTGACAAAGCGATCCATGCGTTTGAGACGATGCACCGTGAGTGCAAGATTGATCTGTGCGCATCGATGGGATTTCTGGATGAGGAACAGCTTCACCGTCTGCATGAGGCGGGCGTGACCAGTTATCATCACAATATCGAGACTTCCAGACGCAATTTTCCGAATATCTGCACGACACATACTTATGAGCAAAAGGTCGAGACATTGAAAAAAGTCAAGGCGGAGGGCATGTGTGCCTGCTCCGGTGGCATCATCGGTATGGGTGAAACGTGGGAGGACCGTCTGGATATGGCGGTGAGTCTGGCAGAGCTTGGGATCGATTCGATTCCGATCAATGCACTCATGCCGATAAAAGGGACACCGTTAGAAGATCTGCCGCAGCTCACGGAGGATGAGATTCTGCGCACGATCGCGTTTTTCCGCTATATCAATCCGGCGGCAAATATCCGTCTGGCAGCAGGACGCGCGCTTCTGACCGGAGACGGCGAGCTCGCATTCCAGTCAGGGGCTTCCGCGACGATCACCGGAAATATGCTCACAACGGCTGCATGTGCGACGATCCGTAGCGACAGACAGATGCTCGAGTCACTGCACCGCGATGTGACACCGGAGTATTGGAAATAGCCTGCTTGATGAGCAGGGAACCGAATAGAACCTCTTTGCATAGAATAACAGAAATATGCAGAGAGGTTTTTGTATTATGAAAAAGAAAATACTGGCATTTTTACTGACGGCAGCGATGGTGCTGCCGGTTCTGACCGGATGCGGTAGCGCTGCGGCGGACCAATCCGATGGCGGAGCAGAGATGAAAACAACAAAGGTCGTGCTCAATGAGGTGGCGCATTCCCTGTTTTACGCACCGATGTATGTGGCGATCGAGGAGGGTTATTTCAAGGAGCAGGGCATTGATCTGGAGCTCGTGACCGGATTTGGTGCCGATAAGACGATGACAGCGCTCTTGTCCGGTGATGCAGACATCGGATTTATGGGGCCTGAGACAACGGTCTATACGAGCAACGAGGGCGCGGAGGATCTGATCGTCAATTTCGCACAGCTGACCCAGCGCGCCGGTAACTTCCTCGTTGCAAGGGAGGCGGATGATGCCTTCAACTGGCAGAAACTGAAAGGCAAGGATGTGCTCGGCGGTCGTGACGGCGGCATGCCGGAGATGGTATTTGAGTATATTTTAAAGAAAAACGGCATTGATCCGGCAGTGGATCTGAATATCGACAAGAGCATCGATTTCGGCTCGACAGCGGCTGCTTTTTCAGGCGGAAGTGGGGATTACAGCGTCGAATTCGAACCCGGAGCGACTGCACTCGAAAAGGAAGGTGCCGGTTATGTCGTAGCGTCTCTCGGTGTAGACAGCGGATATGTGCCGTATACTGCATTTTCTGCAAAGGACAGCTACATGAAGGAGCATCCGGAGGTGATCCGCGGGTTTGTGGCTGCACTGAAAAAGGGTATGGAGTACGTGTATTCACACAGCGCGGAGGAGACCGCAGCGGTGATCGAACCGCAGTTTCCGGATACGGATAAGGAGACGATGGCGACAATCATCAAGCGTTACGCCGATCAGGACACATGGAAGAAGGATCTTGTGTTTGAACAGAATGCCTATGAGCTGTTGTTAGACATTCTCGATGAGTCGGGACAGCTCAGTGAACGGCCGGAATACAGCCGTCTGGTCACGACCGAGTATGTGAAAGAGTGACCGGGGCACGGATTGTGCATTGTCTGTTTCGAAAAGTTATGCTATACTAAACAATGATTCAGTAGGATTTAGAAAAGAGGTACTGCAAATGATAAGAGATGTTATGGATCTTCACACGCATTCGCTCGCCAGTGGTCATGCCTACAGCACGATTCTTGAGATGGCGCAGGCTGCCCGCGACAAAGGGCTGGAGCTGCTTGCGGTCACAGAGCACGGACCGGCGATGCGTGGAAGCTGCCAGCACACTTATTTTGAAAATATCAAGGTGATTCCGAGGGAGCGCTACGGCGTACAGACGTTATTTGGCGTGGAGCTCAATATTTTAGATCCGGAAGGGCATGTGGATATCGAGGAGCGCCTGCTTCCGATGATGGATGTATGTGTGGCGAGTCTGCATATTCCCTGCTACGCGCCGCGCAGCCTGAAAGAAAATACAGACGCATATATTCACGCGATGGAAAACCCTTATGTAAACATCATCGGTCATCCGGACGATCCCCGTTATCCGATCGATCTGCGTGCGGTGGTGGAGGCTGCAAAGGAAAATCATGTGCTCTTGGAGATGAACAATTCCTCACTGTCGCCGACGAGCTTCCGCAAGGCGACAAAGGAGGGCTATCTGGAATTTTTAGAGCTTTGCCGTGCCTATGACCAGCCGGTCATCATGAACAGTGATGCGCATGTGGATATTGATGTCGGGAATCATAGCTATGTAGCGCAGATTATTGAGGAGGCGCAGTTTCCGGAGCATCTGATCATGAACACGGACGTTGAAAAGGTGAAGCCGTATCTGAATTATTATCGGCGGTAAAATGTTGGTAAGTATTAACATATGTTAAGAAACGTTGACAAAAATAGTTTACTTTCACACTTTTATGTAGTAAAATGAAAAAGCGCAGAAGAAAGCGCGCAAAGCCGAGAAAAGGGGTGTGAAGGAATGAGTAAAGACATTCATACAGATGCGGTCAATCATTTGTTTGAGGCGATTCTGTGTTTGCAGAATAAGGAGGAGTGTTATACATTCTTTGAGGATATTTGTACGGTCAATGAGCTGCTGGCGTTGTCGCAGCGGTTTGAGGTGGCTCATATGCTGCGCGAACAGAAGACGTATCTGGACATTGCGGAAAAGACCGGTGCTTCGACTGCTACGATCAGCCGTGTAAATCGTTCCCTGAATTATGGAAATGACGGTTATGATCTGGTATTTTCCAGAATAGAGAAGAATGAAAACAAAACTACGTGAGATCAGTTTTTTTAATGAATTTTCCTGTAAAATAAACGACTGCCCATACACCTGCTGCCGTGGGTGGCGCATTATATTTGATGAGGGCACTTATCAGCGCTATCTGGCAGAGCCCGGAAAGACGGGATGGTGGCTGCGCAGTTCCATAAAGAAAATCAATGGGGAGGTCTATTTTCGGGCCTCCCTGAAAAAGTGTACTTTCTACGAAAAAGCAGGTACCTGCCGGTTGCAGCGGACGATAGGAACAGACTATATGCCGCTTGTGTGCAGGCAGTATCCGCGGGTCTGGCAGCACTATGGACCGTTCGCAGAGGAGGCACTTTTTTTGTCGTGCCCGGAGGCGGCGCGGCTGTTTTTAGAGCATCTGGATGACCTTTCCTATGTCACTTCCGAGCGGGAGGTCACGTATGAGCGCTGGGGTACGAATGACGATGAAGCGTACCTGCATTGGCTTGTGGAGCTTCGGGAGGCGATGATCCGTGAATTGTGGGATCCCTCGCGCAGTCTGTCGCAGATTCTGGCGGGACTGATGGCTGCCATGCGGGAGGTACAGCAGAGCTTTATCGCCGGAGAGGATTTGAAAGATATTGCAGAACTTATGCAAACGCATAATCACGAGGACGAACTGCACATACCGGCGCAGGTGACGGATCAGATGCTGACGAACGGATTTTATCATGTCAGGCTAAAAAAGGTGTCGCCGATCCTGTATCGGCTGTGCAGGCGTTACTTTGCATGCTTTGACCTGCTGACGGCTGCACAGGCAGATGCGCGCGCGGACGAGCTGCGGCATGCGCTCTATGCGGCCCATCCGGAGTTGGATCACGTGATGCGCGGATATCTCGTGTACGGCTTGCAGGTGTCGTTTCTCGAGGTGTATGAGGATTACAGTTTTGTGAAAAGAATGGCTTACGAAATTATGCATATGCATATTTTGGAGTTACTGCTGGCATTGCATGATGAACAAAAACAAAGCCTGACCCGTGAGGAGCTGGCGCTTCTCATAGCCGTATACGACAGACGGGGCAGGCATAATGACGATGTTGCGGCGGGGATGTATGAAAAACTGTATCCCGTATTATGATTTTTTTTCACGGTCGAGATCGATCATTTTTTCAATAATCATTTTTTTCAGGAAGGTGTCAAAGCTGAGCATGCAGATCAGCGAAAAGATCTGCAGGGACTCGCGATCCTCCTCCGGAGCATCCAGAAACGTCTCTTTGCTGCGGTTGAATTTTTTCGTAATATCTTTGGCGAGGTTTTGTACCTCGTCCTTTTCCAGACTGAATACCTCATTGTAGATGTCAGTCAGGTTCATTGCATCCTCATTCGAAAAATATTTCTCGACCAGCGGATCTAAGATGTGGTGCAGATCGTTGATGCAGAGGATATTTTTAAAATAATAGATAAAAATGAGCAGCAGCATGTGCTCTTTGGAATATTTCTTTTTGTGCGGAGGCGGCAATAGACCATCCTTCGTGTAGTTGTTGATCATCGTTTTGGTCAGCACCTTGTCATCCGGATAGCGCTTGGACGGCGCGAGATTGCTCTCCATAAAAGTCGTCACCTGATCCATATACAGATCTATGTCGGGGATCGCGTCCGGCTTGATATGGTTGACACGCCCCAGACTGGCGAGAATGCTGTTTAATAAATCTTTATCATCAATCGTCATAATGTGGTACTCCTTTGGGAAAATGTGATTATGCATACTTTGTGTCACATTTGAATTATCGAAATTTTAACCAAGTAATTTTATTATATAGTGTTCAATACCATATGACAAGATGTTTTCGGCAGATTCTTTTACGTTACTATCTGCTCGTATTTTGTTCCGGTGATGATTCACAGACTCATTTTGGGTTTTGCTTTGCAAAAAGAGTCTGCCTACACCGGAATTGTCTGCCAAGCCTTGCACTTTTCGGGTGGAATCGGTACAATAACATAGAATAATGGCAACAGATGAGTGGGAGATTTTATGGCTACATACGATACATTGAACAAAGAACAATACGAGGCAGTGACGACGACCGAGGGCGCGCTGCTGATCATCGCGGGCGCGGGCAGCGGAAAGACAAGGGTTCTGACGCACCGTACCGCATATCTGATCGAGGAAAAAGGGGTCAATCCCTACAATATCATGGCGATCACCTTCACGAATAAGGCGGCGGCAGAGATGCGGGAGCGGATCGACCAGATGGTCGGTTTCGGCTCGGAGAGCATCTGGGTTACGACGTTTCATTCGACCTGTGTGCGCATCCTCAGACGGTTTGCGGACCGCATCGGCTTTGATACGAGCTTTACGATCTATGATGCCGATGACCAGAAGCAGGTCATGAAGGAAGTGTGCAAGCGGCTCGAGGTCGATACAAAGATTTACAAGGAGAAATCTTTTTTGAATGTGATTTCTTCTGCAAAGGATGAGCTCATTGATCCGACCGAGTTTGGGCTGAATGCGGCGGGGGACTATGGCAGACAGCGTCAGGCACAGGTGTACCGCGAATATCAGGCGGTCTTAAAGAAAAATAATGCGATGGATTTTGACGATCTGATCATGAAAACCGTTGAGCTGTTCAAGGCGGATGTCGAGGTTTTAGACTATTATCAGGAACGCTTCAAATATATCATGGTAGACGAGTATCAGGACACGAATACGGCACAGTTTGAGCTTGTGCGCCTGCTCGCGGGCAAATACGGCAATCTGTGTGTGGTCGGTGATGATGACCAGTCGATCTACAAGTTCCGCGGTGCAAATATCAAAAATATCCTGAATTTTGAGCAGTATTTTCCGCATGCGAAGGTTATCAAATTGGAGCAGAATTACCGCAGTACGCAGAATATTTTGAATGCGGCAAACAGTGTGATCGCGCACAATATCGGACGAAAAGCCAAGTCGCTGTGGACGGATCAGGCTGCGGGTGAGAAGATCCATTTTAAACAGTTCGATACGGCTTATGATGAGGCAGATTATGTTGCACGTGACATTGAAAAGCAGGTGCGCGCGGGCGGCAGCTACAGTGACAGCGCCGTGCTGTACCGGACGAATGCGCAGTCGCGTATGTTTGAGGAGCGTTTTATCAATGAAAACATTCCGTATAAGCTGGTCGGCGGTGTCAACTTCTATGCCAGAAAGGAGATCAAGGATCTGCTGGCATATTTAAAGACGATCGATAATGCAAAGGATGATCTGGCGGTGAAACGAATCATCAATATCCCGAAGCGTGGCATCGGTGCGACGACGATCAACAAGATACAGGCGTATGCCGACGAGAACGGAATGAGCTTTTACGATGCCGCAAAGATGGCGGACGAGATCCCGACGCTGGGACGCGCAGCGGCAAAGGTGCATCCGTTCGTTACCTATATTCAGACGATGCGCAGCAAGGCGGATTTTTTACATGTGTCCGAGCTGATCAAAAATATCATCACAGACACGGGTTACGTGCATGAGCTGGAGCTGGAGGACACGCCCGAGGCGGATGCGCGTATTGAAAATATCGACGAGCTCGTGTCCAAAGCCGCCACCTATGAGGAAAGCGCGGAAGTGCCGACGCTGTCGGGATTTTTGGAGGAAGTCGCGCTGGTCGCAGACATTGATGAAGTGGTCGAGGGCAGTGATTATGTTGTGCTCATGACGTTGCACTCCGCAAAGGGACTGGAGTTCCCGAATGTGTATCTGGCAGGGCTTGAGGATGGACTGTTTCCGAGTTATATGACGATCACGAGTGACAATTCGGATGAGGAGATGGAGGAGGAACGCCGCTTGTGCTACGTTGGTATTACACGTGCAAAAAAACGGCTGACGATCACGAGTGCAAAAATGCGTATGGTGCGTGGGGAGACGATGTTTTCCAAAGTATCGCGCTTTGTCTCCGAGATACCGGTGGAGCTGCTCAGCGGAACGGTGGCGACCGGAAAGAGTATTCCTAGACCCGAAGCATCCGCACATCCATCGCCGTTTGTGAGCAATGCCAAACAGATTTTGCGTGAGAAACCTGTGATCCGTTCGGCTGCAAAGACGTTTGCCACCGCATCGACGGATCAGATGTCGCTGTCGTATCAGACCGGAGACCGTGTCCACCATATCAAATTCGGTGACGGGACGGTGCAGCAGATCAATGCGGGTGGCAGAGATTATGAGGTGACGGTCGATTTTGACCGTTTTGGCACAAAGAAAATGTTTGCAAGTTTTGCCAAACTGAAAAAAATATAAAAAAAGTGTAAATTGCAAATTTTCTCTATGCGATTTGGATAAAATATGTTAGAATAATCAATAAATATAATTGTTGTCGCGGATGATGCGTGCAGCATGCAGAATTGTAGATACCGGGACAGGGCAGACGATCGGACAGCCGGCGTTTCCGGAATAAAAAACAGATAAAGGAGCGGATCGTATGAACAGAATGGAAGACTTACAGAACTTACTGGCAACAAACATCAGCAAGGTGACAGAGCTGATCAACAAGAAAGAGGAAGAAGAGAAAAAAGGACCGAAAGCAAAGACGATTTTTGCGATTATCGGTATTATCGTTGTTGTAGCAGCCGCTGCATACGGACTGTATCGTTTCTTTGCACCTGATTATTTAGAGGACTTCGAGGACGATCTGGATGATGAATTCGAAGAAGATTTCTTCGATGATGAGGAAGACGCAGAGGAGCCTGCAGAGAAAAAGGATGACGAGGCTAAGGATGAGGAAGAGCCTTTCGTAGAAGAGTAAGATTTTAAGGAGCTTCGCTTTTGGGCGGGGCTCTTTTTGTGTATACGTATAAGAAAGTCTTGGAAAAGTAATTAAAAAGTAGGTGATTGCGAAAACTATTTTGCAATATTTTGCGGCAAAGCGTAACATAGGGCTGGGGTTGTAGCCAAACAGCCCGATATGATACTTTCGCAAACAACTAAAAATAAAAAAGAAACAAGAGGAGAACATTAAAATGAAAAAAGGACAGATCTATGACGGAGTCGTGACACATGTATCCTTTCCGAATAAATGTCTGGTAGCCGTTGAGGGCGAAGAAAAAAAGGTAACAGTCAAAAATGCACTGGAGGGAGAGAAAGTGCGTTTTCGGCTGAGCAAGGTCCGGAAGGGAAAATGCGAGGGAAATCTGCTGGAGGTACTGGAGCCGTCGCCGCAGGAGCTGCGCGGCGATCAGATTCCGTGTGTACATTTCGGCGCGTGTGGCGGCTGCACATATCAGCATCTGTCCTATGAGGACCAGTTGGCGCTAAAGGAGCGGCAGATCCACGAATTGTTAGAGCCGGTCATCGGTACGGAGGGGCAGGCATTCGACCGGGTGTTTGAAGGAATTATGGGAAGTCCGAGGCAGTTTGCTTATCGGAATAAGATGGAGTTTTCTTTCGGAGATACATGTAAAGATGGTGACCTCGCGCTCGGTATGCATAAGCGCGGCAGCTTTTATGATATCGTGACGGTATCGGACTGCCAGATCGTAGATTCAGATTTCCGAAAGATACTGACGGCGGCGCTCGCTTTTTTTGCGGGAAAAAATATCCCGTATTTTCACAAAAATACGCATGAAGGGTATCTCCGACACCTGCTCGTGCGAAAAGCCACAAAGACCGGAGAGATCCTCGTAGATCTCGTGACGACGACACAGCTCGGAGAACCCGGTGTCGTGTACCGTGAGGAGAGCGGTGAGCCGGATCTGGCGGCGACAGCATTTTATCATACACAGGCGCGTATCCAGGGAGATGTCCTGCATGAGGAGCAGTTGCTACAAGGATTTGTGCAGACGCTGACAGCTTTAGATTTGGACGGAAAACTCACCGGAATTTTGCATACGCATAATGACAGTGTCGCGGATGTGGTGAAGGATGAGGGTACGGATATTCTGTTCGGACAGAGCTATTTTTATGAGGAGCTGCTGGGTCTGCGTTTTCGGATCAGTCCGTTTTCGTTTTTCCAGACGAACTCGCTCGGCGCGGAGGTGCTCTATGATGTCGCCAGACAGTATGTGGGTGATCTGCATGAAAGCAGCGACGGTGCCGTCGTCTATGACCTATATTCCGGAACCGGAACGATCGCACAGATTCTCGCACCGGTCGCAAAGAAGGTCATCGGCGTGGAGATCGTCGAAGAAGCCGTCGAGGCAGCAAAGGAAAACGCAGCGCTGAACGAATTATCCAACTGTGAATTCCTCGCGGGCGATGTACTCAAAGTATTAGACGACATCACAGAAAAGCCCGACTTTATCGTGCTCGACCCGCCCAGGGACGGTATTCATCCGAAGGCACTTGAAAAGATCATCGCATACGGTGTCGACCGCATGGTCTATATCTCCTGCAAGCCGACCAGCCTCGCCAGAGATCTCGAGGTGCTGCAGGCGCGGGGCTACCGCGTGGAGCGCGTGCGGTGTGTCGATATGTTTCCGGGGACGGTGCATGTTGAGACGGTAGTATTGATGTCGCGAGCATAATTAAAGTGAGAGCAAAAGCTGTTTAATATCATAGAACATAAGAAATTTGACCGATAAAATTATCCAGCAGTGAAAAAATGAAGGTGGGTAACTAATAAATACTTTTTATGAAAAATTACTATTTAGTAAAAATAAAGAGCACGTTGCAGCAGAAATGTATACACTTGAGCCTGTTAGGAAGCCGAGGTTTTTCATTTGTTGCAAGATAAAAAAGAATGACCTTTGATGGTTGTCATTTCAGAAGTGATCTCTTGTTTTATAATTACATTTAAAATGTTTTGTTTTGATAGATTTAAATATTGGAGATTTAACATATCAGGATTTAGGTAAGATGCAGATGATTTTGCTTTAAAGTACAAATTATATTTGCCAAGTGGGGGGAGGATTATTGCAAGAGTTAAATCAGCAATAACAAGTTTTGGAGGATGTTATGGTAGGTGAGGAGAATATTGATGGATAGAAAGATGACAGTAACACATACTTCTGAATACGAAGTTGAAGATATTTTCATAGACCGTTTGGAAGGTATCGGATACAAATTCATAAAATTAGATAACTATGATGATGTGCTTGCCAATTTCCGTGAACAGCTTGCAAAGTTCAATGCAAAGAAGCTGGAAGAAAAAGGACATGATGGGAAGAACGTAAAAAAGGTGTGATGCAGAAGTTATTCAGCCAGGAAGTAAGATTCAAAGCTGACGATGGAAGTGAATTTCCTAAGTGGGAAGAAAAGAAGTTGGGTGAAGTGTTTATCGAGAGAACGGAACGTTCAAAAGGTGGAGAATCACTGTTATCTGTAACGATTGCACAAGGAATTGTGAAACAAAGTGAAACTGATAAACGTAATATCGCATCTGAAAACAAATCAAATTATAAAATTGTAAAGGAGAATGATTTGGCATACAATACCATGAGGATGTGGCAGGGTGCAGAAGGTGTGTCTGAGTATGATGGAATTGTAAGTCCTGCCTATACAGTTGTTACGGCTTTAGTTGGAAACAATAGTTATTTCTTTGAAACTATGTTTAAACAAACATTTATGTTGCAAGTATTTCAGAGGTATTCACAAGGGTTGACATCTGATACATGGAATCTAAAATTCCCAGTATTTTCAGAAATTAAATGTTTGATTCCAAGTGAAGACGAGCAGAATAAAATTGTTGAATGCACCGCTGTACTTGATGATGTCATCGAGAAGCAAAAAGCAACATTAGCTGCATGGGAAGAACTGAAAAAAGGGCTGTTACAGAAAATGTTTGTATAGGCGCAGATATAGGGTAGTGGAACCATAATGTATATAGTTTTAGTTATATATAAAAAGCGTTGAATTGATCAATCATTATCATATGGAAACTTGCCAATTTCGGTTGGTGCTGAGCTTTGCTTCGGATTACGCAAACATGTTTTGTATTTACTGTAATAGATTCTAAGAAACTTATTGGCACCGACGGTTATTATAAGTGAGATGGGTTTTTTCGCAGTATTTCGATATGCTCCAAGGCAAGGTTAAGCTGCATAACACGCAGTAAATGTTTTTAAACCGCGGTTTTTCCTTGACGAGGTTGAAGACGGCAAAGGAGTCCACATAATCATTTTAGGCAAGTTATTGTGAGTATCATGAAACTTTTTGAGCTGCTTAGGATTGGGGACATGAATCTTTCTGTTAATGGCATCTGAGAAGCGTTTATTAGGTAGACGACATTGAACGACTTTATTTGTAAATTATTAACTGAGATGCATGGATTTATGTACCTAAAATTTATTATACGGGGGGAGAATATATGAGTGACAACTTGCAAGATGTTAAAGATTCAATAAATGCGTGGGGGTGGTCTGTAAATGCAAGAGTTAATTTTAATAAATTTATAGACGCAATAGAAACAGAACAAGGCTTAGTTGAACAAATTCAAAGAATTCAATCTATTATTGATGATATCGTACTTAATAAAGAGATATCGCAGTTTAAAAAATGCTTAGAGGTAGGAACAGAATATTATCGAGCAAGAATTATTAATCCAGAGGATGATGATGATTTAGAAAAAGGGATTGGAAAAACTCAAGATAATAAGTTCAGGGGGTATAATGATATAAATTCAAGAGAACCTATTTTGGGAATAGGAAGCGAGGGGAGAAATAATATTGCGGGAGCATCTTATTTATATATTGCTTCTAATCCAGAAACAGCTTGTATGGAGATAAAATCACAGTTTGGCGATTTGATTTCTCTTGCAAAGTTTAAAGTTTTAAAACCATTATATATTATTGATTTTGAGTCCGAAAAGACTTTTCAGCGAAAAGACACTGAGTTTTACGGAATGAGCATGGGTGTATTTTTTTCACAGTTGATGTTTCGTTTTACTCAGCCGGTGAGAGGTGAAAATGCTTATCGGGCGACACAGATAATAGCGGATTATTTGCGAAAAACGGGAATAGACGGAATTAAATATAAAAGTTTTTTCACCCCAGAAGGTGCTAATTATACAATTTTTAATTGTCATCCGTCTGCAATAGAATTTTGTGAAAGTAAGGTTGTGTTACATAAACAAGCGAATCATTCTTTTTGGGATTTTAATAATGAAACAGAAATTATGTCTAATAAAGATGGAGAAATGTTGATTTATGATAAAACAATAGCTGATGAAAATAAAAAGCATTTGTTACAACGGTTCAAAAGAATAAAGTAATAAATTTATTTTTAAACGAGATGATGGATTATTTGAAATCGGAAAATGAAAATGCAACAGATGAAGAACTCATGAAAGATATATATTTTGGGGATATTCAAGATAGCAGGAAAATTCAGTCGCAATTAGTTGAGAGGTTAAACGATAGAGTGAGTCAAAAATGTGGGCGTGGTATAAGTTTAAGAAATGATGGTGGTAATGGTATTGGAGACAATACAAGATCTAGAAAGTAAGTGATTATTATGGAAGGGAACACGTTATGAGTGATTTAACACCTTACAATGAACAATTTGAAAAGGTTGTAAATATTATAGAATCTGCTAAAGAGCGGGCATACCGTAAAGTGAATGAAGAATTAATTTTAATGTATCGTGATATAGGAGAATACATTAGTGTGAAGTCTAAAAACGCAGAGTATGGTGATGCATTTGTACAGAAACTAGCTGATTTTTTTGGAGCAAATTATCCCGATTTAAAAGGATTCAATCGACGTGGGCTTTATAGGATGAAGCAGTTTTACGAGCTCTACAAGGATAATGAAAAAGTGTCAACACTGTTGACACAATTAAGTTGGTCAAATCATTTAAAAATAATGTCCGCATGTAAGAGTATGGAAGAACGCATATTTTATATGAATATGTGCATAAAGGAAAAATATAGTGCAAGGGAATTAGCCAGGCAGATAGACAGTGGATATTATGAAAGATATATGCTGTCACAGAAGCCACTTGCACCTGCTATAGATGGATCAAAACAAGCAACAGGAAATATCTTCCTTGATAATTATGTGCTGGAATTTTTGGATGTTCCAGATATGGTTTCAGAACATGATTTACAAAAATCGATCATACGGAATCTAAAGGATTTCATTCTTGAGATTGGTAAGGATTTTACTTTTATTGGAGAAGAGTATCGTGTACAGATTGGCAACCATGATTATTATATAGACCTGCTGTTTTATCACAGAGGTCTTTCTTGCCTTGTGGCATTTGAACTCAAAATCGGAGAATTTAAGCCTGAGTACGTTGGTAAGATAAATCTTTATCTTGAGGCTCTTGATCGTGAAATAAAAAAAGAAAATGAAAATCCGAGCGTTGGCGTTATTCTATGTGCAAGTAAAGATGATGAGGTTGTAGAATTTGCACTGAGTCGTAGTTTATCACCAACAATGGTTTCTGAATACAATTTAAAATTGATTGATAAAAAATTGCTTCAGAAAAAATTAAAAGAGTATATAGAATTGGCTGAAACAACACCAGAAGAAAAGGATTCCTATTAGAAAGTAAAGGAATATATGAAGAGCAAGTAGGGTGTGAATATGCATATTTCTTATATGGCACAGATAGAGAGAATGAGTGGTCTGGATAGGGGCGACAAAATTATCATTTAGTATGTTTAGTATTTATAGAAGGGAGCGTGAAGGTTTTGGCATACGGAAAGGCAATAGAATTATTCTTAGTAAACGGAACAGCGGATAGCCTTATCACAGCAGAGTTGTCTAACTGGAATGGAAAAGCAATAAAGATTCCTCGCATAGAGGTGGCTTCTTGTAATCGCAATGATATAGCACAGGCAGGAGTTTATTTCCTGTTTTGCAAAGAAGATGATGGGTCAGATTCTGTTTACATTGGTGAAGCAGAGAATGTAAAAGAGCGACTGGTACAGCATTTACGCGACTATCAGTCTGAAAAAGAAAAGTATTACTGGAGTACGGCGGTTATCTTTATTGGTAGAGATTTAAACAAAGCGCTTATTAGATACCTTGAGAATCGTTTCGTGGAAATTGCCAGAAGCAGTAAGAGGTATCTGGTTTTGACCAAGAATACATACCGTAATACAGTGATGAAAGAATCTCAGATTGCAGTCATGGAGGAATTTGTTGATAATGTTAAGGTTCTGATCAATGCACTGGGATATAAAGTATTGGAGCCATTTGCGCAGGTGGAATCCTCTTCAACGAAAACGGATGATGAAATTTTATATTTGTCTACAGGCTCCGCAAGTGCGTCAGGAAAAGTAACAACAGAAGGTTTTGTTGTCTTTGAAGGTGCTGCGATAAATGAAAAAACATCAGTTAAGTCTTTAAGTGCTGGCATGCAGAAAATGCGGCAGAAGATTTTTGATTCTGAAAAAGTAGTAAACTTAACCACTACGGAAGATATATTGTTTTCAAGTTCGTCTGCTGCAGCCGACTTTATACTTGGATACAGTGTTAGTGGTCCTCAAACATGGAAAACAAAAGATGGACGTAGTCTGAAAGATATTGAAAACAGTCAGACAAATGAAAAGACGAACCAATGAAATCGGTTGTAGCTTTGGAACAAATATAAAATGATGGAGGAAATGCCATTTGAAACAGAAAAAAGATGAAATAACCATCCGTTCCAGCGCGGCGGAGTACTTAACCTATGTTGCCTCTGTGGGTGATCAGCAGGACAGTATTGAAATGCGCTATGAGGACGAGAATATATGGCTGACACAGAAGATGATGGCGACATTGTATGATGTGGATGTTCGTACAATCAATGAGCATATTAAGAAGATTTATTCTGATTCAGAGCTTGAGGAAGATTCAACTATCCGGAATTTCCGGATAGTTCAAACCGAAGGGACACGTCAGGTCACACGCGATACGAAGCATTACAATCTTCAAATGATTATTGCTGTTGGGTTCAAGGTAAACAATGAGCGAGCTGTACAGTTTCGTAAATGGGCAAACGGTATCGTGAAGGACTACACCATCAAGGGCTGGGTCATGGATGATGAACGGCTGAAGCGTGGAACGTATCTGACAGAAAAATATAAAAGATAAATCTTATAGGGAATTTCTTGACTTTTAACAGGAAGGACTCATTATGATATTGAGTGTGAGTAGAAGAACCGATGTGCCAAATTACTATTCCGATTGGTTTATGAACCGAGTGAAAGAGGGTTTTTTATATGTGCGGAATCCGATGAATGCACATCAGATAAGTAGAATAGACCTATCACCGGATGTAGTAGACTGCATTGTATTCTGGACGAAAAATCCTGCGAATCTGATGGAATATTTAGAGTGTTTGAAGGACTATGCATATTATTTTCAGTTTACGCTTACAGGATATGGGAAGGATATTGAACCGAACCTTCCGAATAAGAGAGAGAAACTTATTTCGACGTTTCAGACATTGTCTGGACAAATAGGAAAAGAAAAAGTGATCTGGAGATATGATCCCATTTTGATAAGCGGGCGGTATACTACGGATTACCATTTAAAAGCGTTTGAGGAGATCGCGCGTAGCCTGACGGGTTACACGGAAAAGGTCGTTATCAGTTTTATTGATTTATATGCAAAAATACAGAGAAACATGGGGGAGCTTGGAATCAGGCAAATGACAACGGATGAGATGATACGCATGGCGGCTCAAATGGTACAAATTGCTTCAACATATAATCTTGTAGTCGAATCCTGTGCAGAGCAAATCGATCTAAACAGTGTCGGTGTTCAGCATGGAAGCTGTATAGATAAAAAGTTGATTGAAAAGCTATTAGGGTGTAAGCTGATCAGTGGAAAAGATAAAAATCAGAGAGAAGCCTGTGGTTGCCTGGAAAGTGTGGAAGTAGGAGCGTATAATACTTGTCTGAATGGCTGCAAATATTGCTATGCGAATTTTAATGATGAAAAAGTAAAAGCGAATATAAAGTCGTATAACCCAAATTCCCCGCTTTTATGTGGAAATATTACTTCAGCGGATAAGATTACGGATAGAAAAGTAAAGTCATTAAAAGATAACCAGCTCTATTTGAAGGGCATCTGAAATTTGGAGGAGGAGAGAAAAATGGCATCAAAAAAGGAATATCTTGATTTTGTTCTGGAACAGTTATCAGAAACAGGAGAAATTACATATCGCGCGATGATGGGGGAGTACCTGCTTTATTATCGGGACAAATTATTTGGCGGAATCTATGATGACAGGTTTCTGGTGAAGATCACGGCGTCAAGCGAAAAACTACTTGCGGATGCACCGAGAGAGGAACCTTATGATGGAGCAAAGCCGATGCTTCTAGTGACGGAAATAGAGGATAAAGATTTGTTACGTGACCTGATGTCGGCGATGTATGAAGAACTTCCGGAGACAAAGAAAAAGGCTAAAAAAAGTAAATAACAGAAATTTTATATATGACTTGACGGATAAACGATCGTTTACTAGAATGAATAGGTGAGCGATCGTTTGTTTTTGGGTTTTGGAGGTAATCAGGATGAAAAATAGAAAAGAAGAAATACTGCTTGTGGCGCTCCATTTATTTGCAAGGGATGGTTATGAAGCAGTTTCAGTCAGCCAGATAGCAGGCGTTATGGATATGACAAAGGGCGCGTTGTACCGCCATTACAAGAGTAAAAGAGATATTTTTGATTGTATTGTCGAGCGGATGGAACAGGGAGACAGTGATCAGGCAGCAGATTATGACATGCCGGAAGCTGAGAAAGAGCGGATGCCTGAAAAGTACGAGGCAGTTTCTCTGGATGATTTTGTGCAGTATAGTAAGTCGATGTTTGCATATTGGACGGAGGATGATTTCGCCTCATCGTTCCGGAAGATGCTGACCATAGAACAGTTCCGGAATGAAGAAATGCAGGGACTGTATCAGCAGTATCTTGCGTTGGGACCTGTCTCATATGTAAAAGATTTATTTGAAGGTATGGGCATGGAACATGCGGATGAGAAAGCAGTCAGATTTTATGCAATCATGCATTTTTATTACAGCGCTTATGACGGCGCAGAGGATAAGGAAACGATAAAAGCGGAATTTGAAACCGCCATTGGCAGTATTGCAAAGGAGCTTTAGTAGTCTTTCGCATGGATAGCAAATATCAGATAAAGATTGACATTTATTGTGATTGTGCTATAATACAAAACGATTTATAGTAAATAAGTTTACAGTATCGAGGATATGAACTATGCCGAGTAGTCCAAAGATTAAAAAAGAAGATATGCTGCAGGCAGCATTAGACATTGTTGTTGAGGAAGGGTATGCCGCTCTTAACATTAAAGCTGTTGCAAAAAAACTGGGATGCTCCACAGCCCCCATATCATGGCAGTTCGGAGGAATGGATGGGTTGCGGGAGGAATTGATTCCTTTTGCCGAGCAATATATGGAGAACACTTATTATAGCCTGAATGAGAATGAGTTTGCCACATTCGAACAGAGGGGGAGAGGGACGATTGATCTGGCATTAGATCAACCGAATTTGTTTCGATTTCTTTATATGGGAGACCGAAACCAGCTTTTAAGTACAGGTTTTGAAATACAGATAGAGGATGGAAATTGCAATCAGGAGTTTCTAAAAATGGCACAGCAACTGGGAATTACATCGGAGCAGGCAGTTGATTTTGCAATGACGATGATGGTATATACGCAGGGAATGGCGACATTGATTGCTTCGGGAATCGTCAGGGACACAAAAGAAAATATGTATCGGATGCTTCATAACACAGGCATGACATATTTAAAAGGACTGGGTGTAAAGCAGGATACGATACAGACTTTATCAAGAGATGATAAGTTGGATGAAAACAGCAATCATGGATAAATGGATTCTATGATTATCAATCAGATGCCGGACGCTAAGACGCAGAGCAGAAACAGAATGTTTTTGCCTGCGTTTTTGTTTGTCAGGCATCCGGAGAAGCTGCCGGTATAAATAGAAAATTTGGAGGAACGTGTGATGAATAAGTATTTGAACGATTGGGGATTGATTTTTGTTATTGTAATTCTGATTCCCAATATTGTGTTTGCGGTTACATGCAAAGATGGATTTGAAAATCGTTACCAGAATAAATGGGTTGAAATTCTTGAGCAGATTGGAAGGTTTGGATGCTTTTTCAGCATGTTTATTACCATCCCATTGTTGTGTAAAGGGTATTGGTTTCAACATGCAGAAACCGTTTATCTGATTTTAGGAGTGCTGCTTGTAGTGTTATATTGCCTTGGCTGGGTCATGTTCTGGAAAGAAGACTCTGTACGAAAGTCATTGTATTTATCAATCACACCTTCTTTGCTGTTTATTGAAAGCGGTATTATAAGTGGAAATATTTTATTAGTCATATTTGCGGTCATATTTGCACCCTGCCATATTCTGATCAGTTATATGAATGCAGCTAGCAAAACTATTTAAGACTTGACAAATAAACGGTCGTTTACTAAAATGAAAATGTAAACGATCGTTTATTTTTGGACAAAGGAGGAACATTTGTTTTTTGAAAGTAAAGGGTATATGAAATGAAGTTAGAGCAATGGGGAGCAAGTGAAGCAGACTGTGAGCTTGCGGCAGAGTATCCGCAATATGAACTTGGAAGAGTCGTATCGCAGGAAAAAGATTTCTTTCGCGTGGTTACAAATGAACAGGAATGTGCGGCAAGGGTTTCTGGAAAATTCAGATATGAGGTTTCTTCGGTTTCAGAATTTCCTGCTGTAGGAGATTTTGTTCTTGTGGAACGTTATCTGTCTATTGCATGGGACAGCGGGGCAGCTCCGGCAGTCGTTTTGACAAAAACAGATTTGTTTGATCGGATAGAGGAACGAAAACTGGAGATTGAAAAAACAGCGATTGGCGTTCCTGTAATAGAAACCTCCGGGTTGACGGGAGGAGGACTGCATCAAATGGAACTGTATTTGCAGGAGCGGAAAACAGTTGCGTTTATCGGATCTTCCGGTGTAGGGAAATCAACGCTGATCAACCGGCTGCTCGGTGAGGAGTGTCTGAAAACAAATACACTGAGAAATGACGATAGAGGACGGCATACCACGACTCACAGAGAGCTGTTTTTTATTCCGGGTCACGGAATGGTCATCGACACACCGGGAATGCGTGAGCTTGGGATGTGGAATGCCGGGGAAGGGATCGGGCACACGTTTGCGGATATTGAACAGCTCGCTTAAAGAGATCGCAAAGTATAACAAAAATAATTTAAAAAAGTAGAAAAGGAAAACTAAAAATGGAAAAAAATAATATCATGATTCGTCTGGAGAAAAAAGAAGAATATCGTGAAGTAGAAAATCTGGTAAGGGAAAGTTTCTGGAATGTCTATCGTCCGGGATGTCTGGAGCATTATGTATTGCATCAGCTCCGTGATGATCCGGCATTTGTTCCGGAACTAGATTTTGTGATGTTTCTCAATAAAAAACTGATCGGGCAAAATATGTTTATGCGAACAGACATTAAAGCAGACGATGGAAGAAAGATTCCGATTATGACGATGGGACCGATCTGCATTACTCCGGAATTGAAACGGCAGGGATATGGAAAAATTCTGCTGGACTATTCACTTGACCGGGCGGCGGAGCTTGGCTGTGAAGCGCTCTGCTTTGAAGGAAATATTGATTTTTACGGAAAAAGCGGCTTCAGACCGGCAAGTGAATTTGGCATCCGGTATCATGGTCTGGAAGAAGGGCAGGATGCATCGTTTTTTCTGTGCAAAGAGCTGAAAAACGGATATCTGGATGGCATTACGGGAGAATATGCGACACCGGCGGGATATTTTGTGGATGAAAAGGAGACAGAGGCATTTGATCAGTCATTCCCTTATAAAGAGAAGAAAAAACTGCCGGGACAATTATTTTAAACAGATCAGGAGGTAAAGAACGATGAAAAAAATGGAAAAAGACTGGTATAAAAAAGTATGGTCATTGGATATTGCAAATATGTCATGGGTGGAAGATACGAAAAATGAGGTTGATTTTTTGATCAATCAGTTAGGTTTGCGGGGAAATGAGCGGATTCTCGACCTCGCCTGTGGTTATGGAAGGCACTCACTGGAATTAGCCAGACGGGGATACGATGTGACGGGTGTTGACATCACACCGGAATACATTGAGTATGCGAACAGCCGGGCAAAAGAGGAGGGGCTGAAAGCAGAATTTTTCTGCAAGGATATTCGAGAAGTGAAATTTGACGGCGAGTTTGATGTCGTGCTCAACATGGCGGACGGTGCAGTCGGGTACCTGGAAAACGATGCGGAAAATCTGAAAATATTTACAGTCGTAGCGAATGCCTTGAAAAAGGGTGGCAAACACTTTATGGACATTATGAACGGAAGCTATGCACAGACACATTTTCCGTGTAAGTTGTGGGATGAAGGTGAAAAATGTCTCACCTTATCCGCGTTTGAGTGGGACAAGGAAACGAAAACATTGCTGTACGGACAGGTGGATTATCCTTATGGGGAACCGTTGTGGAAACCGGAAATCAAGGATGGAAATCCGATCCGGCTATATACACTGGATGAAATTGAAAAAATATTTTCCGATCTGGGTATGCGTGTATGCAACAGTTATGCCGACTTTACCGGCAAGCCGTCATCCGATCATGATATTCAGTTGATGGTTTATTCTGTGCGCAGCTAAGAAATCAAGTAAATGTATTCCTTTGTGTTTGAAAATAATAGCTGTTGACAAGTAGCTGGCAGGTAACTATAATGAAAGTGACCGAAGGGTAACTTTTGAACAGCGTTATTTAGGAGAAGCATATGGAAAAAAGAGAAAAAAACACAAAGGAAAAAATACTGGAAGAGGCATTAAAGTTATTTGCGCAGAGTGGTTACATGGGAACATCCATGAATGAGATTGCTGCAAAATTGGGCGTTACCAAGGCTGCGTTGTATAAACACTATTCCAGTAAGCAGGAAATTTTAGACAGTATTATTGAGCGGATGAATCAGATGGATATGGAAAGAGCAGAGGAATATGAGATGCCGGAAGGTGATATGGACAAAGTGATCGCAGGGTATAAACATACGGCGCTGGACAAGATCAGAGCGTTTACCAAAGTGCAGTTTCTGCATTGGACAGAGGAAGAATTTTCCTGCTGTTTCCGGAAAATGCTGACGTTAGAGCAGTATAGGGATCCGCAGATGGCAAAGCTATATCAGAATTATCTGGCAGATGGTCCGTTAGCATATATCGAAGCCCTGTTCTCCGGAATGCTGGATGATCCTGCAAAAGCAAAGCAGATGGCGCTTGATTTCTATGGACCGATCTTTTTGCTTTACAGTATTTATGACGGAACGGGTGACAAGGAGCAGATTATGGAACTGCTCGAACAGCATGTGGATCATTTTTCACAGAAGATGCAGGTGTAATTGCAGGATCCATCATGTGAAGGCTGATGATGACAAAATCGTATTGACATTGTAAGGAATGCCATGTATAATAAAGACAAAACGATAATGTCATACGAGGAGAACGAAAGGATGGAGCAGGTAGTAACATTAGAGGATGCGCGAAGAAGAATTGCAGAGCTGGAAAAGGAGAATGGCGCACTTCGGGAGGAATTGGAATATTACAAAAATCGGAAACTGAGTGGACGTCAGAAGCATAATGCCAAATGGATGGCGATTTACAACGATTTTGTTGCCTGTTATGAGGATGGCATGACGATGGTGGAGATCGCAAAGCGGAATCATGTCAGCGAGCGGACTATGTACAGGTATAAGGCTTATTATGACGAAATACACCAGAACTGCCCACAGTAGAGGAGGATTGTAATATGAGAAAAATACTGATTGTTATAGATATGCAGAATGATTTTGTGACGGGAGCACTCGGTTCGCAAGATGCACAAAACATTTTACAGAACGTAAGAACTAAGATAGAGACATCTATGGCACAAAAGGTCGAAGTGATCTTTACTAGGGACACGCATGGCGAGGACTATATGCAGACAAATGAGGGAAAGCATTTGCCGGTGCCGCATTGTATAAAAGGGACGGAAGGCTGGCAGATCTGTTCACAGTTGACCGAGGGACTTCCTATGACCTGTCAGGTGATCGACAAACCGACCTTTGGCTATGTGGATTGGAAGAATATCATCCAGAGTCCGAACGCAGATGGAAAGGATTTACAGATAGAGCTGGTTGGTGTATGTACCGATATTTGTGTGGTATCCAATGCGCTGATTCTGAAAGCACTGTATCCGGAGGCGGGTGTCTCTGTGGATGCGGGCTGTTGTGCCGGTGTGACAAAAGAGTCGCATGAGGCGGCGCTGCTGACAATGAAATCCTGTCAGGTAGAAGTGTTGAATGAGAAACCGTGAGGAGCGGGCGTGAAAATTGTGAGGAGGACACCACATGGAACCTGAAAGAATAAAGGATAGCCGATGTTTCAGAATCTGTATGATTATCGTGTGTATCGTGATTGCGATTGTTTCCAATCGGGTGCTGGCGAAAAATTATGCGTCACCGGAATACGAGCTCAATAAGAACACCATTACCTATCTGGACGAGAAAAAGGCAACGGCGCTTGAATTATGTGCCGGAGCAACGGCGTTGTCCGCGGTGATCACCATGATACCCGGAGATACGGGAACACCGATTGCCGAAAAGCTGACGGATTTAAGCGGATATTTTCTGATTGTTGTATCCGCAATATATCTGGAAAAGTACTTGTTGACGATTCTTGGTGCTTTGACCTTTCAATGGCTCATACCGGCTGCGATGATCGCGCTTGCCCTGTATTTTGGTATCAAAAAAGATGTCTGCTGGATGCTGGGTGTCAAAATTCTCATATTCGGAGTGGCATTGTACGCGGTGATACCGGTGAGTGTGCATGTGTCCCAGTTGATCTACCATACTTATCAGGAATCCATTGACGCTACGCTTACAGAGACGGAGCGGATGATCAGCCAGACGCAGGAGGCGGCAGATACACAGCCCGATACACAACAGGAAACGGATGAAACAGAGGGCTTCTTTTCGGGCTTGATCGATAAGGCAAAGGATACGATCGACAATGCAAAGAATGCCGCAGGTATTACGACAGAGCGGTTTAAGTATATGCTGAATCAGTTTATTGACGGGCTGGCGGTGCTGATTGTCACCACATGCCTGATTCCAGTTCTGGTCATGCTATTCTTTGCATGGATGATAAAGATTCTGTTTGGAACCGGACTGAACCAGATCAAAGAGCGCAAATAAGAATCAGTACGGAATTGTTCAAGAGCTTCCCGAATGGGAAATCCTTGAACATAGTATTTATTGCATTTATGTCGTCGGTGCTTCGTAGCTGACATCGACTTCGCTCCATTGTACCCAGACAGAAGTCCGCGCGCCTCCATTAGAACTGAACGTATGGATTTCGCACAGTGACCAGAGATTTGTGGTCGGGTTCTGCTGGCGGATCGTCATGCTGTGGGATTCCTGTGACTGGGTATACATGAGATCGTCAAGTACCGTCCGGGTGGATACGGTCGTGTTATTATAGGTCTGTGATTCTACGGAGCTGCCATTATAAATGGTGATGCGCCGCATGTCGGTGAGGACAGGCACAGCCGTATCTTTGGCAGCGACAGTGATCCGGATGGAGGTGGTAGAGGTGTTCTGATACGTCAGAATCAGGCTGCCGAGCGGAAGGTTGAATGTGCTGCCCGTTGCGGACAGGTTTACGTGGTACTCCTCGAGCGGTTTGAATAAGTTCGGTGAGGTGATGTCCTCGGCGGTAGTTTTAAAATTCAGCTTGTAGGTCAGCGGCGTATCCTCCACAGCCGTTACAACAATTTCTTGGTTTATTATTTGGACAGTTCATGATAAGACTCCCTGAATATTTTTATAGTTACTTACATTTTATGCAGAGATTTTGAATATGCGAAAAATGTAGCGAATTACCTGAATTGCTCCACGCAGCCGGTCGTTGAAGCCTTTGCAGAATTTTTACATACGAGTATTGAGGAGGCGCGGGCGGAGCTCTATTTCGAAAATGACCTGTTCGGCGATCAACACCTGTGTTTTCGCGAAAAAGACACATACCTGCTTTGCAATATTTTTAGATAAAATCATAGCGTCTCATACTTTGGAACGATTTACATTTTTAGTCATATATGTATACAATGAAAACAGGGATACAAAATTGGTGATAAGACCAGACCTGAAATGATAGGAGGTACATATATATGAGAAAAAAGATGTGGATCGTTCTAGTTGTATTGATGCTGAATCTGCTGACCGGTGCGGTGTGCACATGGGCGGCGGATGATACACAGACTGGTGCGGTCGCGATGGTGAAGTATGAGAATCACGAGTGGACGCAGACATACGATACGCTGGATGAGGCAGTTGAGTATGCAACGACCAGAGTGGGTGAAGAGTTTGGGGCGATGACGGTCACGTTGCTCAGGGATGTGACGTTGGAGCAGCCACTCTGTGTGGATACATGCTACATTGATGTCATTCTTGAGCTTGATGGACATACGATCTCCGGCGCGCTCGATGAGGCGCTTTTTCAGGTGTCGTATCTTTATGGAACCGAGGTATTTGCGATCCAGAACGGCACGATCCGGAATTCCGGAAGCGGGGCTGCGCTGCTGCTGGATTATGGAAAAACAACCGTGCAAAATGTAAATGTGATTGGGGACACGGAGCTCACAGGAAAATTTGTCGACAGTTCAAACTATGTCCCGACATTTATCGGCGGCGGTACCTTTACACAGATCCGGCGCAGCAGTGGTGGCAATTACAACCTGCCATTTGGCGACAGCAAAAGCATATTGGCAAAGGGCTGCTATTTTGTAGATCCGGACGGTACGCGTGTGTCGGATCAGGACCGGCTGCAGAATGTCACAGTCATGTCCTGCCAGCACAAGGACGAAAACGGGCAGTTTACATATGTTAAGGGTGATAATAAGGGAAATTACATCTGCACGATCTGCGGCAATCTCTGTCCGCATGAGCACCGCAGTGATAACGTCTGTCAGGACTGTGGGCTGCTCATCGGTGTAGTACGTGAAAAGCGTGAGCCACAGTATTTTGATTCTTTTGATCATGCGTGGACGCAGGATTGGTCGATGAAGTATACGCTGGTGCGGGATCAGACATCAACAACGGTTCTGTGGACGAATTCGATGACCATTGATTTGAACGGATGCATTTTTGTGCAGAGTACAGAGGGAGCGGGAAACGGGAGCACCAGCATTTCGGATGGCGTAACGACTGTTCAGAACTCGGCGGCGAAGGAAGGACACTATCAGGGAGAAGTGGTCGTTGGTGGTCTGCGTGAAGGTGATGGAAAGCTGGTGATTCCGGCACAGAATAACAATCTGACGATCGATAAGCTGACAGTGACAACGGGTCGCGCAGAGCTTGCCGGTGGTACGTTTGGCACAATTACGGTGGCAGACAACAAAGTCTGCAAGGATCTGTTGGCAGCGGGCTATTATTATGAAAAGGATGGAAAACCGACAGGATATGGGGACGAAACCACACTTACACAGGTGACAGTGAAGCCCTGCGATCATCAGTCGCAGATGGTCATGGTTGGCACGGATTGTATGTGTCCCTGCGGAAACGTACATTTTGTGGCGCAGGTTGAGCGCGCGGGTGTGAGCACGTATTACGCAGACTTTGCGGCTGCCTGTGCTGCTGCGAACGGTGATCGCGCAGCGGTGATCCGTCCGTTGGTGAATATGGATGGTCAGACGGTTGCACTTCGCGGGGATGTGACGGTAGAACTTCCGGACAACAGCGGCTTTTTTGCTCAGGCGTCACTGGAACTGACCGGTGGCACGGTGACCTTCCAATGCTCCGGCAGTGACAGCATCGGCGCGGTCTGCGTCCGGAGCGGCGGCAGAATGGAGACTGCTGCTGTGGGGCTGGATTTTGACTCGCTCACAGTCGAACCGGGCGGTGAGGCAGCGCTTGGCGCAGGCAGCTATGGCAGCGTCACGGTGAAAGGCGCGGCGGTCAGTGCAGCCGATTTTACACGATTGCTGGCGGACAAAAAGGCATTCCGTTTCGGCAGCGGCGGCTCATGGGTCAATGAAGGTGACCTGACAGACATCGAGGGAGGCAGACAGATCGCGGGTGTCGGGGTGTATGATGCGCCGTTTGGCCGTTTGAAAATTACCGGAAACAGCACGATCCAGTACGCTGAGACAGGCAGCGCAGCGACGCTCACGGCGGATTATGAGACCGGTACGACGATAGATGAAGGAAAGCTCACGTTTGCATGGTATACGGTCAATGCGGACGGCACAAAGACACTGATTAAAAATGCATCCGGCAAGAGCTATGTGCTCCCCGCGGATCTGGCGCTCGGCGCGTACAGCTATTGTGTGCGTGTAAGCTGTGACGGTTATGTGAGGGAGAGCGAGCCGTTTGGCGTGACGGTCGGGCAGCGGCTGCTGAGGCTTCCGGTGGCGGCAGATTCCCCAATTAAAAAAGCCTACGATGGCACCGCGGCTGTGGATCTTCAGATCACAGGTTTTAAAGCTGAAGAAAGCGAAGCGACGGTCTATCCGCTGGAGCAGGGCAAGGATTTTGAAATCGATAAGGTGTACTATGAGGATGTAAATGCCGGTGCTGTAAACGTTTATTTTGAAATTACGCTGAAAAATGACAATTATTGTTTCAACGATGGAAACCGGACATCAAGCTATTTGTTTGGTGGTAAAATCACTAAGGCGGCAGCACCCACAGCGAAAGCGGGTACGCTGACGATCCAGAACGACTGCAAGGCGGACTATACGTTTGATTTCAAATCGCTTCTGCCTGCACTCGCAACATCAAAAAGCTACGGAACGATCGAGTATCGGCTTGATCAGGTCAATCTGGACGGCTATTATGGCAGCGGTGCGACCATTTCCGATGGCGTGCTGTATCTGCCGGTCAAGGCATATACGGGTGATACGACCGGAGTTGCCGGTACAGTGACAGTCACGGTCATCACACAGAATTATGAGAACATCACGCTGACGCTGAAAATCCGTGCATCGGAGAAAAAACTGGCTGTTGCAGACGGTGATGTGACCGTTGCACAGAGTACGGTCACTTACGGAGATCTGTTACACGACATTGAGATTGCAGGAACGATGAAGAATGGCAGTAAAACGGTCAAGGGAACTTTTGTATGGCAGGTGTCACAGCAGAAGCTCAACGCAGGCACACATCAGGTCGGATGGAAATTCGTGCCGGATGATACCGATGCGTATCTGGAGGTTCATGGCACGGTGGAGGTGACGGTGAACAAGGCAACACCCGCCGGAGAGCCGGAGAATACACCGGTTAGCGAAGCTGATAAGACGATCGCAGACGTTCCGCTCACCTGCAACGAAGACTGGCCGACAGGAGTTGTCCGCTGGGTTGTAAGCGGTACGGACGATGAGCTCAGCCCGACGACGAAAATCGAGGAGAACCAGACCTATGAGTGGCTGTTTGAGCCGTATGACAAGATCAACTACAATGAGGTGCGTGGCACACTGACACCGTATAGCACCTCTTCCGGTAATGATGATCATACCGGTGGCGACAGTGGAAATACCGGTGGTGGCGGAGGCGGTGGCGGCGCCATTGCGCCTGTCGATCCGGGAAATGAGGATGATCCGGGCAAAGAGGAAAAACCTGGAAAAGTGGACGCAGAAAAGATCACGATCTTAGAGAAACATTATGAGAAGATCGTTACGCGGACGGTCACAAGTGGAATATCGCTCCGCATTGGAAATGTGTTCATGGGGTCGATACAGAACGTTGTGCGATATCTATTAGTGTGCTATAATGCATGGTATCAAATGAAAGGGTAACCACAACGATGAAAAGAAAAGCAAAATGGATCGCGGCAGGTGCGGTGGTCGGTGTACTCGCGGTCGGCGCGGTGATCGTGAATAAATATATTTCCATCCAGAAAACGGATGATACCATCACGGTCATCGGCGGCAGCGACGGACCGACGTCGGTCTTTCTTGCAGGAAAACTGTCCGGCGGAAGCGCACAGCCGGAGATAACGGAGGAATCAGAGTCACAGCCGGAGACAGAGGAAACACCTGTATCGGAGCCGGAGACACCGCAGCCGCAGGAGACAGAATCTGTGACAGAAGATGTACAGAAGGATGCGGAAGATTCAGATGTTGAGCCGGCAGAATCGGAGACATCCGAGCAGCAGCCGAAAACGCCAAAGACAGAGGAGGCATCCGCGGCTGACGAGTTTTATGTGTCCGAGATCCCCGATGATATTTTTGAGAAGATGCAGGGCAAATCCTACAAGGAGGACTGTACCGTGCCGCGGGAGGATCTGCGCTATGTACATGTGCTGCATATGGGATTTGACGGCGAGACAAAGGAAGGTGAGCTGGTCGTAAACAAAGCCATCGCGGATGATGTGTGCGATATTTTTGAAAAACTGTACGAGGCGGACTACCCGATCGAGAAAATACGGCTTGTGGATGAGTACGATGCGGATGATGAGGCATCGATGAGCGATAACAATTCCTCGGCGTTTAATTTCCGTTTTATCTCCCATACGACGAAGATTTCCAAGCATGGACTCGGTATGGCGGTAGACATCAATACGCTGTATAATCCGTATGTCAAGACGGTAGACGGCAAGCGCTCGGTCGAACCTGCCAACGCATCCGATTATGTGGATCGAAGTGCGGATTTTCCGTATAAGATCGATCATGACGATCTGTGCTACCGGTTGTTTAAGGAGCATGGATTTTCGTGGGGCGGTGACTGGCAACACTCCAAAGATTACCAGCATTTTGAGAAAGATCTGTGATCGGTGCGGATATGAGGAATACAGCAATGCATAATAACAGAAGAAATGAAATCATGACGATGAAATCAGATATTAGACCGGAGCAGCGACCGGCGAAAAAAATATGCGGACTGGCGCTGGGGCTCGCCGTGGCAGCGGCGGCATTATGGCAGCCAATAACGGTTTCTGCGGCGGCATACAGTGGGAAAGGCTTTGATGTGTCCAGCTATAATGGCGTGATCGATTGGGAGCGCGTGGCGGACAGCGGCATGGATTTTGTCATGCTGCGCACCGGAGAGGGGCGCGCACCGGATGTCGATGCACAGTTTGAGGCAAATTACGAGGGCGCACTGGATGCGGGACTGGCGATCGGAGCCTATCATGTCTGCTGTGTGAGGACACCGCAGGAGGCGGTCGAGGAGGCGGAGTATTGTCTGGAGATCTTAGACGGCAGGGAGCTCGATTATCCGCTCGCCTATGATATGGAGCGTCCGGGTACATTTGCAGGTGGCAAAGAGAATGCGACTGCGATCGCGAAGGCGTTCTGCGATACGATCGCAGAGGCGGGTTATGAGCCGATGATCTACTCACAGCTCTCGTATTTGCAGACCGGCTTTGACTGGGAGCAGTTATCCGGTTATCGGGTATGGGTCGCCGCGCACCGTGACAGCAAGCCGAAGCTGGATGTACCGGTCGATCTGTGGCAGTATACGAGAAACGGATCGGTACAGGGTGCGAATACCGATCAGGGCGTGTGTGACATGAATTACTCCTATATGGAGGCAACGCGCGTGCGGTTTACACAGACGACGCTTACGATGAAACGGGGGGAGACGGCGCAGGCAAAGATCCGGATGAACCCGTCCGGCTGCACGGATACACGAACGTTCCGCTCATCCAATCCGCGGGTCGTCACGGTAAACAGACAGACCGGAAAACTCACGGCAAAGGCGAAGGGAACAGCGACGATCACTGTCCGGACAGGCAGTGGACAGACCGCAAAGCTGAAGGTCGTCGTAAAATAGAAGATATGTAAAAATAAAAATATCCACAGGACAGCGATTGTTCTGTGGATATTTTGTTGCGGTTTTTTATTTGCCGGTCAGTGCCTTGATAAACGGCTGATTGACATAATAGGTCATCGTATAGCCTGACAGGTGATAGGTTTTTTTGGTATAAGTGGCATTGCGGATATAGGCGGATGCATTGTCCTGGGTGGGCGGGCTCGTAAACAGGATGCTTCCGGCATCCAGCAACTCGCCGGTGCAGTAGGAAATCTTATGCTTTTGCATACACTTTGAAAAATCCTTCGCCCATGCGACGATATACTTCTGCGCCCACGGCGGTTTCTCATAACCCGACCATGAGCCGATAAACATGCCGCTCTCACCGATCTTAAAACCAACGTCATACTGTGCTGCCAGATCCTGATAGGGTTTGATATAGGTGGTATACAGCTTTTCCATCGTCCATTTTGTGCCGTTTTCATCGACAAAGTTCGGCCAGATCATCTGAGAGACACTCACATGGCGGTCTTCCTCGGGAGCGACAAAGCTGCGCGGCTCATACATATGGTAGTCTAAGTTGATTCCGGCTTCTGCGATCTTGCTCCAGAAGGGGATATTCCACTCGCCGAGATCTTCGTCTGCGGATAAGGTGACACCGCGGTCGCTGTTAGCTGCCCAGACTGCGTCTGCCAGCATGATAAACTGGTCTGCCATCTCGTCTTTTGAGAGCTGGCTGATCTTCTTTGGCGCATCCGCATAGGTGCTTAACTCGGATTCCAGCTCAAAGGACAGATATTTGGCGGGTACGTTTGCGTAGCGCTTTGCAAATGCTGAGAGCAGGTTTGCCTTTGCCTTGTACTGCTTTGCGGTTGCGAGCATCGGCGGCGTAAAGACGCAGTCGCCGTATTTTTCACCGTATCCGACCAGATCATCATCGGGAAAGCCGCCAAAGCTGATCTCTATATGGATACCGTATTTCATCGCCCAGCGCAGCGCCTGATCAATGTCCTCAACGATGTTCTGGTTGACCTTTGTGCGATCCTTACTGTAAGCCGGATATGCGAGCGAGCAGCATCCGAGCTGGAGTCTTAAATAGTTCATGCCGAGATCTGCCAGCGCAGCGAAATCGCTCTCCTGATAATGGGTAGTATTACCCTCCAGACGGAGCCCGCCGTCATCGCCGGGATCAAAATAACGCTGTGCATAGGAACCGACCCACTCGTTGGAAATGCCGGTCTTGCCCACTTCGGGGACGGGCTTTGCCTTTGCGATGTCCTGCTTGCTGATGACTGTCTTAGCGCCAAGCTTGGCGAGGGAAATATAAACAGCTTTTTCCTCAAAGCTATCGTAAAACCGTACCATCTGGAGTGCCAGCTGCGCGCGTGTCAGGTTTTTGTTGATGTAGAGCGCATTTTTCTTTGTGTCCTGCGGAAGTACATACTGACCGCTGTAATTGGATGCAAGGGCGATGGCATACATCGTTGCCGCCGTGAAATTCCAGTCATTTTCGCTGACCGCGTTAGCGGCATTGTACCAGCCGTCTGCCTTGGAATAGTATTTAAAGCTGCCGTTTTTGGCTTTGATAAAATCCGAGCGTCCGGCATATTCGGCTGCCGCATCCCAGTCCATCGGCGTCCAGCGGTTCGATGCATAGTGATCCAAACAGTTTGCGACGGGAATGCCGTTTTTCGCCAGATAAGATGCGCCGTAATACATTGCCATGATGGAATCTGCGCTGCGGGCGGTTCTGCCGGAGCCGTTCGCCAGATTGTTCCATGCGCGCAGCCTGGATGCATTCGCACCTCGTTTTTTCAGGAGCTTCGCAATGATTGTTTCGATGTCCTTCGTTGTTGCTGCCGCAGAGGGCTTTTTCAGGTAACTGCTGCTCACCAGACCAAGCGTCACGGCGCGCTTTACTTCCGGATCGAGCTTTGTGCTGCCTGCCGCGTAAGTGTCTGTGACTGCAACGGACAGAACCATCGCCACGCAGAGTACCGCGCACAGCAGGCGCTTTGTAAATATGTGCATAAATAATCTCCTTTCTAAGGTTTTGCTTATGATACATTTTACCACAGTCTGACGAAAAATAGGGCAGTAATCCGATGAAAAATGTAAAATTGGTTACTGTTCACTCGTACCTCGTTCCAGCAACGGATTTTGCCGATGCTTCGCATTCCAAATCGGCAAAATCTGCTTCCACCACTGTATCATACGGCATTTTCAGTTCAGAAAATGCCTACCTGTGAACAGTAGCTAAAATTGTACAGTTTGTTCATGTAATTCGAATTTTAAATTGTGTGCTCATTCAAACCATGTTAGAATAAATAAAAACAAGTTTTGCCACATGGAACAGACCGTAACAAAAAGAGGAGGAGAAAATCCATGAAGTTTTTCAGGAAAATGTATCAGAAATCCGGGAAGCAGGGGGGATTTACCTTGGTCGAGATGATCGTTGTACTCGTCATTATCGCAATCTTAGCAGCGATCACGATACCGGCACTACTCAAATATATTGATAAAGCAAAAGACAAACAGGTATTGATTGATACAAGGGCAATCTGTATGGCGACGCAGAGTGTAATGACAGAGGCATATGCGACGGATAGTTGGAAAAATAATGGAAAAAATTTTCTGACTATAGGAGATAAAAATGGAAATGATGAGCAAAAAAAGCAATATGAAGAAATAAAAGATTTATCAGGAGTTGCTACTTTGCAAAATGGAGGCTCTTTTGGTGCATATGTTACAGATAACGGGGAAGTCTCTGTAATTGTCTATTGCAATGGAAACGGAAAAATAGGTACATATTTTAAAGAGTCTGATGAATATGAAATTTATGATGAAACTGATTTTACAGAGTTTACAGAGAGTGGTGCATGGCATACTGGACATAAAAATAAAGTATATTATTTCCCATATAAAGATTCTAAAGGAAATATCAATGAGCTGGTTTCCAAGAGTGTCTTTTATGATACATACGGATATAAGAATAAGTAGTATGGAGATTACAACAAATGTTTAGACGCGTTAAAAAAGAACGCGTGCGTGAACTGGCAATGAAGTATTATGTAATTCGGATTTGAAATTGTGTTTTAGCACAAAACGTGTTAAAATAGAAAAAACTTGGTCGCGTCACAGGGGGACGGATCGAACACAAAAATAGGAGGAGAAGAACCATGAAGTTTTTCAGAAACATGTATCAGAAATCCAAGGAACAGAAAGGATTCACACTTGTCGAGATGATCGTTGTACTCGTCATCATTGCCATCTTAGCAGCCATCACCATTCCGGCATTATTAAAGTACATCGATAAGGCAAAAGATAAGCAGCTTGTTGTAAATGCAAGAACCGCATATCTGGCAGCAGAGACAGCAGCAAGTGAGGCATATGCAGCAGGGTATACCCTTCCGACTGCTAAGACAATTACTTTTGGTAAGACAGATGAGAACGATGTGGGTGGATTTGTGGCAAATGCGGAATCTTTAACTGGTCTGACCAATACTAGTTATACATGCAAGATTACCTTTGACACTGGTTGGAAAATAACGAAGGTTGAATACACGGAGACAAAGAAGGCAACATTGGACATTAGCGCGGGTACGGATTGGAAAGTGGAATAGAATCTGGACTCATAAATAGTTATATATCATACGATCTAGGCAAATCCGCCCTCACGCGGGTTTGCCTTTCATGCTATTTTCATGTAGGTGATTAAAAAACTATTTTTGCAATATAGAACTGTAGACTGCAGGCGCAGTAGTTCCCGTCAGCTGCGATTTTTGTCTGGCGAAGTGCGAGCGATTTGATAACGAATCGTTTGTCATAGTTGAAAGCCGCAGGCTATGTGTGCGAAGGACACATCGAGCCAAGGCTGGAGAGACAGCGAGACACCGCCAGACAATTGGAGCAGACTGATCGGGATACTGCTACGTCTGCAGTCGGACAGATATGATACAATCGTGAGCTAACCAGGGGGAATTTACATGGTGACAGCGCAGCAGTTAATCAATTTCATATGCATAGGAGCCACCTTGCTGCTCCTCACCATTCCCATGCATTGGATTCGACATCGCACATTCCAAAAAGAAGGTGTCGAGCCCAATACACGGGGTTTTTGCGTTTTTATCACACTGCTGTTCTGGGCGCTGTGGCTCATCCTCGCAGCCACCAGCAAACACCCATTGCAGGCAATTTTAAATGCCGCCTTTCTCGGCACACTGCTCTGGATGGCAGAGATCGATGCCAGATGTCAGATCTTACCCGACACCTGTAACCTCATCATATTTGCCATATCCATTGCAAGACAGTTCTTATTGCCACATGGCAGCATCTGGTCGGGTCTGCTCGGCTGCGTCATTGTCAGCGTGCCGATGCTGCTGCTCAGCATCTTCATAAGCGGCGCATTCGGAGGCGGAGACATCAAGCTCACCTTCGCGTGGGGCTTTTTCCTCGGCTGGAAGCTGTCGGTGCTTGCATTTTTCCTCGCTGTACTGGTCGGCGGAGCCTATGCCGTCTGGCTGCTGGCAGCAGGGAAAAAGGAACGCAAAGAACACTTCGCATTCGGACCGTTTCTCTGTATCGGTGCGATGGCAGCCACATTGTGGGGCGAACCACTCATCCAATGGTATCTCGGATTATTTTAGATAAAGGAGACACGTATGCCAAAATACAGTTACATCGTGCGGGACGCATACGGAAAAAAAACAAAAGGAGAGGCGACGGCTGTTGATGAGATAGAACTGTCAGAGCAGCTTTTCAAAGATGGCATGTACATGCTCTCCTGCAAGGAGCTGAGCAAGGAGGTCAAGCGCAAAGCACTCAGGCCCAAGGAGCTGTCAGAATTTTGTAGGCAGATGGGAACACTCGTGGCATCCGGTGTCACACTCGTGCGTGCGCTCGGTATCATGCAGGAGGAAGAAGGCATCAAGCCCTATCAAAAGCACATCTACAGGGAATTGAACCGCCGGATCCGGCAGGGCACACCGATGTCCGATGCCATGCAGGAGCTGGACGGCGTATTTCCGGCGCTGCTTATCCATATGATGCATACGGCAGAAGTAGCAGGCAATCTCGACAAGACCTGCCTGCGGATGGCAGAGCAGTATGAGAAAGAATATAAGCTGGCATCCAAAGTCAATTCGGCGATGACCTATCCAAAGATACTCACGGTGCTCATCATCGCAGTCGTAGCAGTCATCATGACATTTGTCATGCCACAGTTCACCGAGCTGTTCGCACAGATGGAATCCCTGCCGGCACCGACCAGATTTCTGATGGATCTGAGTGAGTTCGTGCGGGAGAACTGGCTCGTCTGTATCATCGCACTTTTCATCATTGTGCTGGTGTATAAGCTGGTCATGCGCATTCCGGCGATCTGTATCAAAAAGGATGAGCTGATCGTACATATGCCGGTGTTTGGCAAGCTGCAGAAAGCGATTTATACCGCGCGATTTGCGAGAACGCTCTGCTCACTTTACGGTTCGGGACTTCCGATCATATCCGCACTGGCGATCGCCAGACACACGACGGGCAATGTCTATATCGATGTGCAGTTTGACGAGGTCATTGCATTTGTCCGCGCAGGCGGAACACTGAGTGAGGGCTTGGAGCAGATCGACGGGTTTACAAAAAAACTGATCGCTTCGATCAAGATCGGTGAGGAGACCGGTCATCTGGAGTCTATGCTGGAGTCTACAGCAGATAATCTTGACTATGAGGCAGAAATGGCAATCAACAAAATGGTGACGATGATCGAGCCGATGATGCTGATTGTGATGGCGGTTGTGGTTGGATTTGTCATGGTTTCGGTCATGATGCCGATCTACAATTCATATGGCAGCATATCGGATTCATCCAGTTACTAGGGGGTAAAAGATGGTTACATTGTATTTGTCCGGTGATCGGATCATCGCACTGGAGGGAACAGTCAGCGGGAGAAAGCTGACGGCACAAAAGCTGTATATCCATAACTTTGCACAGCCGATGATCGCTGACCGCAAAATCATGGATGTCGAGGCGTACACAAAAGCGTTGGAGGAGTTTTTCGGGAAGTACCATCTGCCGACGAACAGTGTCAATCTGATTCTGACATCCTCGATGTTTATTACAAAAATGATTGAACTGCCGGTCATGAAGCCAAAAGAACTGATGGGTTATATTCCGCGCGAGTTCAACGATGTGGAAAACCGAAAGGAGCCGATCTATGGCTGTACGCCGGTCAACACTGTTTTCGAAAAGGAAAACGATGAGGATAAGGGCAGAAAATATCAGCATATTTTTGCGGCGATGATCGAGCGTGAGGCATTGGACGACGTCTACAATATCGCACATACATTGCGGCTCAAGGTGCAGAGCGTGACTGTCAATCAGGCGAACAATATCCGGCTGATGAGCCGTATGCCGCAGGTCGTGAACAATACCTGTATTGTCCAGATCATGCAGGGCAGCAGCATGACCAATATTTTGTATATTGACGGCAACTATACCTATTCGACAACGAACCGCCTTTTTAGCGAGATCGATACGCCGGGCTATGGGGTAGAGATCGCGCGCAGCGTCAGCAATATTATCCAGTTTATGAAAGCACAGCAGCTGGAGGCGCAGATCCGGAATGTGTTCGTGGCAGGTATTTCGCCGGATACATTTACTTACGTCGATGAAGGTATTTACCAGATCGATGAGCGGATTCAGACAGACTGGATCAGCGGGGCGGGTGTGATCAACTGGCAGATCACGGATGCGGATCTGACGGACAATATCTCGATGGTATCCGGTCTGCTGACAGAGAAAGGTCCGACATCAATCAAGCAGCAGTATAAAAAGCATTCCCCGCGCGGAAGGGCGATGTGGGCAGCGATCCGCAACTGGTCGGCGGTAGCGGGTGTGGCATTTGCCATGCTGATTGTGATCATCGTACTGCTGGTGCAGTATTTTACAGCATCCGGCAGAATCCGCAGCGCGACCAATTATCTGGAAAATCCGACCGTTGTGGCGGAAAAGGCGGAATATGAGCAGTTACTGGGTGAGAATGACCTGCTCTCGCGGCAGATCACGTATGTACAGGGAGTCAAGGAGGCGATCAGAAGCTATCCGCTCGGCAACTCGGATGTACTGCGGGAATTTGAGCGCTGTGTGGGCGATCTGGCGAGCGTCGAGGTCACGAGTTTTGACAGCGCCAGCGGAACGATGACGAGTTCGCTGAAATCAGACGATGTTACGGATATTAACCTGCTGATCTCCAATCTGACGCAGGATGACATGTTTACGAACGTGGAATATACCGGATATACCTATGAAGAAAACACATGGACGGTAAATGTCGTATTTACACTGTCAACATCTGTGGGAAGGGAGTAACGGCATGAAATTGGAAATGAAGTTCACGGAACGTGATAAAAAACTGATTGTCTTTCTGGCGTTATTCCTGCTCATTGTAGGTGTGGGGTATTTTGTGGTGCGACCGCTGTACACAAGGGTGGAGGAGCTCAAGACACAGGCGGAGGACTTGCAGTGGCAGGTCGAGCAGACGAAAAGCTATCTCGCGCGGCTGCCGCAGCTTCGTAAAATGAACGAAGAACTGCAAAACGACAAACAGCAGGAATTGCAAATTTTTTATCCGCATATGGAGAGTCAGGAGCTGGATAAAATGATTACCGGGCTGACGTTACAGGCATCGCTTGGGGCGAAAAACTTAACGATCGCCATTCCGGATGAACCGTATGCGATTACACCGTATTTTCTGTCCGTGCCGCAGCCGGACGAGGGAGAACAGCTTTCGGAGTCGGAGCAGGCATACGAGGACGAAAAAGCGGACAATACGCAGACGGAGGATACACAGGCAGCGGAGGATGCGCAGGCAACGGAGGATGCGCAGGCGGTGGATGATGGAGCAGAGCAGATTTTATATGCGGCGCTGTTGTCTGTCGATGCGACCGGATCACATGAGCAGCTACAAAAATATATCGATCTACTGTCGGATGATGAGAAATATCCGGCAATACAGGTCGATTCCTATACATGGAATAACGAGAACCGTGTAGGTACCGATGAACTGGGCGCATTGCAGATGCAGCCGGGAGAGGTACTGCACATTGAACTGTCGATCTATATGCAGGGAAAAGAAGAGGATTAGCTATGGCAGAAGAACAAACCGCCCGTTTGAAAAATATACGAATCGGAGATGTCTTAAAGGAATCCGGTTATGTCAATGACGAGCAGATCGGACAGGCGCTGCGCTATCAGAAGGAGCACAAGGGCATGCGTCTGGGCGGTGCGCTCATTGAGCTGGGATTTATCTCTGAGACGAACATGCTGCAGGCGCTCGCAATCCGTCTGAACATGAAACATATCGATATCGCAAATGTGAAGGTGAATCTGGAGGCGACGGCGCTCATTCCCGCGAATCTGGCGGAGAAATACTGCATTCTCGCGAGCAATGACGAGAATGGTGTGCTGACAGTCGTTGTGAACGACCCGATGAACTTTTTTGCGATCGAGGATATCAAGCAGCTGACCGGCAGACAGCTCAATATCTGCCTGTGTGAGTCCGAGCCGCTGCAAAAGGCGATCCATTACTATTATTCCGAGGTCGCAGCGCAGAAGGCGGCGCGTACAGCGAACACGATGGCGAATGAAAAGCAGGATGATTTAGAGGAGCTGACCGTTGAGGAAGGCGATGACGAGACACCGATCATCAATCTGTTAAATTCATTGCTCAAGCGTGCCTACAGCGTGAACAGCAGTGATATCCACATTGAGCCGTTTGAGGATAAATCGATTGTCCGTATGCGTATCGACGGTGCGATGGTCGATTATGTGACGCTGCAAAAGGGTCTGCACGCCTCACTGATCGCGCGTATCAAGATCATTTCCGATCTGGATATTGCCGAGCGGCGTGTGCCGCAGGATGGACATTTCCGCGTGAATGTCGAGGGACAGTACATCAATATCCGTGTATCGATTCTGCCGACGGTGTTCGGCGAGAAAGCGGTGCTGCGTCTGCTCGCAGGCAATTCGACGATCCGGCATGCGGATTCCTTCGGTATGGAGGAACGCGATTATGAGCGTTTTCATGCGATGCTCGACAGTCCGCACGGCATTATCTATCTGACCGGCCCGACCGGAAGTGGTAAGACGACGACACTGTATATGGTGCTCGACGAGATGGCAAAGCGCAGTGTCAACATCTCCACGATCGAGGATCCGGTGGAGAAAAATATTAAAAAAATCAACCAGACGCAGGTAAACAATACTGCCGGACTGACGTTTGAGGTCGGGCTGCGCGCCCTGCTGCGTCAGGATCCGGATATTATCATGGTCGGTGAGACCCGTGACTCCGAGACGGCGTCGATCTCCGTGCGTTCGGCGATCACCGGACATCTGGTATTTTCAACATTACATACAAACGATGCCACATCATCAATCGTCCGTCTGATTGATATGGGCGTGGAGCCGTATCTGGTTGCAAACTCCATGGTCGGTACGGTTGCACAGCGTCTGATGCGGCGTATCTGTCCGGAATGCGGACAGGAGGTGGAGGCAAACGAGGAAGAATGCCGTCTGCTCGGCGTTGCACCGGGTACAAAAATCAAAAAAGCACATGGCTGTACGCAGTGTAATTTTACCGGATACAGCGGCCGTATTGCGATCCATGAGATTCTGACGATCGACAGCAATGTAAGGAAAATGATTACCGACGGCGCTTCCATGGATGAGATTCAGGATTATGCGGTCAGGGAGCAGGGGATGCGTCTGTTGCGTGACAGTGCGGTCGAAAAGGTGTTGCAGCAGATCACAACGATTGAGGAGCTGCGGAAGGTGGCATATTATTCGGACGCTCCGGCGGCGCAGAGTGCAAAAACGGCAGAGACCGTCCGTATGGCGGCAGTACCTACAGCCCCGCAGCCAGAGACACCGGTGAGCAGACCGGCAGCGTCACAGCTCATCCTGCAGGCACAGGAGCAGGTACAGGCGCCTGCTGCAGCCGTGCATGTGAGCGAAGATCCGTTTGCAGGTGTCGGACCTGCCACGGTGCATGTGAGCGAAGATCCGTTTGCAGGTGTCGGACCTGCCACGGTGCATGTGGAAGATATTATTTTAAAGGCGCGCGAGAGCGGGTGCTCCGATATTCATATCACAGCGGCGAAACCGCTCATGATGCGTATTAACGGCTCGCTGCGGGAGACAAAGGAGCAGTATGGCAGGGAGCAGATCACGGCGATGCTGCTTGAGATGTGCGACGCGAAGCAGCGCGCGCAGCTCGCCGCCGGAAATGATCTGGATTTTGCGGTTCAGACGAGGGACGGACACCGTCAGCGTGTCAATATTTTCCGTGATATGGGCTGCCTTGCAGCTACGATCCGACTGCTCAATTCAGAGATTCCCACTTTGGAATCTTTGGGACTGCCGGCGGTGCTCGGGGAGATCGTCAAGCAGCCGAGAGGACTTATTTTAGTTACCGGCCCGACAGGCTCCGGTAAATCAACGACGCTGGCAGCGATGATCGACTCCATCAATGCGACAAGACCGGATCATATCATCACGATCGAAGACCCGGTCGAGTATGTGTATGAGAAAAAGCAGTCACTCATTCATCAGAGGGAGATCGGGCGCGATGTCACGAGCTTTGCGTCGGCACTCCGTTCGGCGCTCCGTGAAGATCCGGATATTATTCTGGTGGGAGAGATGCGTGATTATGAGACGATCTCGGCGGCACTGACAGCGGCGGAGACCGGACATCTGGTGTTATCAACGCTGCATACGACAGGCGCGGCACAGACGATCGACCGTATCATCGATGCGTGTCCGAACGGCAGCCAGAATCAGGTGCGCACGCAGCTTGCGGGTGTGTTAAACGCAGTTGTCACCCAGTGTCTGATTCCGAAGATTGAGGGCGGACGGATTGCAGCGACCGAGATACTGATCGGCACCGATGCAGTCTCCAATATGATCCGTGAGAACAAGTGTCACCAGATGAATACGGCGATGCAGGCGGGCGCGGCGCTCGGCATGCATACGCTCAACAAGGATCTGATGAGCCTTGTCCAGCGCGGCGTGATCTCGATGGAACAGGCGAGAAAGTATACGAACGATAAGCGGGATTTAGAGCAGTTTATGTAATAGTCATTTTAGAACGATCTGATTGTAACATCTGATCGTAACATCCGATCGCAAATTGCCAGAAACATATATGATCAGACAGAGGTAACCGGAATGCAGAAAAACAGGGGCGTACATAAAAAATTGAATAGCAGAGGCTTTACTTTGGTAGAGATGGCTGTCACGCTCACGATCGTGAGTCTCCTGCTGGCGGTTACCTTTGTCGGTCTGCGCGCATGGATGCGCCATGCAGAATTTAAAAAGTGTAACGAATATGCACATACGATCTATACGTCCGCGTCACTGGAGCTGTCGGCGCTGGAGCTGGCAGCGGATCTGGATCGTTTTACGGAGCGCGTCAAGGCGAGCGGCACACCGTTACAGACAACGGCACAGCTGGGAAACGGAGCGCCGGAGGATGTGTACGAGGATGGGCGGATGTATGCGATCACGGCAGATGCCGGTGCATATGCGCAGTATCAGGCGGGCGGCTCCGTGTCGCAGCAGGCGATGCTTGTGTACGAGCTGATCGACCCGTATTCGTATGACAAGGGTGTGTGTAACCACGCGATCACGATCGAATATGACAGTGTCAGCCGGGCAGTTTATGCCGTATTTATCAGTACGCGGGCAGAGAATTTTGTGTACAGTGATGACCACGGCGGTGATTATGAGGCGTATGATGAGAGCGGCACGGTCAGCCTGAATGCGGCGGCTGACTATGCACGCGATCGTTCGACAGAGGTGCGCAAGGCGCTGATGCTCGGCTATTACTGCATTGATGATCTGGGAATCAATGCGGCATTTAACGAGGGACAGCTGCGCATTACCGAGTGTTATCTCGACAACGCAGAGACACTTGATCTTGTTGTGGCGAGCAATTCGCGCCACGAGGAGGCGGATGTCAAATATACGGCGACGATTTACCGGACAGATGGTGACAAGCCGCTGTTTGATGTGACCTTTTCGCTGATGGATCTCTATGCGAAGGGCTACAAGGCAGCCGAGACGCAGATACCGCATGTCATAGAGGTGGCGGTGAACAGGTATAACGGAACAGTCCGGAGCAGTCAGACAGAAAACATGTATTTTCCGTTATCTGTTGCCGAAAATGAGCTGCGTCTTACACTCGATGCGGCGATGTCGGCACAGACCGGTTATGTGCTCGATCAGGGCGGAAGTGCCACGGGCAGGCTGTCGACCGGCTTCCACCGGTTTTTACAGAGTACGGCGGATACGCCGGATATCTATGCGTCCGCGCGCGTCCAGCAGCTGGCAGTGGATGATCTGCCGTTTGGCTATGATCAGGAGAAGCGCGGCGTGCGTCTGTGGATCGAGGATGAGGAATATATTATCGGATCATCGGTCGTATCGAATACGGAAAATGCCTTTTTTGCATCGGTAAAGGATGAAAAAACAGGTATTGGTTTCGTGCGCCATCTCGCGAATATCCGCTACTGTGATCCGAACAGGGACATGACGTTCCAACTGGTGAATGACCTGCAGTTTGCGGATGCGGTGATCTATGACCAGAATACAGCCAGAACAGGTGCGGAGAATGCGATGGAGCTCATGGAGCTGCATACGACAAAGGCATTTCCCGCGATTCCGGAATTTGGCGCGCGCTGGATACTGACCGGAGAAAAGGCGCTCAGCACGCAGGACTACGCCATCAACCAGCTTGTGCTGACGGACGAATCGATTGTCACATCCGTTGCAAAGGCGGATGAGCGCTACGGCATGATCGGCAGAAACAGCGGCGTGGTCAGGCATCTTGCATTCAACGGCAGCACGGCGACACTCGGCTACAAGGCGAAGGTGGTGAGCGGTGTGTCGGATGCTGCGATTAAATATGAATTACAGCCGGAAAACGGCTATTTAAAGGTGCGTGCAGCAGGTGTACTCTGCGGTCTGAATCAGGGTACGGTCAAAAATATCGCAATGGATGAGACGACTTCGGCGCATCTGGCACTGAATTACACACCGGCCGGCTCTGCGGCGGAGCTTACGACGGCAAAGATGCACGGCATCGGTCTGGTCTGCGGTGTCCATGAGGGCAGGACATCACTGACGGATATCCGGACAGCCGGAGAGCTGGAGGGTTATATTTATCAGATCAATACGGCGGATGCGGCAGCACCGGCGGGTGAGGATGCCGTACAGCAGCGCTATCGCTACGCGGGCATCGGTGGCATCTGCGGTTTTACGGTCGGTGAGCCGGACGGTATCACTGCGGGTCAGACTGCGACTGCGATCGGGGCAGAGCTTACGATTCTCGATCAGGTCGAGGATTTCCTGCATCTGGCGGATCGTTCGAGTGTCAAAAATACGGCGGAGATCACCGGAAATACGTTTGTCGGCGGCATCAGCGGAAATATTTATCTCGTGGATGAGATCGACAGCCAGCTCACAGATGCCACCAATCCCATCATAGATAATTGCAGCAATGAGGGTCTGATTCATTTAAAGGGTGAAAAAGCAGATCTCATCGCATGTGGAACGGAAAATGCGGCTGTGCTGGAGGCAGACGGTGCGCATGCAAATGCGGATAACTGCTTTGCGGGCGGTATCGTTGGCTATTTGCAGAAGGGCAGAATCAAAGACTGTACCTCTGCGCCCGGTGTGAATGATCGTACATTTGCAGAGCAGGTGGCGGATGCTGCGCCGACCGGTGCGGTATTGGAAGGTGACATGCAGGAGACAAAGGCGCATGCGTATCTGACACAGTATCTGACCGGAAACTATGTCGGCGGCATTGCGGGCTGTGTCGTGACCGGAGAATTAAGGGACTGTCAGACGACAGAGGGCGGATATGTCCTCGGTAATGACGAAGTTGGCGGCATTGTCGGCTATCTGGCGAGCCTCGCGCAGACAGGCAGCGGTGCATCGCAGAACCGCCTGACGATGACGGATTCCAAGGAATTGCAGAATAGCTGCTATGTGATCGGACATTCGGATGTCGGCGGAATTGTCGGCAGCAACCGCGCCGGAAATGTGCTCTCGGACTGCGTCAACGAAGGAATTGTAGTCGGAGCAGGCAGAAATATCGGCGGAATTGCGGGTATCAACCGCGGCAGTGGTACGGGTGAAAAGGAGCAGGCGGTCATTCGGGACTGCACCTCAGAGGTGTTTGACTATGATGACAGTATTTTCACGCGGGTATCCGACGTATGGCAGATCTATGGAGATAATGTCGGCGGTCTGGTCGGCTTGAACGAGTATGGAACGGTTACGCGCGCGGATCAGACAAAGACGAATATTACATCGATTGTAGTAGGAAATAACAATGTCGGCGGTGTCTTTGGCATGGCAGGCACAGAGACAACCTTTGATTTTAAACACTATACACTGGACGGTGGAGAGGTCTATGCCAACGGAGACCATGTCGGCGGCTATATCGGAGTCAATCTGAGCGCGGAGGCATTGCCGTCTGCGGCGGATTATCTGGCAAAGCCGTATGAGGTGAAGCCGTATTCGGTGCGCGGACGTTACGCAGTCGGCGGAGCGGTCGGCGCGAATGTGATCCTGCAAAAGCAGGCGGAGAACGTGCAGGTACTGTTTTCCAATGCGAATGCATTCGGAACGGTATACGGTGCAAATGCGGTCGGAGGTATCATCGGCTACCAGCGAAAGGTCGTATTGAAGGGCACTTCCTATGATACGGTCTATCCGGAGCTGACAGAGCGGCTTCCGTCAGACGGCATGGACAGTGTCTTTGCGTCTGTCCGTCCGGCAGATGCGGCGGATCGCACAAGCATCGACGGATATGAGACGATCTGGATGACGGATGTGACCGCAGGCGCTTATGCGGCATCCGGCAGGACGACGATCACCGGCGATAATGCGGCTACGGTCATCGCAGGCAGCTATGGCGGCGGTATTCTGGGATATGGATGCGGATACGATAATATTCTGGTGAAAGATTGTACGAACAGCGGCGATGTCAGTGACTGGCAGGCATCCGGCGTGACCGGAGGGGAGCTGATCGGCGGCTCGGTCGCTATTTCGGATTTATATGAGAAATATGTGGTCAGCGGACAGGAACATGCGCGCCCGATTCTGGATGAGGCGGCTTATCCGTATGCGTCCATGAAGCAGGCGCTCGGTGCGACCGCGCAGACAGAGCCGATCGGCAGCTTTGTCGGCGGTATTCAGGGCTTTGTGCCGGAGCACACAACGATCAGCGGCTGTAAGCAGACCGGTATGATCTATGCGCAGAACGGATTCGGAGGAATTGCGGGCGTCAATTTAGGAACATTGAAAAACTGTACGGTCGAGACGAATCTCGGCACACAGGATTCTTCGCTGGTCGGCGGTATCGCGGCGCTCAACGGGGCTGTGGCGGATGTGAGAAGCTGTATGGTCGGCACGACGGACAGCGATTATACGATTGAGGGAAAAAATATTGTCGGGGGACTGTTTGCGGTCAACGGGGCGCAGACGGTCAGCGCGGCGGGTGCATCACGGATGTATGCGAATATCAGCTGCGCCCTCAGCGGCTATGGTGTTGGCGGTCTGAACGGTGTCCTGACCGGAACCTGCCTGCTTGACGAGGCACCCGGAGTGGGACAATCAGAGCTTCAGATCAGCGGCGGTACGGCAGTCGGCGGTATCGCGGGCGTGATGTGTGGCGAATTGCAGGTTCAGACGGAGAAAGTCACAAATGACACACTGGCGGTCAACGGCGTGGATGCGGTCGGCGGTGTGTTTGGCGTGCTGCGGAGCGGAAACGTCGTGGATCAGGCGGCACAGGCAGCCGGTTATCAGAATGCAGCTGCCGTAACAGCATCAAACGGCTGTGCGGGCGGTATTGCCGGACGGCTGGAGTCCGGAACGATCCGGCAGGCGACCAATCTGGAGCAGGCGCTCGTCACCGCTTACGGTGAGAACGGCTATGCGGGCGGTATTGTCGCCTGTGTGGAGAAAAACGGACTGGTAGAGTCGTGTACGAATCAGGCGGATGTCGTTTCGATGAACAGTTGTGCGGGTGGTATCTGCGCATGGAACAAGGGCACGCTCAAAGGAAATGATTATATCTGTACAGAAAAAACGCAGTCGGTCAGCAGTGATGATGACAGCATGGGTGTGATCGCCGCCTACAATGACGGCACGATCGAGTCATGCAGTGTGGACAAGGCGGATGAGGTCAAGCAGGCGGCCGTCACGTTGCAGGGTAACGGATCGGTCATTGGCGGTATTGTCGGAACAAATACCGGAACGGTGCTCGGCTGTGCGATGAATGTGAATTATAAGCTCGTGACCGCATCCGAAAAGAATCTGACGATCGGTGGTGCGATCGGAAGAAACGAGTGGCAGGATACAGCCGCAGAGGGACAGAAACAGCCGGAAACCAGCGTGAAGGATGTACATGTAAAGAATTTCAACATGGCATTAGAGGGAAACTGTGCTTATTTTGGCGGATTGATCGGACAGAGCAGCGGAGACGGCAGCATCACGGATTGCAGTGTGCGCAGCCTGACGGTCAGAGAGACCGATGCGTCGTTAAAGGGTAGCTGCTACGGCGGTCTGATCGGGGAAAGTGCGTCCACGGTACAGAACTGTACGGTGAAAAATATCACGGCGGCGATCAGCGGTTTGTATCAGGCAAACATTACACTGGATGCGGCACAGCAGGAAAAGCTGGCGAGCTGTGTTGGCGGTCTGGTCGGAAAAAACGAGACGGACGGAAGCATTGCGGCTTGTACGCTTGATACCTCCGGCGGCTATGAGAAAAATCAGGTCGTCGTGGAAAACGGACTGGTGGGCGGTATTACCGGAATCAACAAGGGAGCTGTCACGACCAGCGGTTATCAGGCATCCGGTGAGGATTCGGCGGTAGCGATCGCGGATGGCGTGAAAAATGCGATCAGCGCCTATGAAAAGAAATATAACAAAAAGAGCAGTACCGAACGGGCGCATGTGGATTTGCAGACCGAGAAAGAGCGGGTCGGCTACGAGTATCTGATCGGGACAAATGAGACTGTGAAAGCTATGATCAAAGACCGTAAGACGACCGGTATTCCGGATCTTGACCGGAAATTGTCTGCGGCTGATTTTGCAAATCAGCGGGCGGTACAGTGGATGGAGGAAAACGGTGATCCGAAGTTGTTGTTACAGCTCACCGGAAACGGCAGTATCGGCGGAATCACGGCTTACAATACTGAGCACGGAACGATGCAGTACTGCGTGACCGGACAGTGGCTTATCGATAACCGCAGCTCCTCACAGCACAGCGCACAGGGCGGCGTGATTGGCACGAATGAGTCGGATCAGGATACGTGTTTCCTGATCAATCAGGCGATGGTGCTGCGTGAATCGGCATCCGGTGTGACCGAGCGTGTCAACGGCGGTGTGATCGGGTATCAGCATAACACGACAGACGACCAGTGGAAGATCTACGGCTGTATCAATACCGGTATGGTCATCAATGTAAATTCGCACTATTCCGGCGGCATTATCGGACGCTGGTCGGATCAGGGCGGAAGTATTGAATATTGCAGAAATTACGGCGTGATGCAGACCTCTTATCAGGCGGAGTACAAGGGTGCTGCCGGTGGTATCGTGGCGCAGCTCTACCATCCGCTGGATGAGCAGAGCTACACGGTTTTGTCCTGCCGGAATGACGGAAGTATTCTGGGTGTTGGCAGTAATTGCAGAAGTGCGGGACTGTCTGCGAATGATTCCGGCGGAATCATGGGAAATATCGTGACGTATGAGGCGAGTGAGGCCGCTGTGGCACAGGCGATTCAGGTGAATCTGATTGATTGTGTGAACGGGCCGGATGTTACGATCATATCCAAGTCCATGAGTTCGGGGATTCTGACGTTTTTGACAAGTGATCTGGCAGGAAACGGTGATACGGCGCTCAGTCAGCTCGAACTGAATATTGACCGCTGCCGGAACTATGCGACAGATTTTGTGGCGAGCAGCGGCGGATATGTTGGCATTTTCAGTGACCGTATGAGCGGACATGAGAAAACACGCATCACCAACTGTTTTACGGTAGCGGTAGATGCTGCGATGCAGAGAAACCGCCATAAAGGATACATCTGCTACGATGGTGCAGCCGTGGACAATGTTTCTTACAGATATGACGGCGGAAAGGGTGCGATCTGCTACAACAACCATGTGCTGCTTGTCAATACAGATAAGGGAAAGAAAACAGTCGACGAGTCTGTGCAGATGGATCTGGGCTCTGCGGTATTTGACAGCTATGAGGCAGGCAAGACAGAGGGTATCTGTTATTCTGTTCTGCACAGCACCGCGCAGCGTGCGGACGGACTGGAAAACCTGCTGAAAGGCACCGGGGCTTATACGGTATCCGGAACGAATGAGGGCGCACAGCTCTACATTCAGTTGAAACAGCCGATGAAACTCAGTAATTTAAAGCTGCGTTTCGGCGGCTCAGCAAATGATACGCATTCTTACCGGGTGGAGTATCTGACCGAGAGTGCAGATGCATCCGGCAGATTACTTGGCGATCATTTTACACTGGCAAAGGAGGTCATCGGTAAAAAGGGTACGGAGGAGACGGTTTCCTTCCCGTCAACAGTGCAGATTTACGCGCTCCGTATCCAGTATGTGCAGAACGGCATTGACCTGTCCTCGAATGCGGGTCTGTTTCAGCAGTACGGCTACTATTACAGTACCGGCCAGAAAACATTTACGCTGACCGGACTCTCACTGACCGGACTGAGCGGAACAAGGATTCCTTTAGAGAAAAAAGACGCAATGATTTCGCCCCGTCTGCTGGATAGCCAGATCACAAACAATGACCGCCTGAGAAACGGCTGCGTGCAGTATCTGTACGTTGCAGACCGCGGCAGACAGACGTATCTGGTGGAGCCGCAGTTTGAACAGCAGCGCTTGTCCGCAGGAGCCGCACAGCGGAAAGCATACAGTAAAAACAGCTACACGGTAGTCGGTAATGAGCTATTTGTTGACGATATGCGGCCTTATGGCACAGTCTACGCCGTGACGGATCAGAAGCTCCGCTCATCGGGCGCAAACGGTACGCTGGATTTTGAAGTACTGGATAAGGTGATTAACGATCATTATCAAAGTGCACTGGCAGCGACGATGCCGTATGAGGATGGTTCTTTCCTGCCGGAAACACCGATAGAAGCGGATATTACACTTCGCGGGGAGGATGCAGCAGTCGATGTGAGCTGGGCGAATTCGATCGACGGAGCAAGAAATGTCGTGAAGTATTATCTCGTGACGGTACAGGATCAGAACGGAACAGAGTATCTGTCGGAAAAGAAGTGTATCGGCAATTCCGTGAAACTGAATATTACCTCAGACATGATTGGAAAACGTCTGCGGGCATCCGTGCGCGCCGTCAATGAAAACGGTACATCCGGCGTATGTATTTCCGGTGAGAGTGCAGCGATTTCAAAACCGATGCTGACACCGCAGATCCGTCTCGAACTGGTCAAGTCCGGAAGTACTTATAAATATCAGATATCGTTGGAAAATCAGAAGGATTATGAGAAAGCCTATGCGGATAACTGGGAGGTAAAGGTTTATCAGCAGGGTAAGGATCAGAGCCGCGCGGTGCGTGGAACGATCACTGGGGCAAAACCGTCGTTTATGATCGATGGTTCCGGCATCAGGCAGATTAGGGGAGAGAATTATTCTCCGTCAAGGGCAAGCTGGCAGTTGTATGCGCAGGCGAAGTCCAAAGACCATACGCTGCCGGCATCCGAGTATTACAGTACGTCTGTCTATACGCCGAAATACCAGTCGGGCAAGAATAACTATATCGTGCCTGGCATCCGGACGCTGTACGCGGCGTTTGATGAAAACTATCAGAGTGAGCTCGATGCCAAGGTCAATGTCTATGTTGCATCGGATACGTCCAAGACCGGTATCTATCCGGTTTATCAGGTGGATCTGATCCGCGTGGACAGCGAGGGCGAGGAGCATATTCTGGCGGCAAAGGAGCTGGCGGTGAGCGATCAGCCGAGCAAGGTGACATTCTCCGAGCTGCCGGAGGCATTTTTCGATGCAGACAAGACACAGTATTTTTATGTGCGTGCGTGGGTATCCCAGACCGGTGTCGGACCGGTATATACATGGCATGAGACGGATACCTTGGAACAGAATGGCAGTCTGCTCGTCAATACAGCAGAAGCGGATCAGTCCTATGTCACCGGTGCATTGCTTGCGGATGCGAATGCCTTTGGTACAAGAACCATGGAAACGCGCAGACAGGACGGTGACACGGTATCTATTGCACAGAATGATACAAATGCGGTTTATGCATGGACAAAAGATTATGCGATGACGGAACGTCCGTCGATGAATGCAAATCGGGATGTAGTCGCTGTCTATGATCCGGTGAGGGATCAGCTGTCCTATACGTTTGGATGGCGCGATACATCGGAGCAGACACAAAGCTATGAGCTGCGTATCTATGGCAAGGGCGATGACGGGACGAAGGTATTGCTCAAGAAAAAATATCCGATCGCAAAGAGTGGTGTCAGAACCTCTTATCAGCTGGTGGCAGACGACTGGACGTTCGACCAGCTGGAGGTTGTCGTGATCCAGCGGGATACCGGCTATGCGCCGGGCGATGCCGGTTCTGCGGCAGGAAAGGGCAAGGTTGTGCCGCGTGTTCTGAAAAAGAATGTGGCGGTTCGGACAAGACTGCCCAAGCTCAGCCAGCCGTCCGTGAAGCTCATCCAGCAGAATGATCTGGATTACCGGATCTCATGGCAGGACATCAGCTCCCGTGTGGATGCATGGGCGCGCGGAGATCTGCGGTATGCACTGTACGTTGAGTCGGATGGAAAGCGGGAGCTGCTGCTGACGACGGCAGAGAACGAAACGGCGTGCGGCTTGGAGGATTATGCCGGAAAAACCGTCCGGATTTATGCAGTTGCATACACGGATGAGAATGATCTGGAGGCAACGGAAACGACCGATCTGTCATTGACAGATACCTATTTCAAATCGCCGGTCGGACTGAAAAAGCGGCTGACGATCGGGCAGAGACTGACACAGCCGGTATTTGCGGATGCACCGTATAGCTGGAGTTACCGTGACTATGCGATTGATCTCGGCAATGAAAAGCATGTGCTGACAGAGTCACAGTTTACGTCGAATGCGCTGAAATTCAATATCCGGTTGACCGCAAACGGTAATTATGTGATGAATGCGGTGCTGTTTGATACACGAGAGGAAGCACAGCAGTTTATAGACGGACTGCCGGGAACGCCCTATGCACAGTATGTGGAGCTGGAGCGGATTCTGGGCGACCAGAACTACAAACGGCTCAGTGAGGGCGGCAAGCCGATCATGCTGAGCTTAAAGAACAAGAAACAGTCGATTTATATGGTAGCGACTTCGTTTAGGGATATTTCCTACGCCGGAGGCTATCTGGTACCGCTGGTTCGTGCGACGGCATCGACGGACATCAGCTCTTACTGGTCGTGCGGTACGCCGTATCAGATTCCGAGAGTGATGCTTGACACACCGAATCTGGAGCAGGTACTGACGGAAAAGAATTATGCATCGTTTGGCGAGAGCCTGCGCAATTCGGTTTCATCGAGCGGTACACCGTTTACAAATGTGACCGTGCATTATGAGACTTACCGTTTCAGCGTTCCTTCCTATGTAAAGGAGAACCGGCTGACGCTCACGACCAGAGACGGACAGCAATACCTGTTGATCGTCAGCGGTGACAAGGTTGTCGTCCACTGCATGGAGGATCTGGAGACAACTGCGTCGAAGCAGGCAAATCCGGATGGCAGCTATGACTATACCTACACCTTGACAGGCGATGAGGAATGTCTGCTGGATGTGATCCGCAATTCAGTGAGCGGAACTTACCGCGCGAGCAAGACTGTGCGTGCGGCTTACCGGATGACATTTGATACCGGTATCCGCAGAATCGAGACGGATGGCGTTGTGACCTATGAGCTGCGCCTGCCGCAGACGAGATATGCGATTACCTGTAACGGCGGTGTTTCCATCAGCGGAACGAGCCGCCTGATCACAGATGTACATATTCAGGCGATTCCGAAGGATGAGAGCCGTTATCAGGCATCGGCAGCCAAGCAGGAGGAGAATCCCTGACGGAAAGTTTTTTAAAAAAGATTTATGAAGAAAGTTTTATGTATGATAGAAGTTTTATTAAAGAAGGTTCGGTTTATGCATCACAGAAAAGACAGGGCAAAACATACCATCAGCATCATACACAACGAGCAGGGCGTAGCATTGATCTATGCCCTCGTTGTGATGGCAGTGATCGTTGCACTGGCGCTGGCGCTTTTGTATGGTGTCGGACAGGTGAGCATGATGACGGGCAGCTACAGGGATCAGGAGGACTGCTATGTGCAGGCGCTGACGCTGAGTGAGGCGATCAATACGCAGCTGACGACCGCCACAGGCAGCGGTATCTATGATGCCGCCAAGTCTTATATGCCGGACAGTGATTCGGACTCGACAGAGGAGAGCATCCAGTTTACGGCGGAGAGTCTGGGTGACGGCTATGGCAGGGCGGTCATCCGTTTCCAGAACGGCGTGGAGGCGCTGAATGAATCGCATGACTGGGAGAGCAAGCATCTGAGCCAGCAGTATCTGGATCTGACCGTGGAGGTATTCGGAAAGCGGGGCGGCAAGGAGTCCGTGACAACGCGCTACCGCTTTTATCGGGAGCTGGATGATGACGATATGGAATACACGCTGACGACAAACCGGTACACCGGAATGGAGGCGGCATATACGTGTGAATACGTGTCGTCGACCGGTGCGGACACGGATTATTTTATCGTGTACGATCCAGCGACATATGAAGTGAAGGAAGAACGGCTGAAATTGAAAAATGAAACCGTGACGATGGAGCTGGCGGAGCGCTGGGCGGGCGCCGTACAGGATGGCGGGATCGAGCGCATTTCGATCATGGATGAATCCGGAGAGGTGCAGAGCATCGATGCGGCGGTACAGATCAAATTGACCAGACAGCGCAAATTATTGGGATTCGGAGAAGGTGCAGAGAGTGAGTATAAAGGAAAAGAGCTCAAATTTCAAAAGATCAATACAAGATAGCTGCAAAAATGAGAACGGACTGACGATCGTAGAGGTCATGGTCGCGTTTGTGCTCGTCTTGCTGGCGATCGCCATGATTACAACGGTGACGATGCTGGCGACACGGGTTCAGAAACAGACGAAGGACAGCCAGCAGCGGATGACACAGCTCGCGGAGGCGGCATACCGCCAGTTGCAACCGGTTTATGATGAGACGGAGCAATGCTGGAAAACGGGTGTTTCCGAGGCGGTGCTTACCAACGAATCTGCACCCACACAGTTGAAGTTTACCGGAAACGGGATGGAATTTGATGTGAACGTGCGGACGGCGGACTGGGTCGTGTCGGCGGAATCTGAACCGGCAGAATCCGGTACTGTGATTCACACCACGTATCATATTTACCGGTAGGATGATGGCTGAGTGGGCTGCGGACAGATGGCAATGGGATGATGGGATCATGAGAAGATTAGGGATGCACAGAAAAAACAACCGTCTGGTTCATACAATCGGGCAGAAGGGTTACACGTTGGTAGAGCTGATTGTGACCTTTGCTTTGTTTGCCATTTTTATGACTGCCGTTGTCATGTGCCTGCCGGGTATCACGAAAATTTATATGCAGCTGCAGCAGATCAACCATGAGAAAACAATCTGTAATACCGTGAGCAATGAGATCAGGAGTGAGCTCGAGGGAATTCTCGGTGTGGAGGGAGACGGCGATCCGCTCGGTGTCAAGACGGGAAACGGTATCGGTTATATGATGCTGTTGGATGAACACGGGCAGCAGATTGCCATCGCTTCGGAGGGAGAGGCTTCTGGTGCGGTACTTCCGGCGGCGGATATTTCCGGCGAGGGCATAGAGTTTGCATACCTCAACGGTATTGTGGCACAGATGGATACGAAGGGCTTTGACGGCTACACGATGCGTAAAAATAAATTGCAGGCAGGGTATCAGGTCAATTCCGGTGCGCTTGTGACGCGCTACTATGAGGCAGATATCGAGAAAAATACCCGCACGACAACGATTGACTATCAGGCGGCGGGAGGCAGCTACAGTGTGGCAGCGGGCGTGACGGTCAGTGACGGCACGCACAATGTTGCCTATGCGGTTCGGTACCCGTATGTGGAGCATTTTTATGAGGGCTTTGAGCTCCGGACAGCCTTTACGATCAAAAAGGATGCCTTTTATACGGCGGGCGCGGGGACAGAGGAATCTCCGGCGCGCACGTATGTGAATTATGTCAATTACACGCTGTCACTGCTCAAGGATGGAGAGCTCTGTTATTCGCAGGAATATGTCGTCAATATACAGAATGCTGTGCCCTACGGTGGTACGACCGTTGCGGTGAAACCGGAGGATCCGAAGCCGCAAGAACCGGACTTTGGAGACCACGACACCTATATCAAGCCGGGATCGTTGGAAAAGGTAGGTCAGGACGGAGCGGACGACCAGCTCACAAGACAGGGCTACTACTATTTTACAATACACATCGGGGATTCCATCCACAACAATAATTTCAATGATTATTGGGAGATCACATTGCCGGAGGGTATCAAATTAAACGGGGCATATTTCTGTGATAACGATGGTTCCGTGCTTTATTACAGCCCGATCTTTGATATGGTTGTGGATAAAGAGAATAATAAGATCAGACTGTCCTTAAAGGCAGGCGTGGGATTTATCCCGATTTCAGAGTTCCAGATCGGTTTTCAGGTACAGAGTACTGATGGAAAGCTGTTTGATGATATGATGGACCGTCTGGACGGAGTAAAGGCGCTCAAAATGGAGCAGCGCATACCGCTCGCAAATACTTCGAATGCGGACATCAGTTGTAAAGTATATAACGAGAAGCATATCGAGGTGCAGATCACGCCAAAGGTTGCACAGACAAAGAACTATGTGAGACTGGAATTTGACGGGGATGTGGATCAGGTAAATACCATGTACAATACGACCAATCTGACGACGCGCATAGAGGGCAGATATGTGTACCTGTATGCACGTGTGACCAATCAGGGAGGCACGGATAAGATCGATCTGGAGCCGACGTTTACGGACGGACAGCAGCACAAGCTGGTGTCTGCGGTGGTCGGGGATTCGTCCGTGGAGGTGCAGAGATAAAAGTGCATATGCAGGCAGAGAAGGGCGACCGGAAGTTCCGACCGCCCTTTTATGTAATAGGAAATTCCTATCACATAAAATGCTCCGCAGGGATCTGGATCATAATAGCAAATACTTTGAAAAACATGGCACTAATTAGATATAAACCACAAAATGAACATGTTAAAATGATTGCATAAAAGTAATTTTCAGGTAATAAGGGAGAAGGTATATGAGCGAGAAAACAAGAAAATTTGCAAAAAAACTGGTCAGCCAGATGACTCTGGATGAGAAAATGAGTCAGATGCTGTATGATTCACCGGCGATTGAGCGGCTTGGAATCCCGGCATATAACTGGTGGAATGAAGCATTACATGGGGTAGCAAGGGCGGGTGACGCGACAATCTATCCGCAGGCGATCGGACTGGCGGCAACATTTGACAAGGAGCTGCTCGGACAGATCGCTGATACGGTGTCGACTGAGGGACGCGCGAAGTTCCATCAGTTTACAAAGAAAAATGACAGGGGTATCTACAAGGGGCTGACATTCTGGGCGCCGAATGTGAATATTTTCCGTGATCCGCGTTGGGGGCGTGGACATGAGTCTTACGGAGAAGATCCGTACCTGACCGGAGAGCTGGGAACTGCCTATATCAAGGGCTTGCAGGGCGATGATCCGGAGCATCTGAAGGCGGCAGCCTGTGCCAAGCATTTTGCGGTACACAGCGGGCCGGAGGCAGACCGCCATTCATTTGACGCGAAGGCGAGCAGGCAGGACATGTACGATACTTACCTGTATGCATTCAAGCGCTGCGTGGCGGATGCGGGCGTAGAGGCAGTGATGGGTGCGTACAACCGTGTCAACGGCGAACCGGCGTGCGGCAGCAAGACATTATTGCAGGATATCCTGCGCGATGAGTGGGGCTTTGAGGGTCATGTCGTATCGGACTGCTGGGCGATCCTTGATTTCCATGAGAATCACAAGGTGACACAGACCGTACAGGAGTCGGCGGCGCTGGCAGTCAACAACGGCTGTGATTTGAACTGCGGCAGCGCGTTTTTACATTTGAAAGAGGCATATGATGAGGGGCTGCTCAGTGAGGAGAAGATCACTGCGGCTGTCGAGCGTCTGATGGAGGTCCGCATCCGGCTCGGCATGATGAAGGATTACCCGTCACCGTATGATGATATTCCGTATGAAAAGGTCGAGTGCAGGGAGCATGTGGCACTGGCGGTCGAGGCTGCCAGAAGAAGTATGGTGCTGCTTAAAAATGACGGACTGCTCCCGTTGAAAAAAGAGAAACTTACGTCCATCGCAGTGATCGGGCCGAATGCCAATTCGAGGGATGCGTTAGTCGGCAATTATGTCGGTACATCCTCACAGTATATCACGCCGTTAGAGGGCATCCAGCAGTATGTCGGGGATGACGTCCGCGTCTATTATTCCGAGGGCTGCCATCTGTACCACGACAAGGTAGAGGCGCTGGCGCACGTGAAGGACCGTTTTGCGGAGGCAGTGATCGCAGCAGAGCAGGCAGATGTCGTTGTGCTGTGTCTTGGTCTGGATGCGACGATCGAGGGTGAACAGGGAGATGCCGGAAACGAGTATGCGAGCGGGGACAAGATCGACCTGCGGCTGCCGGGTCTGCAGCAGGAGCTGTTAGAGACCGTGACGGCAGTCGGAAAACCGGTTGTGCTGCTGCTCTCGGCGGGCAGTGCGATGGATCTGAGCTGGGCGCAGGAGCATGTGAATGCGATCATCGATACATGGTATCCGGGCGCGCGTGGCGGCAGGGCAGTCGCAGAGGCGTTGTTTGGTGATTTCTCACCGAACGGCAAGCTGCCGGTGACCTTCTATGCATCGACGGACGATCTGCCTGATTTTAAGGACTACAGCATGGAAAACCGCACGTACCGCTATTTTAAGGGAAAACCGCTGTATCCGTTCGGCTATGGACTGTCCTACGGACAGATTACATACTCGGATGCGGCGATTGACCGGACGCAGGCGGCGATCGGCGATACGCTGACCGTGCGTGCAACGGTGAAAAACGAGAGTGTCTATCCACTGCATGAGGCGGTACAGGTTTATGTGCACGATGTGGAATCCGATACGCGGACTCCGATCTGGCAGCTTCGCGGCGTACAGTGTGTGAGTCTCGTACCGGGCGAGAGCAAAACGGTGGAAATGACGCTGTCTGCCAGAGATTTTGCGATCATCCGTGAGGATGGTTCGTGCGTTGTAGAGCCGGGGGCATTCCGGGTGGCGATCGGCGGACAACAGCCGGATGCGCGCAGCACACAGCTCACCGGACGAAAGACAGATATTTTCGAGGTCGTATTGGATGGCGAAACGACACCGGTAGAATATTAGTATCCGCATATGGGCGGATACCGTAGGAAGGATATGCGAGGAAAAGAGGGAAGTCATATGGCAAAAGGACCGGTAGCACCGAAGGATCCGGAGAAAAAGAGACCGTATTTTTATATTATTAAGGAGAAAGAGATCTTTGGCGGCAGAGAGGCGGACGGCAGAGGTATCCAGTATTTTTATCAGGATGCGGGCAGACTTGAAAACAGTGCACAGATTGTGGGAAATATCGAAGATCCCAAAATGCTGGAGCTGCTGTCTACGGTCGCAGGCTTCCGCCAGCTCGTACACAGTATCGGTGTGTCCGTCGAGATGCCCGACCCGAAGGAGCATGTGAGCTTTGTATTTCAGATGTACGGCAAGCATGACCTCTACGGCGGTGGGACAAATCTCACGGCAGAGCTGTGTGCGGACGGCGCGGAGACAAGGATCTATTTATCAGAGGCGGACTGGCAGAGCGATGATGATGTGCCGGGGCAGATCAAAATCTATCTCGATACCCCCGAGCAGCTCGGCAAGACCAGCATCCGTCTGTATTTGAACGACGGCTATGAGGCACCGGAAATGATCGAGGATCTGGAGGTCGATACCGGTTCGCAGGCGTATCACCGCATGGTCGCGGATTCCCTGATCCAGACCGGAAACACGTACCGGATCTATGAGGCGATCCGGCGTGCAAAGGCGGGTGAGGATGTGACGCTTGCCTATATCGGCGGTTCGATCACGCAGGGCGCGGGTGCGACTCCGATCAATACTGAGTGCTATGCCTACAAATCCTATCTGCGTTTTCAGGAGCTGGTCGGCAGGCAGGAGAATGTGCATTTTGTCAAAGCGGGTGTCGGCGGTACGCCGTCGGAGCTTGGCATGGTTCGTTTTGACAGGGATGTGCTGCGGGACGGCATCGAGCCGGATGTCGTTGTCGTGGAATTTGCGGTCAATGATGAGGGCGATGAGACAAGGGGCAACTGCTACGAGAGTCTTGTGCGGAAAATATTAAAACTCCCGTGGCATCCGGCTGTGATTCTGCTGTTTTCGGTGTTTGCGGACGACAGCAATCTACAAGAGCGGTTGATACCAGTCGGCGAGCGCTATGACCTGCCGATGGTGAGCGTGAAAAATGCAGTTGTGCCGCAGTTTTACGATGCGCCAAACCGCATACTGACGAAAAACCAGTTTTTCTATGACCGGTTCCATCCGAGCAATCTCGGACATACGATCATGGCAGACTGCCTTGCGAATCTGTACGCGCAGATCAGACAGCGCGTGGAGGATGAGGGTGTGCGTGACGCAGATTATGAGCCGTCGCTGTTTGACGGAGCGCCCGCGATCGGATGCTCGTTCGATGCGATCCGCCTGCTGGACAAAAAGAATGATTATGCAAATGCAGAAATCGACTGTGGCGGATTTACGCTGACAGATACTGAGCTGCAAAGTGTCGAGATGGATCTGGAGCTGGAGCTGACACCGGAATTTCCGTACAACTGGATGTATGACGGCGCGGTGTGTGAGCAGCATTACTTTGAATTGAAGATCACCTGCCGCTCACTCGTCATGGTGTGCAAGGATTCCGGAGAAGTCGATGTCGCAAAGGCGGACATTTATGCAGACGGACAGTTTGTGCGGACATTTGATCCGCATGAGATCGGCTGGCTGCACACGAACCCGCTGCTGATTTTTGATGAGACCGAGACAAAGGAGCATACGGTGCGCGTTGAGATCACACCGGATGACAGAGACAAAAAGTGCACGATCTTAGGTTTCGGATATGTGGAATAAGGAATGAACATGACAGAAAAAAGAACAGAACCTATGACAATCGCAAACAATCCGATTTTGGGAGGCTTTTACCCCGATCCGTCCATCTGCCGGGTCGGGGAAGATTTTTATCTGGTAAATTCGAGCTTTGGCTATGCGCCGGGTATACCCATATTTCACAGCAGGGATCTCGCACATTGGGAGCAGCTCGGCAATGTGTTGGTGCGTGACACCCAACTGCGGCTGGATCATCAGGAGATTTCGCGGGGGATTTTCGCGCCGACGATCCGTTATCATGACGGCATGTTTTATGTGATCACGACCAATGTCAGCTACGGCGGGACGTTTCTCGTGACGGCGTCAGATCCCGCAGGGCCGTGGTCAGATCCGTATGAGCTGGGCGAGGGTGCGGCAGGGATCGATCCGAGTCTCTTTTTTGATGATGACGGGCGCTGCTATTATGTCGGCACGCGGCCGAATCCAGATGGCACGCGCTATAACGGCGATTGGGAAATCTGGGTGCAGGAGCTGGATCTGGATGCCATGCGGCTGGTCGGCGAGTCTATGGCGATCTGGAAAGGTGCCGCAAAGCATGCGATCTGGCCGGAGGGACCGCATCTGTATAAAAAGGACGGCTATTATTATCTGCTGATTGCAGAGGGCGGCACGGAGCTGGCGCACAGCATCTGTATGGCGCGCAGCAGACAGTTGTTTGCGTGGTTTGAGGGATGCCCGCGCAATCCGGTCTTTACCCACCGCCACCTCGGGCGCGACTATCCGGTGATCTGTGCCGGACACGGGGATCTGTTCGATGATAGTGACGGCAACTGGTATCTTGTGCTGCTCGCCTCGCGCGCCTGTGACAGGCATTGCAGTCTGGGGCGTGAGACGTATCTGGCGCGGGTCGTGTGGGAGGATGGCTGGATCGTTGTGAATCCGGGAGTCGGAGTGCTTGAGCGGCAGGTGCAGATTCCGTTGCCGGAGCATCGTTTCGCACATGAAATTGGTGGAGATATCCGGCTGGATTTCGCAGACATTGCGGATCGTGCATGGGATAACCGTCTCGTCAGTGTCATCCGGCGTGATCCAAAGCTGTATTCGCTGTCCGAACAACCGGGCTGTCTGCGGCTGTATGCGGCGGCGGGCAGTATTACGGAGACGGAGCCGTGTGCGTATTTCGGTGTGCGGCAGTCCTCGTACGATGCCACGGTGCGGTGTGGAATCGCATTTCTTCCGCAGGGGGCGGAGACTGCCGGACTCGTACTGTATCAGAATCATAACAATCATCTGCGTATCGAGATCGCGGCAGGAGATACGCGGCGCGTGATCCGCGTCACGGAGCATGTGTGCGGCAGTGACCATATCGCGGCGGAGCATTCGATTGGTGCGGACGGAGCGGTCACATTGATGCTGCGGCTGCATGGACAGCGCGGTGAGGTGTATGCAGAGGAACACGGTGTGCAGACGCAGATCGCGCAGAATCTGGATCTTCTCCCGTATACGACAGAGGCGGCGGGCGGTTTTGTCGGCTGCACGGTCGGCATGTATGCATCCGGAAACGGCACGGAGAGCGATAATTATGCAGATGTAGAATATTTTACATATAAAAACGACAGTTGTGAGTGACAACTGTCGTTTGTTTTTAAAGATGTGCACTTTAACAGCTATACATTTTGCGGAATTCTGTCGGCGTGCAGTCTTTGATGATCTTGAACATCCGTATAAATGCGGACAGACTGGAGAAGCCTGATTGGAGTGCAACTTCCGTGATTGAGATCTCCGGATCAATCAGCAGACGCTCGGCATGTGCGATTCGTTTGCGGTTCAGATATTTATAAAATGAACAGCCGGTAAAATCTTTAAACAGTCTTGTAAAATGATATTTGCTGAATCCGACCAGTCCGGCGACATCGTCGAGTGTCATATCCTCTGTGCAGTGTTCCTGAATATATTGGCAGACAAAGATAAACTTTGTCGTATATTCCTGCTGTTTTGTATGTGTGACCTCTGGACCGATACCCTCGCCAGTATATTTGCGCCCCATCAGAACGAGTATCTCAAGCAGGCTGGCATAGACGGCAGCACCAGACAGGATATTGCCACTGAAGTATTCTTCTTTGATTTTCATCATCAGTACAATAAGCTGTTTATGGATATCGGGGGCATTGCCATCGGTAATATGGATAACTGATGGGATGCTCGAGAGCACAGCTTCGATTTCGGAAACATTCTGAAGCATGGAAAAATCTGCCTGAAAGATGAGACGTTCTCCTTCACATGCCTCCATGCTGTGCAGGACACCGGAATTGATAAAAAAGAAATCACCCTCTTTCAGCTGATAGGTCTTGCTTTTGCATATGATTTCATAGGTATTTTTGATCGGTACGATGATCTCAATCGGTGTATGCCAATGTGAAGGATATGCCTCATATTCATGATTGTCAAACAGCATAAAACCGGTCATCTGTTTGTAATTGACGGTTTCTTTGATGCCCTGGAGAGTCTCAATCATAATTTCCTGTCCTTTCTGGATAATATACAATATTCTCATGTATATATCAAAAATTGCTATAATTATGAAAAATTGCGCATATTATGTGCGAAAACTTGCTCTTATTTACAATTATCATATCATAAAAAAATAAAAAAACAAGAATGAAAGTGACATATTTACAATGCATAAAAACGAATACTTTTATTAAAATGAAAAAGTGCACAAAAACAATATATGTATTATAGTGCAATATAGACAAAAAGCATATGACAAGAATTAGAGTTGTAGCAATAATTGATATACAACAAGCAACTATTATAAAGCATATAGAGTGTGCCTTTGCTATGCTAGATGTGTAGTAAATAACAGTTATCAAACAAAAACAAGGGAGGGTATTTGATAATGAAGAAGAAGGTATTATCCGTATTACTCAGTGTAGCAATGATGTCTACGTTACTCGTTGGCTGTGGCGGCGGTGACAGCGCAGACAGCACAAACGCACCCGCAGACGACGGTGGCAGCAGCGACAGTGGCAGTGACACAGCAGCAGCCGATGGCGCAGAGGAGATCACATGGATGTTCTGGGATGATCTGAATGCGACGGAAGATCTGATCTCACTCGGATATAAGGATGTTGTAGACAGATTTAACAAAGATTATGAAGGAAAGTACCATGTGACTCCGATTACAACAAACCTCGAGGAGTATTACACGAAGCTGAATGCACTGGTTGCTTCCAATGAGACCCCGGACTGCTTTATCGTCAGCCCCGGACCGAACCTCGATGTATATGTAGAACCCGGCGTGGCAGCAGATCTGACCGATGATCTCAAAGCAGATGGATGGCTGGATACATTCAATGGTGGCGAGGGAGCATTCTCACAGCAGACATATGATGGCAAGATCTATGCAGTTCCTTTGAATATCGCGGCAGCATGTGTATTCTATAATACCGAGATGTTTGAAAAGGCTGGTATCAGCACGATGCCGACTGATTGGGATGGATTTATCGATGCATGTGACAAGTTACAGGCAGCAGGCTATACACCGATTTCGATTTCCGCAGGTACTGCATGGTGCTTATCCATGTTAGCAGGTTATCTGTGTGACGCAGAGGGTGTGGATCTGGATGCGATCGATGCAGGTACTGCCCACTGGACAGATGCAAACGTTGTCGCTGCTGCAAACAAGATGCTTGAACTGTCTAAGTATTTCCAGCCGACAGCAGCAGGAGATACCAACGATGTCGCAACAGCAAACTTCTACAACGAAGAAGCAGCAATGCTGATCCAGGGATCATGGGCAATCGCTCAGATCAATGGTTCTAACCCTGATTTTGAGGATAAGTGTGGTGTATTCGCATTCCCCGGAACAAACGGAAGAGTTATTGCAAAGTCTGATAGCTTAGCAATGAGCGCAAACACCAAGCACAAAGATGCGGTTCTTGCATTCATGAAATATTTCACAGACGATACAGCACAGAAGTATACGGCTGAGGTCGGTGGAAAGATTCCGGTCACTAAGGTTGATTATGATGCAGACAAGGCACCTGCCCAGCTTGCATATGTTATGGATGTATTCAGTAATGCATCGTCTACTTTTGGATTCTATAATGAGTCGCTTGCTTCTACAGAGGCAGGATCTACATTTGATGATGCAATGGTATCTATCTATCTGGGAACTCCGGTAGAGGAAGGATTGCAGACGATTGAAGATTTCTATGTAAACAACGTATGGAATAAGTAATCGCACAATTGGAAAAATAAGAGCTGGCTGCGGGATTGGAAAGAACCGGTCCCGCAGTTTCTAAAATTCTGGAGGTTTTTATGGACAAATTATTGAGGAATAAAAAAGCGATTATCTTTTTTGTCGCACCGGCATTCCTGCTATTTACGTTTGTTTTGTTTATTCCGATCTGCCAGTCATTGTACTATTCGCTGTGCAGCTATGATGCATTGACAAAGCCGGAATTTATTGGATTAGAAAATTACAGACAGTTGCTTTTGAACGATAAGACGATGCGTATCGCGCTCAAAAATTCACTGTTTTTTATGGTGTTCTCGTGTGTGTCGCAGCTGATCATGGGTCTGCTGCTGGCGGCACTGCTGACCAATATTGAAAAGGGAAGAAACTTCTTTAAAAATGTGTATTATCTGCCCTGCGTGCTGTCATCCGCAGCGCTCGGTCTGTTGTGGATGTTCATTTTCAGCCCGAAGCTGGGTATCAACCAGATTTTAGCGACATGGGGCATTCAGGGACCGCTGTGGCTGATGGATGTCAAAGGCTTTATCAATCTGCCGATGAAGGTCATCGCATTTGTCGCACTGTGGCAGTATGTCGGACAGTCGATGATGCTCTATATGGCGCAGATCTCCGGTATTGACAAGAGTCTCTACGAGGCGTCCTACATCGACGGAGCGACGAAAAAGCAGGCATTTTTACATATCACACTGCCGCTCATCCGCCCGATGGTGGCGACCGCGATGTCATTGAACTGTATCGGTTCGCTGAAATTCTTTGATCTGATCTTCAACATGACAGAGGCAGGACCGAACCATCAGACTGAAGTGCTGGCGACGCATCTGTATACACAGGGCTTTAAATACTTTAAATACGGCTACGCGAGTGCGATCGGTGTGGTTCTGCTCGTCTTGTGTCTGGTCATGACCTTTATCATCAACAAGTTTGTCAAAGTTGAATCATATGAAATGTAGGGCGGGAGGAGAACTGACATGAAAAGAAATAATAGAAAAAAACTGAGCGTGTCCCGGATCGTGATCTATGCGTTTTTGATCATCCTCGCGTTTATCTATCTGGCACCGCTGCTGTGGATGCTGCTTGTTTCGGTCAAGGATAACGCGGAGATCTTCGCTTCGCCGTTTGCACTGCCCAAACGTATCCAGTGGGAAAACTACACGTTTGCATGGACGGCAGGATATCTTGGCAAGGCGACGCTCAATTCGGCGATTGTCTGTGTGACCGCATTGATTCTGAGCCTTGTATTTGGTTCAATGGCGGCGTTTGCGATTGCGAGAATGCGCTGGAAATATTCAAGGCTGATGATGACGTATTTCCTGATCGGAATGATGGTGCCGATTCACTGCGTATTGATTCCGTTGTTTAAGACGTTTTCAAGTATTGGCTTGTATAATAATCTGAGTGGATTGATTCTTCCATATGTGACATTTTCACTGCCAATTACGATTTATATTATGGAAGGTTTTTTTGAAAACATGCCGCAGGAGATTTTCGAGGCAGCATGTATCGACGGATGTAACATCTACAAATGCTTTAGCACGATCGCAGTTCCGCTGTCCAAGACCGGACTGTTTGTGACCGGACTGATGTCATTCGTCGCGAACTGGAATGAGCTGCTGCTGGCAATGGTATTTATCTCAAATGATCTGAAAAAGACACTGCCGGTATCGTTGTCCAAGTTCGTAGGACCGTATAACACGAACTATGTGCAGATGTTTGCGGCGATCATCATCGCCATCATACCGACGATCGTCGTATATTGCTGCTTCAGTAACCAGATCGTAGACGGACTGACGGCAGGTGCGGTAAAAGGATAGGGAACTCCTATCGGACAAAAGGTTCTTCGAAGGTTACATTTTTTTGTTCATCTCATACTTTGGGAGGATTTACATTATCTGGAATTATGTGTATAGTGAAAGAGTAATAAAGGTAATGGAAATACGAAGGAACAAATTATGGGATTAAATAAAGGATGGAACAATATTCCAAAGAAGATATTGGCGGCGGGATTGTCGCTCATGATGATCGGGGGATCGCACGATCTGTCAGCGTCAGTGGCTGCCGCACAGACGACGGAGCCGCAGGCGGCGGTTGCAGCGCGATTGAAGAGCATACCCACCACTGGACTTACTCGGGAAATGGTTATAGCAATATGATGGCATGTCGCTGTGACAGTGCTGTTGGAACGTGCCCGGTTGAGGATCGAATGGCGTGGATTCAGGTGGATGCCGGAGAGTATTGGGGATGGCTGATGATAGAAGGGGCAAAGGCGGGAGCACAGGTCACAATTGCTAAAGTCACGCCGGTAGTCAAACAGCAGCCGGATACGACGCCTGCAAAGTTGGGAATGCGTGCAGGCAGGACGACAAAAGGAAACAAGTAAATACAACCGAAACTGAATGGAACAAAAATGGCGCGGATTTCCGCGTCATTTTTTCATACAAAATTAGAAAAGATGAAGACATACCGCACGCACATACGTTATAGTGATTAGCAGACAGAAAAGGAAATAGAAAAGGGCACAGAAAAACAAAGGGGGTGAGACGCATCGAGAAGGTATCAGACATGGATATTGAACAGTATTTTTCCTATCTGCTCAGGCAATATGAAAAGCTGGTATATAGCATCTGTTATAAGACCTGCGGCAACCCATTCGATGCGCAGGATCTTACCCAGGATACGTTTTTAGCGGTGTACAAGCATCTGGGTACATTTGACCGGATGTATGAGCGTGCATGGATCTGTCGGATTGCGAGCAACAAGGCGATTGATTATATAAAGAGCCGAAAGCGCCTGGAGGAATGCCATGAGGATGAATATTTTACAGAAGTGGCAGATCCGGGAGACGGACCGGAGGAAGTATACTTACAAAAAGAGGCAAAGGAACTGGTGTTATCTGTCTGCAACCAGCTGCAGAGCCCCTACCGGGAAGTCGCATACGAGCATTTTTATCTGGAGAAACCGATGCCGCAGATCGCGCGTGAGAAGGAGACGAATCTAAAGACGGTTCAGACGCGTGTATACCGTGCCAGGGCGCAGATACGAAAGCTGCTGGAAAAACAAAGACACGCCCAAAGCGTTGGAAAGAGCGTTGGAAAAGGCAGCGGAAAAAGTGCCGGAAAGGACGCTGAAAATGAAAGACGAAAAGCCAAAGAAGGAGGAGATAGCTCATGACAACACAATTACGGCAGATGCATCTGACAGAGAATGATTTTAAACAGTGGGAGCAGGGCATGCTTTCTCCTGTGCAGATGGAACGCTTTCTGACGCATACAGCGAACTGCCCACATTGCGGGGATGCATGGATGGCATATATGGAGCATCATAGCGAGGCACTTGAACAGCCGCCGGCATATCTGGCGGAGGAGATTGCGGAGCGTGCGCATGAACCGGATGTAGTTCTTGCGCAGAAGGCGCACACGACATCGAAGCGCGTGCAGTTACTGTTATACAGCCTGAAAGTCGGCGTGGCGCTGGCGGCTTCGATCTATATGATATTTGCGATGGATGCACAGGCACTGGATCAGGTGATGCAGTTGTTTGTAAAATGATGATTTGGTGAGATAGGAGGACAGATCTATGACAAGGAAAAAACGAGGATTTTGGACATTTATTTTTTCGCTGATACCGGGTGCAGGCGAGATGTATCTGGGCTTTATGAAACGCGGCGTCAGTACGATGCTGGTATTTTTAGGGTGGTTGACATTTTGTGGGATGAGTGGTTTTGATGTGGGTGTCATTCTGGTGTCGGTGATCTGGTTTTATAGCTTTTTCACGGTACACAATCTGGTATCGCTGCCGGATGAGGAGTTCTACCAGCAGGAGGATGATTATATCCTCATCCATATGGACCGCATCGTAGGTATCGACCAGTGGGAGCGCGGCAAGGTGAAGTTTTTAGCGGCTGCATTGATTATTATCGGTATATTTACCGCGGCACAGCAGATATGGCAGATGTTATGGGGCATTCTGCCGGACTGGCTGCAAAGTGAGGTGGGCGTGGTCTATTACGGTCTGCCTAAGGTCGTGATTTCGCTGCTGCTGATCGCGCTTGGCATCTATCTGATCCGCGGGAAAAAGAAGCAGCTTGACCGGCAGGCCGAGGTTGTATACGATATGCCGCAGTCAGAGATGCAGGACGGGAGCCCCGTGCAGGATGTCACACCGGATGTGATCGTGCTGCCGGATACAAAGAAGGAGAACAAATGATGAAAAAGACGAGACGTGTAGGCAGTCTGACCTGTGGACTGGCGCTGATAGGGTTTGGTGTGATGTTTATGCTGAATACGCTCTTTGATCTCGTATCATATACGGCGATATTTAACCTCTGGCCGCTGCTGCTCATCTGCCTGGGTGCAGAGATGCTGTTTGTAAATTCAAAATACAGTGACACAGAACAGTTTACGCTTGTCTATGATAAGGGAGCGATCGTGCTCCTGATACTGGTCACGATCTTCGCAGTTGGCATGGGTGGCGTGGATTATTGCATGCATCTGGCGCAGCAGTATGGAAATAGTGTTTTTTAAGAACAAGACTTGATTTTTTATAAAAATTGCGCTAACGTTTCTGGTAGTATACAAATGAAAGTCTAAAGGGGACGTTGGTATGAGTAATACGGATAAAAGATATGAGATAGATATGGTGAACGGTCCCATCTTAAAAAAGATGCTGCTGTTCACCATTCCTTTAATGTTTTCAAGTATTTTGCAGCTGCTGTTCAACGCGGCTGATATTGTGGTGGTCGGACGTTTCGCCGGAGACAATTCACTGGCGGCAGTCGGCTGTAACGGCGCATTGATTAACCTGATGACAAATGTGTTTTTGGGTTTGTCTGTCGGCGGCAATGTGCTCGCGGCACGCGATTACGGTGCCGGAAACGAGGAAGAGCTGAGTAAGACCGTGCACACAGCCATGCTGCTCGGCATCATCAGTGGCATCATACTGACAATCGCCGGTGTGATCTTTGCACCACAGTTGTTGGAACTCATGCAGACACCGGAAAATGTGCTGCCGCTCGCGGCGTTGTATCTGCGCATCTATTTTCTTGGCATGACGGCGATGATGGTGTACAACTTCGGAAGCGCCCTGCTGCGTTCGATCGGCGATACCAAGCGCCCACTGTATTATCTCGTGGCGGCGGGTGTGATCAATGTTATTTTGAATCTGGTGTTTGTCATTGTTTTCCGGATGGATGTGGCAGGTGTCGGACTCGCAACCGTGATCTCGCAGTGCGTATCGGCGGTGCTCGTTGTGCGCTGCATGATGCGTGAGCAGGGCGGTATCCGTCTGATTCCGCGCAGGCTGCATATTTATAAGGATAAACTCATTCAGATCGTTCAGGTCGGACTCCCGGCAGGCTTTCAGGGCGCAGTATTTTCACTGTCCAATGTCGTGATCCAATCCTCGGTCAACCTGTTCGGTGAGACGGTCGTTGCGGGCAATTCTGCGGCGATGAATCTGGAGGGCTTTGTGTATGTGTCCATGAATGCGTTTCATCAGGCAGCGATCTCGTTTACGAGCCAGAATGTCGGTGCAGGCAGGCGGGAGCGGATCGGAAAGATTTTATTGACGGCAGAGGGCTGTGTGATCGTGACGGGTCTGCTGTTTGGCTGGGTGATGTATGGATTCGGGCGGCCGCTGCTGCACATTTATTCAAACAGCAGTCATGTGATCGATGCGGGCATGGTGCGTATGCGGATCATTTTGCTGCCGTATGCGCTGTGTGGCATGATGGATGTCGTTGTAGGTGTGCTGCGCGGTATGGGCTACTCGGTCGGACCGATGATTATGTCGCTCATCGGTGCGTGCGGACTGCGGCTCGTGTGGATTGCAACGGTGTTCCAGATCCCTCAGTTCCACAACATTTCGACCGTGTATGTGTCCTATCCGATCACATGGGCGATCACGCTGCTCGCACAGCTTTTGTTGTATGTATATGCATCGAAAAAAATGAAGGGGACAGCTTATGCGAACTATTGACGAGGATATCAAAAACAATACATTCCGTACCGCCTATCTGCTCTACGGCGAGGAGGCTTATCTGAAAAAACAGTACAAGGATAAGCTGCGTGCAGCGCTGTGGCAGGAGGGTGATACGATGAACGCGGCGTTTTATCAGGGAAAAAACACGAATCCGAAGGAGCTGATTGATCTGGCGGAGACGATGCCTTTTTTTGCGGATCACCGTCTCATTCTTGTGGAGGATTCCGGCTTTTTCAAGAGTGGGGCGGACGATCTGGCAGAATATATGGAGCATGTTCCGGACACGACGACGTTTGTGTTTGTTGAGACCGAAGTTGACAAGCGCAGCCGCATGTATAAGGCGCTCAAAAATCATGGGCGGATCGTGGAGTTTGCGGCGCAGAATCAGGAGCTTTTGACGCGCTGGATGCTCGGGCGGCTCAAACGCGAAAATAAAAATATTACAAAGGCGGCAATGCAGGAGTTTTTTGACCGCGTCGGCACGGATATGGGTACACTCGACCGCGAGATGGAAAAGCTGATCTGCTATTGTATGGATCGGGATGTCATTGAATTGCCGGATGTGGAGGCGGTCTGTCCGCAGGCGGTCACAAACCGCGTCTTTGATATGGTGAGTGCGATCGTCGAGTGCCGCAGAAAGGATGCGCTCGAGATGTACTATGATCTGCTGGCGCTCAAGGAGCCGCCGCTGCGCATCCTGTTTCTGATCACGAGGCAGTATAATATCCTGATGCAGCTCAAGGATCTGCGCCGCAAGGGAATGAATAACAGCGCGATGGCAAAGGCGGCAGGTATTCCGCCGTTTGCGGTCAGCAAATCACTCGGGCAGGCTTCGCGGCTGTCGATCGACAGTATCAAAAAGATCCTCGCCTACAGCGTGGAGATGGAGGAGGCGGTCAAGACAGGGCAGATGAATGAGCAGATCGCGGTCGAGCTGGTGATTATAGAGGCAAGCCGCGAGCGGGAATATAAATAAAAAAGCATACAAAAAAGTCCGGGGAGGGTGACTCTTCCGGACTATATTTGTGGGTTAATGTATATATTTTATCGAATGATTTCCGACTGATTAAGCGATCTTGTTGACAGCTTTTGTCAGGCGGGAAATCTTTCTTGAAGAAGTATTCTTGTGATATACTCCCTTGGAAGTAGCCTTGCTGATCTCACCGATAGCAGCCTTTAAAGCCTCGGTAGCAGCAGCCTGATCCTTAGCAGCGATCGCAGCGTCTACTTTCTTGATAGATGTCTTTACTTTAGATCTGATTGCTTTATTTCTTGCAGCCTTACGCTCTGTTACAAGAATTCTCTTCTTAGCAGATTTGATGTTTGCCAAAACCGTACACCTCCGTTTTTTGATATTTTTTAAATACGTGATTAAGAAATGCAGCCATTTCTTAATAATTGTAGTCTCATGCTGCATCAGAGCCGGACACGGACGTATCTGATGTACGCACACTAGATTATAATAACGATTTCGCGTCCATCTGTCAATACATAAAAAGTGATTTTTTGCAGATAATCACAATAAAATATCCATTGGGGTATCAATCGAGAAAAAAAGACGGAGGACATGGAAAAATGTACGAGATCAGAACGGATCTGGCGCTCGAAGCACGGGAAAAATACGAGCAGGATAATGTGGAGATCAAGGGGGTTCGTTTAGATAAGGAAACGATCGCTGATGATATCCGGGTCACAACGATGGTGATCGAGACGGAAAACGGTGCGCGCAGCATGGGACGGCCGAAGGGCAGCTATATCACGATCGAGGCGGCGAGCATGGATGATGAGGACGAGCACTATCACCGGATCATCAGTGAGCGGCTGGCACAACTGATCCGGCAGTTGTCGCCGGAGGGAGAGCGGCTGTCTGCACTTGTCGTGGGGCTTGGCAACCGGGAGGTGACTTCCGATTCGCTGGGACCGAAGGTCGTAGACCAGTTGTTTGTCACGCGGCATATGATGCGCGAGTTTGGCAGTGATATTTTTGGAAAACAGCAAAAGCAGGTGAGCGCGATCGTGCCGGGCGTGATGGCACAGACTGGAATGGAGAGCAGTGAGATCATCCGAGGGATTCTCGCGGAGACAAAGCCGGATTTTGTGATTGCGGTGGATGCGCTGGCAGCGCGCAGCACGAAGCGTCTCAACCGCACGATCCAGATCACGGATACGGGCATTCATCCGGGCTCCGGTGTCGGCAACCACAGACATCCGCTCACAAAGGAGGCGCTTGGCATTCCGGTACTCGCGATCGGCATTCCGACGGTCGTTGATGCGGCGACGATCGTCAATGACACGATGAACAATCTGTTGGAGGCGCTGGAGGAGCATGCACCGTATAAACAGATGAAACGCTCTTACCGTACACTCGATGAGGTCGAGCAGTATGAGCTTGTCAGGGAGCTGCTGGCACCGCATCTGAATACGCTGTATGTGACGGCAAAGGATATCGATGCGTCCGTGAACCGGCTGAGCGTGACCGTGTCGGATGCGATCAATCTGGCATTAAAGGAAGATTCGTGAGATTCCGGTCATAAATGGGACAACTCCCGCATATGCTATATAATGAGCAGTACTGATCGGAAATGCCCGTTCAGCCGGAAAAATCAAAGATTTTTTGAAATGAACTGCTCGCAGGAGGTAAAGAATACGTGCGGACAGGGACGAGAAAATATGAAAAAACGAGAAGGATAAGTGCGGTCATTATCCTTCTTTTTTGTATATGTGCGGCATTCGTGCTGCAGTTTGGCAGCCGGTGGAAATATGATACGGATCATACTTCCGGCTTTGCCTCGTATGCGGGGGTGCGCATGCAGGAGAGCATTTACCGGAATGTACTCGACTATTATCTGCCGGTCATCGGCACACAGCAGGAGGATCAGCGGTCGCTCTCACAGGTGCTGGCAGATGCGGTGACCGGATGTTTTCCGGTGTATACATATGCGGCGCAGGCGGAGGATGCGGATGATGTAGCCGCAGATCAGAAACAGGCATTTGAGGCGGAGCTGGAGCAACAGCTGGCATTACAGCTCAAGGAGGAAAATGAGGCGTGGTATACGGAGGAGAGTGGAACTGATGCGCAGGATGCGGCGGGTCACTCGCTGCAACAGTCCTTTTTGCAGCAGATGCAGGGGAGTGATCTGGCAGGCAGCAGAGAAAAGTCGCTTTTTTCCTATGCGACTGCCAAGAGCGGACAGGTGGATCTGAAAGAGCTCGAGGACTACCCGACGCTTGTAAAAAAGCATTATTGTATTGACAGCATGACGGCGAGCAATGCCGCGCAATTAAATGTAAAAAAGCTGCTCAAACAGGATATGACGCTCGCAGAGGATGTGGACGGACCGCAGATTCTCATTTATCATACGCATGCATCGGAGGGCTATCGGGATTCAAAGGTGGGGGATCTGAAGGAATCGGTGGTCGGGCTTGGCGATTATCTGACCGAGCTTTTGACGGAGCGCTACGGCTATCAGGTGCTCCATGACAGGGGTGTCTACGACACGGACCGCGACCATGCCTATGGAGTCGCAGGACCCGCGCTTGAGCGGATTTTAAGCGAGCATCCGTCGATTGAGATCGTAATCGATCTGCACAGGGACGGTGTGGGGGAGGATGTGTACCTGCTGACTGAGGTCAATGACACGGTCATGGCTCCGGTTATGTTCTTTAACGGTCTGAGCTATACGAATACGAGTGGGCCGGTGAGCGCGCTGAAAAATCCGAATCTGTCGACGAATCTGGCGTTTTCTTTGCAGATGGAGCTGCTCGCGAGCGAGTATTACCCAGGCTTTTCCCGCGGCATCTATCTCAAGGGCTTGCGCTACAATTTGCACTACTGCCCGAAATCGCTGCTCGTGGAGGTCGGCGCGCAGACCAATTCCCTGCAGGAGGCAATGAACGCGATGCCGCCGCTCGCGGATACGCTCAACCGTGTGCTGAGCGGGGAAAAACCGTGAGATTTTGAAGAAATGCAGGATTACCGTGTGGAGGCTGCCGCCGGTACTGTAAAAATCATCGACAGAACATGCATTTTATGATATAATTTTTCTGCTTATCGGGATTTTGAGGTAAGGTTCGAATTGGGGAATTGAATTCAGACATTACATTTGTGAGGAGCTTATGAGAAAAATGATACATAAAAGCATGTTGGCGGTCGCGCTTGCGGTCGCATTGCTGTGTACGCCGATGCAGGTGCAGGCTGCCCAGACAACGGACGGAACACAGACACAGGAGCAGGAAAACGGTGCGGCTACAGATGCACAGCAGACGGAGCAGCAGGACGCGGCTGCGGAGGCAAGTGCACAGGCGGAGAATGCCGCGTATTATACGGTCCGTTTTGAGGCGAACAGGGGAACAAAGGTCAAGACGACTCTGACATTGAAGCCGGGCGATGCCTACGGCACATTGCCGAAAACGAGCCGCGAGGGTTACCGGTTCAAGGGCTGGTATACGAAAAGACAGGGCGGCGTCAAAGTGACAGCAGCATCGGTGTTTGCGGGAAACTGTGATCAGGTGCTTTATGCCCAGTGGAAGAACCAGACCGTGACTTCCGAGACACAGCCGGGACAGCTGTCCGGGGTGGCAGGACCGCTCGTATATTACGCGGGAGCACCGGCGTATCATTACAAACAAAACGATTATACCGGATTTCTGGTGTTGAAAAATTTCAAGAGCGACTATCTCTATTGTCAGTATGACTATGACCGTTTTATCGGCAGCAGCGGCAGAAATGTCGGATGTACGGCGACTGCGGATGCAATGCTGGCATCTATTTACAGGGACAAGCCGTTCAGTCCGAATGATGAGGGCTGGATCTCAGGTGTTGGTGCGACATGGACAAACTCTGTCGTGCTCGACGGCAGCAAGGCTTATTCCGTGAAAAAGCAGTGTCAGGTCGTGTATGACTATCTAAGTGAGGGAATCCCGGTGATTATCCGCGTCGTAGGTCATTCCGTGACAGCGATCGGTGTGCGTGAGGGCGTTGCGCGCAATCAACTGACACCGGCAGATCTCTTGATCGCAGATCCGACAGATGCGAAGGTCAAATGCGCAGACGAGATGGGATGGCGCGTGATGACCGATGCAAACGGCTGGGGACTGCGGATACCTAAGGATGGAGGAATTTCAAAATAAATGATAGATCAGAGTAAAATTCGTAATTTTTGTATTGTAGCACATATCGACCACGGAAAATCCACGCTGGCAGACCGTATCATTGAGAAAACCGGTCTGCTCACGAGCCGCGAGATGCAGAATCAGGTGCTCGATAACATGGATCTGGAGCGCGAGCGCGGCATCACGATCAAATCGCAGGCAGTGCGCATTATCTACCAGGCACAGGACGGCGAGGAGTATATTTTCAATCTGATCGACACACCGGGCCATGTGGATTTTACCTACGAGGTGTCACGGTCACTGGCTGCCTGTGACGGAGCGATCCTTGTCGTGGATGCGGCACAGGGTATCGAGGCACAGACACTTGCAAATGTGTATCTGGCGCTGGATCATGATCTGGAGGTATTTCCGGTCATCAACAAGATCGATCTGCCGAGTGCAAGACCGGACGAGGTCGTGCAGGAGATTGAGGATGTGATCGGGATCGAGGCGGAGGATGCACCGCGCATTTCCGCAAAGACTGGAGAGAACATCGAGCAGGTACTGGAGGCGATCGTCCACAAGCTGCCTGCGCCGACCGGAGATCCGTCGGCACCGTTGCAGGCGCTGATCTTTGATTCACTGTATGATGCGTACAAGGGAGTCATCGTTTTCTGCCGGATCAAGGAGGGCACGATCCGTCCGGGAATGACGATGCAGATGATGGCGACCGGAGCAAAGGCGGATGTCGTAGAGGTCGGCTATTTCGGAGCCGGACAGTTTATCCCGTGCGACGAGCTGAGCGCCGGAATGGTAGGCTATATTACCGCCTCCCTGAAAAATGTTAAGGATACACGTGTGGGTGATACGGTCACGGATGCGAATCGCCCATGTGCTGAGCCGCTGCCTGGCTATAAAAAAGTCAATCCGATGGTGTACTGCGGTCTGTATCCGGCGGACAGCGCAAAATATCCGGATCTGCGGGACGCGCTCGAAAAGCTGCAGCTCAACGATGCGTCGCTCCAGTTTGAGCCGGAGACTTCCGTTGCGCTCGGTTTTGGTTTCCGCTGCGGTTTCCTCGGTCTGCTGCATCTGGAGATCATACAGGAGCGTCTGGAGCGGGAGTACAATCTGGATCTTGTAACGACCGCACCGGGTGTTATCTATAAAGTGCATAAGACAGACGGAACCGTGATCGATCTGACGAATCCGTCCAATCTGCCCGACCCTTCCGAGATCGAGTATATGGAGGAGCCGTTTGTGACGGCAGAGATCATGGTGACGAGTGAATTTATCGGTTCGATTATGGATCTGTGTCAGGAGCGCAGAGGTGTTTATCTGAGCATGGAATACATTGAGGAGACGCGCGCGCTGCTCAAATACGAGCTGCCGTTAAATGAGATTATTTACGATTTCTTTGATGCGTTAAAATCCCGCTCACGCGGCTATGCATCATTTGATTATGAAATGAAGGGCTATGTGAAGTCTGAGCTTGTAAAGCTGGACATTCTGATCAACAGGGAACCGGTTGATGCGTTATCATTTATCGTGTTTGCGGGTACTGCCTACGAGCGCGGACGGAGGATGTGCGAGCGGTTAAAAGATGAGATTCCGAGGCATTTATTCGAGATCCCGATTCAGGCAGCAGTCGGCAGCAAGATCATAGCCCGTGAGACTGTCAAGGCGGTGCGCAAGGATGTGCTCGCGAAGTGTTACGGTGGTGACATCAGCCGGAAAAAGAAGCTCTTGGAGAAGCAGAAAGAGGGAAAGAAGCGTATGCGTCAGGTCGGTAACGTAGAGATCCCTCAGGAGGCTTTTATGAGTGTGCTCAAGCTGGATGAGGGCAAATAAAGGTAAAGGATCGAACAGACATGGAATTATATATCCATATTCCGTTTTGTGTCAGAAAATGTGCATATTGTGATTTTCTGTCCGCACCCGCGGGTCAGGATACGATTGCGCGCTATATGGAACGTTTAAAAGAGCAGCTTGTGGAGCAGGCTGCTTTTTTGCGTGGGCGGACGGTGATCGATACCGTGTTTATCGGGGGAGGGACACCGACGATCCTGCATGCATGGCAGCTGGCGGAGTTATTAGAAACCGTACAGACAAATTATGCACTTGCAAAAAATGTGGAGTTCACGGTCGAGGCGAATCCGGGCACACTGACACCGGGAAAGGCGCGTGCGCTGGCGGAGGGCGGCGTGAACCGTGTGAGCATTGGTCTGCAGTCGGCATGTGAGCAGGAGCTGCGGCTGCTCGGCAGGATACATACTTACGAGGATTTTTTACGCAGCTATGAGCTGGTGCGGGAGGCTGGGATCGCGAATCTGAACGTGGATCTGATGAGTGCGCTGCCTGGGCAGACAATTTCTTCCTATGAAAAGACGTTGCAGCGGGTATTAGCGCTCCATCCGCAGCACATCTCGGCGTATAGCCTGATCATTGAGGAAGGAACGCCGTTTTATGAGCAGTACAGTGAGGATGAAAAGCTGCGGGATGCGGGGGAGTGTCCGCAGTTGCTGCCGGATGAGGAGAGCGAGCGCGCAATGTATGAGCTGACCGGGGAGCTGCTCGCCGCGCACGGCTATGAGCGCTATGAGATCTCTAATTATGCAAAGTCGGGCTATGCGTGCCGCCACAATATCGGTTACTGGATGGGCGAGCCGTATCTGGGGCTTGGACTGGGTGCATCGTCTTATATAGACGCGTGCAGATATTGCAATACTTCGGATCTGGATGCATATTTAGCTGGTGATTTCTCAGCGTATGAGAAGCAGCAGCTATCGAAAGAGGATCGCATGGCGGAATTTTTCTATCTGGGGCTTCGCATGACGCAGGGCGTGGAAAAAGCAGCGTTTGTGCAGCGTTTTGGGATGCGCGCGGAGCAGGTCTACGGAGAGGTGCTCGCGCAGCTCGTAGAGCAGCGTCTGCTCGAGGATACCGGCAGCGGCTATCGGTTGACGCCCTATGGAAGGGATGTCAGCAATCAGGTGCTGTACCGGTTTTTGTGACCGGGTGAGCAGCCTGATACAAAAGAAAAAAGAGAACAGAAATCTGTTCTCCTTAATTTTAGTAGCGAGAGAGAGACTTGAACTCTCAACCTCCCGGGTATGAACCGGACGCTCTAGCCAGTTGAGCCATCTCGCCATATTTTGTTAAGTATGGGACCTATAGGGCTCGAACCTATGACCCTCTGCTTGTAAGGCAGATGCTCTCCCAGCTGAGCTAAGATCCCATATGTGTGAGTCGTTTTCGCGACCCGACTTAACAAAGTATACAGAATGAATTGGAAATTGTCAACAGTTTTTTTATATTTTTTTCACAAGATTTTTATGGTGCGAAAATTGACACTCTTATATAGGAAATGCTATACTAAAATGAATTATTCTAAATTACGAAAAGAGGATAAAAAATGGCAGGTTTTTTCAATACGGAAAACAAACTGTGGTCGGCAGTCAACTCGGCAGTGGATGCGATTTTACTCAATATTATGTGGCTGATCAGTTGTGTGCCGGTCATCACGATCGGAGCGGCGACGACCGCCTATTATTATACGACGCACAAGGTGATCCGCAACCAGCGCAGCGGCATCTGGAAGGAGTACTGGTCATCGTTTAAGGGTAATTTCAAGCAGGCGACAAAGACATGGCTGATCTTTCTGGCGGTATTTGCGATGTTCTATCTGGATATCAATATCTGTGCGCAGTATCTGAAGGCAGGCGAAAAGATCGGAACGATGATGTATCTGTTTTACGGCCTGCTGGCGATCGCACTGATCTGGTTTGTGTTTGTGTTCGCTTATATGGCACGTTTTGAGGATACAATGAAAACGACACTGAAAAATGCGGCAGTCATGGCATTTACCAATCCGGTGAGCGCCCTGCTTGTACTGGCGATCACTGCGGTGGCGCTGTATGCGAGCTGGCTGTTTATTCCGTTTGTGTGGTTCATTCCGGCGATTGCGATGGTATTTTTAAACCTCGTGATCGAGAAGGTATTCCGCAAGTATATGACAGAGGAAGAACTGGCACAGGAACAGGAAAATGACATGATGAGGAAATAGGTGAGGAGATAAAAAATGTCAATGACAATTCATAACCGGCTTCCGGAGCCGGAAATTTTAAAGATGGAATATCCGTTATCAGCGGAGCTGACAGAGCTCAAGCGCACACGCGACGCGGAGATCAAAAAAGTATTTACCGGTGAATCGGATAAGTTTCTCGTGATTATTGGGCCGTGTTCGGCGGATAACGAGGATTCGGTGTGCGAGTATGTGAGCAGACTGGCAAAGGTGAATGAGGAGGTGAAGGATCGTCTGATCCTCATTCCGCGCATTTATACAAATAAGCCGCGGACGACCGGTGCGGGCTATAAGGGCATGCTGCACCAGCCAGATCCGATGCAGGCACCGGATCTGTACAAGGGTCTGGTCATGATCCGTAAAATGCATATCCGCGCGATGAGCGAGAGCGGTCTGACGGCGGCAGATGAGATGCTCTATCCGGAGAACCGCAGCTATCTTGATGATATTTTGTCCTATGAGGCGATCGGGGCGCGCTCGGTAGAGAACCAGCAGCACCGCCTCACGGCGAGCGGCATGGATATTCCGGTTGGCATGAAAAACCCGACGAGCGGTGATCTGTCTGTTATGCTCAACGCGATCAAGGCAGCACAGAATCCGACTTCTTTTATTTATCGCAGCTACAATGTCAGCACGAGCGGCAATCCGCTGGCACACTGTATTCTCAGAGGTTATGTGAACAGCCGCGGCGAGTGCCATCCGAACTATCACTATGAAGATATGATGCAGCTGTTAAAGGTATACAAACCTGAAGAATTTGCTAACCGTGCAGTGATCGTGGATACGAACCACTCCAATTCTGATAAACAGTACAAGGAGCAGATCCGTATTGCAAAGGAAGTGCTGAATAACCGCAGACACAACGAGGAGCTGAGAAAGCTTGTCAAGGGCTTTATGATCGAGAGTTATCTGGAGGAAGGCAGCCAGCCGATCAGTGACCATATGGTTTATGGAAAATCGATTACCGATCCGTGTCTTGGCTGGGAAGATACGAGGAGACTGATCAATACGATAGCAGAAATGAGTGTGTAATCATGCAAAAAAAACTACAGCAGATATTGACGGAGCTGACAGTGATTTCAGATGTCCGGTTTGCGCTGTACCGCACGCCGGAGGAATATGTGGCGGGCACACTTCCGGAGGATGCCTGCGATCCGGTTCAGGTGGCACAGTTTTTTGCGCAGGCGGCGCACGCAGAGCCGGTATTGACCGGTGAGGGGGATGCGTATATGGCATTTCCGGTGCGGGCGGTCAACGAGACGCAGCTGCTGGTCGCAGAGGGGGCGTCTGCGGATGTATCCCTGTCCGGCAGAATGGCGGCGCACACTGTGCAGGTGTTTTTTGATGCGGTGCGCAGGGAATTGGACAAAAATGCGTTTGCAGCGGCACTTTTAGCGGGAGAGATTCCGGAGGGAGAGGTGTATAAGCTGGCGGGGCGTGTAAAACTAAAGGATGCGCCGCGTGTGTTGTATCTGTTTGAACTGGCACAGCCGCTCTCGGATCATACGGCGCTCCGGATGCTGACGAGTCTGTTTGCGGACGGCAGACAGGATCTGTTGTTTTTGCAGGATGAGACGCATCTGGTCTGCATCAAGGCATATGAGAGCGATGTCACACCCGAACAGGCGCATGGATATGCGCTTTCTGCGGTAGATACGATTCTTTCTGAGCTGATGATTAAGACGCGGGTGGGCTACAGTACGAAAAAATTGACGCTGGCGGAGCTGAGGGATGCGCGCCGTGAGGCGGCTCTGGCGTTACAGATCTCAGGGATCTTTCAGGAGGAACGGGAAGTGGCTGCGTATTCGCGGCTCGGCATTGCAAGACTGATCCATGAACTGCCGGCGGATCTGTGTGAGCTGTTTTTACACGAGGTGTTCGGCGAACATCTGCCCGATCAGGAGATCGACGAGGAGATGCAGGTCACGATCCGGCTGTTTTTCGAGAACAATTTGAATATTTCGGAGACGGCAAGACGGCTGTTTTTGCACCGGAATACGCTCGTGTACCGGTTGGAGCGCTTTGAGAAGCTGGTCGGGCTGGATATCCGCAAGTTTGATGACGCGATGACGTTCCAGATCGCGATGATGGTGCTCGCGCATTATCGGCAGATGTAGGTCACGGTTTGGCTGCGGTCACAACCGTATCCCGATCAGGCTGCTCCGATTGTCCGACGGTGCCTCGCTGTTTCTTCAGCCTTGGCTCGATGTGTCCTTCGCACACATAGCCTGCGGCTTTCAGTTATGGCATGCGAAAGATTATCCAGTCGCTCGCACTTCGCTGGACAAAAGTCGCAGCTGACGGGAACAGTTGCGCCCGCAGCTATCTACGTTACGAATAAATTGGCGGGATCAATTTTCATAACGTAGCAGCGCGAGCAAAGACATATCTGATTTTGCTGCCTTTGCACGATGGAGAGGAGACTCCAAATTGTGGAAGCCCATTTTGAATCAGGTCGAAGCATTTACTGCTGGGACCGTAAGAACATGATTCAGGTGTGCAAAAATTCCATTGCGAAGCAATTTTAAATGAATTTTTGCATCTTGGAACTGAAAGTTCCAAGTAAGGCTCATCGGAATGGGTCGTGCAATGAAAGCAAAACAGATATGCTTGCGGGCGCTGCGACCACAGGTCAAAAAAGATCCTGTATACATTTCGTATGTGAGAGCAGCGACCTTATACGGGAGGTTTGCAGTTCACCGGCAATAAATGAAAAAAGGAGGATCGCAGCCCGCACATGTGGCTGTGGATAGAAAATATGAGAGTAGGAACCGGATATGATGTACATCGTCTGGTCGAGGGGCGCAGGCTGATCTTAGGTGGGGTGGAGATTCCGCACACGCTGGGGCTGCTTGGTCACTCGGATGCAGATGTACTCGTACATGCGGTGATGGATGCGCTGCTCGGAGCGGCGGCGCTCGGAGATATCGGGCAGCATTTCCCGGACACAGATCCGGCGTATGAGGGCGCGGACAGCCTGAAACTGCTCGCACATGTCGGCGAACTGTTGCAGGACGAGGGCTATGTGATCGGAAATATCGATGCAACGGTGATCGCACAGAAACCAAAGCTCGCACCGCATATTGCACAAATGAAAGAAAATATCGCAAGGACGCTCGGACTTGATCTGTCGCAGGTGAACGTCAAGGCGACGACCGAGGAGCATCTGGGCTTTACCGGCAGGGAGGAAGGTATCAGTGCACAGGCAGTCTGTGTGCTCGACAACCTGTTTGACGCGAGTGCCGTAGTGGCGGACTCAGGTCGCAGCTGCAGCGGCTGTGGCGGCTGTGCTGCCAGACAGCCGTAGAAGGGAATCCATATAGAAGGAAAGCAAAGAAGGGATAAAAGCATGAAAATTTTTAACACAATGACCAGACAAAAAGAAGAATTTGTGCCGCTTGAGGATGGAAAGGTCAGCATGTATGTGTGTGGACCGACCGTATACAACCTCATTCATATCGGCAATGCCAGACCGATGATCGTGTTTGACACATTCCGCCGCTATTTGGAGTACAAGGGCTATGATGTGAACTATGTCTCCAATTTCACGGATGTGGATGATAAGATCATTAAAAAAGCCAACGAGGAGGGCGTCGATGCATCCGTCATTTCCGAGCGTTATATCGAAGAGTGTAAAAAGGACATGGCAGACATGAATGTCAAGCCCGCGACGACACATCCGCTCGCAACCAGAGAGATTCAGGGAATGATCGATATGATTTCCACGCTGATCGAGAAAGGCTATGCGTATGCGGCGGCAGACGGCACCGTGTACTACCGGACACGTAAATTCGCGGAATACGGCAAGCTCTCACATAAAAACCTCGATGATCTGCAGGCAGGACACCGCGACATCAAGGTGACCGGTGATCTGAAGGAGGATGCGCTGGATTTCGTGCTCTGGAAGCCGAAAAAAGAGGGAGAGCCTTATTGGGAGTCACCGTGGTGTGACGGCAGACCGGGCTGGCATATCGAGTGCTCCGTCATGTCAAAAAAATATCTCGGCGACGAGATCGACATTCACGCAGGTGGCGAGGATCTGATTTTCCCGCACCACGAGAATGAGATCGCACAGTCAGAGGCAGCCAACGGTGTACCGTTTGCAAAATACTGGATGCACAACGGATTTTTGAATATCAACAACCAGAAGATGTCAAAGTCACTCGGCAATTTCTTTACCGTGCGTGACATTGCAGAAAAATATGACCTTCAGGTGCTGCGCTTTTTCATGCTGAGCGCACATTACAGAAGTCCGCTGAACTTCTCCGCCGATCTGATGGAGGCGGCGAAAAACGGACTGGAGCGTATCCGCACAGCAGGCAGTACGTTAAAACGCCAGATGGAGGCGGCTGCGGCAGAGGAAATGTCCGATGTAGAGCGCGCTTCGTATGAGGAGACGGCTGCTTATGTAGAGAAATTCGAGGCAGCGATGGACGATGATGCGAACACGGCAGATGCGGTATCGGCAGTCTTTGAGCTGGTAAAATATATCAACACCAACGCAAGCTCCGACAACAGCAGGGAATATTTACAGAAGCTCTATGACCGTCTGGATACGCTGTGCGGCGTGCTCGGCATCATTTTAGAGCAGAAGGAGGAGCTGCTCGATGCGGATATCGAGGCGCTGATTCAGGAGCGCACCGATGCGAAGAAGGCGAAGAACTTTGCCAGAGCGGATGAGATCCGCGATCAGCTCAAGGATATGGGTATTTTATTGGAAGACACCAGAGAAGGCGTGAAATGGAAGCGGGCTTAAATGCATACATCAAACAGCAATTCGGGATTGACCGGAATGTGGATATCCGCACGGTCAATCCGCTTACACTGGCGTATATCGGAGACGGCATCTACGAGCTGGTCGTCCGCTCCGTGATGGTGGCGCGGACAAATACGCGCGCGGGACTTCTGCACCGCCAGACGAGTCAGTATGTCAAGGCGGAGGCGCAGTCAAAAATGATGGATGTGCTGCTCCCTGTGCTCACAGAGGAGGAAGAAAGCGTCTATCGGCGCGGGCGCAATGCCAAGTCACCGACCATGGCGAAAAATGCATCGGTCAGTGACTACCGCCGTGCGACCGGATTCGAGGCGCTGATGGGCTATCTGTATCTGAATGACCGGATGGAGCGCATTGTGGAGCTGACAAAGCTCGCGCTGGATGCATATCATCCGAGAGAGGCACGGTATGCGGAGGCACGGAATAAAAATAGACAGGAGTAATACAATGGAAGATACACAGTTGCATGGACAGGAGACAGTGAGTGTGACAGAGACAAAGATCGAGGGCAGAAATGCCGTGCTGGAGGCATTCCGTTCCGGTAAGACGGTCGACAAGCTCTATGTGCTCGACGGCTGTCAGGATGGGCCGGTGCGCTCGATTGTGCGCGAGGCGAGAAAGCATGACACGATCCTGAATTTCGTGTCTAAGGAGCGTCTGGATCAGCTTTCCGAGACCGGAAAGCATCAGGGCGTGATCGCACAGTCTGCGGCATATTCTTACGCGGAGGTGGCGGATATTCTGCAGATCGCAAGAGACCGCGGGGAATCCCCGTTTGTGATCCTGCTCGACAACATCGAAGATCCGCACAATCTCGGCGCGATCATCCGTACCGCGAATCTGGCAGGTGCGCATGGCGTGATCATACCGAAGCGCCGCGCGGTCGGACTCACGGCGACCGTTGCGAAGGCATCCGCCGGTGCGATCAACTATACCCCCGTCGCAAAGGTAACGAACCTGACGAATACGATCGAGGATCTGAAAAAGGAAGGCATGTGGTTTGTGTGCGCGGATATGGGCGGCACGCAGATGTATGATCTGGATCTGAAAGGCTCGATCGGACTCGTGATCGGAAATGAGGGCGAGGGCGTGAGCAAGCTGGTGCGCGAGCACTGTGATATGATCGCATCGATCCCGATGAAGGGCGATATTGATTCGCTGAATGCCTCCGTGGCATGTGGTGTGTTGGCGTATGAGATCGTGAGACAGCGCCTGAAAGGATAGGCGGCTGGCAGTAACAGGACGGTAGAGTTATGAACAAACATCCGTATGAAGATATCCGTGATGAGGAGCTGCTGGGACAGTTGTCAGCCGGAAATGACAGCATCACGGAGTATCTGTGTAAAAAATATAAACATCTGGTCATGAAAAAGGCGAATGCCCTCTATCTGATCGGAGCAGAGAAAGAGGATCTGATTCAGGAGGGGATGATCGGATTGTTTAAGGCAATCCGTGATTTTTCGCCGGAAAAAGAGTCCTCTTTTTATCATTTTGCAGAGCTGTGCATCTCAAGACAGATGTACCATGCGATTGAGGCATCGCGGCGGCTCAAGCACGCGCCGCTCAATTCGTATGTGTCACTCTCTGTGGGCAGCGGCGAGGAGGAGAGCGGACTGACTTACGGGGATCTGATCGGGGATACGTCCGAGCACAATCCGGAGCGTCTGTTCATCGAGCAGGAGGATTATCAGAATCTGTTTGCACAGCTTGAGCAGCTGCTCAGTCCGATGGAAAAGCGGGTGTGTGACCTGTATCTACAGGGAATGGATTACCGGCAGATCGCAGATTATATGGGAAAGTCACCGAAATCGATCGATAATGCGCTGCAGCGCATCCGCAAAAAGATCAGTGCCATGAATACCATTCGCGCCATATAATTACCATTCGCGCCATTTTTGGGAAAAATATAAAATTTATGGTAGAATGAACGTAAGCAATGAGCAGTGTCAATCGAAGATTTTTCGAGATGCACGGCGGATTTGCAAAAGCAGCAGGAGGTGCGAGGTATATGAAAGGAGTTATGAAAAAAGGTCACATTTGCGTATTGTGATCTGCCTGATGTTAATGCTTGCGATGACCGCGACGATATTGCCGGAACCGGTGCAGGCGGCAGAGTCCGGGTTTACCACGGATCTGGTTGATCTGAGACGGGAGGCAGAATTTCAGATTTATGGAAAGGTCGGAAAGGGAGGCGCAAATTTTGCCAATACCGTGGTCAGGGCTCCGGAAGGGGCAACACTGTATATCGAGCGTAGGGAGAGCTGTTCCGGTAAGAGTATCTACCGTGTGTACTATGATTCAAAAAGACTGTCTCAATTTTGCCGATGCGTATCTGGCAGGTCGGGAGATCAGAAGTCAGCAGGATATCAAACAGGCGAAAAAAGCAAAGCTGACCTATAGCGGAATTTTGCAAAATTATGACAAAAATCTGACAAAAGCGGAATTTTGCAGGCTTGCGGTCAACTGGTATTATCTGATCAGCAGTGATGATTATGCAGTCAGCAGAAATGTGTATACGATCTCGCCGGCGGACAATCCAAATATTTGTCTGGATGTCTGGGGATCGGAGAAATCAGCCGGAGCAGAGATTGGCTTATACAACAAAAATGGTGGCAAAAATCAATATTTCTTCCTGTATCAGGTTAACGGGTTTACGATCATCGACAACTTAAATTCGCAGGAAACACTGAACGGAACGACAAACAAGGTGTATCAGGACAGGAGATGGTATGACAGCGAGAAGATGACCTTTGAATATAATAATGACGGAACCGTATGCATTATAAACGGAGACGGATTGTATCTGGATATTCAGGGAGGAAAAGCCATCAGCGGTGCACATTTGATGTTTGCACCAAAGTCGGGCAGCAGTACACAGAAATTTGTATTTACTTTACATCACCTTACATCTTTAAAATAACATGTAGAAACAGGAGGGACTATGTATATGAGAGAATTTAGGAAAAAAGGATCACATTTTAGAATCGCAATCTGTCTGATGCTGTCGCTCGTGATGCTGGCAGGTGTCCTTGTAGAACCGGTGCAGGCGGCAGTATATACGCCGGGACTCACGACGGACTTTGCGCAGTTGGAGCCAATAGCATCGTTTCAGACCTATGGAAAGGTAGGACCGGGTGGAGCGGGGATTTTGAATACCGTGCTGACCATCCCGGAGGGAGAGGTTGTCTATCTGATGTATGAAAGAAACGCCTGTAACGGTATGTATATTTACAGCGTGTTCTGGAAAGGAAGAATGTGGCAGGTCAATGCCAAGGATATCGTAGATCTGAAAGCTACGAAATTTAATTCGGCATATACGGAAAAGTGGGCCAGAGAGGAAGTCAAGGGTCAAAAGGTGAAAGTGAAAAAGACTGCTTTATTAGGCAAGATCACAGAGCCGCTGAAATACTATTATGTCTATGCCGATCCCAAGGTAACAGACGGGAACGTGATCGGTGTATGTGCAGCAGGCGGAGCGGTAGATATCATAAAGGAAAACTACAACGCGAAGTGGGCGGAGATTTTGTTCGGTCAATGTGTCGGATATGTCCAGAGAGATTACCTCAATCATGCCGATGCCTATCTGAGCGGTGCAACAAGAAACACGCAGGCATCCATCAAACAGGCAAAGAAACTGGGGCTGACACAAGGCATTATAAAACCCGGTGACTATGAGAGCTGCATAAAGAAAAAAGATTTCTGCAGGCTTGCCGTGAACTGGTACAAGGCAACCGGTCATAAGCTGCCGAAACAGAGTAAGAAATCGCCGTTTACCGATACAAAGGATCCGTATGTCATCATGGCATATCAACTGGGGATCGTGAAGAGCACCAAAAATAACAAGTTCCAACCGAACAAAGAGCTGTTAGATGATCAGTATGATGCGCTGGTCAAACGGCTGCTGCGCGTTGCGGGGGCACCGTCGGCGGTCTTCAATGTCATGAGGGCAGATACGTTAGGCTTCTGGCACGAGGGCATTACAAGAGAGCGTGCGCTGGTTGCATTTTACAATGCCTACCGGATGCTTCAAAAGACGGATTATCTGGTGAATGATTTCTATGACCCTGATTATTCGATCGTATATACCATTTCTCCGGCAGACAATCCGAAGCTCTGTCTGGATGTCTATGACAAAAGCACGGACCGGGGGGCTCCGATCGGACTGTGGGAAAAGAATGATGACAAAAATCAGGAGTTCCGCATAAAGGAAATCCACGGCTTCACGCTGATTTACAGTATAAATTCAGGGAAAGCGCTGACCGGAACGGACAATGAGGTCTATCAGGAGGCCATCGGATATGACTGCCAGAAGCTGAGCTTTAAATACAATTCTGATGGAACCGTCAGTATCATCAATGGAGAGGGACGGTATCTGGACATCAAAGACGGTGCTGCAAAGAGTGGAGGAACATTGATCTGGGCTCCAAAGAGTGGCAGCAGTACACAAAAATGGGTATTTACGTATAAAGCGTATAAAACGTATCGCTACTAATGGAAAATCGGAGTGCCGCGGATGCGGCACTCCTTTTTGTTGCGGATTCTTTTAGTTGAAAAAACAGGTGTGGAATGATATACTACAAAAGTATATCTATGATTGAAATATAAAATGCCAACAGAGGCTTGAAAACAGGAGGTCTATAATAAAATGGAAAGCTACAAGTCAGAATTTATCAATTTTATGGTAGAAAGCCAGGTGCTGAAGTTTGGTGATTTTACGTTGAAAAGTGGACGGAAATCGCCATTTTTTATGAATGCGGGTGCCTATGTGACCGGCACGCAGCTCAAAAAGCTCGGTGAGTATTATGCAAAAGCTATCCACGCGAACTATGGGGACGATTTCGATGTGCTGTTTGGACCTGCATATAAAGGAATTCCACTGGCAGTCGTGACCGCGATCGCGTACAGCGAATTATACGGAAAAGAGATCCGTTACTGTTCGGATCGTAAAGAGGCCAAGGATCATGGCGCTGATAAGGGCGGATTCCTCGGCAGCAGCTTACAGGATGGTGACCGCGTGGTCATGATCGAGGATGTCACGACATCAGGAAAATCCATGGAGGAAACTGTGCCCAAGGTGCGAGGGGCTGCAAATGTAGAGATCGTAGGACTCATGGTGAGCCTGAACCGTATGGAAGTCGGACAGGGCGGCAAGGTCAGCGCGCTCGATGAGATCCGGGAGAAATACGGCTTTGAGGGAAAAGCGATCGTTACGATGGCAGAGGTCGTAGAGGCACTGTACAACCAGCCGGCGAACGGAACCGTGCTGATCGATGAGGAATTAAAGCAGAGAATCGATGCATATTATGAGCAGTATGGTGTAAAGGAAGTATAGGTCTCAATGGAAAACCGTCATACGGAACGAAAGTATAAGGTCTGCTGGCTGCTGTTTACGGTGTATCTGGCGGCGCTGGCATATTTTCTGTTTTTTGCGGAGGCGACCGGACGGACAGGCGCGGAGCGCGTGTATCAGTACAATCTGATTCCGTTCCATGAGATCCGGCGCTTCTGGGTCTATCGCAGACAGTTGGGATTTATGGCTGTGGCACTCAATCTGGCGGGCAATGTGCTCGCATTTGTGCCGTTTGGGACTTTCCTGCCACTGTTAGTCAGACGGACGAGATCTTTTGGCAGGACGACGCTGCTCGGCGCGGAGTTTTCACTGTTTGTAGAGATTCTGCAGTTGTTTAGCAAGGTCGGCAGCTTTGATGTGGATGACATATTGCTCAACACCTGTGGCGTGTGCCTGGGGTATGTGATCTTTTGGATTGTACGGAAACTCTACTGGCGTTATCGCAGATGGTGGTCATCGCGCATCGGGGAATGATAAGATACTAGGGTATACGGAATGAAAAAACAACGAAGATATAATGTGAAGTTTACGAATAAAGGCTATTCCAGACGGGGGATACTATCGCTGGCAGGGTCGGTGATATCCCTGATCTGGCTGCTCTATGCGATCTGCCAGACCAGCCGGCTGGGTGACCGGGCGGGTAATCTGATCGGCGGAGTCGGAACACTGATGCTCGTACTGCAGATGGCTGCATTTGTGGTGGCAATCCGTGCCAACCGTGAGGAAGATGTGTTTCGCGGCATTCCAAAGGTGGCGCTTGTGGTGGCGGTTCTGATGCTGCTCCTGTGGATCGCGATCTATGGTCTGGGACTTTCAGTGGTAATTGGTTAGTCCGTTTGTGTGCTGACCGGTGATTGGCACATATCAAATTAGGAAAGGATGGCTGGCAGTATGATCCGTCGGCCACAGGATGAGAGATGGGTTATAAAGAGGCGTATGCAGCAGCAAATGAGGAAGTGCAGGAACGCTATGATCTGGTGATAGAGCGGATCCGCGAATTGCGTGAGGAACATCAGGTGCCGGAAACCTACTGGCATTATTTCCGCAGACTGGCAGATCTGTTTGTATTGGTAGATGAAGCACTAAAAAAAGAAGAGACGGGCGCATTGGATCACCGGGATATTTTCGAGTGTGAGGAGATGAGCTGGCAGTTTTATTATGAATTGCAGGAGGGCAATTACGACCGGAGCTATGCGAACCCAAAGGTGGCACAGGAACTGCTGGGTGAAGAATTCGGTCAGCTGCTCTGTTTTTTATATACGGAGCTGCGTGCAGCGGTGCCCTATGCCTATGAGGGCAGAAAGTGCGACATCACGATACTGTGCGAGCTGTTTGTACAGGTGTATAACTGTTTTGAGAGCGAGGAAGGGGCAGATAAGAAGGAGATCGAGCAGATCATCTACTGGTTCTTCCATGATTACAGCGAGGTCTTTGTCACGCAGAGCGTGCGTGAGATGCTGGATCCATCATTGGATTTCTTCACCAGAATTGTCATGGAATCGGATCTGACGGATCTGTCCTATCTGTACCGCTACGGCGAGTATATCAGCAGCAGTGAGCTGCAGGTAGCTGAATATCTGAATTCGCTGCCGGAGGAACAGATCCAGGCAATGGCAGATACCTATACGGAAGGATACCGGATTGGGTTTGAAGTGACCGGAAAGGATCTGGGGAAAAAGAAAACCGTCGATGTGCGTTATCCGATCGGATTTGAGCGCATGGTACGTGCCGCAATTAAAAATTTTGAAAAAATGGGACTGCAGCCGGTGATCTACCGTGACAGCATCAATTCCATGGGCAACCGTGGAAATGGCAAAAAGGGATGCTATGCAAAGTCTGTCAATCGCCAGTTTGATTATGACCATAAATCAGACCGTGCGTTTTATCTGGATAAGGCATTTGTGGAGCGCAGGCTCGAGGTGCTGCGGACTGCCTATGAGAAATACAAGGATCTGGCCGCAGTCTATGCCGGACCTGCGGTGATCGAGACATTTGGCGAGACACCCTTCCAGCCGGTAAACAAGCCGGAGGCGCTGAATTATAGTGAAAAACAGCAGGAGCTTAATGTGTACAATGCGAACGAGAGCGCGCAGATCATGAACCGTTATATTAAGGGAGAGGAGCGCAGCTTTACGATCATCGCGTATCCGATTCCTGCGATTGGCAGGGATTTCAAGGAGATTTTCGCGCGGACGGTCGAGATCAATACGCTTGACTACATGCGTTACCGCACGATGCAGCAGAAGATCATCGATGTGCTTGACCAAGCAGATCATGTATGTGTGAAGGGCAAGGGCAGAAATCACACGGATCTGACGATCAAGATCCATCCACTCACCGATCCGGAGCACCAGACTGCATTCGAAAATTGTGTGGCAGATGTCAACATTCCGGTCGGCGAGGTGTTCACTTCTCCGGTACTGGCAGGAACGAACGGCACGCTGCACGTCACAGAGGTATTTTTAAATGAACTGGAATACGAGAATCTGTCGCTCACATTTACAGATGGCAGGGTCACAGACTATAGTTGCAGCAATTATGCAGGTGCAGAACAGAATAAAAAATATATCCATGAAAACCTGCTCAAACATCACGATACACTGCCGATGGGCGAGTTCGCGATCGGAACGAATACGACTGCTTACCGCATGGCACGTGATTTCGATATTGCGGACAAGCTGCCGATCCTGATCGCAGAAAAGACCGGACCGCATTTTGCAGTCGGTGACACGTGTTATTCACATGCAGAAGACACAGCTGTCTACAATCCGGACGGCAAGGAGATCATCGCCAGAGACAACGAGGTGTCGCTGCTTCGCAAGGAGGACATCTCTAAGGCATATCTGAACTGCCATACTGACATCACGATTCCGTATGACGAGCTCGATTCGATCATTGCGGTCGGCGCAGACGGAACGGAATATCCGATCATACTTGACGGAAGATTTGTTGTGGCGGGGACAGAGGAACTCAATATTCCGCTGGAGTAGGATGATTTCATTGCGCCGCGTATTCTGTATAGCAGGTTCAGGCATGCCCTTTATGCGACGGGCTCACGCGGAAATACAGTTTAACTGCCAATGCCTAGGCAGCAGAGTCAGGCAGTTTTTGCCTGCGCTCTGTGCCGCGCGTGTGATTTGCCCGCAGAGCATAAGCGGCTGCTGAAGCTGCTATACAGGATACGCTGGTGTAGTTATATATGTATATAAAAAGGAAAAAAGCACTTCCCCTAAAAAAAAGTGTATGCTAGAATAATAGAAGTTGCGAAAACAATAGGTGATTGTGAGGACTGTCGCATGAACACGATCATAGCAGCGCGAGCAAAGTCATGTCTGATTTTGCTGCCTTTGCACGATGGAGAGGAGACTCCAAATTGTGGAAGCCTTTGCTGACACAATTTTGTTTTGCGGAGGCTCATCGGAATGGGTCGTGTAATGAAAGCAGAACAGACATGCTTGCGGGAGCTGCGACCTCATGAAAGCACTTTACAATTACCTGAAAATATTAGAACGACAAAGGAGAACAATCATGGCAAAAGTAGGTATCGTCATGGGCAGTGATTCAGACATGCCCATCATGGCAAAGGCAGCAGACATTCTCGACCAGCTCGGGATCGACTATGAGATGAACATCATCTCTGCACACCGCGAGCCGGAGGAGTTTTTTGCATATGCAAAGAGTGCAGAGGAGCGCGGCTATAAGGTGATCATCGCAGGGGCGGGCATGGCAGCCCATCTGCCCGGCATGTGCGCAGCGATCTTCCCGATGCCGGTGATCGGTATTCCGATGCACACGACATCCTTAGGCGGCAGAGATTCCCTATATTCGATCGTACAGATGCCGACCGGAATTCCGGTAGCGACCGTAGCGATCAACGGCGGTGCCAATGCCGGACTGCTCGCAGCGAAGATCTTAGCTACTGGCGATGCAGAAATTCTGGATAAATTGAAGGCATATGCAAAGACGTTGAAGGAGCAGGTCATCGCAAAGGATGCCAAATTGCAGGAAGTCGGATATAAAAACTACTAATAGATAGAGGAAGATCAGGAGGGACAAACACATGGATTACAAGCATTCAGGAGTGGACATCGAGGCAGGTTACAAGTCTGTCGAGCTGATGAAGGAGTATGTAAAAGGAACGATGCGTCCGGAAGTGCTGGGCGGACTCGGCGGTTTTTCCGGTGCGTTTTCACTGGACAAGATCAAAGAGATGGAGGAGCCGGTGCTCCTGTCAGGTACAGATGGCTGTGGAACAAAGGTGAAGCTGGCATTTTTGCTCGATAAGCATGATACGATTGGTATCGATGCGGTCGCAATGTGTGTCAACGACGTGGCATGTGCAGGCGGCGAGCCTTTATTTTTCCTGGATTATATCGCATGTGGCAAAAATTATCCCGAAAAGATTGCAACGATCGTCAGCGGTGTGGCTGAGGGCTGTAAGCAGTCCGGCTGTGCGCTGATCGGCGGGGAGACTGCTGAGCATCCGGGTCTGATGCCTGAGGATGAGTATGATCTGGCAGGCTTTGCAGTTGGGGTCGTTGATAAAAAGGATATTATCACCGGAGAGGATTTAAAGGATGGTGATGTGCTGATCGGCATGGCTTCCACCGGTGTGCATTCCAACGGATTTTCCCTTGTGCGCAAGATCTTCAAGATGGATGCGGAGACGTTGAACACCTATCATGAGGAGCTTGGCAAGACACTCGGCGAGGCGCTGATCGCACCGACGAGAATCTATGTGAAAGCATTGAAAAATGTAAAAGACGCTGGCGTGCGCGTGAAGGCATGCAGCCATATCACCGGAGGCGGCTTCTATGAGAATATTCCCCGTATGCTGCCCGAGGGCAAGCATGCAGTGATCGAGAAGAACAGCTATCCGATCCCGCCGATCTTTACGATGATGGCACGTGAGGGAAATGTCGAGGAACAGATGATGTACAATACATATAACATGGGTCTCGGCATGATCGTTGCTGTCGATCCGGCGGATGTGGACAAGGCAATGGAGGCGATGAAAGCAGCCGGAGATACACCTTATGTAGTCGGAAAGATCACAGACGGAGAAAAGGGAGTGACCTTATGTTAAAAATAGCGGTACTCGTATCGGGTGGTGGCACGAATCTGCAGGCGATCATTGATGCGATCGATGCAGGAACGATCACAAATGCTGCCATCGATATTGTCATCAGCAACAATGCAAATGCGTATGCGTTGGAGCGCGCAAAGCAGCACGGGATCGAGGCCATGTGCCTGTCCCCGAAGTCTTATGAGACGAGGGAGCAGTTTAACGACGCGCTGACACAGACGATCGTGGACAGAAAGATCGATCTGGTCGTGCTGGCGGGTTATCTCGTGATTATTCCGCCGCAGCTCATCGCCGCATACAAAAACCGGATCATCAACATCCACCCGTCGCTCATTCCGTCCTTCTGCGGCACGGGTTTTTACGGGCTGAAAGTACATGAAGAGGCATTGAAACGCGGTGTCAAGGTGACCGGCGCGACTTGTCATTTTGTGGACGAGGGCACGGACACCGGGCCGATCATTTTGCAGAAAGCAGTTGAGATCGAACCGGATGATACGCCAAAGACCTTGCAGCAGCGCGTGATGGAGCAGGCGGAGTGGATCATCATGCCGCGTGCGATTGATCTGATCGCCAACGGCAAAATACAGGTAGTGGACGGCATTGTAAAAGTCACAGAGTAAAGACAGCACATATTGAGGAGGAAACCCAGATGAAGGTATTGATAGTAGGCAGCGGCGGAAGAGAGCATGCGATCGCGATGGCAGTTGCAAAAAGCCCCCGCGTGGACAGGATCTATTGTGCACCTGGAAACGCAGGTATCGCTGCGCAGGCAGAGTGCGTGCCGATCGGTGCGATGGAATTTGACAAGCTGATCGCATTTGCAAAGGAACAGGCGATCGATTTTACAATCATCGGAATGGACGATCCGCTCGTCGGCGGTATCGTGGACGCATTTGAGGCAGAGGGGTTAAAAGTATTCGGACCGCGCAAAAATGCCGCGATTCTCGAGGGTTCCAAGGCATTTTCCAAGGATCTGATGAAAAAATACAACATTCCGACAGCCGGCTATGAGACGTTTGACGATCCGAAGAAAGCGATTGCATATTTAGAGACTGCAAAGATGCCGATCGTGCTCAAGGCGGACGGACTCGCACTCGGCAAGGGTGTCCTGATCTGCAATACCTTAGAGGAAGCAAAGGCGGGCGTGAAAGAGATCATGGAGGACAAGAAGTTCGGCGCTGCGGGCAATCATATGGTTGTCGAGGAGTTCATGACCGGACGGGAGGTATCTGTGCTCTCATTTGTAGACGGCAAGACGATCCAGATCATGTCCTCCGCACAGGATCACAAGCGTGCGGGAGACGGAGATACCGGACTGAATACCGGAGGCATGGGCAATTTCAGCCCGAGCCCGTTCTACACCGACGAGGTAGATGCCTTCTGTAAAAAATACATTTATCAGGCAACCGTGGATGCGATGGCAGCCGAGGGCAGACCGTTTACCGGCGTGATTTTCTTCGGACTGATGCTGACTCCCGAAGGCCCGAAGGTGCTCGAGTACAATGCGCGTTTCGGTGATCCGGAGGCACAGGTTGTTCTGCCGCGCATGAAGAATGATATTATCGACGTCATGGAAGCATGTGTGGAAGGACGATTAGATCAGATTGATCTTCAATTTGAGGACAACGCATGTGTCTGTGTCGTACTGGCATCGGACGGCTATCCGGTTGCTTATAAAAAAGGCTTCCCGATCCACGGATTTGAGAAGTTTGAGGGAAAAGACGACTATTTCTGCTATCATGCAGGAACTGCGTTTAACGACAAGGGCGAGATCGTGACGAACGGCGGCCGCGTGCTTGGCATCACAGCGACCGGTCCGGACTTAAAGACCGCGCGAGCAAAGGCATACGAGGCGACCGAATGGATTACCTTCGAGAACAAATATATGCGCCACGACATCGGAAAAGCGATCGACGAGGCATAGACGGAACATGAGTTACGCAGATACACTATTTATCAATATGTGCCGTGATATTTTAGACAACGGCACGAGTACCGAGGGCGAGAAGGTGCGTCCCCACTGGGAGGACGGCACCAGCGCCTATACGATCAAAAAATTCGGTGTCGTGAACCGCTACGACTTGTCAAAGGAGTTTCCGGCACTGACACTGCGCCGCACGGCGATCAAGAGTGCGACCGACGAGATCCTGTGGATCTGGCAGAAAAAATCGAATAACATCCATGACCTTCACAGCCATATCTGGGATGAGTGGGCGGATGCCGACGGCTCGATCGGAAAGGCATACGGCTACCAGCTCGGCGTGAAGCATCAGTATAAGGAAGGCATGATGGATCAGGTGGATCGTGTGATCTACGATCTGAAAAACAATCCGTTCAGCCGCCGCATCATGACGAATATCTATGTGCATCAGGATCTGCATGAGATGAATCTGTATCCCTGTGCCTACAGCATGACCTTTAACGTGACGCAGAAAAAGGGTGATGACAGGCTGACGCTCAATGCTGTGCTAAATCAGCGCTCACAGGATGTGCTGACGGCGAACAACTGGAATGTCTGCCAGTATGCCGTGCTCGTGCACATGCTGGCACAGGTGTGTGATATGCGTGTCGGGGAGCTCGTGCACGTGATCGCGGACGCACATATTTATGACCGGCATGTGCCGCTTGTCGAGGAGCTGATTACAAGGCAGCCACATCCTGCACCGAAGTTCTGGCTGAATCCCGAGGTGAAGGATTTTTATGAATTTACACGCGATGATGTGAAGCTGCTTGAATACGAGACAGGGCTGCAGATTGAACATATCCCGGTGGCAATTTAATTTTATGGGGTCGCAGCTCAGAAAAACCTAGCAGCGCGAGCGAGGGAGGAAACACATGAATTTAATCGCAGCAGTAGACAGTAACTGGGGCATCGGAAAAAACAACCAGCTACTCGTGAAGATCCCCGCGGACATGAAATTTTTCCGCGAGACAACGACCGGAAAGGTGGTTGTCATGGGCAGAAAGACGCTCGAGAGCTTTCCGAACGGACAGCCCTTAAAAAACAGGGTCAATATCGTGCTCACGCATGACAAAACCTATCAGGTCAAAGACGCGGTGCTCGTCTATTCGCTTGAGGAGCTGTGGAAGGAACTGGAAAAATATGAGTCCGAAAACATCTATGTGATCGGCGGCGAGAGTATTTACGACCAGCTTGTAGATGCCTGCGATACTGCACATATTACGAAGATTGATTATGCCTACGATGCGGATGCGCATTTCCCGAATCTGGATGAGCGCCCCGAATGGCAGATCACGCAGGACAGTGAGGAGCAGACCTATTTTGATCTGATCTATCATTTTTATAAATACGAAAAACAGCAGGGATAAAAATAGTAACGACCATGAATAATTTTATCTACAGCATCAACGTCACCATGCCGATTTTCCTCGTCATGGTGATCGGCTGGATGTTAAAACAGCGGGGCATGCTGGATGAGCATTTTGTCTCCGTGACGAATAAATTTAACTTTCAGGTGACACTGCCGTTTATGGTGTTTCGGGATCTGTCGGCAGTCGATATCAAGGCGGTATTCGATTTCAAATATGTCATGTTTTGCGCACTGGTCACGACCGTGTGCTTTTTTGTCATATGGGGCGGTGCAAAGCTGCTCCTGAAGGATCAGACGATGACCGGCGCGTTTGTACAGGCATCGTTCCGCAGCAGTGCAGCCGTCATGGGTCTGGCATTTATCGAAAACATTTACGGCAGCTCGGCGATGGGGCCGCTCATGATCATCGGGGCCGTGCCGTTATACAATATTTTTTCTGTGATAGTGCTCACCTTTGAGGCGCAGCCGGATGAGGTGGACGCGAAAAGAGACATGAGCCGGCTGAAACAGGTAGGCATCAACATCCTGAAAAATCCAATCATTATTTCCATTGTACTCGGTCTGATTGTCGCTTATTTTCAGATTGATTTTCCGACGATTGTGGACAATACGGTGGGGTATATCGCAAAGACGGCGACTCCGCTTGCCCTGATCGGCATGGGTGCGGGCTTTGAGGGCAGAAAAGCGCTCGCGAAAATCAAACCGACGATCGCAGCATCGCTCATCAAGCTGGTCGCGCAGCCGCTCGTATTTGTACCGTTTGCGGTCGCGCTGGGCTTTACCGGCGAGAAGCTGATCGGCATTCTCGTCATGCTCGCGGCACCGGCGACACCGAGCTGCTATATTATGGCAAAAAGCATGAAAAATGACGGTGTGCTGACTGCCAGCATCGTAGTGCTCACGACGCTGCTCGCGGCATTTACCTTGACAGGATGGATATTTGTGTTAAAATGCTTACAGCTTATCGGATAGGGAGAACGTAAAATATGGATATAACCGGAAAGAAACTATTTGTAAAAGCAATGCGTGAGGAGGGTGTGGACACGATCTTCGGGTATCCCGGAGGCATGGTCACAGACCTTTTCGATGAATTATATAAGGCGGATGATATACATCTCGTCCTGCCGCGCCATGAGCAGGCGCTCATCCATGAGGCGGAGGGCTACGCCCGTGCGACCGGCAGGGTCGGTGTGTGTATCGTCACGAGCGGCCCGGGTGCGACCAATATCGTGACGGGTCTTGCGGATGCGCACTATGACAGCATTCCGCTCGTCGTCATCACCGGACAGGTGCCGCTCAAGCTCATCGGAAACGATGCGTTTCAGGAGGTCGATATCGTCGGTATGACGCGCAGTATCACAAAGTACGGTGTGACCGTGCGCAGCCGTGCGGAGCTCGGCAGGGCGCTCAAGATGGCGTTTTATATCGCACAGAGCGGAAAGCCGGGGCCGGTGCTCATCGATCTGCCAAAGGACATCCAGAATGAGTCCGGAGACGCAGAATATCCGTCCAAGGTGGCGATCCGCGGCTACAAGCCGAATACGTCTGTCCACATCGGACAGCTCAAAAAGGCATATAAGCTGCTGCACACAGCGAAAAAACCGCTCATTCTGGCAGGCGGCGGTGTGCATATCTCCGGCGCGGAGGAGCTGTTGTGCCGTTTTGCGGAAAAGACCCATGTGCCTGTCGTGACAACCGTCATGGGCAAGGGCGTGATGCCGCTCGGACATCCGCTCTATGTCGGCAACTGCGGCATGCACGGCAGATACGCGGCAAATAAGGCAGTCAGCGAGTGTGATGTGCTCTTTTCGATCGGTACACGTTTCAACGACCGTATTACCGGAGATCTGGAGGAGTTTGCGCCGAATGCGCGGATCGTACATATCGATATTGCGACTGCTTCGATCTCACGAAATGTCGTGGTTGATGTTCCGGTCGTATCGGATGCGCGTCTGGCGCTGGAGACGATGATGGACTGGGCAAAATCGCGCAGTACAAAGGCTTGGCGTGACACGATCGCGGCATGGGAGCAGGAAAATCCGCTCGCGATGCGCGACGATAAGGGCATGAGCCCGCAGATGATCATGGAGGCGATCAATCAGGCATACGACAGCGGTGTCGTTGTGACGGATGTTGGACAGCATCAGATGTGGGCATCCCAGTTTCTGGCATTCGGGCCGGAGAAGCGTTTTATCACCTCCGGTGGTCTCGGCACGATGGGATTTGGCTTTCCGGCAGCGATCGGGGCGAAGATCGGATGTCCGGATGCGGATGTCGTGTGCATTTCCGGCGACGGCGGCATGCAGATGAACATTCAGGAGCTTGCGACCGCAGTCGTGGAGGAAGTACCGGTCACGGTCTGCATTTTAAATAACTATTATCTCGGTATGGTGCGGCAGATGCAGCAGTTGTTTTATGGCAAGCGCTACAGCGGAACCTGTCTGCGTCGGCGAAAGAGCTGTCCTGCGGACTGCAAAGGACCGAATAAGAACTGTCCGCCGTATGAGCCTGATTTTGTCAAGCTGGCGGAGAGCTACGGTGCGCATGGCATCCGCGTCACGGAAGCGTCTGAGATCGCGCCTGCACTCGCACAGGCAAAGGCAAACACCGATGCACCCACAATCATTGAATTTCTGATTGCTACGGACGAGCTCGTGCTCCCGATGGTAAAGAGCGGAAATCCGATGAGTGAAATGATTTTGAGATAGAGGAGGCGGTATTATGATCGATCGAAGCATGAAAAACAGATGGATTGCATTGTATGTGGAAAATACCGTCGGTGTACTGGCAAAGGTATCGGGACTGTTTTCCGGAAAATCATATAATTTACAGTCGCTGACCGTAGGTACGACGGAGGATGAGACGGTTTCCCGCATGACGATCTGCGTGACGAGTGATGATGTGACGTTTGAGCAGATCAAAAAGCAGTTAAACTGTATGATCGAGGTCATCAAGGTCATTGACCTCACAAACGTGCCCATCCATATGAAGGAGATCCTGTTTGCGAAGGTAAAGGACATCGATCCGGCAGAAAAGGAAGAAGTGTTCCAGTTTGCGCAGGTGTTTGAGGTAAAGGTGAAGGATATCGGGACAGACAGCGTATTATTAGAATGTATGTTGACTGAGCGGAGAAATAATGAACTGATTGCGTTACTGCGCTCAAAGTTCAAGAATATAGAAATTGTGCGTGGAGGAGCGGTAGCGATCGAGTCGATCAGTACCTCTTGCAGATAGTACAGATAAGAAAATCTGTGCATACAGGAATGGATTCGTAATAAAAGTAGCAGCTCCCGCAAGCAAAATTAGATATAATTGCGGGAGCTGTTTGTTATTTTTATACAGGTGATAGATTACCGCGCGAGTATCTGCGTGATCTCCGCCACATACATCGTGTGATAGTCTTTATTTTTGTACCAACTGTCATCGATCGATGCGTCAAGAAACTGCTCCGGCAGGATCTTGGTCGCAGACAGCTTGCGGCAGACTAGCACTAGATTGCCCTCATCGATGTAAGGGGTTCCGTCGGCTGCATAGTCCACGTGCATCTTTGCACTGGCGATCTTGTCCTCATCGCGACCGGAGACAGCCCCAAAGTATTTAAGTGCCAGCTTGTTTTCCTGATCGGATATGTCAAAGAATGTCAGGGAAAAGGTATCCTGACGGTCGATAAACTCCTTGGTGTAGCGGCTGTCGCGCACAAAAATGGTGACGACATTTTTGCCCCAGAGCACACCGAGTGTTCCCCAGTTGGCAGTCATCGTATTTACCTTGTCTTTATCACCTGCGGTGACAGCCATCCATTCAGTACCGATCTTGGAAAATGGATTGATGTCGAGAAGTTCTGTGGGATAGGGTTGGAATGTGTGCATAAGAAACTCCTTTCCATATTCGTTTTCATATCTACAAGAATAGCATATTTAGGTGTGAGATGCAAAAAATTTGTATAAATATTGATAGAAATAAGAGAAACTTTACGAAACAGCTTGCAAAATATGTTAATATTGTGTAGAATGAAACGAGTAGTGGAGTATGAACTTTAGATGCACAAAATCCTGATGAGGAATCATCAGACAGGGGTTTTTGCATTGGGACTGTGAATAGCAGCAGTTTCGGATTAGAAATATTGTAAAGGATGGATAAGACATGGCTAAGAGAATCTTGATCGCAGATGATGCAGCATTTATGCGGATGATGTTGAAGGATATTTTGACCAAGGGAGGTTACGAGATCGCAGGTGAGGCGGCAGATGGCAATGAAGCGCTCGCAAAATACAAAGAGTTAAAGCCTGATCTGGTTACGATGGATATTACGATGCCTAACTGTGATGGAATCCAGGCTCTCAAGCAGATCAAGGCAGCAGATGGCGGTGCCAATGTCGTGATGTGTTCGGCAATGGGACAGCAGGCAATGGTTATCGAGGCAATTCAGAGCGGTGCAAAGGACTTTATTGTTAAGCCGTTTCAGGCTGACCGTGTATTAGAGGCAATCAAAAAGATCTTAGGCGAGTAATTTTCGTTTTTGCTGATATACGACAAAAGTACATAACAGAGCGTGTCTGTATTCGTCAGACACGCTCTTTTTCTGTCCTGTTTTGATAAATGCATTTTAATTCAGCTCCGCAATCCGGCTGACCGCCACATAGATTTCAGAGATTTTGTACCAGGTCGGATAGTCGATCACGCCGGTTGCCGGCAGTCCGAATACGGACTGGAATTTGCGGACAGCATCACGGGTAGAATTGCCGAAGATACCGTCTGCCGTTACGGTCGGGATCGCCGGATAGTTCTTGTGAATCCGGTTTAACTGCTGCTGGATCTGGCGCACCTTTGCACCGCTCGAGCCGACGCTTAAATCATAGCCGGGCCAGGACGACGGAATACCGGAGATCTCATCGGCAGTGTTGATATAGATACTGTTGCCATAATAATTGCGCAGAATCTGGATCGCAGAGTAGCCCTGATCGCCTAAATACTTGGAGCCCCACTGAGACAGCCAGTTCGGACAGGACACCTTGCGCCCATCACAATACTGTGTCAGGATCGGCTGAATCACATTGGGGCGGGACAGGTAGTTTTCAAACATCTCATCGACGACGCGAGAGATGGAATCGTAAATTGTACGCCCGTAAGACCATTTCTGGTCGTATGCCGTGGAGGATGTGATTGTAAAGTTATAGCCTTTGTTTCTGTACCACTCCGTAAAAACCCTGTTTAATGTAAAGGACATAATAGCCAGAACATTTGCACGGATCGTCGCGTCCGGCCAGGTCGCATAGATCTCGCTGGAGGCCACATTTTTGATGTAGTCCTTGTAGCGGACATAATAATCATTGGCACGAGAGTCTGTCGGCGGACCATCGTGTACGACGACGTATTCCGGAATGACAACGCGGCTGAGGACGATCTCACCGCTTTCCTCGATCGGCTTGATCTCCGATTCCTCGATCTTCGGGGGATAGTCGCCGAACAGCGTGTTGACCGGAATATCGATGCTTTCCCGGAAACGGTTGCCGTAATCTAACGGAGTCAGTGCGGCATTCTGGATCGCCTTGATCGTGGAAAAGATCTCGATGCCGGATATATTGAGCGGATGGTAGCCTGCGGCACGGATCTGGATCGTGTAGAGGGAAAACGGCTGGTTTTCCTGATCGGAGTCCAGACTGTATTCTACCGGAGGTGCGTCGAGGGTGACGGTCTGCGTCTGTCCGGATTCATCGGTTTGCAGCGATTCGAGCGTGGAATCGGGATCGCCGGTGTAGCTGAGTGTGACGGTCGCATCCGGAACCGGTGTGTTTTGGACGCGCGAGGTGACATTGACCTGCAGAGTGCCGGTATCTGTGGTGTCCTGCATTGCATATAGCTGTTTCATACAAAAAAATGCGTAACTGTGCATAAAGCGACAGCTACGAACACTCCTGTCATTTGTTAATTTAGTATATTGGCCTGTGGCGGATTGGTTCCACATTACGAAAAATTTTCGAAAAAATCTGGAAATCAAAAGGGCAATGTGTTAATATGTACTTATATGTGATAAAAGGGGGAGAGGGATCGTTGTCTATTATGACGAAGATCAAGGATTTGGTCTTTCAGGAACCTCAAAACAAAAACGAATCACCAAAGATTGTTGTTGTACTGCGCATGTCGGTGCTTATATTCATGCTGTACCTGCTGTTGGTATGTGTGGGATTTCTCGTTTCGGCGCGCTATTACTTAGCAGTCATTGGTGCAATATTCCTCATACTGTATGTATATGTATTTCGGTGTACCTATCAGGATAAAATGCGTTTTTCCTACATCATGCTGAATATCACGACGGTGTTATGGGTAGGCAGCTTTTATGTACTGTTTGGCAGTGATACAGGTGTGCATCATTTTATCTTTGCGCTCATCGTGGTAGATCTGTTCATGGAGCGCAGGCATCCGGTGCGGACGCTGGTTATTCTGTATCTGATCCGTGTATTTTTGTACCTGCATGGTCAGTATATACAGGTGACGGATATCGCGAGGCTGCCGGGTCAGCTGCGGATGTACATGTATCTGGTGAGCATCGTCTTAGAGGGTGCGATGATTATGTTTACCGGTGTGTATTTCACGAAGGATGCTTTTCAGATGGAGAGCAGGCTGCAGGAGTACAACAAGGAGCTGCGCCATATCGCATCGACCGATCCGCTTACCAAGCTGTGGAACCGTTTCTGTATGCTCGATCATGTGAACCGCTGCCTGAAACGCTACAACCGCGGCGAGATGCAGTTTATGTCCGTGGCGATCGGTGACATCGATCATTTCAAACGGATCAATGATACATATGGACATGAGTGCGGCGACGAGGTACTGCGCAAACTGACAGAGCTGTTCCGCCAGCATATGAACGGCGTCGGGGCAGTTGCCCGCTGGGGCGGCGAGGAGTTTCTGTTCTTATTTGAGAATATGAACGGTGATGACGCATGGAATGAGCTGTCAAAGCTGCAGCTCAAGATCAACCGGCTGGAGATCCCTTATGAGGATCAGATCATTCATGTGACGATGACGCTGGGACTGACCGAGTATAATCCGCATATCTCGACGGATGCGAACATCAAGGAGGCAGATGATAAGCTGTATAAAGGAAAAGAAAGCGGTCGTAACCGTATTGTATATTAAAAGAAAAAATATTTATTCGGGAGAGCCTGTAGTGAATCGGGCTCTCCTTTCGTTATAGTAAGTGTCAGCAGATAAAGAGAGGCAGAGGATATGAGAAAGAAAGCTGAAAAATGGGTGGTACTCGCAAAAAGCGCGGATTTTAACGGAATCGGAAAGACCTATGGCGTTGATCCGGTCATCGCGCGCGTGGTGCGCAACCGGGAAGTGGTCGGGGAGCAGGAGCTGGACGAGTATTTTCATCCATCGACAGACCGTTTGTGTGAGCCGTCTCTTTTACAGGATGCCGAAAAGGCCGCGCAGATTCTGTTGACGAAGATCCGCCGGCAGGCAAAGATACGCATTATCGGTGACTATGATATCGACGGTATTTTTTCTACCTATATTTTATATGATGGACTAAAGGCGTGTGGCGCGTGTGTGGACTATACCTTGCCGCACCGGATCAAGGACGGCTACGGGCTGAGTGAAAAGCTGATCCGGGAAGCTGCTGAGCAGGGCTGTGATACGATCCTGACCTGTGATAACGGCATTGCGGCTGCCGCGGAGATCGCACTGGCGAAGGAACTCGGCATGACCGTTGTTGTGACCGACCACCACGAAGTACCGCTGCACTGGGAGGGAGATACCGCGGCAGCCGTGCTGCCACAGGCGGATGCGGTTGTCGATCCGAAGCGTGCGGACTGTGAATACCCGTGCAAGGGGATCTGTGGGGCGGTCGTGGCGTGGAAGGTGCTGCAACTGGTACAGCGTGCGTGCGGACAGCCGGACGCATGGAAAAAATACCTGCAATATGCGGCGTTTGCAACGATCGGGGATGTGATGGAACTGCGCGGGGAAAACCGCACGATCACGACACTTGGACTGGAGCAGCTGCGCCGGACGGACAACATCGGACTACAGGCGCTGATCGCGTGCAGCGGTCTCAACGCAGACCAGCTTCGCGCGTATCATATCGGCTATGTGATCGGCCCCTGCATCAATGCGACCGGCAGGCTGGACACGGCAAAGCGTGCACTGGAGCTGCTCATAGAGACGGATCATTGGCGTGCACAGAAGATCGCGCAGGAGCTGGTGTCGCTCAATGATGAGCGCAAACAACTGACCACAGAAGGTGTCGAGGAAGCGGTTCGTCTCGTCGAGGAGCAGGAATTGTGGAAACATCCGGTGCTGGTCGTTTATCTGCCGCAGACTCATGAGAGTCTGGCGGGCATTATCGCCGGACGTCTGCGCGAACGCTATTACCGTCCGACTTATGTGCTGACGAACGGGGAGGACTGCGTGAAAGGTTCCGGACGCTCGATTCCCTCGTACCATATGTATGAGCATCTGAGCCGTGTCGGATCACTGCTCATCAAATTCGGAGGTCATGCGATGGCGGCGGGACTCTCGCTCGCACCGGAGCATCTGGAGGAGTTTGAACGGCTGCTGTGCGAACAGGCGCAGTTATCAGAGGAAGATCTGACAGAGACGATCCGGATCGATGTACCGATGCCGATTTCCTATATCACAGAGACGCTGATCGGGCAGCTATCGGTACTGGAGCCTTGCGGGAACGGCAATGAAAAGCCGATTTTTGCAGACAAGGAGCTGCTGGCAAGAGGCGCATCTCTCATAGGAAAAGAGCATAATATGTTAAAGCTCCAGCTCATTGGCAGCCGTGGAGGGGTGGATGCACTCTATTTTGGGGATGCGGAGGAATTTTTAGACTATTACAGGGAAAAATACGGAGCAGAAGAAGTGGATGCCCTGCTGTGCGGGAGACCGCAGCAGATGCGGTTTGCGTTTACCTATTATCCGCAGATTAACAGCTATCAGGGCATTACAAGTATCCAGATCGTAGTCACACACTACGCATAATCGATCTAAGGGTTGACTTTTTGCGCAATATGGTTCAGAATACGTGTAACTATGCTAACATGGGGGACACGGTATGGTACGAGAGGATTATCACTTTTTATCAAGGGACACAAAGACAAAAATACACGGTGTGCGCTGGCTTCCGGATGATGGGGCGGTATACGGAGTGATCCAGCTGGTACACGGGATGCAGGAGTATATCGGACGCTATGAGGAATTTGCCGAATTTATGACATCACACGGTTTTCTGGTTGTGGGACATGACCATCTCGGACATGGAGAGTCCGTCAGGGACAGCAGGCATCTGGGGTATTTCTGCAAATCCAGACCGTCGCAGGTACTGGTTGCCGATATGCATCAGGTGACGGATATGACCAGACGGGTGTATCCGGGTGTGCCGTATTTCATTTTCGGACACAGCATGGGCTCGTATCTGCTGCGCAAATACCTGACAATCTACAGCGATGAAGTCGACGGCGCGATTATCTGCGGTACGGGAAGTGTGCCCGATGCGGCGTGTTATTTCGGAATCGCCTGCTGTCACGCGATCGCGACATTCCGCGGCTGGCATTACCGCAGCCGTTTTGTGAAACATGCGACGTTTGGAAAGAACTATGCGCAGTTCTGCATGGATGGCAGCAGACCCGAAGACAGCTGGTTATCGCGCAATACGGAGAGTGTAAAAAAATATTACAGCGATCCGCTGTGCACATTTGATTTTACGCTGAATGGCTACTACGGTCTGTTTACGACGGTAGCCTATGATAACAAGGAAAAGTATATCAGACAGATCCGCACGGATCTTCCGATACTTTTAATATCCGGCGACAAAGACCCTGTGGGTGATGCCGGAGTGGGAGTGAAACGTGTGTACCGCCAGTATAAAAAGGCGGGTATTAAAAATGTTGCAATGAAGCTGTACGAGGATGACCGGCACGAGCTGCTCAATGAGAACGACCGTGCGGACGTATATGCAGACATATGGGGATGGATAAAGAGACATACCGGACGCTGATCCGGTACCCAAGAAGGAGGAAACAAACATGAAGAGAAATCATATGAAAAAATGGCTGGCGATGCTGATGGTGGCTGTCACTGTCTGCTCGACGGCAGTGCCTGCGGCAGCAGAGCAGGTAGAGGGAGAGATCTCTGCGGATGATGACAGAGTATTAGACGGTACGACCGATGAGGTGCAGGGTGATGTGATGCCGATCAATGATATGGGCGAATCACAGCCTGTCGCAGATGTAGAGATCGAGTCTGATGCGGATGCAGAAGATAAATCCGGGACATCCGAGATCAATCAGGATGACAATGTAGAGATCGCGGCGGACGACAAGCCGTATCTGGCACTCGGAGAGAACCTGTCCGCAGAGCAGAAAGCGACGGTACTCGACCTCATGGGTATCGATGCCGCCAAGCTGGATGATTATAATGTCGTATCGATCACAAACGCGGAGGAGCACCAGTATCTCGATGAGTACCTTCCGGCAGAGAAGATCGGAACGAGGGCATTATCTTCGGTCGTGATCGTACAGAGGGAAAAGGGTAACGGATTAAACATCTCTACAAAGAATATTAACTATTGTACGGTCGGCATGTATAAGAATGCGCTTGCGACCGCAGGTCTGAAGGATGCAGATATCATTGTGGCAGGACCGACACCGATCTCCGGAACGGCAGCGCTGATCGGAGCGATGAAGGCATATTCCGAGATTACCGGCGAGCCGGTGGACGAGGAGAGTCTGGATGCGGCGATGAATGAGATCGTTGTGACCGGAGAACTGGCTGACCTGATTCAGGGAGCTGATGACGGCGAAGTCGAAGAGTTCATGGCTTACGTCAAGCAGAAGGTGTTAGAGGGCGGTCTGAAGGATGAGAGCAGTATCCGTGAGTGCATTGACGAGGCGCTCGATAAATATGATTTCACGATGACAGATGATGAGAAGAATCAGCTGGTCGATGTATTATTGAAGATCAGCAAGCTTGACATCAATGTGGATTCATTGATCGATCAGGCAAAATCACTGTACGACCAGATCAAAAATTCCGATGATGCGCAGGGATTTATCGCAAAGATCCTGCAGGGCATCAAAGATTTTTTCAAAAATATATTTAACTGGTAATGGAATATCGAAAAAAGGGTTTGGCATTTCAACATGCCAAACCTTTTTTAAATTCAGATTTTCTGTTTCAGAAACGCGATCAGTCCGTCGGCAAAGCGTGTCACACCGGGCATCGCCTGGACTGCCTTGCGGTTTTTCTCGTTGAAACCGACCAGGATATCGTGGTTTGCTTCGGACAAATAATCGATAATACCGTCGATATCGGACTTCATATTTTTGGGAAACTGAATATACAGGTGCTTGTTTGCGGTGATATGCAGCGTATAGGAAATACTGAAATGATACCACAAAATATTGTGCAGTGTGGAATATTTGTAGATCCACACGATCTCCTTGATCGGGATAACAGTCACGGACTTGTTTGCAAACGCGATGAAAAAGTGCTCCGTGATAAACATATCCTCGGTCGCCAGCTGCGGCAGCGTGGCAAGCTCCTCCTCCGCCTGTGCTAACAGCTCCGCGCGTTTGCCGTACAGACCGAGCTGGCGGCTCGCGGGCGAGAGCACCGGAAACAGCGCATAGAGCAGAAACAGCACGATGGATAGCAGCGAATAGATCGCAGATGCAAAATAGCAAAAGCACAGGATCGAGCTGCCGATGCGCCCGAATCCGGGCTCGGATATGATGCAGGGTGATACCTTATCATAGAAACCGGCGGTCGTCCACGACAGATCATTTGCGAGGTTCTCTGCGAGAATCGAATAGCTCTCCGGCTGTGTGCGGATGCTGGCGAGTATCTGTACATCGTCGATGTGTGGCAGCCCTTCCTCACATGTGCCCGGATTTAAAATGACCAGATAGCAGCCGTCATTACGGATCGTGTAATAATAATATCCGGTGACGAAACCGAGGCGGCTCTGGGTGTATCCGGTAAAGTTCAGATCGTGCAGCGTAGTCGAGATATAACGGCTGCCGTTGGCTGCCAGATCTGAGATCCGCGCCTGCTCGGAGACTACGAGCGGACGGATCAGTGACTGCATCGGTGTATAAAACCAGATAATAATCAGAAAGATACAATATACGATCGGAGAGAAAATACGTCTGCCGTAGGTACTCCGTATTTTTTTTGTTATCAGATGGTCTAATTGGTGCATGTGTGTTCCTCCATTGATTATCCATTGTAACAAAAATGAGGATCAATTCCAAGTCGGAGCACAAATTTTTAGTAGAAAGTTTTCTGCAAAAATGGTATAGTGATACTATTCTGGAGCGATCCGGATAAAATGGATACAGTGAGGCAGAAGGATGGATGCATATACCGGATTTGCGGAAGTATATGATGAATTTATGGAAGATGTTCCCTATGAAAAATGGCGGGATCTGGTCGTAGCAGAATTGAAAAAAGAAGGGATTGCGGACGGGCTGGTGCTCGATCTCGGCTGTGGAACGGGTACATTCACGCGGATGCTCGCGGAGGCGGGTTATGACATGATCGGCGTGGACGGCTCGCAGGAGATGCTGATGGAGGCGCGTGAAAAGACGGCTGACAGCGGGATCTTATATCTGTGCCAGGATATGCGTGAGTTTGAGCTGTACGGTACGGTGCGGGCAATCGTGAGTACGTGTGATACGATGAATTATCTGCTGACGCCGGAGGATTTTATCCGGACCCTGCGTCTGGCAAATAACTATCTCGATCCGGGCGGCGTGTTTATTTTCGACCTGAACACGCTCTATAAGTTCCGTGAGGTCATGGGCAATACGACGATTGCGGAGAACGGTGAGGATGCCAGCTTTATCTGGGACAACTATTTTGATGAGGAGACCGGCAGGAACGAGTACGATCTGACGCTGTTTATCAGGCAGGAAAATGGCTTGTTTGCGCGCGTGAGCGAGGTTCACGAGGAACAGGGCTATGCACCGGAACAGATTCTGGAATTTATCGCGCGCAGTGGGATGGAATATGTGCGTGCGTTTGACGCGGAGACCGGCGGTGAGCCGCATGAGACGAGCGAGAAAGTGTTTTATGTCGTCAGGGAGCATGGGAAAGCCGCGCAGCCGGAATCGGACGAGACATAAATAGAAAAACAGAAATAGAGGACAGAGAGGAATACAGCATGAAAGATTATATGGTAAGGGCAACGGCAGCAGACGGAGCGATCCGCGCGTTTGCAGTCACGACAAAGCATCTGGTAGAGGAAGCACGTGTGCGCCATGATACGAGTCCGGTGATGACCGCCGCACTCGGCAGGCTGCTCAGCGCCGGAACGATGATGGGTGCGATGATGAAGGGAGAAAACGATATTCTGACCTTGCAGATCCGCGGTGACGGGCCCGGCAAGGGGCTGACCGTGACAGCCGATTCGAAAGGAAATGTGAAAGGTTATCCGGAGGTGCCGGTCGTGGCATTGCCTTCCCGCGCGGACGGACATCTGAACGTCGGAGGGGCGATGGGACACGGTATGCTGCGTGTGATTAAGGATATGGGACTCAAAGAGCCTTATGTCGGAGAGGTCGATTTGCAGACCGGAGAGATCGCTGAGGATCTGACCTATTATTTTGCGGCGAGTGAGCAGATTCCGTCTGTCGTCGGGCTGGGCGTGCTCGTCGACAAGGACGGCAGTGTTTTACAGGCGGGAGGCTTTATCATCCAGCTTATGCCGTTTACGAGTGAGGAGGTTATCAGCAAGCTTGAGGGCAGCCTTGCGACGCTCGAGCCTGTCACGAAGATGTTAGAGCGCGGATTTACGCCGGAGGTGATTTTGGAGGAGGTGCTGACCTTCTTTGATGTGGAATACAATGAGACCATGCCGGTGCAGTTCCATTGTAATTGTTCCAAGGAGCGCATTACAAAAGCACTGATCAGTGTCGGCAAAAAGGGGTTAAAGGAAATGATTGATGACGGGGAGCCGATCCATGTCAACTGTCATTTCTGTAACACGGACTATACATTTGAGATCGATGAGTTAAAGGAGATAGCAAAGTGCAGCAGGGTTTCATAAAAGTAGCGGCTGTAACACCGTATATAAAAGTAGCAGATCCGTTGTTTAACCGGGAATCTGTATTGGAAAAAATCACCGAGGCGGCAGAACAGGGCGCATCCGTGATCGTCTGTCCGGAGCTGTGCCTGACCGGATATACGTGTAATGATCTGTTTTTGCAGGAATTATTGCTGCGTGAGGCAAAGGAGGCGCTGCGGTGGCTCATGGAGCGCACGGCGCAGATGCAGGCGTTGATCTTTGTCGGGCTGCCGTATGAGCATCTGGGCAAGCTCTACAACGTGGCGGCGGTGATCTGTGGCGGCAGACTGCTCGGTCTGGTGCCAAAGACACATCTGCCAAACTATGGCGAATTTTATGAACAGCGCCATTTTACGCGCGGGATGCGCGAGGCGGTTCCGGTCACATTTGATGCAGATGCACAGACATGGATGGGTACACAGCAGATCTTTGTCTGTCAGGAGTATCCGATGTTATCGGTAGCGGCGGAGATCTGCGAGGATCTGTGGGCGCCCGATCCGCCGAGCAACGGACATGCACTGGCGGGGGCTGACCTGATCGTGAATCTGTCCGCCAGTGATGAGACGACCGGAAAGGATATTTACCGCAGGGAGCTCGTAAAAGGGCAGTCGGCACGGCTGCTGTGCGGTTATGTGTATTGCAGTGCCGGGGAGGGCGAATCCACACAGGATATCGTATTTTCCGGACACAATGTGATCGCGGAAAATGGAACTGTGCTCGCCGAGGCAGCCCGTTTTACGAATGAGATCACATATTCCCAGATCGATGCCGCCCGGATGATCGGAGAGCGCAGACGCATGACGACGTTTGAGACGCGCGGACAGGAGGGCTACCGGTATCAGGAGTTTTCACTGGAACTGCATGAGACCGTTCTGACCAGATACATTGATCCGGCACCGTTTGTGCCCGGAAATGTCTCTGACCGCGAGAAACGTTGTGAGGAGATTTTGGCGATCCAGTCCATGGGACTGAAAAAACGTCTCGCACATACCGGCTGCCAGCATGCAGTTGTCGGTATCTCCGGAGGACTGGATTCGACGCTGGCGCTGCTCGTGACGGTGCGTGCGTTTGACGCACTGGGATTGCCGCGGGCACAGATCACGGCTGTGACGATGCCGGGCTTTGGAACAACCGACCGCACGTATGAGAATGCAGTCGGCATGATTAAATGTCTCGGCGCAGAGCTTCGTGAGATCTCGATCGTGAATGCGGTCAACCAGCATTTTTCCGATATCGGACATGATGCATCGGTGCATGATGTGACCTATGAGAACTGTCAGGCGCGCGAGCGCACGCAGATTCTGATGGATATTGCCAATAAAAACGGAGGCATGGTCATCGGAACCGGAGATATGTCAGAGCTGGCACTTGGCTGGGCGACCTACAACGGCGATCATATGTCCATGTATGCGGTGAACTGCTCCGTACCAAAGACACTTGTGCGCCATCTTGTGCGCTATTATGCGGATACCTGTGGCGACGCAAAGCTGTCGGAGGTGCTGCTGGATGTACTTGATACTCCGGTCAGCCCGGAGCTGCTGCCGCCCGAGGACGGACAGATCTCACAAAAGACCGAGGATCTCGTCGGACCTTACGAGCTGCACGATTTTTATCTGTATCAGGTACTCCGTTACGGATTTTCTCCGGCGAAGGTGTACCGTCTCGCCAAACTCGCATTTGCAGGCGCTTACGATGAGGCGACGATCTACAAGTGGCTGAAAACCTTTTACCGCAGATTTTTCTCGCAGCAGTTCAAGCGCTCCTGCATTCCGGATGGGCCGAAGGTCGGTACGATTGCGCTCTCCCCGCGCGGTGACCTGCGTATGCCCAGTGATGCATCCGTCAATGTGTGGATGCGGGAGCTTGGGGCGCTGGAGACGGAATAAACCGGAATTTCCATATCATAGCGCGCGGAAAATCTGACAGGAAATGACTGGATATAGAAAATGAAAAAGGAGAAACGGAACATGAGCAATTTAAAGGTTTTAATGTTAAACGGCAGCCCCAGACCTAACGGGAACACCGCCGTGGCGCTTCATGAGATGGAGCAGGTATTTACGGAAAACGGTGTGGATGTCGAGACAGTTGTTGTAGGTAATCAGGCGGTGCGCGGATGTATTGCCTGCAACGGCTGTGCGGCGAAGGGCTGTTGTGTGTTTGATGATATTGTGAATGAGCTGGCGCCGAAATTCGAGACGGCAGATGGTCTGGTCGTTGCCAGTCCCGTGTACTATGCATCTGCAAATGCGACGCTGATCGCATGCCTTGACCGTCTGTTTTACAGCACGCCTTTTGATAAGACAATGAAGGTCGGTGCGAGTGTGGCTTGTGCAAGAAGGGGCGGCTGCTCGGCGACCTTTGATGAGCTGAACAAATATTTTACGATCTCGAATATGCCGGTCGCGCCCAGCCAGTATTGGAACAGCATTCACGGACGCACACCGGGCGAGGCATTGCAGGATGAGGAAGGCCGTCAGACGATGCGCACACTCGCTAAAAACTTTACAAAAGCGATCGAGCGCTTTGCAAACATGCAGTAGCAGAGCAAAACGTATCAGAATGTATCAAACAATAGTCAAACTGAATATAGCAGAAATTAAATGCACTCGTCAAGATAAAATAATGAGTGTAGGTATTGCTAACGGACAAGGCGAAAGTCTTGTCCATTTTTTATGTCCAGCTTTGCCAAATCACCCTGCCAGACCGTAGTAGTGGTGAACAGCGGGCAGGACGGTTTATTTCAATCGCTTTATTTGCAGAAGTGGGCAAAAAGCGTTTTTGAGATTGTAGTAAGGGTAGAGGAGGAAAACTGCTCCGGTCGAGCCTTACTAATGGTAATGCCAATGGCACTATTGGTATGTCGTACTCCTGCCGCTACTGCGCTACCATAAAAGCAGAATAAGTAGCAGCGACAAATGGCGGGTTATGGCTGTTCGTTTGCAAAATGTTTACAAATACATACCCTGCTTTTTGCCGAAAAAATGTCCGTTGTAAAGTGAAGGGAGGTTTGGAGCAGAGTGCCCTGCGTTCTGAGAATACCCTCACCTCAAGTGACGGTACTCCGCTTGACCGCATTCTATCTTCAAACGAGGTTGCTTCCAGCAAATATGCCACGGAACAGAGCGCACCGCAAGCCTACTCCATCGGGCGCATGGTTGACCGTGAAGCAAAACGCGCCGAGGGCAAAGGCATCGGCTATGACCGCTGGGCGACGATGCACAACCTCAAGGCATGGTCGAAAACCTTTATGTACTTGCAGGAGCGATAAAAGCAAAATGCCGCCAGAAACGGCGGCATTTGCGGACAGTCAATCCGTCTGATCTTCATTTGTTTCGGTCAGCAGCTCTATGAACTCTGCCGGGGCGTACACAGGGATCGGCGCTTTGCTGTAATCCTTTGTGTTCCGCGTCACGATGCAGTCCACGCCGGAGCGCGCCGCCGTTTCGGCCATCACGGCATCCTCGAAATCGGAAATCTCCGCTGAGATCGCCTTGCGGATGTCCAGCGCCGTAGTGTCCAGCAGCCCGAACAATGCGCAGAGCTTTGTCAGTACGTCGCGGGTCGCTTTGTCGCTGTGTGTCTGCCGATGCGTCAGGTAGTAAATGTCCGTGATGGCTTTCGCCGTCAGGAAACCTTCAAACTGCCGGTTGGCGCAGAGTAGGAAAATCGACTGCGCATCCTTGCAGAACGGTTCGCGGCTTTGCAGCGCGTCCACGATGACACAGGTATCAATGACAGCTCTCATATCCGTTTCAGCCTTTCTTCCTTCGCTTCCTCCAACGTCACATCAGCCGGAAGAATCCCGAACAGGGACTTGGCAATGTCCACTCTGTCCTGATGGGGATTGGAGAGCTTGGC
>CAKRFN010000006.1 GCA_934320655.1 uncultured Eubacterium sp.
TGTCTTTCGTAACCATAGTATCCTCCTTGTGTACATAATAAATTCCAATAAATCTTTAGGATAATACCAGATTATCCATCAATAATTTTTTCTTATTATAATTATTATAACATCCTATTTTTTCACTAAATGTCGATTTTTCTCAAAATATAATAAAATTTGTAAAGTTTTACAATTAAAGTGTTCTTTTTTATTATTTCACTTTTTGAGTTCTGTGTGTTGCAATTCGTTTTATATATCTCCCTATTTAAATAAAATTTTTTACCAACCGTGCAAAGTCAGTAATCTTATTTTACACTGAGGTATTTTTTCTCAACCTTCTTTCTTTGAACTCTTATATTTGAATTATATAGGAAGTTCTGCAAACTTTGCTGGTGATATCTTTCACACCAAGCATAAGTATATTGTCAATTTACGAGATCAGAGTGACCACAACACCAGGTGAATTAGTGCTACTATTCTTAGACAACTTACTAAAAAAGTGCTTCTTATGCTTGTACTAATAAGTCCACACCCAGATAGAATTAATACCGGTAATCCAATTATAATTATTTCTAGCATAACGACAATCGGAATTATTCTATATTACATCTATATAATCCTCCGTCCCATTAGTTTTTTGATTGTTTTCTTAAAGCCTCTACAGCATTCTTAATATCATTATCAATAGCATCTTTATTCCACTCATCCCAAAAATTAATTGTCGCACTTCTTGGTTTCAATTTAGGTACATCAACTTTTATTCGACTCGGAAGAATTGAGGCATCCCCCACAACTATCGCTTCTCCAATATCCAAGATTGGCAACATCTCAGAATAATCACCTAAGCTATCTGGTAATAGTCTCTTAATAACAGCCTGATCATCCGCATTTGTAAGTCTCATTGCCACAAAATTATTACATTGACTTAAAACTGTCCGATTTACTTCAGAAGGTCTTTGAGATATTACAACAAGACCTACGCCATATTTTCTACCTTCTTTTGCAATTCTCTCAAATGAGCCAACACTCTGTGCGTCCATTGATGATTCTGAAGATGATGGAATATATAAATGTGCTTCATCACAAAAAATAGCAATCGGCGCATGGCACGACGACCACTGCTGGACAGAAAATATAACACGAGCAACTAGCGATGCAATTAAAGGCAAAATATCTGACGGAACTTCGGAAAAATCAATAATTTTCACACCACCATTTGAATTCTCCGATGGTTTCATCAATTTTTCACATATTCTATTCATATATTCATAATCAAGCAAGCTATCATCCTGCGAAAACATAAAGTTTAAACGCTTGTCTTCTACCTTTGCCCGAAGTCTTTGGATAAACCTAGTCAGTTTACCAAAATACGGTCCCTGCCTTTCGCTTCTCTGTCCAGGAACCATCTGTATATCTAAAGCATCTAATTCCGTTATTAGCGTGTGCAAATTATATGGAATAGGACTATCTAAAGTAATGACGTTCTCCATATTTTCATGATTACACATCTTTAAATGCTCTCTCTTTTGCTTTAATACTTCTGTAGAAAAAAGCATAGCCTGATTTGGGGCATTACTATCACTACGATCTATCATCATCGATAACATTTCTTCATACGTTAATAGCCAGTATGGTAAAAATAATTTATTCGCTGAAACCGAATCATTTGGTCCTGCGATTTTGTAATGTGTAAAACCATCTGAATTTAGAGGCGTATATTCTCCATGAATATCAAACAGAATAGCATTGGCAGATTTTAATTTCGCAACCTGTTCAAGTATTCTCGCTACACTCCATGACTTACCAGATCCTGTACTCCCAACAATCACAGCATGTCTCTGAAAAAATTTATTTCCATTCAGAAAAGCTATGGCTTCTTCATCAATTGAATATTTTCCAATATCAAGACTAACGGATTCTTCCACACTAGAAACAGAAGTAATCGCTTGCATAAAATCCTTTAATTTCTGACCTGAGATTAAATAGCACTCCGCATTTACCGATGGTAATGTTGACAATGTTCTTTTAAACACATTTTCCGTTATACCATCTTTATCATAATGAGTTCCTATTAAAACGGCCTTAATAATATTATAACTAAGAAGCGGTGCCCCAAACTCATCCAAAATATCATCACTGTCAGTTGATTTTCTAATTATCTTTGAAACCATACCGATTAATTGTTGTCCAACTTTCGGGCTTTGGATTGAAAGCAGATGATTAACCTGCAACCCTTTTATTTTTTCATCCGAATCTACTCTAATCATTACAGTAGAAGTATCCACGCTCTCCACTGTGCCTAAAGTGTCGTCTCTATTAAAATCCAAAGTTCCCATTTTCTACCATACCTCCATAAAGCCTTTTAATGACCATATACTTCTACTTACATTAGTGTCTTCATTCTTAGAAATAACCCTTGTCTCTGAATCATTATCTTCAAGAATTAAATATTTTTTTACATTTGTACCCGAAACCAGTCGCAAACATTCATCAGTTGCTTTTTTGGTAATTACAACAATCGGCTTTCCCCCGCTTTTTATTTGTGAAATAAGCTTAGGTTGAATATGTGAATCATTAAATCCATATCCTATACAAAGAAATGAACCAGCCTTTTTAAATTCTCTATCAGCCTCTTCAATTATCGTCCTATATGGTTCTTCATGTGTTGTGCTATATTTTTCCTTTCCTGGTGGTACTATTAAAGGTGTATATCCTGTTGGAATCTTTTCCTGCAATGGAAACGAAATAATACTGCCATCCTCAGCCATAAACCAATCTAAAGATCCATGTACTTTTAAAATTTTTACAACACGCTCTCTCGCTACAATTCTCTTATTATTTACACTATCTGAAAACCCATAAAACTTTCGAAAAAGATTTCCTTCAAATCCAGTTACAGTTGACGCCCCATATAAATCAGTCGCATATTCAGAAAGACGGTCATAATTGGTCGTAACAACTGTAAGCTGATTTGGACTTGTCGTAATAATTTTTTTAATCAATTGTACTAATGATTGCATTCTATCTTCTAAATTCTTATCTCTAAAAAGAGCTAAATCTGCTTTATTAATACAATCCCAAGTCAATTTTCTAATTTGATTTTTTGCATTCTCTGACAATAAACTATTATCTATTGCAGCTTCTAAGCCAATCGAATCCATGTCAGAAAACAATTTAGCAGCATCTTTTTCCACCTGTAACAACGTATCTTTACGTAGTACAGAAGCAAGTCCACTCATTGTTGGCAAACCATATGGCACGGATGCCCCCGACCCCAACACTACAAGCGGACTATCTGCAAGATATTCTTGTATCATCTTAGTCACATCATTTAAATCCAAATCCATTCACCTCCTATTCTTTCCATTGCCATGATCACTAATACTATGATCTCTTTCTACTCTCAATACATAAAATGGTTCTTCTTCCCTATATCCCAAACATCTTACTTACGAGTGCTCTCCACATCGGAATTTATAAAGCATCAAATTGCTCCAATCCTATAATCAATTCTTCCCGTTCTGTTTTTTCCAGTTCACCCACACTATCTGATTCCACCTCAAGATGGTACACCCAAATTCTCCCACCCTGATATCGCTGTCTGATATATTCCGTACAGATGATTTTCTTCTGCCCCTGTTCATTAAATGTAATAGGTTGAATCTTTGCCCGCATCGTATCATTTAATTCAAAATAATCTGCAATCAATGCTCACATAAAAATGCTGCAAATTCCATCAATCTGGATTATTCTCTTGGATGCCAATGTATCTCTGGGTTCTCAACAATCAGTGCATCTTCCTTTTTGCAGTGACCTACTCAAAATGTATCTCTTCCTGGCTGGACGCATATATATCCAACTGATTTTGAACATCTATCCTATTAACAATCCAACCACGCAGGATACAAGCTTTAATAAAATCCTCTATTCGGTTCATACCGTTTACTTCTTTCAAAGTAACAACAACACCGAAATTTAGCGGAGCTCTCATTTGTGTACTAAGTCTTTCCTTAGATGTTACAGAAAGCCCCCACAAACGGTCATCATATGATTTCACTGGTTTATTGTTGTTCTTAACTATTCGAGATATGAACTTTGTATTGTCCCATTTACGGAACTCTTTCCTTGACTTCCTCTCGTCCATCCTACTGTCAGCGTCATCCTGTACATTGTCATTGATATCACTGATTTTTCCTTTATCATCAATGATTCTGCCAAACTTCAAAGACAACTCTCTATCCGTATAATCCACTCCTTGAGTTCTGGAACACTCCGGGAAATAACATAGTGTCGCTCTTGCAATATAAGGATACTTATTATCATCATCTTTCGGAACCGGAATCGCGTAATTAGCTGTACGGTAAGAATCCGATGTTCCATAAACAACAAATCGAATTTCGTCACTCTCAGTTTCTACTATCTTTCTGATATCAACGGGTACTACTCCATATCCCATAATGGACTTGTTATTTGCCGACATAGTCTTATAATCCCACGCAGCCGCAGAATCAATTATCAATGCCTTGGCAATCTCCCTCGGCATACCCATAATATCTATCAGATAGCACATTTTTCTGCTGATCCAAGGTGCAGCGAATGATGTACCGTATACTTCATCTGTGCCATAGGATGTATATGCAGTAATTCTATCGTCGTAATCTCCGCCATAATAAGAGACATCCGGCTTATTGTAAAAAGAAAGAATATTTCCCTTTCTGGAGTATCCTGCCGGTCGCCCATCTCGTCTGACAGAGTTTACCACAAGAGAATTTAATGAATCTGCCGGTGCTCCAACTCTTAAGATTCCTTCCTGTATTCCACGGTTATCATTTGTTCCGGAAACTACAAAAATAACATTCTTTTTTGCCTGTATTTCATCTAAAGCCGCAGCATCAAATGATACAAAATTCTTTGAAACCTCATCATCCGTTCCTAATGATAGATTCCAAACATGAATGTCTGGATTCTCATTCACTATATCCTTGATTTTTTTGACAAGTCGAATGGTTGATATCCTGCTAGAGCAAACTCCAAAATGACGAACTCTAAATCTACCGCATCCATCATCAAGCCACGGGTTCATTCTGGGCCCATCAACAATAATTGAGGTGACTTCCGTTCCGTGGTCTCTTAGATTTAAATCATTCTGATATTTCTCCAGATCACTTATGTAATCTTTGTTGTCTACCCAGTTGCTAAAATACACACTTTCGTCAAAAAATGTATCTATAACACCAATCACCGGCTCGCTTTGTGGATTAGGGATATCATGCTCATCCCTGCTCTTCGGAGATATATCCTCTAATGTAATTGAAGATATATCCGTTGAAATCATGGAAATCATATATGGAATCTTGTCGTTTATGATTTCAAACAAATCTCTTGTGACAGAAATAGTATCGTCTCCGTATGCCGTGTATGGCAATTGAGTATCATCTACTCTCAGTTTTTCAAGCAAAAGCGATAAAGACAGCTCGGACTTGTAAAAAGTAATCAAAAATTTGTCTCTGTCAGGAATTGATGTAACACGGGGAACATCGAACTTTTCCACAACAGAACAATCTATAATCAGATCTCGAAGTTTTCCTTTTCCAATCGAAAATCCTTCATAATCAATGTTACTGTTAGGTTCCGAAAAGTTCACAGGTGTCGCTTTTCCGCCCAATCTTTTTAGTAGGAATTCCCTGGCGATCTGTAACTCTTCTATTGTTTTATTGATTGTCTTTTCATCAACATAATGCGTAATAATATGGTTTTCTTCTCCCTCAGGTGCATCCGAAAACCTTGCTCCAACCACGGTGTCATTAGTAGAATGCCTACTTGGTTTTAATAATTCCCTTACGCGATTAGACTTTGCAATAATGTCGTTATACCAGACATCAATCATCACATCGTTAGTAATACGTGGATGATCTTTATAAAACCTGAGAACCGCCCGCAGACTATCAATAAGTTCATCAATTTTTTCAGTTGAAGTCTCTGCTTTTGCACGCAGATTTCTCGCACCGGGCTTCTGATTATTCTTTTCTCCTGTGAATCTAAGCTTTACTTGAAGTAACGGATTCATCTTAGTTCTCCTTCAGTTTTCGTGATACACTGCTCTTTGGAATACGTGATAATATCTCTATTTCTCTTGTTGTATACCCTTCCTCGCTAAGTCTTTGTATATCGATTTCCTTATTGTCATTTAGCGCAAAATATATCTTTCTCAGATAATCATACTCATTGGCTTCACTCGAAAAAGCTACCGCAGTTTTAATAATCTGTTTTAAGTCTCCCGGAAAAGGTATCTTTTCCATGTTCTTAAGAATTTTATTAAAAAGACGCATATCCTGTTTTGAATTAACACTCTTCTTTAATGTCGAAGAAAGAAGTGCATCCGCTATTTCAATCAGGTCTTCCTTCGAATATCTGTCAAAAGAAACCGTGGCATCAAATCTTCGGACAATTGCTTTATCAAAGTTGCTAAATAGATTCGTAGTAGCAATTATGACGACATTTTCATTTAATCTATCCAATTCCTTTATAAAGGCAGAAGTAACTCTTCCCATCTCCCTCAAGTCATTGGCATTCACCCGATCCAGCACCAATGCGTCAATTTCATCCATCAATACGATTATTTTCCCAAATGCAAGATGATTCATCTCATCAAACAAAATTGATACATTTTTAGCTGTTTCTCCAAGCCGGCTATCTATGAGCTGTTCAAAGTCGACCCTCAAAAGATCTCTACCTAAAATACGTGCTATTTGATATGCGGATTCCGTCTTACCTGTTCCTGGTGCTCCATAAAACAGAAATTTAGTTAAATCTGCTTTCTGACTGATTGCCCTAGTTATTCCTAAGATATCTTCTTCAATAATCTCCGGTAACAATAAAGGTGTATTTGCATAATCAACTTTTGTTAAATAGTGCAGATTCTTGTATGAGTTCTGCGGCACATAATAATTTGCACTGGACACCAACTCCATGAGATAGTCTGCCAGTGCAGAATCCCCACTCTGATCAAACTCTTTTGCTATCTTAGCAACCTCAGAAATAAAAGCCTCTTCATTCTTTTCAACATGATATCTAACCAAATTCATAATACTTTGCTTTTTCATTATTTTATTCCTCTCAGGTGGATACTCTTATACTTCAGTATCATCATAGCAACGCATGGGACAAATGTCAATATATTTGGGACAAACCCACGGATTCTAACCCATTTAGAAACTGCTATTTTAATCCATAGCTTCTCCACCCACCAATATACGACAACAGGGAGAACGACTCCCCACTGTCATTCTCCCTGTCTATCAGCAACTACCCCCATAGTGCTAAATACCAGTTCCCCACAGGATATGGGATGGTAACAAGCATCTCCATACCGCATCTGGTATTTGTTTATATATTATCATGTCTCCTTTTCGATTGCTGTCGGAATTTGTCGAGAAATCCGAACTTTTTTCAAAAAATGCCAAAAAATTTTGTAATTCGTGACTTGACATTTCGCGTCATATGGTTTCATAATCATATTCAATAAAAAATAGGCAAAAACCATTTTGGGGAAGTGGATTGGGTAACACTAAAGTAGTAGTCAAGGCTGTTGAGCAGAAACCCGAAGAAGAGCAGCTGACAATGACCGCTGCTGTAAAGGGTGTTAAGACTATTGAAGTTAGCTTCAACAAGGCTATCGCTTCTCCCGACGCTGTAAAGGTTACAGTTAAGAAGGGAACCGCTGCAAGAGATTGCAAGGCTACCGTTGATGGATCTAAGATCACATTGGCAATGGATGCTAAGCTGACCAAGGGTACTTACACAGTATCTGTTGAAGGCGTAGACACCACAGCTATGACAGCAGACGTTGTTGTAGAGAAGGATGAGACATTAACATCTTTCTGGATTGGTGATTATATCGTAGCAAAGTCGCTGACTGAGACAACAACTGCATCTATTAAGTATGCTGCATTGAATCAGTATGAAGAAAAGATGTCTACCAGTGATGTGACGGTAACATGCTCATTTGGTAAGATTGATGATCAGAAGCCTTCTACTTATGCAACTGCAACTGCTGAAGGAACTATTACAGTAAAAGATATCCCTGATATTTTAGCTATTATTGGCACTAAGGGAACAGTTGTAATTGTAGGCGATATGGGTGTTACCTCAACTAAAGAGGTTTCTTATAACTCTTTCTCTAAGGCTACAACTGCAGAAGTGTTAGGAACTTACCACAAGAATTCCGCTACTGTAAAGAGCATTACTGAAGGAGACGATCCTTCTGATTATGAACTGCTGTTTTCAATGAAAGATCAGTATGGTTATGAAGTAAGTGCAGATGACGCAAATACTGCTGCTTCTATTACTACTAGCCTCAATGGCGGTCTTACAAATGTAACAGTTAATCTTGCGGATGAGAAGTCATATCAGACTAGAACTGTAGATGGTAAGGATTATATTGCAGTTCCTTTAAAGGCTATTGATGCAAGGAAGAAAGCATTTGCAGGAGATGCTACACTTACTATTGTAAACAATCTGCATGGATTACTTGTAAATCAGCCGTTAACAGTTGCAAAAAATGTTGTTATTAAGAGTGTTAACATCACCGCAGATAACGGTCTTTACGAAGGTCAGGAAAACGAGCTGCATTACGAAATTACTGATGCTGATGGCAAGAATGTAACAAGTTATGCCGTTTTATCAAATTCAGATATTATTCAGTTCTCAACTAATACACTTGGTCTGCGTTGGGAGCGCAATGCTGATGGTACAGCTAAGTTAGTATCTGAGATTCCTGATGGATATGTTGACAAGTCAAATCCTAAGTCTGATAAGAATACCAAAATCACCAGTATTACTACTCAGGCAAATTATGTTGCTGGTGGAAACCTTCTTGTAAACACCTTTACATTTACTGTTAATGAAAAGCGTGTAGCAAAGAGCGTTTCAGGAATTGCAGCTGATACCACACTTGCTACTGCAAAGGGTGGAGATACACTTACTATTAAATCTAAGAAATTTATCTTGGCTGATCAGTATTCTGGATCAGTAAAGGATGGCGAGTCTGCTTTTGTAAACACTATCTTTGATGGTGCAGCAGCAGCCGCCGGAACCTCTGTAGTATGTGATAACAAAGGTGGCGCATTTGATGCTATCAACATTGATGTTGCAAACAAGAAGATCGTTGCTACTCCTTCAGCCGTGACTGCAGGAACAGCAACTGTATATCTGAAATTCAGATCAGCAGCCGATGTAAAAGATGGCAAAAATGCAGCTCCGGCAAGTTCATCAAATTATGATGCTAAGTTCTATTTATCTGTATATGATACAGACGGAGTAGATGTTTCTACCTTATCTATCAAGTCAATCAATGACAATTTTGCTGTAACAGAGGCTAATGCTAAAAATAGCGCATGGGTTCTCGGAAAAACTGTAGTTATTGCAAAAGTAGGCGGTGTAGAAACTGTTATTCCTAGCAGCCAGTATGCAGTGGTTAAGAATGAGAATAACGAGTTTAACGGCGAGGATGTAAGCAAGGGTGTAAACACCAAGACTGCAAAATTGACTATCCAGGTTACTACTTGGGATGCAGCCAATACTGCTATTAGCACTCAGATCAGCAAAGAATATGTTGTTTCTAAGGAGGCAGCTAAACTTTATAAGGTGACTGGTACTAATGCAAGTGCTGCAACAAATGGAGCTATTACTTTAGTAAACGGTGCTGCTACTTTAGATTCAAGTGATTTCATAAATATGTTCACCTACAAGAACCAGTTCAATGAGGATGTTACTGATCCTACTGCTATCACAAAGGATACAGTTACTTACTCAGTTAAGTTAATTCAGAAGGAAGAGACTGGCGCATACAAGCTTTATAATGATGGCTTAAATAGTGCGAAGATTACTTTCACCAAGGCTGGTACTTACAAGATCAAAGTATTTGCTACTACACCTGATGGATCAACAAAAGATTTTACTTATGTAGCAAATGTTGGCAAATAATATCTAGTGTTATAGTAAATTAGTATTTACATTTAAGGCGGGGTTCTATGAATCCCGCCTTAATGATTTCTATATCAAGTCTTAGAAGAGTTCTTTTATATGTTTCCCCTATTCCATATTCTTCTCATAATATTTGGAATTTTCGTGCATTTTACTAAATATTTCTTAAATAATTGCTTCATTTAAAGTATATAATATATCACAGTATGTGACCGGCTTGCTCTTGCGGATCTGATCGCGTTAGCGACCTTATGAACAGGATTGCTATAATATTAGAGATAATCATTGCTGCCAAAACTGGGGCTTTTATCACAATAAAAAATGTCGAAGTAATGGGTCTTAATATCCATCCTTACCCCGACATTTTTTCTAATCTTTTTCTGTTATATATACCTCTAAAATTGACTCTAGCTTTTCGGCACGATCTCTATTTCGCAGAGGTACGAATCCTATGGTTAATACCTATTCCGATACCTAACAGTCCCCAATAAACAGGTGCTACAGTGATCGTAGAATCATTTGCAAGTGCGGATATCATATATCCCAGAGTTCCAAGTAAAATACCAAATCCAGCAGCCACTAATGGATTATTGATCCTCTGTTTAAAATAAAGGCGCAGGCTGGAAATGAAGTACCACATGTAAAATACTAAGAAGCAAATCAATGACAGTACACCGCTCTGTACGGCTATCTGTAAATACAGGCAATGCGGTTTGCTGATGATCATATTATCATAGCCATTGTTATATTTGTCTACAAAATCTCCATTCGGATATACAAGTGCAAACGTATCTGCACCAGAACCTACAAACAGGTAATCCTTTAATAAGGCGATTGTTTTATCCCAAATATATCCTCGACCATTAGCGAGTGAACTCTTATTCTGCAATGGAGCAAAATCAGCAGATGGCGTATCGGGGGTCAATTTAGATATTGTTCCTAAATCGCTATAGTAGTAATATGTACCATCGTCGGATAATTCGTTGGTAAAATACCAGTTTTTGTCGTCGATTGTTGCCATAAAGCCATAGGTCGTAGGATCGTTGGTTATAATGGCAGGAGTTAGTGTGATGGTAGAAAACCGTTCATCGTTGATCGTGTAATAATAATAGTCATCATCTGCCGAAGACTGATATTCGCAAGGTATCGCGTTTTGATTCTGATCATACAATTCAAAGGCAAGGGTTCCATCCTGCTGTTCCATCCGAACAAAAAGTTTTTCGCCTTTGTAATCGATTTCTACATTGTCATCGTTCGTGAATATATTTTCGAGATCCGTTTTTTCTGTGTTGGATGCCGTTATATATGCACTGATACGTGGCAACGCTACGATGCATGCACCTACTATGCCGATGAGTATGACTATGAATGGCAGCCAAAGTATTTTTTTTGTTTTTGTGTTTTTCAATAATAAGAACAATGCTGCAAAAACGATCACCGCTACCAATGCAATATCTGCCGCCAGCGAATCCGCTCCAACCAATGCAATTATCAATGCGACTGTCAAAATAGCTGTAATTACACGTATGACTGTTTTTTTGCAGCAAATAAATAATGCTACAAATAGGGGTGCCAGCAATAATGTATAGAATCCTACATAGTTGATATTATAAAAAGGTCCATAAACCGTACCATTTTCAAAGGAAAACGTATATCCATCGCCGGAATAAATCATGCGGTAAATGTCTATTTTGAAAAACTGTAATACGCAAATTAAGCCAACCAATGCAGCGCCGACAAAAGTGATTGAAAGGATGGATTTATCTGCGTCATGATAGGTGACCACATAGTAGCAGTAAACCAAAGCTACAACATATCCAATGATGTTCCACACCGTTTCAAACTGATCCGGCATTCCGTGTACACAAAAATAGCCATAGTCCGAAAGCAAGGATGATAACACGGCGAGGAGCAGATAAATTCCAATCGGAATAAATATCCGTGTGTCACTATTTAATAAGGTATCCTTTCGGCGCATCCTACTGATCTGCCAGATTAGTATTACCAACATAAGCACGCCTGTAATAGTAACAAACAATGACTTATAATATAGGAAGAAATCCGCAAGTGTTGCTTCGTTCGAATACCATGGATAATCTGCTAACGGATTCGCATAAAATTTGACCTTTACGATTATCGGTATGATCACAAACCATAGCGCTATGGGAATCATGCAGATCTGTTTTTCAGTTGTTTTTTTCATATGATATGTACTCCTTTTTTATTGAACTGCATCTATTTTAGCACGGTTGTTTGTATTATTCAATTAAAGCATCAATAAATGTGGAAATATGCATGATTATGCTGGATGTATATGTATGGTGCGATTTACGATAATATTTTGCAATGTAAAAACAGCTTCGGCGAAATCGCCGAAGCTGTTTAGTATAGCCCGTTGTAAGAACTACTTGCTATAAGTTACATTGTAATTGAAAGACTTAGTAGATCCATTAGGAGCGGTTACAGTGATCTTGAATGTATATGTGCCGACTTCCTTGATCTCAAGCTGAGCCTGATTTTTGGTGTTAAACGAAATTGTATATCCTGACTTGTTAGTAGCAGAAACATTCTCGATAACATAAGTTACACTGTCAGTCTTGGTTGTTGAAGTTACAGCTTCGTTATACTGATCAACAAAATCAAACTGACCAACAAATGCAGCTCCTGTTACTGTCTTAGCAGCGCTAATAGTCTCTGTTAAATCCTTAGCACCAGTTACTTTGTATAACTTAGCACCAGCCTTAGATACCTCATATTCCTTGGAAATCTCTGTCTCAATCGGAGTATTAGAAGAATCCCATGTAGTTACCTGTACGGTTAACTTAGCAGTCTTGGTATCTGTGCCAGCATTAACCTCTGCTTTTGAAAGAGTATTATTCTCATTCTTAACAATTACATACTGAGAAGAAGGAATAACTGTCTTGGTACCGCCAACCATAGCAACTACCTTAACATCATCTACTGTTAAATCTTTTACAGCAGCATCGCCATCAGCATTAAGCTTTACAGCAAATCCATCATTGATAGAATCAATTGCTAATGTGCTTACATCTACATTAGATGTATCATATACAGAAATGCTGAACTTAGCGTCATAATCAGATGCACTAGCTGTTACAGCCTTGTCACCACCAGTACTGTATTTCAAGTATACAGTAGCTGTACCTACACCGGTAGGAGTTACTTTCAATTCATTCTTACTGAAATCAGAAGTAGAATCGTCAACGCAATTATTAGCATCAACGTAAACAGCTGTTCCAGATGCCTTTGCAGGAACTGTGTTCTTATAAATGCTCTTATTAAAGATTCCCTCATCAGAGGTTACCTTATTTGAATACTGATCTGCTAAAAGGAGATCGGTAGACTTAATGGTTAATCCCTTTTTGTTGTTCTTTGACATAGAGGTTACTACATCTGACTTAATACCAGTAACGCCAGTTACAACACGCTCCTCATTTACAGTGAATGTAAATGTCTTCATCAGATAATCGCCGCTAGTCATCTTGTTTGCAGAAACGATTGCAACAACAGGAGTTGAATTCTTGTTAGATTTCGTATCACTCTTAACAACTGCCTTAACGGGCTTAAAGAGTAACTTAGCTGTTCCATCAGATTTTCTCTCGAAACGCATTCTTGAGTCAAGAGCAACTACATTTGTCAGCTCTGCATAGCTAGTAATAGACTTTCCGTCAGCATCTACAAACTCGTAACCCATCTCATTATCCTGATTGTCATATACACCATTGTCTGCGGTGATAGAGATGCTCTTGATAACGATATTTTTAGCAACTGTTACTGTTGTGTTGAGCAGTAATCCCTTGTACGGGTTTACGATCATAAGTGTTGCATCACCGGCAGTTGCCTTGCCACCTACTAAAGCAAGTGATACATAGTCAACACCATTATATGTTCTGGTTGTCAGTGAGGGTTTAGCTTCCAGAGCCAAGCCGGTAAGACCTCCAACTAAGCTGAGCTGTAAATTCTTAAGCTTAGCAACATCCATATCATAGCCGTACTGATCCTTTACTGTAAATAACAGCTCATAATCTGAAACAGTATCATCTTCTGTGATATTCTTCAGGCTGGCAGAATTCTTGTGGTATGCGCCAACAAGCTCTACAGTAGTAGCAGTAGGTGCTACGTTGTAAGAGATCTCCTTTGATGCAGTGATACCCTTGTCACCAACTAATACAACTGTTCCCTTTGTTCCAACAATCGCAAGCGTGGGGTTGATGTTCTTTACAGTGATCTCGCCCTCTTTTGTTGCGGTAGCAGATTTGGTAACCTTAACATCTGAGCTGAAAGAGCAGGTAACAGTAGGATCTGTAGAGGTCATCTTTTCGCCGTACTGGTTTAATGCAGCGAACTTGATTGCACCATTTGTAGTAGCAGTCTCGCTCTCAGCTGTAAGATAATCTGCGATCTCGAAAGATGTTAATGTCTCATCCTTCTCTACAACAACATCTGCTGTCATAGCTGCGGTATCAACACCCTCAACAGATACGGTATAAGTACCAGCGGTCAGCTTAGCTTCCATTGCTACAGTGATCTTGGATCCATCAACGGTAGCCTTGCAATCTCTTGCAGCGGTTCCCTTCTTAACTGTAACCTTTACAGCGTCAGGAGAAGCGATTGTCTTATTGAAGTTAACCTCAATAGTCTTAACACCCTTTACAGCAGCTGTCATTGTCAGCTTCTCTTCTTCGGGCTTCTGCTCAACAGCCTTGACCACTACTTTAGTAGTAAGGTTTGTTGTCTTCTTAGTCTTCTTGTTCTTGAATGTAATAACGATCTTGCGAGCTGTTGTGCCAGCCTTCTTACCTGTTACTACGATACCAGTACCCTTTGCGTTTTTCTTAACGCTGATGTACTGCTTTGCTGAAGCATTCTTCACTTTTGCTTTAGTGATCTTGTAGGTCTTCAGCGTTTTAGCTGTTGCTAAGAAAGTCTTAGATTTGCCCTCTTTAACGGTCATCTTAGAAGCTTTCATAGCAGGCTTTGCTGCTGCAGCTGCTGTTGTTACATTTGTTGCAGCTGTCAGTGAGAACGCCATTGCTAAGGATAATCCTGTAGCAAGTGCTCTCGTCATGAAACTCTTTTTCATGTCCTTTTCCTCCTTAAATTTTGTCATACTCTCGTATGATGTTTATTTTTGTCACCTAAGTATACAATATCCTCAGCAAATTGTCCATAGCATATCTGCCAATTTGTCAAAAAAATTCGGACAATTCATTGCCACTTCCCACAAAAGATACTGTTCTTTGGTTCCGACACTATATAATTACGGCGGCCCCTCTCAAAAAAGTGGGGTCGCCGTAATTTTTTTCAAATATTTTTTATTAAATATGTTTGAATTATTTATGTAATATTTTTGTAACACTTTCCAGTGCAGATTACAGTAATCATTCTATAGAGTTTTCAAATAATCCGCATACTCAGACACATTTTCCCTAATATAGCATCTTTTAAATGCCGCAAACCTTGATTCCTTTCTTATTAACGCCTGCAATTTCTTCAGCGCAAATGCAGAATTTGGATTTTTGGCTAACTCGCTCAATGTGCTATACAGTTTATTCATCTCCCTGTTCAGTTCCTCAAAGCGCAAATTACTTTTATATACCCGCATTCCAGTATTCACTTTATTAAAAACCTCTGTAACCAGTTCCGCCGTTATATTTGCGTCTACATCCTGTGAATTGATTGCCTGTACATCTGTATTTCCATCATGCAGCCTAAAATAAATTCTTTGCTCCGGATCTGAACTGCAACAATCAATAACATGATTATCATACTTTCTCTGATTTTTCACTCCATTGCAATGCGCACATGACCAAAACAAATTATTCCAATCAAATTTCAAGTCAATATATTTACCCTTAAAATGTGGTTTCAAATGTTCGACCTGCGGATCTTGCAACTTATCGATTTCACAAATATAGCATTTATTATGAAAATCTTTTGCCAGCCTTTCCACAACATCCGATTTTTCATAACTTCCCCCCACCTTTGTCTTCTCCTCGGCAAGAGATTTCGGTGCAGGCTGGCTACGTTCTATTTTTACCATACCCCTATGCCTCCCTTGCTCTCAGCTTTGCTTTCAGTTCCTGATATTCCGTAGTAAGTTCTAAAGCAAGGTAGTCAGGGATTTCATCTAAATACATCTCCAGATCGGCTATCTCATCATAATCCTCCGGCTCAAGCACTGATTTATTTGCTATCCTCTTATAATTTTCAAATTTTTCCCGAAGCTCAGCAGATAACTCATCTGCATGAAAATATCCCTCAACAATGCCACTATAAGGTACATCTGACAATCCATTCTCAACAAGTAAATTCTTTTCCAGATCATAGATAATAACATTGTCTATGCTATTGAGAATGAACGGCGAATGACTGGATACTATGAATTGAACATTGGGAAATACCGTTGTAAGCAGCTTCATTACATTTTTCTGCAATTCAAGATGCAGATGTGTCTCTATTTCATCAATTAAAACTACACCCGATATGTTGAAATCAAACGATCTACCGGTCTTCTTTTCCATTCGGATCATAAGATCGACCACTATATCCAAAACAGCCGCATATCCACTTGAAAGTGTATTGAAATCAAACGACTCTCTTTTATCCATTACAATTGAAAATTTAAATGTTTCCTCATCAAAATCCAGTCTGACAGACTCATCATCAAAGATCTGTTTCAGAAGTCCATTAAAATTCTCAAACCAAGCAGAAATAGCATCTGCCTTGTCTTTCTTTCCATTCGAACGTGCTAAAGCTTCCGTCATTTTTAAATCAAGCAAATACTTTATAAATTCTTTTCGGGGCATGTCATCTATTCCATAATCCGATTTCAATTGAACCTTTTCCACATGTTTAGGTTCCTCAGCGTCAAACACACGCTCAGCTTTATAATATGCCACCACAAAATTTCCTGCTTCAAATCTTTTCTTTATCTCAACAAAAGAATTATTAAACTCAAGCCAGACACCTGCAACAGCGTTTTTTAATCTTTCTTCTTTATACTTCAAAACCTCCTCGCTTTGACTCAAACTAAATTCATCATATTTTTTCGCAAAGTATTTTTTTCTCTGCTTTGCATCATTTATGTCTTCCAATAATCGTTCCGGGCTTCTTCCTGATGTAACCGTACCAATAAACGTCGCCATTGCATCAAGGACACTGGTTTTTCCACTACCATTCTTACCTGTCAATATCAGATGTCTGCATTGATTTTCTTTAAGCGGTATACATATTTCTTTCAGATGACGAACTTTGTTTATTTTTATGTTCTTTATAAATATCTGCTCCATTTGTAATCCTCCGCGAAAATGATTTATTTTTATTCTATCACAATATGATTCCAAGTAAATCTTTTTATCACAATAATATTTTATCCAAAAAGAGAACCCTGAATCCTCAGAATCAGAGGATCTCGGGTTCTCTTTTGCCATATATAATATATGTTTGGTCTTAATAACTCAACAACGAGCTGATATAGTCATCCCTGAGACTGTAACCATAGTTCTTTCCGGTTGCCCAGCCTGCTCCGGTGGGGTTCTCGTGAACGCCGAGCCACTCAACGTAGATCGCTGCGCAACGGGTCACGTAGGTGAACCGCGGGTCTACGCACTCCCTATTCAGCGGCTGGTCGCTGGCGTATGCCTTTAAGTGCTGTACCTGCGCGCGGATACCGGTCTGTACATCCGGAAATTCTGCACCTGCCGCGCCGCCCCCGGTCGCTCCGATTCCGCCGAAGTTGCACTGTTCAGGCTGTACGTCTCCGCCAAAGCGCAGGAAACCGGTTTCTTTACAGATCTGTGCAAAGAGCACTTCCGCCTTTACACCCTCTGCTTTTGCCTCATTGTATACGATCTTGCAGAAGTCCTTTAAGGTCGGTGCGCCGTATTCACTGTAGATCTCCTCGGGATAGACGCCGCCGCGCGCGATGTACCAGTTTGCCATTTTTGCTGCAGTCGTGCTGCTCTCTCCCATGATCGCGTATCCGGGTGTAACGGCTCTCGGATCTGAGACATAGGAAAGTACCGTTTTTTTCGACTGGGTCACATATGCGCGTACTTTATAATAATAAGTAGTTCCGATCTCTGTGCCTGAAGTATCGAGGTAAGTTACCGTGCTTGAACCCTTTACGGTAGCGATGCGCGTATAACCGCCTTCCTCGGTCTCACTGCGGTAAATCCTGTAACCTTCCGCAAACGGTGTTTTTGACCATGTCAGTGACACACCGGGCTTTTTGCCGGAAATAGACACATCCGTAAATTCCGGTGTCTTAAAGTTGAACACATCAAAGTAATCCGAATACATGGATGATCCCTTGACAACACCGTGCTCATTGTATGCTTTCACACGGTAATAATACTCTTTTGCAATCTCTACCTTTGTATCAATATAGCTGGTCGTCGCCTCTCCCTTTAAGGTAGCGACAGTCTGATACGTGCCGTTTTCACCTGTTTTGCGCTGTAACGCATATCTGGATGCTCCGCTGACCTGCGACCATGTGACCTTGATCTTGCCGTCGCTGCGCAGTGTCGTCCGCTTGATTTCCGGCGGATCGAGATAGCTGACTGTCACTGTCGTGGACATTTTACCGTAACCCTCATTGCCATACAGATAATGAAGCGGACGGATCCGATAACGATAGGTGATCTCGCTGAATATGTCATTGTCTGTGTAGGTTGTCCGTGACGGATCGTCAATCTCTGCGATGCGTACATAGCTGCCACCATCCTCACTGCGGGAGATCACATATCCATCTGCGTCTGACATTGCCTTCCACGTGAGTTTCATGCTCTCTCCGCTCTGTTTGACCTCGGTAAGCTGTGTGCCGCCAATCACATTTCCCTTTAAGATCCGCGACTCCGGACTGTAATAGGTGACACCATTCATCTTCCGGTAGGCTTTTACTTTATAATAGTAGTTTTTGTTTAATGCAAGTCCGGTATCCACATAGGTTGTGTTGTAGCTGCCGGTGACTGTCGCAATTTTTTTATAACCGCTGTTTTTCTTTTCTGAGCGGTATACGAGATAGCCGCGTGCGTCCTCCTGCTCATCCCATGAGATCTCCAACTGCTTATAGCCCGGCGCGCTCAGTGTCACTGCCGGCTTGTCCAGTCCGATATACTCCAGTCCGTAGTAGTTCACGATACCCTTGACATCTGCGAGCGCGAGCGCTTTGAGCTGTGCATCAGTGCCCAGATAGTTTTTCCGATCAGCCTCACACGATACAAATGCGTGCTCTACGATAAGTCCGGTGAGGTTTTGCAGTTTGGAATTACGGATCACGCTGTAATAATCAGCCAGACTGCCATCCTTATATTTCGTTTTATTCTCGGAATCCCTAGTCCGGATGCCCAGATCTGTAAGTCCGAGTGAGGTCAACTGGTCGAGAATGCTCTGTGCGAGTCCTGCGCCCTCAGTGCCCAGTTTCGGACGATAATTGCTGTTGGGATAAAATACCATGCTTCCGCTCGTATTCAGATTGGAAGAAGCATTGTTATGTATACTGATGAATACATCCGCTCCCGCCGCCGCTGCCTGCTCGACACGCGCGCTGAGCTCGACTGCCTGATCGCTGTCCCGGGTCAGATAGACCTGTACTCCGGCGTATTCTGCCATGTATGCTTTGATATACTGTGCAATTTTCAGGTTTACATCCTTTTCCTGCATTCCGCCGTAGACTGCTCCCGTGTCCGAACCACCGTGTCCGGCATCGATCGCGATGATCATATCTCCGTTATCTGCCGCCGCTATCTGCGCCTGTGATGCAGGTATGTCCGCCAGATCACTCAGGTCATTTGTCACATCCTCCTCTCCGGCTGCATCGATAATGCCGAGTGACCGCAGGCTCTGCGTCCGCGTCTGCGCGGCGTATACCGGTGTCAGATCTCCCGGCAGTGTACATATCAGTGTCGCCGCTGCCAGCAATCCCGCAACTGTACGCCGCAGAATATGCCGTGTAGTTGGCATGTGGTTTTTCGTGTGTAATTTCATGCTAGTTCCTTTCTGGTGCCTGTTTCTACTTTCTTTTAAAAACTTCTAAAAAAACGTTACTTTATAATAGTACGGACAAAACCGGTTCATTTTTAGGGTCTGCCCGCTACTGCGGCATGACAGCAAATAAGACGGCATCGTTGTTTCGGTGCCGCCTCATATATGCACTGTAACTATTTTTATTTATGGATCACTGTTCCGTCCAATGTTTCTTTTCCGGTCTCCGGACGGATGCCGAGCCGCGCGATCGTTGCCTTACGGATGGCTGAATTACCGATAAAGTCAATGGCTGCCTCGATCTTCGGCAGGATCGTGCCTTCCTCAAACACGCCCTCATGGATGTATTCCTGCGCCTCAGCAGTGCTCATCTGCTCGATCGGACGCTGATTGGGCTGACCGTAATCAAGGTATACGTGATCTTCCCCTGTCAGAATAATCAGTTCATCCGCATCGACCAGCTCCGCGAGCTTTGCTGCTGCGAGATCCTTTTCAATGACAGCACTTGCTCCCTGTAGGTTGTGCGCCTGATCCAGCACCGGAATACCGCCGCCGCCACATGCGATCACGACCTGATCCGCATCCACGAGTGCCCGGATGCTGTCGATCTCCACGATACCGATCGGTTTCGGAGCTGCCACGATACGGCGGTAACCGCCCTCTACCGCAGTGATGTGATTGCCCTTTTTCTCCTCTGCGTCTGCATCCTCACGGTTCATCACACGCCCGATGATCTTGGTCGGCTCATAAAACGCCTCATCATACGGATCTACCGTTACCTGTGTGAGTATGGTCGCTACCGGCTTGTAAATGCCGCGGTTTAACAGCTCGGTACGAATCGCATTCTGCAAATCGTAGCCGATATAGCCCTGACTCATCGCGGAGCAGACACTCATCGGTGTCGCTGTATATTCCGGATATAATCTGGCAAACTCTGACATGGCGGTATGGATCATGCCGACCTGCGGCCCGTTGCTGTGGGTGATGATGACCTGCGCATCCTCGCTGATCAGATCTGCGACTGCTTTTGCGGTGCGCTTTGTCGCCTCTTTCTGCTCCGGCAGCGTCGTTCCGAGTGCCTCATGTCCGAGTGCTATGACAATTTTTCTTTTTTTCATGCCGTTTTTCATTCTGTTTTCCTCCACGGAAATTTTCTATACAATGCTAATCTTTAGTCTATCACATGAAAAGGCATGATTCAAGCGCGAATCATGCCTTTTCGATCTTAGAAACCTTATGAAAATTAGTTTTTGCTGCCGAGTGTTACTTCGACTTTCTGCTCAACATATTTGCCGTTATCGGCACGGTTGATCGTGATATTGACCTTGGTGCCTGCTGCGCGGTACTGTAACAGCTCCTGCATCTCTTCCATGGTGCTTACATCCTGTCCGTCAAAGGCGGTGATGATGTCACCCTGCTGGATGCCTGCCTCTGCTGCTGCGCTGCCCTCATACACCTTTGCAACGTAGATACCGCTGGGCATATTGTACATCTGTGATACGGAATCATCGACATCGATACCGCTGACTCCGAGGAATGCTGCCTTGTCGTCTGTGACTTTTTCTCTGGTGATCAGCTCATTGATGATCGGTGCTGCGGTCGTCATAGGAATTGCAAAACCGACACCGTCCACATATTCTCCACCCATCTTGGAGGAATTGATGCCGATGACTTCACCCTTTGCATTGAGCAGTGCGCCGCCGGAGTTACCGGGGTTGATGCTGGCATCTGTCTGTGTCAGTGTATTGGCATAGGTCTCGCCCGTTGTGCTGTCCTGTGCGGTTACTTCACGGTTCAATGCACTGATGATGCCGCTGGTCACTGACTGTCCGTAGCCTAATGCATTACCGATGGCGATCACCGGCTCACCGACTTTCTCGTTGCCCTCGTCATTGATGGTGGCGATGCGGATCGCATCCATGGTTTCCTGCTCAACATCATCCTTTGCGACTTTGACGACTGCCAGATCGTTGCTGGGACTGGTGCCTTTGACCTCCGCTGCGACGGTGTTGTCATCGCAGAACTTGACGGTCAGTGTCTTTGCGCCGTCTACTACGTGGTTGTTGGTTGCGATATAGAGGTATTTGTCATCCTCGCTGACGATGATACCGCTGCCCGCGTAGTCGTTTTCCTGTGAGTAGGTCTGTCCGAACCATGTGCGGTACTCGGTCTCTGTCATGTTCGTAATTGACACGATACTGGGCATTGCCTCTTCAACGATGCCGGATACATCGGTAGCAATGACACCACCACTGAGTGCGGTCGATGTCGTCTTGTCACTTTCCTGTGAAGTCGTAGCCAGTGCGGAGGTCTGCTCCTGTACAACGGTCTGCTCCTTTTCCGGAATCAGATAATAATTGACTCCGCCAAACACACCGCCTGCGACGAGTCCAAACGTCGCTGCCAGACATGCACATTTGGCTAATGTCACACCAAAGCCGTGCGGCTTGTTCTGTCTGTTTGCACGTTTCTCCTGACGGCGGCGCTCCCTGCGCGCCTTGCGGCTGTTGTCCTCCTCCATCGTACGGCGCTCGTAGGGGCTGTAGTAACGGTCCTGTGACTGCTGGTTCTGCGTCTGGCTCTGTCCCTGCGCCTGCTGGCTGTAAGTCTGCTCCGCGCCCGCTCCGGTATAACTGTAGCTGTTATTGTCCGGATCTACTGGATAGCCGTTCATATTACCGGTGTTGTAGTTGTTCTGTCCATAGCTGTTATAGCCGTTTTGATTGTCGTTGTTATAATTGTCCATATGTCATGCCTCCTTAAAACTGAGCTGTTTTTTCATCCGTTTGAAGTTCTTTCCTTCATCTGATACTGCTCAGTTTATAAGAAAGTTGTGTCTGAATTGTGTTCTAACTTTGTCATTCCTGTGTAATTTTACCTGAAATCACTCTACTGTGACAGATTTTGCGAGATTTCTCGGCTTATCCACATCACAGCCCCTGCCGACGGATACATAATACGCAAAGAGCTGTAACGGTATGATCGCGAGTGAATTCGTAAAATATTTATTCGTCTGCGGAATGTAGATCACATAATCCGCATTTTTTTCGATCTCCGTATTGTCCTCGTTCGTGACTGCGAGCACAACTGCTCCGCGGGAACGCACTTCAACGATGTTGCTCAGTGTCTTTTTATACAGATCCTTCTGTGTCACGAGCGCAGCAACAAGCGTGCCCTCCTCAATCAGAGAGATCGTTCCGTGCTTGAGTTCTCCGGCTGCATACGCCTCGGAATGAATATAGGAAATCTCCTTGAGCTTGAGCGAGCCCTCCATGCCGATCGCGTAGTCAATACCCCTGCCAATGAAAAATACATCACGCGCGCCGACGTAGCGGTTGGCGATCTTCTGGATATGTTCCTTGTTGGCGAGCAGCATCTCAATCTGGGCAGGGATGGCTTTGAGGTCTGTGAGCATTTCCGCTACTTCCTCGTCGGTGACCTGACCTTTCACCTGTGCAAAATGGATCGCGAGCAGATAATGCGCGATCAACTGTGCCGTATATGCCTTTGTCGTAGCGACTGCGATCTCGGGGCCTGCCCATGTATACATGACACGGTCTGCCTCACGCGCGATCGAGCTGCCTACCACATTGATGATGCCGAGTGTCTTGACTCCCTGCGCCTTTGCCTCACGCAGTGCCGCGAGCGAATCTGCCGTCTCTCCGGACTGACTGATGATCACGACGAGGTCATTTTGGTTCAGGATCGGATCGCGGTAACGGAATTCGCTGGCAAGATCAACCTCAACCGGAATACGCGCCAGACCTTCCATAATATATTTTGCCGTCACACCCGTATGGTAGGCGCTGCCGCACGCTACAATATGGATGCGTTCGATCGCGCAGATCTCCTCATCGCTCATACCGAGCTCCTCGATCACGATCTGTCCGTCCTTGATGCGCGGGCTGAGTGTATCACGCACGGTCTTGGGCTGTTCATACATCTCCTTGAGCATGAAATGCTCGTAGCCGCCCTTCTCTGCGGCATTGATATCCCATTCAATCGTGCGGCTCGTCTTTTCGATTGGCTCGCCGTCAATGTTATAAAATTTAATATCATCCTCTGTGAGACATGCAATCTCCTCGTTCTCAATAAAATACACATCACGTGTGTATTTGAGGATCGCGGGCACATCGGAAGCAATCAGATTGCCGTCTTTGGATTTGCCGACGATGAGCGGTGCATCCTTGCGCAGCGCATAGACATGATCCGGCTGCTCTGCAAAAATGATGCCGAGCGCATAGGAACCCTCCACGCGGTGCATAACCTTGGTGATCGTATCGATAATATCACCGTTTGTCTTTTTATAATAGTAGTCTAAAAGCTGTGCAACGACCTCGGTATCTGTATCAGAAGTAAATTCATAGCCGTGATCGAGCAGCTTTTTCTTTAATTTTAAATAGTTCTCTATAATACCGTTGTGTACGACTGCAATACTGCCTGCGGTGTTGCACTGCGGATGCGCATTGCGGTCGCTCGGCTCGCCATGCGTCGCCCAACGGGTGTGTCCGATGCCGACTGTACCGGGCATCGTGCTGCCGTCATGGGTCAGCTCGCTCAGCACCTTGAGCCGTCCGGTACTTTTTTCCACTCGAATGTTCTGTCCATCATAGACTGCCAATCCTGCCGAGTCATAGCCCCGGTATTCCAGCTTGGACAGTCCATCCAAAAGGATCGGCGCTGCCTGCTGTCTACCTATAAATCCTACGATTCCACACATATTATGTTCCTCCTGTCTGTTTTGCCAATATATCCAAGATTACCCGAGAACAGATGTCCTCGGGTATCATTTTGCTTGTATGATTGTTCTGTTATTGTGTCGTTGTAGTATCTGTCTCCGCCGGTGCATCAAAATTGTCACTGGCGATCGTTCCACCCTGCACCGCCTCCGGATTGTCTCCGTGGTCTAACGTGATGCCATAATTGGTCGTGATCAGGTTACTGTAATTGATAACTGTTCCTGACGGCACGTATTCGGTGTCATTGTAGAGATAACGGTGCAATGCGCGAACATTATTCTCCAAGTCGGCACAGATCACGACATCTCCCTTGCTGCCACCGAGTCTTGCCGGATATTTACTGAACGGGAATCCGGTCGAATCCGCGAGTTCATAGCTGAACATGCTGGACGCAAGGCGGATAATGTCCATATTGGTATAATTGGTACTGATCTCAGGAAATACCTGATTGATGATCTTGTTGATCGTCGCGAGATCTGACTTCTTTGCTTTCTTTACGACCTCGTTGATGACCTCACGCTGACGCTCCGCACGTGCAAAATCGCTGCCCGCAGTCGAACGGATACGCGCATAGGCGGTCGCCTGCGTACCGTTGAGCGTCTGCATACCAGTCGTTGTCAGATGCACCGGTGTATCTCCGGTCGCTTTTGCAGTCGTGTCAATATGGTGGTTGATGTATTTTAATTCTGCGGCATCGACATCGATATCCACACCGCCGAGCATATTGACGACATCTGTCACAACCTTGAAATCCACAGTGATGTAATGCTCAATGTCCAGATCCAGGCTGGCATTCAGCATATTACATGCCTGTGTCGCGCCTCCGATCGCAAACGCGCGGTTTGCCTTGTGGAAATTCGGCGATGTATCACGGTTGATATCGGTATCGAGGAACGTATCGCGGTATATGGATACGAGCTTTACTTCCTTGGTGTCATTGTTGATGCTGGCGATCATGATCACATCGGAATTACCGGAATCGGCGTGTCCGTTGAAATAGTTGTCTACACCGAACAACGCGACATCCTCGTATCCCTTCATGATCTCTATGGTCTCATCCTCCAACTGATCCTCGTTGGTAGTCATATCTTCCTGTGTATTATCATTGGTGTTTGCAGGCGGATCTTTTTCTATTTTATTCAATGCCTGCCAGACATATAACATGCCGAGTACAATTAACAGTACCAGTACTTCTACGACCAGCAGGATGATCTTGCGTTTTTTTCTCTTTTTCTTTAACAGCTTCTTCTGTTCTCTGGGATCCAGCGTACTTTGCTGATTCTTCTTGCTCATGACGGCTCCTTCGTATTTTTATTTGTCCTGTGATAATCCCCTAACCTACAGAACCTGCCACTGGCAGTTTCTTGCGGATGCATGGCAACGTAAACTAAACATCACAATTTTAGTCTAATTCGCAGGATCTGTCAATCGTCCATTTTCGATTTTTGCGAATGATTCTTTGCATGGATGTAGCACCAGCTCTGTACATAGTCTGTGCGCTCCTGTTCACTCATCCCCGCATATGTCTCATAATCCAGTTTTGTCAGCTCCATGACTGTATTGCCGCACCGGTGGCACTCCACATCCTTGCGGCGCGATACCGTCCGCAGCCATCCGCATTCCGGACAGATGTATATCTTCAGCATCGTTGCTCCTCTTTTTTGTTCCCTCTGTGTATGATCTGCGGCTATGAGCCGTAATATTTTTTCACTCCATGCCATGCATAAGAGCACAGATAATACATGCTTTTTATAATTCCAAATCCCATCAGCCGGTACACACCGTACTGCATCTGTGCAGACCGCAGCTTATTGCGCGATTTTCCGCCCTCGCTCAGCCGGCAGTGCAGGTACGGCTCATCGATGCCGACTGCCGCACCGTAGGCTTTCAACACCTGCAGCCAGAGAATGTAGTCCTCGTGCAGCTCCGCATGGCTCATGTAAAACTCCTTTGCGATGTCGGTACGCATCACGACCGATCCGCAGGGAATCACATTTGTGTACAGCAGTTGTTCATAAGTCACGCGCTCCGGCACACGGATCGTGCGTCCGGTCGGTGTGCCATCCGCTTCATGCAGTTGGCGGGCACTGTAGCACAGCGGTGCTCCGGTGCGCTCAAGCAGCGTGAGCTGTGCGGCGAGTTTGTCTGGCTCCCACCAGTCGTCCGCATCGAGAAATGCGATATATTTGCCGCGCGCCATCCGTATGCCACGGTTTCTCGTCTCCGCGACCCCGCAGTTGTACTCATTTTCCACATATCTGACTGCCGGATCACGCGCAAAGTCCTCCATGACAATGTGCGTGTGATCGCTGCTGCAATCGTTGATCACGATGATCTCCCGCTCGTCCTCCGCGACGCCTTCCTGCTCTAACGCGGAACGGACAGCATTGGCGATATATTTTTGGGCATTATATGCCGGTATAATAACTGATACGAGCATCTGTATCTCCTACCTGACCGTGGGCATTCACTGTAACGCCGTCGTCTGCGAATCGTCCACGCCCTCTGATTTTTCTTTCTGGAACAGGATCTTTACCGTGAGGAAACACAGCTTGACATCGAGCCAGAATGAATATTCTTCGATATAAGTCAGATCGAGCTTGAGCTTGTCATAGGGTACGGTATTGTACTGCCCGTAAACCTGCGCGTATCCGGTCAGACCCGCCTTCATTTTCAGACGGAATTTGAACTCGGGAATGCTCTCCTCATACTGCTCAAAGATCTCCCTCCGCTCCGGTCTGGGACCGACAACGGACATCTCACCCTTTAGGATATTGAACAACTGAGGCAGCTCGTCAAAATGCGTGCGCCTGATGATGTGTCCCACCGGTGTGATACGGTCATCATTTGCAGACGCGAGTCTCGCACCCTCTTCCTCCGATTCCACGATCATACTGCGGAATTTGAGGATCTGGAACGGCTTACCATCCTTCGTAATACGTTCCTGCGTATAAAAAATCGGACCGTGGTCATATGCCTTGATCGCAATCATAATGATCAGCATGATCGGCGAAAGGATGACACATGCGACCAACGAGATCACAATGTCCATCAGACGCTTAAAAAAGCGCTCCCCGATCGTCAATCCGTTGTTCCGGCTCAGCATCAGGATACTGTCAAACAGATCGATCCTGTCCGATCCGGTGATGATAATATCAGAAATCTTCGGAATGCTGTAGCAGCGGATCTCATGCCAGTAACAGAATTTTAAAAACTGGTTGCGTTCATGCGACGGAATATCCCCGATAATAATCGTATCGTATTCCTTGATTTTTTCTAAGATTGCATCCATGCCCGCATCCAGACGGATCGTCTCACGGATCTGATAACGGTCCTGTCTCGAATCCAGCTTAGAAATCAGGTTTTGTGGACTGATGTCTCCATAGATCAGCAACATCTGATGCGGTGGATAAATCTTTGCATATAAATGTCTGGTGAGCAGCGTCCACAGAATCGCCAGCCCCGCCTCTATGATAACCAGATAGACAAAGTGCTCCAGATGCGTTCCGAACCGCCACAAACCCAGCAATGCCAGCTGCAGGTACGCAGCTACATTCTGGAAAAAGATCGCGAGTGCCTGTCCATACAGCGCATCCATATTTCTCAGGTATCCGACCTTGAATCCGCCGAATATTTTTAAAAACAGTACACAATACAGTGCATACAGCGCGATGATCGCCCAGTTTCCACGCCGATAGTATTTGACCAGCACGATATTTGCATAGATATTGTACCACTGCCATGCGTATATCGCTGTCTGGGCTGCGACAAACAGCACGCTCGCCCAGAACATAAATATCCGCTTGTACTGATAGTGTTTATTTTCCATTTTTCTGCTCCTTTAGTATCCCCGAAGCTTCCCCTTTCGTGAGACTGCAAGGCCGATTATTCGCCCAGCCCGCTCTCCACGACTGCAACAACCGCAGCCAGTGCCTCGATCTCATCCTCACCCTCGCACTCAAATTCCAGCTCCGTGCCGCATTTGATACATGCGCCGAGGACACTCAGCACGCTCTTAGCATTTGCCTCGTCGTCCCCGTAGTGAAAATAGACTCTGCTCTTATATTTTACTGCCTCATTACACAGTACCCCCGCCGGACGCAGATGCAGACCGGTCGGATTTTTTACGATTACTTTCTGATGAACCATTGTTTGCTCCTATAGCATTGTATTCGTGATCAACTCTGCCAGCGCACGTGCCTCTTTCTCGATCTGTGCCTGATCCTTTCCCTCGATCATGACACGCACGAGCGGCTCTGTGCCGGACGGACGTATGAGCACTCTGCCCTCTCCGTTAAATTTCTGTTCGAGTTCCTCAATCGCATGCGCAATCTCGGTGTACTCCATAAAATGTTCCTTTTTGTGGTTCGGCACCTTTGCATTGACCAGTGCCTGCGGATAAATCTCCATGATCTGTGCCAGCTTCGACAGCGGCTCCTTTGTCTCTACCATGACTTCGAGCAGATGCAGCGCGCTCAGCAGACCGTCTCCGGTCGTATTGTCATCCAAAAAGATGATATGTCCGCTCTGCTCTCCACCGATATTATAGCCATTTTCCAGCATATTCTCCAAAACGTACCGGTCTCCGACCTTCGTCTTTTCCGCATGCAGCCCCTCGCGCTCACACATCGTGAAAAATCCCAGATTGGACATGACGGTCACAACAATCGTGTCCTTTTTGAGTGTGCCTTTGCGCTTCATATGGCTGCCGCAGATCGCCAGCAGCTTGTCGCCATCCACAATCGTACCGTTCTCGTCGACAGCGAGCAGACGGTCAGCATCCCCATCAAACGCGAGTCCGACATCCGCCTTTTCATAGACGACACGCGCCTGCAATTCTCCCATGTGGGTAGAACCGCAGTTCGCATTGATGTTCGTTCCGTCCGGATCAGTATGCAGCGGAATCAGATCTGCGCCGAGCTGCCGCAGGGTCTGTACGGAAGTCTGGTAAGAGGCTCCCTCCGCGCAGTCGACCACAATGCGCAGCCCGCTCAGATCCACCGGTACGCATTCCTTCATAAAACGGATATATTCATCCTGCAGGTCAAAGCGGTACTCCACCCTGCCGATACCGGAGCCGGTCGGCAGCTGTATGCCTGCCATATTGTTGTTGATCAGCTCCTCGATCTCATCCTCCAGCTGATCCGGCAGCTTGTAGCCCTCGCCGTTAAAAAATTTGATGCCGTTGAATTCCATCGGGTTGTGCGATGCCGAGATCACGACGCCCGCATCTACCTTGTGCTTGCGCGTGAGATAGGCAACTGCCGGTGTCGGCAGCACCCCGACATGAACCGCATCCGCTCCGACCGAGCAGATACCAGCTACCAGTGCATTTGCCAGCATTCCGCCGGATATTCTTGTATCACAGCCTACGAGGATCGTAGGTTTATGTGCTTTCTCTTTTGTCAGAACATAAGCTCCTGCCTGACCGAGCTTCATTGCCAGCTCGATCGTGAGCTCTGCGCCCGCTACACCGCGCACGCCGTCTGTGCCAAATAATCTGGCCATGTATCATTCCTCCGAATCATTAAGTTCTATATGAAAGTTTTATAAAAATCTTATATCTGTTCATCCGTGTCTGACTCATCCGTCTCTGACGGATCATCCACCGGTTCATCCGTACCCGGATCCTCCGGCGTATCCGGCGGATCCTCCTGTACTTCACTCACCGTCACACTCACCGTCACCGGCTCGTGATAAATATTTTCATCCAGATCAAGCACGAGTTCTACCTCATGTGTGCCCGGTGTGAGCTGTCCAGCATCAATGCTGGCTACGATGGATGACGTATCGAGCGCCGCCATATCCGACTCCACACCGCTGAGCGCGACGCGGATCACAGAAGCGTCAAACGTCAGCTTGTAGCCCTCCGGCAGATTCAGCACCTGTACGGACGACGGGAAGATATTCACTGTCTTAGTCGCAAGCCGCGCGATATGCACGGTGACTGTGACCTTCGAATCACTCTTATCTGCCATCGTAACCCCGCTCGGCAGATATTCGGACACATCGATCACCTGCGTGATGTCATCCCTTGCACCGCTGATATCCAGCGCGGATTCCGGAATATTGACCATCGTCACGCTGTTGAGTGATGCAGCCGTTCCCTTAATCGCGATCGTCTTTGGTTCGTACTCCATATCCATATATGCGTAACCGTCCGCCGGTGTGCCCGTCACGTTAAACATGAGCGAAACATCCTTGATATCGAGAATGCGCACGGTCACGGTCACGGTAGACATGTTGAGTGTCAGATTATTTTTATCCACGACATTGCCATCCGCATCATACAATACCGGTATCACGCTGGCTACGACATCCTCTGTCATATTCGTGACATCGATGCTCGCCGTCACATGATCGATCTGGCTCACTACCGACTGCGGTCCTGAGACTTTCAACAGGTTCGGGGACACAGTCACTTCACCCAATGCGCAGCCATCCGGCAGCGTACCGGTCGTATCCACAGTGACGATATACTGCTGCTGTGCCAGCTCATCGAGCGCGATCTCGAGATTCTGTGTCGCTTTGCTGATCGTCACCAGACTGCTGTAGCGCAGCGCCGTCACCTCGATCGGCACCTTTCCGATGCCGGTCTCATTGTCGATCGCCGCATTTTCCATATTGGCTACTGCCTTAAAGTCCGTGTTGCTCAGTTTTTCCAGATAAGACCTCTTGGCTGTAACAGTAAATACAATCGTATTCGTGTCATCCAGTACCTCAAAATACTTGCCCTGTCCGGTCAGGTAGTCTGCATTTTCTATCACGACTGACGCGCTGAAACGCTGCGAGAGCTTGGGATCGTCAATATTGACCACGACAAGCCACAAAATAACCGCAAACAGCGCCGCTAAGAGCTTGAGTCCAAAGTTATTCGTTATGACTTTCCACACTCTTCTGACCATGCTCCAACCTCCTCTTTAACTTCTGCAGACGCGACTGTCCGTATCCGGCATCCGCCAGTTCCATGAGCTGCTTTTTCAGAGCTTCGTTATCCAGCCCGCGTATAATCACGCCGCCGATCGCTGTCGATACCGCCCCTGTCTCCTCTGACACGATAATCGTGAGCGAATCACTGACCTCACTGATACCGACTGCCGCACGGTGTCTCGTGCCGAGCTCCTTATCCAGCTCCATATTGTCTGACAGCGGCAGATAGCAGGTCGCAGAGACGATCCGGTCTCCGCGCACAATGACTGCACCGTCGTGTAACGGTGTGTTTTTCTCAAATATATTGATGAGCAGCTGGCTCGATACGAGTGAATCGAGTGCAATTCCGGTTCGCTCATATTCCCCGAGCACAATATCCTTTTCTACGACGATCAGTGCTCCGGTCTTTACCTTCGCCATCTCAAAGGTTCCTTTGACAAGTTCATTGACCGTTCGCTCCGAAAAACGCTTGACCGCGCGGTCGATGTCCCAGCTAAACATACCGAACAGCCGCTTTCTGCCGAGCTGGTCCAACGCTCTGCGCAGTTCGGGCTGAAAGATTACCGCGAGTGCAATAATGCCGACGTTGATCAGTCTGCTCGCCAGCCACAGAATCGTGTTCATCTGGAACAGCGCTGCGAGCAGTACAAACAAAGCAATGATGATGATACCTTTAAACAGCACCCACGCCCGCGTATTTTTGATCCAGACTAAAATACTGTACAGCAAAAAGGCGATCAGTATGATCTCGACAACATCTGTCGGCGTCACTGACGGAATATTCAGCCAGAATAAATATTTATCACGAAATGCTACCATTCCGCTTACGATTCCCTGCACGTGTGTTCTCCTTTCCGATGATGGTTTCGTCTGCTAGAAATCCAGCAGATCTTCGTCTATATCCATCTCCTGCGCCAGATCCTTTCGGGAAATCTGCGCATCTTCTCCACTGAATTTCTGTACTTTCTTGTCCGTACCGGACACATAGATCTTCGGCACAGCCTTTACATAATAGTAATATTCGTCATCCTCAAACTGGACACGCTCTGTCCGCGTATAGTCCAGATTGAAAAAGAAAAACTGTAGTACCAGCCCGACCAGCGCACTCACAACCACGCCGAGTATCACGCTGAGCATACTTGTTGCCAGCTTGAGTTGCAAATCACAGATCAGGGTGAGTACCAGTTGCAGCAGACAGCCCGTGGATATCGCAATGATCCATGCATGGTCGACTGCCAGCCGCCGCAAAAACCACACGACGAGCGCTGCCAGCACCAGAATCGCCAGCATCGCGATCATTTCCCGATTGCCGATAAACTGATTCAGCACATCGCTGAACTTCGTGATGATCGAGTCATCCTCTGCCATCTCCGCGATTCCGGATGCATTTGCCGCGATACCTGCGAGCAGATAATAGATCACCCCGCCGCATACCATCGCCAGCACCGACACCGGATTCTCACAGAGCAGTCCGATCGCGACCGGCATCACATACGGTATATGGAACACAAATGCGAGCGGCATGAGCACCGCATAGTAACTTTTTTTCGGCAAAAATCTGAAATACAGCAAAAACATCACGAGCATGACCAGAAAACATACCGCACACGCTGCCAGCGACAACGAATACAGATGCAGCAGCACAAGTGCCACCGCAAACACGACGATCATGTTGACCGGAAGCAAGGCACACGACAATGCCAGCACCAGAACCAGTGTCATACTGTTGATCCGCGTCATATAGCCCAGCCTTGAGCGGATCACAAAAAACGTGATAAATGCCAGAATACTCTTGACCACGGGGTACAGATAGATCTCATATCTGCTGCAGAATCCCCGGATCTGTTCTTTTATCTCCAATAATGCTGTCATGATTCTCCTCCGTCCCGTTCAAAGCTCGCAATCACTCGTTTCAGGTGGCGGTTGTAGCTTTTCATCTCTTTTTTGGCACGGGTGTATTTGATTTGCGCATAGATATATACAGCTATCAGATACAACACGACAAATACGACATACCGCAGCACGATCTTCGTCGCAAACTGCTTTAAGTCCATCGTGTGGATCGATGTCATGAGCATTTCCATATTACAAACTCCCCACATCAGCAGTATGATACCGTAACAGACGGTGCCGCTGACAAAGGCACTGAGCATATGCAGCCCTACAAAATCTCCGCGAAAATATTTGACCACGGGAAAATATTCGCTTCCCTTGCGGTCATTGAATGCCTGTAATTGCACCATATGGCGCACGCGCTCGTTATGAATCATATTACACCCCATTCTGGTTTATTACATAGTTGTTCGTATTATATCATAGTTTTTAACGAATTACAAAAGAAAAAAGCGCCGCTGGTAAAAACGGCGCCCGCTACAAGCTGTGTTTCCTATGTATTTTGCAGATTCTCCGGATCTTATTTCAAATACCGCATCTTATTCTTGCGGTCACCATAGTCCTTGATGCGCGGCTCTTTCGTCACCTTCGGTGTGAGCGCACTGGACAATGTCTGGTTGATCTTGCTCTTGCAGTTCGCACAGAAACGTCCGGTCTTGATCGTCGCTCCGCACATCTCACACTCCAGTCCTACCGGCGAATCATCCGAAAAGCTCAGTCGTTCCTCACGCACCCACTGGCGAAGCTGGTTGGTGGAAACATCCATATCCTCTGAAATCTGTGCGATTGTGGCATCTTTATGTTCCCAGATATAGGTCTTAACCTCCTGAAACTTCTTCTCCAGTGCCTCCATACATGCGGGACATCTTGTCGGTCCCGAGATATAATTAAACAGTCGTCCGCACGACCTGCATGTCCTTACTTCCATCTTCCAAGCCTCCCTGTTCTTCCCCTCCGATACAGATACATAACAGATATACATCCCGTATGCCCGCCGTGTGCAGCGCATCCGCTGCCGCATCTGCGGTACTGCCTGTTGTATATATGTCATCAATGAGCAACACTTTTTCTAATTGTACTATTTTTTTTGTCATTTGAAAAGCGTTTTTCAGATTATTTTTGCGTTCCTGTGGGCTTAGCGTCCGCTGCCTATCTGTATTGTGCACACGTATGAGCAATCCCGTATCCATCGGTATTCCGCTCAGGCGTGACAATTCACGCGCAAGCAGCTCTGCCTGATTATACCCGCGGCTGCGTCTGCGCGACGGATGGAGCGGAACCGGCACGATCACCTGCGGCTGTATCCGCCTGATCCAGTCCGCATACATTCCATACGCTTCTCGTGCCAGCACCGGCGCATAGTCACGCCGGTTATTGTATTTCAGCCGGTGCATCGTACCGATCATCGCACCCCGATAGACAAATGCCGCCCGCCCCTGCGTATATGAATGGCGGTGCCTGCGGCAGTCCTCGCAGTATTCGACTCCCGCATGTATCCGTGCCAGCGGCTTGCCGCAGCGCATACAAAACGGGCTGTGCACGCGCTGTACACGCTTTTTACACGGCTCGCAGATTCTCCCGATGCCATCATCCGTGAGCATCTGGGGCTGCACCTCCCCACACACCGGGCAGACCGGCGGATAAAGTATTTTGACCATTGTATCTGCAATGATTTTTCCTACATGTCTGATCAAATTTCTGTTTCCTATATTTATTACTCCATTTTCCTTTCCGTGAGCTGTTCACTCAACCCACTGTAACGCCTTTGTTCCTGTACATTTTCCACCATCTGCGCAAATACGCGGTCGTCCCCGACGAGCGTCACACATTTTCTGGCTCTCGTGACTGCCGTGTAGAGCAGATTGCGGTTCATCAGCGGGCGCGGCCCCGCCAACAGCGGGATCACGACTGCCGGATACTCGCTGCCCTGTGATTTATGTATCGTGATCGCATAGGCAAGCTCGAGCTCATCGATCGCGCCAAACGGGTACTCGACCATCCTGCCCTCCTCGTATTCCACAGTCAGACTCTGCGCAAACGAGTCAATGATGCGGATCGTGCCCATATCTCCGTTGAATACGCCCATTCCTTTGTCGATCGGGATTCCGTAACGGCTGCGCACTTCCCACTCAAGCTGATAATTGTTCTTTGTCTGCATCACCTTATCGCCCTCACGGAACACGCCGTTCGGACGCTCTTTTTCCGATTTGGACGCATCCGGTGGGTTCAGGTACTGCTGTAGCACGACGTTCAAATGTTCCACACCGAGCAGCCCCTTGCGCATCGGTGTGAGCACCTGTATGTCCTTCGGGGATGCCTCCACATATTTGGGCATCTTCTGAAGCACAAGCTGTAAGGTCACATTGATGATCTGATCTGCATCATACCGTTTCAGGAAAAAGAAATCCATGCTCTGATTGTCCAGCGTGACCGGTTCTCCACGGTTGATCCGGTGCGCATTGACAATGATGTCACTCTCCTTCGCCTGCCGGAAAATCTCTGTCAGTTCTACGACCGGAAGCTGTCCCGACACGATAATGTCCTTGAGCACGCGCCCCGGTCCGACGCTCGGCAGCTGGTTCACATCCCCAACCAGAATCAGCCTTGTGCCGGGCATGATCGCCTTGAGCAGCGAATTCATCAGCGGCAGGTCTACCATCGACATCTCATCAATGATCACAGCATCCGCCTCAAGCGGATTGCTCTCATCCCGCCCAAAACCGACAGCTTCCTCCCCGCCCAATTCCAGCATCCGGTGAATCGTGCGCGCCTCGTAGCCGGTCGTCTCACTCATACGCTTTGCCGCGCGTCCGGTCGGTGCGGCGAGCAGGAAATCGAGCCCTTCCAGATCAAAATAATGGATGATCGCGTTGATCGTCGTTGTTTTTCCGGTTCCCGGCCCTCCTGTGAGCACAAATACACCCTCGCGCGCCGCTGCCACAACCGCCTGCCTCTGGTGATCCGCCAGCTCAAGTCCGGTCGCCTGCTCGATATGGCGCAGGCTTTGATACACATGTGCTTCGGAAATGTCCATTTCGACGTTGAGTTCCTGCAATCGCAGAGCGACGTTTGATTCCATATTATAAAAAATGGTCGCATAGACATGTACACCATCCGGTGCCTGTTTTTTGACAATGCGGCGTTCCATCGCAAGATCCATCAGATTTTTCCCGACTGCCTCCGACGGCACTTCGAGCAGATCGACCGCCCGCGCGATCAGCTGTGGCTCCGGCAGATAGGTATGTCCCTCTCCCGATGCCTGTTGCAGACAATACAGCAGACCGCTCCGGATACGAAAATCAGAATCCGTGCGGATGCCTACCTTCGTCGCGATCTCATCCGCGATACGGAAGCCGACACCATCAATATCGTCCGCCAGCCGGTACGGGTTTTTCTGCAAAATACTGTACAATTCTTCCCCGTATGTATTGTAGATCTTGACTGCCAGCGTCAGGTTGATCCCATATTGCTGCAAAAAGAGCATTGCCGAGCGCAGCGCCCGTTTTTCCTCGACCTGAATACTGATCTCCTGCGCTTTCCGCTCACTGATACCTTTGATCTCGGCAAGCCGTTCCGGTTCTTCCTCGATGATACGGAAGGTCTCTGCACCGAACCGTCTGACTATGCGCGCCGCCAGCGCAGCGCCCACGCCTTTGATCGCCCCCGATCCTAAATACCGCTCGATCGCCAGCTCATCCTCCGGCTCTTTCTCCACATAATGTGCTGCCTTGAACTGCCTTCCATAGCTGGGATGCTCGGTATACTCACCCTCCAACTCGACATTCATGCCATCCGTCAGCCCCATCAATGTACCGACACAGGTCGTCATCGTGCCGTCTGTCATGAGTTCGAGGACGGTGTAGCCGTTATCGGCATTCTGAAAAATGATGTGGTCTACATAACCGGTGATATGTTCCATGTGTGTTGCTGCTCCTTCAATTTAAAAATGGGTGGGCAATGCCCACCCAAGTATATTTCGTCTATATGTATGATTATTCCTCGTCCGTTCCTGCCGGAACACCGTAGTTGCGGCACATCTGCTCATACAATGTCTGTGTGAGACGGTCTCCTACCTGATCGACGATCTTGTCTGCGATCTGCTCATTGACCTGTCCCATAAAATACTCGGTCATCTGCGAATTAGAAGAATCCTCGTCGCCTCCGAGCGATTGCTGTACGTTTTTGAGCATCTGCTCCACGAAATAGGACTCAAAATCCTTGATCGCCTGCTTCATCTCCGCCTCGCTGGAATTCGCATCAAGCCCCTGAATCGTGCTGTTGACACCACTTGCTGCTGTGGAACTGTTCGCATTGTTTGCGGTCTGCGTGAGATAACTGTACATACTGTCATTGATCGATACACTCATGGGCTGCCTCCTATCGCTTCAACTGGTTTGCCTGACCGAGCATCTCGTCAGATGCCTGTATTGCCTTAGAATTCAGCTCATAGGCACGCTGTGCCACGATCAGATTGACCATCTCGTCTGCCACCTGCACGTTGGAGGACTCCAGATAGTTCTGACGCAGCTTACTCTTGATCAGATTCACGCCGTTTCCCGCCTCGTTCAGTGCATTTCCGGAGGCTACCGTCTCTCGGAAATAAGTACCTGCGACCTTTTCCAGTCCTGCCGGATTGTTAAACTGCCACAGTCCGATCGTCTGGTTCAGACTCACAAAATTGCCGTCCGGCGTCTTGTAGCCTGCCTGCCCGTACTGATTGATTGAAACAGTATTCGCATCGATATCCTGCGGGATCACGATCGGATTGCCCTCCTGATCGAGTACATAATAACCCTCGGCAGTCGCCAGCGTCAGTCCGTCCTCACCGTTTGTCCAGAAGAAATCACCGTTTCTCGTATAGCTGATCTCTCCGTCCACGCCCTGAATGCCGAAAAATCCATCGCCCTCGATGGCGAATGCGGTGTTGCTCTCGGATGCGATCAGTTCGCCCTCCTTGAAGCTCGATGTCATGGACGATACACGTGTTCCGAGTCCGACCTGTGCAGGAATCGGTTTCTGATCGCCGTTTGCTGTTGTTGTACGTGTCTGCAGTGTCTGATACAGCAGACTCTTGAATTCTGCCTTTTCACTGCGGTATCCTGTCGTATTGACGTTCGCTAAATTGTTCGCGATCGTGTCTACATTGGTCTGCTGAGCCAACATACCGGATGCTGCACTCCACAATGCTCTCATCATATGGGTATTACTCCTTTTACGCCCTTCCGTGGACTGATAGTTTTATCCTTATAGTGTATCATCGGCTAGTTGTTCCAAAAACTTTATACCCGTCCGACATTATTAACTGCCTTGTCCAACATGCCATCTACGGTCTGGATGACCTTCTGGTTGGACTCATAGGCTCTGGTGATCGTGATCATGTTGACCATCTCAGAGACTACATTGACGTTGGACGCCTCGATATATCCCTGACGGACACGCGCGTTGGATACTGTGGAAACAGCTCCGTCCACGGTCTGGTACAGGTTTTCGCCGTATTTTTCCAGATAGTTATAATCTTCAAAATCGACCGTTCCGAGCTGGGCAACCATCTGGTCATTCTGCCAGATAAAGCCCTTCTCATCGATCTTAAACTCCTGATTCGGGTCGAGACGGATAAAATTGTTCGCTCCGGGATCGCCGTTCTGCGCACCTGCCTGATTCAGCACATAGTCTCCGTCTTTTGTCACGAGATAGCCGTCCGTATTAACAGTAAACGCGCCGTCTCTCGTATATTTTACCGAGGTCACGCCGTCCTTGCTCGTGAAGGATACCGCAAAAAATCCGTCGCCGTCAAGTGCGACATCATACTGGCTGTCCGTCACGCGGAAACTGCCCTGCGAATAATCGGTATATGTTTCTCCGATCATAACACCGGGTGTCACCCGTCCCAAAGGTACCGGCAGACCGTCGTCCGACATATCCCGGATCTTGACCGCAAGGTGTTCGTCAAACGTCTGCGAGGTCGCTCCCTCCTTCTTATATCCATTGGTATCTGCGTTTGCCAGATTGTTTGTCATCACATCCAGCTGGTTCATTTCATTCACCATACCGGACCACGCCGTGTAGAGTCCTTTTACCATATCCTGTCCCTCTTAAATCAATTACTCTTGTGATTAGTCGTCATCGCGCTTTCCCGCAAGAAATTCTACATATTTTCCAGTGCCGATCGCCACACAGGTCATCGGCTCATCCGCTGTCATCGTATTGATACCGGTCTTGTCCTCGATCAACTCCTCGAGTCCTCGCAGCAACGCGCCGCCTCCAGTGAGCACGATACCGCGCTCCGCAACGTCTGCGACCAGCTCCGGCGGTGTCTTCTCCAATACACTGTGGATCGCCTCCACGATGCGGTTTGTCGCCTCGCGCAGCGCTTCCTCTGTCTCCTCTGCCGATACAGTCACGGTCTTGGGAAGTCCGGTCACGAGGTTTCGTCCACGGACATCCATCGTGCCGCCGTCGGGCAGCGGATAGCAGGTTCCGATCTTGATCTTGATATCCTCTGCGGTGCGCTCACCGATCAGAAGATTGTGTTTTTTACGCATATAACGTACGAGTGCCTCATCGAAATCGTCTCCGGCGATCTTGATGGAGGTCGATACGACCGATCCACCGAGTGAAATCACAGCGATGTCCGCAGTTCCTCCGCCGATATCCACGATCATGTTTCCGCACGGTCTGGAGATGTCAATGCCGGCTCCGATCGCTGCCGCAATCGGCTCCTCGATGATCTCTACTTCTCTCGCGCCTGCCTGAAAAGTCGCATCCTCTACTGCCTTTTTCTCTACCTCTGTGACACCGCTCGGTACACAGACGCTGACACGCGGCTTGCGGAATGTCTTTTTGCCGATCGCTTTCTGTATAAAATACTGGATCATTTTCTCTGTCACAGTATAGTCAGAAATCACGCCCTGACGCAGCGGACGCACCGCCACGATATTGCCGGGAGTACGACCTAACATCAGACGCGCTTCCTCTCCGATCGCCTTGATCTTATTCGTGTCGCGGTCAAAAGCCACTACTGAGGGCTCCTTTAATACGACACCTTTTCCTTTAATGTAAACGAGAATACTCGCAGTTCCCAAATCGATTCCGATATCTGTTCCAACCATCTTACAGTCTCCTTAATATTGATACACGCAGGCTCCCCTGTACCTTTGCGGTCTCAAAGAGCCATCATACACTATGTTCTATTTTTTCTCATATAGAACTATTATATACAATAAATTCCATTTTTCCAAGTGGTTTAGAGATTTTTCAAATATTTCTGCAAATATCGACCGGTATAGGAGGCTTCTACGGCACAGATTTCCTCCGGCGTACCCGTGGCAACGACAGTTCCGCCGCCGTCTCCGCCCTCAGGACCCATATCGATGATATAGTCTGCGGTCTTGATGACATCCAGATTATGCTCGATCACGATGACCGTGTTGCCGCCATCGGATAACCGGCGCAGGATCTCTACGAGCTTGTTGACATCTTCAAAATGCAGTCCGGTCGTCGGTTCGTCCAGAATATAGATCGTCTTGCCGGTACTGCGGCGGCTCAGCTCTGTGGCGAGCTTGATCCGCTGCGCCTCTCCGCCTGAAAGCTCGGTCGAGGGCTGTCCAAGCCGGATGTAGGACAATCCGACATCGTACAGCGTCTGGATCTTGTTGTGGATGCTCGGCACATGCTTGAAAAACTCAAGCGCCTCCTCCACGGTCATGTTGAGCACATCATAGATCGTCTTACCCTTATAGCGGACTTCGAGTGTCTCTCGGTTGTAGCGTTTGCCGCCGCAGACCTCACACGGCACATACACATCCGGCAGGAAGTGCATCTCGATCTTGATAATACCGTCTCCGGAGCACGCCTCACAGCGTCCGCCCTTCACGTTAAAGCTGAAACGTCCTTTTTTATAGCCCTTTGCCTTTGCATCGGGTGTCGCCGCAAACAGATCACGGATCATGTCAAAGACACCCGTGTAAGTCGCCGGATTGGAACGCGGAGTACGCCCGATCGGCGACTGGTCAATGTCGATGACTTTGTCGAGCTGCTCTAAGCCTACAATCTCATCGTGATCTCCCGCAACCGTGCGCGCGCGGTTCAGCTCCTTCGCCAGTGTTTTATATAAAATCTCATTCGTGAGCGAGCTTTTTCCGGAACCGGACACACCGGTCACACAGGTCATGATACCGAGCGGGAACTGTACGTCGATATTTTTCAGATTGTTCTCCCTGGCTCCCTTTACAGTCAGCCATCCGGTGGGCTGACGGCGCTCTGCCGGCACCGGAATCTTCTTTTTGCCGCTCAGATAAGCTCCGGTGATCGATTTCGGGTTTTTCATGATCTGCTTTGCAGTACCGCACGCGATGACCTGCCCGCCGTGTTCGCCCGCGCCGGGTCCGATATCCACAATATAGTCTGCTGCCAGCATCGTATCCTCGTCATGCTCCACGACGATCAGCGTATTGCCGAGATCGCGCAGATGCTTGAGCGTGTCGAGCAGCTTGTCATTGTCTCTCTGGTGCAGTCCGATACTCGGCTCGTCCAGAATGTAGGCGACTCCGACGAGACCGGAACCGATCTGTGTCGCAAGACGGATACGCTGCGCCTCACCGCCGGAAAGCGTACCGGTCGCACGCGACAGTGAGAGGTAATCGAGCCCGACATCCACCAGAAACTGCACGCGGGCGCGGATCTCCTTTAAAATCTGATCCCCGATCAGATGCTGCTGCTCACTCAGATTCAGTTCGCCGAGATAGCTGTGCAGGTTTTTGATCGAAAGATTCGTGATCTCATAAATATTTTTATCTGCGACGGTCACTGCCAGCGACTCCCGCTTCAAACGCTGTCCGCCACACAGTTTACACGGCGTGATCCGCATGAATTCCTCATATTCCTGCTTCATCGTGTCGGAATGCGTCTCACGGTAACGGCGGTTGACATTTTTGATCAGTCCCTCGAAAAATACGTCATAGACTCCCTCACCGCGCTGACCTTTATAATAGACTTTGACCTCGCGGTCTGCGCCGTAAATGAGCATATGGCGGATCTCCTCCGGCAGTTCACGGTACGGTGTATCGAGACTGAAGCCGTATGCCTGTGACAATGCCTTTAAAATCGCATAGGTATAGCTCTTGGGATCGGTCGATGACTGCCAGCCCATAACCTGAATCGCACCCTCGCTGAGCGAAAGCTTTTTGTCCGGAATCATCAGATCCTCATGAAATTCCATCTTGTAGCCGAGTCCGAAGCACTCCGGACAGGCGCCAAACGGGTTGTTAAACGAAAAACTGCGCGGTTCGATCTCATCAATGCTGATTCCGCAGTCGGGACACGCAAAGCTCATGGAAAAATTCAACGGTTCGGCATCTGCCACATCGACGACGAGCAGACCGTCCGCCAGTTCGAGTACATTTTCGATGGAATCGGTCAGACGCTTCTCGATGCCTGCTTTTACAACCAGTCGGTCTACGACGATCTCAATATTATGCTTGATATTTTTGTCCAGCGTGATCTCCTCGGTCAGCTCGTACATGCTGCCATCTACGATCGCGCGCACATAGCCGCTGCGCCGCGCCTGCTCAAACAGTTTGGCGTGTGTGCCTTTGCGCCCGCGCACAACCGGCGCAAGCAACTGGATCTTGGTGCGCTCCGGCAGTTCCATGATCTGATCGACCATCTGATCGACGGTCTGCCTGCGGATCTCGCGTCCGCATTTCGGACAATGCGGAATGCCGATGCGCGCGTACAGCAGTCGGAAATAGTCGTAAATCTCGGTGACTGTTCCGACGGTCGATCTGGGGTTGCGGTTGGTAGATTTCTGGTCGATCGAGATCGCCGGGGACAAGCCCTCTATTTTTTCTACGTTTGGTTTTTCCATCTGCCCGAGGAACTGGCGGGCGTAGGATGAGAGCGACTCCATATAACGACGCTGTCCCTCCGCATAGATCGTATCGAATGCCAGCGAGGATTTTCCTGATCCGCTCAATCCCGTAAGTACGACAAATTCATCTCTCGGTATGTCGAGATCTATATTTTTCAGGTTGTGCTCGCAGGCACCACGTATTTTTATATATTTACGTTCTTTCATGATGTACCTTTCTTATTTTTTATATATGTAAATGTGTAACTGGTAATTTATTGTCCTCTCGGACGCAAGCCTTGTCCGGCGGAGTTACAACAATCCTTATGCTTTCCCTTGAACCCACGCGCACGGCACAAAGCAGACGCAAAACCAGCGTCTCTTTGCTGCCGCCATATCTTTACCTCTACGTGTTCTCCGCGCGCCCTCGGTCGCATAAAGGATCTGTCGTAACCTCCTGCCGAACAAGGCTCACTGTGCATCTATGCCGATAAAAACACATGGTTCTTTGTAAATCTTCAAATATATGTGTACTTTATCCGCGGGCAACATGTTGCGTCCTATAATCACGCATGAATCACTTTTTCTTTTTCAACGCCCGATCATTGTCCTCCGTATCCTCAAGCATCTTGCGCAGATCCACCATGCGGTCACGCAACTCGGCGGCTGCTTCAAAATTGAGATCCGCGGCGGCAGCTTTCATCTTCTTTTCTACTTCTTTGATGAGCTTTTCGAGTTCTCCACGGTTCATTGACTCCGGTGACTTGGCAAAATTCAGTTCCTCCTGTGCAACCTTCTTGGAGATCGCGATCAGATCACGCACAGACTTTTTGATCGTAGTCGGTGTGATGCCGTGCTCCTCATTGTATGCCTGCTGGATCGCACGGCGACGCTCGGTCTCATCGATCGCCACACGCATCGAATCCGTGATCTTATCCGCATACATGATCACATGTCCGTCACTGTTTCGTGCTGCCCGCCCGATCGTCTGGATCAGCGAGGTTTCAGAGCGCAGGAATCCCTCTTTATCCGCATCAAGAATCGCCACGAGCGTAATCTCCGGAATATCGAGTCCCTCTCGCAGCAGGTTAATGCCAACCAGCACATCAAATACATCCAGACGCAGGTCACGGATGATCTCCGCGCGCTCCAACGTATCGATATCCGAATGCAGGTATTTGACGCGGATACCGACTTCCTTCATATAGTCAGTCAGATCTTCTGCCATGCGCTTGGTCAGCGTTGTGATGAGTACCTTATTTCCATTTTTTGTCTCTTGATTGACTTCCCCGATCAGATCGTCGATCTGTCCTTCTACCGGACGCACCTCGATTTTAGGGTCAAGCAAACCGGTGGGGCGAATGATCTGCTCCGCGCGCAACAGCTCATGCTGCTCCTCGTATTCGCCGGGTGTCGCAGACACGAACAGCATCTGGTCAATTTTCTGCTCAAATTCCTCAAAATTCAGCGGTCGGTTGTCCAGCGCAGACGGCAGGCGGAAGCCGTACTCCACAAGCGTCGTCTTGCGCGAGCGGTCGCCGGCATACATACCGCGCACCTGCGGCAGTGTAATATGCGACTCATCGATAATAATCAGGAATTCATCGTTAAAATAATTCATGAGCGTAAGCGGTGTGGCTCCCGCCGGTGTTCCCGCGAGGTGTCTCGAATAATTCTCAATACCGCTGCAGAATCCGGTCTCGCGCAGCATCTCCACATCAAAATTTGTGCGCTCTGCGATACGCTGAGCCTCGATCAGCTTGTCCTCACCCTTAAAATAACGCACACGCTCCTCTAATTCTTTTTCTATATTATCACATGCCGCCAGAATCTTCTCCTTTGGCACAACATAATGCGAAGCCGGAAAGATCGCCACATGCTCCAGACTCGCCTTGATCTCCCCGGTCAGCACATCGATCTCCGTGATCCGGTCGATCTCATCTCCGAAAAACTCGACACGAATCGCACGCTCGCTGTTGTTTGCCGGAAAGATCTCTACGACATCACCGTGTACACGGAACGTACCGCGGTGAAAATCCATCTCATTTCTCGTATACTGGATATCTACCAGCGCACGCAGCACATCATCACGGTCAATTTCCATGCCCGGCCGCAGCGATACCATCATGGAAAACAGATCCTCCGGGCTGCCCAGTCCATAGATACACGACACACTCGATACAACAATGACATCCTTGCGCTCGATCAGGGATGCAGTCGCCGACAGCCTCAGCTTGTCAATCTCCTCATTGATTGAGGAATCCTTGGCAATATAAGTATCCGAAGACGGCACATACGCCTCCGGCTGGTAATAATCATAGTATGACACAAAATACTCAACTGCATTCTCCGGAAAGAATTCCTTGAATTCCCCATAGAGCTGCGCCGCCAGCGTCTTGTTGTGTGCGATAATCAATGTCGGCTTATTCAGCTTCTGAATCACATTTGCCATCGTAAATGTCTTACCAGAGCCGGTCACACCGAGCAGCGTCTCGAACTGATTGCCTTCTTTGAACCCGTCTACTAAGGCTTTTATTGCCTGTGGCTGGTCGCCGGTCGGCTCGTATGGGGCATGTAATTTGAACTCCATAATGCCCTCTCCTTCCTGAAATTTATAGTAAAATTGACTTCTATAAGCCAACTGATTGTTACTCTTACATGCTCAATTTTACTACAAAAAATAGACTTTGTCTATCCAATTTAGAACGCCTGTTCTTATTATTTGTATCAAAAAGGAACATATTCAATATACTAAAGAATTTGAAAAGTTGTTTTTAACAGTATAGTTACTGATGGAGCGAAGTCAGAAAAAAGAGTTCAGAGAGTGGTATAACGATAAAAGGACTAAATAATAATTGAGTTGAAAAAGGACATAATTATGGTATAATCAGGTCATAGCAAGGAGGTGTATATTATGCCACAAATAATTCCAATTAAAGACCTGAAGAATACATCGGAGATATCTGATATGTGTCATAAGACTGAGGAGCCAATTTATGTTACAAAAAATGGCTATGGCGATATGGTGATTATGAGCATGGAAACTTATGAGTCAACAATGAGACAGATTGCCATGTACAGAGATATAGAGATATCTGAAAAGCAGATAGAGGCGGGACAGGTAAAGGATGCCAGAACAGCGCTAAGAGAAACGAGGGCAAAGTATGGCTTATAAATTAAATGTTACAGAGCATGCCGATGAATTGCTCGATAATCTTGTGTATCATTTGATTTATCGCTTAAAGAATAAACAGGCAGCAAAGCATTTGTTAGATTGTATTGACATAATCTATGATAGGTTGGAGGTCAATCCTTTTCAATTTGCAGAATGTAGCGATGCATATCTTGCCAAGAAAGGGTATAGAGAAGCAGTTGTGCCACAGATGAATTATATTATAATTTTTGATGTGAGAGATGATCTTGTAAATGTAGTTGGTATTTTCCATCAGTTAGAGAATTATCAAAATAAATTGTAATTATGTTTTGGGGTAGATCAGGGTCAGTCGAAAAGCTGGCTCTAATTCACTTTACGCTCGGATTCAAAACAAAGATTCATGTGTGGTGAACAATAGCTGCATGCGCTGCTCATCATGCAGCTGCATAAACAATTGTAAAAATCATTCATTCCATTTTTATCCATATTCTCTATTCCATAACTGTCATTTGAAATTTGTTCAGCAAGTTTACTTGAATAATAAATATCAAATGCTTTTCGTAAATCAATTCCTTTCTTCTCGGAAATTACATTGATACGCTTCAGTTCTGAAATACTATATGGCTCAATTTTTTCAATTTCTTCATAAGCCTTATATGCATTCTTTACTTCCTGAATCTCTTTCTGATCACCTAAAACCAAGTGTCCGTCAATTACCTCTCTAACCTCTGACAGTGACAATGAATTTGCCTCTATCTTCAAAGATGAATGTATAGACTTGATACGGTTGTTTCTTCTAAGATGTGGCTTTGATTCTAATTCCTTGTGACTGGAAATCTGTCCTACCTTCTCAGATATAGCTGAGACCAACTCATAGAGAATTTGTATCCTTATATTTTTTGAAATCACGTAACTGTTCAGTACGAAATTACATCATATATCTATGTAGATATTAGTAAAAAAGATGAAAAATAAACGATACAGATTTCTCCGTATCGTCCATTTTTCTTTTTTGATTAAATCAATGTAAAATCAAGCGGAGGCAGACTCCTATCAAAATGATTTTTGCAGTTCTTTTCAAATCAGGTATCTCCTTCCTGCTATCTTTATACCAGGTGGTAGATGTAAACCGTTTATTCACTCAACGACATCCGATACAGGAATGCGGCTGTTTCCGCTCTTGTGCAGGCAGCATCCGGATTGAATCGTCCTTTGCTATTCGCTTGTGCGATACCCTTCTCTTTGGCCCACGCCACTGCCTGTGCGTAGTATTCATCAGCAGAAACATCTTTAAAAGCGGTCTCTTGCTCTGCTGCCGGTTTTCCTTGCGCACGCCATAGCATTGTAATCACCTCGGCTCTCGTCATCGCAGCATTTGGTCTGCTGCCACCCGTAATTCCCAGGTTTTTAGCCCATGCGCGTGCTTTGCTGTACCACTTCTTCCCACCTGTCAGGTCTACGTCATCCCATCGTGCGAGAATCGTCCATAGCTGTGCCCGGGTAATTTTTGCTTCCGGTGCAAAAGCCGTACTGCTCTTTCCATTCATCAGCCCGCGTGCACTTACAAAATCAATAGCATCCTTCGCCCAATGTTTTTTTGTATCCTTAAAGTTTTTCGCCTTATCTACGAGCTTCACTGTAGTGTCTTCATCCACGATCAGCTCAACCCCATCTTTTACAGCCACTGATTTCTTCACAATTTTCTCAGTGCCATCGGCTTTGACAATCACTGCGACTGTACCTGTGGTCATATTTTTTACCGGAATCTTCACTTTCGTTTTCCCTGCACCCTCCGGTAGATTGATGGTCACAGTGGATGCAGATTTTATATTTTTACCTGCCTTTACTTCAACCGGAAGTTTAACTGCTTCGCCCGATTTTTCAGCATTTGCGATCGCCTTTTCACTAAGCTGCACATCTGCTGTGATCATTCCTTTTTTACCTTTCACTATGGAAGCAGTCGTTCCATCCGCATCCTTGATGTCCGGCGTAGTTGTTGCAGATGTATTTCCTGTGGCTGCACCGCCTCCTGCGGGGGCTCCTCCTGCTGCTGCACCGCCTCCCGCGGGGGCTCCTCCTGCTGCACCGCCTCCTGCGGGGGCTCCTCCACCTGCTGCTGCGCCGCCTCCCGACGGAGCTCCTCCGCCTGCTGCACCGCCTCCTGCGCCGCCTCCTGACGGAGCTCCTCCGCTAATATCCGCTTTTTTCGTTACTGTTACGGTAACACTGTTACTGTCGGACGCAAGATATTTCTCATTATCACCGGAATAATGCGCAGTAAATGTATATGTACCGGCTGTGTCAAGCCTGATTGTCTGAACAGATCCAGACCCGGATATGGACACATAAGGATCGGCTGTGTAAGTTACTCCGCTCAAGTCCACGCCTAATTCTGATGTTTCTCTGACACTTAACATGACCTGTTCACCTTCGGTCACTGTATGCGGGCTTGCTGTCAACAGAATGGCCGGAGTTTTCTTAACGGTGGGCGAAGGTGCGATATATTCACTCCATCTTGCAAACAGCATCGCATCTCTGACGTATGTTCTTGTTAAATCAACTTTTTCACCATCTGTGCCATCTGTCGTATACCATCCGTCAAACACATAGCCTTCACGGGCCGGTGCCGGAAGATCACCGAGCTTTCCATTGGTTCCGGTCGTTTTTGTTGTGTTTTCTCTTCCGTCGTTATAACAAAAAGTAACTGTATAACTCGTTGCAGGCTTCGGAATCTCCGGCAAGATATTCTGACCTTTGTCCGGAAGCGTTCCTTCGTAAGCAAGAACATTGCCCTGCTCATCCCTCACTGCATATCCGACTGTATCGCCGGTTTTCAGATCAGCATCGTACGGGATCGTATACCTGAGGGAACAGTTTTTTAATCCGGAATTAAAATCACTTCCATAATATTCCAGCGTTCCCTTCGGACGGAACTTGTTCTTGTCCGTCCAAAGCGGAATCTCGAATGTCGCTGACGCTATTACAGACTGGTCATCAGCAGTCTTAGCAATTGTTCCGTCAGCATGGTTTACCCATACCTGTAATGTCACCTGACTGAGCTTTGTATCGGAAAGGTTCTGCACGATCGTACGCAGCTCAATCTCCTGCCCCTTCATCTCTGTCGGTTGGAAAGTAATTTTATCTGCCCCTGTCAAAAGGCGTAACTTTTTGTCTGCATCAAATTTTGTATAACCCGAACCGGTTGCATCTCTAAAATCTGAAAGATTAACATACGCATTTGTGCGCTTTGTCACTTCCGGCTCTGCCACATAGAGATCCGGTCCCTCTGTGACCAGCTGGCGCATCCGCTTATTTCCCTGCAGCTTACATACCTCACAGAAACCATTCCAGGTCTGGCGCATCATACATTCACGGCTGGAATTATAAACCGTGTCATCCGAAGCATCACTATTCGGAACAGTATAGGTCTTTCTGAATCCAAGAAGCTCTTTCCACTTTACCCGGTTCGGATCACTGATTCCCGTTCTGTTTAGCGAGGTCCTTTCAGCCGCTTCTCCCATAGTAGATCCGCTGTTGTACTCGTCTCCAAGCCATAACAGACCATGACCAAGCTCATGCGCAAGCGTCTGGACTGCACGCTGGCTGTATGCGGGGCTGACAATATAATGGAATCCGTAATCAAGATCGTTGAATGCCCCACCAAAATCCTTTGCAGAATTGACCAGAAGTACGAACTGGCTGATGTAGTCATGTACATATTTATACTTTTCAAAATCTCCATCTACATTCGGATCTGTCTGCTGCGGAATATGGGCATCATGCACTTCCTCGATAAATGCCGGTCCGATGCACCGTTCAAAAATATGGTTCTTCCACATACTTCCATTCACGGATATATTCTTATCCCATACATCGAAAAATGTACTGTCATATCCATCAATGGCACTGTACGTTTTATCCGATGCCGTACATAATGCATATACATTGAAGCGATCCTTGTACGTCTTATATGGCTCATACTGCATCGCGCCTTCCCATAACCCTCTGGCAGCTGCAACAAATTTTTGCTGCTCGCCTTTTGTGTAACCTTCACCGCAGATGACGACAACCATATTCTCATTATCGCTGCGCGTCCTCTGGATGACCTGGATAGGTATCGTTGTAGATTCGTATTTCTTGCTCTTGGAATAATTCGGTCCAAGATATAACTGTATACTCTTGTCAAGCGAAACATCCCACTCCTGCCCCGGGATTGGTCCGTCTCCGGAAACTGTAAAGTTCTCCTCCGGTTTATTTACGGCTGCACCGCGGTAAGGAGAATTAGCTGTACCGTCTCCACCGGTCACCTGATAATATTGCGTATCAAGATAAAACGCCGGACGGACACCATAAAAGCCTAAATACGGAGCGTCTCTGTCTATTCTTCCATCTGTCTTCACATAGCGCATATCGTGGTTGCAATCCGTCACCGGAGTCCGCAGCCAGTAAGGCCACTTCACGCCACCCTTATAAGCAATATGATAACTGCCGCCAAGCCGGCTGTTATTTTGATAGACTTTGTTTATCTGCTTTACATCCATTAAGAATACTTTATCCGTAACGTTCTCATAATAGGCCTGATCAAATCCGTTAGCGGCTGCTTCTATATTTGTGTCATAAGGCAGATCTGCCCCCTGTCCTTCGATCATTCCCGCATTATATTCCGGATGGGATACGATCGAACGCTGGGTTACCGTTTTAATCGCTGCGATCTCGTCCTCTTGAAAGCCGTTTAAAAAGCCGGCTGTCTGGTCATATGGATTCTCTCCTACAAAACCGCTCTTTGGCGGGTTTCCGCAAAGCCATTCTACATTTCCTGCCGTAGCCTTGGAATTCAGCCAGGAACGCATATTGCTGTCACGCCATTGATTTGAGCCATATGTCCCACGCTTTAAGTTACGGCTATGCGAACGCGTAGCGCTGTTGTCACTCGTTTTTGCATCATAGGCCATCGTTGCCAGCACCTGATCGGAGAGCATCAGCGGTCCCCTCTCATCTATATCAACGCAGCGCCACAAGATTGGCTGCCCGTTATAGGTTCCCAGCCTGATATAGTTTCCGATGCTAATATTGCTTGTGCCAACACTGCTCGTTTCCTCTGCAGCTGCCTGTGCTGTCTGTATACCTGCAAATGGCAGCACCGACAATACCATACAAATACATAAAACAAGTGCTGTAAGCTGTTTTTTCATAAGTAGTATCCTCCCTTTCATGTGTTATGTATTCCCGTAAATAAATTTCCTCCGACTCTATAAAAACCGGTGACACGGAGTTTTATAAAGCTGCTGCGTAATCTACATATTTCTTCGCATTCTCTACCTTATCCCATGTGTGGGTCAGTTCCAATTGTGCCTGTGTCAAGTAAAAATAAGTCTGTTTCACGGCAGCCTTCGCGCCCTGATCCGGCACCGGATCATCCCATGTCACATCGATATAGCGGTAGCTGCTGCCGTCTTTCACATAATTCCACGCATGCGATCCGCCACCGGCTTCACCCGGAACGGCGATCGAACAGATACCGGCTTTTGCGGCAAGCAGGTTAAACGCGCCTGCATAGCCCTGACATACCGCCTTTTTCTCGATCAGACAACCGTATGCGGTATAGGCATCATCATATCCGTATCTGCGCGCATTCTCATCATAGACACAGTTTTTCACAAGATAGTTGTGGATCGCACGCATCTTCTGTTTGCGCGTCATTCCATCCTTAATAATGCGGGAGATAATCGCGTTTGCCTTTGTATTCGCCTGCTTGATTTTACCCGCAATCTGCGCCGTACTCAGATCATTGCCCGCCCGATACCCAAATGTACCATCGGTACTTTTCCAGATCACCAGATTGTAATTGTACTCCGGATGATGTTGCAATGCGAGTACAAATGTCTCGTAATACACCGCTCCGTCCGCATAATAGCTGGTGCTGTAATCACGCTTTTTCAATGCCTTGAGCGCGTGCTTGTAGGCATCTTTTTCGGACTTGACGACTGTAACCTTTTTGGTAAACTGAGAGGAGATGTCAAAGCTGTAGGTGATGCTGTCGTGACCACCCGATATCGTATACGTGTAACTCGTACCGCGCATGAGCCTGCTGTTATTGAGCGCCGCTTCTTCCAGCCATGTAATCAGCTCCTGTGCATAGTTCTCTGCCTCGCGTTTTGCATCATACTCACTGACTGCAAATGTGCGGCTTATCGTGAGATTTACCTGAGAATCCCCATTTTCAAATGCACGATCCATCGCAGCGCGTATCTGTGTATCACTATGAACCACTGCCGCCTGCACCGGCACGCCAGCCAGCATCAGCAGACAGCCCAGCATCAGCAGACATCCATACACACGATGCATCCTATCTTTTTTTATCATTTTTCTCCACCTATAGTCAAAACTGTCCAGAATCAGTGAACCCGATCCTGAACAGCTTTTCATCTGCTACGCCTGTCTGCCGCAGCACTGCTTATATTTCTTGCCGCTGCCGCACGGACAGGGATCATTCGGATATACTTTTTTGACTTCACGCTTCTTCGGTGCCGCTGCCAGGGAGTCATCCTTGTTCGTTCCCGTCACCTTGGCTACCTGCTCACGCTCTACCTTCTGCTCTACCTTTACGTGGAACAGCATGCGCAGAGTATCTTCGGTAATCGCTGCGGTCATATCATCGAACATCTTGAAACCTAACCGTTTGTACTCTACGAGCGGATCTCTCTGTGCAAATGTCTGCAAACCAATACCCTGCCGCAGCTGATCCATATCATCGATATGGGACATCCACTTGCGGTCGATCGTCTTGAGCAATACGACACGCTCCAGCTCACGGACTGCCTCGGGCTCAGGGAACTCTGCCTCCTTCAGCTCATACAGCTTCACCGCACGCTCCTTGAGCACATGCTTGAGCTCCTTTGCATTCTTGCAGCCTTTTACATCTTCGGGTGTCACCGGCTCCATCGGGATAACGGGAATAATGATCTGGTTCAGCTCGACAATATCCCAGTCCTCAGACGGAATATCATCTGAAATACAGTTATCTACCGCGCTTTCCACAAAATCCGTCATCATCTTGTAGATCGCATCGCGCATGCTCTCACCGTTCAATACGCGGGCACGCTCCTCGTAGACGATCTCACGCTGATCGTTGTTGACCTGATCGTAGTCGAGCAGGTTTTTACGGATTCCGAAGTTGTTGCTCTCGATCTTCATCTGTGCTTTCTCGATGGCATTCGTCAGCATCTTATGCTGGATCTCCTCGCCCTCGGGCACGCCCAGTGCGTTAAACATATTCATCAGTTTCTCTGATCCGAACAGACGCATCAAATCGTCTTCCAGTGAAATATAGAACTTGGATTCACCAGGATCTCCCTGTCGACCGGAACGACCGCGCAGCTGGTTATCGATACGTCGTGACTCGTGACGCTCCGTACCAATGATCTTGAGTCCGCCTGCCGCTACTGATTCCGGATCCAGCTTGATATCCGTACCACGACCTGCCATGTTGGTCGCTATGGTCACTGTTCCATGCTCACCGGCATGTGATACGATCTCCGCCTCCATCTCATGGAACTTCGCATTTAATACCTGATGCTTGATGCCCTCTTTGTTCAGCATACGTGAAAGCATCTCGGATGTCTCGATCGTGATCGTACCGACCAGAACCGGCTGTCCCTTTTCATGCGATGCCTTGATGTCCTCCACAACTGCATGGAATTTTTCTTTTTTCGTCTTGTATACAGCATCCTGATGATCGATTCGGATCACGGGCTTGTTGGTTGGGATCTCAACAACATCCATGCCGTAAATATCGCGGAACTCCTTTTCCTCTGTGAGCGCCGTACCGGTCATACCTGATTTCTTGTCGAATTTATTAAAGAAGTTCTGGAAAGTGATCGTCGCCAGTGTGCGGCTCTCTCTCTTGACCTTTACATGCTCTTTTGCCTCGATCGCCTGATGCAGTCCGTCCGAATAACGACGACCGGGCATGATACGTCCGGTAAACTCATCGACGATGAGCACTTCATCATCCTTTACGACATAATCCTTGTCGCGGAACATCAGATTATGCGCACGCAGCGCCAAAATAATATTGTGCTGGATCTCAAGGTTCTCGGCATCGGCGAGATTGTCAAGCTTGAAGAACTGCTCGACCTTTGCCACGCCCTGCTCGGTAAGGTTGATGACCTTGTCCTTCTCATTTACGATAAAGTCTCCAGTCTCCTCGATCTCCACACCCATGAGTGCGTCCATCTTGCTGAACTCGCCGCTCGCCTCGCCGCGCTGCATCTGGCGCGCCAGAATATCACACGCCTCATACAGTCTGGTGGATTTGCTGCTCTGTCCGGAAATAATCAACGGTGTACGCGCCTCATCGATCAATACGGAATCCACCTCGTCGATAATAACGTAATGCAGTCCGCGCTGTACAAGCTGTTCCTTGTAAATGACCATGTTATCTCGCAGATAGTCAAATCCGATCTCGTTATTCGTCACGTAGGTAATATCGCAGTTGTACATCTCCCTGCGCTCGTCGTTGTCCATGCTGTTGAGGACGCAGCCGACCTTTAATCCTAAAAACTCGTGAACCTGTCCCATCTCATCCGCATCACGCTTTGCCAGATAATCGTTGACTGTGACGATGCAGACACCTTTTCCCTCCAGCGCATTCAGATATGCCGGAAGCGTTGCTACCAATGTCTTTCCTTCACCGGTCCGCATCTCTGCGATTCGTCCCTGATGCAGAACGATTCCACCGAGAAGCTGTACACGGTAATGTTCCATGCCGAGCACACGGACTGCTGCCTCACGGACAACTGCGTATGCCTCTACCAGTAAATCATCTAAAGTCTCGCCGTTTGCCAGGCGCTCCTTAAATTCTTTGGTCTTATCAGCGAGCTGTTCGTCGGTCAACGCCTGCATCTGCGGACGCAGCGCATCAATCTGGTCGACCAGCGGCGTAATTCTCTTGATCTCACGCTCGCTATGAGTTCCAAACATTTTTTCTATCAGGTTCATATAATAATACTCCTAACTATGTCCGGTAAGCCGTCTTACCTTTTTATATGGTTATGCACATTAACTGTTATATTCTAACACGATTGCGCGATTTTCACAAGTAGCAGTCCTGTGAACCTTTTGTAAACGTTTTTTGAACGTGTAATATTGACTTTTACCGTTACTGTTCCGGCAACTTTTAAACGATGCAGTCTTGCATTTGCGGGGCGCGCGTGCTAAAATAACCGGAAACATATCTTAGGCGTTTGCGAAACTATTTAATCATCGGGCTACCTGGCTGTGGGCGCAGTGGCATTCTGATCAAGCTGCTCCGATTGCCCGGCGGTGTCTCGCTGTCTCTTCAGCCTTGGCTCGATGTGTCCTTCGCACACATAGCCTGCGGCTTTCAGCTATGACATGAAGTTCGTTTACGAATCGCTCGCACTTCGCCGGGCAAAAGTCGCAGTTGACAGAAACCACTGTGCCCACAGCCGTTAGTCCTGCGTTATATACTGCTTGCGAAATATTTTAATAGGTGAACGGGGCATGCAAGCACTATCAACTCAGATGAGGAAGTAGCAGCGCGAGCAAAGGCGTGTCTGACCAAAAACCTGACAAAAATAGTTTCGCAAACGCCTAGGAAACATATCTGACACAAAGGAGGATCTGACAATGAACTACACATATAGAACAAAAGGCACCTGCTCTTCTCTGATCGAACTGGAGCTGGACGGCAATATCGTACACAATGTAAAATTCACCGGTGGCTGTGACGGCAATCTGAAAGCCATTCCGAAGCTCGTGGAAGGCATGACTGTCGATGAGGTAGAGAAACGCATCGGTGGTATCCACTGCGGTTTTAAAAATACTTCCTGCGGTGACCAGCTCGCGAAGGCATGCCGCGAGGCATACGAGAGCAGCCGGAAATAGGCAGTGCAAAATAAACCCAAAACGAAACAGGGGGACTGGTCAGTCAATGATCAGCCCCCTGTTTTGTTATTCATGGCAATAGAATGATCTCGTAGCGTGCATTCTATTGTTTTTCAGCTGTTAATCAGCCTCATATTTGCCAAGAAATTCCTGCAATCTCGTATTTCCGGCATCGAACACCTGCTCCGGCGTTCCCTCCTGCACGATCACACCATGCTCCATAAAAATCACATGATCCGCTACATTTCTCGCAAAATTCATCTCATGTGTGACGATCACCATCGTCATATGTTCTGCTGCCAGTCCCTTGATCACGCGCAGGATATCTCCGGTCAACTCCGGATCGAGCGCCGATGTCGGCTCATCGAAAAACAAAATCTTCGGATTCATCGCGAGTGCACGCGCAATCGACACGCGCTGCTGTTGCCCGCCGGAAAGCTGGTAGGGATAGGCATCCGCCTTGTCCTCCAGTCCCATCTTCGCGAGTAATGCACGCGCTTCCTTTTCAACCTCCGCGCGGTCGCGCTTCTGGACGCGGATCGGCGCATCCATGACATTTTTCAGCACGGAATAGTGCGGAAACAGGTGAAAATTCTGAAATACCATGCCGTAGTCGCGCCGGATCTCCTTGAGTGCAGCATTGTCCGCATAATGCACAATACCTGCATCATCCGTCCATGCCGCTTTTCCGCCGATATATTCGATCTCTCCGCCGTCGATCGTCTCCAGCATGACCGCACAGCGCATGATCGTCGATTTTCCAGAACCGGAAGGCCCGATGATCGCCAGCACTTCGCCCTCCTGAACCGACAGCGAAATATCTTTTAACACCTCTAAGCCGTCAAAGCTCTTTTTGATATGCTCCATTCGCAAAATATCCATCGTCTGCCCCTCCTATCTGTAGTAATTCAGTTTTTCTTCCAGTCTGGTCATTCCTGTGGACACCAGCCAGTTGAAAATAAAATAGAAGATAGCTGCCACGGCAAACGGCACAAACGTCGTCTCCTTCGCGGCGATCTGCTTTGCGATCGTGAACATCTCCATATACGCCAGTGAAAATGCGAGCGAGGTGTCCTTGACGAGCGTCACCATCTCATTGGTGATCGAGGGCAGCACCCGCTTGATGACCTGCGGCAGTATGATAAATACAAACGTCTGCGCCTTTGTATAGCCGAGTACCTCTGCTGCCTCATACTGCCCCTTCGGCATGGATTCGATACCCGAACGGTAGATCTCCGCAAAATATGCCGCATAGTTGATCGAAAACGCGAGAATGATCGCAGGATAGCGGAAACCACCGATATCTGCGCGCCACAAAAAGTACGGTCCGTAGTAAACGACCATCAACTGCAGCATGAGCGGTGTACCTCTCATAATGTCGATATAGAGCTTTGTGATCCCCCGTACCACGCGAAAACGCCCAAACAGCTTTACGTTTGACATGCGTCCGAATGTGATGAGCAATCCAAGCGGCAAAGAGAAAAGTAAAGTCCAACAGAAAATACTGATGGACTTTAGCATTCCTCCCGCCAACTGCTGAAAAATCATAGCGGTAGACATATGTATATTCCTCCCGGAGCGTATACCCCTTTTCCTTTTAAACGGTTACTTTCCGATACAGATCAGATCGGAAATATCGTACTTCTCTGCCAGCTTTGCAATCGTTCCGTCCTCTGCCAGCTTGGTCAGATCTGCATCTACGATGTCACACAGCTCGGTGTTGCCCTTTTTAAAGCCGACTGCGTATTTCTCGGAATTGAGCACCTCTGAGAGAATCGTATATCCCTCACCGCGTGTCTTGATCTGATAGTTTGCAACTCCGATATCCATCGCAACCGCATCTACCGATCCTGCCTGTAACTCTACAAAGGCACTGTTATAATCTGCGAACTCCTGAAGTCCTGCGAATGTACCTGCGAGATCTGCCTGATCCTCCTGAAGCAATGTAAGCGCTGCACTCGCTGCCTGTACACCAACGGTTTTGCCTGCGAGATCTGCGAGTGAACTGATACCGGAATTCTCAGCAACAACGATCACCTGACTGTTATCGACATACGCCTGTGACCATGTATAATCATCCTCTCTGCCATCCACGGTAAATCCGTTCCAGATACAATCGATCGCGCCGCTCTCCAGCTCCATATCCTTAGAGTTCCACTCGATCGGCTTTTTCTCTAATGTCCAGCCTTCCATATCACAGACTGCCTGCGCGAGCTCCAGATCGAATCCGGTATACTCTCCGTTGTCGTCCATGTAGCCATACGGCGGATATTCCGCATCGAATCCTACTGTAAATGTCTTGTCTTCACTCTTTGAACCGCATCCGGTCAACATTCCGGCAGTCATCGCTGCTGCCAGTACACATACGAGCCATTTGTTATTTTTCATATTGTTTATCCTCCTGCACTTTTTGCAACCTTTTCACTTTATCTCGGTGATATGCTACCACAGTCGCGTGCAGGTGTCAATGACTATTTGTATTCATATCCGGCGTTCCCTCCGCCTGATTCCGCTCCTTGATCGCTTCCAGCTTGTGCTTTACATATGCGATCCACTCCTCATCCGGCTGCTGGATCGTTCCGCCGTATTTGAACAGACCGCTGGGCAGTTCGATCCCACGCAGGATATTCACCCGCAGCGAAATAGCCATCTGCTCTGCCCGGTCCTCGTAGACGATCGACACCGGGTTCCAGTCCCTCTCCGGTATTGATTTCTTGCAGACAAAGCCGATTCCATTCTCGCTGTAGTTACGCACGACGATCTCCCAGTCCTTGTCATCGGAGAGCGTCCGCAGCGTCGCACCCATGTCTGTGCGGATGCGGGGATCATTGCGTCGGTTGACCCTTACGCAGTCCCTCTTGGTCGTGAGCAGATGGCACAGCTTTCTCTGATAAATATCTTTACGGATCCGGCATCCGCTCCAGCCGAATGCCTGCCGTTTTTCATTGACATAAAATGCAAATATCTGGATGTTTTCAACCGAAAAATCGATGAACTGCCCGTCGTGTTTGATCGGGTAGAGATACAATCCATCCTCACGCGTCGCGAAAACGACTGCCATACACTCAAACTTTTTCTCGCCCCGCACCACGCGGATCTGTATCATCGCATTTGCCGGTATTTCACCTATTTTCATCAAGTATGCCTCCGTCTGCTATAGCTGAACGCTATACAGCTCCTCTGTAAAAATATCACCTATAAATAGCCGCTTTCCAATCACAGTCAATCCGCACGGTTCCGCCGGAGCCCGGCCGTCTCCCATGGAAAATGCCCTTATCACCGTAGTAATTTTGCCGTCTGCGAGCTTTTTCACACATGCATTGCCGGTATCGGATATATAGACCGCATCCGCATTTACATATATATCCTGCGGATTTGACAGCCTTGCCTTGCGTGCGTTTCCATCTGCATCTCCCTCGATGCCCTTTTTGCTTCCTGCCACGGTTGTCACCTTTCCATCTTCGATCTTACACACCCGATGGTTGCCGGAATCCGCCACATAGAGCGCCCCTTCATAATAATACAGTCCGGTCGGCTCGTAAAATCTTGCTTTTTTCAATGTGCCATCCGCGCAACCGGCTGTCCCGCCGGCATAAGTCGTTACATTTCCCTTTTTATCGATTTTGCGGATCGCATTGTTTCCGGTATCCGCAATATAGACTTCCCCATCCGCGCCTGCTGCCATGCCTGTCGGCCGGTTAAAACGCGCTTTCTGACCGGATGCATCCTTATATCCACGCCTGCCGTTACCCGCTATCGTGGTCACTCTGCCATTTTTATACAGGCGCAGCGCATGGTTTTCGCTGTCCGAGATCAGCCAGCCGCCCTTGTAAGCAGCCACATCCCACGGTGCATGGAAGCGCGCCTTGTTTGCCTTTCCATCTCTATACCCGCTGGTGCCTTCCTTTCCGGCAAGCATCGTATAAGAGCCATTCTTTGTCCGCATACGGAGCACATCATAATTGCGGTCTGCAATGTACATGGCTCCTTTTGCATCGGTGGCAATTCCGGACGGTGCAAGCGTAAATCGTGTCTGCGCGGTATCCTGTCCTGCTTCCTGTGCCGCTGTCTGGGTGTCAGATGTCACATCTGCCCGCACCGGCAAGGCGGGTGCCGTTCCCATCACGACCAATGCCAGTAATAGTATCAAACCCTTTTGTCTCATCTCTATCTCTCCTCTGTTATAACAATTCCTCTGCCCGCAGCACTTCAAAGCCTGCTGCTTTACCCTTGAGTGGAACGCTGTCTCCCAATGACGTAAATCTCACACGCCCCTCGAGTGCCTCCGCCACCGCATGGCTCACATAGATGCATCCACCCGGCGCATTTGCCTCGAGCCGCGCTGCTGTATTCACGGTATCACCGATCGCTGTATAGTCCATGCGCTCCGGCGCGCCGATATTGCCGACGACCGCAGGTCCATAATGGACACCGATACCAAAGCTCACGGTTCTTCCGAATTTTTCCTGCAATTCCCTCTGTACGTCCGCTGAGCGCTCGATCATATCAAACGCCGTCTTGACTGCTTTGTAGATACTGTCCTCCTGTGGCAGTGGAGCGCCCCAGAATGCCATCGTACAGTCACCGACGAATTTGTCGAGTGTGCCCTTGTTATCAAAAATACAACTGCTCGTAAGCGTCAGATAACGGTTTAAGATCTGTACGACCTCCTCCGGCTCCAACACCTCCGACATGGTCGTAAATCCGCGGATATCCACAAAAAGTACCGCTATGTCACACAGTTTTCCACCGAGTGCCGTTACATCCGATCCCTCTTTTAACAATTCCGCTACGATCTCCGGCGCTACATAGCGCTGGAAGGTCGCTGTCACGCGGCGTTTCTCCAATGCCGCACGCAGATAGCCGAATGCGATGCTGCAAACAAACAGAACCGTGACTGCCATCGGAATATATAACGGCGATAACACGACTCCGTTTTGATAGGATGCCATGCAAATGCCGAGATAACCTGCCACCGTGACGACCCAGCCCGCAATGCTCACACGCAGGCTGCGCCTCGAAAAGAGCATCGCCCAGGCCAGTGTCACAAAAAATACTGCCAATACCTGCGGCAGTTGTCCTGCCTCACGTTTCGTCTGCCCATGCAGCAGCGCATCGACCATGTTCGCCTGATACTCAATGCCATACATCTTGCCCGCATGGTCTATGGCGGTCGCAAAATCGTCCTGCATTCCCGCTGCATATGGTCCGATCAATACAATCTTTCCTGCATATGCCGACGGATCGATCGCTCCGTCTAACAGATCAATCACGCCGTAGCCGTCGCTGTATGCGCCCGGCTTGCCCTGAAATGGAATGTAATAGCGGTGACGGCTGTCCGTCACCGGCTCTGTCGTCGCCTCCTGTCCGGTCTGCTGGCAATATAACTCATAAATCTGTCTGTGAAAGGACGGGATTTCTGCTCCGTCCGGCAGATCGATCTGCCAGATCCCATGACGCAGCACGCCATCTGCGTCAAACATGGAATTGATGTGTCCCTGCCAAGTCGCATTTTTCAATTCCTCGTAGGGCTCATCATACGCACTGAGTGCATAATCATCCATATAAAAGCTGCCATCCGGATTTTCTACCAATTCGGAGCCAAAGGTTCCCGCACAGGCTGTCACCACCGGACATCCCGATGCACATGCCTCTGCGAGATAGCTGTCGCCTCCTGCATCCTCCGATGCCCCGACGTAGAGCACATCCAACGCAATTACCGCAGGTGCCTGCTCCGGATCCTGATTCAATATCTGAATCACATCGCCCATCAGACCTCTGCCCCATGATGCGAATGGTCCGAGGGCATCGAGACTTTTCTGGTCAATATTGATGAGCATGATCTGTCCATCCTGCGGTGTCGGATGCTGATACAATGCATCCGACAGGTAGGCATCCTGTGCATACATGATCCCTGCTGCATAGATGCCCGCAAAGAGAGCGCCTGTGACAAGCCCCGCTAAGAGGGACTTCCATGTGGATTTATGGTTCATGATGGATACCCTCTGTCAGCTTTATCTCACCACCGTCGTTCTGAATCCGTTCCTTTTTGCCTTCTATCGACTGGATCTCCACGGATGCACCCTTGGCAACTACCAGTTTTCCACCCTCTGAAAGCGTTACATAGTCCGGCTTTATGATCTCTGATGTCTGTGCATCAAGCTGCACGCCCTGCAATGTATACGGAAAATATTTATTACCATCCGTCTCACCGCCCATATCCGGTGCTTCAACTACCAGTCTCACATTTTTGTTACTCCATATCAGGCTGCCCGCTTCATGTGAAATCGCATAGCCGCCGTTACGGTTTACAATGATTCCGTTGTCCGATCCGCCCAGCTTCAATGTTCCACCGTTCAAATGAACAACCCGCTGTCCGGTACCGGCAATCTCTGTATTTCCATCCAGTGTCAGCGAACCCTCTATCCAGAGCTCCTTATCGTTCATCTGTACATGAAAATTTCTCAGACTTACCACATCTCCCGCTGAAATGACTGCATTGGTTTCAAAATTCCATCTCACGGAATTACCAGGCAGCGCGACAATCGCCTCAACAATCGCCCTGCATATATATTTTGCATAGTAATAGGTCTGACCTTCGCCACTATCCAACATACTCTCAGATGTCATGAGGAGCCAGTCATCCTGCGGCAGGGCATCCAACGGCTCTGCACTGATCAGCACTCCGCTGGTACCCTGATATTTGTCAGCTGTGGCTGCCACATAATTGCCCCGGATGGTGTTCGTATTCTTTATCGCAGCGCCGCCATCACTGATCAGATCTGTGCATAACGTGCCATGTACCTCCAGCGTGCTGCCTGCGGTCAGATGTACCTTTCCTTCACCGCTTAAGGTTGCCCCGTCCGGCACGCACAAAAGTCCTCCCTTTTCCACTTTGATTTCCGAATTGGAAGAAATATCCTGTTTTCCCCAGATCAGCAATTCCTTGCCTGTGGGAACCGTTAAGGTTTCACCTGATACGAGCTGTAGTGTTGCATCGCCTGTTCCGTAACCGATATGTACTTTATCCCTTTTTGCAAATGCCGCTTCGATCGCTCCGGATGTCACGATGCCGTTCAAGTTGATCTCCTTCTCTACCGGCTGGCTCGGTGTAGACGAACCTCCGGATGAACCGCCTGATGATGAGCCTCCGGACGATGACCCCCCGGATGATGAACCCCCGGATGATGAACCTCCGGACGATGAACCGGATGTATTCTCATCCTTTTTGTCATCATTTTTAGGGTCTTCCTTCTGGTCATCCTTCTGATCCTGATCTGTTTTTCCCGGATCGTTCTGCCCTGCCTCTTCCTTTTTAAATTGTTCATACGCCTCGCGGATCTTCTCCATGTCAAGATCTGTCGTCTGTTCGATCTTTTTCTGGAGCGCGGAATCGTTCATGATCTCCTCTAATGCTACGGAAGGAATATCTTTTTCCGTCATTTTCCCTACCTGAACCGCCTGCTTTGCATCTGGATCGGCGTCCCCCGGTTTTGCGGGTGTACCCGATCCGGATCCCAGCTCAACGGTTGCAATCTGTCCGCCCCTGACAGCTACCGCCTGATCGCCTGTGCCGAGCGTCACCTCGCCCTCGATCAGATACAGCTTTGACTGTGTCTGCGAGGTGACCTCTACCACACCGCAGGTGCCGCGGATTCCGGTCACCATCGTAGATGTGCGGACATTCATGCTCTCGTCCTGCCCTAACGGCTTGTCTACGTTAAAAAACAGCTTGCCGCTCTTGACCAGAAGCTCCAGACTCCTGCCATTCTGACGCAGCGTGGCACTTGAGCTCTGATCCAGCTTGACAGCCTTCGAGCTGTCCAGACTGATATACGCATAACTGTATTTTTCGGTTGCTAATGAATTGCCATTATAAAGGCGCATGCCATCTGTGATGCGCAGCGAAGTCCCGCTCTGCGTCTTGAGCGTGACAGCCCCCACCTTTTTCTCCAGTTTCATCGTCGTTGCGCGTGCCGTCGCCGCCGATGCCGGTGTGACAGGTGCCAGCAACAATATACATGCCAGCAACCCACACAGAATCCGTTTTACATTTCCCTTTTGTAATAACATCTCTGATCCCTCCTCTGCTTCTGCCTGCATCACTATGCAAGCCATGCTCTGCTCTGTTCAAACAGGGCTAACAATTTCTGGTCAATCTGTCCCTGATCTGCCATCTCCTGCAGGATCCGAAACGCATGTTCTGCCGGCATCGGCCGTTTATACGGACGGTCAATCGCCGTCATTGCTTCGAACACATCCAGGATCGTCAGCAGCCGTACTTCCCAGCAGATCTCATCCCCCGCCAGTCCTTTCGGATAGCCGGTGCCGTTGAGCAGCTCGTGATGCTGGGATGCCCACTGCAAAACATCCTTATAGTCATCGTCCAGTGCCATCTGTTCGAGCATCATGCGCGTCTTTTCTACATGGTCCTGCATGACCGCCCGTTCTCCACTCGTCAGCGTGCCTTTCCGTATCATCAACTGCTCTCGTTCCTGCTCTGTGAGCCAGCTATGCACCGTTCCGTCCTCTTCAATATAAGTACGTGCCGCTAACTGCTCCACCTGTCCGATCTGCTCATCCGTCAACGGACCTGCCTCATTCACTGTACGCACCAGTTTCTCTGCCTGCCGGATATCCAATAACGTCTGTTCCGCCTGTGCACCGCTCATGCGTCCCTCCAACTGTGCGATACGTGCCAGCAGGCGGATCTTCTCCAATCGTTCCAGGACAAGATGATAATTTCCAGCCAGACGGCTCTGCTTATCCATAATCTCTAACGGTGTAATCAGTTTCCCAATATCATGCATCCACACACTCATGATAAATTCCTGTTTTTTCTGCTCATCAAAATACTGACCCGGATAATTGTTCTGCAGCCAGTCGATGAACCGAGTCGCATAGATCACCATATTTTTTGTGTGGTTTGCATTATAAGGCGTCCTCGCATCGATCGCGGTAGACATCACTTTCACATAAGAATCCAGCATTTTCCGGATCTGATGCGCATAATTCATATTTGTAAGGCAGATCGCAGCCTGTGAGCCCATCGCCAGCAGGATCTGTTCATATTCACCGGCAAACGGTATGATCTGTCCGTTTTCATCCAATGCATTGATCAACTGGACGACTCCTATGATGTGTTCTTTATCGTCCTCTAACGGCACAACGAGCATGGACTGTGTGTGATATCCGGTCATCGCATCATATTTTTTCGGTCCTGAAAAATCAAACCGCGAACTCTCATAGACATCCGGTATATTGATCAGTCTCCGATACAGCACACCGCATGCACAGACATTTTCCTCAGACAAAGGCACTGGCGGCAGCGTCGTTGCACCTTCACCTCCTCCCTGATGGATACCCTGCGAGCGCGTAATCATAATACTGAATTCCAGTGTTTCTCCGTTGTTAATATACAAAGTCCCGCCATCACACTGCGTAATATCCATCGCCGATGTAAGTATCTGATCCAACAGCTTTTCCCTGTTTTTTTCCTTTGAGAATGCGATACCGATATTTAAGACTTTTTGAAGTGTGTCACTAATCATATAATGATACTTTCTCCCTCTCTGGCAAATGAAATATACGCCCGATATTGCTGTAATTGCCGTTCTAGTTCAACCATCTGCACATCTGTGCGCGCCGGTGCGTGATGAAAAAGCAGACCTTTTTTTGCCTTGCTTGATGTAATGAGCTGTGATGCCATCCGGATGCTGGAATGTCCGAATCCTCTGCACTGCTCATATTCCGCATCCGTATACTGCGCATCCAGTATAAAAAGATCCGTCCCCGCCGCAAACGCTGACAGCGCGCGCGCTTCATCCTCGTCCGGATCACAGTCCGTCGCATATACCATGCTGTGCCCGCCCCAATCCGCACGAAAAGCAGCCGCTCCACCCGGATGTGTCACGTGCATCGCGGACAGGATCACCAGAGCGCTCTCATCGGCACTATCCGCTCCATCGCCCAGAATCACCGGCTGTTTACCGATACTGCGATAGCTAATGTCGGCGCGGAACGCCTCCAGTCCGACCGGCCAGAGCGGTTCCTTCATCATCTGCCCGAATACCTCACCGATCCGGTCGCCCTCCTGCGCATAAAAGATCACTTGTGCAGTCTCATCAAACAGCATCCGGCTCATTGGTATTCCCAGCAGATGATCCAGATGAAAATGGGAGAAAAACACATGCACCTTTGCATGTTCCTTCCAGATCCGGTCAGGCAGATTCATGATCCCGCTGCCGGCATCAAAAATCACCGCCTGCGAAGAGCCGCTCCCATCCACGCCTGTCTCCAGCAAAACACAGGAGGTTGCCCCACCATATATCTGATATTGTGCACCACTCACCGGTATACTGCCGCGTGCGCCCAGAACGGTCACACGTGCGCGGCACTCCATAGCTGTTTCCCGTTTTTTATCCACAGTGTTTCACCCACTTTTTCGTCTAATTACAAAACATTTTAACATATCTGCCGGATATTTAAAAGAACCTAATCCCCACAAATCCACTTCACTCCCATCTTTTTTGAATAATTTACAAAAAAATACACATGCTCTGGAAAAAGCAATCCGGAGGATCATTCGCATGGTTGGAGAAATCTCATATGTAATCGTTCTGTCACTCGCATCCCTCATCGTCCTGTTTCTCATGACAAAGCTCATGGGCTACCGCCAGATGTCCCAGATGAGTCTGTTTGACTATATCAACGGCATCACGATCGGCTCCATCGCCGCGGAGATGGCAACAAATCTGGAGGACTACCACCGCCCGTTAGCCGCGATGATCGTCTATGCGCTGGTCGCTGTCTGCCTGTCACTGCTCTCCGGAAAATCCGTCAAAGCACGGCGTTTTTTAAACGGCAAACCGCTGATCCTGCTCCACAACGATATTTTATATGAAGAAAATCTGAAAAAATCCAAGGTCGATCTGAATGAATTTCTCGAACAGTGCCGCGTCAGCGGATATTTTGACATCTCGCAGCTACAAACGGTCATCCTCGAAGGAAACGGACGTTTCAGCTTTTTGCCGAAATCATCCGACCGTCCGGCAACTCCGAACGATCTGGCTCTGACACCGGAACAGGAAGACCTGACTGCCGTACTCATTCTCGACGGTCACATCATGGAGGACAACCTCAAGCATGCCGGAAAAGAAAAAAAGTGGCTGTGCGCACAGCTCAATGCGCAGGGTATCCCTGACGCAGAGCATGTACTGCTCGCCACTTGTGATCTGAATAATAAACTGACTGCCTTCCCCAAAAACAGGGGAACGCACGCGGAAGATCTGCTCAGCTAAATCTCAATCCGCCGGTTAGTAGGAGATCAGTTCGGCTCCATCCTCTGTCACCAAAACCATATATTCCCACTGGGCGGAAGGCTTGCCATCCTCGGTGTAAGCCGTCCAGCCGTTTGCCTCGTCGATAAAGATATCTTCCTTGCCCATGTTGACCATCGGCTCAATCGTAAACATCATGCCGGGCACGAGCAGCATCTCCTCGCCCCTCTTGGAATGATAGCCAACCCACGGATCTTCATGGAATTCGAGTCCCACGCCGTGTCCGCCGATCTCACGCACGATGGAATAGCCGTTTTCGTATGCGTGGTCGTGTACCGCCTGCCCCATGTCGCCGAGGAAGCCCCACGGCTTGACTGCCGCCAGTCCGAGATCACAGCACTCCTTTGTCACTTCGACCAGACGCTTTTTCTCCGGACTCACATCCCCGATGCAGAACATCCGCGAAGAATCCGAAAAATAGCCGTTTAAAATCGTAGAACAGTCTACATTGATAATATCCCCATCCTTTAATACGACCTTGTCATCCGGAATGCCGTGGCACACCTGATCGTTGATCGAGGTACATACACTCTTGGGGAAGCCCTGATAATTGAGTGGTGCGGGAATTCCGCCCATCTTTGTTGTGAGGTCATATACGATATAGTCGATCTGCTGTGTCGTCATTCCGGCTTTAATCTGTTCGCCTACCGCATCGAGTACGGCGATATTGATCTTGGCACTCTGACGGATGCCTGCGATCTGATCGTGATTTTTGATGATGGAATGGCTGGGTACGATATGTCCCTCCTCCTGTATGCGCTGGATCTTCTCATCCATCGCCATATGGCACTGCTTGTATTTTTTGCCGCTTTTGCACCAGCACGGATCGTTTCTGCCGATCTTAATCTGTTTTGCCACGTGCATACCCATAAACGGGTTCTGATTCAAATTCATTTGTTTTCTCTCCTCTATCCTTTATCGATGATTGGTCTCACTGATCGAGTGTGACATGGCCCATCGATATGCCTTCCCAAACGCTGTCTGTGATCTTGTAGCTGTGTTCCTCAAGCAACTGCTCATAAACAATGCCATCCACATCACAGTCCTCCTCAGGCACTCCCTGCATCGCCGCATAGAGCTGCTGGTATTTCTGTGCCAGCGCCATGTGTAACAGATCCTCGGTCAATTCGTCCTGCGTAATGCCGATCCGCTGCTGTCCGGTCTCCCCCAGATCCATCCAGAAATCTTCTGCCCGCGAAGTCGCATAGTCGATCTCCTCCTGATCGAGCTCCATACCCATCTCCTGCGCCAGATTATAAAAAATGAAATCATGAATCGCGAGGTTCATCGCCTCCTCACGGGCACGCACCCGCACAAAATGACCGTTGATATGCGTATTCCAGTATTTATTAGGATTGTCCGCATTATACAAAAGCGCCTGCTCCTGTACTGTCTGCTCCTCATATGCAATGTAAAATGCCAGCTCCCGCAACGGATACTTCTGTCCGTCCAGCCGCAGCACCGTGTCATCCAGATGATCTGCAAGCACGATCACCTTTTGTCTGACACCGCAGCCACACAGCGCACAGATCACTACCCCAATCAATATGACCGTCGCAAGCAGCCGCCGCAGGCGGTTTCCGCCGGCTTTGTCCTGATGTACCTTCATCCTTTTCCCCTTTATCCTAAGCCCAAGACCAAATCCCGTGCAACGATACTACAATACCCGGCGGACTGCCAGAATCGTCCGGTACGTTGCAGTCTGTGTCGCGATACCGACCGCCGAGCTCTGCGCCCCCACGATCCGTCCGCCGCCGGCATAGATCGCCACATGACCGCTGTAGCAGATCAGATCGCCCGGCTTGGCATTACTGTAGCTCACACCCTGACCACAGCTGCGCAGCAGATAAGAGCTGTGCGGCAGACTGATGCCGAAATGTCCGAATACACTCATGACAAATCCGGAGCAGTCTGCACCGTTCGTCAGACTTGTCCCGCCCCATACATACGGATTGCCGATAAACTGCATCGCATAATCTACAACCTCCTGTCCGCTGACATTCGTCCGGTATGAGGGATCTGCACCGCCGTCATCCGTACTGCTGCTGCCGGAGCTGTCCCCGCCGCCCGATGTATCTCCGGTCGTCGGCTGCTGCTGTTGTTGCTGTTGTTGCTGCTGTTGCTGTTGTTCCTGTCTGCGCTGCTCCTCCTGCTGGCGGCGCAGTTCTTCCTCGCGCCTGCGCTGTTCCTCTTCCGCCGCAATGCGCGCCTGTTCTGCCACGATAATATCGTTCTGTTCCTTGATCGTCTGCTTATACTGGCGTGCCAGCTCCTGCGCCTTTGCGAGCTTGGTATCAAAGTCGCTCATCGTCGCACGCTTATTCGCCAGCATCTTCTCCAATTCCTTTGACTGCTGTTCCTGATTTTCTTTTAGCGCGACCATATCCTGCTGCTCCTGCTCAAGTGTCTCCTTGAGGGATGCCACCTGCTTGACAGTATCCTGATACTCGTTGAGCATCGTGCGGTCATAGTCATAGATCTGGTTAAAATATTCGACACGGTTTAACACATCCGCCATGCTTCCCGCTCCGAGCAAAGACTCCACAAGCGCATTATCCCCGCGCTCATACATAAAGCGGATACGCTTTTTCATGCTCTCGTACTGGCGCTTTTCGGTCTCCTGCGCCTCCTGCAGATCCGCCGTTGCCTGTTCGATGTCCTGCTCCTTCTGTGCAATCTCATCCTTGAGCACATCGATATCCAGCAGCAGTGCTACCAGCTCGGAATCAAGCGCATCGATCTCCTTTTGCAGTGAATTTTGTTCCTTTTCTATGTTTGATATGGTTCCTGTCGTCTGATTCAGCTGTTGATTCGCCTCATTGATCTTATCCTGTGCATCACGGATCGTAGACGCATTCGTCCCCTGTACCATGCCTGCAGCGAGGGTACATACCAATGCCGCAGCGATCAGGCGTTTTCCTCTTATCCTCTGTGTCATATCATCCTCCATGTGAAACCTACTGTTCCACATGGAGTATAACACGTTGACGCATGAATTTCAACCGATGGTGTTGACGATCATCAGCTTATCGCCGGGCTGTATCTGTTCGGTTTCCAGCCCGTTCCATGCCTGTAACTGCGGAATTGTGACACGGTAGCGTTTTGCAATATCCCACAATGTTTCGCCGTTTTTGACAATATATCCCACCATGCCGGGAAGATTTCTCATCTGTTCGGCATTGAGCGGTACTGCCTCGATCGTTTCCATATTCTGTATCGTCTGATTTTCAAACACGATGACACAGAGTCGGATCTGTGCTTTGCACTCTACCTGACTCTGATCTAAAAGCGCACTTGATAACTGGTCGATGCCCGCCTCCAGCTCGTAGCTGATATCCATCGTGTCCGGATCGAGTCCCGGCACTTCGACCGCCTCCTGAAACGGCAGCATTTTCTCAACTGTCACGAGCGGCATCTCATCATCCGCTGCGATATAGAGCAGACGCAGTCTGAGCAGTCCGGACACCTCGAGTCTGCCCGCAGCCGGTGTGACCTCCTCCACCTGCACATCTCCGGTGCACGAACAGATCTGCAACACAGCCCCCTTCGTCTCCAGCTCCATGCGCTCATTCAGGCGGAACCGCGAATCATTTTTGATCATAAGCCGCTGCAAAATGACCGGCGTGCGGACACAATTCAGCTGCCGGTCAGTCGCATAGGCATCCTCAAGCAGCGTCAGGGAACGCTCCTGCCACAGCGTATAATCGATCTCCAACAGTGCTTCCAACTGTAACTGGCGTTCCTCGCCGTCAAACGATTCGTCTGTCTCCAGTTCCCCGCCGTTCAGCCGCACACGCACCCATGCCGTGACCTGCGGATCTGCCTCCAGCACCTCAAGCTGTGTCTGCATCGGCACCGCCAGCTCCAGACATTGCAGCTGATCCGGCTCCTGCGCACTCCGGTACACCATATGTACAAATATTTCACCGCTGAATACGAGCATTCCTTCCTCTGCACGGCTCTCAATGCCGCGCGGCTGCAGGCTGTACCATAAAATCTCCTGCACACCCGGTTTGTTGGACGGCAGGGTGATCGCCGTCCGGAAACGGCTTGTATCCTTTTTCTGGACAAGCAGTTCCATCGCATCGACCTGACGGGTGAATGTCTGCAAATTGTCCGCCCCATCCACCCGCGGCTGGATGAGTGACTCTGCCATGTCATGCACACACGGCTCACGCAGCTCCAGACGGATCGTCAGCAGCGAGCGGATGCTTAATTTTCTCGAATTGATCAGTGTCATCGACAGATCCTCGATCTGCGGATCAGCGTACACGCTGTCGTATTCCTGTGCCCCCTCCATGCGCACATGCTCCTGAAAGGGCAGGTCACCGCTCAGCCTTGCAAAGCCGCCGTCCTCCGCCGCACACCGGTACAGCACTTCAAAATGCAGTGCTCCCCGCAGGCGCACGACATCCGGCTCGACCTTGATCTCCTCCATGCGTACCTGACCTTTTTCTTCTACGATTTTTAAAATATCCGGCTTATACTCTGCCAGATTGTGATCATCATCCAGTGTGATCTGTGTGGTTGCCCTGCCTTTTTCGCAGATCACATGGATCTGGCGGCGTTCACATTCTAAATTTTCTGCTTCCATAAACAAAAAGACCTCCATGTTGACTTTCTCTACTTATTTGATAAGTATGTCAACATGAAGATCTTTATGCATTTCTTTTGCATAAGTATGTGCGCAAGCCCCTTCCCGGCTTTAACACAGTTTCATACGGATATCTCTGGTAATGATATCAGTGTAGGAAAAGGACAGAAGCTGCGGTGGATTGAGTCCATCGGTGCTGTCTACAAGAATCGTAAATACACTCGGATATGCGTTCTGAATCACGCCCTCCTGAATATCGACCTTGTTGCGTCCACGATCCAACTGAATCACAACCTTATTGCCGCAACGCTGGTGCACGGATGCACGAACCTTGCTGATTTCAGATTGTTTCATCCTTTTTCCTCCCTTATGCTATTGTAGTGAATTCTTCCGTAGTTATTCTACCACAAGATATAGTATGGTGTCAATGAGCAAAAATCACTCAAACACAACATTTTGTTCATCACACAGGAGCTTTACCACTATATATGGATATGCACTTGTGGTCTGTTTTTCGCTGCTTCCGACGAGCTGTGTGTCAAAAACGATGCCGTCATCCGTGCTGACCAGCTTCAATATCTGGATACTGCTGCCCGCGGGCTGTTCGCCGTAGCCGCGCACAATATAGAATGCGTCCGCGTCTGCGTAGCTGAATTTCATTTCCTGCGTCTTGCCCGTTTCAATCTGTTCGAGCAGCTCCGGCGGCAGATCCTCCTGCGCAACAATCGTGTATTCCGGCTCTGTACCGCCCTGCTGCGGACCTGCCTCGATGCTGCAGCCTGTGAGCAGACAGGCGAGCAAAGCCAGTGCAAATATTCGTTTGATGTGTGTCATGATGTGTCCTCCCTCTATGTTATTTTTGTATTTACGATAATTACAAAACTATTCAAAAAATTGTTGTCCGCCGGCGGATACAGTAGTATCCCGATCAGGCTGCTCCGATTGCCCGACGGTGTCTCGCTTTGTTTTGCCAAGTACCGCTGGCTCTGTCTGCAAGCTCGCACTTCGCCGGACAAACGTCGCATCTGACGGGAACCGCTGCACCCGCCGCCAGCAGCCACATGTTACGCAATGCAAACACATTCATAACGTAACGCGGCATGTGAGCACAAGCATACCATTCGTTATGGATGCAGCGCGAGCAATCGTGCGTCTGTTTGCTGCTTTTGCACGATGGAGATGAGACTTATAACTCGTGGAAGCCTTTGCTGAACACGAGTTAGGTTTTGCTAAGGCTCATCGGAATGGTTCGTGCAATAAAGCAAACCAGAGGCACTTGCGGGAGCTGCAAATACGGAATATCGTGCTCACATGCCCCGAAATACCATTTATCTTGCATTCACAGCCCTCAACCACATATCACTTGCAGGAGCCGCACCCTCATGGTATACTTATATAAATATGTGCGCATTTTGCACATGGTAAATTATATGAGAGGCTTCTGCTTATGATACGAACAATTTTTGTCGTTATTTTTGTTATTTTATTCCTTTTGCTGGGCATTCCGGTGCTCGGCATATTCTGGCTGATCAGCCGGAACGAAAAGTGGAAAGACAGCGCGGCACTCGCGCAGCTACGCATCGTCCAATGGGCGTTCCGCTGTATCTGCGTGCTCAGCGGCATCCGCCTGACCGTCGTCGGCGAGGAACTCGTACCGAAGGACGAGCCGGTGCTCTACGTCGGCAACCACCGCAGCTACTTTGACATCATCATCACCTACGCGCGCTGCCCAAGACTGACCGGATACATCGCAAAAAGCAGCATGGAAAAAATCCCGCTGCTCTCCACATGGATGCGCCGCCTGAACTGCCTGTTCATCAACCGTGACGACATCAAAGCCAGTCTCAAGACAATTCTGGCAGGCATTGAAAATGTCAAATCCGGCATCTCCATGTGCATCTACCCGGAAGGCACCCGCGGCAAGGGCGACACCGAACTGGATATGCTCCCGTTCAAGGAGGGCAGCCTCAAGATCGCCGAAAAGACCGGCTGCAGGGTTGTACCGATGGCGATTACAGGATCTGCCGATGTGTTTGAAAAACATATGCCTTTTATCAGAAAAACACACGTATTCCTGACTTACGGTGCACCGGTCGATCCCGCATCACTGTCCAAGGAGGAAAAGAAAAAACTCGGAAATTATTGCCAGAATATTATATTGGAATTGTTAAAAGAACAGCAGACTCAGGTATCCGCAAAATAGGATTCCACCAGAAAACGAACACCCCCGACAAGAGCCAAGACTCCGTCAGGGGTGTTATTTTACATTCTTACTTATTTTGCCTCTGTCAACGCACGCACAATCCTCGGATAATCCATAAAATGCGATGCTTTCACGAGTATTGTATCTCCCGGCTGCACAAACCCGCACACCCGTGCGAGCAGCGCATCCGTATCCGTTCCAAAGTAATCATACTGCGTCGTAAAGTCAGGATATTCCGACACGCCGCGCACAAGCTCCTGCGACAGCGCTCCCGCTGCAAACAGCCAGTCAATGTGCTTTTCTGCCAGATATGCCCCGACCTCATAGTGGAGCTGCTTTTCATCCGCGCCGAGCTCGCCCATATCGCCGAGCACGGCTATCGTGCGTCCCTCGCCCTGCGCGAGCACATCGATCGCAGCGCGCATCGATACCGGATTCGCATTGTAGCAGTCGTCGATCACGAGATAGCCGTCCGCCTCGATCAAATTTGTGCGTCCGCCGATCGTGCGGGCAGCCTCAATTCCGGCACAGATCTCCTCTGGTGACAGTCCAAGCGCCCTGCCGACCGCTGCCGCCGCCATCGCGTTGTAAACGTTATGCATTCCCGGAATCGCTACGTGTACGCGGTACACGCCCTCCGGCAGATGCAGGTCAAAATCAATGCCCCGTAGCCCATGATCCGCGACGGTATCCGCATAGATCTCCTTTTTGCCGTAGGCAGCCTGTGCGGGCAATGCCTCACCCATACCGTAAAACACCGGTGCTGTGCCATGTACATCAGCGATCGTACACAGCTTGTCGTCGTCTCCGTTGAGCACAATCGAAGCGCCCTTTCTCAAATAGTCAAACACTTCCGTCTTTGCCTTGAGAATGCCATCCCTCGTGCCGAGATTTTCCAGATGGCAGATCCCGATATTCGTAATGACCGATACATCCGGACGGGCAACCTCCGCCAGACGGCTCATCTCGCCGAAATCCGAGATACCCATCTCCAGAACAGCGACCTCATGCTCCTTCCGCAGACCGAATACCGTAAGCGGCAGACCGATCTCGTTGTTAAAATTGCCGGCTGTCTTGTGTACATGATACCGCTGTGACAGTACGGAAGCGATCATTTCCTTTGTACTGGTCTTTCCCACGCTGCCCGTGATGCCGACCACCGGAATCTGTAACTGGTCTAAATAACATGCCGCCAGATGGCGGAGCGCATCCCGCGATGATGCAACGACCAGACATGTTCCGGCTGCATGTTCCGGTACACGCTCACATACAACCGCCAGCACCCCCGCCGCAAATACCTGCGGAATGAAATCATGTCCGTCCACACGTTCTCCCGGAAATGCCACAAACACACTGCCCTCCGTTACCTGTCTGCTGTCCGTCACGATGGCTGTCGCCGTCGCGCGCTGATCCTGCGGTATGATACCCGCCAGCCGCGCACCACATGCCTGTACCATCCGTTCTATCGTCATGCCTTTCATGCGCGTTTCTCCCTTTTTTCGAGCGAAATAGAAATGAGCTGCTCACACAACTGCTCGTATCCAATGCCAACCGCTGCCGCTTCCTGCGGAATCAGACTCGTCGGCGTCATGCCGGGCAATGTATTTGCCTCCAGACAGTACATCTTTCCGTCCTCATCCATAAGAAAATCCATGCGCGAATAAGTGTCTAAGCCGATGGCTGCCGCCGCCTGCTCTGCGTAATGCTGCATCCTGACGGTCTCCGCCTCGGAAAGCTCTGCCGGACAGGTCTCTATTGTACTGCCAGCCTGATATTTATTTTTGTAATCATACCAGCCGTTGATCGGCGCGATCTCAATGACCGGCAGTGCCTTGCCATCGATCACGCAGATCGAAAATTCGCGTCCCTGAATATACTGCTCAACAACGATCTCGTCCTCCCACTTAAACGCTTCTTCTAAAGCCGCCTCATACTCTTTGCGGTCATTTACGATCGACACGCCGATGCTCGATCCGCCGCAGCACGGCTTTACGACACACGGAAATGCAGGCTGTTCCACGCTCTGTGCTCCCTTTTTCACGGCAAAGCCGCGCGGCACAGGTACACCGCCCGCAGCCAGTACCTTTTTCGCGAGATTTTTATTCATCGCGATCGCGCTGGAGAGATAATCCGATCCTGTATAACGGATGCCAAACAGATCAAAGGCTGCCTGAATCTTGCCGTTTTCGCCGTTTTCCCCATGTAATGCCATAAATACGATGTCCGCGGTCTGACACAGCGCAATCACATTCGGTCCGAAAAAGCAGTCGGATTGATCTGCGCGTGATGCCTTGACTGCCTCCAGATCCGGAGCGGTCTCCGCGATCGCCGTAACCGCTGCGCTCACTTCCTCGCTCTTTTCAAACCAGTGTGCCACATCTTCGCCCTCGCGTCCCATAAATACATCCATGAGAATCACCTGATGGCCGTTTTTGCGCAGGGCGCGGCATACATTGCTGCCTGTCACCAGCGATACATCGCGCTCCGGACTGAGTCCGCCTGCTAATACTACGATATTCATATGTCTATGTTCTCCTGTCCCATCCAATTTTTGTAATGATACGGAACCAGCCTTGTATTTACCGGTGTCCGATTATTTCCATCCTACTCTATTTTATATGCAATGGCAAGCCCCTTTACCAGCACATTTTCCTGTTCGGGCAGGCGTTCCCGCTCCGCGAGCATCTCAGTGAGCGTCCGCATGCGCGCGTATGCCTGCTGCGCCTCATGCTGCTCCTCCAGTGTATATAGGATATTGCTCAGATTGCCATATAATTCCGGCAATACCAGCATCATTCCGGTGCTTAGGCATTTGTTGATGCCGGCATCACACACCATGCGTGCAGGATGCGCATAGCCCTGTATCAGCCTGACCGCTGCGAGGTTATTACAGACAACCGGATACAGATAGCGCCCCACATCCCCGTACCGGTGCCATTCCTGTAAATATTCATGCAGCCGCTCAAATATGCGCATCGCATGGTCATAGCTGCCGAGATAATAAAACTGCAGCGCAATACTGTTGAGTATATACAATTCCAGATAGGTGTAGGTGCGCCGCCGCGCAGTCTCATCGTAGAGCTCGTCGAGCGGCATCGACATCACGAGTACCTCCATCAGCTCCAGCAGTACCAGCGCGTGATCCGTCGTCTGCTGCACCCGATCGAGAATCCGCACATACGCATAAAACTGTTGTTCAAACAGGGAATCTCCCACGCGGTTCCTCTTTGCGCGCTCCAGAATCCGCTCCCAGCTGCACAGCTCCTCCAGCTCTTTTGTCTGTGAAAATCCCGTAAAAAAACAGCCGGTATCCTTCAGTCTGCGCAGCAAAGCCTCTGCCACGCGACCGGAAGGCATCTGGCTGCCACTCTCGATCTTTGCAATCGTACTCACAGAGCAGATCCCCGCTGCCAGCTCCTCCTGCGTCATGTGCAGACGGCTCCGCAGCTCACGGATCACCTCTCCTAATCTGTAGTATATCATTTTTTCACCCTCCCCATATGGTTTATTGTAACTGTACTGCTACTACCAGTATACATGCCCCACAGGAGGAGGGTTTTTCAATTTGTGTAATATATGCCGACGCGCGCGTCCCGCGTTTTCAAAATGAAAACTTCTGACCGGCTCGACATTTCTCGACACAGTTATGTGAACCTGTATCTGCGCGCTGACTCAGCCGCCTAAAACTCCGGCTCGATCAGACCGTAGCTGCGATCCTTACGCTTGTATACGACGTTGACCTCTCCGGTCTCTGCATTGCTGAACACAAAGAAATTGTGTCCCAGCAGTTCCATCTGTACACAGGCATCCTCCGGAAACATCGGCTTCATGCCAAACTTCTTGGCACGGACAATGCGGATCTCCTCATCATCCACGATATCCTCCTCCACAAATTCCTTGCGGAGACTCTCGGTGTTCTGCTGCTTGTCGATCAGCTTTTTGCGGTATCTCTTAAGCTGCGCCTCGATAATATCCACGACGAGATCGATCGTCACATACATATCATCACTCTGCTGCTCCGCACGGACAATATGTCCCTTCATCGGGATCGTGACCTCCATCTTCTGCCGCTCCTTTTCCACACTGAGTGTTACGTTACATGCAGTATCAGGTGTAAAATATTTCTCCAGCTTGGCAAGCTTGTCCTCCACAGCCGAACGCAATCCCGCTGTCACCTCAATGTTCTTTCCACTAATTGTTATTTTCATAATACACATCTCCTTTCGAGACTTTTTTCTTGTACTATAATTTTAATACATTTTCTCTTTTAAAACCAGTGTTTATACTATAAAATATATAAAAAAACAATAAACAATCGGAGTATATCATGAAACAAAGAAAAGCACTTGTCACCGGAGCCTCGCACGGGATCGGAAAAGCCATCGCCACGCGCTTTGCCGCCGAGGGCTGTGACCTCATTTTGAATTGTAAGACGGATCATGAACTGCTGCGCGCGACGGCGCATGAACTGTCTGCCACCTACGGCATCCGCACACAGGTCATTCCATGCGATGTGGGCGACCACGCCGCCGTATGTGATATGTTTGAGCAGATCCGCACCTTTTTTGACGGAGACGGCATCGACATCCTCGTCAACAATGCCGGTATTTCACAGATCGGTCTGCTCACCGACCTTTCCATCGACGACTGGAACCGCGTGATCGCAACCAATCTGACCAGCGTGTTTTCCTGCTGCCACGAAGCCATTCCCTACATGGTTCACGAGAAATCCGGCTACATCATCAACATTTCCTCGGTGTGGGGTACAGTCGGCGCCTCATGCGAGGTCGCTTACTCCGCCTCCAAGGGCGGCATCAACACGTTTACAAAAGCACTCGCCAAAGAGCTTGCGCCGAGTGGAATCTCCGTCAACGCGATCGCCTGCGGCGTGATCGACACACGCATGAACGGCTGCTTTGATGCCGCGGAACGCGCGGCACTGGAGGAAGAGATCCCGATGGGACGTTACGGCACACCCGAAGAAGCCGCAGCACTCGCATGGCAGCTCGCCACCGCCCCCACCTACCTCACAGGTCAGATCCTTTCGCTGGACGGAGGCTGGCAGTCATAAATGAAGGCTACGTCAGAACGTATCCGCATACTCATGGACGAGCGGCATATATCACAAAAGAGACTCGCAGCCGAGCTGCAAGTCTCCAATTCCTCACTGTGCAATTACCTCCACGCAACCAGATGGATCAATCTGTCCCTGTTGCGCAAGCTCTGCCAGTCATTTGATATTTCAGCAGATTATGTCATCGGTCTGTCAGACCAGAAAAATCCCCCCACATTACCGGAAGACGAACAGACTCTTATCGAACTGTACCGCGCGCTGCCGTCGCGCGGCAAACACTGTGCCATTTATCAGTTGCGTGAACTATCCCAGCTATGCAAAATCACCGACCGCTGAATACGGCCGGTGATCTGTAAGTACATCATTTAATCATTTCCAAGTGACTGTGAGCGGCGCACCTGTGTCGTCTTGTCATAGCAGGAGAAGATCTGTGTGATCTGCGCATCATCCTGCTTCGGTGAAACCAGACTCACAACCGGTACGATCACGAGTCCGGCAAGCATTGCAAACGCACCACAGTTAATCGGTGACTGTAAAAATACCGGAAACGCGCTGCGCACAAACATATTGAGTACCATGATGCCCGCGCCAAAAATAAAGCTGACCCATACGGAGAGCCGCGTCGTCTTTTTCCAGTACAGACCGTATAAAAACGGTGCCAGGAATGCACCCGCGAGTGCTCCCCATGACACACCCATCAACTGTGCAATGAATGTCACATTGTTCGTGTACTGAATGATCGCAATGACGACGGAGATCGCAATAAATACAACGATCAGTGCACGGATACATAACAACTGCTTTTTCTCATCCATTTCCTTGACAATATGGCCTTTGATCACATCAATCGTCAGCGTCGAGCTGGATGCGATTACAAGTGATGACAACGTAGACATTGACGCGGAAAGCACCAGAATCACAACGAGTCCGATGAGCAGATCCGGCAGTCCCGACAGCATTGTGGGAATGACAGCATCGTAGCCGTCCGCCGCAATGTCGATCTGATCGGAAAACAGTCGTCCGAATCCGCCTAAAAAGTAACAGCCGCCGGATACAACAAGGGCGAAAAAGGTCGAAATGACCGCTCCCTTCCGGATCTGGTTCTCATTTTTGATCGCATAGAACTTCTGCACCATCTGCGGAAGTCCCCATGTACCGAGTGAGGTCAGAATGACGACACCGAGCAGGTTGAGCGGATCGGGTCCGAGGAACGAATTGAATACGCCGGGTGTCGTGGATACAGTTGCATCCTCCACACGCGCCAGTCCGTCCAGCGCGGTCATCAGTCCGCCGTTCATGTTGAGCACGGCAGCGATCACGGCACAGATACCGACAAGCATCACGCATCCCTGAATGAAATCGTTGATCGCGGTCGCCATATAGCCGCCTGCAATGACATAGATACCGGTCAGCACCGCCATGATGACGATACACAGCTTAAAATCGATGTTAAACGCCATTCCGAACAGACGGGAGAGTCCGTTATAGAGCGATGCGGTATACGGAATCAGGAAAATAAATACGATGACAGACGCGCAGATCTTGAGCGCCGGACTGTCAAATCTTTTTCCGAAAAATTCGGGCATTGTCGCTGAATCCAGATGCTGGCTCATGACACGTGTTCTGCGTCCGAGTACAACCCATGCGAGCAGGGAACCGATCACCGCATTTCCAAGACCGATCCACGATGCCGCAATACCGTATTTCCATCCGAACTGTCCGGCATAGCCGATAAATACAACCGCCGAAAAATAAGATGTACCATATGCAAAGGCTGTCAGCCACGGTCCGACGCTGCGGCCACCGAGCACAAAGCCGTTGACGTCTGTCGCGTGCTTCCGGCAATACAAGCCTATCGCAATCATTACCCCAAAAAAGATCACGAGCATAAAAAGTTTTGCAATCATAACTGTTTCCTCTTTTCTTTTGATTTTTTGCTTTTTAGTTTATCGCGCTAAAGCGTTGCGGTTTAACGCTTTTACCTGTTAAAGTATTCTAGCATAAAAAAACGCGCCTGTCAATGCAGACGCGTAATTGTTTCCCATACTTGTTCCGGCGTGTCGCACAATGTCTGTGCACCGTGCTCCAGCAGGCATTCCTTATCACGAAATCCCCATAACACGCTGATACAAGGCAGTCCCGAATTTTTCGCTGTCGCGAGATCGACCTCGGAGTCTCCGATATAGATAGATTCCTCTGCCGTGACTCCCAGTTCACGCAATGCGGCGTACACGGTATCGGGTGCCGGTTTTTTCCTGACTCCCGCCGCCTCGTTTTCACCGATCGCTACACTGATATACTCGCTGAAATAAATCTCGTTGAGCTGCTTGACGGCTGCATCGAGCTTGTTCGATACGATCGCCATCTCAATGCCCGCATCCCGCAAGCGCTCCATCAGCTCCAGTACGCCGTCATACGGGCGGGTGTGGTCATTGCTGTGCTCAGCATAATGTGCACGGAAAGCGGCAAATATGTCCTCAAAATCCGCGTTGTCCTCCGGTTTTTCGATTCCGAGTGCGCGCAACATGAGAAGTTTTACACCGTTGCCGACAAACCGGCGCACCTCATCGATCGTGCGCGTCGGATAGCTGTACTGCTGCAATGCTGCGTTTGTGCTGTCGGTCAGATCCTCTAAGGTGTTGAGCAGCGTGCCATCAAGATCAAATATGACTGCTTTTATACTCATTTGTGTCATCTCCTTTGTAATTGGTTGTATTAAAACCATTATACCATATCCGCAGCTCCCGCAAGCATGTCTGTTTTGCTTTCATTGCACGACCCATTCCGATAAGCCTCCGCAAAACAAAATTGTGTCAGCAAAGGCTTCCACAATTTGGAGTGTCATCTCCATCGTGCAAAGGCAGCAAAATCAGACATGACTTGCTCGCGCTGCTGCGTTTTACAAAGTGCCCGTAACGTGAATGACTACTGTAATCGCAGTCGGCAACCTTTCAACATACTTGCGGGAGCTGCGAACTCGTTCTAATGATGCTTACACTTCAACAGCTCCAGCACATACTCATACACCCGTCGCGTAGACGAGATCGACAGCTTTTCCTCAAAGGTGTGTATCCCGATCATATCCGGTCCGATGGAAATTCCATCGAGATCCTTAATCTTGCCTGCCAGTATACCGCACTCGAGTCCTGCATGGATCGCCTCGACGGTCGGCTCCTTGCCGTACATCTTCTCATAGATGCGGACTGCATCCTCCCTCATCACAGAATCCTGCTTATACTCCCATGCCGGATAGACACCGATCACATCGACACTGCCGCCGACATACTCTACCATCTGTTTGATTCGCTCGGTGAGAGTATCACGCGCGCTGATCACAGAGCTGCGCACGGCAAACTCCAGATGCAGTTCTTTCTCGTTCAGCTCCATAATGCCCATGTTCAAGGAAGTCTCTACCAGTCCTGTGATATTGGCGCTCATGGACTGGATACCACCCGGCAGATTGTTGACCAGCAATGAGACTGCACGCGCACTCTCCTGTGTCAGCACAGAAACACCTGCGACCGTCTTCTCTGTCAGCTCCATGTGCAGATCGGGATCTGTCACAGCATACTCGTGCTGCAGATGCTCCATCGTCTCATGCAGACATGCCAGCAATGCATCCTTCATTTCCGCTGCACATACAAGACATACCGCAGACTCACGCGGGATCGCATTCTGCTTCGCGCCTCCGGCGAGTGCTGCGATGCCAAACGTGATTCCTTTTCGCTCCAGTGCAAGCAGCAGGCGTCCTGCCACGAGGTTGGCATTTGCTCTGCCCTTATCGATCTCAACACCGGAATGTCCGCCCTTTAAGCCCTTCACTGCCACGTTCACTGCAATGCCGTCTGCCTGTTCATATCCAACCGGCAGATGGCAGATACTACTGTTGCCGCCTGCGCAGCTGACAGTCATTACGCCTTCTACCTCAGAATCGATATTGAGCAGCTTGTGTCCACGCAACATAGACAGATCTATGCCGGATGCTCCCTCCATGCCGACTTCCTCGGACACAGTGATCACGACCTCCAGACGCGGATGTGCGATCTCCGGTGAATCAAGAATCGCCAGTGCATATGCGACTGCGATACCGTCATCTCCTCCGAGTGTCGTCCCCTGCGCGGTCACATAATCGCCATCGATCATGAGCTTTAAGCCGTCATTTTCAAAATCAATCTCCACGCCCGGCTCTTTTTCACATACCATATCCATATGACCCTGTATGATAATGGGCTCCTCATTCTCATAACCTGCTGTCGCGGGTGCGATCATGACTACATTATACAGATCATCCTGATAATGCTCGAGACCGTGCTCCTTTGCAAAATTTACCAGATAATCACTGATCTTTTTCTCCTTGTAAGAGGGATGAGGGATACTACAGATATCCTCAAAATAGTGGAATACTTTGTTTGGCTCTAATTGTTCCAATACACGCATGCTGATGCCTTCTTTCTTTTATTTATTGTAACTGTTCGGTGTCCTCACAGTTACGATTTATTTTCTTATTCTCAGGGTTTCGGGGAGTTACTTTTTATTCTCATATACGATAAAACAGGAATTATGCAAGGTTTTGATATATGTGCTCAGGCGCTCATAGAGCGGCTCCGCTTCCTGTCCATATTTTTCTTTTACTAATTTTCCGATCTCATAGACATTTCGTTTCCCATCAATCTGATTCCAGATAAATGATCCCATGCCTTCCAGCTCGATCCAACTGATCTTCGGACGCTTGAAAAGAATCTGTGCAATCCGGTTGAACAGACCTCTGTTTAACATACCAACCTCTATCATGCCTTTTTCGTTGGTTCGATATTCATAAAGTGAATTGTGTTTGGGAATATAATCCAAAAAATTGTCAGCTTTTTTCTTTGCCATGAATACTCCTTACATTTAAGGGCTGCACATCCCGGTCATTCCCGGAATGGCAGCCCTCTCATACTAACGTATGATTAGTTCTTTTTTGACTTTTTTGAAACTACTGCAAACAATGTAGCGGTCAGTGCTGCAAAAATAACCAGACCGCCCCAGTTGCCGAGACTAAACGGCAGGCAGCTTCCAATGATATCACCAAGGGATGTACCACCAACCTTGATGACAGCAAATACTGCCAGCAGGATACCTACGAGTCCCTCTCCTGCGATCAGGCCGGAACAATACAGAACACCACGGTCGATGCCCTCTTTGTTGTCACCTTTACGCTCGAAGAACCAGCGGACAGCTCCGCCGACCATCATCGGTGTACTCAGGTAGATCGGCAAATACAGACCTACCGCAAACGGCAGAACCGGAATACCGAGGATCTCTACTACGATCGCAATACCGACACCGACAAATACGAGGTTCCAGGGCAGGTTGCCACCCATAACACCCTCTACAACCATCTTCATCAGCACCGCCTGCGGTGCAGGGAGTTCCTGTGTACCATAACTCCACGCATTGTTAAACAGGTATAAAATGCCACCGATCGCCAGTGCAGATACAACGACACCGATCAACTCACCGATCTGCTGCTTCTTCGGTGTAGCACCGATAATATAACCGGTCTTTAAATCCTGTGAAGTATCACCTGCCACGGCTGCGATAATACAGATGACTGTACCGATCGCGATCGCGGATACCATACCGGGATATCCGATCATTCCGCTCGCCTTGAGCAGCATTGTAGCGATCAGCAGTGTTGCGATCGCCATACCTGATACCGGGTTATTCGAACTTCCGACGATACCTACCATACGTGAAGATACAGTCGCAAAGAAGAATCCACAGATAACGATGATGATCGCTCCGATCAGGTTCACCGGGATCGCCGGGATCAGCCACATAGCAATCGCTATGACACCGATTCCGATGAGAACGATGTTCATGCTCAGATCCTGTGCGGTACGGCTGTTATCGCTATCTCTGCCAGCTTTGAGTCCCTTCATCGCATCACGGAACGTGCGGACGATCATCGGCAGAGACTTGATCAGACTCAGAATACCGCCACATGCAACAGCACCTGCACCGATATAACGGATATAGGTACTCCAGATCGCATCCGGGCTAAAGGTCGAGATCGGATCTGTTCCGGGGAACATCACCATATCGCCACCAAACAGTGCGATCAGAGGCATCAGTGCGAACCATGCGACCGTACCACCTGCTAACAGGTAAGAAGAGATCTTCGGTCCACAGATATATCCGACACCGAGTAATGCAGGCAATGTATCCATACCGATACCGGAACCCTTGTATGCTTTGATCTCAAAAGCAACCTCACTCGGGAATGCTTTCAGGCCATCTGCGATAAACTTGTACACTGCTGCGATACCAAGTCCTGTAAATACAGTACTTGCCTTTGCTCCGCCAGACTCGCCGGCGAGCAGCACCTCAGCACATGCCGTTCCCTCAGGATAAGGCAGTGTACCATGCTCTTTTACGATCAATGCGGAACGCAGCGGAATCATGAATAAGACTCCGAGAATACCACCGACCAGAGTAATCAGCGCGATCTCAGCCAGCGAAGGATAAGCTACGCCACCCTCATCAGCCCACATAAAGATCGCGGGTAATGTAAAGATTGCTCCTGCTGCTACGGACTCCCCGGCAGAACCGATCGTCTGTACTATATTATTTTCCAGAATGGAATCACGACGTAAAATGAAGCGGATCACACCCATTGAAATAACTGCGGCAGGAATCGATGCGGATACGGTCATTCCGACACGCAGTCCCAGGTACGCATTAGCGCCGCCAAACAATACGGCAAGAAGGATACCGAGAATCACTGATACAACAGATAACTCAGGTAACACCTTGTCCGCAGGGATGTACGGCTTGAATTCTTTTTCGTTAGACATACTATCTAATCCCCTTTGTATTTTTTTATCTTACATTTTTCATTTCAAGCAGCATAAGAAACTCCAAATATAAGACAGTGCATTTCTATTATAACGAACGTGCAAAACCCTGTCAACCGCCTATTTATAAGGCTTTTCCGTGTTGTCGCGACACCGCATCATCGCGTTAAAACATTTTCTGATTAAATCGAATTATATAACGATCGTCAGAATTGCGGCTGCGGCCACTGCCCCGATCGCCACTGTGAGCAGACCCTTTCTGCGATAGGCGAGTATCAGTGCCACGGTCATTCCTGCCAATGATGGAATCCATGCACCTGCAGAGGTAAATACTGCCGGAAATGTCATTGCCGCCAACACGCCATAGGGGATATACTCTAAGAATGACCGGATATAGATATTTGTAATCTTTTTCTTGACTAATACAAACGGCAGCGCACGTAACAAATAGGTAACAACTGCCATCACTGCCACATATTTTATATACATCGACAGACTAAGCATGGGACACCTCCTCACCATCCGCGCCGCTTTCATCCGCGGTCAGCGGATGCCTCCATGCGCCGTATGCTGCCGCTGCCACTGCACACAGGGTGACGGACATGCCGCTCGACAGGCTGATAAACGGCACATAGTGAATCACACAGCTCAAGCCCGCTGCCAGCAGTACGACCTCTAACACCGGACGGCTGTCACGCGCTTTCGGAATGATAATCGCCAAAAACATGCCGTAAATCGCAATTCCGAAAATCTCTGCCACCTGTGCCGGCACGATCTCTCCGAGCAGCGCGCCCGCCAGCGTGCCAAAGCCCCAGCCCAGATACGGCGTGAGCGCCAGTCCCGCAAAATAACGTCTGCTGACCGGCTTTTCCTGCGACATCGCCACGGCAAATATCTCATCCGTGACACACATTGCCAGAATCCACCGTGCGATTCCGCGAAACTTATCATCGACCTTCTGCGTCAGCGAGATCGACATGAGCAGATACCGCAGATTGATAAAAAACTGCGCGATCGCCATCTCGACCAACGCACCGCCCTCCATCATGAGGGACAGCCCCGCAAACTGACCCGCCGAGGTCACATTCGTCAGTGAAATCACGGTCGCCTGCCACCAGGATAGTCCCATACCGACCCCCAGCAGTCCAAATGTAAAAGACACGGACAGATACCCGAGACAGATCGGTATACCGTCACGGAGTCCTTTGCTAAAATTCTGTTCCATTTTTTATCCCCTTGTATGCATCCCATTTCCGAGCGATTCCACTTTTTCTGTTGTTTGTGCCTTTTTCTTATGTTAAACTACAGATAGTGGTTTTTATGCCAACTATCTGTTCAAAGGAGTATTACATATGAGTAAAGGTATCGCTTCAAAGAGTACATGGGTGCTCATCATGCTCGTATTGATCGGCGCTGTGCTCGGCAGTTTTATCGGCAATCTTGCCTCCTCCGGCGCATTGTCATGGCTCAACTACGGCAAGACATTCGGACTGACCAGTCCGCTTGTGCTCGATCTGGCAGTATTGACACTGACCTTTGGATTGACGATCCATTTCAGCATCGCCACGATCCTCGGCATCATTCTCGCCATCCTGATCTACCGGTTTATCTAGCCATTTATCCAGCCATCGAAAGATCCGTACACCGATCTTTTTACAGTTACAGAGAGCTGCTAATCAAGCAGCTCTCTTACCATTTGTGCATCAAATGTCACACATGTTACATGTTCTACTTCAATCCGGTACAATGCATTGGCAGCGATATGTTCTGCCGCCTGCTCCAGATCACGGATACCGCTTGTATCCGCATAGCGCGCAACGACCGCCTCCAACGCTTCATCCGTCATAATACACTCGTCTTCACGCAAGCTCATCCGCCGCAATACCTTCGGCAGTGAGAACCGTGAAAAGATAATCTTCTTTTCCTCCGCTGTATAATCCGGAATGTCAATCACCGCAAACCGCGACATGAGCGGCGCGCTGATCTGTGATTTGTCATTTGCCGTCGCAATCGGATACACGCCAAACGTCGGGATCATGCATTCCATATAGTTGTCCGTAAATCCGAGGTTATCTAACAGCGTCAACAGCACATCCGCCGGATTGCCGTTTCCTTTTCCGGCTGCTGCCTTGTCCAGCTCATTGATAATAAATACCAGATTGGACTCACCCGCCATTGAAAATGCATCCATAATAATTCCCGGCTTTGCATTCGCATAGATACGCGAGCTGCCGGTCAACTGCTCCGGATCATTGATCGAGCTCATATCGAGCGTCGTCCACGGCAGCTTTAAAATACGTGCCACCGCGTAGGCAATCTGGGATTTTCCGGTTCCCGCAGGACCTACTAACAGCAGTCCGTATGCCGGAAGCGTGTGCGTCCGGTTGATCTGGATGATCGTCTCGATAATACGCTGCTTGACGCGCTCCATACCATATAATTCCTCATCGAGAATGCGCCGCGCCTCATTCGGGTCGATCGCCTCGAAATAATCACTTTTCCACTGTACATTCATCATGATGGATAACGCCCGCTGCGCGTGTCTGCGCTCCTCCGGCGATACCTCATGGGAACGGGCAACCGCCAGATTTCTGCGTGCCCACAGGCGGATATTATCCGGTAATGTCCTTCCCGCACAGTTCATAAAATCAGTAATACTCTGAATACTCGTGAGCTTCATGCTGTCGCCCACTTCCTCCTTATCTTCCTCGTCCTCGGTCTCCTCCTCGGGCGCATCACTCGCGAGCAGACGGTCAATCATAAACTGTAAAAATCCATCCTCCGCCGACAGCTTGGTGCCGCCGCCGAATGCGATCTCGCGGATCTTATATACTGCGTAGCCCTCCGGTCTGTTCTCGCCGGAAAGACGCACATTGATATGGTTTTCTCCCAGCCATTTTAACAAGCCGGTAAACCGTGCATCGATTCTGAGGATATCCGCACTGAATGCTCCGTCCTCCTCCTGAAATTCAAAAGAAGTGCGCTTGGCAGGGTTCGTAAACACCCCGCAGGAATGATGCTTCCATGCGCGTGCGGTGTTATCTAACAGCATGATCGGCTGCTCCGCGGTCGGCTGCGCCTGATTCGAGCAAAATGTCACGTAAGTACATTCTGCCTGCTTTTTGTCCGCCGGCGCATTTGTAAAATCAAATACTGGCATATGCTCTCTCCTTTGTCCTCTTGTCCAATGTGATAAGTATAGCACAAAGACTCCCACAAGTGCACAGAAAATATGACAAAACTGAAAATTTGACATTTGCCTTTTTCTCGTTAATATGTCATACTCTAACCGTAACCATTGACACATATTTAAGGAGAAAAAAATGAAGATGACTATTACAAAGAGAATCAGCAGTCTCATGCTTGCTTTCGCGGTCGTTCTGACTACCGTATTCGCAGGCGCAACAGAGGCAAAAGCCGCTGACACAAAGACAATCTATGTATCAGAAGACTGGGTGGAAACTGTTGCCGGTGAAGAATCTACTTTCAGCTTTACCGTAACCCAGAATCAGGATGTCGAACTGACAGTCATGACCGCTCTTCCCAGTGACACAGTTTTAAAATTATATGACAGCGCAATGTCAGAGATCAGCGGCACGACCGTATATGCAAGCGACTATCAGCAGACCACCATCAGCGGAACAACCGTTTACGGTTTTGTTTACGGATGGACAGGCGGATTAAAGCCCGGCGACTATTCAATCGGCCTCACATTTTCTAATGCCAACTTATACTCAGCAGCTGTCCGTCAGGAGAACATCACACCTACGATCAGCCAGAAGTCAGCGACCATCACACAGGGCTTCACTCAGAAGCTGTCTGTAACCGGCGGTTCTGTCAAGAGCTGGAGCTCAAAGAATAAAGCTATCGCTACTGTTGACAAAAAGGGCAAGGTTACTGCAAAGAAACCCGGAAGCACCATTATTACCGCTACCTTAAAGACAGGCAAGAAGTTGACATGCAAGGTAAAGGTCGTTGCCAACAAGTACACAGATACCAAGATCACAACCGCAAACTGCCCTTACGGAAAAGTTTACATGTCAGCCTACAACGCAGAGTATGACAAGAGCGGAAACCTCGTCATCAAGGCACAGTGCGTAAACAAGAGCGGTTACAAGATCACCCGATTTGAGAACATTAAGATCACTGTAACAGATGCCAAGGGAAAGACCATCGGTGTTTACAAGCAGAGCAAGAAAAATGTCGGTCAGGCAAACAATTCTTCACAGACCTATACATTCACCATTCAGAAGTCTGCATTAAAGCAGAAAAACGCAGACCTTAGAAATGCAAGAGCAATCACCATGGATGGCTCATACGTTTACTATTATCGTTACTAAAAGCCACTGTTCCGGCTCACGGGCAGTGAGACATCCATCGGTTACATACAAAAACCGGTTATGGAAACTGTTGTGTTTCCATAACCGGTTTTCTTATACTTATATCTTATCCTATTCTTTTCCGTCCCAGCAGTAGGTACACAGCTTGCAGGGATCGACACCTGTCGACTCCAGCATGTCGTCGAGCCGGTTAAACCGGAGCGATGTGAATTTTAGTTCCTTGCAGATCTCATCCACCATCCGCTCATACTTCTCGGACTCCGGATCTGCGTACTCCTGCAGCACTTCCTCGGTAACTTTTCCATTTTCCAGCCGCTCGATGACCCGACGCGCGATCAGATCCATCTCGGAATTCGACCGTGAGAAATTCAGGTATTTACATCCATATAATAAAGGAGGACACGCCGGCCGGATATGTACCTCTTTTGCACCGCTCTCATACAGATACTCGGTTGTCTCGCGCAGCTGCGTACCGCGCACGATCGAATCATCGATAAGCAGGATGCTCTTATCCTTGATCAGATCATCGACCGCCAGCATTTTCATTTTGGCGATCAGATTACGCTTGCTCTGCATCGTCGGCATAAACGACCGCGGCCATGTCGGTGTATATTTGATAAACGGACGCGAAAACGGGATGCCCGATTCATTCGCATAGCCGACCGCATGTGCAGTACCAGAATCCGGCACTCCGGCTACGATGTCCGGCTTAACATGATCCCGCTGTGCCATCTTCGCACCGCAGTTGTAACGCATCTGCTCGACGCTGATGCCCTCGTAGGAGCTGGCAGGATAGCCGTAATACACCCAGAGGAAGGTACAGATCTTCATATCCTTTTTCGGATCTGACAATGTAATACAGTTTTTCTCAGTGATCACGACAATCTCGCCCGGTCCGAGCTCCTTGTAGTCATGATAGCCAAGATTTTTATATGCATAATTCTCAAAGGAAGCACAAAAGCCCTCTTCTTTTCTGCCGATAACGAGCGGTGTGCGTCCCATTCTGTCACGCGCCGCATAGATACCCGCCTGATTCAGCAGCAGAATGGACATAGAGCCCTCGATAATATCCTGTACAAAGCGGATACCTTCGATCAGATTTGCCTTTGTATTGATCAGCGCTGCCACCAGCTCCGTCGCATTGACCTCGCCGGTACTCATTTCCTGAAAATGCGCGTGCCCCTGATCGAACAGCATCTGGATCAGCTCGTCCTGATTGTTGATCTTTCCGACCGTCGTGATCGCGTAAGTACCGTGATGGGAACGGATGATCAGCGGCTGGGGCTCGTAGTCCGAGATACAGCCGATACCGTATTTGCCTTCCATCTCCTGTACGTCTTTATCGAATTTGGTTCGAAATGGCGCGTTCTCGATATTATGGATCGCCCGGTTGAAACCGCGGGAGCCCCATACGGTCATTCCGCCGCGTCTGGTTCCCAGATGTGAATGATAGTCAATTCCAAAAAACAGATCAAATACGCAGTCCTCATGTGACGCTACTCCAAAAAATCCACCCATTGTGCTTTTTCCTCTCTTATTCTGTCAATCGTTTTTGAGCTGTCAAAACTCAACGTGGTTAGTATATCACAAGGACTGCAGCAAGTGCACAGAAAATGTAAAAAAAGCGCATTTTTCTATATTTTCCACTATGTATGTCATCCCAGCGTCAGGCGCATGGACATATTGACCAGAAAATCGACGTTGCTCGGGCGACCCATCGCACGGTCGAACGGATATGGGTAGTAACTGTGTAACTCACTGTCGGGGATGCCCGTAAAAGCCGCCTTTATCGCACTCCGGATCGCCCGCTCCACACTTTGTCCGGTCACATGGTAACGTCCGGCAATCAGCGGATAGATCTCCCTTGTGATCTGTACCTGCCGATCCGGCTCCCAATGGATGAGCAGTTCGATCGCTTCCGCGATATAAGCAAATCCGACATATTTCTGCCGAAAGCCCATGCGCATCAATTCCCGCTCAATATAGTGTCTGGTGACTACGCCTGACGGTTCTCCGGTCAGCTTTCCATAGCCATGAGCCTCCCAATCAAGCACACGTTTATACGGATAAAGTCTGACTGCAATATCCAGCAGATGCCGGATTGAATCATCGCCTGCCTCTTTGCGGCAGATATAATCCACGCCGTGTTCACGCATATATTCCGCCATCGTCGGCGAGCCGGAGTCCGCCACTCCGATAATCAGCGGGCGTGGCAGCTCCTGTTGTGACAACTGCTCCAACAGCGACCTCCCATCTCCCTCTGCCAGTTCCATCTCCAAAAACAGAATATCCACCGGATGCATCTGCATATATTCCAGCGCACAGCGCTCACTGTCTGTACCAAAGGCTGGAAACATTTCCGGCAGCCGGTTCACAGCCTCCGTCAGCGTGCGGCAAAATGTTTCGTCTCCTGCAACAATGATTACCTCTACCCGCTTCATCCATCATTCCTCATTGATCTGCTTCTCTCAACAGTTACTTATATTTCGTATTATAATCTGTCAAAATAGCATTTATCAAGCAGACAGCGCGGTATCCGGACGGCTCTGCATGATCGTAAAATCAGCATATATCGGCTTTTTTGGCGGTTGTCAATTATTACCATCTTTTATGTCGGTTTAACCGTACACCAAATTGATACTATTTTTATTATCATTTGTATGCTGTGCTTTTACAACGTACATTCACCTGTACGCGCAACGCATTCTTTTTGGAGGTACAACAATGATCGATACACTAGGTGCCAGAATTACCCGCCTACGTGAACAGATGGGTCTGTCCCAGGCAGCGCTTGCCAAACGTATGCATGTGAGCCGTTCCACCGTTCAGGCATGGGAAAGCGGACACACCCGTCCCAGTACAGACAAGCTGATTTCGCTCGCCAAGCTGCTCCATACATCCACAGACTACCTGCTGGATTGTGAAGATGAGCATACGATCTGTCTGGATACATACAGTAACCATGAACAGGAGCTGATTTTGCGTCTTTTACAGTATTTTGACGAAAATCCAGACCCGAACCACAAACCGGTTGATCCTGCAAAATAACCGGCAGACCGGTCATTTAAAAATCATATTTCTATGTACCCGCCTCCCGGCAGCACATACTTCTATGTACTCCGGGAGTTTTTGTCTATGATTTATTTCCCATCATCTGCTTATCAAATTCCGGATTGAAGAAATAGTAGTTCTTGCAGTTGAGACTATCCTTTGTCATCTCCAGAGCTTCACCGAAACGCTGGAAATGCACGATTTCTCTCGCCCGCAGGAACTTTAACGGCTCTCTGACATCGGGATCATCAATGATACGCAGCAGGTTGTCATAGACCGTGCGCGCCTTCTGCTCTGCTGCCAGATCCTCATACAGATCCGTGAGCGCATCACCCTTCGACTGATATTCGATCGCATTCTGCGGCAGTCCGCCCGCCGCCTGCGGCCACAAGCCGGTCGTGTGGTCAATATAGTACGCATCAAAGCCGGATGCCTTGACCTGCTCCGGTGTCAGGTTTTTCGTGAGCTGATAGACCATCGCACAGATCATTTCCATGTGGTTTAATTCCTCTGTGCCAATATCGGTCAATAGTCCACCGACCCGTTTGACAGGCATCGTATAACGCTGTGCCAGATAACGCATGGAGGCGGAAAGCTCGCCGTCCGGTCCGCCGTATTGCAATAACCTATAATTAAATTTTTTATTTTGTATATGTGTTTTGGGGGCAAGAACTAATTATCTTTATTCTTTCATATCCCCACAATCTGTATAGGTGGCTAGATATTTTTCCTCGACCCGCTGCAATCCAGCTCCAAGCGCCAAATTATCCCAGAACTCTATCTTTTTTTCATATGGAATATCTGAAATGTCTATCTGTTTCCATTCACCGGTTTTTGCATCTCGCACAAAAGTACGATATATAGCCTTTTTCGGATATCTGGACACAATTTATGCCTCCTCTCTTACATATGCTATGACTTTTTCCTGTCCACAGTTCCTTCACCGAATCTGTAGTAAAAGATAAAAATACCTCGAGGCTTTTTGCGTTACATACTTTTTTCTTGACGGATTATATATCAGGTGCTACGATTTTCGTATTAAGAAATATAATGTTCGTAAATAACCCTATCCACGAATTCGAAAATATCCCGGTCTTACGCGGAGAAATTTAGAAACACAAGAGGTAACAAAAGAGACCCTCAGCCGTGTTAATATATGACTATTTTATTATTTATCCTGCCGTCTATCACAAACTTTATTTTGAAACTTGTAAATATCACGTATATGTTATATAATCATCTAAAGAGGATATCATGAATACAAAAGACGCTTTACAATTACTACGTAAATACTTGGAAGATTATAAGGATTTCATAATTCACCCACTTTTTTTAGACGAACTTGGAAGATGCTTAAAAAAAGATTTAAAGGGTTGTGAAGCCGATTTCCTTAATAAGATGTCTATACAACTATCTCATATTAAAGAATCAAAAACATTTGTTAATAATATAAATGGGAATGAAATTCTCAATGGCATGGGGAATGATTCTCACGGGATTCCTTTGAATATTTACTCTATTCACATGTCATCAAAATCTTATAACATGCGTTTTCTCGTAAAATTTGACGAGAATATGACTCCATATTTACTATGTGCATTTTATGAGCGTTCTGGGAAACGAAAAACTGATTATACTACATATAAAGGAACCGTTATCTCACGATTTGAAGAATTACATAACTAAGGAGGTTATCATATGAATTCAAAAGTGGAACCTGCCAAACTAGAAGACTTACTTGCCCTATTTGAAGACGTTGTCCAACCAGAAGATGTTCTGTATGCCAAAATATCCTCTCAGGTATCCAGCTCTATCACTAAAGAACGTCTTCGTTTAAAAATGAACCAGAAAGAATTTGCCAGTCATATTCATTGTCAGCAAAGCCAAGTTTCTCGATGGGAAAGTGGCAAATATAACTTTTCACTTCGAAAACTGTCGGAAATATGTGCTGCTCTCGATATGAATTTGAGTATATCTCTCGCCCCTAGAAAAGTACAACGCGAAGAACGATTTTCCACCGACACAATGATGTATTCCGCTTGGACGCAAGAACCTATTATCCAGAAAGAAATACCACCTCAAATACATTGGTCATTATGCACGAAAAAAAAACGTTCAGACGTATTTTTCACATTACAACGTCAACCCAATTTATCAAATTTAATTTGTAAGGAGACCATACCATGTTAAATTATGTTAATTCGTACAGCTTATCTACACCCGCAGATCAATCAAAAGTAATCCTTAATCTTATGCAAAATTATCCTGCACCTTCTCCCGAAGAAGAAGATGCTATACAACACGAGTTAATCAGTTCCATTCTTCTTGATGCAGACACTGCTTTGTCTTTGGCTTCTGATATTATGGATAGCTTAGACCCTGAACTGAATCTTGTGGATGAGTCGGATGATTCTAGCGAAACATAATTTTGACCCTTATGCCATTTTGTAAAATTACAAGTCTGCTAATTTTTCTAAAACAGTTCCTATAAAGCATTAAATAATGGCTCTATGTCAAGTGTTTGGGTGTGATTCTTTGAATCACGCCCCATTTCTGGATTTGGATCTATTTTTATATTTGATGTATTTTTCGATATATCTCCATGTGTATGTGTTTGACAGACGTTTGCTTTTGGTTTTTTTCCTTTATCATAGCCCCCAAACGCTAGAGTATCAAACTCAACTATAATTTATTATGTATTACAATATACTTGTAAGGGAGGTACCGAAGATGAAAAGTTATTCATCCCGAGAAAAGACTTCCCAATCGGAACCCTAAAAAGTATCTCAAAACAATCCGGGGTTATATTTCCATAGCCTCGGATATATAAAAATATAGGAGGCACTAAAATGTCAACAGACAGATATTCATTTGTTGCACTTTTAAACTATGCAGATGATGGCATTTCCATTGAATTTCCGGATCTTCCCGGCTGCTATCCTTGCGCAGACAAAGACGATACAGCTATGGCATTGAAAAACGCCAAAGAAGCCCTCGGCTTACACATCTGGGGCATGGAGCAGGATGGCGAAGCAATCCCCGAACCCAGCAAAATTACTGATCTGGAACTGGCACCCGATCAAGTGCCTGTATTGATCGAAGTATTCATGCCGCCGGTTCGCGAGCGCATCAACAGTCGCTTTGTAAAGAAAACGCTTTCACTACCTACCTGAAAGGACGGTACCCATGAACAACCCCGAACTGTCCGGCATCCTTGACCACAAGACCGGTGCGATCTACATCCGCGTATCTACGGATCGTCAGGAAGAGCTCTCTCCTGACGCGCAGAGGCGCTTGCTCCTCGCGTATGCCAAAGAGCATCATATCGATGTACCGGCAGAGTTTATCTTTCAAGACAACGGTATTTCTGGAAGGCAGGCGAAAAAACGACCTGCCTTTCAGAATATGATTGCGCTCGCCAAATCCAAAGAGCATCCGATCGACACGATCATCGTCTGGAAATTCTCCCGATTTGCGCGGAATCAGGAGGAATCCATCGTCTACAAGTCATTGCTGAAAAAGAACGATGTAGATGTTGTGAGCATCAGTGAGCCACTGGTAGACGGACCGTTTGGCTCTCTGATCGAGCGTATCATTGAATGGATGGATGAATACTACTCGATCCGTTTGTCCGGTGAGGTGATGCGTGGAATGACCGAAAATGCCATGCGTGGCAATTATCAAAGCGATGCTCCGATCGGCTACCGCTCTCCCGGCGGCGGCAAGCCTCCGGTGATCGATCCCGATACCGTCCAGATCCCACTCATGATCAAAGATCTCTTTTTATCCGGCTCTACGACACTGCAAATCGCACGCAAATTGAATGAGCTTGGTTACCAGACCAAACGTGGGAATCTCTGGGACGGCCGTGGCGTGCGTTACGTGCTCGAGAATCCATTTTACGCAGGCAAGTCCAGATGGAACTACACAGAGCGCGGAAGACGCCTGAAACCGGCTGATGAAGTGATCTACGCGGATGGCAACTGGGAACCGGTCTGGGATATGGATACCGTCCACGCCATTCAGCAGCGGCTCGCCATGAACACGCGCAAAATGAAGTCCCGAGATGTATCAGCCGCCAAACACTGGCTCAGCGGTCTTTTGATCTGTTCCTCCTGCGGCTCGACGATGGCATATGGCGGCGCAAAGAAACGCCGGGGCTTCCAGTGCTGGAAATATTCCAAAGGTCAATGTAACGAATCACATTTCATCAGCTCCGGACAGATCGAGACACTTGTCATTGATTATCTGGAACAGGTGATGCTATCTGACAGTCTGTCATACGCTGTGGTCGCTGCGGCAGCTACGGACAGTAATAGCAGATTATCCGAGCTGGAGCGCCAGCTACAGAAAATCGCTGCTAAGGAAAAGCGTATCAAAGCTGCTTATATCAATGAAATCGATACTCTGGAAGAATATAAAGCAAACAAAGCTGCTCTTTCTGGAGAACGGCAGCTCATAGAGCAGTCCATCGCTGAATTGACCCAGCCTGATAAACAGGTCGATAAGACGGAACTGGATCGCAAGATGCGTCAGAATATCACTGATCTGGTGAATACATTAAAGGATGATTCGATTGATTATGTAAAAAAGGGAAATATGATTCGGAATGTAGTAGATCATATCGTGTTTGACCGGAAGGAAACCAGTCTGGATGTGTTCTTAAAGCTCGTGGTATAAGGGCTTTTATAATTTTCTTATTTGTTATAGGTTATTGAAATACGGTCCGCCATACTGACTAATAATCTGCTGTGCGATCTTCGGGTTGCACTTGCTGATCTTTACTGGAAATTGTAAGCGTTTCTCATAGTTCCACATTTACACGTACCTCCTTCCCACGGTGCCGGGCAATCGCCCCATGCAAATTCTCCGGTGCTGTCTGCTGCCCGACCCAGCATGGTGTCGATCGTCAGCGGATAGTACAATCTGCCATATTCCTCAAGTAGCTGCACGCGGCGCTCCTGCAATTTGCTGAACAGCTCCATTCCCTGCATACAATCCGGATGTGTATCCAGATATAACGTCAGGTCATTGACCGCAAAGCTGATCTGATTGATCTCCATCATCAATGCTTCCTGCTTGGTGTTGCAATTTTTTGGCGGACAGGGCATATTGACCGTCGACCAGAATTCCAAATTTAAGTCCGGAAAAATCGTTCCGTTGCACAGCGCAGTGTACCAATCGTACAAATCGCCCCATTGCTGCATCGGCACTTCTGCCATTGCGTACTTCTGGCACTGGCAGCCGCAGCGATCCTGTTTGTACATAAGGAATCCTCCTTTATATTGATATTTGATATATGATTAGTTTATACTGAACGCAGGATAATGTGCAGGAGGACGACCTATGAACTATAACTTAGCGCCGATGGAAGGAATTACTACCTATATTTATAGAACCACCTATGCGAAATATTACGGTGGGATCGACCGCTACTACACACCTTTTCTCGCCAGTATGCATCTGTCTACACGCGAGAAAAATGAGGTGCTGCCGGAGCACAACGCCGGTATCACCGTGATCCCACAGATTCTGTCCAACCGTGCAGACGAGTTTCTGGAGATCACACAGGCATTGCATTTCTACGGCTATGACACGGTCAATCTGAATCTCGGCTGTCCGTCCGGCACGGTCGTCTCCAAACACCGCGGCGCGGGTTTTCTGGCTGTTCCAGACGAGCTGGACCGGTTTCTGGATCAGATCTTTTCTTCCTGTCCGCTGAAAATATCGATAAAAACGCGCATCGGCATCAGCGATGAGTCTGAGTGGGAAACTATTTTGCGCGTGTATGAAAAATATCCAGTCGACGAACTGATCATCCACACGCGCCTGCAAAAGGATTTTTACAAATTGCCGACGAGACCGCACACATATCTCGCTGCAAAGCGGCTGGGCATCCCGCTCTGCTACAACGGCGATGTCAACTCCCCTGCGGCATTGCAGCATGTCCTGTCCGTCGATCCGTCCATCGACCGGATCATGATCGGGCGCGGCATCATCGCCAATCCGGAGCTGATCGAGGCGCTGCACGGTAAGCCGTCCTGCGATAAAGACCGGCTGCAAAGCTTTCTGTCCGATATCTGTGACCGCTACATTACGGAGATGGGCGGCGGCGACCGGAATACACTCTACAAGCTCAAAGAACTGTGGGTTTACATGGGCGGTCTCTTTCCGGATGCGGACAAATATATCAAGCGCATCAAAAAAGCAAATCGCCTGACAGAATATCACGCAGCGGTAGATGCACTGATGCGCGAAAAACCTTTACAAACCGATACTTTTAGCGTATACTAAGGTGGTTATGTCCACCACTAACATACACATGTTTTCTACAGACAGACATCACATTTTATTTGTCCGTCAGTGAAATACATAGAAACAGAAACATAGAAAGTAGGATAACATCATGAGAGAAATGACAGAGATCCGCTGGCACGGCAGAGGCGGACAGGGTGCCAAGACAGCCGCATTGCTGCTGGCTGACGTTGCATTCAACATCGGTATGCACGTACAGGGCTTTCCCGAGTACGGTCCCGAGCGTATGGGTGCTCCTATCACTGCCTACGACCGGATCAGCACAAAAGAGATCCGCGTACACTCCAACATCTATGATCCCGATTTTGTGGCAGTCGTTGACGACACACTGCTCCACTCGGTAGATGTCACCAAAGGTCTGAAGGAAGACGGCGCGATCCTCATCAATTCACAGCGCAAAAAAGAGCAGTTACTGCCTTTATTAAACGGATATAAGGGAAAGGTCTATGTGATCGACGCACATCATGTATGCATGCAGACACTTGGCAAATACTTCCCGAACACACCGATGCTGGCAGCTATGGTCAAGATATCCGGTGTCATGGAAAAAGAGATCTTCCTCAAGGAAATGGAAGGCTCACTCCAACACAAATTTGCAAGAAAACCGGAAGTTCTGGCAGGCAACCTTGCCGCACTTCGCATGGCATTTGAGGAGGTGCACGAATGAGTAATCTGAAACAACATGAACGCGCCGAATTTATCAACGAGATGACTCCGTGGCACCAGCTCACGGACGGTTTGCAGATCTATGAGCCTGCGACCTCCAGACAGTTTTTTACCGGTGAGTGGCGCACGAGTACACCGGTATGGGACACCGCCAAATGTAAACAGTGTTTATTGTGCGTGCCCTACTGCCCGGACAGCTCGATCCCTGTCGAAAACGAAAAACGTCAGGACTTCGACCTGAACCACTGCAAGGGCTGCGGCATCTGTGCAAAAGCCTGTCCTTTTCAGGCAATTTCTATGAAGGAGGGCAAATAATATGTTAAAAACACGTATGTCCGGAAATGAAGCCGTGGCACATGCGATCAAACAGATCAATCCCGATGTCATGCCCGCATTTCCGATCACTCCCTCTACGGAGATCCCGCAGTTTGTCGCCGGTATGATCGCCAACGGGGAGATCGATACTGAATTTATCCCGGTCGAGAGCGAACACAGCTCGATGAGTGCCGCGATCGGATCATCCGCAGCCGGTGCCCGTACACTGACCGCTACTTCCTCCTGTGGACTCGCATTCATGTGGGAGGTATTATATGTCGCAGCATCCAACCGCCTGCCGATCGCGATGGCTGTCGTCAACCGCGGTCTGACCGGCCCTTTGAATATCAATGCCGAGCATTCCGACAGCATGGGCGCGCGTGATTCGGGCTGGTTACAGATCTACGCTGAAAACAATCAGGAGGTTTACGATAACTTTTTACAGGCTTACCGCATCGCAGAGCATCCCGATGTCAAGCTGCCGATCATGATCTGTCAGGACGGCTTTATCACAAGCCATGCCGTTGAAAATATTACCCTGTGGGATGACGCAGCGATGAAAAAATTTGTCGGTACATACGAGCCGGATCACTATCTGCTCAATGCCGATGAACCGATGGCTGTCGGTCCTTATGCCGCCTCCAACTACTGTATGGAAGCGAAAAAAGCACAGACCGAAGCGATGAAACGTGCGAAAAAGGTCATTTTGGATGTCGCAAAGGAATTCGAGTCGCTGACCGGACAATCCTACGGCTTCTTTGAGGGATACCGCCTGGACGATGCGGAATACGCAGTCGTTGCGATCGGTTCCGTCTGTGGTACAGCCAAGGATGCAGTCGATGCCATGCGTGAGCGCGGTCTGCGCGCCGGACTGTTAAAGATCCGCGTGTTCCGCCCGTTCCCCGCAGAGGAGATCGCAAATGCATTGAAGGGCTGCCGTGCGATCGCTATCATGGATCGTTCCGAAGGCTACAATGCTGTGGGCGGACCGCTCGGCGCAGAAGTGACCGCGGCACTGTATCGTGCAAAATCACATGCAGAGGTCATCAACATCATGTACGGTCTGTCCGGACGCGATGTGCGTGTCGAAGATATCGAGCAGTTATTTGACAATCTGGTAAAACTCGGTGACGGCGAACAGGTTTACGACGAGACCTGCCCGTATCTGGGTCTGAGAGAGTAGGTGAATCATGGAACAGAAAGCATTTCATTATAAAGAGATACAGGGGCGGCAGGAACGTCTGGCACCCGGACACCGCATGTGTGCGGGCTGTGGCGGAACGATCGCTGTGCGAAACGTCTTAAAGGCACTGCACCCCGGAGATAAAGCGGTCATCGGCAATGCCACCGGATGTCTGGAGGTATCTTCCTACATGTATCCGTACACCGCATATGAGGACAGCTACATCCATAACGCATTCGAGAACGCAGGCGCAACACTTTCCGGTGTGGAAACTGCGTATCATGCGCTGAAAAAGCGTGGAAAGATCAAAGAGGACTATAAATTCATCACATTCGGAGGCGATGGCGGCACGTATGACATCGGTCTGCAGTCACTTTCCGGTGCGATGGAGCGCGGACACGATCTTGTCTATGTCTGCTACGATAACGGTGCTTACATGAATACCGGTATCCAGCGCAGTTCCGCGACTCCGCACTTTGCAGATACGACGACGACACCGAGCGGCTCCCACTCCGACGGCAAGCCGCAGGGACGCAAGGATCTGGCAGCGATCATCGCCGCACACAATATCCCGTATGTTGCACAGACGACATTTATCGGAAACATGAAGGATCTCTACACGAAGTCCGAAAAAGCGATCTACACACCGGGCGCAGCATTTTTGAACATCATGGCTCCCTGCCCGCGTGGCTGGAAGTACGATGCTCCCGATATTATCGAGATCTGCAAGCTGGGCGTGGAAACCTGTTACTGGCCGTTATTTGAAGTCGTAGATGGAAAATGGATTCTGAACTACGAGCCGAAAAAGAAGCTCCCGCTTGAGGATTTCCTGAAAAAACAGGGTCGTTTCAAGCACTTATTCAAGCCCGGAAATGAACATCTGATTGAGGCATTCCAGGCTGAGACAGACCGCCGTTGGGAAGAACTCCTGACTCGCTGTAACGCATAATTTGAGAGGTCTGCACAGGCAGACCTCTTTTATTATTTATTTAGATGAACAGAAAGAAGGTAATCTATTATGAAAACAATCGCTACTACAAAAGCACCTGCTGCAATCGGACCTTACTCACAGGGAAAGATTGTCGGCAATCTCGTCTTTTTCTCCGGTCAGATCGCACTCGATCCTGCCACCGGCGAAGTAAACGGCTCCACGATTGAGGAGCAGACCAAATGTATCTGTGAAAATATCGGAGCCCTGCTCGCAGAAGCCGGATGCACCTACGACTCTGTCGTAAAGACAACCTGTTTCCTTGCTGAAATGTCTGATTTTGCGGCATTCAACGAAGTATACGGCTCTTATTTTACAAGCAAGCCCGCACGCTCCTGCGTCGCAGTCAAGGCACTTCCGAAAAATGTTCTGGCTGAGATCGAGGTCATTGCTGAGTTAGCTTAATTAAAATAAAAAAGATCTGTGCCGCGGCACAGATCTTTTTTATTTATGAAATTAGAAACTCACAATCTAATTCAAAGATTAGTCATACAGGTTGGGAGCGATAGAATCATCGTTCATGTTGTCTGCATTGTACCAATATCCCTCGGTAGGAACATCAGATACTGTCTGACCAGAAGCGATTGCGTACAGAGTGTCGATTGTGGTGATACCCATTGCTAAAGGAGACTGGGTAACTGCACCGTACATCTTGCCATCTGTGATAGCGCCCTTGATAACTGAACCAGCATCGAAACCAGCTGCTAATACAGAAGTCTCAGGATCTGTTCCTAATACGTTCAGGTTCTCGTTAGCAGTTAAGACACCCTCTGCTGCTACCTGGTTAGAACCGAACATACCGATTGTATCTGCCTTGTTCATGATAACGGAAGCCTCCGTTGCACATAACTCTACAGTTGTCTGAGCGGGTACTGCAACTTCGATGATGATGTCAGCTTCTGCCTCTGCAACGGTCTCAGCCTTTGCATCGTTTACATACTTGTCATTTCCGATAACTGCTACAGTCTTGCCATCAGCCTTTGCTAACTCAGCGAACTTGTCGATGAATCCAAGACCACGGTTGATAATAGACTCAGAAGTAGCCTCCTGGTTTACCTCACCGATACGAACCGGAGCGGTAGCTGCAGCGATCTTATCCTTTAAGCCTGCATACAGGTTCTCAGCAGCGGTAGCACCAGCGCCGTAGTTGTCTGTTGCAACAGTTGAGTATACAGATCCTTCAGGAGCATCCGGAATACCAGAGTCGAAACATACTACAGGGATTCCCTTATCCATAGCTGCCTGTAAAGCGTCTAAGCATGCAGACTGGTCACAAGCTGCAAGACCGATACCATCAACACCATCAGCATTGATTGCGTTGTTTAACATATTAACCTGATCAGCGATATCTGACTCAGCATTCGGTCCTGTACAGTTGTAAGTAACACCGAGCTTAGCTGCTTCCTGCTCAACACCCTTAACTGCTGCCTGCCAGTATGATGACTGGTAAGACTTAACGATGATCTCGAAGTGATAATCTCCGCCTGCTGCTGCGTCGTCAGTTGCTGCTGCATCGTCTGTAGCTGCATCATCTGCTGCTGCGTCATCTGTTGCTGCTGCATCATCCTTTGTGTCGTCTGCTGCAGGAGCATCTGCGGAAGTATCAGAACTAGAACCGCATCCAACTACCATTGTTGCTGCCATTGCTACACACAATAAGCTCGCTAAAACTTTCTTTTTCATTTTTTTGTCCTCCTTTTTGTACCATTGTAGTATGTATATAAAACCGCTCTGGTCTTATACCAAGTTAAAATGTAATTATGAAATTGTGTTTTCGAGAGAGATTAGTGCGCCTCTGCTCTCTTCTTTTTGATGATATCTACCATAACCGCACCGATCAATACGAGTCCGGTAATGATCTGCTGCCAGTTCGCCTGCAGTCCGATGTAAGGAAGTCCGGTCTTTAACAGACAGATAACGAATACACCGATCAGGGAACCTTCTACGGAACCAGCTCCACCGGTTGCTGATACACCACCGATGATCGCACCGCCGATCGCCTCCAGCTCGAAACCTGCTCCGGTACCGGGCTGTACAGTCGCGAATACTGCGGAGTATGCAACTGCTGCGAGTGCTGCGAAGAATCCTGAGATTACATACGCCATTACATGATAGAACTTTACGTTTACACCGGATAATCTGGTTGCTTCCTTATTACTTCCGATCGCGATCGTGTAACGTCCCATCTTGGTGTGGTTTAACACGAATGCCATGATCGCTACGATGATCAGCATCCAGAGGAAACCAATCGGAATCTTTGTTCCGCTCGCTGTGGTGATCTTGAAGATACTTCTGAACCATCCGCCATCAGCTCCGGCTGCCGGCCATGAAATACCGAATCCCTTTGAGAAGATCGATCCGAGACCACGTGTGATCATACAGGTACACAATGTAGTCAAAAACGGCGGCAGCTCCATGATGGCTACGAGCACACCATTCAGTAATCCGATCAGGATACCGAGTAAAATCGTTACTAACAGTCCTACTGCTACGGGCATTCCCTTCTGGGTGATCAGATATCCACCGGCAAGTGAATAACAGATCAGTCCGGTACCGATGGAAAGGTCTACACCGCCGGTAATCAGCGGGAATGTAACACCGATCGACATCAATACAATATAGTAGGAATAATCCAGAATACTCATAATTGTTGAGTACTGTCTGAAGTTCTGGCTAATAATACTAAAAAATCCAAATAATACGATGACTACCAGGAGTACGATGAACTTCTGACTTGTAAAAATAGATGATTTCTTTTTCATTGTCCTCTCTCCTCCTTAACCAATCTCTCGTGTTGCCATATTCATGATAACTTCCTGTGTTGCCTCTTCGATTCTGACCTCACCGGTCTTTCTGCCTTCACACATTATCACGATACGATCACTCATTCGTAAAATCTCAGTCATTTCTGAGGAGATCATAATGATGGACTTTCCTTCGCTTGCCAGCTTGTTCATCAATTTGTAAATCTCGTTTTTCGCTCCGACATCAATACCACGTGTCGGCTCATCGAAGATCAGAATATCACAGTCATTGATCAGCCATTTTGCGATAACGACCTTCTGCTGGTTACCACCGGACAGGTTGACTACCAACTGATCCACACTCGGTGTCTTTGTCGCAAGTGATTCTACATATTCCTGAGCGACCTTCTTCTCAGCACGCTTGTTGATGAAAAGTCCTGACATGTAGTTCTGCAGGCATGCCATTGTGGAGTTCTCAGCAACCGTCTTCTGTACAACGATTCCGTAACGCTTACGGTCCTCAGACAGATATCCGATACCGCACCGAACCGCATCCTGCGGTGAGTTGATCGTTACCTTCTCGCCATTGATATAAATATCTCCGCTCTCCTTGGGGTCTGCACCGAAGATCGCACGTGCGGTCTCTGTACGGCCTGCTCCCATCAATCCGGAGAATCCTAAGATCTCGCCCTTGCGAAGCTCGAAGCTGACATCCTGTACCATTCTGCCTGCGTTCAGATGCTCCACCTTCAATACAACCGGCGCATCTGCGGGAACTGCACTCTGTGTCTTCGGGTCTTCGTAAATGACACGGCCAACCATCATGTTGATAATATCGTCCTTGGTACACTCGTTTGTGATCAATGTACCTACATATGTACCATCTCGCATGACTGTTACGCGGTCTGTGATGACCTTGATCTCATCCATACGGTGTGAGATGTATACGATACCGAGATTCTGTTCGCGCAGATCACGGATGATCTTGAACAGCTCCTCGATCTCTGACTCTGTCAGCGCTGCGGACGGCTCGTCGAAGATAATGACCTTTGCCTCATGGGAGATTGCCTTTGCGATCTCACACATCTGCTGCTTGCCGACGGTCAGATCTGACATCGTCTCAGACGGATCAATATCAATATGCAGCTTCTCGAATAACTTTTTTGCTTCCTCATTCATCTTCTTATCATCGATCTTGACACCCTTCTTGAACTCGCGACCGATAAAGATGTTCTGTGCTACGGTCAGATGACCGAGCATGTTCAGCTCCTGATGCACAATGACTACGCCTGCATCCTGTGCTTCTCTTGTATTATGGAACTCTACTTCTTTTCCTTCAAATGTAATGCTGCCGGAATCCTTTGTGTAGATACCTGTCAGCACCTTCATCAAAGTAGATTTACCAGCTCCGTTCTCTCCCATCAACGCATGTACTTCGCCGCGTTTTACCTCGAAGTTTACATGATCGAGTGCATGAACACCGGGGAAAGACTTATCAATATCTTTCATCGTTAAGATTACTTCACCCATTGTCTTACCTTTACCTTTCTGTATGTATCTGCCCTGCTTGCTTGCAATTAGTTCTTTCTGCGTCTTGCAACTACGTCTGCGTATACCGCTACGATTACGATCAGACCTGTGATGATCAACTGGTAGTTCTTATTGATACCAAGCGCCAGAATACCTTCCTGTAAAAGTGAGATAATGAATACACCAATGACTGTTCCGCCGATGGACGCCAGACCACCTGCCATGGAAGTTCCACCCATTACACAGCCTGCAATCGCCTCGTTGTTGTACTGATCGCCGTAACCGGGCTGTACTGTGGTATATGCTCCTACGAAGAAGATCGCTGCGATACCTACTAAGATTCCACAGATCACGTATGAGAGCATCTCCCATTTCTTTACATTTACACCTGAAAGGCGAACCGCTTCTTTATTGCTTCCAAGGCTTAAGATATAACGACCTGCCTTTGTGTTATTCAGAATCATCGAACAGATCACTGCCGCTGCGAGGAAGATCACCAGACCTACCGGGAAGTTTCCTACTTTTACCAGCTTTCTGAACCAGCCAGTTGCCTCTGCCGCCTGCGGCCAGCTCACTGACTGTGTCTTGGTAAATACGGATGCAAGACCCTTTGCAATGTTCATGCTCGCCATCGATACGATGAATGGCGGCACCGTCCAGTATGCTACCAGATATCCGTTGAAACATCCGAACACGAATCCTACCAGAATACTGATTACCAGACATACGGCTGTCGGCATTCCGTAGCTCGTCAGGCAATAGCCTGCGATCAATGCTGCACAGAACATTACCGGTCCGATCGAGAAGTCGATGCCTCCGGTCGCGATAACAAAGGTAACACCCAGTGCTAAAAATCCTAAAAAGTATGCATAGTTTAATGCGCTCAGGATACGGGGCAGACCCGCAAATCCTTTCGATGTCACGCTAAAGAGTATGTACATAAGGATCAGTACACCACATAGCACAATTCTGTTAAATCCGATTTTTTTCACGATTGGATTTTGTTTTATCTTTTCCAATTTTCTTCCTCCCAACTAAAGTTTTTTGTGTTGGCGTAATTTAGGATGAAACGTTTCACCCTTTGAGTAACCTTATTATCCACCCTAAACGTTTCATTGTCAATTCTTATGAATGGAACGTTTCAGAAAAAAGATGGTACAATAGTCACCCTGCCATTGAATCCGTCATTCCCCTTACAACGGCTTGATCGAGTTTCCCTCACGCATTGTTGTCCCCATACTGAACTCAATCGGCGGTCGTTCTCCCGGCTCTGTAATCTGCCCAAGCACCAGTTCTACTGCCTGTTCACAGATCTCCTTCATCGGCTGTACGACCATGCACAGTTTGGGTTTCACCACATGAGACATGATCAGGTCATCAAAGCCCATCATGGAAATATCTTCCGGACAATCATAGGACGATTCGTTCACCGCCATGACCGCTCCGAGTGATGTCTCGTAGTTCGTCATAAGCACCGCAGTCGGACGGTCCTCCAGCTCGAGCAGTTTCTGCATGCTCTCATGTCCAAACTCGATCGTATGTGCCCCTATCCTGCAATAGTCCTCCAGCACTTCCAATCCAGCCTGTTCCATCGCCTCAAGATAGCCCTTGTAGCGCTCCCAGCCCGTATATTCCACGTGTGAAGCAATGATCGCGATCTTTTTGTGTCCATACGAGAGCAGATGGTTGGTCGCCCGGTATGCCGCCATCCGGTTGTCGATCTTGACACAGTCAAAATCGGACACCTCGAAGGATCGGTCCATCAGTACCACCGGCACTTTCTTCTCCTCTGCAGGGAGCAGGAAATCCTCCTTGCGCGCCACCGGAATAATGATGATTCCGTCTACTTTCTTATTTAGAAGGAATCGTACATTATCCGCCTCGATCTTCTCATCGTTACAGGAATCGCAGACAAGCAGCGCATAGCCCGACTTGCGCAGGAAATCACCTACGTGCCGGATCAATACACCGGAAAACATACTCTCAATATCATATACAATCATTCCGACTGTATTCGTCCTATTTGTCACCAGCCCCCTCGCGATCTCGTTCACCTCATAGTGCAGATCTTTGATTGCTGCCTCGATCTTCTCCCGGTTCTCCGGTAGCACATTTTTCCCATTGAGGTACTTTGAGATCGTTGCCAGTGATAGTCCTGTCTGATTTCTGATATCCCGTATTGTAGCCGCCATATGCTGTCCTTTCTGTTTCATGTGTTGAACATTTCCGCGAAACGGTACGCTCTTGTTCGTTTTTTATTATAACATTGGAAAATGGTTTGAAAAGTGATATAATAGTAAAAAATATTGTAAAATATTCACCCATTCGACAAGGAGCGCACATGAAGTACATCGACTATAAAGAGCAGCGTAAACACGGAACGTTTAATTTTCCGATCGCATTTTACCACGAACAACCGCGCAGTCCGCGCTATCACATGACCTATCACTGGCACACCGAGTATGAAATTGTCCGGATCATTTCCGGCAGCTTTCATCTGACGATCAACAATGAAACAAAGGTATACCACGCAGGCGATGTCATATTTATCACAGACGGCGAGCTACACGGTGGTACGCCGATCGACTGCGTCTACGAATGTATCGTGTTCGACCTGCAGATCCTCATGCGGAACAACCACGCCTGCGCAAAAATCATTCAGGACATCACAGACCACAAGATTCTGATCCACACCCTGCTCTCTGCGCATGACGACAGTGTCCGTGAGCTTGTTCACCAGCTCAGCCGCGCGCTCTCGTCCCGCTCGACCGGATATGAGTTCAAGGTGCAGGGCTATCTCTATGAGCTGATCGGTATTATCTTGGAAAAGCACTTATACGAGCAGAACAAGGACGATGCGGTTGCAAACGAACGGTTGAATTCGATCAAGAATGTACTTGCCTATATCTCCGAGAATTATTATAATAGCATCAAGCTCGAGCATCTCGCCAAGATCGCCGGCATGAATGAAAAATATTTCTGCCGCTATTTCCGGAGTATGACCGAACGCACACCGATCGATTATCTGAACTATTACCGGATCGAATGTGCCTGTGAGATGCTCTCGACGAAGGACATCTCGATCAAGGAGGTTGCTCTTTCGTGCGGTTTCAACGACGAGAGCTACTTTATCAAGACGTTCCACAAATACAAGGGCATCACGCCCAAGCAGTTTACAACGTCAGAGTTTTAAGGAGGATCTACCACTATGAACCTGAAAAAGAGAATTTTGTCGCTGTGTCTGGCGGCATCACTGACCGCCTGTCTGTTCGCCGGATGCGGCAGCAAGGGCAGCGACAGCCAGCCCGATTGCCCGTTTTCTGAGCTGAAATGGTCGAGCAGTGTCAAAGACATGGAAAAAGCAGAAGGCACAGACTACGAGACCTACGATTCGGTCTACGGCGGCACGACATATACCTATCCCAAAGAGTTCAAGGGTTCTGCCGGTACGGTAAAATACATGTTTGATGATAAAGACCGCCTTGCCGGTATCGCATGGGCATACGGCTCCGAGGATGCCGATGAGCTGTACGGTCTGTATGACGATATTCACAAGGATCTGGTTGGCACCTACGGCGACAGCGGCTACAACACCGACAAGGAGACGAACTACGGTGATGTCTGGTATCGGAGCGAGGGCAATATCATCATCAGCACGATGATGACAAACAGCCAGAAAGCATTACAGTATTCCTATCTCAGCCCCGAACAGTCCACGGACGCTGCCGACAAATACAGCAGCGATAAACCCGATTTGATTCAGTAATATATATCATATATGTCCTTTTCCAAAAAAGCAGACGCGACCACGATCGCGCCTGCTTTTTTCGTCTGTATACTATTCAAAGATCTGTTTGATGCTGTCATAGTGCAGAAAAATCCCCTGCTGCGCAAACGCGCGGATCTCATCCACGGTCGCCAGCATCCAGCCGTCTGTTTCCTCCTCCTGCAAGTGCAGGTCATGTTCAGTGAACGCCCCTGTAAAACGGTACACATCGACAAAGTAGTTGTCCTTTTCCTCGGGATTGTCCCTGCGGTACGTGAACGCATAGCCGCCATCCCAGCCGGATACGTCAAGCCCGGTCTCCTCACGCACCTCCCGAAGTACCGCCTGCTGTGAAGTCTCTCCCGCCATGACACCGCCGCCGGATACTTCCCACCAGCCTGCTGCCCATGATTTTGTCTGTACCCGTTTCGTGATCAGATAGCGCCCGTCCGTATGCCGGATGACTCCCAGCACCGTCAAATGATAGTCGCCCGGCTGCATATTCCAGTCATTGCGTTTCATCGTTCTTCCGGTAAGCTGTTTGTTTTCATCATAAATATCCCATATCTCGTTTTTCATCTGTCCAAATCTCTCCTATCCCGATTGTCGCTGCGGATCACAGCCATTTCATCAATATCTCCTGTATGCGCTTCAGCTCCAGCGGCTTTGCCACATGATCGTCCATGCCCGCCTGCATCGCCTCACGCACATCCTCATCGAGTGCGAGTGCTGTCATTGCGACGATCGGAAGCCGTTTGACATCCGCCCTGTCCAGTCCGCGGATCATACGTGTCGCGATGTAACCGTCCATCACCGGCATCTGCACATCCATCAAAACCATCTGATAATAGTCTTCCGGCGACTCAGCGATCCGCATCACAGCCTGCTGCCCGTTTTCCGCATAATCGACCCTGATTCCGGTCAGCCCGAACAGCTCCTGCACGATCTCACGGCTCAGTTCATTATCCTCCGCGAGCAGAATCCGTTTATTCTCGTAGTTTTCCTTCCGGAAATCCTCGATATGTACTTCTTTTTTGGCAGGATGCAGCGCATTCTCCCCGCCGTGCTTTTGCAGCTTGAGATGCACCGTCACGACAATGCGCGTGCCGCTCTCCGGCTCACTCGTCATCTCAATCGTGCCATTCATCAACTGCACGATATTCTTCACCAGCGCCAATCCGAGTCCCATGCCCTCAATCTCTCCGGCTCTGCGGTCTTCCCAGACACGCACGAACGGCTCAAAGATCTGCTCCGCCGCCTCTTTGCTCATACCGATGCCATTATCCTCAAACACAAACTCATATTTGCCCGCAAAGCGTAGCTCCGACGAAAGTTCTCTGATCGTCACACGGATCTGTCCGCCCTTTGGCGTATATTTGATCGAGTTTTCTATAATATTTGAAAAAATCGCCTGCACGCGCTCCGGCGCACCGATCACATAATCATGCTGTACATCCTTTGTCTCCACGGTCAGGCGGTGCTGTCTCGCCTGCGCCATCGGGCGCAGCAGATCGACCGCATGGGAAATTGTATCCGTCAGCCGGAAATTCTCCTCGGTCAGATCCAGCCGACCGGACTCCAGCATACTCATATCGAGCACATCATCCAGCATGTCCAATAACTGTTTCCCTGATTTATCGATCTTGCCGAGCGCATCGAGTACACGCTCCTTCTCATCAATATGCAGCTCTGCCACGGTCGCCATTCCGATAATGCCATTCATCGGCGTGCGGATTTCATGTGAGATACGGGTCAAAAACGTCCGTTTTGCCGCGCTCGCCAGATCTGCCCGCTCCGATTCGAGCGACAACAGCTCCTGTTGGTTCTCCAACTGCTGCAAATGCTGTGCGAGCACCTGCGCCGTCCGGTCAACGTTGACACCGAGCCTTGAAAGCTCCGGCATGGATGCGCCACATCCGGACGTATCTGTCAGTGGCTCTCCCTCCGACAGCTTCGCCATCGCCTCGTCCAGTTTTTTTACAGGAGCCGTAATCGTCCAATGTATATACACGGCGGTCAGCAATCCTGCTATGACCAACGCAAGTGCCGTGATCCCGAACAGACACCACAAAATACGCTGCATCTCGTGCTCCGGCTGCAACTCCATCTGACCAATCACATGTATTGCCAGCTCCGCAACAGCCACCCAGCCCGCAAATGCGATCACGACAAGCATCGCAATATAACTGTTGATTCTTTTCTTCATCCCGCTTCCCCCATAGTCCCCGCCCATGGTACGGGCAGTTTCCTCAATAAATATATCTTAGCACAGCTTTTCGGGGCATACAAGGCTTTACGAAAATGCGGAGCGGATGCGCGCCACGCGCTGCGCAAACTGCCCGTAAAAATCCTGCGCCGGATCATACGGATTGAGATAAAAGGTCTGTAACAGGTACAGATTCAGTTGTTTTGCCGATTCTTCCTGCGCCCCTGCAAGCAGCTCCAGCATCTCCTTGCGGAAATCGTGCCATTCCTTGACAAAATCATGGTAGGCTGCTGCCGGTTCGATCCCGATCCACCTGCTGACACGCACTTTGGAACGCTGGTGGTTCTCACAGGCATCCTCCAGCAGAAAATACGTCATTTCCGACTCCGTAAAATTCCGGCCGAGCGGAAACAGCCGGCAGATCCCCGGCCGGTACGCATGGATCGTACAACGTCCCTCTCTACTTAAAAACGAACAGCCTCCGGTCTGTGCATTCATTTGCAGATGCGGCAGGATCATCCCCTCCCACACAGTAAGTGCGACCGTGCCGTCCTGAAGCAGTCCGGCAATTGGTTTTCCCTCCCGCTGCAACTGCCATGCATCGTAGGGGTCGAGTCTGATCGAGTCGCCCATGTCCCGACAGCAGGAGCTGCAACCGTGGCAGTCATGGCAGTCCACACGCACGAGATCGTTTGGTTTATATAACATCAGTTCCATTGATTTTCCTCCAGTAACCGCATCCATACATCCTTTGGCTGTGCCTGTGAAAATGACAGGCTGTACGCATAAGCCCCGTCTGTCCACACCGCCAGCACATATCCGTCCTCCGAGCCTCTCAATTCTACCTGACAATCTCCTGCCGATACGGTATCGAGTTTCTCATATTGGTTATAATCGCCGGAATTTTCCTCCGTTCCCGGTGATTTCCGGTAACAGACGGATCTATCGTCGGTCTCGTATTCGATCTGTGCAAGATCCGTGCCGATCGATGCATAAACGACCGTCTGCGGCTCAAACGGCAGAGCCTTTAGATCACTGACCTCATAACCCATCTGTGCCGACAATGCCTGTGCGCTGTCGTACTCCTGATAATCCCATGTCACCTGTACATTTTCATCCGGTGTCTGATCTGGATTTTGATCTCCGTTTTTTGTCAGCACAGCCGGCATGACCGCACATGCGGCGATCAGAACGACCAGTCCTGCCGCCATCCCGACATATTTTCTCCTGCTCGCAAATGTTGTCACCTTTTTCTGCTCCCTTGCAGCCTGATCCGGTGACAAATCCGCCTGCTGTACATGCTCCAGTATCCGTGCACGCATTTCGGGGGTGAGTTCCATCCGTTCCATCATTTCACGATAAGGCGCGCCTGCGGAACCTGCTGTCGGCAGTTTTTTTATATGTTCACCACTCAAAATCATACACCTCCTTCAGCATGTCCTTCAACTGCGCCCGCGCGCGCCGTAGATCGGAGCGCACAGTGGCTTCCTTTCTGCCTAAAATATGCGCGATCTCCGCTGTCGCATAGCCTTCCTCATAATACAGATGGATCGCCTCGCGGTACGTCTGTGGCAGCTTTTTCACCGCATCCCACACAAATGACAGATCTTCCCGCTCCTCTGCCGCCAATGTTTCGCTCAGTTCATCGGCGGCACGTACTTTATTGTAAGCGATGCGGTTTTTGCTCAGATTGGCAGCCACATGCAGCAGCCACGCTTTTTCATGCTCCGTTCCCATCAGCTGCGGAGCCGTCCGCAGGAACTGGATCAGCGTATCCTGCACGACCTCCTCCGCGTCACTGTAATTATGCAGGTAGGTATATGCCAGCCGCAGGATGCTGTTTCCATAGTCCGTCAGCATCCGCTCTGCCTGACGGTTGACTTCCTCTTTACTTACACTTACGCTATTTTCTTTTTCACTTTTAACTGCGGTTCTGACCGTTTCCGCAAAACGGATCGCTGCATCAGCAATCGTCCGCATGCGTTTCTTCAAAAATCGTGTCAGATGACCGCTCCATTCCGATGTCCATACATAGACACCGGCACGATCCTGCATGACATATCCTATCGCAGACATATTTCCTCCTGTTCACCTGCAAAAAGCTCCTGCCGCCAGCTCACGTTACGATCACATTTACTGAATGCTCCCTACGATCGTGGTCATCTGTGCAGCCGTCACACCTGCATCCACATATACCGCATAGGTATAACCGCCGTTATTCCATACCGCTACATAAACGCGTGTGCCATCACCGCGCAGCTCAGTCTGGTGTCCGTCGATGGTCACCTGATCTTTTTTCGCGTAATCGATATACACGCCGCTGATGTCGTCTGTGCCTGCCATCTTGCGCAATGTGATCTGTGACTCACTCTTTTCATAGACAACCTGCTGCATTTTTCCGTCCATCACGCTGATCGCTGCCTGTTTGTAGCCATCGATCTGTTCCGGCATCTTGAAAGTGAAGCCTGCCGCCTGTTCCGCCTCTGTGAGTGTCTGATATTCTACGAACGGATTCGGGATCTGCGTCTGATTTCCACCCTCTGTTGAAAAATGAATCGTCTGTCCGTCAATGCTTAAGACAGAAGAATCATTGCCCTCGATCACCCAAAACAGGGACATCGGCACATAGATCGTCTTTTTTACAACATACGGCGCGCTGCCGAGTGAAAACGGTCCGGTCGCCCCTTCTGCGCCCTTGATGCTGGTCGTCAGTGAATACTCGTCCTTGCCGATCGTGAAGTCTGCATGCATTTTTCCGGTATCAAGGCGCACCTGATTGCCCTTTTTCGTGACCTTCATGCCGGTTGCCTTTGCCATCTTGCGCAGCGGCACCATCACAGGCACTTCCACGCCGGTGTCCTTGTCATCGACAACAACGGTGTACTGTCCGACGGTATCCAGCTTTTTATTCGCTTTGGATGCCATCGTGGTTGTTCCCGCAAATGCCGGGATTGTCAGTGTAGCTGCCAGCAGCAGTGATAAGAGTACGGTAAATTTTTTGTTCATCATAATTTTTTTCTCCTTTTTGCCTTTATTTTCCGGGGTTATTTTTTATTACTTTTTGACCCGTTCACTTTATATACAGTTCAGCCGCGTGAAATGTTGCAAAAAAGAAAAAAATTTTTAGATTTGTTCTTTTTCCTCTGTCACAGCGGAATCCTCACGGATCACCATGATGTCATTAAGCCGCAGCAGCGTATCTTTCTGCGGCAGAATCGACAGATCCTCCCGCAAAATGAGAAAGATCTTGACCTGATGTTCCTCCTCAACTTCCTCGATCGTCTTTCCCGCGTGGCGTTTATCGACAAACACCTCCGCGATCTCTCGAATATCCTGCTGGCGCAGACTCGACAGGTTGCTCTTTCGCTGATACTGCTCAACGAATCCGGCGCTGATGATACCAGTCGGGATCGCCACTGCGCCGACACCCAGATAAGCGATCGCGATCGCCATGACCCGCCCGAGCGTCGTGATCGGATAGATGTCTCCGTATCCGACGGTCAGCAGCGTTGACATGCTCCACCAGATGCCGCTGAACGCATTGCGAAAGACGAGCGGCTGCGCTTCGTGCTCAACGCTGTACATACACAGACTGCTTGCCAGCATGAGTATCATCACGATAAACACGGATGAAATGATCTGGTTGCGCTTCTCATATAATACAGTCGTGATGACATTGAACGAATCATATTTTGCGTTCAACCGGAACAAATGGAAGATCCGCGCGACGCGCAGCATCCGGAAAATGACAAAACCGGACAGGAAAAACGCCGGTATGATCGTGAGCAGATCCACCACTCCGTCAAACGAAATCAGAAATCGCAGTCTCGCGTGCGCCCTGCCCCGATCCGGATACAGATACTCTGCCGTCCAGATACGCAGCGCATATTCCATGCAGAAGATCAGCATGGTAACGACCTCGACCCAGTCGAACACATCCGATAAAAATGCCAGTTCTTCAAATGTCTGCAAAAATGTGACCAATATATTCGACACAATCGTCACCGTAATAAAAATGTCAAACATGCGGCCGATGTGGTTGCTCTTGTCGCCGATCTGGATAATATTAAAGATTTTTTCTTTCATATATCTAATGTCACCGTTACCCTTTTTACTTCATCTTCTATAGCTGTATGTTCCTAATAAAATTCCAGAAAAATAAGGGGTGAGCCAAAACTCATCCCCCGCAATTCACATTGATAGTTTCTATACATTTATCCTAACATGGTTTCGCCTATGCGTCAACCGACTGTCGCCGCATGATTATTCTAACAGTTTTAAAATATCCTTCTTCCTTTGCCTTTTTAAGAATATTTAATTTATATTCAGATGACAAAACCGTTTCAAATGTGAAATCTTCCTTCTTGTTAATTGATTCATATCGCATCTTATCAACTAAAACAGCAGCCTCTCTATTATCCATCCCTGTTGTTGCAACAACATCATCTGCATTTGTATATTTACCAACTTTATCAAAGAATGTGGTAATTGTACTTTTTCCAGACCCGTTTGGACCGGCTAATACAAGAAGCATCGGCTTTCTATTCAGCATACTTTCTTTCTCCGTTTGCATATTCTACATAGGCAGCTTTCTTTTCTTTATCATAACCTGCTACCGTTAATATATTACCACAATTTTCATAAAAAAACACTCCATTACCATATTCTTGCTCAGGCGTAAAAATACTTGTCCGTTCAGTCAATTTCCGCCCGTTCGGTATAGACCGAAAATCGTTCACATGCTATACTATGTGGCAGTTAGAAAAAACTAACCAGTTAATATAAGGAAGGTTTTGTCAATGGATACATCCAAAACATTTGAAACGGAAGGTGCATCGCTGCTCGCCCAGAGCGACGGCATGATCGCCTACACAGCCGCGGGTGACATGAAGCTCGATCTGCGCAGACAGCACACCGGAGCGTTCAATTTCCCATCGTGCCATTACCACGGGCTGACCGTCGCATTCGATCTCGATATCATCAGCCACTCGCTGTCGGATGAAGTCAAAGACTTTCCGGTGACACCCGCAGAGATCATCACACGCTTTTCACTCGGCTCCTATCCGCGTGTGCTGCACAAAGTCGCAGAGACGGAGCATATTTTCAGCGAGATGTACCGCGTACCGGAAAAGATCCGCATTCCGTATTTTAAAGTAAAGATCTTGGAGCTGCTCCTATACCTCGACGCAATGACGATCCCTGTCGACGAGGAGGAACACCCCTATTTTTACCGGACACAGGTCGAAAAGGTCAAGGCGATTAAGCGGTTTCTGGCCGAACATCTCTCGGAAAACTATACGCAGGAGGAGCTTTCCCGCCGCTTTGACATTCCTATGACTCCGATGAAAACCTGTTTCCGCTCGGTGTACGGAGAAGCGATCGGCACATGGCTTGCGGGCTACCGCATGAATCAGGCGGCAGAACTGCTGCTGCGCGAACGGGATCTGAGCATCGCCGAGATCGGCAGCCGCGTCGGATATGACAACGCCGGAAAATTCACCGTCGCCTTCAAAAAAATCATGAAACTAACTCCGTCAGAATACCGGAGAGAAAGAGGGATAACCTATGAAAAAAAGGCTGCGCAATGCGAAGAATTTATCGCCAAGCTGACGCAGGGCTACGACACACCCGCAGGCGAAGCGGGCAAACGGCTCTCCGGCGGTGAGAAACAGCGTATCGCCATCGCGCGCATGATGCTCAAAAACGCTCCCATCGTCATTCTCGATGAAGCGACCGCATTTACCGATCCCGAAAACGAGGAAAAGATCCAGCGCAGTATCGCGGCTCTGACGAAGGGCAAGACACTGTTAGTCATTGCACACCGCCTGTCCACGATCCGAAATGCCGATAAGATCGTCGTGCTAAAGAACGGAAACATTGTCGCAGAGGGCAGTCAGGAACAGCTGTTAGATACGTGCCCGCTGTACCACGATATGTGGCAGGCGCACATTGGCGCGAAAAACTGGGCGGTTTCTTCCGCAGAAAAGGAGGCGTAAAGGATGTTTAAAACAGTAAAACGAATCATCGACTGGTGCGGCGAATTCAAGGGCAAGCTCTATCAGGGATTTGTCATGACCTTCTTCTCGCACATTTTTACCGCGATGCCTTTAGCATTGGCGGCATACACGATCGGCAAACTCATCGAAGCGCAGCAAAGCGGTACGGCGTTCGACACCTCATGGATCTGGAAAAGTATACTGATTCAAGTCGTCCTCGTATTTTTCCGCTTTTTATTCGACTATTTCCGTGCAAGACTGCAGGAGCCGATCAGCGACAGCGCACATACGCTCGGTGTGATCGACGATGCGATGGATCAGCTCGACGCATTGAAGGGAGAAAACTTTATCGATGCAGACGGCAAAGACATCCGGCTCGACCGCTACGATATTACATTCTCGCATGTAAATTTCGGCTATGACTCACGCACCGTATTAAAGGATGTCAGCTTTCAGATTCCCGAAAAGACCTCAACTGCGATCGTCGGCCCATCCGGTTCCGGAAAGACAACGATTTGCAGCCTGATCGCACGCTTTTATGATCCGCAGGCGGGCAGTATCACAGTCGGCGGACACGATCTGCGCGAATTTACGTGTGACAGCCTGCTGACAAATATTTCGATGGTATTCCAGAATGTCTACCTGTTCAACGATACGATCCGCGCCAATATCTGCTTCGGAAAACCGGACGCAACCGAGGCGGAAATGATCGCCGCAGCGAAAAAAGCCCGCTGCCATGACTTTATCATGGCGCTCCCGCAGGGCTACGACACCATCGTCGAAGAAGGCGGCGGCACACTCTCCGGCGGTGAAAAGCAGCGCATCTCTATCGCCCGTGCGATACTGAAAAATGCGCCGATCATCATTCTCGATGAGGCGACTGCCAGCATTGACCCGGAGAACGAGCACCTGATCCAGCAGGCGATCTCCGAGCTGACCAAAGGAAAAACGATCATCACGATCGCCCACCGTCTGGCGACCATCCAGAACGCCGACCAGATTCTCGTTGTGGATGACGGTCGGATCGCCGAAGCCGGTACGCACGAGGAGCTTATCCGGCAGGACGGCGTATACAAACACTTCACCGAGATCCGCGAAAAAGCGGAAGGCTGGAACATCGCATCCTGACACCCGGCTAATTCCTAAGGATCTCGCGAAACACCGCATCGCGGTCAAAGTCTCCCGTTCCGAAACCCGGGATCTCTTTGATCGCCTTGCAAACGCTGATGCTGACGCCTGTGAGAATCTGACCAATCTCCTGATCGGAATAAGGACAGTCGCCGACAACGATCAGTGAGGACAGGCTGTGCACGACCAGCCACAGATCCCGGAAATACAGATCTGCCTCGTCCGGCGTAATATGGTAGATATTCGTGAGTGTCGGGCGGACGAGTTCCTGCAAATGACGCATGGCTGCCATCGCACCGTGCTCCTTATCCTGCGCCTGCGACAGAAACAGCAGCCGATACAACTCCGGCTCCTCCCGCGCAAAGCGGATATACTGCATCCCCACACCGAAAAACGGGATTTTCTCTTTTAAGCCTGCATCCGCGTAGCCGTCATACACAGTCACCGCGGCAGCATAGACCTCTTTTTTCACAACATCCATCGTTCCGAAGCCGGTAAAAACCGGCTGTGTAGAGGTTCCGAGTTCATCCGCCATCGTTTTTGCCGTCAGACCATCAATCCCCTTTGCCCGCACGACACGCAGTGCCGCATCCACCATTTCCTTTTTCGTAAACTTATTCTTTGGAGCCATATTTTCGCATTCCTTTCACTATAAGCACTTTCAATATGTATCATTTGATATATATTGCATATTGTACTTTGTCAATATGTGTTTGTCAAGCGATATGTGCATTCTCACAGAGCATTTTATGTAATAGGTAATTTCCTATGAATTAAACAAAGCGTGAGCAATCCTTAACCCGCCTCTGCCGCCGGTTAAATATCGCCCACGCCCTGTTTTCAACTAACTACTATATTTTGGATCAAATGCCAAACTGACTGAAATCAATCTCCTGTTCCAAAATTCCAGCCATTTTGTCATAGCCAAACACATTTGGATGTAACCCTTCCAGACTCAATTCCAGTTGCAAGGATTTACCGTCCCTGTCTACAAAATAGGGATAATAATCTACGTACTTCATACCGTATCTGCACGCCAGTTTTCTCATACCCTCATTATAGGACTTCACATACTGTTTACGTTCCTCCTCATGATTCGTCCAATTCATATTTGTCGGCAATATAGAGCATACAACCGTCCGGAACGATTCCGCAGATGCCATTTGAAACACCCGCTCCATATTAGAAAGTGCTTCCTGTAAGACCTGCTCCGGCTCGCTGACGGGTTCCCGTTTCCACGGATCAAATTCCAGATCCCACGTATCATTGATACCAACCATGACAATAACCATTTTCGGCTTTAATTGAATTGCATCTGCATAAAAACGATGAAGAAACGATTGGGTGCGGTCTCCACCGATCCCCCGGTTTAAAATCATCAAATGATATTTATGGAAGTACGCTTCCAATTCCCACATCTGTGTAATGGAATCACCGATAAATACTATATCCACCGGACATTCCTTTTGCACAACTGTCTGATTTTTGCAATCAAATTCCATTCTTCTCTCGTCTGCCCGAAAAACCTGCGACAGATACCCCGGTTTTATCCATGATTTCTTCTGTATATTCATTCTGTTATTCCCAATTTGCTATTCTACGAAATCTCCCACAGAAAACGGCTCCGGCACAGACCAAGCACGGGCATTCCGTGATTTTTCACACAGACTGTACTCATTCCGCCGATCGTGAAGTGCGCTTCCTGCGGAAGCTCGTCTGCCTGCAGTTTAATCAATATCTGGTTCCAGCCCTTAGAGATGGTAGTTACCTTATAATTGGATAAATCACCCAACGCACCGCCATTTCCCAGATTTGCCCTCAATGCGGTTTTCTCCTTTGTCGTATGAATCAGCTCCGTATTCAGATACAATTTCATATATCCGTTATTCGGGACACCTAAAACGACTTCCTTGTCCTCTTCGGAATAAAACTGATGCAATGCAAATATGACTCCTTTTTCAGAGAAGCGCGTTCCCAGACTGAGATCATTTCCTGTATTCCATTGCTCTTCAAATTGCTCCGGCGGTCTCACGAACCAGCTCTGTTCATCCACGCAGCAATCGTCTTCAATCGTTTTGTCCGGATAGAGCCGGGATATCATCCACCGGTTTCCTCCGAGCAGCACAATCGGTATCGCCGGAATTGCCGGTTCCCCGCAGATCCTTATTTTCAGCCAGCATTGATTTGTCTCCCTGATCTGCGCAGCATCGGCACATATTTCATAAATCATCTGCGCGTCGCCTTCGGGCGCCAATACAAGCTGCTCCGTACCTTGCCCTTTAAGGTAAAAGCCCTCCGGCAGCTCCAGCCGGATATCCATCTGCTTCTCAACCGGATGCAGATTTTTCAATTTTACGGTTATTTTAGAGGCACGATCACCTACAATCGCCGCATCCCTGTCATACTGTACCGTTTCCCTGACTCCGCCATAAACATATACCAGACTATCCGGTGCATAGTCCTTCAGGAAATTTAATTCAGGTATTTTGATCTGCCCCGTTTCACTGCATGGCATACTTTCATCACAGAATTCAATCTCCTTTCCCCAATAGTTCAAAACCCGCTCCGCCTCTTTACAGACCACCTCCGTCAACTCCCGGATGTCTGTAGGTGCTGTCAGATTGCGGATACCGCCAGTCGTCATATTTGTCGCTATTTCGTACCCTAACGGCTCGATCCATTTTTCCGGCAATGCAGACGCACCACCGATAATTCCCAGAATCGCCCCCAGTGTTGCTGCGGTACAGTCCGTATCCCAGCCGCAATTAACCGCTTTACAGATAGCATCACCAAAATCTTCCCCATACAGCCATCCGATCGTCTGAAATCCAAGATTCAACGGAGAATATTGCGCCACCGGATGATAAAACGCTTCCACCAGATCATTGCGGTTTTCCTCATATTTCATGCCCGAATGATAATTATCGATTGTACGCTTGACGCACTGATATGTAAGGCTTGACGCCGGGATGGATGCCAGTGCCGCATCCAGCAGTTCGAATTTATTATCGTTTACAAATGCACACGACTCCAGAACCGCATTAAATATCTCTCCGTAAACGGATTCCCCGCCGCCATGATCTACAATCGCATCCTGATACGCATACCACGCTGCCAGCTCCGGACAGCCGGGTGCGACACACGCCCATAGCTCAGAACGGATCGGGCTTCCCATGCAGTCTTTAAATGCGTTATTGTGCCATCCGCACACCGGAGGCTGTAAACCCTTTTGCATATTCTCCTTGCACAAGCCATACTCATCAAAATTATAAGCAACACAATCCGTCCACGCTTCTACCAGATCTGCAGCAGTCAGACCGGGACCTTTTTTTCGGAGCTGCTGCAGCCAGATCAGCTGGAGCTCCAAGTCATCATTTGGAATTCCTCCTTCCGGAAGAAACGGATACCAGTCTATCTGAAACATCTCTTTCCTGCCGAATTTTTCTTCCAATGGTTCACCCAAGGTTCCGCCGGCATTTTTCCCCAGCCAGCATCCCATCACTTTATCGCGAAAACGTTTCCGATCAATCTTCAACTGTCTCAACCTTCTTTCCCTGTGCAAGCATACGCTTTAATGCATTCGTGTAAAACGCAACCCGTTCCGGATTTAACTGCGCATCAAATGGATATTTTTCAATAAATGTTGTTTGAAGCAGGTCTTCCCTATACTTCTCCATCTCCCGGATAGTCTCCTCCAGAAGTACGTCCGCTGTTTTTCCGTCTGCCAGTATATCCGCTGCATTCTTTTCCGTTACATATCTTCCAAAGCAATAACCGCGTGCCGTCAGACGGAAGCCCCGTACATACCAGCGCATAAATTCAAAATGCTCCTTCATTTTTTCGTAGGCAGTCTCTGTCAATCCCATATTTCCGGCTGCTACACGGTCAACTAATTTTTCGCATTTTACATAAGCTTCTTCTTTGTCTTCAATGATTTTTGCTATATTTTCTACTGACATCTCCAGTGCATCCTTTTTCTCCGGATCCCACTCACTCAGACTGTGATGCGTTCCACCGATAAAAGTAAACTGCTCCGGTGTGAGATGCATACAGCTATCATTTGAGAACAGGCAGCCATTCACAAAATTTGTTTTCTCGACAATCGGCCATGTTTCGTCCATAATCTCCCTGACTGTCCGGACACAGGTCTTTAACTGACCGGGGCTTAACTGTTCATCAAGCAGATGTTCGCCCTGCAGCCACCGTAAATAGATCTCCTCCTCACTTGTATTCTCATTCTCTGCATAGGCTGCAATCGCATACAGATTTACCATATTCAAATTGTCAAAACAGGTCCAGTCCTGTACACCTTCCCAATCGGTTCTCGCAAGAAATCCTGTCACATGATGCTCTTTTCCGTACCGCAGTCTGCGCTTTATATCAGAAAGCATCGCAGAAGGCTGAACACCCCAGCCGAAAAACTGTCCATTTACATCATATTCCGTAATCTGCGGATGACTGCCGACATGCCCCATCAAAGGATTGTCCGGAAATGTCGGATAAAAATCATGCGGCGTATTTTTTAAAGATAATACGATCTCCTCCGGCATATCAACAAATGCCTTCTGAAATCTCTCCTGTTCTGCTTTTGTATAAATGAAGTCCCTGATAATCAGCTTCTTTCCGGCATTTTTAAAAGGCTCGTACATTGCCATAATCATATTCTTATACCATTCTACCGGATCTAAGTTCTTACAGCGCTCGCATCCGCACGCAAATGTATTGCTGATCGCGAGCCGCGCCTCTCCGGTTCCGATGGAGCAGATAATTCCTGCCAGATCGGGCAATGCCAGAAACAGCTCCTTGTATTTATAGGGCAGGAATTCTTCATACCAGAACGGATTACTCGGACAGATTGTTCCGTCTGCCTGCATGAGCTCCTTTTTATATTTCAGGACAAAATCTGAAAACCACAGTTCCTTGTTTTCAAAATAAATATCCACACCGGCTTCCTTTGCCTCGCGGATCACATGGTTGATGTAATCTCTCCGGTTGAGATTCAGATTCTCTCTCAGCGCATGATTCAGAATCGGATGATCCACCTCTAAAAATGCGTCATAATAACTCTTGGGATCTCCCGATCCACCCAGAAACTTTGCAGGAAACACGATTTTATCTTCGATTCCCGGTTCATGAAACACCATTGCATTCATGTTGTTTTTTACCATAAAGTCCAGTCGCCGTCTGATCTCATCCAGATTCCAGATCTGTGTGAAATCATGTATTTCCATTGCTCGAAATGTGTATTCCTTCATTGTATTACTCCTTTTACCTCTCATATTTTAGCTGTCATTCTAAGTTATTTTCGTGCTCTTATCCCTTCAACCCCGAAGATGCAATTCCTTCCACAAAATATTTCTGGAAACAGAAAAACATAATTACCAAAGGCAGAATTGATACGCATGCCATCGCCATGATCTCATTCCAGTTTGTGGATGCAGCTACATCCAGACCCATTCTGAGTGCAAGCGACAGCGGATATTTTGATACGCTGTTTATGTAAATCAACGGATTCATAAAATCATTCCATGTCCAGATCGTCTGGAAGATACATACAGATATCATGGACGGTTTCAACACCGGCAGTAAAATCTGCGTCAGGATCTGGAATGAATTACAGCCGTCTATCTTGGCTGCCTCGTCGAGCTCCCTTGGGATTCCTCTCAAAAACTGAACCTCCTGATAAATAAAAAACGGATAGCAGGCAAACAGGGCAGGCATCCAGAACGGCAGATACCCATCCAGCCATCCGAGATCACGGAACAGCAGATATCTCGGTATAATCAGCACCGCATTCGGCACCATCATTGTTGAGAGCATCAGCGCAAATAATACTTTGTGCCCTTTAAAAGAGAATCTGGCAAACCCATAAGCAACAACTGTACAGGACACTACCGTAAACAGTACAGTCGGTATTACGAGCAGAAACGTGTTGATAAAAAAATCAGTAAATGTATACTGCCCCGAAGCATGCCAGCCTTCGACAAAGCCGGACCAGTCAAACTGTGCCGGAAGCAGGCTGGTCGCCAGATTGATTTCATCATTTGTCTTGAACGCTGCAAAAAACATCCAGATTAACGGGTAAATCATTATGATTCCGATCGCAGTTATCATAAGAAAGGACAACCCTCGTAAAAGTCGTTTCTTTATCATTTCTATCGTCCTCCTTCATCACCATAAAATACCCAATATTTTGAACTCCAGAAAATCAGGCCGCTCAGGCATAACAGAAATACAAACAGCAGCCATGATTCCGCACTGGCATATCCCAGATCAGATTTCACAAACGCATCCTGATAGATTTTCAACGCCATAATATTGGTTGATTTCAACGGTCCACCGCCCGTAACCACATACGCCGATGTATAATTCTGCAACGCATTGATTGTCTGCATAATTGTGTTGAACAATATAACCGGGCTGATCATCGGAAGCGTAATTCTGAAAAACGACCGGATTTTTCCTGCGCCGTCAATTTGTGCCGCTTCATACAAATCCCTGGGTACCTGCTTGAGTGCTGCAAAAAACAACACCATAGAAGATCCAAACTGCCAGACATCTATAAGTCCTATCGTGAACAACGCATACTTTGGATCGCCCAGCCAGTTGATATCTGTGCCCAAAAGATTATTAACAATTCCGGTTTTCATAAACATCACCCGCCATAATGCCGAGATTGCAACACTTCCACCCAGAATCGACGGAAGATAGTACATCGTTCGGAACAACCGGATTCCTTTTAATTTCATACTTAGTATCATTGCCACTGCCAATGCAAAGACCAGCTTTGCAGGGACTACCATGACAATGTATTTGATTGTTACCCACATGGAATTAAATAAATCCACATCAGAAGTAAACATACGGATATAATTTTGCAGCCCGATAAACCGGTAATCTCCTCCTAATTTAATGTTTGTCAGAGAATAGCGCAAAGAATTGATTAACGGTATCAGCTGAAACATCAGGAATCCTATGATCCACGGCAAAATATACAGATAACCCTTTACTTCTTCAAATGTTCTCCTCTTTTTCTTCATCTCACCATCTTCCCTCTTTTCAGGGGGCTGGCATCCCAGCCAGCCCCTTTATTCTTTCACTAATTCTGTAAACGTGATAACGTTTCCTCCAGCAGATTCATTGTATCCGCTGTAATACTTTCCACATCTCCCTGATCATACGCAATTTTCTCAACTGCATCCTGCAGAATCTCTACCATCTCGGCAGGTGTATACAGATTCTGATGGATCGTTCCCGTCTCGCCGGCTTTTGTAACAGCAGATACAATCACAGGATCTGCATAACCGTTTTCCTGACAGATCTTCTGTCCCTGCGAAGTAGGCGGGATGGACCGGCAGGTTTTCAATGTATTGATTGCCGTCTCGTTATTATAGAAATAGTTGAGGAAATCTGCGGCAATTTCAGGATGTGCGCATTTTGAAGAGATGGCCAGCATCTGCGGCGGTACATATAAAATACCCGATTCCTTGGCATCTTCAAATTCCGGCATATCGAGTGCAACAGCAGTATCCTTGAAATCATAATATCCGTCAAATACATTCGAGGTAGCACCATAAGCAATGGCTAACTGATGATTGATCCATTTCGGATTTGTACTCAGCTTCAATGCATAAGGTGCACTGTCCGCTGCCGGCTCCACTACGTCATTGGCATACATTTCATGAATCAGATTAAATGCTCTCTGCAAATCATCCTTTGTAAAGTTCAGCTGCATGGTGTCCTTGTCAATCAGGTCATTTCCTGTGATCTGCGCCATAATAGATCCCAGCAGCTCTTTTCCGAGTGTCTCAATATCTATATTAAATAAATAGCACTCGTCATTATACTGATGAACAGCCTTACCTGCCTCAATGAAATCATCCCATGTTTTAATGCTGTCCGCATCTACGCCAGCCTCCTGCAGCAATGCTGTATTGGTCAGCCAGATTCCGCCATTGATACCTGTGGGCAATGCAATCATCTTTCCATCATAATAGGAGAAATTCTCGATAAATCCCTGATCAAAATCAGAAGTATCCAATACATCCTTATAATCCTCCAGATTCACAAAGACATCCCCGATTGCCATCAGATCAGAAACCGTATTGGCATTGTACTGGATAATATCTGCTGCCGTCCCACCGGAGAGCTGGGTCGTAAGCTTTTCAAAATATCCATCATATCCACCGTACTCTGCCTCAATCGTAACATTCGGATGTTCCTGCTCATACTGCTCGATCACATCCAAGGTTGCCTGATGTCTGACATCGTCGCCCCACCACATAAAACGTAACGTAACCGGCTCACTGTCATCCGAACTACCGGTGTTGTCCGCGCTCTGTTCATCTGTGCTGCCCTCCTGCGATGCATCCGGGTCTGCTGCATCTGAACTGTCCGTACCGCAGCCTACAGCCGAAAACACCGTTGTAACCGCAAGCGCCGCCGTCATTAACATGGTTAAATACTTCTTTTTCATAATTCTAATACCTCCTTTGTTTCTGTTTTTTGATAATATTAAGTTACCATAAAGGTCATTTTCATCCCATACACCTTTCTTGACATTTCTTCTGACATTATGATAGAATTTTCCTCACAAGTATCATATATTCACATTTTTACTCTTTTTTGGTCATTTACGATAGGAGGTATTCCGTTGCTTGATTTGGTTATTGTAGAAGATGAGTCTAATATCCGGGACTGCCTTACGCATCTTTTCCCGTGGAATTCACTCGGCATCAATGTCGCCGCCAGTTTTTCGAATGGTCAGGACGCTTTTCGCTATCTCTCCAGTGAACATGCCGATATTCTCTTAACCGATATCCGCCTGCCCAATATTTCAGGTCTGGATCTGGTACGCATGCTCCGCGAAAACAAGAATCCGATTGAAGTTGTAATCCTGACGGGATATAAGCATTTTGATTATGCACAGCAGGCAATCCGGTATAAGGTACATGATTTTCTTCTAAAACCAATCAAATATGAAGAACTGACTGCCGCCATGCTCAAGATCAAGGATTTGCTCGAAAAGGAAACTGATTCTATCGATTCTATAGATGAATCAGACAGTACCTACCACCAGAAGCTGATCACTATGGCGAAAGAATACGTGAAGAGTAATCTGGCAGATGCTTCTCTGGAAAACACTGCCGTACAGGTTCATCTGAGTCCCGGTTATTTTTCAAAGCTGTTTCATAAAATCACCCAGTCAACCTTTTCGGACTATCTGATCCAATGCCGCATGGAGCGCGCCGGCGAATTGTTAAAGGACGTTACCTATAAAACCTATGAGATCTCACTGATGGTAGGCTATGATAATCCAAAAAACTTTTCCCGTGCATTTAAGCAATACTATAAAGTCACACCCAGAGAATACCGGAATCATGTTTCTGATACATAAGCTGTAGTTTAGGGAGTTATCGCATGAAACGCAAATATTTTATACACAAATTTACGCAATACTTTTTTATATTCTCACTACCGGTACTGATTATCGGATTGTTATTAACGGTATACTCCTATTTCCAGATCCGGGACAACTCTAATACACAGGCGCAAAGTTCTTTTCAGATCAGCAGTCAGCTTATCACCGAAATTCTGACAAAGGGTGATGATATTGCTGAAATGATGAATACAAACAGCGCTATCTCTATGTCCATGTACCGGATATTAAATCGGAACTCCATGAATTACAAAGAAAATGTCACGAAAAATATTATGTTTGATATACTGGAAAACCTGAAATCCAGCTCCACTTACATTGATTCCGTCTATGTATATTTTCCAAATGACAATGACTGTTTCTTTCAGACAGATAAAAAACTTACCTTTATCGCGGATTCTGCTGATCAGGACTGGCTTTCTGACTTCAAGGCACATACTCGCGATGACGAACAATGGATCGTACTTCGATCCTTCCAGAATTATTCTTTCGAAAAACCGCATACCGCAGTTACAATTTATAGAAGAATCCGTTACTACGATGGTGTTCTGGTTGTCAATCTGAATCAGACCGTTGTCTCCAAGCTGCTTTCTTCTCTTGAAAATTACCCCAATGAATCCATTTTCGTTACCGACCCAGACGGCATGATTCTGTTTTCGAATGCCAATGCCGCGTCAGTCCCTTTCGAAACGGATCAGGGGATTCATGCGCAGTTATCTCTCACCCCATCCAGTGAGGGGCACTACCTTTCTTCTGTCAAATACAATAATCATTCCTATGTTCTGACAGAATTCGTATACCCGGCATACCATCTGCACTTTTTATCGCTTGTTCCTTCCAGAGACATCTATCATCTGATGTATAACATTTTTTACTGTGTGATCATCGGTGTTCTGGTGGCTGCTGTATTATGTCTCTTGTTCAGCTTATATCTGACAAATAAGAATTTTCATCAGATCGAGCTGCTGTTAGACATTCTCTGGGATGCCGAAAAAGGGAATCTTCCGGTAGATACGGGTGGTGAATTTATCGATGCAAAAAAATTAGATGAATATAATCTGATATTAAACCGTGTCATTCTCACATTTATCAGAAATAATACATTGACTATGCAGGTAAAGGAATGGCAGTTGAAAAAAACGCTCAGTGAATTAAAAGCGCTTCAGCTTCAGATCAATCCGCATTTTTTCTTTAACACCCTGCAGTCTATCGACATGGAAATTATAAAAAATGAAGGATATCAGGCGCCTGCCAGCAAGCTGGTACATGCACTCTCCGACATCCTGAGATATGCTTTGAATGATTCCAGAACAACGGTTTCACTGAAAAATGAAATCATGGCGTGCAAAGAATATCTGCAAATCCAGCAATTTCATCATCCCGGACAGATTATGCTTTTGTGGGATTATGATGATGCGATTCTGGAATATCAGGTAATACGGTTATTATTACAGCCGCTATTGGAAAATAGTATTCATTACAGTATCCATTCTCCTACGGATTCATTAGTCATACGAATAAAAATTATCGAGACGGAGGACTCCTTGAAATTTCATATACTGGACAACGGAATCGGCATAGAAAAAGAGCGTTTACGTCAGATCAGGGCTTCTCTCCAGTCTCCCGAAGATCCGGAGCGGCATATCGGTGTAAAAAATACACACAAACGCCTGATACTGACTTATCCCGGAAATGAAGGGCTCAAAATTATAAGCCATGCAGGGCAGGGAACATGCATCAGTTTTGATATTCCAAAGTAACACAAGCAAAGCCGACTACATTCCCACCCCGGATCTATGTACGCATCTGGGATCCGGGGTAATGGATAAATTGAATGCCTGCGAGGTTTTATTCCCAGCGGAAGAAACGGACGGCAAGCCCCGTACAGAGTATGGTCAGACCAAGCATCACGCAGACCGGCAACAGGATATTTTCCATCTGACCACCGACAAACGCATGTTTCATCATTGCGATACCCTGTGTCAGAGGAAATACGCCGACAATTTTCTGCATCACGGGCGGCATGACCTCAATAGGAACCGTCGTACCGGAAAAGACCAGCATCGGAAAATAGAGGATGGACGCGATGACACCAGCCTGTTTGGTGTCCTTCGCGATGCCGCCGACCAGCATACCGACAGAAAGCGTCGAAATCATGGTGATTGCCCAACTGCCGAGAAAACGAAGCAGCGAACCGTGTATCCGCACCTTCCAGAAAATCGCTGCCGGAACAGCCAGTACCACAAGCGATACCGCGCAGTAGACGATATACATTGCCAGATCCACGCCCAGAATAAACACTGGACTGACCGGTGTGACGCGGAAGCGTTTGAGCACCTTGCGCTCTCTCAGGTCGGACACCGCCTGCGGCAGTCCCATGAGTCCACCCGCACAGATCGCAACTGCACAAGCTGCTCCAAAAGACTGCTCCAGAAATGTATAACCCGCACCGTCATAAGCGGGCTTTGTGCCGTAAATGATGCCGAGAATGATGTAGATCACAAGCGGCATGATGACCGCAAAAATCGGCATATTCATATCGCGCAGGCTGAGCTTCAGCTCTGTTTTCAAAAAAGTAAAAAAGCGTTTCATTCCGCCACCTCCTCATCCGCTAACTGCAAGTAGGCATCTTCAAAGCGTTCACATCCGCTCTGCTGTTTTGCCTGTTCCACGGTGCCACGGAAAACAGCGACACCTTTTTTCAAAATGCAGATTTCGTCGCACAGTGCTTCGACCTCATCCATAAAATGTGAAGTCAAAAAGATTGTCAGTCCCTTTTCTTTGAGCGATTCGAGCGTTTTCCAGACGCTGGCGCTGACCGCCGGAGAGATCTTTGACCAATGCACTGATCTTATCGCCGATGCCAAACTGCTCACACAACACGCGCCAGTCGGCAGGATTGCGGTACAGGCAGGCGGTTTCGCTGCAAAGCTCAGATACCGTAATCTCTTTCTGATAATCTCCCTCCTGAAACTGCACACCGACCCGCTGAAAAAGTGCGCGGCGCTGCTTTTTCGGATTCTGTCCCAGCAGACGCACGCTCCCCGCATCAGCCTGCTTTGTTCCTAAAATGCACTCAATCGTGGTACTTTTTCCTGCGCCGTTTGCACCAAGCAAGCCGAATACCGTACCGCACGGCACCGAGAGATCCAGACGATCCACTACTGTTTTTCCGTCATAGACTTTCGTAAGTCCCTGTACAAAAACTGCCTCTCTCATTTCTGTACCCTCCTGACTGCCCGCAGCTCGATATAACCGCGCTCACCGCGTGGCTCCAACTGGATACGCGGCTGTTCGTCCCAGCAGTATCCGATAACAGACGGATCGTAGTTGTCCATCGCATACTCCACGGTCTGAATGGCCTCGCAGTAGTCCTCCTCTCGGAAGGGCTGCCCCTGAAACATCAGGTACTCGGTTTCCGGCAGGTGAATGGTGTCAAATCCTTCGGGAATGATACCCATGTAATCGAGCCCGACTTCCACACCCTGCACATAGGTCGAGGTATTGGGCTTTTTGTACTTCGGCGGCAGCCACATGGAAACCGGCTCTCCGCAGATCGATTTCATGCTCATAAGGATGCCCCACACATCGCAGCTGACCTCCTCGCAATACGCAAAATAGTTTTCTGCACGATCAGCCCGCTTGATAATACACAGCCGTTCCGGTCTACGGACAGTCTGTATAAAAATTGGTTGAATGTTAGACATGTCGACTTTCTCCTTTCTCAGTTCACGATATTTTACACCGTAAGGAATGAAGAACGTGACAGGTACAGGCTGTCTCATGTAGTCGCTCGGATTCATGCCAAACTCCCGGCAAAACGCCCGTGTAAACGTATCCACATTGGAAAATCCTGCATTGTAAGCCGCGTCAATGACCCGTATTTCTCCACTGCGAAGCTGTTTTGCTGCCTGTGTGAGCCGGCATTTACGAATATACTCCGCGGGTGTCAGTCCCAGACATTCCCGAAACAGCCGATAGGAATACCACGGAGAAAACAGTGAGACACGCGCCAGATCGGACAAGCGAATTTCTTCCGTCTGGTTTTTTTCTATATAATCCTGCATCCGCTGGACAGCCAATATCTGTTCTTTCATACGCCTCAACTCCTTACCGGTGACCATTCTATCATGCTAAGAAAGATCCCTCTCGACGATTTTTGCTATTCCGTTCACGCTGCCACGCACAACCATTGTCTTAGTTCCTGCCAGAATCTTATCCAGCACTTTTTCACCCTTTTTTCCTGTATTGTCGCAATATACTAAATGTACCATCTTTATATCCTCCTGCATGTTGGTTGTTATTTCTGCGCGTTGTACCAATCAATGACAGCCCCTAAATTGCCAGCGCTGACCCGTCCGCTACCGTGGAGCATCATATCAAGCATATCGTCTTCCTCCGGCGTGCGGTCTTGCTTCGCAGCAAGATTTTTGCCCGCTGTCCTGACCATGATCCCCATCATCAAACGGTAAATGCCATGCAGCTTCTCCACATCAAAATCACCCTGCAACGTAAATACCGGAATATTTGCCGGAACAGCCGTCTTTTCCCGCACGCTGTCCGCCTGTGTTCCGGTCCGTGCCATACCGACGCCGCAGACAGCACATACCTTATAACGTTTGGCTGCGGTAGAATAGCCTTTGACGCTGCCTGCCATAACCCAGCCCAGATAAATGACTTCCGCCCCCGCAGAAACGACATGTTTTGCCTCCGCAAGCGAATACGACGGAAGTCCTGTTTTGTGAGCCAGCAGCTTTGCGTAGCGTTCCGTGCTGCCGGCATTGCTCGTGTAAATAATCGCGTTCATAAAAATTTCCTCCATTTTAATAAAGTAACCGTCCGGTAACTTTATTATAGTTACCAAACGGTTACTTGTCAAGACCAATCCAAAGAATAGCTGCCTTTGTGCTTATTTGCGGTGATTACTACTTTATAATCGCCGGTTTCACGCAAATACACGGTAAACGTACTGCTTTCTACATCGTTTCCGGTATAGACCGGAGTATCGCCATTTTTCCCAATCGTTATGGAAAGCGAGCCCTCCTGATTCAGGATATTTATAAGCACGGCGTAGGTTTTTCCGTCCGGCACGTGGATGGTATATTCTTCCGTGCCATCCAGCCGCTCGTGTTTTGATGAAATACCTGTGTTGTCTTGTGTTAAAACGCGATCAACCGCGGTGAGTTGATGATAATTTCCATTTCCATACCCGCAACCGGAAACCGCAAGCACCAACATGCACACTGCCAATACGGTCGTATAATATTTTCTCTGCAAATGATTCATTTCAAAGCTCCTTGTATTAAAAAATTCCTTCGTCTGTCCGACTGATGCCATATACAACTGTCTGCTCACCCTCGTTATCTGTAAACTCGCCCAGCAATGACATTCCGTTCGCGCGGGCAGTTGCAGACGACGGGACATTTGATTTTTTCATATAAGAGTATACCTTGCCAAAGGTTGTATGTGCAAAGCACCAGTCACGGACAGCCCGCGCCGCCTCTGAAGCATAGCCCTGACGCTGGTGTGCCTTTGCGATGTGGTAGCCGATCTCCGGCAGGATCATGCCATTTATATTCTGCATTGTCAGCCCGCAATCGCCAATCATTTCACCTGTGGATTTCAGGCACACCGCCCACAATCCGAAACCTAACACGCGGTAGCGGTCAATATTTTTGTTGATCCAGTTCCGCACCCGCGTTTCATCAAATGTATATGGATAGTGCTGCATAATGTCGGAATCGGCAAGCACGGTATACAGTGCGTCAAAATCCTCCAGTGTCATTTCCCGCAGGAAAAGACGGTTTGTTTCAATTTTCATCGTGCGTTCTCCTTTTTTATTACATCCTCATAGGTGATTGCGAAATTATTTATATGGTACTCGAGGCATGTGAGCACTATGTTCTGTATTTGCAGCTCCCGCAAGTGCCTCTGGTTTGCTCGCGCTGCATCCACAGCGGATGGCAGGCGGCATAATAAAAATGAGATTGTCGTAAATTTCCTTATTTTCTGTTCCCCACCAATCCGGTGCGTGCTGGAGGATATCCTCCAGTTTCTCCTGTGATATGACGAAAACCGGAATATCCAGATCAAATTGATCCTGTACCATTTTTTCAATCTGAGCTGTCAGCTTCACCGTATCTGTTTCACTGCTTGAAAAAGCCACATTGCCGCTATTCAGCCAGGTTTTGACCTCTGCAAATGCAAGCTGTTCAAAGCCTTTCTTCAATTCTGCCATCGGAATTTTATTCTTTCCATTTATATTGATTGCTCTTAACAGGGCGATATACCTTTTCATACGTCTGCTCCCCTTCTTTACTTTGACGACAAAAGATCCCCTAACACCCATGCATCCAAAAACTGCATCTGCTCCTCCGTGTGAAACCAATGCTCCCCACCCTGCATGACGGTCAGCTCCGCGCCGATCTTTTGTGCAAAAGCCGATATCGTTTCCAGCGAAGTCAGATTATCCTGATCCCCATACAAAATCTGTGTGGGAATGTGCCATGAAACCGGATGTTCCCGCACATAACAAAGATAATTCCAAGACAAAATTTCACCGAAATCTGTCGGGATTTCCAATTTTTCCGCAAGTTCCTGTTCGCTCACATTCGCCCACGACATCATGTTGACGATCAGTTTTTCCATATCCACAACAGGTGAGATAAAATAGGCTTTATCAATGAGCGTTTCATCCAATGAAGATAACGAGAAAAATGCACCGATACTGTTTGCCACCAGTACAAGGTTCTCGCAGCGCTTCCGCTGCTCAGCGAAAAACTGCAAAAATTCCTCCTTTGCCTCCCACGGAGTTTGCGCGTGATAATCAAAACCGATCACTTCACTATCCGGAAATAAGGACTCGTAATGCGTAGCTTCCTCCGCCGAGCCTCCTTTTCCATGTACATATATAATTACGTTTTTCATAAAGTCCTTCATAATTTCATTCCCCTCTTTCTCCCAAAACCAAAACGCAGCACAAACCGGTTTCCCCGGATTACACTGCGTCTAAGCGTCTTGCATTTTGATCTCTTCAATTTTTCCATTCCTAAAACGAATGACACACGTGTACCTGCACTTCTGGCACAGCAGAGCAAAACCCCTCAATGTACATCAAATGATATACATTCGATATTATACTTTTTTGATAACTACTTGTCAAGTAGACTTTCCGTAGAATGTTTCCTAATAAATAGTATAAAAACATTCCTCCTGCCCTATTGACAATCACATCCTTTTTTAATACAATATTTAATACGCATCATTTGATATATATTATTTAATGTTTATCAAGAACGCCAGATGACTACATGAAAAAGTACAGCGCGAAAAAGAGAGGTGATAAAAAGAGTTATGGAAAAAAAGCAATACATCAGTAAAATACTTCTCAACCTATTACTATATGCAGTCTTAGGAATCTACCTATTCATACTGTTTACATTTCTATTTTTAAAAAGAACCTCCTTCCGCTCTATAAATCTCGTCCCGTTTCGATCGATCCTGAACTATTTAAACGGAGACCTGCTGGCAAGAGCATTTGCGCTGAACAATATTATGGGAAATATCGTTCTTTTCTTTCCGCTTGGCTTTTATATTACCTTATTGAACCGCAATAAAAAAATAAGTGTTAATGTGTTCCTGATCGCCTTGATAAGTACCCTTGCGGAAATTGCGCAATATTTGTTTTGCGTCGGGGTTACAGATATTGATGATGTCATATTGAATACGCTTGGCGGTTTCATGGGGATTCTGGCATTTAAACTGATTTATGATTTTCTTCGGAGAAACAAGGAGACTGAACAACCGAATTAGGAGTAAAAACATGAACAATAATTGTAAAAAACCGGCACTTCGAATCCTAGCAGGCGTAGGACTTGCCGTGGTGATTGTTTTGATTGCTGCGCTGATCCTGTTTTGGAATGAACTGCGTTCGCTGAGATCCCTGAAAAAAATCGATGATTACGGCATGTATCAAATGACCTATTATGGAGATTACGGATTTGATGAGTTTCTAAAAATAGGCGCTGAAAGCGATGCGGATATCGAAGCCTTTGTGACAAACCGGCTGTTAAAAGGATTTCCGATCGATCTGGGCGTCACGGGAGACGGATGCACCGCCTTTGTCGTAAAAAATGAAACCGGCGACATTCTATTTGGCAGAAACTTTGATTTTGAGTATGCTCCGTCCCTGCAGCTTCGCACAACGCCTGCCAATGGCTATTCCTCGATTTCTACGGTCAACCTTGCTTTCGCTGGATATTCGGCGGAGAATCTGCCGGACGGCGCACTCTTTTCCCGCTTTCTGACACTTGCCGCACCCTATCTGCCTTTCGACGGAATGAACGAAAAGGGGCTTGCCATCGCGCTGCTTGCAGTGCCGGAAGCGCAGGCACCTGAGCATCCTGACCGGATACGGCTGAATACCACAACGGCAATCCGCCTCGTGCTTGATAAAGCTGCTACCGTGGAAGAAGCGGTTGACCTGTTGAAACAATACAACATCTATTTCTCCGGCGGTATTGAGTGCCATTACCTGATCGCAGATGCAAGCGGGCGCTCTGTCATAGTGGAATATGTCAACCATGAATTTTGTACCGTTGAGACAGATGCGCAATATCAGATTGCTTCCAATTTCATCGCATATGATGGATTAAATATCGGAGAAGGCTTCACCGAATTTGAGCGCTATGACACAGTGGAACGTGCCATCAAAGCAAACGGCGGCACACTGGACAACGATACAGCACTTCATTTGCTCGCCGATATCGGCATCTACGATGGGGATTTCGACAAACTCCAATGGAGCGTCCTGTATGATCTGACAAACCGCAACGGAGATATTTTTGCAAATCGAAACACCGGCAATATCATTGCATTTCAGTTGGATAAAAGTAATTAAGTATACATAAGAAAATGTCCCATCTTTGTTCTCCTCTTTTGGACTAATTTTCGATTTCCTTCTCAAGTGCCTGCCATGTCGCACACATGAGCCTGAGAAAACAGATACAGTTTTTCCGGTATGCGGCGTCCTCAAAATTTTTGTTTCCCTACGGTATGAAATTTCTTGTAATCTGGGAAATTTCCCCATCCACCGCTGTTACTGTCGTATTATTGGGATAAAAACCGTAAACGTCATCCTTCAACAAATCTAAAAATTCCTCTGTCGTGTACTTCTGAACCTGTTTCTCCGGATCTGATGAATCCTCAAAGACAAAATTCTCTGCCAGCGGCAAATCCAGCTCTGTCAACGGCTGGTAACTGTTGGATTCCAACTGAATTTCATAATACAGACCATCTTCACCCTTGTACAGATCACATCCGTCCTCCTCCAGACCTCCATTTACCTGAATCCATGTGTCACTCTGCGGCTCCACTGTTTCTACCTTCATCTCTTTCCGGGCGATCACCAGCGTATCTCCGGCTTTCAGGTTCTCAATGCCAGAAGCATCAAACCGCTCATAATCATAAGCCGCCAGATGGATGCTCGTCTGATTCTCCTGTGTTTTTACATCATCAACGGTAAATGATGCCGCGAATTCGCTGTTAGACATGTCATTGACATCGTACATGCTCGGATTCGGTTCTACGCGGACTTCCCCAGTTGAAGATTCTACCGGCGCTTGTGCCTGTTCATCCGCTGCGTCCGCAGACTGCGTTCCGCCGGAAGTTCCACACCCGAAACAGGTCCATGCCATACATCCTGCCATCATTGCAATACTAAGTTTTTTCCTGCTCTTTTCTGAACTTCAGCGGAACCGGAGATACCTCATAATAAGCCGTAAGAGCTGTGAATTCTCTCCGGAACGCTGCTCTCAGCTCCGCGTCTGTCAAATTTAAATGGTCTGTATTTGCCAGAATTGCCATTCCATAGGAATAATATATCATGTCCCGATGCAGTTTCTTTGCCACTTCCTCTGTGTATCCGTATTCGCTCATAATTACGGCAATGATTTTCGAAAGCAGTACATCGCTCTGATAAGGTCCGGGCTGCCTGCCCTCCAGATATAACCAGCGAAACAGATGTTTTTCCTCTGCTGCAAAATGAACAAATCCCATACCATAGCAGCTATACTCGGTGTCACTGTTATTATTCTGCACATACTGTGTGTGCAGATCTATCGCCCGCTGCGTCATCGCCGCTTTCAATTCATCCATATTTTGAAATGACAAATAGATCGGCTGTGTTGAACATCCCAATTTTTTTGCAACACTGCGCGCATTGATAGCCGCTGCGCCACCCTCACGTAATACATCAACCGCCGCATCTATAATCGCTTCTCTGGATATTTTTTTAACCGCAGGCATAGTTTCCCTCCAAGCATAACTCATGTTATCGATAACGATTGTTATTATATAATTGACAGATATTTTTGTCAAGAAAAAAATATCAGGCTCAAAGCCCTGCTCACATGATCTATCCGAAATAAAACGGTACAATCAAATGGATCAGGAATGCGGCAACGATTCCCAACACGGAACGCATATTGAAATAGAACCAGCCATAAACAAATGATGCATTCCAAGAAAGCAAACAAACACATTGATCGCTGCCCGAATGGGGGAATAACTGTAAACCGCAATGCATAAGCCAAGCAGCATCCAGACAAGAAATACGATATTTACAGTATTCGTTCGATGCGGCGAAACCCCGTGATTGCTGACCTATTCCACCGCATGAAATACATGGAACGCCGTGGAAGTGGTCTGCGTAAAATCGTCAGTGAAACCGAAAAACTGCCTGGATATACAGCGGCATATAAGCCTGAATTCTTCTCAACAGCAACAGATTTCAGGGGCATTTTGAAAAATGTAAATTATATCATGTGTGGTATTTCCGTACATGATGCCGCACATGATATATCTGTGGTCAGCAAGCAAAACTTACTGTTGGAATTTTGTGCAGAACCTAAAAGCAAAAACCAGAAATATATTACCGTTCATTCCCGATAAACAAGAAGCAGGGCATTGAATCTCACTTCATCGTCCTGCTTCTTATTCTATTCCCAAACCATATCTTCAGTAGCTTCCAAATGTTTTAAATTATGCTTTTTATCGCAGTTAAAAACACTCTTGAAATTACTTCTTTTCATTGACCAATAATAGCTGCTTTATGCTATTAACATAATTTTCAGCCTCTCTTTGATCAAAGGGAATAACCCGTGACCACATTCTCAAACCTTGATAATAATATAAAATCAAATCAACTACCTGCGGCACATTAACAGGATTAAATTCCCCATTATTTATTCCGTACGTTAAAAGACTTGTCCAGCGCAGTTTGGCCTGATCATTCACTTTAATAAAAAAATCTTCATTGCCGATATTCGCATACTCATAAATTGCAAGACTTAAGGATAACTCCTTTTCTAAAATTTCACATCGTATTGCTTCAAGCATATCTTCCAAAATGCTTGTGGCACTTTCTTTCTTTTCTATGCGGTCAGATATCATATATTCCCTTGATATAATTTCAGAAAAAATCTGTTCCGTTCCGGAATAATAACGATACAAGCCTCCACGGCTCAATCCTGTTTTTTCGCAAATATCCGTCATTGTTACAGCCTTAAAACCTTTTTCGGCGAACAACAAATATGCTTCTTGAAGTATTTTCTCCTTCGTTTTATTTCCCTTGTTCCCCATATTTTATAATTCCATTTCCTCCCGCAAAATTGAATATACACAATAGGAAAGGATTTGTCCGTTTTTATAAACACCATTTCTCATCGTGCCTTCGTATGTAAATCCTGCCGTTTCCAAAACTCCTCTGGAACCCAGGTTACAATCAAATGGCTCCGCAAAGATACGGACAATATCAAATTTAGCAAATGCTTCTCTACAAATCTGTATGACTGCCCTTGATGTAATTCCTTGCCGCCAATAGTCCTCTGCAAGCCAATATCCCAATTCTCCGGATTTCTCATAGACATCATCCTTTATAGATATTCCAATGCTGCCAACGGCTTTTCCATCTACTACCATTGCCCTTGTAATTTGCTTTTTCCCCTCTCTGGAAATGCAGTCATTAACATACCATTTTGCATCATCAATCGTATAGGGAGATGGAAAAACATTTCTCAAATTTCCCGCAATTTTCGGATTATTTGCAGCGATAGAAATATTTTCTGTATCCTCATACTTCCATTCCCGTAAAATGAAATCTTTCATAATCAAATCTCCTTTCAAAAGCGACACTTATGTCTTTTTATCATACGACACAACTGTCGCTTTTGTCAATAGAGGAGCAAAAACAGGAACATTGCATTTTCTGCCATATAAGCGTCACGGATTCCTTTCCCGCCCCATCACAAGCGCACGGCCTGTTCCTATAAAATATCCCTCCTGAATAGCCGAAGCTGTTGCTATGGAGCATACGGCCACAGCACTGGCACCACAACGACATCAATATATCAAACAACTTCATTTTTCTCTCAAAATACATCATTCAATACGCAACGCACGATGTATATTGTCCATTGTACTTGCTAAGAATATGATTGTCAACAGTTAAGAAGCATAGAAAAACCCCGAAAAACCAAAATTTTTCGGGGTTTGTAAACAAATTGTATGTTCTTGTGAAATAATTATCTCTTTGAGAACTGCGGAGCGCGACGAGCTGCTTTGAGACCGTACTCACCTATCCTTGATCCAAAAAGTCCAGTATTCATGCGGGTTTTCGGGCTTCCCTCTCTCAGTAAACCCATAGGTAAACCCACGAAATCGAGGAATTTTTGGTGCAATTTAACGCAGCCCGAATGCAGCATTCACAACGCCGCTTAATTCCTCAGGTTTATTATACTTGACTTTCGCATAGATGTCCATAGTCGTTTTGCTGTTCTCATGGCCTGCCAGATACTGCACCGTCTTAGGATCAACACCTTTGTAAATCAGATTGGTGATGTAGGTGTGCCGCAGCATGTGCGGAGTCACCTTGAAGTCCATCGTATACACCAGCTTGGGATTGTTCGGCTGATGCTCACCAAGTCTTGGCTTTATTCTATGCTTGATGGATTGTCCATTTACATAGGTGTAATAACAGCGTTCTGCGGTAGAACGGACTGTTATGTACTTCCAGACCCTCACAAACTGTGTTTCAGTCAAAACAGTTCCCCTTGAATTCGAGATCACATATTCCGATTCTGATTTTTCCCTTTCTTCCTTGAGACAGGCTACCAGGCATTTGGGAATCGGAACATCTCGCTTTGCTGCCGGTGTCTTCAAAAGCGTGTTGACTACCGGCACACCGCCTTCCACATGCCATGCACGCCTTACCGAAATGTACGGCGTTTTTTCATCCAGGAATACGCAGTCCCATTTCAATCCAAGAATCTCTTCTCTACGCAATCCCGCGTACAAGCCGATCATCACGAAGACATACGGCGGAAGCTCACGAATGCTATCCAGCAAAATGGCAGTCTGTTCATCCGTCAAAGCCTCGCGCCGTTTCGCAGGCTTTCCGCCTCTTGCGCAAATCGTTTTGGACGGATTTTCTTTGATCACCTTGCTCTCTTCTGCCGAATTAAAAATGTTCTTAATCAGCATATTGAGCTGACCATACATTCCGGAAGAACCTTTTGATAATGGAACCATCAGCAGCCGCAGGTCATCTGTGGTCACCTCGTCCATATACATCTGTCCAATCGGACCCACGATGTACCGATTCACCATTCGCGAGTATCCTTCCAACGTATTGGTTCTTACCGTTCCAGACCGCATCAGCAGCCATTTTTCGCAGTACTCTTCCACGGTCGGATTCTCTCTATGGAAAACCACTTCCGCGATTTTCTTCTGGGCATCTTCCACCCGGTCATACAATTCTTCGCGTGTCAGCCCATAAATTGCCACTCTCTTTCCGTCTGCATCTGTAATCCGGGTACGGTAATACTGTACCCCTTTCATCATCACTGTTCCGTATTCCGGAAGTTCAACCGGACGCTTTTTTCCTTTAGCCATGTGTTCTCCTCCTATCTATCTTCATACATTGCGTGTTGTCACTTTTATTATCATGGCGTACAGCACTTCCTTCAAGGATGTCGAATGTATGTAAAAAGGGCAGGGATTTTTGACCATCCCTGCCCCAAGTTTTTTCTGATTTACTCTTAATCCCACGATGCAAAAGCATCTTCCAGCACTCCTGCGAGCTGCTCTGGGCGATTATATTTCACCTTGGCGTAAATATCCATGGTGATCTTGCTGCTTTCATGACCGGCAAGATACTGAACTGTCTTCGGATCAACCGAAGCATGAATCAGATTCGTAATGTAGGTGTGCCGCAGCTGATGCGGAGTCACCTCAAAGTCCAGACTGTAAACCACATTTCCATTGCGCGCTGCCTTTTGCCCCAGAACCGGCTTCACCGTATGCTTTACCCTCTTGCCATCTTCATAGCGGTAATAGCAGCGTTCCTTGGTTGTACGGGTTACGATATATTGCCATAACCTTTTAAACTGCGTATAGGACAAAGGGTCTCCATCCCGGTTTGCAACCACATAATCTGATGTCGATGTCTTCTTCGCCTCTTTCAGGCATTCCAGAAGATTGTCCGGCAGAGGGACATTCCGATGCGCTACCTTTGTTTTCAGCTCTGTCAGAATCACCGGACGATTATGCTCCGTATGCCAGGCTCTCCGAACGGTAAGGTACGGAGCCTCACAATCCAGATACACCGAATCCCATTGAAGTCCGAGGATTTCTTCTCTCCGCAATCCTGCGTACAGCCCCAGCATCACAAACACATACGGCGGCAAGCCGTAAATGGCATCCAACAGCTTATCCACCTGCTCATCCGTAAGTGGGAGGCGATCCTTCTGTGGAATCCCGCCCACATTCTTCTTCAGATAGATGGTCGGATTCTCATCAATGATCTTGCTCTCCATTGCTGCCGTGAAAATACACTTATATATAACGTTCACCGATTTGTACACGGATGCCGACTTTTTCGATGCCGCCAGCAGTGCCAGGCGAATATCATCTGCTGTTACATCTCCCATATGCATATCGCCCAAAGGCTTGATGATGTAGTTCTTCACCTTCGATGTATAGTCAATCAGCGTTGTCATCCTGATCTGTGCCGACTGCATCAGCAGTCATTTCTCGCAATACTCTTCCACCGTGGGTGTACTCCGGCGATACGTCTTGTTCTCAATCTGCTGGATCGCTTCCTGTTCCTTCTGGTACAGTTCCTCTCTCGTTCTTGCATATAAGGAAACCCGCCGTCCCTGCTGATCTGTTACACGGGTTCGATAATATTGCGTTCCCTTCATACTCACCGTACCATAATCGGGAAGCATCATTCTTCTTGCCGCCATATCATTACCTCCAATCCTGTTGATGCTTTCATTATTGCGGATTCATCGTCCATACTCAACGATGTCGATTTTCACCGCCGAAAGCTTCGAGGTTTGCGATATGTCGCAGCACGTTCCATCGGTTTTGCACGGTGCGTACATTTTGCAATGTACTCCTGAATCCCCACTTCTGTGAAATAAACGCAGCCGTTTTCCACATACTGAACATAGGAGATCAAACCGTCTATTCTTGCAGCATCCAGTGTTTTTACGCTGATTCCCAGTATACTAGCTGCTTCTTTCCTTGTAATCAGTTTATCCATCGCCTTCTTCGCCATCCTTTCGGCATTTGCCCTGTCTTTTTTTCTCTGCCTGTTCCGGAATGTAATATCCAAGCTGAATCCTTACAGCTTCATCAATCCCACGCATCTGCCCCTTACTTACCCGCCCAAGATAGCGAATCACGCATACCTTGTCGCAGGTGTCGAGCTGTTCTGCCAATACCATAGAAGGTTTTGCCAGTCCCTTTGCTTTACGGAGAAAGAAATGCGTTGGCTGCTTTCGCTTCTTCTCAATTTTCGATGTCAGCGGAGCAATCGTGATCGTCGGCGCATAATAATTGCCGACATCATTCTGAAGAACCACAACAGGACGAACACCGCCCTGCTTTGATCCGACCGGAACACCGAGATTGGCGAGATATAAATCACCTCGCCGATAAACCCAGTTTTCTTTCATTTGCTGTTGTCTCCAATCTCCATACACTGATATGGATAAAGCCTGCCAGGTATCATGCTGATACAGCACCCGGCAGTGCTTTCTGAAAATATGGTTTCTCTGTACTTTTTCTTATCACCCCAGAGATGTAGGATTTCTTACAGGCGGCAGTGTGCTTCACTGCTCCATTGGAATTTAACCATCCCGCCTTCCTTATGGCCGGACCGCGAATTACGGAAGTATCATTGTCCCTGTCTGGCTTTAACACCGCCGCCGGTTGCAATCCGGCATTTGCTTCTGCGAAACCGCTATCGCCCCGATGGGCTTCATGGCGTGCAGTCGAAGGCTCGACCAAACAGGAATGTACCTGAAGAATGAGTATTCAGTTTTCAAGGGACATCCGGACTTTCGTCCTTACAAAGTAAGTTTAACAAGAATCCTCCGGTTTCGCGTTGGCCTCGTAGACGCACTTTGGTTGTCCTTGCAGGACTACCTGCGGTTCGTTTTGACTTTTCAGTGCTCTGTGCAGCCGGATTGGGGCAAAAAAATACCCCGTTGGTTTCCCAACGAGGCATCAAAGATGATTCTATTCTGTTTTCTGTAAACTGTTATCCATCTCTCCTGGTGACCATTTGAGTCAAGGCCAATGTATCAATAATCATTCCGAGCTCATCTCAGCAAGTCAGACAACTTGGTCAGAAAAACTTAGTCAGTGACCAAGTTGGTGAGCAAGATAAATCGCCGGACATCCCACACGCAGTTTTGAATCTTTGTACTGTTAGTTCTAACCTTTCCCATGCTCTATATCGTCTGATTCAGAGCCAAAAAATACCCCGTTGGTTTCCCAACGAGGCTTTTGATGCTTGCAGATCGACAAAATACTTGTTGCTACACATCCATCAGATTATTTTTGCGGCAGTAATATCGTTTTACTGCCGCAAAAATATTTCTTGTATATAGTATCCATAATTTCAGCAAGGGAACGGTCAGCGTTCGCTGATGCCACAGCGATTACTTCCTTCCCACCAACAGGGTCGAGCCGTGCAGCATCAACCGTTTGGCTTCCTTGGGTGTCATAAATTTGCCCGTGGTCGTGTCGATCCGTTCCACGCGCTCATAGCCCATGTCCCTGAGCTTTTGGACAAACGCCTGCATATCACCGTATCTGCGGGGTGACATCAGGTCGTGGATAGCAAACGTTCCGCCTTTTTTCAGCACCCGCAGTGTTTCCAGCAAAAGTGCCTGCTTATCCTCTCCGGTGATGTTGTGATAGACATAGTTGCTTGTCACTGCATCAAAACTCTCATCCGGGAAATCCAGCTTCACAGCATTCCCGCGTTGGAACGAAATGTTTTTCACGCCCTCTGCGGCAGCGTTCTTTTCGCACAGCGGCAGACTGAAGGAAGCATATTCTTTCCCCCAGCGGTCGATGCCGATTATTTTTCCCTGCGGGTTTCGTTTGGCACAGGCAATGGTCAATGCTCCGCTGCCGCAGCCCACATCCAGCCCAATGCCGCCCTTCGGCAGGGTGACATAACGCGCGGTTCCTTCGATGATCTGCTTTGAAAGTTTGCGCTCGCCGTCATAGGAAAAGCTCCGGTAGGCATGCACGCACCACTCGGTGTACTTGGCACAGACGACAAAGGCGATGCCGAATATCATACCCAGCGCAATGCGCAGCTTTCCGCTCACACCGATACCGAATACGCCAAAAACGAGCAGCAGCGCAAACGACAGCACCGTTCCGGCGATCAACGAATACAGCATCCCTTTGGGGATCCAGTTTTTGTAATCAGGTTTCATATTCAAGACTCCTTATTTCATTGGGTGTGCTTTCTCTCATAAACCGCAGCCGCGATGCACCAGACCATAATGGCACTGTTCGTGCTGCTCTGGCTCATCACTGACATCCATGTAGCCACCGACACCTGCATCGCCTGTGCAATATCCGGTACTGCGGCCAGCAGAAGGTTCCATGTGACCGGATGAAACGCAAGCATCCATTTCGGATAGCGCGTTTTTCCGGCAAGCAGCATCACAAAATGGATGGCAAAAACCAACAACATCGGAAGATACAGCGGAAGAATTGCGGGAAGCATCGCATCCTGATAGGCCGTGAC